>NZ_CP021421.1:1200000-2400000 GCF_002201515.1 Muribaculum intestinale
GCGGGTGGGGGCAAATTCGCCAAGTTTATGTCCTACCATGTTTTCAGTTACATAGACAGGGATAAACTTGTTGCCATTGTGTACTGCGAAAGTGTGGCCAACAAACTCGGGGGCTATCATCGAAGCGCGGCTCCAAGTCTTGATTACAGACTTCTTGCCGGATTCCTCCATAGCTGCGACCTTCTTTTCGAGCTTAATGCTGATATAAGGGCCTTTTTTCAGTGAGCGACTCATAGTTGCTTAATTAATCAGATTACTTTTTTCTTCTTTCAATAATGTACTTCGAAGAGTGCTTCTTCGGTGCACGAGTCTTGAGACCCTTTGAGTACAGACCCTTGCGAGAACGTGGATGGCCACCAGATGCACGACCTTCACCACCACCCATGGGGTGATCGACAGGGTTCATGACTACGCCGCGGTTGCGGGGACGGCGACCGAGCCAGCGTGAACGGCCGGCCTTGCCTGAACGTTCGAGAGAGTGCTCGCTGTTGCCTACAACGCCTACAGTGGCGCGGCATGCAGAGAGAATCTTGCGGGTTTCTCCAGAAGGTAATTTGACAATAGCATATGTGCCTTCACGCGAGATAAGCTGCGCGAAAGTACCGGCAGAACGGGCCATGAAAGCGCCCTGGCCGGGACGAAGCTCAATGCAGTGGATGAGAGTACCGACGGGGATTTTGTTGAGGGGAAGTGTGTTGCCTACTTCGGGGGCAACGTCCTGGCCGCTGACAACAGTCTGACCTACTTCAAGGCCGTTGGGGGCGATGATGTAGGACTTTGAGCCGTCGACATAGTAGAGAAGGGCGATACGGGCCGAACGGTTGGGATCGTACTCGATCGACTTAACTACTGCGGGAACACCGTCTTTGTTTCTCTTGAAGTCGATGACGCGGTATTTGCGTTTGTGGCCACCGCCCATGTAGCGGTTGGTGAGATGACCCTCGGCGTTGCGGCCGCCGGTCGATTTCTTGCCGACTGTAAGAGATTTTTCTGGCGCAGTGGCAGTGATTACACCCTTGAATACGCCAATAACCTTGTGTCTTTGCCCCGGTGTGGTGGGCTTGAATTTTCTTACTGCCATTTTTTAGAGATTGCTGTAGTAATCAATAGTCTCGCCATCAGCGATTGTGATGATGGCTTTCTTGTAGTCCGAAGTGGCGCCCTTGATGATACCTGTGCGGGTGTAGCGTGAGCGGTTCTTGCCGCGGACTATCATGGTGTTTACCTTGACAACATGTACGCCGTAGAGCTTTTCGACCATATTCTGGATCTCATACTTGTTGGCTTCGGGGGAAACACGGAAAGTGTAGCGATTGAGCTTTTCTGTGAGCTTAGTCGCCTTTTCAGTAACGATGGGAGTCAGTTCAAATTCCATTGCTTAAATCCTCCTATGTTGTTTAAAGGTTGTTAATAACTTCGAGGCAACCCTCGGTGAGGATGATTGCCTTATTGTTGAGCAGGGCATAGGTGTTAACGTCCGATGCGGTAATGATTTGTGCGCCCGGAATATTACGAGCCGACAAATATACGTTTTTATTGTGGTCCTTTAAAACGAGGAGGATTTTTTTGCCGTCGACTTTAAGATTCTTAACAACGTTTAAGAAATCTTTAGTCTTGGGAGCCTCGAAATTGAAGTCTTCCACAACGATTATCTGGTTGTCCTGTGCCTTGTATGTAAGAGCAGAGCGACGGGCGAGAGCCTTGAGCTTCTTGTTGAGTTTGAAGCGATAGTCGCGGGGACGGGGACCGAATACGCGGCCACCGCCTACGAGTACGGGCGAGTTGATGTCACCGATACGGCTGCCGCCGCCACCCTTCTGCTTGTGGAGCTTGCGGGTAGAACCGGAAACTTCGCTACGCTCTTTTGACTTGTGTGTGCCCTGACGCTGGTTGGCGAGGTACTGCTTTACATCGAGATAAACGGCTTGCTCGTTGGCTTCGATGGCGAACACGGCATCGTTGAGCTGAGCTTTACGGCCGGTGTCTTCTCCGTTTACATTTAATATTGCGAGTTCCATTATTTCTCAATTAATACGATTGAACCTTTACTTCCGGGTACAGAACCCTTGATCAACAGCAGGTTGTTTTCGGGGATAACCTTAAGCACCTGGAGGTTTTGCACGGTAACGCGCTCGTTGCCCATGTGGCCGGCCATACGCATGCCTTTGAATACCTTTGCGGGGTAGGAGCAGGCGCCGATTGAACCGGGCTTGCGGAGACGGTTGTGCTGGCCGTGAGTTGCCTGGCCGACACCGCCGAAGCCGTGACGCTTAACAACACCCTGGTAGCCTTTACCCTTTGATGTGCCGACGATGTCGACGAAATCAGCTTCGGTGAAGAAGTCTACGCTGATGCTGTCGCCGAGGTTGTATTCTCCCTCGAAACCTTTGAACTCGGCCAAGTGGCGCTTGGGTGTCACACCGGCTTTCTTGAAGTGGCCCTGCATAGGCTGGGTGGTGTGCTTTTCCTTCTTGTCCTCGAAGCCGAGCTGAAGGGCTGCATAACCGTCTTTTTCCACTGTCTTAACCTGAGTAACGACACAAGGACCTACTTCGATAACAGTGCACGGCACGTTCTTGCCGTCGGCACTGAATACGGATGTCATTCCGATTTTCTTTCCTAATAATCCTGGCATTTCTCTTGTTTGTTAAAAAAGTAATTTGATTGCTTTTTGAGTTTCTTTGAAAGGGAAGCCCCTTGCTCCTTGCGGAGCGGGGAACTTCCATTTTAGTCTCTTTTCTCTGCTGTCGATTAAACCTTAACCTCAACCTGAACACCGCTGGGTAGCTCGAGCTTCATCAGAGCGTCGATTGTCTTTGCAGACGAGTTGTAGATGTCGATCAGACGCTTGAATGATGAGAGCTGGAACTGCTCGCGTGATTTCTTGTTGACGAAAGTCGAACGGTTGACGGTAAAGATACGCTTGTGGGTGGGCAGGGGTATGGGGCCGCTAATCACCGCACCGGTAGCCTTGACTGTCTTTACGATCTTCTCAGCCGACTTGTCGAGCAGGTTGTGGTCGTACGATTTCAGCTTGATACGAATTTTCTGGCTCATATTCTTAAGTAAGTATTTGTTCTGAGATTATTTTAGAAGATCCACACGGCCCTGGCATTCGGCGAGAACATTCTTTGCGATTGCGTTCGACACTTCTGCATAGTGGCTGAAAGTCATTGTGGAGGTAGCACGTCCGGAGGTGATGGTACGGAGGGCTGTCACATAGCCGAACATTTCGGCGAGGGGAGCCTTGGCCTTTACGATGCGTGCGCCGGAACGGCTTGTCTCCATGCCTTCTACCTGGCCGCGACGCTTGTTGAGGTCACCGATTACGTCGCCCATGCTCTCTTCGGGGGTGACAACCTCTACCTTGAAGATAGGCTCGAGGAGTACGGGGCCTGCCTTTTCGGAAGCCTTCTTGAAGGCCTGGATAGCGCAGAGCTCGAACGAGAGCTGGTCGGAGTCGACGGGGTGGAACGAGCCATCGATTACAGTCACCTTGAGGCGATCGAGGGGATATCCTGCGAGTACACCGTTCTTCATAGCGGTCTGGAAGCCCTTCTGAATCGAGGGGATGAATTCCTTGGGAATGTTACCGCCCTTAACCTCGTCGACAAACTGGAGTGTTCCTTCGAATTCGTCGTCGGCGGGCTCAACGCGTACGATGATGTCGGCAAATTTACCGCGACCACCGGTCTGCTTCTTGAATACCTCGCGGAGTTCGACGGGCTTGGTGATGGCTTCTTTGTAAGTAACCTGGGGACGACCCTGGTTGCACTCTACCTTGAATTCGCGTTTCAGACGGTCGATGATGATGTCGAGGTGAAGCTCACCCATACCGGAGATAACGGTCTGGCCTGTCTCCTCGTTGGTCTCCACACGGAATGTGGGGTCTTCTTCAGCGAGTTTCTGAAGGCCGACACCGAGCTTGTCGAGGTCTTTCTGAGTCTTGGGCTCAACGGCGATTCCGATAACGGGTTCGGGGAATTCCATTGCTTCGAGCACGATAGGAGCGTTCTCGTCGCAGAGAGTGTCACCTGTGCGGATATCCTTGAAGCCTACGCCTGCGCCGATATCACCGCAGCCGATTTTCTCCATGGGGTTCTGCTTGTTGGAGTGCATCTGGAACAGACGGCTCACACGCTCTTTCTTGTCGGAGCGGGTGTTGAGCACGTAGCTACCGGCAACCATGTCGCCAGAGTAGACGCGGAAGAATGTCAGACGGCCTACATAGGGGTCGGTGGCAATCTTGAATGCGAGGGCACACATGGGTGCGTCGCTTGAGGGCTCGCGGGTCTCAATCTTTTCGGGATCGTCCATTGCGTGGCCTTCTACAGCACCCGAGTCAACAGGGCTGGGGAGGAATGCGCATACATCGTCGAGGAGACACTGCACACCCTTGTTCTTGAACGACGAACCACAGATCATCGGAACGATTTCCATTGCCAGAGTGGCATTGCGGAGGGCACGGCGGATTTCGTCCTCTGTGATAGTAGAGGGGTCATCGAAATATTTTGCCATGAGGTCATCGTCGAATTCGGCGATTTTCTCAAGCATCTTGTCGCGCCATTCCTCGGCCTCGGCCTGGAGATTGGCAGGAATCTCTTCAATCGAGTAGTCGGCGCCCATGCTCTCGTCGTGCCAGAAGATGGCTTTCATGAGAATCAGGTCGACAACACCCTTGAATGATTCTTCTGCACCGATAGGTATCTGAATGGGACAGGGATTGGCTCCGAGCACATCCTTTACCTGGCGTACAACTTCAAAGAAGTTGGCACCCGAACGGTCCATCTTGTTTACATAACCCAGACGGGGAACGTTGTATTTGTCGGCCTGACGCCATACAGTCTCAGACTGGGGTTCAACACCGCCTACAGCACAGAATGTGGCTACTGCGCCGTCGAGCACACGAAGTGAACGCTCTACCTCTACGGTAAAGTCAACGTGTCCCGGGGTGTCAATAAGGTTGATTTTGTATTTATCGCCGGCATATTTCCAGAATGCGGTGGTGGCGGCGGAGGTAATGGTAATACCGCGCTCCTGCTCCTGGGCCATCCAGTCCATGGTAGCGGCACCGTCGTGCACCTCACCAATCTTGTGTGTCAGACCGGTATAGAAGAGGATACGCTCCGATGTGGTGGTCTTACCGGCATCAATATGGGCCATAATGCCGATATTGCGGGTATATTTGAGATGTTCGTCTTTGTTAGCCATTTGATTGCTTCGTTAAAAAAGTAAATCTTTATATCAGCGTGATAATCAGAAGCGGAAGTGAGCGAATGCGCGGTTGGCCTCGGCCATCTTGTGCATGTCTTCCTTGCGCTTGAATGCACCACCCTGCTCATTGTAAGCGTCCACAATCTCGGCAGCGAGCTTGTCGGCCATAGTCTTGCCACCGCGCTTGCGTGCATATAGAATCATATTTTTCATCGAGATCGACTCTTTGCGGTCGGGACGGATTTCGGTAGGTACCTGGAAGGTGGCACCGCCCACGCGGCGCGACTTCACTTCCACCTGAGGAGTGATGTTTTCGAGAGCCTTCTTCCAGATTTCGAGGGCTGTTTTCTCCTCATTGGGCAGCTTAGACTTCACAGTCTCAAGTGCGGAATAGAAAATTGTGTATGAGGTGTTCTTTTTACCATCATACATCAGATGGTTGACGAACTTTGATACTCTTACGTCGTTGAAAACGGGATCGGGGAGGACCACACGTTTCTTTGGCTTAGCTTTTCTCATTTGTTTAATTGTTGTTGTTTTTGGTTGCTTGGCAGCTTTTTGAATCTTCAACTCGGCACTCTTGCCGGGTTTACTCAACCGTTGTTGCTAATTCCAATAAATCAAAAACGGAGTTGTTTGTGTTAAACTGGGTTTTCTTTACCCGGATCAGCTCAGACTCAGACTTTTATTATTTCTTACCTTTTGCTGCACCGGCTTTGGGACGCTTGGCTCCATACTTAGAGCGACGCTGTGTGCGATCTTTCACACCCGAGGTGTCGAGAGTACCACGAACGATGTGATAACGCACACCGGGGAGGTCTTTCACACGACCGCCGCGAACGAGCACAATCGAGTGTTCCTGGAGGTTGTGACCTTCGCCGGGGATGTAGGAGTTGACTTCCTTGCCGTTGGTGAGGCGCACACGGGCAACCTTACGCATTGCCGAGTTAGGCTTCTTGGGGGTTGTGGTGTAGACACGCACGCACACGCCACGACGCTGAGGACAGCTGTCGAGAGCAGGCGACTTGCTCTTGTCTACGAGAGCTACACGTCCTTTTCTTACTAATTGCTGAATTGTAGGCATCTTAGTGTTTTGTTTGTTAATTTATTGGTTGTCGTTCTGTTTTGTCGTTGTAAGTTAGCATTCACGCACGCATATTACCTGCTGACACACAGCAGTTTGAATACAACAATACGCATCTTGCTCTCAAAAACTGTGCAAAGTTAGCATTTAATCGGCTAATATGCAAATATTTCCGAGTCAATTTAAATTTTATTTCCAATATCGGCAAAAAGCGATGGGAAAATTCGCATTTCAAATTTATTCGAGTCGACAATATCGCAATATCCGAGGCCATATGGGCCAACATCGGGATTCGGCGTCACGAAAAATTTTGTTATTTTACAAGAATGGTTTATCTTTGTGCTCATTAATATACGCGTAATGAAAGTAAAGATACACCGCGAGGGACTAAATATACTGATTATCCTTCTTCTTATCTTACTGGTAATCAACATACCGGTATGGCTTTTCATACGCCCTGCCGCAATACCAGCCACATTCACATCGGTGTCGGCGATTATCTATCTGCTTGTGCTCAACTTCTTCCGTTCGCCCCGGCGACAGTTCAGAGGCAATCCCGACAAGGTAGTCGTGGCATCGGCCGACGGCAAGGTAGTAGCGCTGGAGGAGACATTCGAGGACGAATATCTCCACTGCCGTTGCATCCAGTTGTCAGTATTCATGTCAGTGCTCAATGTCCATGCCAACTGGTTTCCGGTCGATGGCGAAGTGCTCTATGTAAAGCACCATTCAGGCCGATTCCTCTCGGCATGGTTGCCAAAGTCAAGCACCGAAAACGAGCGCAGCACGGTAGCCATCCGCTCTGACGCAGGCCCCATAGTGCTTATGCGCCAGGTAGCCGGTGCTCTCGCACGCCGCATAGTCACCTATGCATGTCCCGGAGAACGCGCGTCGATAGAGCAGCATATGGGATTCATAAAATTCGGTTCACGCATAGACCTCTACCTGCCTCTTGACTCGGAAATCCTCGTCAAGCTCGGCGACAAGACTATCGGCGGCGTGACAGAAGTAGCCCGCCTGAAATAGTATCCCTCCCGACACAACGACCACAACCGCGCCACTCCCTCCCCAACCGGTGCGACTGACGAAAACGCATAAAAGCATGTTACGCAGAATCATATCCCAGGTGCCCAATACCATCACCTGTCTGAGCCTATTTTTCGGAGCTATAGCAATAATAGCATCTTTTCATTTCAATGACACTGTATGGGGACTCCCATGCTACCAGTGGGCATTCATATGCATCGGCATCTCGGCCGTGTGCGATTTCCTCGACGGAGCGTCGGCCCGCATGCTACACGCGTATTCCAATCTCGGCAAACAGCTCGACTCGCTCAGCGACCTGGTAAGTTTTGGAGTGGCCCCCGGCATGCTCGTATACAACATGATGACACTTCAGGCCGGACCGGCATGGTTGCCGTTTGTGGCCATATTCATCCCTCTGATGGGCGAACTGCGCCTCGCACGCTTCAATATTGACGACCGCCAGACCACCTCATTTCTCGGCATGCCGATTCCGGCCAACGCCATATTCTGGATTGGCTCGGTGTCATGGATGACAACCCACGGCTACATCGGACACTGGCCTATGGCTGTGCTTGTCGTAGCGATGTCGCTGCTGATGGTGGCTACCCGTATCCACATGTTCTCCCTTAAGTTTAAAAACTTTGATTTCCGCGAAAATCTGCGCCGCTACGTAATCATTCTCGCCGCTTTGTTGTTTGTTATATCTGAAGGCGTCCCCGGACTGGCATGGACAATCCTCTTCTACCTTGTGCTCTCGCTGCTACCCTCACGCGCCTGAGCCCCCAGCCAGCCGATGATATCCGACGCTACCACCAACATCCACTATATCTCAGCCTATGGTTATATTCAAGATGCTCATATTCACCCTGCTGATACTTGTACTCATACCCGTAGTCAAGTTAGGCGCCGCCATATTCCGCGCATACCGCCATGTAAAGCGGCAGACTGCGGCTTTTGCCGGCAACAACAGGACATATGATACAGACAGGACAGCCCAAGGCTACGAAACGGAGGAAGCACGACGCGGCAGACGCCGCTCTACCCGAAAGATATTCCGCTCTGATGAGGGAGAATATGTGCGCTTCGAAGAGATTGATGTAGACATCACCCTGGAGCAGGAACGCCGGCGCAACTACGGTGCCACACCCTTCCGCATGGAAGAGCAGATAAGCGATGCCGAATGGACTGATATCTGACCCCTCCCCTACCCCTCTTTATTACGGCCGCGCCTTCATAATCAAGATTCAACTACCAACCAACTAACATTTAGAGCTTGTTTGATAATAAATGTTGCCGCCAGGGTCGTATAGCTTGAGTCGATTTTCGACATGTGCCGAAGGAGTGTACTTTATGTACATGACTGAGGAACAGGGCGAAAAGCGGCCAAGATATACGAGACAAAAGGTAACTTTATAACTTATACAATCTCTTGGCTGCTTCTAAAATAAATGCAAAAATATATCAACGATATGAAACAAATTACCTCCCTTCGGTCATTCGCCGGCATATTTCCGCCCGTTCTTCGGTCGTTATGGAACCCCATAACTCCCTCATCACAAGCGAAAACCTGCCCGACGACTGACCGCCTTGACGGTAACATTTATTATTAAACAAGCTCTTACACTTATGAATGATTTAAAGAAGTACATCGCCGAAGGCATCGGGACAATGTTTCTCGTACTTCTGGCATGCGGCAGCGCAGTACTCGCCGGCCCGTCGATAGGGGGCTATGGAGTCGGAGTATGCTTCGGACTGGTTCTTGTATGCCTCTGCTACTGCCTTGGCAACATATCGGGCTGCCATGTCAATCCCGCAGTGTCGCTCGGCGTATATCTAAGCGGACGCATGAGCCTTAAGGATATGCTCTGCTACTGGCTCTTCCAGATGGGAGGTGCAGTTGTAGGCGCTGCATTCCTCTTCTGGTTTGTCAACATGAATCCTGAATTCAACTTCGGAGGAATCACCGAGAACGGGGGCGCAATCTACAATCTTGCCACCAATGTGCTGCAGCCGGGCGCCACATCGGGCATGGCACTACTGATGGAGGCACTCCTTACATTCTTCTTCGTGTTCATAATCCTCGGGGCCACTGACGCCAATGTGGGATGGGGCAAATTTGCCGGTATCGGCATCGGCCTCGCCCTCGGACTGGTCAACATCGTGGGAATCCCTGTCGACAACTGCTCGGTAAACCCCGCGCGCAGCTTCGGACCGGCTGTATTCTGCCCCGGAGCATTCCATGATTTCTGGATTATGGTGGTAGGTCCGTTTGTAGGAGCCATCATCGCGGTAATCGCATGGAAAGTCGTGTCGCCCTACATTGCCAAAGGCAACCGATAATAGCTATATAATCAACACAAGGCGTCGGCCACTGCACCGTGGCGGGCGCCCTGTCTGTTTTTCCAAAAATAAAAATAAGCGCCGGCTGCCATGGCATAAAATATTATGCTCCTGTCAATTCTTGGCATAGCAATCTGTCATGAAATCCGACTCGATGAAGCGCGCCACGGCATCGGTGTCATTGGTTCCGATTACCACTTCGGCGGCAGCCTTTACCTCAGGGAGGGCGTTTTCTACCGCCACCGGAATGTCGGCAACCGCAAAAAGGGGCAGGTCGTTGAGATTGTCACCGAAAGCCACTATCCTGTCGGCGCCCAAACGCGAGGCCAGCCGCTTCACCACAGCTCCTTTGTCAATACCGGAGGCAAATACCTCCAGAATGCCCATTCCGGGCACAGTATTGTCCATATATGAGCTGACGGCACATCCGCCCATCCGGGTCAGAGCCTCGGCGGCAGCTGAGGTGGCCTCGGCATCTCCGATTGCAAAATAGAGTATGGTGCGCGGAAGAAACGGCGCCATACCCCCGGGATTGTCGAGATGGAAACGCTTGAGTGCAAGGCCGGTGCGCTCCTCGACAAACTTCCGCTCGGCCCGGTTCATGGGCCCGTTGTGGTAGGCGGCAAGCAATCTGTTGTCGGGAGTGATTGTGTAGATAAACGGGTGGAGTCCGAACGACTCTATCACCTCTCTTACCCGGGCGGCCGTATCGTCGGGCATCAGCACGACTTCGCCATACTTCCCATCCACGGGATTCCACAGAGCGGCGCCGGTCATCGTGACGTAGGGCACAAAGGTGTGGCAGTCGCGCATAAGTGGCACCACCGTGGCGGGAGTGCGTGCGGTAGCCACCGTAATCAGCGCGCCCTCGCGGCTTAGACGGTGGATTATTGATGCGCTTTCGGGGCTCACCCGACTATAAAGGTCGAGCAGCGTCCCGTCCATGTCTGTGACATAGAGCGTGCGGCGCTGCCCGATTGTATTGTTGTCATGCATAGTTTTCGCTACTCTGCTGTATCAGATAGAGAGTCGGCGCAGAGTATCGAGAAGTTCGCGGTTGATAGGCTTGTCGTTTTTGATAGCCTTGGAGAAAGGCACGTAGACAATATTGTCGTTTGAGATACCTATCATCACATTGCGCTGGTCGTCGAGAAGTGCGTCGATGGCTGCCGCGCCGAGGCGTGAGGCCAGGATACGGTCGGAGGCAGTAGGCGAGCCGCCGCGCTGCAGGTGGCCGAGAATCGACACACGCACGTCGTAGCCGGGATACTCGTTCTTTACACGTTCGGCCAGGGCCATGGCTCCACCTGTAACGGGGCTTTCGGCCACAAGCACAATCGATGAGTTCTTGCTCTTGCGGAATCCGTTCTGGATAAGTTCGGCAAGCTGGTCGACCTCGGTGGATATCTCAGGGATGATGGCGGCTTCAGCTCCGGAGGCAATCGCGCCGTTGAGGGCGAGGAATCCGGCGTCGCGTCCCATCACCTCGATGAAGAACAGGCGCTCGTGGCTGGTGGCAGTGTCGCGTATCTTGTCGACACACTCCATAATGGTGTTGAGGGCGGTGTCGTAGCCGATGGTCTTGTCGGTGCCGTAAAGGTCGTTGTCGATAGTGCCGGGCAGACCGATTATCGGGAAGTTGAATTCAGTGGCGAATATGCGTGCACCGGTTAGCGAACCGTCGCCGCCGATTACCACAAGGGCGTCGATACCATGCTGGCGCAGAGTGTCGTAGGCAAGCTGGCGACCCTCAGGTGTCTGAAATTCCTTGCAACGTGCGGTTTTCAGAATCGTGCCGCCCATCTGTATGATGTTGGATACGTTCTGTGTCTTGAAGTCGACAATCTCGTTGGTTATCAGGCCCCTGTAGCCGCGGTATATACCCTTTACGCTGAAACCGCTGAAGATGGCCGAGCGGGTGACGGCTCGGATAGCGGCATTCATTCCGGGAGCGTCGCCTCCCGAGGTAAGGATGCCTATGGTTTTAATTGCTGGCATGGCTGTGTAAGTTTTTTGAGTAATATTGGTCTTGAAAGAGCAAATTTAATAATCTTTTCCGCATTATCGCCCTACTGTCAGCCATGTTAACATATTTTTATCCGCCTTACTCCGCAGTGTGTCGGGAGCGAGGCGTCAGAATGGCGCTGGAGCGTCGGAGGGGCCCGAGAGGAAGTCGGCAGTACCGCCCGACAGAGGTGTGGGGGACGCGGTGAATGTGCCTGTCGGAGTCTGTCCGAACGAGCCTGTATTGAAGCTCGACTCTACCGTTACCGGGGCGGCATCGGGGTCAAAGTCATTCTCGCTCCAGTTTTCGAATCGGGCAAGACGCCCCTTGAAGCGCATCTTTATCGTGTCGACCGAACCCGAACGGTGCTTGGCCACGATAAACTCGGCGAGTCCGCGTATGTCGTGCCCCTCGGCGTCGACGTCGCTTTTTGTATAGTACTCCGGACGGTGGATGAAGCACACTATGTCGGCATCCTGCTCGATGGCTCCCGACTCACGAAGGTCGCTTAGCTGCGGGCGTTTGCTGCCGCCGTCACCCGACTGACGGCTCTCGACCGAACGGTTGAGCTGCGACAGCGCCACGATAGGTATGTTTAGCTCTTTGGCAAGCTGCTTGAGCGAACGCGATATCATACTCACCTCCTGCTCGCGCGAGCCGAAGTGCATGCCCGAAGCATTCATCAGCTGGAGGTAGTCGATGATGATAAACTTCACGTTGTGCTCCCTTACCAGACGGCGGGCCTTTGTGCGCAGTTCGAAAATAGACAGCGACGGAGTGTCGTCGATAAACAGAGGAGCGCCATAGAGATGCTTGATGCGGGTCATCAGCTGGTCCCACTGTAGGCGCGACAGCTTTCCCGATTTTATCAGCGAGCTCTCAATCTCGCACACGTTGGATATGAGTCGGTTGATGAGCTGAAGGTTCGACATCTCAAGCGAGAATATCGCCACCGGTATATTGTAGTTGACAGCCATGTTTTTGGCCATCGAAAGCACAAACGCCGTCTTGCCCATGGCCGGACGGGCCGCGATGATGATAAGGTCGGAGTTCTGCCAGCCCGAAGTGAGGTTGTCAAGGTCGTGGTAGCCCGATTCGAGGCCCGAAAGACCCGATTCGCGGTTGGCGGCGGCCTGAATCTGTTTGATGGCGTCGGAGATTACGGGGTCGACCTGCGTGACATCCTTCTTCACATTGCGCTGTGATATCTCAAACAGGCGTCCCTCGGCCTCCTGAAGCAGGTCGTCCACGTCGTTGCTCTCGTCAAAGGCCTTTCCCTCGATTCCGGCGGCAAACGAGATAAGCTCCCTCGCCAGATACTTCTGCGCCACAATGCGGGCATGGAACTCGACGTGAGCGCCCGAAGCCACACGCGAAGTCAGTTCGGAGATGACTACCGGACCGCCCACCTCGGCCAGTGTGCCGTTGAGACGCAACTGCTCGACCACGGTAAGCATGTCGATAGGTTTCTGCGAGGCGCCAAGGCTCTGGATCGCCTCGTAGATGCGCTGGTTGCGTGGCTCATAAAAGCACTCGGGCTTGAGAATGTCGCACACAGTGGTGTAGGCGTCTTTCTCAAGCATCAGCGCGCCGAGCACCGCTTCCTCTACCTCCTTGTCCTGCGGCATGATGCGTCCGCCGGTGTCGTACATCGACTGGTGTTGAGGCGTGCGGCGCCTTGCGCCTCCCTGCCTGTTGCTGTATGGTGTCTCTAATGCTGGATCTGGCATAAATTGATTTTTAGAGCTTGTTTTCTGTGAGAGATGGCAAAATTACAAAATCTTTCTATGCCGCCCAACTGCCGGACCCGCCTCTTTCCAACCACTTATCAATACCTCAGTGTCAATAACTCCTCGGTCTTCTTTAGTCGCCGGGCTACGCCGGGCATTCCGGGGATGTTCCTCACAAACCTATGGCTGCGAACCGCTAACGCGGCTCTTACCATAGGCTAACATTGTAGACGCCCCCAGAGGGGCTATGCGCTAACGCGTGGAGTTGCAAATGTGTGACCCATAGCGGAATCGGCGGAATTCAGACAACACTAACAATTTGTTCACCAACACATTGAACCACAAACACAGTCAAAAAAACAATTTTAACGCTCCAAAACGTCTACAAGCCAACGCATAGTCTTAATCCCTACTCCGTTGGCCCCATCCGCAACCCAACGCGTTAGCGCACAGCCCACACCTCATTAACACCTATCCGTTGGCCCCATCCGCAACCCAACGCGTTAGCGCACAGCCCACACCTCATTAACACCTATCCGTTGGCCCCCATCCACAACTCCACGCGTTAGCGCACAGCCCCTCTGGGGGCGTACACAACGTTAGCCCCACCCAAGAGCCGCCATAGCGGTTCGCAGGGTGGGGTTGGCCCCTCCCCCCGAATGCCCGGCGTAGCCCGGCGACTAAACACTATCCCTGCCACCAACGCTATCATATCATCCCACCCCCTGGCTCACCCCAGTACCGGCGTGTTAAATATCCATAATCGCATTGCGATAGTCTTGACATAATGCTATCTTGCGGAAATTATTAATGTGAGCCATGGAAATCACTTACAAATCGAAATTCCATGGAAACGCCTATCTATCTCACCAATCTGTCGAAAGTCCGCGTATGAATCCCTGCATTAAATCCATCCTTGCCACCGCAATTGCCGCATCGGCGGCACTGACACCCGCCAACGCCGGGCAACTGAAAATCACGGTCGACTCAGCCCGACATGTGGTCATCATCCCCGCCGTGGAGGGTGGCGCGGATGTGGCCGTCGCCGTCATCGACCGAAGCATAGGAGTGCCCGACACCACAGTCACCATCGCATCGCAGCTGCTGATGCAGAACGACCTGCGCGGACACGTGGAGGATGCCGCATGGTATCTGCGCGCACCGCGCCGTGAGGCCGACCCCGCCGCCGACGCCCTGATGCTGACTCAGGGATGGACACGCTACGACATGCCGGCGGCCATTCGCGGCGAAATCAACGACTCTCTCCCCTACCCGCTGGAAATCGGAGCCCAGCTCGACGGAGTAATCCGCTCAAAATGGCGCGGAAAGCCACTGGCAGGAGTCACTGCCAACGTACTTGCACCGCGCATGGCCGACGGTGCATCGGCCATGACTGACTCCCTCGGACGATTCCACATCACCGGAATCGAATGGCCAGATGGCACATATTTTGTAATCGGAGCAGTCAACAAAAAAGGATATTTCGAAGAAAACATCTATCCCGATTTCGATAGTTATCCCGAAGTTACGGCTCTACCTCAGAAGCAGTCGTATGCATCGGCGGAATCTGATGAGGAACAGTCAGCCGAGGAATATATCGCACGCATAAAGTCATCTATCCAAGGCATGCATGTCGCTCTTCAGGAAGTGGTTGTCCACGGAAAAAGCCGCCACAAGGGTGAGAATATAATTGAGCGACTTTCTTATATGACAGTCCGTCCCGGCGAGGATGACAACATAATCTGCTATGCCGATGCCGTGGCCAATGTTCCCGGCATAAACATCGTCGGAAACATTCTCATGCATCATCAAGTACCGGTAAGCATCTGGGTCGACGGCCGTTACATCGGATATTACACAGACCCGGCACAAACCTTGCGGAACATCATGGGCTCGAATAATGGTGGGAGTGACATTAGCCAATCTCAAAACAACGGAAAATTTAGTCGTACTCCTACTTATAGAGGTCTTGGTGTCTATTCTGCCAATATGGCCGCAAATGCCCTCAGTGGTAATAGCATGTCATTGAGAACATCTCCAAATAATACAGAGAACCAAACGTATGAGAACAAAATATCCTTAGCTGATCTTGAAGCTATGTATCCTTATCTCGACAATGAATCCGTATCCTACGTACCGCCACATTTAGCTGTACTTTTCAGCCCCGGCATGGGCAACGTCATGGATAAGACCGGAGGCATCCTCAGCATCAATACAAAAAACACCCGCAAATTTCGACACAAACTTCCAAAGGAATTCAAACTCATAACTCCTCTCGGCTACCAAAGACGCAAAAAATTCTACACACCCGCATATACTCCCAAAAGTATTACTGAGGAACCAACAGGCGCAACCCTACAATGGCTACCCGCTGTCGACCTCACGCAATCGGTAGAGCTCCCAATCCCAGCCAACATCTCCCCATCTGACATCGCGGTAGCCGTCGAAGGCCTCACACCACAAGGCTCGGTCATCTCCAATTAGCATAAACAACATGCATGCCACATCCCACAAATCGCTCAACCTAATGTTCCATTTCCCACTCCAGATATATGGATTAGATTGCGCGCGGGAGAAGGAGCTGAATAAAAGCATTTTAACATTTATTATCAAACAGGCTTTTATTATTAAACGTACTTAAAAAGGAGGGGGCAGAGACGGCATCTACGGGTTAAAATTCGTATCTTTGGAGTTGATTGCATATTACACTCTGAATCATACCTTCATAGCAATTAGAACATAATCAAAACCCAAAGATACCACGTGAAAAAATCAGCATTTTTCTTACCGGCGGCGGCAATCTGTCTGCTGGCCGGATGCAACAGTTCTGCCAATAAGCCTCTTCTTACCGACGAAATCAAGTATGTGGATCCGTTTATCGGCACCGGATTCCACGGCCATACATTCCCGGGCGCCACTCGTCCGTTTGCAATGGTGCAGGTGAGCCCCGACACCCACATAATGGGATGGGAAGCCAGCAGCGGATACCACTACGACGACAATGAGATATATGCCTTCAGCCACACCCACCTGTCAGGCACCGGCATCGGCGACCTCGGCGATGTGGCCCTGCTACCCTACTCCGGAGCCGACTCCATAAAGCCGGTGGCAACATTCAAAAAGGAGACTGAAAAGGCCACCCCCGGCTACTATACCGTGCGCCTCGACAACTTCGGCGTCGACGTCGAGCTTACGAGCACCGACCGTGTTGGATTCCACCGCTACACATACGATAATCCCTCGGATCGCCGTGTGATGCTCGACCTCGGCCACATCCTCCAGCCCAACTGGGGCCACAAACTCGTAGGCAACACCTACACTGAGATCAACGACTCGACCGTAGAGGGCACGGTGAGCACACAGGGATGGGCACATTTCCACGATGTATCGTACCGCATCGAGTTCTCCGAGCCGTTTGAAAGCGTAACCCGCTATATCGACGGGAAGAGCAATCCCGACACTCCTCCGGTGATAAAGACCGACCGCGACCTCAAGCTCCACTATAAATTTGCCGACAGCAAGGAGCCTCTATATATAAAGGTAGCGATATCAATGGTCGACCCCGAGGGTGCAGCCAAAAACATGACCGCAGAACTGCCCGGATGGGACTTCGATGCCACACGCACACGCTCGGCCGACATCTGGAACAATGCCCTGTCGGCGATAGAAATCCAGGCCGACTCTACCGTGATGGTCAACTTCTACACCGCGCTTTATCACACAATGATCGCACCCTTCGCCTACCAGGATGCCGACGGCCGCTACCGTGGGCTCGACAAGCAGGTGCATCAGGCCGAAGAGGGATACACCAACTACTCGGTGTTCTCGCTTTGGGACACTTTCCGCGCATTCCAGCCACTGATGACCATCATCAACCCCGAGCTTGCCGCCGACTGGGGCAAAGTGCTCGTTAAGGGTTACGAGCAGGGAGGCATTCTACCCAAATGGCCTATCGGCTCAAGCTACACCGGATGTATGGTAGGATATCCCGCCGTGGCAGTGCTCGCCGACCTCGCATGCAAAGGACTTGCCGACAGCGCCAACATAGCCACATGGGCCGAGGCAGGCGCCGCATCGTCGGTATACCGCCGGGATCTCGCCGATAAGTTCAAGGGCACTCGCGAGCTCGACCTTATCACTATGCATCCTTATTATAAGGAGAAATACGGCTTCGTGCCCGCCGACTCCGTGAGCGAGTCAGTATCATGGGGTCTGGAGATGGCCTACGAGGATTGGTGTGTGTCGCAACTCGCAGCCAAGGCCGGCATGGACTCCCTGGCAAAAGCCTATGCGGCCAAGGGAGAATATTATAAGCGCTATCTCGACCCGGAGACCAAGATGATGCGTCCCATCATGGGCGACGGAAAATTCCGCACCCCCTTCAATCCGCGCTATTCGGCCCACATGAAGAGCGACTACACAGAGGGCAACGCATTCCAGTGGAGCTTCTTCGCACCTCACGACATGGACAACTTCATCGAGACCATCGGCGGAAAGCCCGAGCTTGAAGCGCGCCTCGACACACTCTTCACCACCTCTTCGCAGGTCGATGGAGCCGAAGCCTCCAACGACATAACCGGCCTGATCGGGCAGTATGCCCACGGCAACGAGCCGAGCCACCACATGGCATATCTCTACAACTGGACCGACTCACCCTGGAAAGGCCAGGAGCGCCTCGACTATATCATGCGCGAATTCTACACCAACGCTCCCGACGGCATAATCGGCAACGAGGACTGCGGCCAGATGTCGGCATGGTACGTGATGAGCGCCCTCGGACTCTATCAGGTGGCTCCCGGCATACCTGTATACACCCTCGGACGCCCGATGGTAGACCGTGCGGTAATCCACGCACAGCACGCACCGTTTGAAATCGAGGTCAAGGACAACTCGCCGGCCAACATGTATGTTAAACGCGTGCTGCTCAACGGCAAAGAACTCGACGCCCCCTTCATATCCCACGAAGAGATAGCCCGCGGCGGAAAACTTGTGTTCGAAATGTCAGACACACATTAATGACATATTAGAGCTTGTTTAATAATAAATGTTGCCGTTAGGGTCGTATAGCTTGAATCGATTTTCGACATGTGCCGAAGGTGTGTACTTTATGTACATGACTGAGGAACAGGACGAAAAACGACCAAGATATACGAGACAAAAGGTAACTTCATAACCGATACGATCTCTTGCATGCTTGTAAGATAAATGCAAAATATATCAACGATATGAAACAAATTACCTTCCTTCGGTCATTCGCCGACATCTTTCCGCCCGTTCTTCGGTCGTTATGGAACCCCATAACTCCCTCATCACAAGCGAAAATCTGCTCGCCGACTGACCGCCCTAACGGTAACATTTATTATTAAACAAGCTCTTAATTTTATTTGGCGCATCACGAAAATATAAATATATTTGCGTCATCAAAAGTCTAACATCTTAATTACATCAACTATGCTTAGCCAAAAATTACAGGACGCAATAAACGAGCAAATCAATGCCGAACTATGGTCGGCCTACCTATATCTGGCAATGTCGATGGATGCCGAGTCAAAAGGCCACAACGGTGTCGCCAACTGGTTCTTCATCCAGTTTAAGGAAGAGCAGGACCACGCCCGCATCTTCATGAACTATCTCAACTCGCGCGACGTAAAGGTGGTGCTCAAGCCCATCGCCGAAGTGCCCGCATCATGGCCCGGAGTAATCGACATGTTCCGCCAGACCCTCGAACATGAGCGCAAGGTTACAGCCATGATCAACAATCTCGCCGCGATAGCCAAGGCCGACAACGACTTCGCATCGGTCAACCGTCTGGTATGGTTTATCGACGAGCAGATTGAAGAGGAGGAGACTGCCCGCAACCTTATCCAGGCCACAGAGGCAGTAGAGGACAACAAATACGGCATGTACATGCTCGACAAGGAGCTCGCCACCCGCACCTATAACACTCCATCGCCTTTGGCATCGGCAGAATAATCTCTACGGCAAATAATCCACCATGCGCGGCCTCACACTCCCCTATGCAACGGGGCAGTATGAGGCCGCGCCGACATAATATACCCGACGCCCGCGCGTTAATAATAGTATGAGACATAACAGCATATACATGCGATATACCGCGGCCATACTCTGCGCACTGATGCTGTGGAGCTGCGGGGGTGCCAAGCTCGCCGTTGCCGACGAGCAGATGGAACGCGGCGAATACTACGACGCGTCGCGCACATACCGCGGAGTCTACAACAAGCTCAAGAAACGCGAGGAGCGCCCTCTGCGCGGTGAAGTCGCCTACAAAATGGGCCTTTGCTACCGCAAGCTCAACATGAGCGCCCGCGCCTCTGCAGCGTTCCAGAACGCACTGCGCTACTCCTACCCCGACTCACTGACACATCTTTACCTCGCACAGTCGCTACAGTCGGAGGGGCGCTACCGCGACGCCATCAACGCCTATCAGGACTATCTGGCCACAGAGCCGCGGGACGCCGCCGTTGCCGAGACCGGCATAGCCGGATGCCGCAAAGGGATGGGAGCGAAAGCCTCCCCCACCCGATATGTGGTGAAGCAGGCCAAACTCTTCAACTCACGCCGTGCCGACTTCTCACCGATGTTTGCCGGCGATGACCACGACGTGCTCTACTTCACCACGACCAACGAGAAGGTGACCGGCTCCAACCGCAGCGAAATTACCGGAATGAAAAAGGGGGACATATGGGTAGCCCGAAAAAACGAGCAGGGACAGTGGCAACGCCCCGAGGCTGTGGAAGGGGAGCTCAATACCGAGCACGACGAAGGGATAATATCATTCTCGCCCGATGGCTCCACAATGTACCTGACGCGCGCGCGCCGCGAGCCCAACGCCCATACCGGCGTAGAGATATTCACCTCTCAGCGCGGCGATGCCAAATGGAGTGCCCCGGTAAAATTTGAGATTACAGCTGACACACTCTCCAGCTACGGCCATCCTGCCGTGTCGCCCGACGGCAACTGGCTCATATTCGCCTCCGACATGCCGGGAGGCATGGGCGGCCTCGACCTATGGCGCATCAATCTCAAAGAACGCGCCGGCACCCTTGAAAATCTCGGCGAATTCATCAACACCCCGGGCGATGAGTGTTTCCCCTATATGCGCGCCGACAGTCTGCTATACTTTGCCTCTGACGGCCATGCCGGACTCGGCGGTCTCGACCTCTTTCGTGCCGAGCAGACACCGTCGGGCGGATGGAACATCACCAATATGGGCTATCCCGTCAACTCCGCATCCGACGACTTCGGCATTACCTTCGGCGAAGGCGAGAGCGGATACTTCAGCAGCAACCGAGGTGACGGACGAGGATACGACCATCTGTACTCATTCGTACTACCCGACCTTAAGATAACCATATCAGGTATGGTCCTTGACAAAGATGAAGAGCCTGTGCCCAACTCGGTGATACGAATCGTAGGCGACGACGGCTCCAACCAGAAAGCAGCCGGGAAGGCCGACGGCAGCTTCTCATTCCCCCTGCAGAGAGGCGTGCGCTATGTGATGCTCGCCGGAGCCAAGGGGTATCTCAACGCAAAACAGGAATTCCGGGCCGACACGGCCGAAGTCGATGCCGAATATGGTGTAGACTTCATACTCGCCTCCATCAACAAGCCCAATGTCGTCGACAACATATTCTACGACTTCGACAAGGCCACCCTGCGCCCCGAATCTAAGACCGCGCTCGACTCCATCGTGCAGGTGCTCCGCGACAACCCCAACGTGACCATAGAAATGGCATCGCATACCGACCGCTGGGGCTCGGAAGAGTACAACCAAAAGCTGTCGCAACGTCGCGCCCAATCGGTAATCGACTATCTTGTCGCCGCAGGCATACGCCCCGAACGCCTGTCGCCGCAGGGTTACGGGAAATCACGTCCGAAGACAATCACAAAACGGCTCGCGCGCAGGTATCCCCAGTTCAAGGAGGGCGATGTGCTCAACGAAGAATTTATACTCTCACTCCCAGAGGAAGGCCAGGAAGTGGCCGACCAGATCAACCGTCGCACTGAATTCCAGGTGCTGTCAATCGACTACCACATGTACTGAATCAGGCCTGATTACGGCGTATGTTGCGAGGATGGTGACATAGTATCTCACGGCGCAATTCCGTGCGGTCGAGATGCAGATATATCTCTGTCGTGCCGATTGACTCATGACCGAGCATCTGCTGTATGGCACGGAGGTTGGCGCCGCCCTCAAGCAGATGTGTGGCAAACGAATGCCGCAGGGTATGCGGACTGATCGAACGTGTTATCCCCGCCAGCGATGCCAGTTTCTTTATTATATAGAATATCATGACCCGCGTGAGATGTGTGCCGCGGCGGCTCAGAAACAGATATTGCTCCTCGCGGGGCTTTATATCTATGGCCGCACGCTCAGGCAGATAATCGCGTATCTCCTCTATTGCCGCCGGCGATATAGGCACGATACGTTCCTTGCTCCCCTTGCCGCGTACCCTTACATATCCGTCGTCGAGAAATACCGACGACAACTGCAGCTCCACAAGCTCGGTGACTCGCAGACCGCATCCGTAGAGGGTCTCCATAATCGCACGGTTGCGCTGTCCCTCCCGGCTCCCCATATCGATACACCCGATCATGGCGTCAATCTCCTCGACAGTCAGCACCTCGGGCAGCTTGCGCACATGCCTGTTGGTCTCAAGCAGCAATGCGGGGTTTGCATCCATATATCCCTCCATGTGCAGATATTCGAAGAAAGAGCGTATCCCGCATATGATACGCGCCTGTGTGCTACCGGCAATACCAAGGTCATGAAGTCCGGCCACAAACTCCTGAAGTTGGTCAAGGGAGACATCCGCGACCGATGTGTTCTCATCACTGAGATATGCTGCGAGCTTGCGCACGTCGGTCGAGTAAGCGGCACACGAGTTCTCGCTCAGCCCCTTTTCAAGCATCAGATACGTGTAGTAATCCTCAAGAAGTTTGTCCCATTCCGGAAGAGTGCGCATACAGTAGACAGACATTAAAGAGTATAACAAAATGCCACCTTTAGAACCACAGGCTGAAGCGCTGACGCGGCAGATGGCGCAGCCCTACAATCACTGCGACCCGGCTATTGGTGAAGGTCATACCATGGGAAATGCGTGCTTCAACGTCGGCCAGCAGCGAAGCCATGGCCTGCGACCTCATAAGATTGCGTAGAATCACAGTACCGCCTTGGGCAAGAGCATCGACCAACGCATCGGCACACATTGCAGCGTCATTCCCATCGTCGATAGAGTTTACAAGTATAAAGGAAGGAGTTTCCGCGGCACGGCATTCCGCACTGTACCTGTCGATAGCGGAATCAATCGAGCGGCACACCTCGATACGCCCGGAGTATCTGCGGGTCACTTCATCATACACCACATCGTGCGCGTCAGTGCCCTTGTATATCAACATCCGCGATGACGACGACACATCGAGCAATGCCGTAGTCGATACCCCATAAGAGGTACCTATCTGCATCATAACCTCAGGATGGAAATAACAGGCTATGCGGAAAAGCATCCTTGCCGACTTCATCGATATCAGCTTAGGACGCCTACCCTCAACCTTATGGGCAAGCGACGCCGCAATAGTGCGCCGTTCCTGAATATCGGAATATGCGTAATATGCCGACTGCTCGCGCAACACCCTGAGCACAAACATGAAGGCAAACGGGGAGTGTATGCCGAACCCTTTGCTCCGCTTGTAACGGTTGACGGCGGTAAGATACAGTTTAAACCTCTTCTTTATCTTTACCACGGGCGGGGAGCGTAAATATAGCGAACAGAAGAGCCGCGAGAGCTGCTATGTAGATTACTATTACCGAAGCCATCGAGACAACACCGGTGGTTCTTACCGACTCAGGACGGTATGTCATTACGACATCGTGGGTTCCGGCAGGTACACGCACAGCACGCAACAGATAATCGACACGTCCAAGCGGCACATCGGCACCATCAACCGTAACCTCCCATCCCCAGGGGAAATACACCTCGGAGAATACGGCCAGACCTCCGTTGGCGCTCTTCACCCTGTAGGTGAGACGGTCGGGGGCATAGGATGTCTCATAAATAGTGTCGCCGGCCATCTTTGCAGGCACAGAAGTGCCGAGCACATCGCGGAAACGGCTGTCGCTCACTGCCGTAACAGCCGGATTGAGGCTATCGAGAGCGGCCATCTCGGCATCGGCGTTGTCAACATACACAATCCGGTCGACAAGCCAGGCATTGCCGAGCGCTCCCGGATTCTCCACCACCTCATTCTCACCTACAACCACATATTTGGCATTGAGCATATTGAGTACATTCATGTTGGCTTCCGAAGGCTGTCCTGAAAGGAACTTTCCGAGATGACGCTCTATCATATCCTGATAGCGGGTGAGTTTGGCAGCATGGTATCCGCCTATTGTCTTATGATGGTATGACGGAGCGGCCTCGTTGAAGCGCGGGATATCCATCACCCTGTAGTTCATGGCAGTATCCGCAAGAATCTTACGGTCAGCACCGGTAAGAGGGAACGGATTACCCTGTGCAAGCTGACGGGGAACGAAACTTGCCGAATCGAGATAGCGCTTGTTGACGTTGAACATATCGACAGTGACTATCACAACAAGCAGTGCCGCAAATACCCTTACGTTAATCTTACGGTTGCCGTAAAGCCAAAGCGCTACCGCACCGGCCACAATAAACGCCAGACTGCGTAAACTGTCGGCTGAAATCATTGACATACGTATCTTCTGTACAGCTGCAAAAAGCGTGGCGTACGGAGCTTCCATCAGATATCCGCCATAAGCCGCGGCCTCCTGTTCGCTCAGGAAACTGCCGAAGAGTTCAGGCGCGAACATTCCGGCCAAACATAACACGGCGCAGATGCCGAACGTGATAAAGAACGGCTTCTGATAGCATGCTTTCCACTCGTCGCGGTTGGCGGCTATCTCCTTGAGGGCGAGTATGGCCAGCAGCGGGATGGTAAACTCAGCCACTACCAGGATGCTCGCTACCGTACGGAACTTGTTGTACATCGGGAAATGGTCAATCATGATATCGGTAAGCCACATCATGTTGTGCCCCCAGGCCAGCGCCACCGATATGAGAGTGCATGCCAACAGCATCCATTTCATCGGGCCCTTGACGATTACACATCCCAACAGGAAAAGAGCCACAAGCAGCGCGCCTACATATACGGGGCCGTTGGTCATCGGCTGGTCGCCGAAATATTGCGGCAACTGCCCCAGATACGGTGCAATCTCGCCCGGAAGCTGTCCCGAAGCAGTCAGTTTGCCGGCTTCAGGCACATCATACAGCGATAAAAACTTATTGCTTCCGGCTTCCGGCTTTATTGTGGCTCCACCCTTTACGTTAGGTATGAGCAGAGAGAATGTCTCGCTCTTACCATAGCTCCATGCAGTGATATAGTCCTTGTCGAGGCCTCCACCCTTGGCGCCGTCGGCCGAGGTAAGTTCACTATGGCGCCCGCGCATCGACTCCTTGGAATATTCATAAGTATGATAGAGATTAGGACAGTTGGCCAGCACAGCCAGCACAGCCGATACAGCGAGCACACATGTGGCCTTGACCCAACGTCGCATATTATGGCTGCGGAACAGCATCACTCCATAGGCAATAACAAAGCCGACAACCACAATCATGAAATAATAGGACATCTGCACGTGGTTGCCCGCAATCTGGAACATGGCGAACAGAGCCGCCAGTGCACCGCCCGCGAGATAGCGTCCGCGGTAGGCAAGCACCATCCCGGCTATGGTGGGCGGTATATAGGCGAGTGTATAGAACTTCCATATGTGTCCGGCGCCTATGATGATTATGAAATAGGATGACATGCCGTAGGCAATAGCGCCAATCAGCGCAAAATACCATCGTACCCTCATGGCCAGCAGCAGGATAAAGAATCCCATCATCATTATAAACAGCAGATTGACCGGAGAGGGCAACCACAGCCCATAGGCCGTGCGCACTGCCGATATCACCTTGGCGGCCGCATAGTCGGGTGAAATCTGGAATGTAGGCATGCCGGAGAACAGAGCGTTGGTCCATCGTGGTGTATCGCCGGTCTCGGCGCGCCATGTCTCCACTTCACGGCTTATGGCCACACCCTGCAATGTGTCGTGCTGACGCAATTCGCCGCCCTGCAGCGCATCCGGCCAGAAAAATGCCAGCGAGATTGCAGCCAGTATGACGACCGACACGATGAAACCAATAAAAGTACGCGAAGTCAGGAACTCTCCGAATCGCTGACCTATCGATGATTTATTAACGGAAATGGCCATGACCAATATTTATAAGTAATTATGCAGGAGCACAGCTATTATCCGCACCCTTACATAAGCGAATTAATTGATTGACTCAATGATGGAAGAGAGGGCTGTATATACACGCTGAGTGGCGCCGAGATGCTCGCGGATATAATGTCCGGCGGCACGTCCGGCCTCGTGCAGATATTCTGAATCTGATACAAGCGGGTCGATGGCACTGATAAAGCCGGCTTTGTCGCTGAAAGTGAAGGCCCCACCACACTCAATCATGTCGGACGCCTCCTTGAATTTTCGGTAATGGGGGCCGAAAAGCACAGGCATATCGTAGACCGCGGCCTCGTTGATATTATGTATACCCGCGGCGAATCCGCCTCCGATATAGGCGATATCGCCGTACCGATATACGCCTGACAGTTTTCCATAGCAGTCGACAATCAGGCAGTCGGCTTTTGCCGCCTGCTCGGGCGTGGCCTTTGACAGACACACGACGGGACGGTTGAGTTTAGAGACAATATCCTCGATACGGTCGGTGCGTACCTCGTGGGGCGCGATTATCAGCCTGACTTCCGGATGGGAATTGACATAAGGGAGCAGCAGCTCTTCATCGGGCGGCCATGTGCTTCCGGCCACGATTGTCAGGCACGGACTGTCCTCCGATATGGCCTCGGCCTGAGGCACATCGGGACGCTCGCGCATGATGTCGGTAACTCGGTCGAAGCGTGTGTCACCGGCCACAGACACATTATATACACCTATGTCGGACAGGAGACGCATCGAGTTGTCGTCCTGTACAAAAATATGGGTGTAGCACCGAAGCATCGAGCGGAACATGCCACCCCACGGCTTGAAGAAAATCTGCGACTTGCGGAATATCGAGGAGATGATATATGTGGGTATGCCGCGACGGCGCAGTTCCTGGAGATAATTGCCCCAGAACTCATACTTGATAAACAAGGCCATGCGCGGCTTTACTGCGTCGAGGAACGCTTTTACATTATGAGGAGAGTCAAGAGGAAGATAACTTACGGCATCGACAAGAGGGAAATTGCATCTAACCTCATAACCCGACGGAGAGAAGAATGTAAGTAGAATCTTAGCCTGCGGATGAAGGCGGCGCACCATCTCTACGAAAGGACGCCCCTGCTCAAACTCTCCCAACGAAGCGGCGTGAATCCATATATAGCCATGGTCGCTGTCAATAGTGTGCCGAAGATACGGCAACGCTTCGCGCTGCCCTTTTAGAAGACGGCGCACCTTATCGCTGCGAAGTGCGGCGATACGCATACCAAGACCATACAGGCTTATGCCGGCATTGTAGAGGAGATTCATTACTCTGGGAGTGTGATGGCCCGGCGTCCGCGGTTTATACGGTTGATTGTTTCTTCCTTACCCATAAGTTCGGTGATATCGAACATGTGGGGACCCTTGCACTCTCCGACCACAGTGAGTCGGAAAGCGTTCATCACATTGCCGAGATGATAGCCTTTCGACGCAATCCAGTCGAGTACCACCTTTTCGGCTGCCGCCGATGAAAAGTCGTCAATACCGCGTATTACTTCGGTCAGTTCCTCCATGATACGTGGAGTGTCGGCATTCCAGCGTTTCTTCACATCCTTGGGAGCATACTCCGAGGGAGCGACAAAGAAGAAACGTGCCTGATCCCAAAGGTCGCGCACAAAATAGATACGGCTCTTTACCATACCTACGGCACGCGCTATGTATTCGTCGGTAAAGTCGTCGGGGTTTACACCATGCTCGCGCAGCACGGGCTTGAACAGACGGGCAAGCTCTTCGTCGGTTTTCTTTAGAAGATATTCATGGTTAAACCATTTTCCCTTCTCGAAATCGAAGCGTGCGCCGGAGCGTGAGCAGTGGGCAAGGTCGAAGCGTTTAATGAGCTCGTCCATAGTCATAAGCTCGGAGTCGTCGCCGGGATTCCAGCCAAGAAGGGCGAGGAAGTTGACTACGGCCTCGGGCAGATAGCCCGACTCGCGGTAACCGGAGCATACCTCGCCACCTTCCGGATGCCATTCGAGTGGGAATACAGGGAAGCCCAGACGGTCGCCGTCGCGCTTGCTGAGCTTGCCTTTTCCGTCAGGCTTCAGAAGCAACGGCAGATGCACGAACGCAGGTGCGGTATCGGCCCATCCGAACGCCTCGTAAAGGAGCACGTGGAGGGGAGCCGATGGGAGCCACTCTTCGCCACGGATTACGTGGGTCACCTCCATGAGATGGTCATCTACGATATTGGCAAGATGATATGTAGGCAGATCGTCGGCGCTCTTATAGAGCACCTTGTCGTCAAGTACCGATGAGTTGATTGTAACCTTGCCGCGGAGCAGGTCGTTGACCACTACGTCGCGTCCGGGTTCTACCTTGAAGCGCACTACATAGGGATGACCTTCGGATATAAGTCGGTCGACCTCGCCACCCTTCATCGTAAGGGAATTGCGCATCGAGCCGCGGGTAGTGGCGTCATACTGGAAGTTGGGCACCGACTTGCGCTTTTCCTCCAGCTCGGCCGGAGTGTCGAAAGCGATGTATGCCTTTCCGCGGTCGAGCAGGCGGCCGACATGCTCACGATATATGTCGCGACGCTCGCTCTGCTTGTATGGACCGTAGGCACCGCCTTCGCGCACGCCTTCATCGATGCCGATACCAAGCCATGCGAGAGCCTCGTTAATGTAATCTTCGGCACCGGGGACAAAACGGTTTGAGTCGGTGTCCTCGATGCGAAGTATCATATCGCCACCGTTCTGGCGGGCAAACAGATAATTGTATAGTGCGGTACGAACGCCGCCGATATGCAGGGGCCCGGTAGGTGACGGGGCAAATCTTACTCTAACTTTACGATCCATAAGGGTACAGATATGTAATTTGCCGCAAATTTAAACAATTTTTCGCAAACAGAGATTTATAAGAGCTTTAAATTCCAATTGTCAATGTTTACGTCTGAGCCGGGTGGGTCTCACGCATGCGAATCACACGCGAATCTCCACTACAAAGCGGGCACCGCGCTTATAGCTGCCGTCAAGGGTTATTGTACCGTTCATCTTGGCGAGTTTGAGCGAGCATATTGGCAATCCGAGCGCGTCGCCTTCTGTAAGGTCGCGTATTTCAGTGAATGGTTTGAAAATACTTTCGGCGTTCTCCTCGGCAATTCCGGGCCCGCTGTCGGTGACTATAAACTGATAGAGCTTAGCACCGCGCTTTTTCATCTCCAGGGATATGCGTCCACCATCGGGGGTATATATGGCAGCATTTTGAAGCAGATGGGCAAGTACCTGACTCAACGGCTCCACTGCAAGAGCAACACTGACCTTCGGAGCGTCGACAGCAAGAGTAACACCCTCCTTTACCTTGCTCCGGATTCCATCCATTATATTCTGACAGAGAGCCTGAGTATTGCAGTCCTCTACATCATATGCACGGTCGAGAGTATTCTCCAGCTCGGACAGTTCGCTGATATCATCCAGAAAGGCATTAATCGCGACTACCGGTTTCTGCGATTGGTCGAGGAGACCTATCGTAGGGCGCAGTTGCGCGGAGATATTGGCGATAAACTCATTTTTCAGACGGTTGTGTTCATTGGCAATCTCTATCGTGTGTTTCTGCCGGCGCGTAAGCATTATATACCGCATCAGCACAATACCTCCAAGTACGAGAACACCGGCAAGAATTGCGGCAAGCACACACAGGCTTATGATTATGTATTGCTTGGCGCTGATTGTGCCATCCTTATCGTCTATTACAGCCAGACTGTCATCGTATTTTTTTTGCAGGGCCGCCAGTTCATCAGCTGCAACAAGCGTACGCACCGAGTCGTTCCATACCAGTAGCTTATCATAGACTCTGGATGCAAGGCGCGCATTGTTGCCCTTCACAGCCATATCTATCAGAGTGCGGTAGCAATCGCTCACACCATCATAATCCTTTGCCGACTTATACTGCCCGATGAGGCGGTTGATTGCGGCGTCGCCCTGCTGTGGCATACCGAAAGTATAGTAATATATCGCCTGGGCATAAAGTGCATCGTTAGCTATCGAGTCGTTGCCGGAAGCCTTGACAAGCTGTTCAAGCCCGGACAGGAGTTCTTTGGAGCGGGCGGCATTCTTTAGTTTCATATACATCTGCAGGCGCTCGCGTCCGATAGTATAGTGCAGTGCCGGCAACTGTTTTCCCGAAGCGATTTCCTCTTCCGATAAGGATGTCTCCACTTTGCGCAACAAATCGAACGCTTCCTTATAATAATTCTCACGATGATAAAGCGCACTGGCTTTTACTCCGCATTCCACGGCATCGGGCATATCCTTTTTAGCATAGAAAGAGTTATAGGCCTGCAGGAAATAATAACGGGCCTTTGTATACTCCTTATCTGCAAAAAAAGACTGGGCCTGCTTCTTATAATCCGCTCCTCGTGATTGCGCGACAGCAATATTTGACACTACCGACACGGCAGCGACGAGCAAGAATGTCAAAAGTCTGTTCATAACAAGTAACTAAGTATATAACGCACTGATTTATATTTTAATATCACACCGAAACAAGCGTTGTTACGGATGCCCCGCCCCAGGTATGGGATAATACGCCTGTAGCGTTTCATATGCCGGGATATTCCTTCTGTGTCAGTAATAATCATGGCCGGAATTCATTATGGTATAAATCGAAGGAAAAAAGACAACTTTCCAACGCTCTTTTTATTCACCAATTTCTCTGCAAGGTAGCAATATTTCAGAATCGCTACAAAAATATTAACAGCAATTAATATATAATAACACTTAGGGTCATCACGCCAATATACACCGAGCCGCACTGCCGGCGTCACCTCCGACATTAATATGCCGTAGGCGGCGCCGCGACAATGCGGCTCTATGCTGATGATGAAGTCAAATCGACTTCATAACCCATGAGGCTATGTATCAGTCATTTTCCGGACGCAGACGGCGCACGGTCACAGCTGTCTGCCACATCTCCGACTCGCGGAGTGCCTTCAGTTCGGCCTCAAGTTTTACGCGATAGTCGGGCTTGGAGTTGGAGTCGATGGAAATCTGGGCTTCGTTGCCTGACTTCACACTGTCGTATAGCTTTTGCACAACAGGCTTGATGGCATCGTGGAACGGACCCATCCAGTCGAGCGCGCCGCGCTGTGCGGTAGTGGAGCAATTGGCATACATCCAGTCCATGCCCTTTGCGGCAAACAGAGGCATTAGCGACTGGGTAAGCTCTTCCACAGTCTCGTTGAACGCCTCGGAGGGTGTGTGACCGTTTTCGCGGAGCACCTCATACTGGGCAAGGAGCAGCCCCTGGATAGCTCCCATGAGCGAGCCGCGTTCGCCGGTAAGGTCGGATGTAGCCTCACGCTGGAAAGTAGTCTCAAACAGATATCCGGATCCGATGCCGATGCCGAGGGCGATTGTGCGCTCCATGGCGCGGCCTGTGGCATCCTGATAGATGGCATATGAAGAGTTGAGGCCGCGGCCTTCGAGGAACATGGTGCGGAGTGAAGTGCCGGAGCCTTTTGGAGCTACCATTATTACATCTATATCCTTGGGAGGCACAACTCCGGTACGGTCATTCCAGGTGATGGCGAATCCGTGGGAGAAGTACAGAGCCTTACCGGGGGTAAGGTACTGCTTGATGGTAGGCCATACCGACATCACAGCAGCATCGGAGAGGAGGCACATCACGATAGTGGCGCGTTCGGCGGCTTCCTCGATAGAGAAGAGAGTTTCGCCCGGTTTCCAGCCGTCGGCCACTGCCTTGTCGTAGGTCTTGCCCTGACGCTGGCCAACAATCACATTAAATCCGTTGTCGCGCAGGTTCATGCTCTGGCCCGGGCCCTGCACGCCGTATCCGAGCACTGCGATAGTCTCGTCCTTAAGTATCTCACGAGCTTTTTCCAGAGGGAATTCCTCACGGATGATGACGTTCTCTTCGACGCCTCCAAAATTCATTTTTGCCATAATAGTTATGTGGTTATTTTAAGTAATTATTCTAATATATCGATATTTGGGATGTATCAGTTCAGTCACATACAGGATGATATTCGTCGGGACGCCATGTGAAGGCGGCACGCATACACGGACCGTCGGGACCGGTAATCTGCTGTGTGAAGCGCATAGGATTGTCGGCATCAGTGGCGGTAGTCACTGTGACCGACTGGGGATAGAGGGCTTCATGCAGAAATGCCATGTCGAGCCTCACAAGGCTGTGGGAATCGTACCATGCCAGAGGCCACTGGTCAATAAGCAGTTCAAGATATCGCACGGTATTCACATGTCGGTTGAAGTCGAGGTCGGTGTAGCGGAATGTATAGGCCGTATCGTGCATGTCGTCGCCCTTTGGCTCCCGGAGTCTGGGTGTCGGCGCTATCGGACATGGACGGTCCTCGACCACCACTTGCGCCAGAGTGTCAAGCGAGGGTATTTCTCCGGCCACACGACGCTTTATGTCGATAGCCATCCATATCGTACGCGCGTATCCGAGCACCTCGCCCGACTCTACAGATGTAATCTCCATGTTGCGCTGGGAAAATAGCCGGTTGCACCCTTCGACCCATGTGCGCAGAGCATACTCCTCCCCTACTGATGGCCAACGCTTCATCTCAAGCGACACACGCGAGAGCACCCATGCCAGTCCGTCGGCCTGAAGCCGGGCATACCCGATACCGAGATAATTGGCATGCAGGGTGGCTACGTCTATAAGTCGGTTGACCATCAGAGACGGTGTCATCCTCTGTTCAGGACCACACTCAGCCGCGGTAAGCAGATAGCTCACCGCATATTCCTTTATAGTCTGCTCTTCGATGCTCATGATATAGAAGTCTACAGTGTCTCCGTATGCGATTTGCGTATCTCCTGTTCCTGGAGAAACATAGAGAAATACTCCCGGGCCGACTTGGTGACGGCAACGCGTCCGGAGCGCACAAACTGACGTATGTCATATTTCTGAAGCTCTCGGAACAGAGCCTCGGTCTCTTCAGAATGACCGGTCTTCTCGATTATCACATACTCACGCGTAATCTCGAGAATGCGTGCGCTGTGACGGCGGATCACATCCTCTACGCTTGTGTCATCGAGAAGCTGGAGCGTAGGCACCTTGTAGAGCGCCACTTCCTGGTAAACAATCTCGTCGTCGGTATATAGGAAGGCACGGAGTACATCGATGCGCTTTTCAATCTGCTTTACCACACGCTCCATCATGGCGCGGTTGCTCAGGCAGGTAATTGTAAATTTATGTATCCCTTCGATTGACGATGGGCTAACCGACAGGCTCTCTATGTTGAGCCCGCGACGATAGAAGATCACAGAGATCTGGTTGAGCAGTCCGGCCTGATTCTCGGTAAAGACTGTAACGGTAAATAGCTGCTGTTCCATTATTTGTCGGTAGGATATGTTTCGGTGGCGTTAATCATCACGTGGTCGACGTGTGCGCCGGCCGGAGTCATGGGGAAAATCATGTCGGTCTCGTCGATATTCACATCAAGCAGATATGCTCCGTCATGGGCAAGCATACGCTCAATGGCTCCCGGAAGCTCTTCGCGTGTAGCCACACTCTCGGCCGCTATACCGTAGGCTTTGGCAATCATCACGAAGTCGGGATTGAGCAGAGGTGTCTGCGAGAAGCGATCGTTGAAAAACAACGACTGCCACTGGCGCACATTGCCGAGGAAGTTGTTGTTGAGAAGCACAATCTTCACATCGGTGCCATACTCCATTATCGTGCCCAGTTCCTGTATAGTCATCTGCAGACCGCCGTCGCCGGTATAGAACACGACAGTGCGCTCAGGCGCTCCCATCTTGGCTCCGATGGCTGCCGGGAGTCCGAATCCCATAGTGCCCAGACCTCCGGATGTGACAATCGAACGGGGCTCGGTGAAGCGCGAGTAACGTGCGGAGAACATCTGGTTCTGGCCCACATCGGTCACCACGATAGCCTTATGCCCTGTAGCCTTGCTTACATTGTTGACCACCTCGCCCATCGTCATACGCCCCTCTGCGGGGTGCACCTCGCGCATAACCACCTTCTCATACTCTACGCGGGCCGGCTCATCAAACTCGGCAAGCCACTGCCTGTGGGTATTCTCTTTCACCAACGGCAACAGAGCCTGCAGGGCAGCCTTGGCATCGCCGTGGATAGTGGCGTGGGTGGCTATGTTCTTGTCGAACTCGGATGCATCGATATCGATATGCACGATTCTGGCCTGTGGAGCATAGGCTTTTACATTGCCGGTGATGCGGTCGTCGAAACGCATGCCTATGGCGATTATCAGGTCGGCCCGGTTGGTGTTGATATTGGGTCCGATATTGCCGTGCATACCGAGCATTCCCTTGTACAACGGATGTGCCGAAGGGATTGTAGATAGTCCCAGCAGAGTCGCGGCCACGGGTATCTCGGCCTTTTCGGCAAGAGCGGCAAGCTCGGCCTCTGCTCCGGATATCATCACGCCATGCCCTGAAAGTATCATCGGACGTTGGGCAGAATTAATCATCTCTGCCACCTGCTCAACATCGTCCATGTCAATTGCCGGATATGGCGTATATGAACGTATGTAGTCGCATTTTTTGAACTGAAAATCGGTAAGCCCTACCTGCGCGTCCTTAGTGATGTCGAGCACTACCGGCCCCGGGCGCCCGGTAGAGGCGATATAGAATGCGCGAGCCACAGCCCATGCCACATCTTCGGCACGCCGTATCTGGTAGCTCCATTTTGTAATCGGCTGTGTGATGCCTACTACATCGGTCTCCTGAAATGCGTCAAATCCGAGGAAAGGGGTAGCCACCTGTCCGGTTATCACAACCATAGGAGTGCTGTCCATAAGCGCGTCGCTGAGTCCGGTGACGACGTTGGTGGCCGCCGGGCCGGAAGTGACGATAACCACACCTGTACGTCCGCTCACGCGGGCATATCCCTGTGCGGCGTGTGTGGCCCCCTGCTCGTGGCGCACAAGTATGTGTCTGAGCTTGTCCTGGTAGTCGTAGAGACGGTCGTAGACCGGCATAATCGAACCACCCGGATAACCGAACACAATATCTACCCCCTCGCAGATAAGAGAGCGAATCAGCGCATCGCCGCCTGATATCTTTTCCATAATCAATATGTGTTATGTTTCCTTATTAATAATATGTAGATGGCCTGCAGGGGGTCATATGTCGCCCCGCACACCACCCTTGTCGGCCGAAGTGACCATCGCCGCGTAGGCTCTTAGGGCCTTGCTGACATAGCGGTCGCGTCCGGCGGGGGTGAACGCCTCTTTGCCGCGCGCCTCCTCGGCAGCACGTCGGGAGGCAAGCTCCTCATCCGACAGCCGCACCGAGATGGTACGTGCAGGAATGTCAATGTCGATTATATCGCCATCGCGCACAAGGCCGATGTTGCCGCCTGCAGCAGCCTCGGGAGAGATATGTCCGATTGACAGTCCGGATGTACCGCCTGAGAAGCGCCCGTCGGTAATCAGTGCGCATTCCTTGCCGAGGTGCTTCGACTTGATATAGCTTGTAGGATAGAGCATCTCCTGCATGCCGGGGCCTCCTTTAGGGCCCTCATAGGTGATGACAACGACATCACCGCTCACCACCTTGTCGCGAAGGATGCCGTCGACAGCCTCTTCCTGTGAACGGAACACCTTGGCCGGACCGCTGAAGCGGAAGATGCTCTCGTCGACACCGGCTGTTTTAACAACACATCCGTCAATGGCAATGTTTCCGTGGAGCACAGCCAGGCCGCCATCTTTTACATATGCATGGTCGAAATCGCGTATGCATCCCGCTGCGCGATCGGTGTCGAGCGACGGATATACAGCGTTCTGCGAGCCCATCAAAAGATTGCGTCCTCCGCCCGGAGCGCTGTGCCACAGGCCATCGGCTTCGGGAGTATATGCCGTACCTTCCGGCGAATAGCGCTCGATAGCCTCTTCGAGAGTAAGACCGTCGACACGCTTCACGCCGGTATGCAGCAGCCCATTGAGAGCAAGCTGCTTCATTATCGACAGGATTCCTCCGGCACGGTTTACATCCTGGATATGGTAATGCGAATTCGGGGCCACCTTGCAGAGCACAGGGGTGACACGCGACAAGCGGTCGATATCGTCGATAGTGAAGTCGGCTCCAGCCTCGTTGGCAATGGCCAGCAGATGGAGCACAGTGTTGGTAGAGCCGCCCATGGCGATATCAAGCGACATGGCGTTGAGCATCGCCTCGCGTGTGGCGATGTTGCGCGGGAGTACCGAGTCATCGCCATGGCAATAGTAGGCTTCGGCATTCTTCACAATCTGACGGGCAGCACGCCTGAAGAGCTCGCGGCGGTTGGCATGTGTGGCGAGAACTGTGCCGTTGCCGGGAAGAGCAAGGCCGATGGCTTCGTTGAGTGAATTCATCGAATTGGCTGTAAACATGCCGGAGCATGAGCCGCAGGTAGGACAACCTTTCTGCTCAAGCAGACGCACCGTATCATCGCTTACCGATGAATCGGCCGAGTCAATCATTATGTCGATAAGGTCAAGCGGGCGGCCGTCAAGATTGCCGGCCTCCATCGGGCCTCCGCTGACAAATATCGCCGGGATATTCAGACGCATTGCCGCCATAAGCATACCCGGTGTCACCTTGTCGCAGTTGGATATGCATACCATGGCGTCGGCCTTGTGGGCATTGACCATATACTCCACAGAGTCGGCGATAAGGTCGCGCGACGGGAGCGAATACAGCATGCCGTCGTGGCCCATAGCTATTCCGTCGTCGATGGCTATGGTATTGAATTCGGCGGCAAAGCAGCCGAGGCGTTCTATCTCTTCCTTTACAATCTGTCCGGCATCATGCAGGTGGGTATGACCCGGAACAAACTGGGTAAACGAGTTTACAACGGCTATCACCGGACGGCCCATCTGTTCCTCCGTCATGCCGTTCGCTCTCCAGAGAGCCCGGGCACCGGCCATTCTTCGGCCTTTTGTCGTGGCGTCGCTGCGAAGTGGATGTGTCATTATATTTTGTCTTTTATTATCTGCATGAATAAACCGAAAGCCCCTACCGCTTGATGTGGAGGGGCTTAGTGATTATGTACATTGTCGGACAACTGCACGCTCACTTTACCCCAACGCATATGCTAAGGACGGAAATCACAATGCTGACCACGAGGCCGGCGCTACCGATAAGGATGAGTGGCAGTGTCATAGGCTAATATATTTGCTATTACTTTGCGCAAATTTATAACATTATGCCATAAAAACCAAATATTACACAGAAAATCGCAATCTGTGCAATGATTTCACACTAATTCCAACAACAGAGAAAACCGGTTCGACAACGTATCATGTCGAACCGGCTACACTAAACCGATGAAAATTTGGAGAGAGAAGAACTCAATACGTAAGAGTGAGAGTTATCGGATAATGGTCGGAAATATACTTCACGCCATACTTTTCACTGCTCACGACATTGAATTCCAATGGAGTCACATTGCGGTAAAATATATGGTCAAGATTCCATGAATCCTTTGGCACACCGCCGCCGAATCCGTTGAAACTGTAGGTGTCGGGGTTGAGATTGACCGGAGCCGACTCGCGCGCCCCGCTCATCCACTCAAAGTATGGAGCAAGCCCTTCGCGGCGTTTGTCGGAAGGGTGCCACGAGGTGTTCATATCGCCGGTGATGAATACCGCCGCACTGTCTCCGGCGTTCTCTTTCATCCGGGCCACATTGAGCCTGACACATTCCGTACGGGCTTCATTGTCGGCCCACTTATAGGGCAGATGCGTGTCGTAGAAATAAAGGTCCTTGCCGGCCACTTTATCATACAGATGCACCCATACGGTGACACGATACTGGCGGTCGGTGGCGTTCCATTCCGGTTGCGAAGGCACGTCGGGAGTAGGACTCAACCAGAAGTGCCCCTTGTCGAGCAGAGTGAAGCGGTCCTTCAGATACATAATAGCCACATGCCCGCACTGCTTGGGGTCGGCACCATTTTCAACGGCACTGAAGAAACCATAGGTATCGCCCAGGTCCTCTATAAGATCAGCACGCTGGTCGGCGCGTGGTTCCTGAAATCCGATTATATCGGGGCGCTCATCGCGAATCATGTCGATGCTGGGCTGCCTGCGGGCAGCCCATGCATTTTCAGCAGTATCGATTTTATTGGTGTAGCGGAGATTGTATGACATTACTTTCATCGGCGTGCCATCGGTCTCCACGCTCTTAGCTATTGCCGGCATGGAACACAAAGCCATGCCGGCAATAGCACCGAAAAGAATATTGATTGTCTTCATATCAATATCTCAACGTCAGGGTTATGGGATAATGGTCGGAGATGTACTTCACTCCATAGCTGTCACTATCGACAACCTTGAACTCAAGCGGAGTCACCTTGCGGTAGAATATATGGTCGAGATTCCATCGATAGGTAGGCGAACCTTCACCGAAACCATTGAAACTGAAAGCCTCCGGATTGAGATTGACAGCCTCATCGCGCGCGGCCCACATCCATTCGAAGTATGGCTCAAGACATCCCGAGCGATCGTCTCTGGAATCGGCCGAGGTATTCATGTCGCCGGTAATGAATACGGGAATACTGCGTCCGGCCTTCTCCTTCATACGCGCCACATTGAGCTTGACACACTCTGTACGAGCCGCCTTGTCGGCACTCTGATAAGGGAGGTGGGTATTGTAGAAGTAAAATTCCTTTCCGGCCACATTGTCATATAGATGAAGCCATATGGTAGTGCGGTACTGGGTGTCGGTAGCACCCCATTCAGGCCTCGACTCCACATCGGGTGTGGGGCTCAGCCAGAAATGGCCTTTGTCGAGCACAGTAAAACGGTCGGTACGATACATGATTGCCGTATGACCGGTTCGGTTGTCGGCAACACCGTTGTCGACAGCGCTGTACATTGTATAGACATCGCCAAGGGCTCCGGCCAGTTCCTCGCGCTGGTCGGCGCGAGGCTCCTGAAGGCCTATGATATCCGGATTCTCATCGCGAATCATGTCGATGCTGGGCTGGCGGCGTGAGTCCCACGAGGTTTCGCCAAGATCGATGGTGTTGGAATAACGGATGTTGTAGGACATGACCTTCATAGGTGTACCGGCCACGTCAGCCGATGACGCCATGTTGTCATCGTCATCGGAGCCGCAGGCCGACAGGCCGATGAACAGCATGGAGAGAGGCAAAAGATATATTGGTTTCATAATCTTCTTATCTTAGAATTTAACTTTGCAGGAGATAGGATTGTGGTCGGAGATGTAGGCCACACCATAGTTTCCGTCGAGAGTGGTGAACGACTGCGGAACAGCCTTGTATAGGAATATATGGTCGGGCGTGAGACGTGCACCGGCGGCCGGAGTGCCGAGCCCGTTGTAGCTCGGCTTTGTATCTCCACCCACGGTACGGGCATCGGTCATCCATCCATAGTATGGAGCAAGGCAGTCGCGGCGCGCATCGTCGGCATCATTCGACGCGTTCATGTCGCCGGCCAGAATGACAGTCGTTGCGCCGCCGGTGTCGATGACCATCTGCTGTATCATCTCCACATTGAGTTCCGCACTATTTAGGCGTGCGGCCATATCCTCAGGCTCGTCGCCGTCGTTCATCTGCGTGCATGCCACATAGAACCTGGCATTTGTGGAGTTGTCTTTCAGCAACGCCCATGTGGTACAGCGGCGTTCCTCATCCTTCGATGCCCAGGGATACGTCATTGTATTCGGCTTCTGGCTGAGCCAGTAGCGCCCCTGCTGCAACAGAGTATATTTGTCGGCACGATACATCACCGTATTGTGGCGGCCGGTGTTGGCGTCGTTGCCGTTGACATTATAGTCGACCGATGCATATCCGGCAAGCTGCTGCTCAAGATATATCACCTGGTTCCAATACTGACCCTGCAGGCACAGCACATCGGGTTTTTCGGTCTCAACCATACTGACCAATGCATCGCGGCGTTTTTTCCAGGACAAGTCGCCGGTCTGGTTGGAATTGTCGGCAAGGACATTGCATGATATGACACATACTTCCGTCGGCCCGGTCACCTGTTCCACTGCCTGCTTGTCGTCATCGTCGGAGCAGGCGGCGAGCAGCATCATCCCGGCCATCAATATAATATTTCTGATTTTCATTTTTCTGGCTGATAGATATGGTTATTACTACTTGTTGTAACGGATGGCGAAATAGTCCATGGCGCTTCCTGCTCCCGAGTAAGGATTGGTAATCTCGCCGGCATTCCAGCCATAGGATGTTGACGCAGCCTTGCTCACAGGAGTGAGTCGGACATATACATGTTCGTGTCCGAGCATCTCAAGAGGCAGGGGGAAATCAATCTGCTTGAAGGCAGGGAGCTGCCATTCGTGATAATTGTTCCATATCGGGAAGTCGGGCACCTGGTACTCGCCTATCTTCTGCCACTTTGATGCATCGGCAAGATTCCGCTCCGTCGACCATTCGGCTTTCCAAAATATCGGGCCCACCAGCTCGAGAGCACGTCCGCCCTGCACTGATATCTGCATCGACAGACGGTCGGTAGAGATTCCTGCCGTTGAGAATTCGACAAGCCATGAATTCGGGGTATCCTCCTCGCCTTCATTTGCCGCCTCTTCCCACCAGTACATGTTGCACCATGCATTGCCGTTGGTATTGGTGCCCTGTCCCTTTCCGTCGGTATTGAAAATTTTCTTGTTGGCATTGTAGTCGGTGCCGTCCTCAAGTATGATACCGAGACCGGAGCCGTCGTCGCCCACATGGTTGCGGAAAGGCGCAATACCCTTGGTAGTGCCAGTCCATCCGAGATAGTTCCATGTTGTACATCCATAGCATCCGGCATAACGTGTGGAGGTATGGGTAAAACGGCCGTTTTTGCCATAGGTCGGGTACCAGTAGGTAAGTCCGTCGGTTTCCTTGGCCTTATCCTTGATGTAGCGGTACTCGGTGAGGAGATTGGAGAAACTCTGTTCCGCATCAAACTGAATGTCGTCGTACGACTGATGGCGCAGCTGGTATGTGCCTATGCGTCCGTGCGTGTCGGTATCATATCCGTCGCCATAAACATATGCCTTGAAATATTCGAAAACAACCACGCCCGATATTTTACCAGACCCGTAAGGGAGGCGACGGCCGTCACGGCGATAGGGACATGTAGTGTTGGTATACAGATATATGCTTGAGCCCTGTATGTCGCGCATCAGACGCGGATACTTTGTCATACGGTGGGCATTGTCGGCAAGGGTGTATCCGTCGTGAATCGGAGTGAGAGAGCCCTGGCGTACAGGGAACTCGCAATCCTTCAGCGTGACGTAGGTGTACATATCGTCGTCGGTAAGCTCGGATATGTATTTCTCCTTCACGGGAATATCGGCGGCAGTGCCGGCGGTGCGTCCGACAATCATGGAAGTAGTGATACCCGACAGCTCGTAACGGTCAGGATCGTTCTCGCCATGCAGTACGGCACCCTTCAGCAAGAGCTGTACGCGGTCGTAACGGTCGAACACATTGTCATCGGCAGTAGCTGTAAGGACATTGAATCCATATCGTCCGTCCTCGCTTTCGAGATATACGGTACGGTCGCATATCGTATAGTCGATGCTTGTGGGTGTAGACTGGATATTATCGCCGGCATTGCGCGACTCACGGTTACTCACTACATAGCCGGTGATTATATAATAGTCGTCGATAGTGACGTCGGCGCTCATCCTTGCCATCCCGATGATATCCTCGAACGACACGTTGCGGCCAAGTTCGTCGTTGCGGTTCTTCTGAGTAAGGAACAAGGTTGTGGCCTGCATCTCGCCCCAGCCGTTGTCAAATGTGAGATTAAGCGTGGCACTGCGAGGATTGTCCGACTGGTTGGCTGCATACTTCAACGACAGGTTGCCGTCGGCGTCGCGGGTCACACTCTCAATCCATCCGGAGCCCTCCCCACCGGTATATACCACTTCGGGGATTACATCGGTGTCGAAGTCGAGATTTGTCTCCATCCCCTCCTGTCCGTAGCCCGGGCGGCTTCCGTCGAGCACCAGAGACCCTGAAGCAATTTTCACCTCGGGGGTCATCATTCCGCGCTGACGCAGCACGATAGTATCGGCAAGAGCCGTTCCCTGCGCCGAGACGATAACCTTGGCAATACGCGGGAACGAAGGATTGTCGTCGTAGTCGATATAAAACTTGGCATCGCCGTTTACATCCCTGATACTGATTTCAGCCCAGGGTGTATCCTCGATAAAATCGAGTCGGCAGTTGCGGTTGGAAAGCAACTGGAGGTCGACATGCCCGGCATTGGCACTTACGGTAAAAGTATTGGCCGAGATGCCGAATTCAATCAAAGCGGTATCGTCGATAGCGTCGTCGTTGCACGCCGTAAATGAAAACATCACGGCGGCGCAGACCAACAGCTTTCCGATGACTGGAATATTATATTTCATGATACAGGATATCGTTACTTGTTATACTTGATAGTTATGGCGTCGAAGCGCATATACTGGTCATTGACCTTGGCGGTAGTAGCTTTCACTGTGCCTTTGGCCAGACCGTCCTTCGTGGTCATTTTGGCGGAGGCCGCTCTCATGCGCACAGTCACCGACTTCTGTCCGAACAAAGAGTCGGGAAGATCGATGATATACTCGGCATTGCCTGCGGGACAGTCGCCTTTCTCATACGCCCATACGGGGCAAGGATAGATGATGAGATTCTTTTTCAGCATAGTGAATTTAGTGCCGTCGGTCGAATACTCGATATGCCAATAGGTTGGCACCGGCACCGGCACAGCCTGCAGACCGCTGGCACACGTCATCATCATGGCGAGGTTAGAGCCTGAAAGCCCCTCGGTCGAGAATGTCCAGGAGATGCTGTATCCCTTCTTGTCGGTAAAGTTCCACCATGGTCCGCAATAACGGAAAGCATTGGTGAGATTCTTCGTGGCGAACGTCAGGTTGAAGAAACCACCGGTAAGAGCAGTTTTGGTACCGGTAAGCGGACAGTCGGTATCCATTACTCCTGTGCCGGTATTGGCATATACTTTCGACTCGGAGTCGGTTCCCTTCTTTATGTCAGCCGATGAATTCCATTGCCATTCGGCGATTACGGTAGAGAAGCCCTGTGTGGCATGGAGATTTATATCCTCGCGGCTGAGGACACGAATCTGGTAGTCGCCCATCTCGCCGTTGGCCTTCTGGCGGTCAAGCGGAGCGTATACCACAATGGCCTTCACTGTACCTGAGCCTTTGGGCACATGCACACCCTCGCATCTCCACGGAGTCTCGGCATTGACAAGCATAGGAATCACGTCGCCGTTTATGTCGCGGAAGAAACGCGGCATACAGTCGGCTCTGTGTGTCGACTTGTCGCCTACAGATATCAGGTCGGAAACGTGAGGATATCCGTTATGAAGATTTCCCCACGAGCCGTAGCGGAGCGATACCTCCATGTCTTTAAATGTGACGAATGTATAGATATCATTGTCGGTAAGTTGGCCGATATGGCGTTCTTTGGCAGGAAGCGAAGAGACGGTTCCTTCAGTCATCTCAAGTATGTTGGAGGCTGAGAATCCACGCAGAGTATAGCGTGCAGGGGTATCCTCACGTTCGAGAGTAAGACCGGCCAGGGCGATTTTCACCGTTGCGTAACGCGGCAGAGCGGACATGTCGGCTATATCGGCCAGCTTCACACGCAGTCCATATGCGCCGTCGATACTCTGGACATAGGCCGTACGAGCGCTCTCTGTCAGATCACACTGGTTCCAGGCAGTATGCGGGTTAGTCTCCAGGTTAGGGTTGCCGGGCTCAGAGATTACCTGCGCCATGATGTAGTCGCGTTCAAGATTGACAGTACCGGCCGATGCAAGACGCGCGCGCAGGTCGGAGAAGTTCACCTCAAGGGCCGGACGTACCTGCAATACGGAACGCACTGCTGTCACCGAGCCTTCACTGCCGTTGTATGACACAGTGATGGAGGCATGGCGCTCTCCGTCGTAGTGGCTCTCGAGGATATTGGCCTGGAGGCCCTGGGGAGTCATTACGAAACCTGTAATCCATTCCTCGCCCGGCTCCTCGTAAACGACATCGACATTCATACGGTTGAAGAACATCTCCATGTTGGTATCCCAGAGGAACGACACGGTCTTTGCAAACGACTCAACCTCGGCAACCTGGTCGGGAGCATTGAAGCGGATATAGCCGCCATCGGCATCCTGCACGACAATTGTAGAGGTTGTGTATGTGCGTCCGCTTACAGTATTGCGGGCCGACAGGGTTATTCGGGCCTTGCGGGGCATTCCGTCGGAGTTGGCTGCGACGTTGAACCGAACCGAGTCCTCCTCGACAACTACACCGGTAAGCCATCCAGGGTTGTCAGCGGTGGCCGGAGTGGTCTCTACCGCACTGTTGTCGGCCCCTTCGGCTGTGTCAAAATCGCCGTACTCAACCTTTGAGGTGATGCGGTCAAGCGCAAGACCAAGGTTGGTATCGAAAGCCACGGCTGAGGCTGCTTCCCATCCGGGCATACGGAAACTCTTTTTCATGAACACCATTTCGGCAGCAGTAACAAAGCCCGACTGCTCCATGGCAATCTCCTTTGTGTCGGAGCCGGTAGTCAGCACCACCACCGCCTTGCGGGGTATCCCCGGGTTTTTAGTAAAGCTGAATATAAACTCGCCGTTGCCGCTTCCCGAGCCCATGTCGATAGTGGCCCATGCGGCGTCGGCAGGATTCTTGAGGGTTGCAGTCCAGTCGCCGGTACTGTATACGAGCACATGGGTCGACCCGCCTCCGGCACCAAGAGTGAGCTCATTCTGAGCCACAGCAAGCGGCAGTTCCAGCTTATAATCCTCCTCACACGATGTGAATACCGAAATGAGAGTCATAAACATGGCCGCCATGAAAAGCCGGACATTTATATATGATGTTTTCATTTGTTCTGATATTAAAAATAAGTAGGATTACTATAGACCATCGGCCTTATAGGCATTGTTGTCAAGAGCATAGCCCGAGTATACCACTTCCTTGTCGGGAATAGGATAATACTCATGGCAGGGGCGCATGTTGTTCTGCACCTTGTCGTAGCCGGTAAAGGCATTGGTGCGTTCATACCATACACCCCACCTCACGAGGTCGAACTTACGCTGGAACTCACCGAACAGCTCACGGGCACGCTCGTCCATAATCTCCTGGAAGAGTTTAGTCCAGTTGCGGAACTGATAGTCATCAAGACCTGCGCGGCGCTTTACCATGTTGAGGTACTCTACAGCCTTGTCGGCATCGGTCTCCTTCATGCAGTAGCACTCGGCCTTCATCAGCAGGGCATCGGCATAGCGGAACACCTTGTAATTGTTGGAATCGTAAGTACCCGACATACCCGGGCACCAGAATTTCGGACCAAAGGCCGTGTAGCCTGTGGTGGGAAATTTCTGTCCTTCGTAGCCTGAGTGGATGAGATTGATTGCATCACGCTTGTCGACCGTGCCTTCATACATCAGCGAGCCGGAGAAATAAGCAGACGGGAGCATAGGCGACCAGGCTGTGGCATCCTTGCCGAGTATAGGTATCTCCACACCGTTGTATATGGCCTCGCCGGTAGTCTTGGGATAAGGCATGCATATGGCTGCAACGTTCGACGAGTAGTTGACACCGCCGGCAGTGTATGTGTGCTGTATCTCGAATATTGACTCGGGAGTATTCTTGTTGCGGAACATGATATCGTCGATCGGATACTGGTCGAGACTGCCGTATATCTCCTCAAGGCGGGCGATGGCAGAGAGAGCCGTATCATAATCCTTGTTCCACATGGCCATCTTAGTCACGAGCATCCATCCCATGGCGGCGCCGGAGCGGTTGCCCTCGACATCGGAGGTGCGTGCCTGCTCCATCATAGGGAGGATTTCAAGGAGTTCGGCTATAATCTTTTCGCGTGTCTCCACAGCCGACATACGCGGCAGATGGGCCACCTCATACTGAATCTCCTCGGTAGCTACATCGACAGTATAGTAAGGCACGTCGCCGAAGAAGCTCGTGAGCACGTAGTAGTAGAACGCACGCATTATCCGGGCCTCGCCCAACAGAGGTATCTTGTCCTCCTCCGAGAGCGGCGAGCTGGTTATACCAGCCTCTGCCGCGTTGCAGTACATGACTCCACGATAGGAATATGTCCACACGTCGGCGCCGTGGCGTGGCTGTGAGGGGGAGAGGTCGAGCACGGCGTCGAGTGTGCCCGAGCGGGCAAACGCTATGTCGGTAGTCGACTCCGTGGCAAGCATCATCTTGTAGGTGTATATATTTTTCAGCGGGATATAGCAGGAATTCAGACCCGAGATACATTGCGCCCGGTTCTGATAGAAAGTATGCGGCTCAGAGAATCCATCAACCTCCTCATCGAGACTGCACGAGGAAAAAGCCGACGTTACCGCTACCGCTACTGCTGTCAGGAAATATTTGATTTTCATCTTCGTCTTGATTATGATAATTTGTGAATATGCCGGTCATCAGTAGCGCATCTGCACGCTGAACACGAATGTCCGGGCTTTGGGGTAAGCGCCCATGTCGACACGCCTCAGGGCCGAGTCATCACTGCTTGACACGTCAGGGTCAAATCCGTTGTACTTCTTCCAGAGCCAGAGGTTCTCGCCAGATACCGTAAACTGGACATCGCGCATGAACTTGCATTTGTCGCTGAGGTCGAGAGTATATCCGAATGTGATGTTTTTCAGACGCAGATAGGACGCATCATGAACCATGAAGTCGGAGGGCACATGGGCATTGACAGCTCCCGCACGCGGGTAGTCAGACTCGGGATTACGCACAGGATGCCATGAGTCGAGCATATAGCGGTACTGGTTGGTGAAGTTACTGCCCGACATATAAATCTCCGAATAGTTGTAAATCTTGCCTCCGATAGAGTATGTGAAGTAAACACCCAGACGGAAGTTGCGCCAGCGGAAATTGTTCTGCAGACCTCCGTAAAGAATCGGGTCGGCGTTGCCGAGATACACAAGGTCGTCCTGGCTGAGCACTCCGTCGCGGTTTATATCATAGTAGCGCGGTGTGCCGAGATTGCCGGCGATATTTCCGTCGTTGAGGGTCGACGGTGGAGCATAGGCCTTGGTGATTTTGTTGCGGTTGAACTCGTCGACACTGTGCCATACTCCGGCATACTTGAATCCCCAAAGAGCATTGAGAGGATATCCCTTGACATATCCCTGCATCATGTAGGGATTATTGCCGGGTGAATCCTGTGCCGACACGAAGTCCTCGCTGCCGATTTCATCTACCATCTGCTTGTTGTGGGCGAGAGTGAAGTTGGTAGTCCATGAGAAATCGCGGTTGGAGATATTGCGGCTCTCGATGCTGAGCTCGACACCCTTGTTGGAGGTTTTTCCAAGGTTGGTGAATCTGGTGGTATATCCCGACTGGCTTGCGGTCTGCACGGTAAGGAGCAGGTCGGTAGTGCGGGAGATATATCCCTCGGCGGTAAGTGTAAGTCGGCCGTTGAACAGAGATATATCGGCAGCCACATTGTAAAGGTCGGTCTTCTCCCATGTAAGGTTGGGCGACGCCAGGCGGCTGGGATAGAATGCAACCGGCTGTGACCCACCGAATAAGTATCCGTTGGTGGTGCTTGACAGAGCGGCCATCGAACGGTAGGCCGAGATGGCGTCGTTGCCGGTACGCCCGGCGCTCAGACGTATAGAAAGTTCGTCGAGCCAGTCGACACCCTTGAGAAACGCCTCGTTGGCGGCGTTCCACTTAAGAGCTCCCGAGGGGAAGAACGCCCACTTGTTGTTGGCGGCGAAGTTTGACGCACCGTCATAACGACCGGTGAAAGTAACGTAGTAGCGCTGCTTGTAGTTATAGTTGAAGCGTGCAAGCGCCGACATCTTGGTCTTTTTTGTCGTGGATGTTGCAGCGGAATATGTCTCCTTGTCGGGGACAGCGTTCATATTGTTCCACTTGACATTATCGTCCATATATCCTTTACCTTCGAGGGTGAAGTTGTCGCCGTGGTAGGTATATCCGGTGAAACCTCCCATCACGTCGAGATTATGTCCGCTCTTTGTGTTGAGGTTGAATGTAAGTGTGTTCTCGCTCGACAGTGTGTACTCGCTCCAGTCGGCTCGGTAGGCCTCGCCGCCTTCGCCCTCCACCTTGCGGGGGAGTGTGCTCGGATAGTAACGGAATGTCTGTCGATCGTAAGTGTAATATGAGTTCTGGCTGCGGAATTTGAGGTTAGGGAGTATTGTCACATCGAAAGTGATGGCATGGTTCATCGACCGGCGCTTCAGATTGTGGGTATTAAGGTCGATTGTCGAACGCGGAGTATTGATTTTCTGTCCGTTGTTCCACAATGGGTTGAAGTTGTCGTTGGCTTTGATAAGCGGACTGAGGTATATGGCCGCCTGATAATATGCCGTGCCGCCGATTGAAGCGAGATTCATATCCTGGTCGCGGTGGGTATAAGTGCCTTTGTAGCCTACTTTAATCCATTTGGCGAATTCGTGTTCGAGGCTGAGGCGTCCGGTAAAGCGCTTCATGCCGCTCTTTTCGATGATACCCTCGGTGTCATTGTAGCTTATCGAGCCGTAGTAGCTGGTCTTGGCGCTGCGGCCGGAGATTGAGAGGGCATAATTCTGAGTCGGGGCAGTGCGGGTGATTTCCTTCACCCAGTCGGTGCCGGTTCCGAGCGAGAACGGGTCGGGATAGGGATATTTGCTGAGCGGAGTGCCGTCGCCTACCGCATCATTGCCGTCGGCAGTGTTGAAATAGGCATAGTCGTTGCGGTATTGGGCGAATTCCGACGCATTCATTATGTCGAGGCCTTTGGGGAGCTGAGAGAAACCGATATCGGCTTTTAGGGTGATATTTGGTTTTCCGCTCGTGCCGCTTCCCTGCTTTGTTGTGACGATGATTACACCATTGGAGCCACGCGAACCGTAGATGGCGGTGGATGATGCGTCCTTCAATACCGAAATCGACTGGATATCGGCCATATTGAGGTCGTTAAGGTCATGAACGGCATCCATCACACCGTCGACAACGATAAGAGGTTCGTTGGATGCGGTGATAGAACGTGTGCCTCGTATACGGATTGAGGTATTGGCACCCGGCTCACCTGTTGAACTCATGATGTCGGCACCGGCAATACGGCCCTGGAGAGCCTGGTCGACCGAGAGCACGGGAGCATCCTTGATATCGCTCATCTTTACATTGGTCACCGATCCGGTCATGTCGGTTTTCTTGACAGTACCGTAACCGATTACCACTACCTCATCCATCTGCATCTGCGCGTTAGGATTAAGAGTGATGTTGATTGTGGCCGGAACTTCCTTTACCTTTACCTGCTGCTTGTCGTAGCCGATAAAGGCGAATTCCAGAGTTTCTCCTACGGAGGCGCGGATGGTATACGCTCCGTCAATGTCGGTAGAGGTGCCGCGCGAGGTGCCGGGAATACTTACCACGGCTCCGGTGAGAGGTTCACCGGTCTCATCGCTTACCACACCCTTTACCATACCGCCTGCGCCCTGGCTGAATGCCGGCGGCACGCACATAAGCAACGACACCATCACGACGGATATCCTCATCAGGATACCACGCAGAGTGTCGGCTGTTGTAACACTGCTTCTTGGTTTCATTAGATGTTGGGTTAGTTAATAATTCAAGTATCTACACGTTAAGGTTAAGAATGTCTATAGCGAGGGGTATATAAGGGCAACAGGCCGCAGGAGGCGTTACCTCCCCGGCCTGTTTATTTTATTGCCGTAACGGCAAAGGGATGTCTTACCGCTTCATGGGCGGCCTGTTGCGCCACAGGAGCGTTGTCGTCGGTAACGGGAGTGCAGTATTTGCCCGATTCGGTCGATGACACCGAATAACGGTACGGACAATCATCAATCGACTTTCCGGTAGCGGGGGTGATTATTGTCTCGAATACCGCGCATGCAGCGGCATAGCGTGTAAGACCGAAATCCATATGATAGCTGTCGCGTGTGAGCTGGAGACCATTGTCTACATTCACCCTCGAAGTGCGTAGATTCTCCAGCACTGCTCCGGTGGATATGACAACATCGATACCGGTGTCGGCCATCAGCTGTTTCACAACACCTGATGTAGTGGCAAACATCTTCTCGCGGCTGTTGCCGAAGGAATTAAGCAGTACAGTGGAACCATTGCTATAAGTCTGCGACATAAGGTAGACCACCGTGGGACGGCTATCTTTGCGGAATGTATAGAATATGTCGCGCAAACCTTCTACAGCAGGCTCCAGCACTCCGGGCCACGACCATGCCTCGCTGCGGCCGGTGTGCTCCTGGATTACTATAACATCCCATACGCGGGCTGAAAGCGCGTCGGACGGTGTGTCATCAAGAGTGCTGTTGCCGCTCCACGACTGAGCGCCGGACACATAGTCGTAGCGGGCGCAGACGCCCGATGCATAAAAGTTGGAGTAATATTCAGGAAGTGTGTACCCTCCATGGTAAAGGCGTGTCATATTCACGCCTGTGATACCCGATGCTGTAATCATTCCCGGAAGATGCTCGGTAGCATCGACCGTAAAGCTGTTGCCGATGAAAAGCACATTCAACTCACTCCGGTTCTCAGGAAGTGCGGGATTATATGGGGTAAACATCTCGCTGCCGAGAGTCATGGTCACATCGTCGAAACAGAAATATATGTGCTTGCGTGCATTTATCACACATTGAAGTGTCTTTCCGGCTTTCACTCCTATGTCAACCCCGTCAATCAACAGATTGCCCGACTGGGTGGCCGATATTGCAGGCGCCCTGTCATAAGATATCTTTGGAGCCGCATCTCCACGCAATGTTTTTCCGTCGACAATGATATCGCCTCCGCTTCCGGTCAGAATATAGGGCACACGGCCTTTGGCTACCGATACATTTCTGCCACTTACGGATACGAGTCGGAACTCCTCGCCGGCGGCTGTGACAGTACGACAGTAATCGTAGTTTCCGACACTCTCCGAGATGAATTTTCTCAACCCGGTGTAATCAATCGTTTCTTCAGGGAGTACAGTCGTATCGCCCGGCAGTTCCACTTCGAGATTCTCGCTATTACTATCCGAGCGGGTGCATGACGTAGATGAGAATAACGCCAACAGGGTTAGTGCAAAACCGAAATACCGTCGACATCTTACATCGATATTCCGTCTTACGACCGCACTGTCATTCAACTGTATAGAGGAGCGAGTCCTACCCCCCCCATTATATTTCTCATTATCAATCATTTATGGCCTTAGATGAGTTAATGTAAGGTTTCTTTCGACAATCCGCATCTTCCACCGACTGCCGATTTGTCTGAATCGGCGACAAATATAACCATATTTTTACATATCGAAAAATAATTTTAGTAAATATTTTTCAAAACGAAACATCACTACAACATCCGCAGGTTCAACTGGCAAGTGCAAAATTAGCGATTTGTTTGAAGAACTCGGTTTTCGGGTTTGAAAAACCGAGTTTTTTCCGTGGTCTGAGGTTTAGTTTCTTTGCGACATTCTTGATGTATAGGTCAGTGAAATCATTGAAATTTGACTTTTTGGGGATGTATTGACGGATGAGTTTGTTGATGTTTTCGACCGCTCCTTTCTGCCATGAGCAGTAGCTGTCGGCAAAGTAAACAGTCACATCATCGAGACCTTTGATGCGTAATCCGGCGGTTATGTCGAGGTGTGCCGCGAACTCGCTGCCGTTGTCAGTAGTGATGGTTTTAAGATATTTACGGTATGCGTACAGCATTCTCACGACAGTCTTTGACAATGGCTTGGCTCTTTTTCCGTAAGGTAGTTTCTCCATCATCACAAAGCCAGTCATGCGTTCAAGCAGCACTAGAATCGCGTGCCCGTAGGCATCAACAATAAGATCCATCTCAAAATCGCCAAAGCGTTTGCCGTCGGCCTCGGCCGGTCTGTCGTGTATGCTTGTGCGGTTTGGTATGTTGGTGGCTTTAGTGGGTTTGCGTTCGCCTTTTGGTCGTCGTCGGAAGTCGGGATGTCTGCGGTGACGGCGCAGTTCTCCGCTTTCATCAGCGTTTATAATGTTGTAAATGGTCTGTATGGATACGGAAACACCTTCCTTGGCCAACACGCCACGAATTTGTTCTGGTGACCATTGGTGGTCAATAATCATCTGTTTTATACGCCACACCAACACGCTGTCGAGCTTCTTGTTGGATGTGGTGCGCTTTCTGCGTTCAAGGGCTTTGGCATGAGCCTTTTCCCACAGATAGTGGCCTTTGGTTGTGGAATTGCGCTTCAGTTCACGACAAAGCGTTGACTGACTGCACCCTACTATGAGGGCAATTTCTTCTCTCGAAGTTTTTCTTTGCAGTAAGGCGAAAATTTGCGACCTTTGCTGCGAGGTTAATTGTCTGTACATAAGCAATACAAAATTAGTTAATCTCAGGGAGACTTCGGTCTCCCTTTTTATTTTGTATTGCCAGTATGTTCTGCTGCTGTTCGCTCTTGGGGGCGGTTTAGGCCGCCCCCGCCGCTTGGGCATCCCCTCGCCAGAAGGAGAGAGGAGAATGACTAATGCCCATCTCAAAGTTTTGCACTTCGATTTGGAATCTTCACATCACTACAACATCGCTACAACATGAAATATTCCGATAACATAATCTATTTCTACGATATGAAAACTCCAACAGGCGCAATATTGTGGTTTTACAAACAAAAGTTGAAACCATAGTGTTTATTAATCATATTTATCATTATCCAAACAATTTTCACACATGAGGTCAAAAGACATGAAACGCGGTATCGCGGCATTGTTACTTGCTGCCGGCTCTATCATATACGCAACAAGCATACACGCACAAAAACCGTTGGCCGACCAGCAGATTGATTCTCTTGCCGGTTCTCATAAAATCGTATATATCGACGGACGCCCCGCTGATGCAGACACACAAGCATACGTAGATTCGATACGACATAAAATCTCAACATTCTATTACGACCAGTTCCGCCACTTCTCCGACCCGGCAGCCCCCTACTTTCTGTTTATGAGCAAAGACGCACAGCTCGCCATGGGTATCGGAGGATGCGTGAGGATGCGCGCATACTACGACTGGGGAGGGGCGATACCGTCACGAGGATTCGCGCCCTACCTCATACCGATGGAGCCCGATCCCGCCGACATGCGCCATCTCGGCACATCGCCATCCGGTACAGCTCTGTTTTTCCGGGTGCTCGGACGCAATAAATCGCTTGGAGAATACCAGCTATACATAGAGGCCAACTTCAACGGATACCAGTATCTCGGATTTCAGCTGAAGAAAGCATATGCCATAATCAACGACTTTACCATCGGATACGCCAGTTCCACATTCAGCGACCCGGCGGCGTTGCCCCCTACTGTCGACGCACAAGGTCCCAACAACAAGATATCGCCAGCCGCGGTACTCGTGCGCTATATGCATACATTCAAAGACCGGTGGACAGCAGCGGTATCAGTCGAGGCACCGGAAAACTCAATAGGCGCCGACAACGAATACACAGAGAAAGCAAGCCCCTGGGTGCCTGATTTCGCAGCGTTTATGCAATACCAGTGGGCCGCAGGACAGCATGTGAGACTGGCCGGCATAATGCGCACTCTCTCATACCGCGATCTCATCAATGCCAGAAACCACAATACCGTGGGATGGGGAGTGCTTCTGAGTTCGGTAGCGCGCCCCACAAATGCCATCACCACATATGCCAATGTATGCTACGGCCACGGCTACCAGAGCCTGGGCGGCGACTTGCTGATGGGTAGTTACGACCTTGTCGGCGACCCTGAACTCCCCGGAAAGCTGTATGCTCCGGCATCGTTCGGATGGTGTCTGGGCGTACAGTATAATTTCCTGCCCAATCTGTTTGTGTCAGTTGCGGCAAGCCAGACACGCTATCTACCGTCAAAAGCAGTAAGCCCGGATGAATACAAATATGGCATGTTTGGTGTGGGCAACATCTTCTGGAACCTGACTCCACGCATGCAGATGGGTGCGGAAATCGACCTCGGTGTGCGCCACAACTTCAGCGGCGCACACCGGTGGGCCCATCGATTCGGAATCATGGCCCAATTCTCATTCTGACACCACACTGCCGATACAAAAGGATTTCTACCTTCGGATATCTGCACTAAAACGATTGCTTTTTTTCATACAAGATTTGCGCGTTATATAACCAATATCTAAATTTGTAACTCACCATAATCTTTCACATTAACAAAATCATGAAAAAAGTAATCGCTCTCCTCGCCGCAACACTATTTGCCTTATCGCCGGAAATAAGTGCCGCAGATGGCACTCCCGCATCTGTAAAATGTAATGCTTACAACCCCATCCGCACTGAAGTGCCCCAACGCGCAAAAGGCCAGACCGACATGCTTGAATTTGCCGCAGCCCCGATTGACACTGTGCGCATCGGATTTATCGGCCTTGGCATGCGCGGTCCGAGCGCTGTAGAACGTTTCACCCATATACCGGGCACACGCATAGTAGCTCTGTGCGACCTTGAGCCGGCTCGTGTCGACTCCGCTCAGATGATATTGCGGCGCGCGGGCCTGCCAGATGCCGCCGGATACTCCGGCTCGGAAGACGCCTGGAAGAAATTGTGTGAACGGAAGGATATCGACCTCGTATATATAGTGACCGACTGGAAGACACATGCTCCGATGGGCGTATATGCCATGGAGCATGGCAAACATGTGGCAATCGAGGTGCCCGCAGCCATTAATCTCGACGAGATATGGCAGCTCATCAACACCTCCGAGCGCACACGCCGTCACTGCATGCAACTCGAAAACTGTATCTACGACTTCTTTGAGATGAACACCCTCAATATGGCCCAGCAGGGACTCTTCGGAGAAGTGCTTCACGTAGAGGGAAGCTATATCCATGATCTGAAAGAATTCTGGCCATATTACCACAACGACTGGCGTATGAAGTACAACATCGACCATCGCGGCGATGTATATCCGACCCATGGCGTAGGGCCGGCCTGTCAGCTTCTCGACATACACCGAGGCGACCGCATGACCACACTCGTGTCAATGGACACCAAGGCTGTCAACGGCCCGGCATACATCGAGGAAACTACAGGCAAACGCCCCGAGACATTCCTCAACGGTGACCACACGATGACAATGATACGCACCGCCAACGGCAAGACTATCCACATACAGCATGACGTACTCACACCGAGGCCATATTCACGCATGTATCAGCTTACAGGCACAAAGGGATTCGCCAACAAATATCCCTCGCAGGGCTACGCATTCGAGCCGGAGCAGATTGCCGACAACGGCACTATGCCCGACCATGAAAACCTGAGCGCCCACAGTTTCATCTCATCAGCTCAGAAAAAGGCTCTGGAGGAAAAATATACCCACCCTATCATACGTGAGGTAGGCGAGCAGGCAAAAAAGGTAGGTGGACACGGTGGAATGGACTATATAATGGACTATCGCCTCATCTACTGTCTGCGCAACGGTCTGCCTCTCGACATGGATGTATACGACCTGGCCGAATGGTGTTCGCTCATCCCCCTGTCGGAGATTTCCATCAACAACGGCTCCGCGCCTGTCGAGGTACCGGACTTCACACGCGGCGCCTGGAATCGCGTGAAAGGCTATCGCCACGCAATGGCAGCCCCTGCCAAGGATGTGATGAAATAATAATCCAAGCAAATCAGAGTACCTAAACTCAACTATTTACAACAAATAACGGGGGCGCCTTCAAGATTGAGGGCGCCCCGTTATTTGTTATCGCGTCAATCATTTCGCTAAAAAAGTTTCGAGACAAGAATTCCGGGCGGGACGAGAGAGTACAGTAGTAAACGTATGCCCGTGGATATCGGTAAACTCGACCATGACAGGGGTGTCGGGCCGCGAGGCGTGCGCCCTAAACATATGTGCGGTATTTTCAGGCATGAGCGCTTTATTTACAGCCACCCCGTCGGCTTTCAGCGGGATAGCGCGCAGCATGAAGTGGAGTGGGTCCTGAGCCTTCACACGTGTCACCTTCAATTCACGGCCATCCTCAAACATTCTGACACTGCATCCCGGCTCATAGGCCCAGACATTGGCAAGCACTACATTTCGGTTGGACTCATCGCCGGGCAGATACGCTTTAGTGAGGGTTGTATCGGTTATCGCCACGCAGTTGAGGTCGTAAACGCGCATCTGATAGTCAGGACTCATGGCAAATCCCTTGTAGAGTTGTGTAGGCTCCGGAGTGGAAAAATTCCATATGGCATATCCCCACGGGGCTCCGTCACCGCCCATCCAGAAATTCGGACGCGGTGGTTTGATTCGTGCAGGCCACCATGTGCCGCAGGCGGCCTGATAGTTGTACTCGCGTATGCGTCCGTCGGGAGTATGCTGGAAGTGACTGTTATGGGCATGCCCCGACAAGACATTGATTCTGCGGAAAGGCGCAAGGAGCGAATCAATATGCTGACCACCGTTGGTCATGCGGTAGACTGTTTTCACCGTGTCGCCCTCCGCTACAGGATAGCTGAGCAGCACACCATGCATGGATATGAAAAGGGGAGCATCCTTATCCCTGACAGTGGCGAGGTCGCGCTCAAGCCACGCGAGCTGAGATGAGGTCATACCTGTACGATAGTCGCGTTTGCCATGATGGCCGGGCGCTCCGTCTGCATTATTGTACAGTATATTGTCAAGCACTACAAAGTGACATCCGCCCCGGTTGAATGAATAATAGGAGGGGCCCATCTCCCGGTGCCAGGTAGTGGCAGCAGGGATGTCACCTGCAAAATATGGGTCATTGTCATGATTTCCCATAGTATGATATACCGGAGCGCCGACTGTAAACTCCCTGTTGAAATCAGCAAGTCCGTAATTATTATCGTACCAGTAATACTCACATGTCTGGTCGCCGAGAGTCAGAACTATAGGGTTTAGACCGCATGAACGAAGCGAGTCGACGGCACGGTTTAGGTCGGGCACATACAAATCGCGCAGACGCTCGCGGTCGACGGCCCGATTTGCAATCTGCAAGTCGGCCACTGCAATCACCGCAAGAGCCGAATCGGACGGGAGTCTGCGCAAACGAAAATCGACAGGCGAAGTCTCTCCCTGCGCCACGTGTTGCCAGAATTTAGGACGGTTGCCCAGACGCTCGGCCGGTTCATATCCATCGGGAGTCGATACAAATACATAGCCGAGATCAAGCGGCGACATCAGAGAGTATTGTCCCGCCAAGTCGGTAAGCACTACCTCATGCCCATCGGATATGGCTGCTCCGGCTACCGGTATGCCGGCGACATCCGTAACAGTGCCATGTACCAGAGTGTCGGCCATTACCGGTAGCAATATGGCCGACAGAATCGATGTAAAGAGGATTCTCATATAAGGAATTGTTTAAACATGCGATTAGAGCGATGACGATTCCTCGGCGGAGGTAGAGCCACGTACTATCATAGAGGAGTGGAGAGTTATGTTCTGCCGAGGGGCACTCGGTATGTCGATTTTCTCCAGCAATAATCTCACAGCGATACGCGCCATCTCAACCACATTCTGCTCTACTGCTGTAATCTGCGGATATACGAACGATGACAGGGATGTGCCCGACATCGTACATATGGCCACATCCTGCGGTATTATCAGATTGCGCTCCTGAAGTGTACGCTTCGCACCGAGCGCCTGTGTTTCCGTGAAGCAATATATGGCGTCGAAATCAATGCCTCCGTCGAGCAACCGCTCTACCGCTACGGCACCGTCTTCGACCGACATTCCTCCCGACACAATAAGCCGTCGGTCGAGCGGTATATGGAATTTCTCAAGCGCTTCGCGATATCCTTGGGAACGCGCGCGCGAATTTTCTATATATGACGGGCCGGCGAGATTTACTATGCGCCGGCGTCCGCTACGTATCAGGTGCTCCACAAGAAAAAATGACATGAGGCCATCGTTGGAGCACACCGACGAGCACTGAAGGTCACGTATGGTTCGGTCAAAGAATACGATTGGGAAATTCGATTTTACCAGATTTTCAAAATGGTCGCGGTTGGCCACGTTGTGCGTAACCGATACGAGAAGACCGTCGACACGGCCATTCTCAAACATATCAAGATTCTGACGCTCACGCGACGGATCCTCGCTCGACACAGCAATAAGCACCCGATAGCCGAGCGGCTGCACCGCCTCCTGCACCGTAGTGACGAATTCCATCGAAAAGGGTGTTGTGATTTCCGGCACTATTATCCCTATAATCTTGTTGGCCTTGGCACGGAGGTTTACTGCCGTCATGTTACGGCGATAACCCATCTCCAGCGCCTTGGCACGGACGCGTTCAATAGTGGATGGACTGACGTTGCGCATATCCCCGGCCAACGCACGCGACACACTCGACTTGGATATGCCGAGAGCGTCTGCAATGTCTTTTATTGTAACGTATCGCATCAGATATCAGATTTGAATTCAGACAAAAGTCCCTCTACAGGGACTTCCACCATCAATATATCAGTTCAAATTTAGATAAATTCCATTAATAAAAAATGATGTTTTGAAAAAAAGGGGCGAAGAGCACGATTGGGAACGGTTGCGATGCCCGCAAACGGTTGAGGGGTTACATTTCAATATGCCGACGCCCTCCGCAACCGATTGTGGAAACCGCAACCGATTGCGGGAACGGTTGCGAAAAATAAAAGCGCTAAAATACTTTAAAATCGGATAAAATGTTTATATTTTTACACCGTAAAATCTACCAATCAGGCATTTAACTTTACTCTGTATCAAATATATCATGAAGGAAAACATGAATGTAGCCGTAATGAACGGCATCGGAAAGATGGGCTTTATCACACGCCCGGTTCCAACTCCGTCAAAGGGAGAAGTACTTATAAAGATTGACTATGTAGGCATATGCGGCTCTGATATACATTATTATGAAACAGGCCGCATAGGAAATTATGTGGTAGAGCCCCCGTTTGTGCTCGGCCACGAGGCAGCAGGCGAGGTAGTGGCGCTTGGCGAGGGAGTGACAAATCTCTCCGTAGGCGACCGTGTGGCGCTTGAACCCGGCAAGACATGCGGTCACTGCCGCTACTGCCGTGAAGGGAAATACAATCTGTGTCCCGACGTGGTGTTCTTCGCCACTCCGCCTGTCGACGGAGTATTCCAGGAATATGCCACCCACCCCGCCGACCTCTGCTTCCGGCTTCCGGAAAATGTAAGTAATCTCGAGGGTGCGCTTATAGAGCCTCTGGCCATCGGATTCCATGCCGCCAACCAAGGTGGCGCACGGGCCGGACAGAAAGCCGTGGTATTCGGAGCCGGATGTATCGGACTGGTATGCATGATGGCGCTGAAAGCCGAGGGAGTGTCGGAAATTATCGTAGTCGATGTCATGGCCAAGCGTCTTGAGAAAGCGATGACACTCGGAGCGACCGCCACCATCAATGCAGCCGAAGAGGATACTGTAGAGCGTATAAAGGAACTCACCGGCGGCGAAGGCATCGACCTGTCGATTGAGACCGCAGGCACCGAGATAACCACCCGCCAGGCTATCGAGGTGGCCCGCAAAGGCTCCACTATAGTGCTTGTTGGCTACAGCAAGACCGGCGAACTCACATTGCCCATATCTCTGTTCATCGACAAGGAGCTCACATTCAGAAGTGTATTCCGCTACCGGCATATCTATCCCATGGCAATCGAGGCTGTAGCCAAAGGACGTGTGAACCTGAAAGATATAGCAACCCACATATTCGGCCTCAGCGAGATACAGGAAGCCATGGACCGCAGCGTAAGCGACAAAGCCAACATCGTGAAGGCTGCCGTAAGGATTGACCAGTAATCACCTCCAGCAATTCCCTGCCATGGAATCACTCAATTATATAGTACTGTTTCTCTACTTCCTGGGACTGATTGCCGTAAGCTGGCTCATGTCGCGCCGCATAAAAAGCTCGGAGGACATGTTTATCGCCGGACGCAGCTCCTCGTGGTGGCTGTCGGGAATGTCGACATACATGACCATATTCTCAGCCAGCACTTTCGTAGTGTGGGGAGGCGTGGCATACCGCTCGGGAATAGTTGCCGTAATAATCGGCAACCTCGTAGGCATAGCCTGCCTGGTAACAGGCAGGTGGCTCGCCGGCCGATGGCGTCAGATAAAGATTAACTCTCCCGGCGACTTCATCGCTGTACGCTTCGGTAAAACCACTGTCGACTTCTACACGATAGCCGGCATCATAGGCCGCGGCGTACATACCGGAGTGGCGCTCTACGCCATCGCCGTTGTGATGTCGACACTGATGGTACTCCCCGAAGGACATTTCCTCGCCGACTCAACCGGGCATCTGTCGATATCATGGGCTGTGGTGATACTCGGAGCCATCACCCTCGTGTATACCATAGCCGGCGGATTTCTCGCGGTACTGATGACCGACGTAATTCAGTTCGGTGTACTCATCGCGGTGGTCCTGTTCATGATACCCCTCTCGCTGCACACTATCGGTGGTCTCGACAACTTCATAAACTCACCGGCACTGCCCGACACGTACTTCGACCTCGCTTCAGGCGAGTATCCGTGGATATGGCTTCTGCTCTGGACCGGCCTCAACATATTCCAGATGGGAGGCGACTGGCCATTCGTACAGCGCTATATCAGCGTGCCAACCGCCCGCGACGCACGCAGGAGCAACTACCTCGTAGGAGTGCTATATCTATTCACCCCGATACTGTGGTATCTCCCGGCCATGGTATACCGCACAATCAATCCCGACGCCAATCCCGAGCAGGCCTACATACTCATGAGCCAGACGGTACTCATGAAAGGTATGCTCGGAGTAATGCTCGCGGCTATGATTTCGGCGACACTCAGCTGTGTGTCAGGCACGCTTAATGTATACGCCAACGTGTTCACCTACCAGATATACGGAGCCACGCATCCCGAGGCAAAGGACCGCACCCTCATCAAGGCCGGACGACTTTTTACCCTCGCCTTCGGTGTGGCCATCATAGCCATCGCCCTGCTCATCCCGTTTATGGGCGGAGCCGAGCGCGTGGTAGTGACTATTCTCACCATGGTGATTGCACCGCTCTTTATCCCGTCGGTGTGGGGATTGCTGTCAAGCCGTATCAACGGCCGACAGGTGATATGGGCTATGCTCGCCACCTACGCCATCGGCATAACCATGAAGTTCTCCCTCTCCGGCCTGGTCAACAACCAGGTGCTCGAAGCTACCGTAGGGTTGCTCCTCCCGGTTGCGATAATGGCCACACTGCAGCTACGCGGCCATCTCAAGGGATATGTATGTCCCGGCTACGAAAAAATCACACAGATGGAGGATACATCAGCCGACACGGAGCCTGACGAAGCCACACGGCGCGCTGTAAAATCGTATTCTTTCATGGCCATAAACTGCTTCCTGGTCACACTCGGCGCAATAGCCCTGCTGCTCCTGTATCTGATGGCTACCGAGACATACGACCCGGCTGTAGTCAGCATAATGACCGGCACATGCCTCGTAATCGCCGTCCTTATCGGAATCTACACGGCCTACCGCATTGCCGATTCACGCAAACACAAAAAGACTGTAACAGCATGAGACTACGCCTTGCATACCTCACCCTGACTCTGGCGTCATGCCTCATGTATGGCGAGGCCAGGGCTACCGCACCCTTATGTGAAGTGGCCTATACAAAGGACGCCTCGCGCCGCTCACAGCAGGGGATGGCCCTTTGGGGCGACCTACTGTTAGCATTCGAGCATGGCGGACACTGCACGGTGTACGACCGCAGCAAGGGAGAGCTACGACATGCGGGAGAGTTTGACGTAGAGTCGTCGTCGCGCGGCAACCACTGCAACCAGGCAAACTTCGGAGTAGAGCGGCTGCCCGGAGCGGAGATGCCCGTCATCTACCTGTCGGTCGCCCAGCCCAAAAGTCCGCTGGATATGCGCTGCCATGTAGAGAGCATCACCCGCAAAGGGCGCAAATGGAGCTCCGGCCTTGTGCAGACACTCGAACTCGACACCGCCGGATGGGCACGACGCGAGCTCAACACTATATTCGGAGCTCCGTCGTGGCTCATCGACCGCGAGCGAGGAGATATGTGGGTATTCTCCGGACGTGTGCGCACCGTGCCGGCTGCTATGCCTACATTCGCCCACAACAAGCTGGTGGCCACACGCTTCCGCATACCATCGCTCTCCGAAGGCAAATATGTCAGACTCGGAGCCGACGATGTACTCGAACAGGTAGTGCTCGACATGGACGCCTATGCCACACAATCGGGATGCATCCACGACGGGAAACTCTTCTACAGCTTCGGATTCGGTGACAAATATCCCGTGACGACATCCAAAATCCGTGTATATGACCTTGACCGCCGCTGCGTGGCTGCACGCGTCGACCTCGACAGCCTCATCCGCGAGGAGTGCGAGGCCCTTATGGTCGACGGCCATAGGATGCTGGTCAATACCAACAGCCCACGGATATACTCTGTAGCCATGCCCGAAATGCCCGACCCGACACTGAGCCGCGGCACCTACCGTGTCGACCCGTTTGCCCAACCCGAGGACCGCACTGCTCCCGACGGCTACCATCCGTTTATGATCAGCACCTACTGCCGCCATGGCATACGCCACATCGACAGCGCTCCGGTGCTGCCGCTCGTGAAGAGCGCGCTCGAATGGGGCGACTCCGCCGGCATTCTTACCCCACTCGGCACCATAATGCTTGAACGTCTGCACGGCCTATGGCCTACTGTCGACCGGCGCACCGGCGACCTCACGGCAGGAGGCACCAGGCAGTGGGAGACATACGCGGCCAAACTATGCCGCGAATACCCCGAGGTAATCTCGGCCGGCGCCACCGTACAGTCGCAGTCGACCAACGTGATGCGTACGGCGCGCTCGATGGAGGCATTCAACAGCGCCCTGTCACGCATATGCCGAGATGTAAGAATAACAGGCGATGTAAGCAGCCGCTACCACACATGGCTCAACCCATATGCCAACGACTGCCCCACCAAGCTGCCGCTCGACGAGGAGATGCGCTCTCACGACGGGCGCTGGTATCAGCTCTGGCGCCGGTTTGTGGAATCCCGCATCGACCTGCACGGATGGCTCGCCACGATATTCACACAGCCCGACAGCGCGGCATCGCGGTTTGATGCCATAACCCTGTGCGAGGCCATGTTTACCCTCTCCAACGCCGCTCCCGCACTCGACCGCCCGGAGTCGTTCAGCGAACTGTTCACTCCGTCCCAGGCCGAAGCCATGTGGGAAGCCGACAACGCACGCCAGTACATGCAGAAAGGGCGCCACAGCGTGAACCTCGGCCGCGGATGGCAACAGGCCGCCAGAATGCTCGACAACATCATTTCCTGTGCCGACGACGATATAACATCGGGACGCCGCGGACTGCGCATGCGTTTCGGTCACGACGGCTGTCTGATGGCACTTCTGGCATTGCTTGAGGCTGACTCGTGGGGCACAGCCACCGACAATCTCGACGAAGTGAAAGACTTCTGGCAGACATGGCGCATACCAATGGCCTCGAAACTCAGCTTTGTATTCTTCCGCAACCGGTCGGACAATGATGATATCCTTGTAAAAGTTCTCCTCAACGGCAAAGCCCTGTCGCTCCCTATTCAACCGACGGGAGCGGCACAGTGCTACCGATGGCCACAACTGCGCTCACTTGCCCTGTCAAAGATAGAAAGCGCTTACGAAGCCCTCGAAGCCTCGGCCGACACTCCTCTCAACCACAACTAATATCACCAACCAATATTAACCTAAAAAACAGATCATGAAAATCCTATCAAGACTTCTCTTCATTGCCTTCATGGCAATGTTGACAGCCTGCTCCGATGACGATGCAGCTCCCTACATGGATCTTTCGGACAAAGAAATGGCCGTATCGGCCGACGGAGGAACGATTACCATGACGGTTACCTCCAATGTGAAATATGTGGTGAATCATCAGACAGAATGGCTGAATATCACCGAAGCCACAAATAATCACAATGTTACGACATTCACTATCGATGTAAACGCCAACGAGGAGTTTGATCCTCGAACGGGCCGCATAAAATTCATCGGCGAAGGGGTGACACCTAAAGCTCTCGACATCACCCAGCGCGGCCTCGTACCCACCGGCGTGTCGGTAAAAAGCATCACTCTTGAATCCGGAGCGAGCGAAACCGAATTTACCGTACTCGGCGAAGGCTCATGGACAGCTACCTCATCCAATCCCGACTTCGTGCTCACACCCGACTCCGGCGAGGGAGAGACCAAGGTAAAAGTCACATTCCCGCAAAACAACACACTCTCCGACATCAATACAACCATTACAGTAAATATCGACGGCAAAAGCTACACGCTTACCATCACACAGCTTGCTCTCGACATGACCTTGATTACCGAATGGGCAATCGACAAAAACAAAGATGAATACTCCTCGACATGGGGTGCCCTTAAGTTCGACAAGTCGACAGCCGGATTTATCGACGCTTTCGCCAACCCGACCACCGGTGTCGGTTCAATACGATTCTACAACTCCGATAAATCAGGACGCCTCGATGATGGTAAAGGCATGCGCACCCAGACCGGCTCACACGGCGACCTGATGATACGCGGATGTGTTACTACCGACTATTGGCTTATAGAGTGTGGCAACAAGTCGCTATCGCAGATTCCGGCCGATACTCCCATGCGTTTTGAATTCACGGGCCATATCTATTCAAGTTGTGCAGCCCACTGGATGGCCGAATATCTCGACGGAAACGAATGGCTGCCGCTTATGACTCCAAAGACCGTGACGCTCACAGCCACCGAGGGCCTGTCGGGAGCTGCCGGCAACTGGACAGAGACCGTCACCTACAATTATGAATATCCCAAAGACGGCATCTATGTGCTGTTTGAAGGCACATTCTCCCTTAAGCATTCTTGCGAGAAAGTACAGATACGCCTGCGCCCGGCGACAGAAATTGCCCAGTGCGGAAAATATATCGACCAGATATCGCAAAGTACCTGCACACGCTTTACCGCACAACATCCCCATGATGGCGACAAGGCTGTAAAAGAATACAACCAGACGGTAAAACTTGAGTTCGCACAGTAATACCACCACTCTCCCACATATTTAACCCCAATCATGAAATACCAAATGAAATCATTTATAAACGTGATGCGCAAAGCATCGGCCACCATCCTTGTAATGGCGGCCATGCTTGCCCCCGCGGCGGCTACGGCACAAGGGACCACTCTGTCAGGTACAGTCACCGACGAGACCGACGAGCCCATAGTAGGTGCGATAGTATCCGACAAGACAAGCAAATATTCTGCAATGACCGATATCGACGGCCGCTACAATATTGCGTCGGTACCGGCCGGCACTGAAATAAAGGTAACATATCTCGGCTACAAACCAGAGACTGCCCGATGGACCGGAAAGGGTACTCTTGACTTCAAGCTCTACCCCGACGCACAGATGCTGGAAGAGACTGTAGTCATCGGCTACGCCACTGTAAAGAAAAAGGATCTTACCGGTGCTGTAGGCTCAGTAGGCTCCGATAGGCTTGACAAACAGCGTTCACCCAACCTTACCACAGCGCTGCAGGGAGCGATTCCCGGCCTCGATATCACCCGCAGCGGCAGTATGCCCGGATCAAGCGGAACCATCAAGGTACGCGGTGTGACCACAATGGGCGACAACAGCCCTCTGATTCTTGTCGACGGCACTCCAGTAAGCGACCTCGACAATGTGAATCCCGATGATGTAGAGTCAATCTCCGTGCTCAAAGATGCCGCAACGGCGTCAATCTACGGCGCACGTGCGGCGGCCGGCGTAATACTCGTAACAACCAAAGGGGCCAAAGAGGGCGATCTCTCCATCACCTACAACGGAGAGTTCTCTCTGATGCACGCCTCATCATACCCCGACTATGTGGTAGATCCCATACGCCACATGCAGATTATCAATGAGACCCGCTGGAACGAAGCCGGCAATCCCGCAGGTGGCGAATATCCCACCTACTCAAAAGAGTATATCGAGCAGTATATGGAAAATCATATGTATGACCCCATCGAATACCCTGTATATGACTGGAAAAGCAGACTGCTCAGATCGACCGCACCCCGCACCAAGCACAATGTAAGCCTGTCATACGGCAACAAACAGGTAAAGACCCGCATATCCGCATCGTATGAGAAGACCGAAGCCTTGTACAAGGGTTCAGACCACGAACGCATATATGTCCGTGCCAACAACACCATCAACTTCAACAAACAGTGGACAGCCTCTGTCGATCTCTCCATGCGTCATGCTGTAAAAAACGACCCGCACTCGGGAAGTCCGATAGGCGCGGCACTGCGCTATCCGCAGATATATGCCGGCACATATCCCGACGGACGAATAGCAGCCGGCCAGTCGGGCTCGAATACCGAAGGCGCCTATCTCGAAGGCGGTGAGAAGAAAAATACCATAAACTACCTCACCGGCAAGATTGCTCTTACCTACAAGCCGTTCTCCTTCCTGACAATCCAGGGCACTGTCACTCCGACCATGTCATTCCAAAAGATAAAAGACATGAAAAAGGCTGTACCCTACTATGATGCGTTTGACACTGACCAGCTCATAGGATATATCTCCGGCTACGAGACAAATACACTGACTGAAACACGTACCGAGAACCACTCTATGGAGAAATCGCTCACCGCTACCTTCAACAAGGATTTCGGTGTACACGCCGTAAACGTACTCGCCGGATACGAAGATTACTATTACCACTACGAGACGATGTCGGTATCCTCCGACAAGATGACCCTCCCCGACTATCCGTATCTTGACAACGCCAATAAAAACGAAGTGTCGCCCGGAGGCAACGCATTTGAAAACGCATACCGCTCATTTTTCGGACGAGTTATGTACAACTACGACAGCCGCTACTTCATCCAGGCCAACATACGCGGAGACGGTTCTTCGCGTTTCGCCAGCTCATACCGCTGGGGATGGTTCCCCTCGGCATCGCTCGGATGGCGTCTGAGCAAGGAGAAATTCATGGAACGCCTGTCGCCGGTGCTATCCAACTTCATGTTGCGCGCCTCATACGGATCTCTCGGCAACGAACGTATCGGCAATTATCCCTATCAGGCATCCGTGAATCTTGAGAATGCGATAATGTTCGGCGCCAAAGGCCCGGAAGCGGCAACCTCGGCAGCTCAGATAAGATATGCTGTAGAAAACATCACATGGGAATCGACACATACGTGGGATATCGGTGTGGATTTCGCCCTGTTCAACGGTCGTCTCGACTTCACCGGCGATATCTATTACAAGAAGACCAAAGATATGCTCATCGCCACCGAAATACCCAAATATACCGGCTACAACGCCCCTGAGGTAAACGCAGGCGACATGAACACCCGTGGATGGGAGGCGAAAATATCATGGAGCGACAATATCGGCAAGGACTGGACCTATGGCGTAGGATTCAATATCTCCAATTCCAAGTCGAAGATGGGCAACCTCGACGGTAAAATCCAGTATTCGGGCGACTGTATCATACGCGGAGGCGACGAATACATGGCATTCTACGGATATCGTGCCGACGGCATATACCAGACCGACGAGGAGGTAGCAAATTCTCCGAAGCTGGTGACCTCGGTAGGCCCCGGAGATATCCGGTATAAGGACCTAAGCGGAATTGATGGAACACCCGACGGCAAAATCGACAAGACCAATGACCGCGAGGTACTCGCGTCATCACTCCCCCACTACCTGTTTGGAGGATATATCAACGTAGGCTACAAGGGCCTACGCCTCTCGGCGGCGTTCAACGGCGTCGGACAGCAGAAAGTACGCATGTCTGAGGTAATGGTGCGCCAGCAGTCGTTCCGCGCCGCTCCTGAAATCATCATGGGCAAATACTGGAGTCTTTACAACACTCCCGAGCAGAATCAGAAAGCGATATATCCGCGACTGAACAGCGCTACCGGTAACAGCAACAACTATGAGATGTCGGATTTCTGGCTGATGGACGGCTCATACATGCGTGTCAAGAACATCAACCTCAGCTATACATTCCCCAAGAAACTTGTCAACCGCATCCGCTTCGACAACCTGCGTGTCTATTTCAATGTCGAAGACCCGTTCTGTTTCCACCATTATCCAAAAGGATGGGATCCCGAAGTCAATTCGAGCGCATCCAACTACATCGCCACTACCTATACCTTCGGCCTCAACTTCTCATTCTAACCTGAAAATCATAAAGAAATGAAAACGAGCAATATATTTAAAGGGGCGCTGTTATGCGCCACAATGATGATGGCCGCGTCATGTGCCGATCTCGACCTTCAGCCTCTGACAGAGCCTTCGTCGGGCACATGGAATTCAAAACTTGACGAGGTAAGGATATCTGTCAATGACCTATACCGCGCATATCCATATAATCTTGAGACCCGCTGGTTTACCGACGGACATACCGATGACTTCTGTCACCGCAACAAGGTATACGACGTTCCGGCGGCCACACTTACAAGCTCCACCTCATGGATTGAGACCACTTGGTCAGACACCTACAAGGCCATCAGCCGCTGCAACCGTGTGCTCGAAAGTCTTGACAAACTGGGCTACAACTCCGACGAAGCCAAGCGTCTGGCGGCTGAAGCACGCCTTTTCCGCGCATACTTCTACGCCCGCCTGATATCACTCTGGGGCGATGTGCCTTTCTGCACGGGGACAATCACAATAGAGGAAGCTCGCCAAATGGGACGCACTCCGGTAGCCGACATCCTCCCTGTAATATATTCTGACTACGACTATGCCTATGAAAACCTGCCCGAGTCCAACATAGTCCAGGGCATATGGCGCGTAAACCGATATGTGGCAGCCTCTCTGAAGTGTCGTATCGCCCTTACTATGAAGGATTGGGAAATCGCCCGCGACGCCGCACGCCTTGTGATGGCTTCCCGGCAATATTCCCTCTATCCCGACTTCGGAGCGCTATTCCGCGACAAGACCATGGACAATGGAGAATACATATTCTGCATAGCCAACTCTATCGAACTGGGCCAGAGTTCATCGGTCAACTCATTCATGCTGCGCACAACTGTCAGCAGCGGAGCGTCGGGCTTCCCCTCATGGGATCTCCTTGCCGCCTTTGAATGCACCGACGGCAAGCCGATTGATGAATCTCCGCTGTTTGACCCCCACAATCCATACCTCAACCGCGACCCACGATGCAACGAGACATTCGTAGCTCCCGGCTCGGTAGTATACGGATGTGTCTACAATCCGAGCCCGTCGGCCAAGACCGTGCTTCTCGACGGAAAATCCGTCACCAACAAAGACTCAAAAATCAACGACCAGTATGCCGCACCGACAGGAACATGTCTCAGGAAAGGCGCGCAGGACGAATGGCGTACCGGCAAAAACGTAAGCGAGAACCCGACTATCATCATCCGCTATGCCGACGTGCTGCTCATGTATGCCGAAGCTAAAATCGAACTCGGCGAACTGGATGCAAGTATGCTCAATGCCATCAACGATGTGCGCGCCCGCGCCTACAAGACTACCCGCGACAATACAGCCGCATATCCGGCGCTTGCCTTATCGGACCAGAATACCATGCGCCTGGCCGTGCGCAAAGAGCGCCGGGTGGAGTTTGCCTGGGAGGGACGACGCTTCTTCGACCTCCTGCGCTGGGACGGATGGATGGAGAAGGCTTTCAGCCACGACTATTATGCCTTCCCGACAAAACAGGGTATGGTCGATATGGAAAAAGCCGGCGATTACTACTGGCCCTCAACTCCGGAGATTGACGAATGCGGCTTCGCCGATTTCAAGCCGATGTTCGACGCCGGTAAAATCGTGCGCGTACTCCCAAGGAAATATGACAGCCGATTCCCTCTTCTGCCGATTCCCGCGATAGAGGTAAGCATCTCCAACGGCAAGATTTCCCAAAATCCCGGATGGTAATTCGACCGGTATACATTTGCCATAATCTCACCAACAAATAATCCTCAGAAACAAACATAACAACCATGAGTGTAGACGAAATACTGCTCCGCAGCCGCTATCAGCCGCTCGAGCGCATAATCTGCTACGATATATTCAACACAGGCTTCAACGGCTGGATGACCCTCCTGCCCAACTTTACCGAGTATCCCGACTTCGACGTTCCCCCTACCCTGGTCAACAAAGACCAGTGGCCCCCCGTGATGCTCAGCTCAGCCACATACCGCTATCCCGGCAGCCACGGCGCCATGTCGGGCACATTCAGTCTGAAGCTCTCTACGCGTCCCGTGCACTCACGCTACGAGGATATTCCGGCGCCGGGTTCGATGGGACATGCCATAAAGCGCCTGTCGTTCTACCGTCCGGGAAGCCGGTTCCTGCAGATAGAATGCTGGTTCTCATACACGGCCGAACAGGATACTCTCGATGCCGAAGGCACTCCGCAGCCCGGTCTGCACGAGAAGAGCATCCGCGCCTTCGGCATGGGATTTGATATCCAGGAGAGAGGCGAACGCTACCAGGTAGGTGTGCGCCACCTCAACTGCTTCAACGGCAATCTGGTGCAGCGCTGGGAAATAGAGAACTCAGCCGATGTCACCGACAAGGAATGGGCTTTCGGGCTCGAAGGCGACTGGTGCAAGCGCGGCATCGACCCGTGGTGGTTTGGACGCCGGTATCCCGACGGACGCCACGAGGCATTCCAGGTGATACCCGACTCCCATCAGAAACTCATATACAACGAGACTGACTGCAAACTCAACTGGCAGTACATGCGCCTGAAAATCGACACCCTCAACCGTGAGTATGTCGAATTCCAGTGTCAGGACCGCATATGGGATTTGCGCGGCACCCACGTGACCAATGTACCCGGCTACCATCGTATCGACAACCTCATCAACCCTCTGTTCTGGGTCGAGACCGACCAGGACCGCCGCGTGTACTTCTACATCGACTCGGTAGTCGTGTCGCAGGAATAATCCCCCGAGTCTTCACCTACAAAACAGCTGACCAATCATGAAACAGTTCAATGCATCCCATCTTGAGATAAAGAAATGGTTTACCGGACGGTTTGAGACCCATCCCTACGAGACCGGCTGGGCCGATGAAGCTATATTCTTCGTTATGATCGAGCACATAAAGGGTGAGAATCCGACGCTCACAGCCCATGTCGAGATATCACACGACGGAGTAAACTGGGCATCCGACGGAAGCTCTCCAGTCACCGTATCGGGCCGCGGACTCCATCCGATAAAGGTACAGCCCAATTTCGGCAACTGGCTGCGCCTTGCTGTCAATATCGACGGCGGCGAACTATTCCTAAACATCCAGATACATTGTAAAGGCTAAACAACCATGAAATCGAAATTTCCATATACAGCATTTTTCGCATGCGCAACGATGCTCTTCTCTTCGGCATGCTCCGACAGTGACGAGTACTTCGGCGCTCCGGCCATCAAGCAACCGGCACCCAAGGAAGTATATATCGAAGGGACTGTAAAGACCGACACCGGCACTCCGCTTGCCGACGTAGTGGTTTCGGACGGATACAATCTGACTACCACCGATGTCAACGGCAAGTATATAATGAAATCGGAGGTAGCCCTGGGATATATCTTCGTATCGACTCCCGACGGATATGAGCCTGCCGCATTCCTCGACAATAACCGCCCGAAATTCTGGCAGCAAGTAAGGAAAACCAACGGCAAGAGCGTGGATTTCATCCTACGCAAGATAGCCGACAACAATCCTCTCGGCATAATCGCTATCGCCGACCCCCAGATATCCAACCGATGTGGCGACGTGGAGCTGCTTAAAAACATGATTGTGCCCGACGTAAACCGAGCCATCGACTCTCTGAAGGCAAAAGGCACAAGTCCCATCGTGATAACTCTCGGCGACCTTATATGTGATGTTTTTGTGGCCGACGGCTACGGATATACTCTTGATCTCTTCAACAAGGACTTCAAGGTCAATGCACCGCTCTACCACACGATGGGCAACCACGACTACGACCCGTTCATGACAGGAGATATACCTGGGCTATCCAACTGGCTGTATATCAACGGCCCGTCGTACTATTCATTCAACCGTGGAGGCGCTCACTTCATCGTTGTCAACAATATGGTATACCAGGAAGGAACGGCCCTTAAAGCCGACCAACTCGACTGGATTGCAAAAGATCTTGCCACAATAAAGGATAAGACTGCCCCCCTGTTCATCACCATGCATGGAATTTTCCTGACCTATCCGGAAGCCGAAGGCGTAAATGTGAGCAAGGTATACCGCTTCGACGAAGGCGGTCCTCAACTTGGCGCTCTGCTGTCGGAATTCACTAACGTAAAGGTATTCTCAGGACATTCCCACAAGAGTCACTTCCAGCACACCCCGGAGGGGAATATCCGCGAATACAACTACGCAGGTGCCAATGGCGGCTGGTGGCCGGCAGGTTTCAAACCCCACATGCCTAACCTCCCGGTATGCTTTGACGGAGCTCCCTGGGGCTTCGGCATATGGGATTTCGCCTCAGGCACCCCCCACCATATATACAAGGGATTCCAGTTACCGACCGATTTCCAGATACGCGCCTACGATCTCAACCAGGTATCTATCGATGACCAGGATCTCTCGACGGCCTACCTCCCCGGCAATAGTGCAAACAAAGATGTAGTGCTCGCCAATATATGGGCTTACGAACCTGGATGTACGGTAAAAATGTATGAAAACGGACGCGAGCTTACCGTAAAGAGAGTAAAGACCCAGGACCCGTATCTCATACAGAAATACCTTGTCCCCATAAAGAAAGAGTATACAAAGTGGAATTCCGGCATGAATCCGGAGGAAACGGCCCATCTGTTCCGCGCACAGGCTTCGACTGCCGATTCGCCGGTGACAATCGAGTTTACCGATCTTTCAGGCCGTAAATTCACCACTGTACTCAACCGTCCCTCATCACTCGAATAATCCCGACACATCATATATTCCGGAGGCGAGTTTCTACACGCCTCCGGAATACGACACACTTCACATAAATCAACAACCATTTCTATCACATGAAAAAAACATTACTCATCTCAGCCATCTCGCTAAGCATCGTTTCCGCCTATGCAGAGGAATACCATGGATTCAGCATCGATGCCTCGCAGGAACTTATCGACAACACTGTAGGAACAAAACTGTCTGCCGAAGCGTATCGCCTGGAAGGGAAAGCCATCACACTCCAGGTGCTTTATCAGCCTGCATATACCCCGGTATTAGTCGACGAGGCCCTGTCGAAGATAACCACACCCGGCTCAACACTATCAGCCGATGCCCAGAAAGACTACGCAGAGCCGCGCGACGCCCAGAAATCACTTGAAAGCGGCCTTATGGACGGTATGCTGCTAACATCGCAAATGGACAACAACGGCCTTGCCTACGTAACAGTGCCGGCCCAATATTACAAGAACGGAACGCTTGTCGACGTACCGGCCGAAGGAGGCGACATACGCGTGCGCTTTTGTACCGAGTCAAACAGCAAGAGCCGTATGGGCGACGGTGAGGACTGTCGTGTAAACGATATCACAGGCGTCTATGTAACCGTCGACGCGCCGTCTCATGTGCGTATCACATCCGATTTTGTACAGGCTAATACCAGTACGGCATTTACAGGAGGATTCGCAGGCACTGACGACACTCTCGGGAAAATGCAGCGTTGCGCCATATTCAATATGCCGTCGACCACAGCTACAGGGCCACAGGATATAACATTCTCAGGAAAAGCCACCAACAGCTGGAATCTGTTTGACTTCCGCAGAAAAAGCACAAATGACCTTAATGGTTTTCCGGTAAGATATGCCGATATCGTGTTCTACGGTGTAAAACCGGGCGAGCGAATCGGTTGGACCAACTATCAGACTCTGCATGAGGGATACACTCCCAGGAAATATACCTCCACATCGGGTATTGAGACCGAGATGGCCGACGATATTGCCGTTCCCGCGGAATATTACAATCTGCAGGGAGTAAAGGTAAGCACACCTTCGGGAGGCATCTTCATTGAGCGCAGAGGCTCAGTATCGCGAAAGGTTGTTTTTAAATAAAGGTTTGCATTGCAGCCGGGCGGCACGATGATTGCGCATCCGGCTATCGACTACAATTAACGCGCCGCTACAGTCCATAGCTGTAGCGGCGCTCTTACTATATTTTATCTTCAGAGGGAGGCCCGGCGGCAGAGCGCGGCGTGAGCGCCGAAAGGTTGCGCAAAAGGCCTGCGAGCTTTGCGCGCTTTACCGCCGAATGGGAAAAAATGGATGAAAACCGCTCGGGAGTGAGGGTAGCGATATCGGAGTCGGTAAGCGACATAAGGGCTTCAGACGGTAAGAATTCCGGTATGTCGGTAGGCGATATGCCCCGGTTAAGGGGGCATGCGCTCTGGCATGCGTCGCAGCCGTATATCCTGCGCCCGAGTTGAGGCATACCGTCGGTAAAAGCTCCCCGATGCTCAATGGTAAGGTATGACAGACACCTGCGGGCATCAACAGTGCATTCGCGGGATATAGCTCCTCCGGGGCATGCCCGTATGCACAAATCGCATCCGTCGGGACATGCACCCTCGGAAGGGGTTGAAGCGGGAAGCGGGATGGTGGTAACAATCTCACCGAGGAAACATGCCGATCCGTGGCCTGGCACAATAAGCTGGGCGTTGCGTCCGACGAAGCCTACACCGGCCTTTACGGCCCAGTAGCGCTCCATCAGCGGGGCTGTGTCGACACATATCCTGAATCGAGCTCCGTCGTATACCTCATCGAGTCGGGAGGCCACCCGCTCCAGGCGTGCGCGCACCACCTCATGATAATCGCGCCCATAAGCATACCATGCAAACTGTGGAGCATCTGCCGGCTGACGTCGCGACGGATAGTAGCTGTAGGCGGCCACAATTACCGAGCGGGCCTCTTCAAGCAGATTGCGCGGATCGCGCCTGACGTCGGGATAGCGGTCGAGATAATCCATCCTGGCATTATTTCCGTCGCTTATCCATCGCTCGCGTCGCTCCCAGGCTTCTGAATCGACAGACTCGGCTGTGGCCACACCCCATGCCACAGCGCCGGAGGAGCGCATGATACTGTCGAGCTGCTCAGTATTCATCACATCGGGATGGGCGCAAATTCAAAGCCCTGGTCGCGTAGCCACTCTATCGCTCGCGGAAGAGCATAGCGGAGATTGGCTTCGGCCTTTAGCGAATCGTGGAACACGATGATAGAGCCGTTGCGGGCATAGCGCCGAACATTCTTCACTACCTTCTCGCCGTTGAGCTTCTTGGAGTAGTCGCGTGTGACGACATCGTACATAACGATGTTGAAATGCTCCTTGATGATTTTCGCCTGTCCCCAGCGCATTATGCCGTGTGGAGGGCGATAGAGCGGACTGTCGATGAGATTGTCGGCTTCCTTTATGTTGCGCAGATAGTTGCGCGAGGTTTCCTTGAATCCCTGCAGATGGTTCATCGTATGGTTGCCCCAGCTGTGACCACGGCGCTTGATTTCCTCAAGCAGTTCGGGATGACGGCGTACGTTATCGCCCACAAGGAAGAATGTGGCCTTTATGCCATAGTAGTCGAGCAGGTCAAGAATCCATGGAGTAATCTCCGGGATGGGGCCGTCGTCGAAAGTCAGATAAACAGTGCGCCGTTTCTTGCGTTTGATGCGCCATATGGCCTCGGGAAAGAGGATACGGTACAACAACGGCGGCTGCTCAATGAAGCGCGACGGCTTGAAACGGAAATACTTGCTACCTTTCATCTATAGGCAGGATTATCCTTCGTTGTGATTGCGGTAGTAGCGGTTGAAATCAACACCCTGGGCGGCCAGTTCCTTTATAGTCTCCTCAGGATCGGCTCCGAGCGATACATAGAGTTGCACGAGCTGCATGAAGTATGTATCGAATATATATCGGTCGATGCGTGTGAGCGACTGGAATTTGGCAGGCGACAGACTCTGGATATAAAGCATATATTGCTTGTAGAGGTCAATCTCGTGCTTTGCTATGGCAAGGGCTTGGTCGGAAAGCTGCTTGTCGCCTGTGACAGCACCAAGACGTCCGAAGAGGTCGGCAATCTGGTAGCCGATCTGTATGCCGTAGGGCGAAGTATATTCAGGCATCTTCTCTACCATGAGGTTAATCACCTCTGTGGCCCGAGCATAGCGCTGTGCAATGTACTCCTCGGTCTCCTTACGCTTTTCCGGGGTCATTTTTACGGAATCCTCCAAGTAATAGGCTTCGGCTGTAATACCCTCGTTGTATAGTGCCTGAGCAAGGTCGAGCATGGCGCTGCGTGTGGTGGTGACCATACGGCGCACTGTCTCGTCGAGATAGATGTCGTCGGCGCTCTTGACATTGTCGAGACCGCCCCAGCGGAACTTGTTGACGATGTTGTCGTAGGCCTTGTCGGTATTCACGGCAATCTGTCCGTGGCTTGATTCGGTATCCTTTATGCCACCTACTTCGTAGGCCATGCCGGTCGAGCGCATGAACGGATTGAGGCCGAGATAGTAGTCGTCGGGCACTGTCATGGCGAAATAGAACGGACGTTTCCAGCCATCCTTGGCATTGGTGGCGAGCATGTCGATGGCAATCATCGAGCTGAGGCGCAGACCGCTCTCGGAATTACCGGCCTGGTTGAGGTCAATGGCCGGCGACAAGGCCTCGCGTTCAGTTTCCTTTATGCGTCCGGAAGCTACCATGTCATCGCCGTTGACGGGAATATACATGTTGGGGTGGCGGAATTCATACAGACCGTAGGTATGATTCCGTGCATCCTCACGGTATGCCTCCTTAAGTGCCGCCAGAGCGTTGATGCGGGTTGTATCGGGGTCGATGAAATAGGTGAACTGACGTTTGTCATGTGCATATACATCGGGGGTGGCCATCATTGGTATGGCGGGAGCGTCGTACGACGGATGGCGCAGCTGGTCGACATACCAGTCGGTGGTGAGATACGACAGATTGACTACACGCACATCAGTGCGGTATCCCTCTACCTCCTGTGCGTACCATAGTGGGAATGTGTCATTGTCGCCGTTAGTGAATATTACGGCACCCGGCTCAAGCGAACTGAGATAGTTCATGCCGAAATCGCGTGCGGCATAACGTCCGGAACGATCGTGGTCGTCCCATGTCTGCGACACCATCTGAAGGGGGACAAATATACCGAACAGAGCGGCTGCGACAGCACCAATCCAGTTAAGCCGGCTCACTTTCTCTTTTGATGCCTTGGCATCGGCAAGTCCGGCAATCAGACGCCAGATACCGGCCACACCCATTCCTACCCATATAGCGAATGCGTAGAATGAACCGGCAAACGCGTAGTCGCGCTCACGGGGCTGGTTGGGGACCTGATTGAGATATATTACAATAGCGATACCGGTCATGAAGAACAGGAAGAATATCACCCAGAACTGTTCGATACCGCGCCGTGATGTAAACGCCTGCCACAGGAGTCCTATTATGCCCAGCAGCAGCGGGAGCATGAAGAATACATTGTGGCCCTTGTTGCCACTCCCGAGGTCTTCAGGCAGAAGCGACTGGTCGCCTAGACGGGCATTGTCGATAAATGGTATGCCGGAAATCCAGTTGCCGTGGGTAATCTCTCCGTTGCCCTGGATATCATTCTGCCGCCCGGCGAAGTTCCACATGAAATATCGCCAGTACATATGATTGAGCTGATAGTTGAAGAAGTAGCGCAGATTCTCCATGAATGTAGGCTTGATGCGCATTGACTTCTCACCGAGGGGATTTCCCTGGCTGTCGACATAGCTGGTGACAGAGACCGGAGTGCCTGTCATTCCGGTCCATTCGCGGTAGGCCTCGGCATATTTACCGTCGTACATACGAGGGAAGAGCATGTTGAGTTCCGGAGTCAGCTCATAATCAAGTTTTGTGCCTGTCACTTCATATCTGTCCGGCTGGTCGGGAGAGGTCTTCACGGTCTTTCCCCATAGGTTTTTGCCCTCTTTTTTCAATGCTTTGGGAACACCGTCGGCTCCAACCTCGTATACTATACCTGAATTAAATGTCTGTCCATACAGCAGGGGGCGCTCTCCATACTGCTCACGGTTGAGGTATGATGAAAGGGCAAACACATTGTCGGGAGAGTTCTGGTTCATCGGAGTATAGGCGTTGGAGCGGATAAGAAGCAACGCATATGAACTATAGCCGATGAATATAACGAGTATGCTGAGCACCACTACATTGAATATCCTTACAGGAATCTTCTTCATATAGAAGTACAGATACCAGAGCAGTGCGCAGAATATTACCGCTGACACCAGCCAGCTGTCGCCGATAAACGGTATGCCGGAGAAGAATACGGTAAGGAAAAATGACGAGCGGATACGTGCGGGACTCTTCTGTCGGTATAGTTCGGCCACAGCCCATATCATCACTGCAAAGGTGACTATCGTATAGAGCAATGCGCCGGAATTATATCCCATGCCGAGGGTGTTGACACAGAAAAGCTCGCTGTACTGAGCCATCTCGATGAAACCGGGCACGAGACCGTAGAGTATCAGGGCCACGATAACAAATGACACAAGCAACGCTGCGATTGAGCCGCGTCCGTCGGGATTCTTGAATTTCTTATAGTAAAATACGAGCACAATCGCCGGGATACAGAGCAGATTGAGCAAGTGTACGGCAATTGATATGCCTATCACATAGGCGATAAGCACAAGGTATCGGTCGCTATGAGGCTCGTCGGCACGGTTTTCCCACTTAAGTATGAGCCAGAATACAAGTGCTGTGCAGAATGACGAGAAAGCATATACTTCGCCCTCGACGGCAGAAAACCAGAAAGTGTCGCTCCATGTATACACCAAAGAGCCACACATTGCCGAGCCGAAGATTACGAGCATCTGGAGAGGAGTGACCGTAGTGGCATCGTCCTTGACAATAAGTCGCTTGACAAGATGTGTTATAGTCCAGAACAGCAGCAATATCGTGGCCGCGCTAAGAAGCCCCGACATTGTGTTGACAGCAAGGGCTACCTGCGAGGGATCGCTTACAAAATTAACGAAGAACCGGGCTGTAAGCATGAAGATAGGGTTGCCCGGTGGATGACCGATTTCCAGCTTATAGCCTTGTGATATAAATTCCGGGCAGTCCCAGAAACTTGCCGTGGGCTCAAGAGTGCACATATATGTGACGGCGGCAATCAGAAATGCCACCCAGCCCAGAATGTTGTTGAGTATGCGATATTGTTTCATTCTTGCAAGAAATGGCAGCCACATGCCGCCGTGAAAACTTGGCAAAGTTAACGATTAATCCGCGAAGTCGGCATTATCCACACTGATTTTCTGTTTTTTTCACACACAATAGCCATGAGGGATACAATAAATCGACTCCAAGGCAGGTTAATACTCTTAGAATCATTATCGCATGAAAAGAATACAAGCATCAATACTCCTCCTTGTGGCTATGGCAATGGCGTTGCCACAATATGCATTGGCCCAGAAGAACCAGTTTAACCCCATAGAGACGGGCGTGGTGTCGCTCGGCATCGCTCCCGACGCACGTGCTGCCGGTATGGGCGACCTCGGAGCTGCCACCGACCCCGACGCCTACAGCCAGTTCTGGAATCCGTCGAAATATGCCTTTGCCTATAGCGATGCCGCCGTGTCGCTCAGCTACACCCCGTGGCTGCGCAAGATTGTCAATGACATATTCCTCGCCAACGTGTCGGGGTACTGGAAATTTGGCGGAGGCGACAATCAGGCTGTCAGCGCATCTCTGCGCTACTTCTCGCTGGGCGAGGTGTCCACCTACTCGGAAATAGGCCAGACATTCAACCCCTACGAGATGGCGTTCGACATAGGCTACTCGCGCAAACTGTCGGAAAGCTACTCGATGGGTATCGTATTCCGTTATATATATTCGTCGCTCGGCTACAACAGCGACGGAGGCTCGGAGGCCGGCGACCCGGTGAGCGGTGCATCGGCCTTCTCGGCCGATATATCGGGATATCTGACAAAGTATCCGATAATCGGACAAAACGAATGCCAGTGGTCGTTGGGATGGAACATAAGCAATATCGGTTCAAAACTGAACTTCGACAACGGCACCTCTCCGGCGTTTCTCCCGACCAACCTGCGTATAGGCACCAACTTTGCGTTCCCTCTGGCCGACTACCACACACTGTCAATCGGACTTGACCTCAACAAACTGCTCGTACCGACCAAGCCTCGCCGTATCGACTACGCCGACGACGAGGAGGGCCAAATCGAATGGCAACAGGCCACCATCGACTGGGAAAACACCTCATCGATATCAGGCATATTCAAATCGTTCAGCGATGCCCCCGGAGGCATGAAAGAGGAACTTCAGGAGATTACCTGGAGTTTGGGCGCCGAATACAACTACAACCAGCAGTTCTTCCTGCGCGCAGGATACTATTATGAAAACGAATACAAGGGCGGCCGAAAATACTATGGCCTCGGTGCAGGATTCGCCCTCAACGTGCTGCGTCTCGATGCCAGCTATATGATTGCCGCGTCGCAGAACTCGCCCCTCGACCAGACACTTCGATTCTCCCTCACTTTTGACATGGACGGCATCAAAGAGATATTCGGACGCCGATAATCCCTACTCATTTATTAATTAACGTGAGTTCGACGAAAATTAATTAGATGAGAAATTGGTGATTAGCGATAAAAGTATTAAATTTAAAGGACTCAATTTCAAACAAATACTCTTATCGCTATGCTCACCGAAGACAAAATTACTGAAATATTCGTGATTGCAGATGAATTCTGCAAAGTTTTTAATGCGATGCTCCGTCGCAGAGGTCTTTCGAAGATTCGTACGGACAGGAAGCGGGAATATCATCGAGATTGCCGTCTGTCGCAGGCGGAGGTCATTGTTATCATGATCATGTTCCACAGTTCCAACCATAAATGTCTCAAACACTTTTATCTGAACGAGATATGTCAGCGATACAGGCATCTGTTCCCCGAAACAGTCTCATACAACAGATTCACGGAGCTGGAGAAATCAGTGGTCGTTCAGTTCGTGATATTCGTAAAGAAATGTCTGCTGGGAAAATGTACCGGTATTAGTTTTGTCGACAGCACACTGCTACGTGTGTGCCGCAACCAACGGATACACATGCACAAGGTGTTCAAAGGAATAGCGCAACGTGGGAAGTGTTCGTTAGGTTGGTTCTACGGATTCAAGCTACATCTGATATGCAACGACAAGGGCGAGATTCTCAACTTCATGATCACTCCGGGAGATGTTGATGACCGGGAACCTCTGAAAGTGAAGTCGTTTGTCGAGTTCATATACGGCAAGATGGTCGGTGACAAAGGTTATATCGGCAAAGACCTGTTCTGCAAGCTGTTCATTGACGGAATCCAATTGATCACAAAACTGAAAAACAACATGAAAGGCGGTCTGAGATCAATGTATGACAGAATACTTCTGAGAAAACGGGCTATTATCGAAACTGTAAACGACCAACTCAAAAACATCGCTCAGATAGAACACTCGCGACACCGTTCATTTCCGAATTTCATCGTTAATCTCATTGGTGGGATAGCGGCTTATTGCCTGTTTCCAAAGAAACCGAGGATAAACTTAGAACGCGTGTATGATAATCAGCTGACTCTATTTTGATTATTTTCATCGAACTCACGTTAATTATTATAGAATATCAACGATTATGACCCCTCCAACATTCAGAGTAGGAAACGGATTTGACGTACATCGACTGGTGGCCGACCGCGATTTGTGGATATGTGGCGTGAAAATACCCCACACCCTCGGCCTGCTCGGCCACAGCGACGCAGATGTGGCTCTACATGCCCTCAGCGACGCACTGCTCGGAGCGGCCTCCCTGCGCGATATCGGGTATCATTTCCCCGATACCGACCCGGCCTATAAAGGCGCGGACTCACGCCGTCTGCTGCGCGAGGTGGTACGCCTGCTCGCCGATAAAGGATATGCTGTAGGAAACGTCGACCTGACAATCATGGCACAGGCTCCCAAAATGCTGCCCCACATCCCCGTCATGATATCCAATATAGCCGACGACCTCGGGATAGACCCCGACTGTGTATCGGTAAAGGCCACTACTACCGAACGACTCGGGTTCACTGGCCGCGAGGAAGGGATTGCTGCCATGGCTACAGCGCTAATCTACAAGATGTAATCCTGACTCAGGACACATCACGACGTGCAGTATTGTTGCTTATTTTCAAATGTTTTGGCAAAATAGATATTTTTACATATCTTTGCCGCCCAAATCAGATAAGTCATGACAAAAAGCAAAGTTTACACAACTACCGGCGACAACGGTGCAACATCGCTTGTCGGAGGTGTCAGAGTGAAGAAAACCGATATCCGCATCGAAGCCTATGGCTCAATCGACGAGCTCAATGCCAACATCGGAGTGCTTCTTGCAATACCCTGTCTGCAGCCTGCTGCCGTCGACCTGCTTCATCAGGTACAGAACCGTCTTTTCAGCATCGGAGCATATCTGGCTACTCCCAATCCCGACAACGCCATCACACGTTGTGCAGGTCTCTCGGCTGAAAACGTAGAGGCAATCGAGAACGTAATCGACCATTTTGACGCCCAGCTTCCCCCGCTCAACAATTTCGTGCTCCCGGGTGGAACACACCGTGCCGCCGTATGCCACGTGTGCCGCACAATGTGCCGCCGCTGCGAGCGCCGTATCGTGGCCCTGGCCGACCAGACATATGTCGACCCTAACGTGCTGCGCTACATCAACCGTCTGAGCGACTTCTTCTTCGTTTTCGCCCGCTTCAACAACGTAGACAACCAGACCGACGAGTTATTCTGGGACAAGAACAATTAATTGCTCTTAAATTGCTGAACACCCGCAGGTCGACATACGTTAGTTATCAATAAAATCTAAGAAATATGTACTGGACACTTGAATTAGCATCAAAACTTGAGGACGCTCCATGGCCCGCAACCAAAGAGGAGCTTATAGACTATGCCATGCGTTCAGGTGCTCCCCTCGAGGTAATCGAAAACCTTCAGGAAATGGAGGACGAGGGCGACACCTACGAATGCATCGAGGACATATGGCCCGACTACCCTTCCAAAGAAGACTTCTTCTTCAACGAGGAGGAATACTAAGCCCACGCAAAAGGGTTAACCCAAAGAATACCAAAGAGTTGAGCTTCGCGCCAAGCGACAGCCCAACTCTTTTTTCTTGCATTTTACCCCCTTTTAGAGCATAATAAACTGGCGTAAAATTAGCGCACCGACAAAAAAAGAATATAAACAATCGGGATAAACTGTCGTATAACTGTTGTAAATTCGCTTAAAATAAAAGAAACGGAACATACAACATGGGTAAAGCAGCAAGACCATTCCCGACCGGACATTTCCGGTTGTACAAGACCAGACAAACCAAGAATGATCGCCCTCTGGTGGTCCAGATTGAATATGCTGTCAAATCAGTGGCAGTCAGACGCTCTACCGGGATCTCTGTCAAAGAAAAGGACTGGAATCCTAACGAGAACAAGGGACGTGGCGGTGTCAGGGCAAGCTACGGACCTGACTATCGCAATATCAACAGCCGGCTTACCAAAAGCGTCAATGAGCTTGACTCCAAGATAGCGGCTTGGAGTGAGAAGCACCCCGACCGTTTGACAGTAGAGACCATGAGGGCTCTTCTTGACGACCACCCGACAACACGCGAGGACAAAGGTATTGATTTTGTGAGTTATGTGTCAGACCTCCTTAAAAACGAACTGGACCGAAATAAAATCGGTCAGAGTGTATATCGCAATGGCCTGAGCGCCATGAAAATATTCCGTGAGTTCCTGAAATCGGAAAAACGCGGTACGTATGCACCCGACAGCATTTATGTCTCCGAGATTTCCACGGAGCTTATAGAGTCACACATAAAGTGGAGACGTGAGATCAAGGACAACAGTGACGATACCATAAACCATGCCCTGACCCCTATACTCAAAGGCTGTCAACAGGCAATGGTCATGGGATACATCCCGGTGGCTCTCAATGCCGCCATACAGAAGATGAGAATCATCAAGACCGTATCACTTCAGAAGAATGATGAGTCAAGCGTGAAGCATCTTTCCAAAAAGGAACTGGAGTGTCTTATAAAGTTTTACACGGAAGATAAGGAAGCGAGACGGAAGGAATATATCGAGATGTTCCTGTTTGCCCTATATGCCTGTGGTTTGCGTGTCATTGACATCATCACCCTGCAATGGTCTGACATAGACTTCGACAAACGGACTCTTAACAAGATACAGGTCAAGACGAAAAACAGGAATGTTATACCCCTAAGCGACCAGGCTATGGGAATACTTGAACAGTGGAAAGGTCGATACAATCGCTTTGTTTTCGGATTGCTTGACGATGACTTTAACCTTGATGACACAGATGCCCTGTACCGTGTGAGGAATACAAAGACACGTGGTATCAATCAAGCTCTCAATGTGATTGGTGAAAAACTGGGACTGTCATTCAGTCTCACATTTCATGTCGGGCGCCACACCTTTGCTGTCCTGAGCCTTAACAACGGTATGGACATGACGATGGTGAGCCAGCTTCTCGGTCATTCCTCTACTGAAATAACCGAGAAGGTCTACGCTCACTTTATGCCGGCAAGGCTACGTGAGGAGCTGAGCAAGATTAAGTTGCCATCCCTTTAGTTGAAATGCCGTTGTCCTTGCAGTGCTTGTATAAGGACGACTGTGACACCTTGATGCCCTATGCCCGTGCTGTCTGTAGGTTAAGTCTTACCGAGACAGCCGGGTTATACCACTCAGATATGTCGCAATGTCCCGGATTGACAGGTATATTGTTGAACTTGCAATAGCGTCGGAGTGTAGACAGACTGACGGTAAGCCCTCTGTCGCGCGCTTCCTTTAGGTTTGAGGTAACAGATTTCCCAGGTTCATACCACGCCTGTATGGATTCGTAATTCTGATACATAAGAGCCTTCCGGGAATATGATCGTCTTGACACACCGTGTTCACGACAGTATCCGGGAGAAGTAGTGACCTTCCCTGCGTCAAGCGACTTGAACTCCATCGCATCGAACTCGGTATAATTCATGACATCATAAGCCTTACGGGCTATAAGTTCATCAGACAACACACCGTCGGAATTGTCATAGTAGAAATACACCCTGTGAACCAGATTGAAAAATAGATCCATGAATGTTACTCCGGGATTTATCTTGCGTATGATGCATCCGTCGGTAAACAATCGGTTACGACGTTTCTCCCCGTCACGGAAACGGTTGACCGTACATTCCCCTCGCCTGTTACGATAACGTACAAACAGTGAAAGATGATTTTCGGGAATGACACAATAGCCGGCTTCGTTATATGACAGCTTTGACCACCTTAAAAGCCTGTGTTCCTTCCCATAAATCTATAGGAATTCCTGTCTGCTCTCTGCAAGAACCTTCAAAGGGACACTGATGCTTTCAAGCTGTTTTTTCCAATCCGGGTCATTAGATTTATATTGTTTTTGATTTGATTTTGATGAATTAATATTATTAGGTTGATAGATTGCTGAAGAGTGTCTGGGTTTATAAACGTTTGGCACTACAGGAAGAAGTGAATGTTGATATGTGACAATCTGTTCCTGTTCAGTTGCATCGACAGGAAGGTCGGTGATTGACGAATATATCCGGTTGGAGCGGAATACCTTTGCTTCATATGTAGTTCCGTTCATGAGCTGTGTGATGACTTTACCGCAATGGTCTTTAGTCTTGTCAAGATTGGTCATCCTGCATATTTTCTCATACAGTTCACCGAAAGCACGGATATTAATACGCTCTTTGAAGACATATACCAGACGATAGCTGTACTTTCCGCCAGTACCATTTGAAAATGTCTCGTAAGCAAAGGTCGGTTTCAACTGGCATTGACGGTAGAATGTTTCGAGGTCTGTATCGGTATCGTCAACATCAATGCTTATGGTTTGCGTATAGAGAAATTTATTTTTCCTACGCAGGTTTCCATAGTAAATATGGCAATAGCTGTAACCCATTCTGACCATCGAAATGAAGCTACTAAGACTCATTTTGGTCTTATTCCATCGCATTTGCCGGTAGTCGGTAGGAGTCGGTTTGGACTTGTAACATTTTTCAGTGACGGATACGTCAATCTTGAAATTGGGATTTGTGATCATATCTATAATGACTGATGGTTTTGTAAGTTATATATGAAAGAGTCCTCGAAGTCTAAATTACATATCCGGCTACCGGTGTTAGAACAGGAAACCGCGTCAATATAAAAACGTGTCAGAATAATCTTGTAAAGGTTATCCTGACACGCTCTTTTTCGCAGCGGTTCAATCTTTTAGGTTATATTAATACAGTCGGGAGCATAACAATCATGTCATCGTATGATTTTTACCGATGGTGGTAGTTCCTTGCTTATTCTTCCGACAGTTTGGTCGGAACAGTTCTTCATGAAGACTGTATGCAACCTGTCGCAGCGTGCGAACATTTCTTCCGTAGATTCGGCTCTACGAAGATCAAAAGAGCTTAGGTCTACCGTTTCAAGGCTTACACACTCATAGAACATTCGGGACATATCCTTTACCCTTGATGTGTCAAACATGCTCAGGTCAAGAGTGGCCAGACTATGACACAAAGAGAACATCCAGCTCATATCTTCCACCATTAAAGTGTCAAAGTTCCTGAAGTCTATCCGTAGAAGATTGCAACACTCATGAAACATCCATGACAGATCTTTCACCTTCGATGTATCGAGCCCCGACAAGTCAAGCGATTTAAGGCTCAGACATTCCCCGAACATGAACTTCATGGTTGTAACTTCTGAGACATCCAGAGGAGAAAGGTCAACGGCCACCAGATCCCAGCACCCGTAAAACATATATGACAGGTCTCTCAGCCTTGGTATGTCACAAGCTGAGAGATTGACTGATTTGATGGTGTTCGGGTATGGCCTATTGAATCTCAAACCTGACTGCATCTAACATTTGAAAAGGGACCCAGGTAGAGCAATTGAAAAGGGACCCACCCCATGGGTAAGTTCAACCGGATATCGTTGATTAGAAAGAACGACATCAACGATTCCACAAAATGCTACACATGGAGGAAAAAACATCCATTATTCTGTCTCATCGCCGCGAGGGGATGAGCATCCGCGAGATAGCGCGCCGCAACGGCATGAGCCGCAAGACCGTGCGCAAGTATCTGCGCGAGTTCGAGAGAGAGGCCGGCCCGTCACCGACAGAGCGGGAGGTTGACGATTATCTGCTGACCAGGCCGAAGTATGACAGCAGCGGACGCGTCAGGCGTGTTGTGACCGATGATGTCCGCCGTCGCATCGATGGTTTTATCGCCCGCAACCGGGAGAACGTCGCTGCCGGATTGCACAAGCAGCAGATGCGCAAGCTCGATATGTGGCGACGTCTTCAGGACGATGGCGTGCGTATCGCCTATTCCACAGTATGTCAGTATGTCCGTGCGCTGGAGGCAGCGCCGAAGTCGCAAGAAAAGCCTGCAAAGGCATATATCCGTCAGGACTATGAGCCTGGATTCCGTTGCGAGTTCGACTGGGGCGTGCTTACCCTGTGGATCGGTGGAGTCAGGACTCGCCTTCACATGGCGGTATTCACCCTCGACCACAGCAATATGCGCAAGGCATATCTGTTTTCGCGCGAAGATACCCTGGCTCTTATGGAAGCCCACCGCAACTGCTTCCGGGAGTTGGGGGGCACCCCGCGCGTGATGGCCTATGACAACATGCGTACCGCCGTAAAGAAGTTCCTCGGGCGCGACCGCGAGCACACGGATGCGCTGCTGCGCATGGAGGTACACTACTGTTTCACACCCCATTTCTGCAACCCTCGCTCGGGATGGGAAAAAGGCAAGGTGGAACGTTCGGTGGAATATATCCGGCGTCGTGCATTCTCGTTCGAGGTCCGGTTTGACTCCCTGGATGCCGCGCAGACGCATCTGGCGGCAGTCTGCGACAGGCTCAACACAGAGGCGTCCAACATGTCGGCGGAAGAAAAACGCCTGCGCATACAGGCCGATCTGGCGGCGCTACGTCCGTTGGACCACGGTGACATCGGCTGCTTCGAGCAGCGGCTGTACCGCGTCGGAAAGTATTCAACGATAACCGTTGACGGAGTGCACTACTCTGTGCCCGACCGTCTGGTGGGCTCGCAGGTGGCGGTAAAGCTGTATTCCGAGCGCATCGTGGTGCTTTACGGACGCGACAAGGTGGCCAATCATGCCCGAAGCCGACGCTCCGGCGACTGGGTCATCGACCTGATGCATTATCTGGGTACATTCCTGCGCAAACCGGCCGCTCTGGGGCGGTCTGTGGCTCTGCAACAGGTACATCCGTCGGTGGCGGCGCTTTACCGCGAACACTTCCGCGAGTCTCCGCGAAGCTTCATAGAACTGCTTGTGTTCACCCGCGACAACAATCTGGCATACACTGACATCGTCCGTGCCGCCACAAGTCTTTCGTCCCGCGGGCTCCAGCGCCTCTCATCTGAACAGATACAGGCTCAGATGATCTCGGCGGAAGGACATATGCAGTCAACCGCCGATATCGCGGCAACGAACGTTCCCGACCCGCAACAGGCTGAAATAGAAAGTTCGGCAAGCCATACCCTTGACATGCTTTCATCATTTATGGAATATACCCGCGCATCGCAGGCAGACTGAATACCCCCCCAAAAAACAACCAATACACTGAATGACAATGACAGACATACATGAAACAGACCGTGACGGACTTCGGGAGCTCATTCGCTCATGCGCTTTCGACCTTAAACTCCCGCTTGTGCGGCGCGACATCGACCTGCTTATACAGCAGAGCGCCGACGAACAATGGAACCTATGGCGGTTTACAGCCGAACTGCTCCGGCGCGAAAAAGAGAACCGCTCTGAAAACCAGCGCCGTCACCGCATCAAAAACGCAGGGTTCCCGCAACTTCGCTATCTTAACGAAATCGACACCGACGCTCTGCCCGCCGATGCCCGGAAAGCGCTCCCGACACTCGAGACACTCGACTTCATCAAAAACGGACGCAACCTCATTCTATACGGCAATCCCGGAACAGGCAAGACTCATCTGGCGACAGCTCTCGGTATCGCCGCATGTAATGCCGGACACTCGGTGCTGTTCACATCCGTGCCAAGACTGCTCACGCAGATACGCGAGTGCCGCAACGCTTTGACACTCCGGTCGCTGGAAAACAAGTTCGAGAGATACGACATGGTCATCTGTGATGAGTTCGGATACGTCTCCTGCGACAAGGCCGGCGCAGAGATGCTCTTTAACCATCTCTCCCTCCGCACCGACAAGAAGACGACCGTCGTCACAACCAATCTCGCCTTCAACCGCTGGAACGAGATTATTGACGACAAAGTACTGGTCACCGCAATGGTAGACCGCCTGACCCACAAGGCTATACTGCTTAACATGACAGGCAAATCATACCGCATGAAAGAAACTCAGGAAATGATGACTCAACAAATATAATTATCTTTGCATCCCCATCCCGGGTGGTCCCCTTTTCAAATGCTATCCGGGTCCCTTTTCAAATGTTAGATACAGGTAATTTTAATAAAGCAGTCAAGCGTAATATAGAGCGTTTCCCTGATGATTTCATGTTCCAACTGAATGATGAGGAGTATTCAAACTTGAAATTCCAAATTGGAATAGCAAGTTCCTATGGCGGTCGTCGCACAAACCCGTATGTATTCACCGAACAAGGTGTTGCGATGTTGTCAAGTGTATTGAGAAGCGAAGCTGCAATACGAGTAAACATCAGCATAATGAGAGCCTTTGTCATGGTGCGTCAAGCATTGATGCAGCCTTCGAATGAATTCAAGCAGCTGCGCAAGAGTGTAAATCAGCTGAAGGAATATATAGAGGAGATTCTGGCTGACCAGAATGATATCAACGAAGAAACCCAGGCCCAGCTCGATGCTATTTCGGAATCGCTCGCTGAATTACAAATGAAGAAATCTACTCCCCGAAAGAGAATCGGTTTCCAGCCATCTGATGATTCCACCGAATTATAATCTGTTGTTGGCAACAATCATTTAGTCAGCAACAAAATAATCCAACCAAGTTTAAAGGAGGTGTAGAGCCTCCTTTTTTATGCCTGTATCTGACTTTTGTAACGTAATCTTGGATACTAGAGTGCCGGAATTTAGTGCCGATTGTGTGATTTAGTTATACCGTGCTAAATATCAGGGCATTTCGTGCGCAATATTTCTAAATCGATGGCGAAAGAGATACTTTTGCAGCCGATTTGAAAATAATGGCGGAGGAATCCGCAGCGCAAAAAGAATAACGATAACGTAAATGCCAAAATCAAGTAACACAATCACCACAGCGGAGGATATGCTCAAAAGAATCCTCCATCTGCTTGAGGAATCGCAGGAACGAAGCACCTCAGGCAATGGCACTTCAGACGAGTGCCGCATCTACACCAACAAGGAGCTGATGAAACTGCTCGGTGTGGAGAGCCGCTATCTCAAAAACCTCAGGGATAATGGTTATCTCTCCTATTCCCGACACGGGGATAAGTTCTGGTATACACAGAATGATGTTGACACATTTCTACAACGCTTCAAGTATGAAGCATTTGCCTGTGGAGGCGGTGCAATATGTTGACGCTCTCAGACATCATCAAGTTGCTTCCGGCTCATGTTGATGAAACCACTCACAATGATGTGGCATCAGATGAAGAAACCGAGGTGGTGGATGTCGAGTATTCTGACATTCCAGTGGAGCATAATGACCTGTTGAACCCAGATGACAGCGAGTGCCCCTATATCCGGGTCGGTACGGATTATTACCGTGAAGTCAATCGACCGCAGGCGAACGGAACCACTTGTAAGTGTCTTGTCTATTGGAGGGCTTCGACAATCAAGGCTGACTTCGGAAAGGACTATCTGAATGATGTGCCGAAGTATGACTGCTTCTGTACCGTTCCGAGCCATACCGACTACCGCAAGATAATCGGCAACGCCTACAATCTCTATGAGCCAATCTCCCATCAGCCGATGACGGTAGACTGGAGCGCGATTGACGGCTTGCTTCACCACATCTTCGAGGAGCATTACGAGTATGGTCTTGACTATATCCAGTTGCTGTATCAGATGCCTCTTCAAAAACTCCCGATACTGATATTGGTGTCGGAGCAACGCAACACCGGCAAAACAACTTTCCTCAATCTGCTAAAGGCAATCTTTCAGGACAACGCGACTTTCAATACCAACGAGGACTTCCGCAGCAAGTTCAATTCCGACTGGGCCGGGAAGCTACTTATCATGGTTGATGAAGTCTTACTCTCTCGGCGTGAGGATTCCGAGCGACTGAAGAATCTCAGTACGGCAACATCCTACAAGATGGAGTCAAAAGGCAAAGACCGCAACGAGATGGTTTTCTTCGGAAAGTTCGTCCTGTGTTCCAACAACGAGCATTTCCCCATTGTAATCGACCGTGAGGAAGTTCGCTACTGGGTACGCAAGGTTAATTCTCTGGAAACTGACGACCCGTTCTTCATGAAGAAACTTGTGGCACAGATTCCGGCGTTTCTCCACTTCCTTATGCAAAGAGAACTATCGGTACAATGCGAAAACCGAATGTGGTTCAGTCCGGAAAGACTGCGCACCGCAGCCCTCAACCGTATAGTGATTTCCAACCGCTCCAAGATTGAGTTTGAGGTTGCCGAACTGCTGATGGACATCATGGACAGTACCGGCGAATCATCGGTGTCATTCGTTGTGAACGACATCGCCAACTTACTCACCTACCGTAATGTCCGTGCCGACACAAGCGAGATACGCCGTCTCTTGCAAATCTACTGGCGCCTCAAGCCGGTATCGAACTTACTTACCTATCGCACCTATTCAGTCGGCATGTACCCTGCGAAGTACACCGCCAAGACCGCTGTCGGCAGATACTACACCGTTACCAAAGATTTTATTCTGAATTTGTCTTTATTTTGATGAATTGATGAAAGAATAAATGAAGGGAAAGAAAGTAAGCAAGTTACAGTGTCGTAGGCTCTCATCAAATGGATTCGTGGATGTTGAGAAGCCTCCTATTCTTTCCCTTTCATTCAATATTATCTGATGATGAATTGAATTGGGCTGTAATACTGCGATTTAAACACGCTTTCATCATTTCATCAAATTTCTACCGATTATAATTTCACAAAACAGCATATTCCGGACTTTGAGGCCGCTATTGAATAGATGTCGGGCGCATCCGGAAAGACAGTGCGAGATTGCTTGCAATAAGACCTATGAGGGTATAGCCTAATATACCTTCATGCGAAGGTTGGCAACTCCGATGAGGAGACTGACCGTGCAAGCACCTCTGTTGTATAATCAATTCCAACCAAACCATAACCAAAAGCGCCAATATTTATATGTCTTCACCAAAACAGATGATGGACTTCAAGCCTGTCAAATCAGTCGATGCCAATGTCGGCAACGAACATCAGCGCGACTGGAGCGATGAACTCTTCGAGCGCAAGGCCAAGAATCCCGACCACAACTATGACCGCTCACGCACCGCCTTGAATTTTCAGGTCGGGCCGGGAGGAGTGATAACAACCGTCGACAAATCGCATCGTATCGGCGACAGAGTCGAGGAGATAATCAAAAAACATCTTCGACCGGATGCCCGAGTGACCGCCGTATCCAACCATGCAGTCATGGTCGTATTCGGCGGCAACCGTGAGCGGATGCGTGAGATGGCTTTCGGCTCCCAAGCGCTGAACGAGTATGAGGAGACCAACGGTCATCTTGTGCGGCAACCTGAAATCGAACGATGGGCGAAGGACATCTATGGTTTTGTATGCTGTGAATTCGGAGAGGAAAACGTAGCCTCGTTCATCGTTCATCTTGACGAGACGGGACCACATGCGCATTGTGTGTTCGTGCCGTTGACCGCCGACGGACGCCTCTGCTCAAAGGAGGTTCTCGGAGGCAAGAACAAAATCGAGGCGCGGCAGCACATGAGGGATTTGCACACCCGACTTGCCGAAGTGAACCGTAAATACGGTCTTGACTGTGGCGATGACATCCAAGTGACAGGCGCACGCCATCGCTCGACCGCTGAATACAATCGCGACCTTCATCGTGAAAACGCCCAGCTCGAAACTCTTATAAGTGACAAGTCAGGGCAGTTGGGCCAACTTGAAGAACAAATCAAGAAGGCCGAAACGCGCGTCAAAGGTCTTACGACCATGATTGCACATCTTGAAAGGCTGGAAGTCGAACTGAATGACGAGATAGCTCAGTTGGAGTCTGACATAGAGAATGGTGCCGGAAGTGTTTCCGAATTGCGTTGCCGTATCGCTTCTCTTGAATCCCAGCTTGAATCTACCGGACAGAAACTCGCCAACAAGCGCGACAAGCTCAAGCTCGCTGACCGGCAACTTGCCGAACTGCAGGATGAGCTGCACACCGTCAAGGAGAAGCGAGACTCGGCGCAAAAGAATTACCACGAATTTACTGAAAAGAATCAGGAGCAGGTGCGCATGAGGCTCACTGATGCCGTCTTTGCCAGAATGGTTGTCGATGTGCGTTCACTGCTGGAAGCTATGCCGTCGGAACAGAAAGCAGGGATTGATGGAGAATTTCTGACAGCAATCGTCGAACAGCCCAACGAGATTTTGAAGTGTGCGATGTATCTATTCCTCGGCTACCTCGATGGTGCAACCCAATTCGCCCAGTCATGCGGTGGCGGAGGCACCTCATCAGACCTCCCATGGGGACGCAATCCGGATGAAGACGACCGCCGCTTCGCCTACCGCTGCATGATGCAAGCTCACCGAATGATGAAACCCTCTCAGCAAAAACACGGTATAGCAGGACATATAGCAGGACATCTGTGAAATTTTTTACAATAACTACCATATGTTTCACACTTTTTGTGTAATTTTGCAATCATAGGGCAATTGTCTTGCTCTACATTTGGTAAAATTACAGAGCTTATGTTTATCTAGTATTTTAGAACATCGAAATTCTCAGGATGCATAGGAGGCATAACAGCTCTCATTTAAGAAATAAAATATGTTTGTTACAAAATCAAAAGACGCGATAGGAGGGCTTTGCTTCCTTGGAATGAAGATTTCGGCATTAATTGATCAGGACATATCTTTGACGGAAGATGATGTAATCAAAATGTCTGAAGACTATTCCATTATTAATTGGTTAGATGCTCAAAATGTAATAAAAGAGTGGGATGTAGATGATAGAAAAATCTTGGCCGAGGAATTGTGCTCTGCCGCCAACGTTTATGACAGCAGAAAGTTTGTTGCAGAAAATAATGGCATAGCCGTACTCCTCGCAATGATATTCCTTATCATTCAAAGTGGCGGATTTTCCCGTACTATAGACGATATCCGCTAATTGAGATATCGTTTTAACAGCAAAGTTGTTCTGATTTGCAATATCATATCAAAGTTAAACAACATGAAGAAGTATTTGATTCTATTATTTCTCACGTTATTATCTTGTAATAATCCCAAAAAGGTATGGGATTTTTCACTCGGTGAGTCGATGGTTGATATTGAGTCTACCTTAAAAAATAAGGACTATTCATACCAGAACAACGACGGAAAAATTGAGCTGGAATCCTCAATAACATATCTCGGAATTAAGTGGGATGGCGTCTCTTTTAACTTTGAAAATAATTTTCTGAGTTCGATATCCTTCCGGATGTTTAAGGGCGAAAAGTTAACTCGTGAACAAAAGAAATATATTGTTGATGAACTTGACAAAATTTATGGAGATCATGTAGTAGACAATTCAGCCAAAGCTGAGTATGGAACTGTTGCTTGGAAATGGGAAAAAGATAACATAAATGTTCTTTTTACTACAATCTTCAAGAGCCAATGGGCGAGCCTTATAATTTTTGATGATACCTATAACAACTCAGCAAATTCTTGCGAGTCCAAAACAAATGCTAATTTTGATCCTAAAAAAATATGGATATTTGAAATGGGACAACCTGTTAAAGATGCTTTGGATTCAATTAGAAACAACAAGTTGACATTTACAGAAACGCAATATCTTTATCGAATAGATTCTCAGATAGAATTTTTGGGCGTGAACTGGAATACCGTTCGCATTGGTAAAGATAAAATATTAGATGCGATTTTTTTCGATAATGACGCACAAAATATGTTATCGTATTCAGAAAAACAAGCCTTAATATCTAAACTTGACGAGCTTTATGGAGCCCATGATTCCGATTCCTCTGTAGCTGGAGGTGATTACACGTGGTATCATTGGTATAAAGGTGGAGTAAAAGTGACATATGCTCCCATGGAACAAATTGGTGAAACCCTAGAATTTTCTCCAAGTAAATAGCAAATAGATCTTATGAAAAATGATTATAATAAAATTTCAGAAGGTTCTTCCTCTGAAATACTTCAGACTACATCTAATCACACTGATGGAGTCAACACTCAATCATCTGAGAAAATTATTAATAGTGATACCACGAAGGAGTCAGCAGTAGGTATGAATAAGAAAATTTACACAACAACTATACTCAAATCCAAGTGGTTGATTATTTCTTTTGTTGTCGTTATAATTAGTGGAGCATCAGTTTGGTACATAATAAACAAATCACTTACTGAAAAAGAATATCAGCAAAACCTCAAAGAGTTTGTCCTTGAATCAGGTAAAGCGTCTATGGCTTTAGCATATATATGCGAAGATCTCCGGTCGATTTGGCATGATTATATTTTTGAAGATAAAGAATATTTCATCAATTCTTCAGGAACGTTCACTCGTTATTGTTATGATGGAGATGAATATTGTTCGAATTTCAGCGAAGCAGTTAATCGCAAAATAAGATGGAATGAAAAAAATCTTCCTTCAACTATTTTTGAATCTTATGAAAAGGCAAAGAGGTTATATAAAGAAATGACACCGCCAATAAGTAGGTACAAAGATATCCATGTATATATTAAACAAATGTTTAAAGCAATGGAAAGACTTCATGAGTTATCTCACAATCCAACAGGTAACTTATCTACATATTCTAGTGAATGTAACTCAGCAGTAACAGAATATACCTCGGCACTTTCTGACTTAACAAACGAATCAAATATAGACTTTTCTGAAATTAATTCAAATACATCCGAGGATGATGATGAATTTTCAGATTGACAATTAAGAATGACTTTAAACACGATACATTAGGTGTTTTAGTGTTATTTTGCAATGATGCTATGTGTAAATGAAATGATTAGCAATAAAGACGCCATTTGTTTTCACATATAGTTATGTTTTCTTTCAGATTATAAAGTGTCATTTCATCGCCTTTTATCGCAAAATACACTTGTCTATTATAGCATATAACGGCACAATTTATTGATCATCAGACATCCAGACCTTCTTCAACGAGGAGGAATACTAAGCCCACGCAAAAGGATTAACCCAAAGAATACCAAAGAGTTGAGCTTCGCACTACGCGACAGCCCAACTCTTTTTTCTTGCATTTTACCCCCCTTTTACTGCAAAATAAACTGGCGTAAAATTAGCGCACCGACAAAAAAGGAATATAGACAATCGGGATAAACTGTCGTAAAACTGTTGTAAATTCGCTTAAAATAAAAGAAACGGAACATACAACATGGGTAGGCTTAAAAAACCGCGTCAATATAAAAACGTGCACAATTGTGGAGTCGCAGTGCGATTTTTAGGTGCGGATATAGGCATTGGCAGGGAGAATGTGTAATTTTGCGGTGTGAATTGGTTTGAAAGTTTATTTTTTGAGCAATCGGCTCTTCAGGCTGTATGCGTAATCTCAGTCATAATAGCTATCGGGCTGGGATTAGGCAAGTTGCGTATTTGCGGTATATCGCTTGGCGTGACATTCGTGTTCTTCACCGGAATCATGGCGGGACACTTCGGTCTGGCTATCGATCCGGCCATACTGAAATATGCCGAAGATTTCGGACTGATGCTGTTTGTCTACGAACTCGGTCTCAAGGTAGGCCCCGGTTTCTTCAGCTCCTTCCGCACAGGCGGACTGAAGCTCAACATGCTTGGGCTCGGACTTGTGTTAGCCGGTACAGCCACCGCCATAGCCCTGAGCTACATACTGGCCATCCCGATGACCGACATGGTGGGCATACTCAGCGGAGCCACGACCAACACTCCGTCGCTCGGAGCTGCCCAGCAGGCTATCAATCAGCTCGGCCTACCTGCCGAGGGGGCCGCCCTCAGCTGCGCCGTGACATATCCGCTTGGAGTAGTGGGTGTAATCATAGCATTCGCCCTGGTAAGGAAATTCGTAGCACGCAAATCGGATTACGAGCCACACCACCAGGGTGAGTCTGACAATACGTATGTGGCCGAGTTTCATGTGACAAATCCGGGCATAGGCGGCCTCACACTGCGCGACATACACAAGCTCGTAACTACCAACTTCGTAATATCACGCATATGGCACGGCGACGACGTGTCGATTCCCGGGCCCGACGACACCCTATCCATCGGCGACCGAGTGCTCGTAATCACCACCGAAGACGAAGTGGCGCGCCTAACAATCTTCTTCGGAGAGAAAAGCGAGCGCAACTGGAACAAACCTGACATAAACTGGGACACACTCGACAAGAATCTTGTGTCGCGCACCATCACCATAAGCAAGCCTCAGCTCAACGGCCGAAGGCTCGACTCTCTGAAACTCAGAAAACACTATGCCGTGAACATCTCGCGTGTGTCGCGCTCGGGCATACGGCTGCTGGCGCGTCCCAATCTGATATTGCAGCTCGGCGACAGGCTTACAATCGTAGGTACACCCGAGGCCATCAACAAGGTGGGAGCTCTTGTCGGCAATTCAGTTACCGACCTGAAAGACCCCAATCTGGCGGCTATATTCATCGGCATGGTGCTGTCGCTCATAGCAGGCTCAATACCCATCACCATTCCCGGCATATCAGTTCCCATAAAGCTCGGTCTGGCCGGAGGCCCAATCGTGGTGGGAATACTCATCGGACGGTTCGGACCCCACTTTCACATGGTGACGTATACCACACGCAGTGCCAACCTCATGTTGCGCGGCATCGGACTATCGCTCTTCCTGGCATGTCTGGGACTTGACGCCGGCGGCAAATTCCTCGACACAATCATGCGTGCCGACGGGCTTATATGGATTGCGGCCGGATTTATCATCACCCTGCTCCCCTCTCTTGTCATGACCATCCTGTCGATGCGTCTGTGGCATCTCGACTTCGGCTCTGCAGCAGGCATGGTGAGCGGAGCGATGGCCAACCCGATGTCGCTTACCTACGCCAACGAAATCACCCCGGGCGACGATGCTCCTGTAGCCTACGCCACCACATATCCTCTGTCGATGTTCGCACGCGTGGTAATCGTACAGCTGCTGATTATCTGTTTTGTCTGATACGATAACTCATCCACGGCGCCGTAGTGTGCATGTGCTTACATGCGTCTGAGGCCGTGGCTCAGTATATGACCACAGCCCCAAGCATGCGTTTCTCATATTTGCCCGCCGGAACTATTAGTCAATCCCGCGGGTCTCTGTACTCAGAAATTGATACAGTAAACCTAAACTGCCTTAATATCTTGATGGGCAAACCCAATTCAGTCAACCTGTCATACGACATAGTGATGCCGTAAGCCGTTACCCGGAATACAGCATACCCGACTCGGCAACCCTGCCTGGCGGCAGGCTGCCGAGTCTATAATATAATTATAAAATCTGATAGAGGAATATATCCTGCCGTAGGCACACGTCTGCATAGAATACAATCTTTATACCCCCTATCTGGGGTATGCATTAAAACACATACCCCAGATAGGGATATCTTTATTGATTCTGCAAGACGGGACGCAGGTATGTCATTTTATAACGGAAAGAGAGCCGTCCCATCACTTTCAGCACATCTCCGCACTAAAAATTTTATCAGGCCGGAACAAATATGCCGAATTGCCGAGGTGATGTATCTTCCCGATGTATAAGCAACAGGCTTAATACATTTTGCACCGCAATATATGTAAAACTAAGATTATCTCCATAGTCAACTGTGTTAAATTATGTAAACACAGCATCGGTACACTCTCCCCCGAATACCTCCTGACCGATATTCATCGCAGAAAATTTTTAGCTCGGAATATGCTGTCTATCTCATAAGTAACATCCCGCTGATTCCAGTCGGCACGGTTGGCAAACACGATATAGTGCAATTTCTCTTGCGGCCATGAGCCTTCCACTATAGCATATCCGCCATTGGTATTCATATGATAGCTCTTGTCGGGAAATCCCGGCTCACGGCGTACCGCGCCTCCGAGACCGAACGACACCATCGGAATCTCCGTGGCCACATACGGAGTATTCATAGCGGCGAGCGACGAATCCGATATAATTTTTCCGGAATACAATGCCCTGTTCCATTGCATAAAGTCACGGGCCGAACCATATACACCTCTGTCGGCACGGGTAAGGAAGTAAGGCACCTCTCCCAGGTCATACTCCTCCCATTTACCGTCATCACTGCGAAAAACAAGCGGAGAAGTGTCGCGCCTGGCAGGACGGTAAGCATGTGCCGTAGCTGGCAACCCTCCGTCGTATGTATAATAGAATGCCTCGCGCATGCCGGCGGGACGGAAAATATTCTCAGACATCCAGTCGTCGAAATCAACCCTGGTGACACGCTCTATCAACGGTGCCACAAGAATATATGCCGCATCCTGACTGTCACAGTGAGTCCCGGGCACAAACTCCGCCGTCTTCATATTCTGAAACGAATGCATGAATTCCGTACCGGTACCGTAACGGGCATAATCCTCGCCAAGGGCAAATACAGAACCATGAGCACTTTTATATTTATTCCACTCCGCCTGATTGCGCGGACGCAGGTCGGGCAACCCCGAACTATGTGTAAGAATATGCCGTATGGTTATCTTGTCGAAAACATCGCACTCGAATTCCGGAAAAAACCTCGACAGACTATCATCCAACGAAATCATACCACGCTCGCACAGTTTCAGAAGAGCGGCCGAAGTAAATATCTTTGAAGCCGACGACAGATTGAACAGCGTGCTGTCGGTAACAGGAACCATGGTCTGCAGGTCGGCCACTCCGAATGCATGTCTGTATATTATAGTGTCGTGATGCATCACTATCGCTATGCCGCCCGGGCCGTCGGCATCCGGGAATATCCTCTGAAACAGCGAGTCTAAATCGGCAGTCACAGCACAGACAGGCAAACCGCTATCCGACATTTTATCGGATGAATTGCATGAATATACTGATACCGCAATACCGACAGCAAGCGCTACACGCTGAATAACCGCAAAAATCCTGTACATTGCTCGTATGTGATTATGTTTAGGCTTTGGAACTATAGATTCGTCGCCGTAAATAACCACGGTGGCGGAACGCTGCAAATATACTCTATAATACTAATACCCGTAAGACATTAATCATATTTTATACTATTTGTATTAGAATTGTAAACCATATTTATAAAATGTAACAGCACGAAGCTATAGCAATCCGCGCCCGGAAATATCGGTCCCTGACGGTGTCTGAAAGATGGCCAGACCGAACTTGCGCACCACAGCATATACATAATCGAATATATCGGCCTGTATATGCTCATACTTCACCCACGCCGTCTCGCGAATAAAGAAGTACAACTGCACCGGAAGCCCCGACTGAGTTGGTGCCATCTGCCTTACCATAAGAGTCATATCCGCGTTCACTTCAGGATGCGTCCGCAGATACCACTCCAGATAGTCCCGCAACAATCTGAGATTGACATTCCCGCCACGACGATTTCTTACATCATCGCCATTATCATCCGGAACCAAGCCATCCTCGCAAAGACGGCTAAGCTCATCATCCGAGACCAGCCTCACCGTATTTATATCGATATATATCGAACGGTCGACACGGCGCCCTCCGGAAATCTGCATCGGACGATAATTGCGAAAAGAGTCCGTGATAAGCGAATATGGAGGTACGGTAGTGACCGAATTGTCCCAGTTGCGCACCTTGACTGTAGTAAGCGACACATCGATTACCTCGCCGTTGAGATCACGGTTGGGCATTGCAATCCAGTCGCCACGCTGCAACATCTTGTTGGCAGTAAGTTGAATGCCTGCCACAAGTCCGAGTATTGTGTCTTTAAACACCAGCGACAGCACCGCCGCCGAAGCGCCCAGAGCAGTAAGTATCGCAATAGGAGTCTTTCCGATAAGTATGCTCACAGCTATTATTACACCGATACCAATCATTATCAACTTGAACATCTGAAATATACCGGTTATGGCGTATGCCTTCAGATTGTCTCTCCTGAGAAGGGCCTTATAAAGATTGTCTATTATAATCACGACAATCCTCACTATCGCCCATAGAATATACAGCGAAGTGACCACATCAATCCATTTGACCGACGCGGGCGAGTCGGCAAATGTCTGAGGCAACAGCCACGACACCACAAGGGCCGGAGCAAGCTGCGATACGGCTCTCATCAGGCGTGGATTGAGCATATCATCATCCCAGTCGGTAGGACTGCGCAAAATCACCTTCTCAAACATCATCAGCACTCCCTTGGTCACAAAATAAGCAATCATTGCCACAATCGCTATACCACTGAGCAGCAACACGGACGCAAGATGCGGATGAAGAGTTTCGGGAGCTATAGTCCCGACGATTTCCTTGATACTATCGGACATAGATAAATCCTTAATAGAGTGTTTAATAACAGATTATTGCCTAAGAAACTGTTTAAATTCATATGATACAGATTTTGAGACGGATTGTCTGATGGATTTTTGCTTGTGATGAGGGAGTGTAGCCGTAGCTACATGACCGAAGAACAAACAAAAAGACGCCGACAAGACTCTCAAAAGCAAAGTAATATGAGTTTTAAACAGTTTCTAAAGAAATGTCTCGGCAAGCACACGCGGAAAATACAGCGTCTCAAGAATCCTTACCTTAGCCGCGACATCTTCGGCCGTATCGTCAGGCGCCACCTCGGTAGAGGCCTGAAATATGATACGCCCCTCGTCATACTTCTCGCTGACATGATGTATGGTTATGCCCGTGCGCGACTCCCCGGAAGCAATCACAGCCTCGTGTACATACCTTCCATACATGCCACGTCCGCCGAATCTTGGCAGAAGCGACGGGTGTATATTGATGATTCTTCCGCGATAGCGATTTATGAGAAATTCCGGAACCATGAGCAGAAACCCGGCAAGCACAACCACATCAATCCCGTGCTCCTCCATAAGCGGAAGCAGACGCGATGAGTCATTGATATCATCCCGCGACATCACCCTCACATCGATGCCAAGCCTGGCGGCCCGGCCTATTACGCCTGCAGTCCGATTATTGCACACTATAAGACACACCTCGGCGTCACAACAGTTGTCGCGGAAATATCTTACGATATTCTCCGCATTGCTCCCGTCGCCCGAGGCAAATATCGCGAAACGTTTCGTTGTGTATCCTTTTTCCATGCCGTGAAGTTAGGCAATTTCTCCGGGAGTAAGAAACTCTTTTGACCCAATGATTGTTAATATTATGATACTTGACAATTGGCCATTCCCAAACAACCAGGAATTATGAAACTTTCATATTCGATACCGGCATTTCTATTTACAATGGCTGCCATAGCCGTTGCAATGCCATCATGCGACAGCAACGAACACAACGATCCCTACACCCCGTCGCGTGTCGATGCCGCTTTCAACGACGCTCTCAAAGAGCAGTTTCCCGACGCACAGAATGTGAAATGGGAAAGAAACAGCGAATACCGCGTAGCCGAATTCAATAAAAATGGAGTCGGTTACGATGTATGGTTCGACAAGACTACCGCATGGGCCATGACCGAAATGGATTATGGCAAGGATATCTTCCTGGTTCCTGACAATGCCGTCACGGCCGCATTCCCAAAAGGCGAATATGGCATCTGGACTATCGACGACATTACCCATTACAAACAGAAAGCATCTGAATTCTATGTTTTTGAAGTAGAGAAGACGGGAAGTGCCGACATGGATGTATTCTACACCACCGACGGCACCATGATAAAGGCAATCCCTTCGGATACCGCACCCGACATCCTGCCCACAACGTCCATACTCTGAACTCTGACACTCTCAGTTATTAAATGTAACCGTAATACTGCATAAGGCGATGCGTTCCACCCAAGGCGCATCGCCTGTTTTGCCGTTACAGCGTGTCACAACAAATACAGCTCTAAATTCACATTTATTTTTAAACAAGCTCTTAATCTTGGACAAGCATTACCCGTTTTCACATTTTTTAGTTAAATTTGCATATTGAAAAATATCTATTACTGATTAATTAACTAATTATTTATGTGTGGAATAGTAGGATACATCGGACATCAAGAGGCTTACAGCATCCTTATAAAAGGCTTACACCGACTCGAATACAGAGGCTACGACAGCGCCGGCGTAGCGATAATCAACCCTGACTACCGATTGAACATATATAAACACACCGGAAAGGTCGCCGAACTCGAATCGTTCTGCCGGGCGAAGGACATCTCAGGAACAATCGGAATCGCCCATACCCGATGGGCCACGCACGGCGAGCCAAGCGACATAAACGCCCATCCCCACTCAAGCACCAATGGCCGCATAGCTATTGTACACAACGGAACAATAGAAAACTACAGTATACTCAAGCAGGCCCTTCAGCAGCACGGATGCGAATTCAATAGCCAGACCGACACGGAAGTCATAGTCAAACTTATTGAATATATTCAGAACGAAAACAACTGCACTCTGCTCGATGCCGTACGCGAGGCCCTGCATCAGATTGTCGGGGCATATGCGATAGCAGTCATCGACTCTGACAATCCCGACACGATAATCACCGCCCGAAAGAGCTCACCACTCGTTATCGGCATAGGTGAGGGCGAAACATTCATCGCATCCGACGCCTCGCCGATTATCGAATACACCAACAAAGTCGTATATCTGCGTGACAACGAAATCGCCATAATAACCCGCAACCGGCCGTTAAAGGTAATCACCACCGACAATGAAGAGTCGAAAATCGACATCCAGACACTGCGCATGTCGGTATCTCAGCTTGAGAAAGGAGGTTATCCCCACTTCATGCTGAAAGAGATTTTCGAGCAGACTGATACCATATTCGACTGCATTCGCGGACGTGTCGTCGCCAACGGCACCGCCATAAAACTCTCGGGAGTTAACGACCACCCCGACCGCTTCATCAATGCCGGACGCATACTTATAGTGGCATGCGGCACATCGTGGCATGCCGGACTAATCGGAGCCCGCCTTATCGAGAACTTCGCCCGCATACCGACCCGTGTGGAGTATGCCTCTGAATTCAGATATGCCAATCCCGTAATCCGCCCCGACGATGTGGTGATTGCCATATCCCAAAGCGGAGAGACCGCCGACACCCTGGCCGCCATACGACTCGCAAAGGAGGCCGGAGCATTCGTCTACGGCATATGCAACGCAGTGGGCTCCTCCATCGCCCGCGAGACCGACACCGGCACATATATACACGTAGGGCCGGAAATCGGTGTGGCCTCTACAAAAGCATTCACAGGACAGGTGACAGTACTCACCATGCTCGCCCTGGCAATCGGACAGCTGAAAGGGACAATCAGCAGTGAGCAGATAGCCGAAGTAGGACGCTCTATACTCCGCTTGCCCGACCTCATCGCCGAGACTCTCGAGCTGAATCCTCAGATAGAAAAACTGTCGGCCATATACACATATGTCCACAACTTCCTGTACCTTGGCCGCGGCTACAACTACCCCAATGCCCTGGAAGGCGCTCTCAAACTGAAAGAGATAAGCTACATACATGCCGAAGGATATCCGGCCGCAGAGATGAAACACGGTCCAATCGCCCTCATTGACAAGGAGATGCCTACAGTCGTGATTGCTCCGGACGACGAACTTCACGAAAAGGTGATTTCCAACATACAGCAGGTAAAAGCACGTGGCGGCTCGGTAATAGCCATCGTGACAAAAGGCGACACTACAATCCCGGCCATGGCCGACCATGTGCTGGAGATACCGCGAGTGCCTGAGGCTCTCTCACCGATTATAGCCGCCATCCCCCTGCAGCTACTGGCCTACCATATAGCCATAATGAAAGGCTGCAACGTAGATATGCCGCGCAACCTGGCCAAGTCGGTTACCGTAGAATAACATTAATAATACGCAATGTCAGATATTAAAAAAGAAACACCGGTATTGCTGCTTACAGGATATCTCGGCAGCGGTAAAACCACTCTGGTAAATCATATCCTCACCAACGAACGCGGCATACGCTTTGCGGTAATCGTCAACGACATCGGCGAAGTAAACATCGACGCCTCCCTCATACAAAAAGGAGGAGTGGTAAACCAAAGTGACGACTCTCTGGTTGCCCTTCAGAACGGATGCATATGCTGCACCCTGAAGATGGATCTCGTAAAACAGATAGAGGACATTATCGCTCTCGACCGTTTTGACTACATCGTAATCGAGGCAAGCGGCATATGCGAGCCGGCGCCTATAGCCCAGACCATATGTTCCATTCCCTACATGGGAGCCGGATACGCCCAGAAAGGTATACCGCGCCTCGACTGTATTGTAACCGTCGTCGACGCCCTGCGCCTGCAGAGCGAGTTTGACTGCGGACGCAGTCTTGCCTCAAAAGAGATTGACGACGAAGACATCGAGAATCTTGTGATACAACAGATTGAATTCTGCAACATCATCCTGCTGAACAAAGCCACCGAAGTCGCTCCCGAAGAGTTGCGCCGCATACGCGAAATCATCAGGGTGATACAGCCGCAGGCCGAGATTATCGACACCGATTACGCCGACGTAGACATATCGCGCCTACTCGATACTCATCTGTTCAACTTCGAGAAAGTGGCCACCTCGGCAGGATGGGTACGCGAGCTTGAGCGCCCTGTGACGGAAGAGGAGGAACTCGACGCACAGGCCGACCACCATCACCACCACAGCCACCATGAGGCCCACGACGAAGAGCACGCCAAAGAGCACCACCACCATCACGACCACTCCGAATGCGATACACACGGCCACCATTGCCATCACCACCACCATCACGATGGAGAAGGCGAGGCCGAGGAATATGGCATCCAGACCTTCGTTTATTATCGCCGCGACCCGTTCGACCTCAACAAATTCGACTACTTCCTCGCCAAAAACTGGCCTCAAAATATAATCCGCACAAAGGGTGTGCTATACTTCGAGCAACGTCCCGAAATGTCCTACCTCTTTGAGCAGGCAGGTGTGCAGAAAAAGCTGACCGAGGCCGGGCAATGGTATGCGACTGCCCCTGAGGAAGACCTCATGATGATAATGCAGCAGAATCCCGACATGATGCGCGACTGGCACGAGCACTATGGCGACCGCATGGTCAAACTCGTGTTCATCGGACAGAATCTCGACCGCGAAGCAATCACACATCAGCTTGACGCCTGTCTCGGACATTTCTGATATGACATCGTCGACAAAGCATGTCTCCACTCAGCCATACATACATGCATACGGAGGCTGCTGATTCCAAATTTCATGCATTTTAACTATGTCCGCTGCGATTCTCTCACTATGAGAGCTATCGGGCGGACATATCATTTAATTTTTCGCAGATTTATTGTATAAAAATTCATAAATCTGCTGTTTTGTTAGATATTGTTGCTAAATTTGCAGACAACAATTCACACCGATACGTAGCGCCTCGGGATTTGCTCGCCGTATCCGGTGCTGCATCATATAAGTCAACGGCATATCCCCACGATACATCGGAAAGTTATGAACAAACGAAAAACCCGACTTCAGGCCATACTGGAAATCCTTACCAACAATGTCATAGGCAGCCAGGAAGAACTGTCACGACTGTTGGCGGCACGAGGTTTCGTAGTCACTCAGGCAACCTTGTCGCGCGACCTTAAAGCATTGCGCACCACCAAAGTGGCTACCGACTTCGGCGGCTACCGCTATGTAGTGATGCAACCCGGCGAAGTCCCTGTCGATGAGGTATGGGAAGCCGTACCCTCAACAGCGCAGTCGGGCACACACCATGCCGTAGAATCCATAGCCCTTGCCGGCAACATACTCGTGATAAAGACCCGTACAGGATATGCGTCCGGTCTCGCATATGACATCGACCAGCTCGACTCGCCGTATCTGCTCGGCACAATATCCGGAGCCGACACGGTAATTGCCATTGTCAACGAGCAGTATTCACGCACCGAGATATTCGACTCATTTCTCGGTTTTTTCCCCGATAGTGTACTTGAAAAAGCACGCGACCAGTTCTTGTGATTTTAGTCAACCCCAATGTTCTAAGAAACCGTCTGGAGTCATACTGATTCCACACCGTTTCTAAAATATATTTAAGAATATAGATGTTAGAACCTGTCAACAGTTCAATCGACCCCTCGAAAATCCGGGTACTCGTAGCCTCTGAAGACCACGTAGGATATGTAGAGGAGATTCTCGACACCATCAACCGCGCCGCAAAGGTACGCGGCACAGGCATCGCCAAACGCTCGCCGGAATACGTGCGCCAGAAGATGCTTGAACGCAAAGCGGTGATTGCCCTTTACGAGGGACGCTTTGCCGGCTTCAGCTATATAGAGTGCTGGAGCAACAAACAGTTTGTTGCCAACTCAGGCCTCATTGTGGCCGACGACTTCCGCGGGTTAGGCCTTGCCACCCGTATCAAACGACGAATATTCCGCCTGTCGCGCGAGATGTTCCCACAGGCGAAGATTTTTTCCCTTACAACAGGTGCGGCCGTAATGAAGATGAACTTCGAACTCGGCTACCGCCCGGTGACATTCGACCAGCTCACCACCGATGCCGCTTTCTGGCGCGGATGCGAGAGTTGTGTCAACTTCGACATACTACAGCGCAACGGCGGCCACAAATGTCTATGCGTAGGACTCCTTTACGACCCGGCAGAGACAAAATACCATCCCAACGATCCGATTACAGGCACTCCTCTTGCCGAGGACAACTGTGTCGACGAATAACATCCTCAATATTCACCCGTAAAAACAACCAGACCAATATATGGAACCCAAGAAAAAAGTCGTGCTTGCCTTCAGCGGAGGCCTCGACACATCATTCGCAGTAAAATATCTCTCTGAAGACTGCGGCTACGAAGTATACACAGCCATCGCCAATACAGGAGGCTTCTCACAGTCTGAACTGAAAGCCATCGAGGAGCGCGCCATCGCTCTCGGAGCTAAAGAGCACGCCACTCTCGACATCACGCAGGAGTATTACGACAAGTCAATCAAATATATGATTTTCGGCAACGTGCTCCGCAACGGCACATACCCAATATCGGTAAGTTCGGAACGAATCTTCCAAGCTATAGCCATAATCGAATATGCAAAGAAAATCGGCGCGCACTGCGTTGCCCACGGCTCTACAAGCGCCGGAAACGACCAGATACGCTTCGACCTCACATTCGAGATTCTCGCACCGGAGATTGAAATCATCACTCCCACACGCGACATGAATCTCACCCGCGACTACGAAATCAACTACCTCAAGGAGCACGGATATGTAGCCGACTTCACCAAGCTCGAATACTCCATCAACAAAGGCCTGTGGGGCACATCAATCGGTGGTAAAGAAACCCTTCACTCCGACCAGACACTCCCCGAAGAGGCGTATCCCACCCAGATGACAGCCACCGACGACGCCCGGCTGACCATCGACTTCAAACAGGGACAGATTGAAGCCGTCAACGGAGAATACTTTGCCGACAAGGTGGCCGCCATACAAAAAATCGAAGAACTTGTGGCACCCTATGCTCTCGGCCGCGACATGCACGTGGGCGATACAATCATCGGCATCAAGGGCCGCGTAGGCTTCGAGGCCGGAGCTCCTATGGTGATACTCGGCGCACACAAGGTGCTTGAGAAGCATACACTCACAAAGTGGCAGCAATACTGGAAGGACCAGCTCGGCACATGGTACGGCATGTTCCTCCACGAAGCCCAGTACCTTGAACCGGTGATGCGCGACATAGAGCGGTTTCTGGAGTCATCGCAGCGCAACGTGACCGGACGTGTTATCGTAGACCTCAAGCCCTACCATTTCGTGGTAGTTGGTGTCGACAGCGATTTCGACCTCATGAAGACCGACTTCGGCGAATACGGCGAATTGTCCAAGGCCTGGACTGCCGACGATGTGAAAGGATTCACCAAAATACTCGGCAACCAGATGAAGATATACCACAACGTGCAGATGCGCAACGGAAAGGAGCGTGAGGCATGATACGAGCAGGTATAATCGGCGGAGCCGGATACACTGCCGGTGAACTTCTGCGTCTGCTTGTCAACCATCCGGATGTAGAGATTTCATGGATTCACAGCACATCCAACGCCGGAAATCCCGTGACAAGTGTACATCAGGGCCTCATCGGAGAGATTGACATGAAATTCAGCTCCGATACCGACCTCGACAACATCGACGTGCTGTTCTGCTGCACACCACATGGCGATACACGCAAATTCATGGATAGCCACACCGTGCCCGACGAGTTGCGCATAGTCGATCTCTCGACCGACTACCGCATCGAGGATGGCACCCACGACTTTGTGTATGGCCTCCCCGAACTCAACCGCAAACGCATCGTAAGGGGTGCAAAACATGTAGCCAACCCCGGATGCTTCGCCACAGCCATACAGCTGGCTCTGCTTCCGCTGGCCAAGAACCTTATGCTTAACTCGACAATCCACGTAACAGCAATCACAGGCTCTACAGGCGCAGGCGTAAAGCCATCGGCTACAAGCCATTATTCATGGCGCAACGACAATGTATCCATCTATAAGCCATTCCGCCACCAGCATCTGGCCGAGATACGCCAGTCGCTGTCGCAGCTCCAGCAGAGTTTCAAGGCCGACATCGACTTCATACCCGTACGCGGATGCTTCTCACGCGGAATAATGGCGATTCTATACCTCGACTGCCCGGTAAGTCTCGACCAGATAAAGAAACTCTACGAAGAGTACTACGACGACCACAACTTTACGTTCATTACCGACAAGGCTCCTGACCTGAAAGATGTAGTCAACACCAACAAGTGTATAATACACCTCGAAAAGGTCGACAACAAACTCCTGATTACATCCGTCATCGACAACCTTGTAAAGGGTGCCTCAGGCCAGGCAGTACACAACATGAACCTCCTCTTCGGACTCCACGAGCGCATCGGCCTCCAGTTGAAGCCCTCTGCATTCTGATGTCCGGCAACAAAACACTTTCAGTCATGAATCTTTTCGACGTATATCCACTCTTCGACATAGAGATAACCAAAGGCCGCGGCTGCCACGTATATGATGCCGACGGAACTGAATACCTTGACCTATATGGCGGACATGCGGTAGTATCCGTAGGACACTGCCATCCTGTCGTCGTAAAGGCTATAGAGAAGCAGGCATCGCAGCTGATGTTCTACTCCAATTCGGTAATCAACCCGCTCCAGCAGCAGCTTGCCGAAAAACTCGGCAAAATCAGCGGCTACGACGATTACTCTCTGTTTCTGGTCAACTCAGGAGCGGAGGCAAATGAAAACGCGCTGAAGCTCGCCTCATTCCATACAGGACGCAAGCGTGTGGTGGCATTCCGCCGTGCATTCCACGGTCGCACGTCGGCCGCAGTCGAGGTGACCGACAATCCGAAGATTGTATCCCCGCTCAACTCCAACAACAACGTGACCTTCCTGCCGCTCAACGACATAGACGCCATGTGCGACGAGCTGGCCAAAGGCGATGTGGCGGCTGTCATTATCGAGGGTATACAGGGCGTAGGCGGCATACGCATACCCGAAGCCGACTTCCTCCGCGTGCTGCGCGAGGAGTGTAACCGCTATGGTACCGTACTGATTCTCGACGAGATACAGTCGGGCTACGGTCGTTCCGGACGATTCTTCGCTCATCAGTACAGCGGCATACGCCCCGACATCATTACATGCGCCAAAGGTATCGCCACCGGATTCCCGATGGGCGCAGTACTGATATCCCCGATGTTCAAGCCATCCTACGGAATGCTCGGCACAACCTTCGGAGGCAATCATCTCGCATGCGCCACAGCCATTGCCGTGCTCGACATCATCGAGGAGGAACACCTCGTTGAAAACGCGGCTAAAGTAGGTCAATATCTCATCGACCGTCTCAAAGAGATGCCGGAAATAAAGGAGGTACGCGGACTCGGCCTGATGATAGGTATTGAGATGCCTTTCGAAGTCAAAGAGCTCCGACGCCACCTCATCAATGTAGAGCACGTATTCACCGGCGCGGCGTCGACCGACATCGTGCGCCTGCTTCCGCCGCTTACACTCACCATAGCCCAGGCCGACGATTTCCTCGAGAGATTCCGCAGGGCTCTTACAGCACTCTGACATTATGAAGATAGGAATAATCGGCGGAGGCAACATGGGTTCGGCAATAGCTGTCGGACTCGTGTCGACAGGTTTCATACCGGCCTCAGATATAACCGTGACATCACCACGTCAGGCAACACTCTACCGTATCGCCGACGCATGCCCGGGAATAACTACCGACACTGACAATGCAGCGGCTGTCAAGGAAGCCGACGTGATAATACTTGCTGTAAAGCCCTGGCTTGTGCAATCCGTTGTCGAGGAGATTGCCCCGCGTATCGACTTCCGCCAGCAGACACTCGTAAGCCTCGCAGCCACAGTATCGCTGGCCGACTTCGACAACATCCTGCGCAATTACTCATCCAGACGCACTATAGTACGGGCGATACCCAACACGGCAATGGCCGTCGGGCGCAGCATGACATTCATCTGCCATGCCGACGATGCCGACCCGGCCCGCATATCGCCCGTAACCGACATATTCGACCGGCTTGGAACTGCCGCCGTCATTCCCGAGCAACAGCTTGGTGCAGCCATGGCTCTATGCTCCTGCGGCATAGCATACGTGATGCGATTCATCCGAGCCGCATCGGAAGGAGCCGTAGAGCAGGGTCTTTACCCCGACAAGGCGAAGGAATGGTTTCTCCAGACCATGCGCGGAGCCGTAGAGCTACTCGAATCGACCGGAGCCAATCCCGAGAGCGAAATCGATAAAGTTACAACACCCGGCGGACTCACCATACGCGGACTAAACGCAATGGAAGAAAGTGGATTCTCGGGAGCCGTAATCAAGGGCCTGCGAGCATCGGTAAAACACTGACGGCAATATGGGAGTAAACAAGGTAATACTACTCGGCAACGTCGGAGTCGACCCTACAATACGCTATGTCGAGACCCGGCCGGTAGCGACATTCACTCTCGCCACCACTGAGCGCGCCTATACCAGCGCATCGGGCGCACAGATTCCGGAGCGCACCGAGTGGCACCGGATTGTCATGTGGGACGGCGCTGCAGAGACTGCCGAAAAATACATACGCAAAGGCACCCGCCTGTATATCGAGGGGAAACTGCGCACAAGAGTCTGGGAAGACCGAAATACCATCAAGCGCAACGTGACCGAGATTATCGTCGACACATTCGAAATCCTCGCGCCTCCGCGCCAATAATCCGCAGACACAAAACATCAATCGGTGTGCAGGACCTCAACTACCCTGTACACCGATTGTCTTTTATGAATCCCATATAAACCAATTAATCTTAATTCAACAAAACAAACAGTTTCTTAGAACGCCACGACAATACCGGTCGAGAGCGAGCCGAAGTTGAGTCCGGAAGATGTGCGCATCTTCGACATCGGCGAATAGCGCACATACACACCTATACCTCCGTACCCCATGCTGAATATACCGTCGACCGTCACCGGACGCTGACCGATACGCCCGGTCTTTATCGAGTATTCCCGTCCCTCATAATCATATTCTGTCATGATATTTCCTCCGACATTGAAACATACTATCGGACCAATCTTGGCATACACACGCTCCTTATGACCGAATGAAAGTGAATATATGAATGGTACCTGGAGAGAGAACAGCTGTATGCGGGAACGATGATTGGTCACACCCTCGTCATACGGCTCAAGAGAGATGCGTCCGTCGGGATTCTTATGAAAGTACCAGGGCTTCCTTGTATGGAAATTCTGCCAATGCAGTCCCAGTCCGCACGCCAGCGAATGATGGCGCGACCAGCTCATACGCACGCCCAGAGTCATGAGCCATGTAAACTCATAGCTGCGCCACATCGAAGTGCCCGTCTCGGGATTCTCCCTTACGGCATCTACCCATCCGATTCCCAGTCCCTGCGACACACATTCCCATGTAACTCTTCCCGTCTTAGAGATTGTAAATCCGAAATCGCTCGCCCGTCGTCCGACATACGATGTAAAAGAGCGGTTGTCGGGATCGACAAAGGCAAAATCGTAACTTGCAGTCTCTCCGTCGCATGTAGTGAACTCGACACACAGTGCAGTACGGCTCTCAACAATGGTTACATTCGTTATATCGGAACAGTTGACACTCGTACGCCCCGAGGCGCCAAGTGTCAGGCGCATATGATCCTTACCCGACTTAAAGTAAAAATTATCGTCGGTGCCATTGATATTGTTCACTTGTATGGAAGTAGACTCCGGAGCATAAGATATGGCAATGCTGCTTGCGCACGAGGCATTGAGGAGAGTATCGACAGGCATCTCCTCACGGATATCGGAAGCCCGGGCAACAAATACTGTGAATATCAACGACAGTAATGTGAGTATGATTTTGCAGTTCGAAGAACACATATACGTAATATAAAATAATTTGGAACAGTTACTTAATTTTCATTTAATGATGACAATTTAGAGATAACGGCCTCCGCGTCTGTACGCGAAAGTGTCCCGTCAAAGTAAATCATCATCACCGACGGCTTGTTGCCGTCAGGATTATTGAGATAATACAGATACCGGTTGGTCTTCTTGCCGTTGACAATAGTCACCGGAAGCATAAAGAAGGCATACTGCAGTTTACCGTCCTTATATCTCACATTTCGCCCTATCGACTTTGCGCCGTCGGCAAGCACAAGAGGCTGCAATATCGGCGCGTAGGTCTCCGAGTCGCCCCGGAATGTAGCCAGATTTGACAGTCCATGCGCTTTCACAAACTTCTGTTCGCCGCTCATTATCACTTCAGTGACCGACGGATCGCTCACATACTTCCCGCCAAGCACATTGTTGATATGCATTCCGGTCTGCGCGGATGCATTCCCACACACCAATATTGTCAACAATATCAACAGTCGTATTATTCCTTTCATAGCACGGTTATATTTCTGGGTATTCATTCTCTATATTGTCGATTATACGCGCCACATCGCTGAGTTCTTCGCTGAACGACTCCTCGGAGGCCCGCACATCACGTGTAAATTCTCTCATGTCCTCTCCCAGCAGCCTTATTATAGCCTCCTGGTCGGTGATACGCTTGCCTCCGGCATATGCCACACATGTCGTCACATCGGCAGGCGCTGAAATCGCCGATGCACGGCGCGTGACAGTTGTATACAGCCCCAGCGAAAAGATTACGACACAGGCGGCCGCCACGCCCGACACAAGCCTTACACGCCCCTTTAAGCGTCTCTCTGAAGAGCGCAGGCCTACGTTCGTGCGGAATCCTGTCAAGGCCCGCAGCTCGTCAATCGCAGGATGTGACAGGCGTGTCCTGCCGAGCATATCTCTCAGCAACTCCTCTTCGGCATCCGACAAAGAGCAATCGAAATAGCGCTCTCCAAGCCTGATTATCAGCGACAGTTCATCTAAGTCTTTATCCATAAGTAAGTAATTCAGCATTAAATTATTCCTTGGCGATACAGCTCGCGTATAGCCTTGCGCGCACGGCTGAGCGCCATTCTCACACTCTCCTGCGACATCGACAGGCGCATGGCAATCTCTTCGTATCCCACACCCTCAATGTCATGAAGATTGAATATCTCAAACTGCCGTTCGCTCAGCACGCGACGGCTCAGTTCAAGCACAGCCTGATACGTAATCCTCCGCTCTCGCTCGGCATATTCCGGCGATTCGGCAGCATAGCCGCCCTCGTCAAGATATACCATAGGATGAGATTTGGCACGGCGCCTGAGGTCTATCGCAGAATTACGCACAGCCGCATAGCTGAGCTTAATCGCCTCTACCGACGACTCCACATCGCGGTGACGCGCCCAAAGACCGCAAAACGCGTCGTGAAGCGCATCATCGGCGTCAATATCGCCGGCAATGCCTGCTGCGATGCCCCGCAGACGCAGGCGCAGTCTCTCAAATGTGGATGTCAGTATATCGGTACTCACTTTTCGCAATATTTCAGACGCGCTATGTTGCGCCTTCACTATCTTTAACGGAAGCGACTGCCGTATGTAACATCACCGGATAAAATTTTTATAGAATTCGCATCAAAATACAGCTGAATCGAAGAGAAAACATCCCAAAATTCCTAAGAAAATGCATAATACGAAAAAGTCGATATGACTTCCGCCTTTTACTATCGGCATATTTACAGAAGAAATTTGTAACTTTGCTCTCTATGAGCACCGATAAACAGCAAATACCGGCCGAACCGGAAGAGAACGCAACCGAACACACCAAACCATCGGCTGCGGAAAAATGGACCGAGATTACACTGCTCCCCGAATGGGAGGAGGAATACTATCTTGTATATACTGCAAAGAAGTATGGCCGGTGGGTTATGCTCAAAACTCTCAAGCCGGAATACGCATCGCAGGAAGAGTATCGCCAGATGCTCGAAAAGGAGTTTGACGTACGCTACAACCTCGCACACCCCAATATCGTGATGATAAACGACCTCGAGGAAGTGCCCACCCTCGGACGATGCATCATCACCGACGACGTATACGGCGATTCACTGCGCAAACTTATCGATGAAAACCGCATCACACCGGAAATCCTCGAAAAGCTGCAGCACGAACTGGTCGATGCTATCGACTACATACAGAGCAACCACATAGTGCACCACCCCATCCGCCCCGAAACCATATACTTCACCGAAAACATAGGTAATCTCAAACTAATCGATGTAGGTTTCGACCAGCGGCAGCACCTTGAGCCGGCCGATGCTTCGGAAGATATATACCGCTACGGATGTGTGCTCGACGAAGTGCTCGACCATGTTCCCGCCAAGTTGCCCGAGCTGCGCAAAATCGCACAGCGATGCAAGGACCCCGACCCGACGAAACGCTACCGTGACGTGCAGGACCTCCACCTCGCATTTGAACGGCGCAACAGCAACCAGGTGTACACATTCCTGATTATATTCCTCATAGCGATGATATGCCTGCTGACATGGCTTAACATCACACGTATGTAACTCACCCCGACGAAGTATGATTGAAATACGCGAAATAAAGCCCGTAAAGGCCGAACTAACCCGATATACACAATTCCAGATTGATCTCTACGAAGGAAACTCATACTTTGTGCCGCCACTGATAGGCGACGATGTCGACACACTGACTCCATCCAAGAATCCGGCATTTGACTTCTGCAAGGCAAAATCATGGATGGCCTACCGCGACGGAAAACCAGTAGGGAGAATTACCGGAATCATAAACAACCAGGTAAACGAACGCTCGGGGAAACGCGACGTACGCTTCGGATTTACCGACTTCATCGACGACGACGAGGTCGCCGACAGACTGTTTGACACCGTAGCCGAGTGGGGACGCTCCCACGGCATGGACTCTATGGTAGGCCCGCTCGGATTCACCGACCTCGACCATGAAGGAATGCTTACATACGGATTCGACGAGATGGGTACAATGGCCACTATCTACAACTATCCATACTACCCCCGCCACATGCGCCGCATGGGCTTCACCGAAGATGTCGAGTGGGTCGAATACCGTATATCGGTGCCCGACAAAGTGCCCGACCAATTGCAGAGAGTTGCCGATATCGTGCGCCGCAAGTACGGACTACGCACCCTCAAATACACTTCAGGCAAAAAAATCAAAGCCGACTACGGACAGGCGCTCTTCGAACTGATTAACGAAGCCTACGACAAGCTCTACGGCTACTCCCCGCTCACCCGTCGCCAGATTGAATATTATATCGACATATACCTCCCCATTCTCAAACTGGAATATGTAAGCCTAATCATCGACAAGGACGACAAACTCGTCGGCGTAGGCATATCGCTCCCGTCGATGTCGCGGGCACTGCAGAAAGGACGCGGACGCCTTTTCCCCACAGGATGGTACCATCTGCTCAAAGCTATGTACCGCTACAACGACACTGTCGACCTCCTGCTCGTAGGCGTATCACCCGAATACCAGAGCAAGGGTGTCAACTCTCTACTCTTCACCGACCTTCTGCCGACATATATCAAAAACCGCGTACGCTGGGCCGAAACCAATCCCGAACTGGCCGAAAACGAGAATGTGCAGCAGCAATGGAAATTCTTCGACAAGCGTCTCCACCGCCGCCGCGCTGCATTCAGAAAACCCATCTGATATTCTCACGCCTACCGTCTCCGCCTCCCCTCAGGAGTCATCATTGACTCGCACGTCTCAATAGGATTCTAAATTTTACGATAGTTTATTTTATAGCAATGAAAAACAGTTATCTACGATGCGGAGCCATCTGGCTTTTCGCATCGCTCGGCATATTGCCGCCGACCGCCGGAGCGCAGGTGGTCACTACCAGTCCGGCAATAATCACTGCCGACACAAAGAATATAGTAATCACATTCCATGCCGACTGGGGCAACCGCGGCATGGCCGGGCTACCGGCATCAACCGCTGTATACGCCCACACCGGTCTCATCACATCGCAATCGGCTACACCCGACGACTGGACTTTCGCACCAACCTGGCCCGACAACTCCGCGAAATACAAACTCAAGGCGGAAGGCTCCGGCACATGGACCCTCGACATACCAGATATCAGGCAATACTACGGAGTGCCCGCCGGAGTAGAGATTAAAAACATGGTATTCGTGTTCCGCGATGCCGCAGGTTCCGACTCCCAGGGAAAGACAATCAACGGTGGCGACATATCACTGACGGTATTCCCGTCCGGATTTCCGGCACCCGACATGCGACAGTATCCCGACGGCGACCCGCAACCGGGAGCAACCCCCTCGTCCGACGGCTCTTCTGCAATATTCTGCTTCCCGGCACCCGAAAAAAACATGGTGCAGCTCGTTGGCTCCTGGAATGATTTCGCCATCGTACCTGACCAGCAGATGCACTATACCGACATCGACGGCATTCGATACTTCTGGACTTCGGTCGACGGCCTTGAGGCGGGAAAAGACTACACATATTATTATATAGTCGACGGACAGACCGCAGTGGGTGATCCATATGCACGCCTTGTGCTCGACGGCAACAACGACAAGTACATCTCTTCAGCCGTCTACCCCGACATGCCCGTATTTCCGTCCGAGAAAGTGTCCTCATCTGTTCCTGTAGCCGTATATAACTCTGACGCCGGCAAATACGACTGGCAGACGGCATCATTCACCCGCCCCTCGCAGGAGAGCCTCGTGCTCTACGAAGTGCTTATACGCGACTTCACCGGGACCGAGGGAAAGGCCAACGGCAACGGCACCATATCGGGCCTTATCGACAGACTCGACTATATCAAAGAGCTTGGTGTCAACGGCATAGAACTGATGCCGATAATGGAGTTCGACGGCAACAACTCGTGGGGCTACAACCCCAACTTCTACTTCGCACCCGACAAAGCCTACGGGACGCCCGACGACTACCGGCGCCTCGTCGACGAGTGCCATGCCCGCGGGCTGGCCGTAGTGCTCGACGTGGTATTCAACCAGACAGCCGGACTACACCCCTGGTATCTGATGTATCCTATGGTTCTGTCGAAATTCTACAACGGTACATCACCACACGCCTACTCAGTGCTCAACGATTGGAATCAGAACAACGAACTGGTGCAGCGGCAGTTCAAGGACGTTCTGCGCTACTGGCTCACGGAATACAAAGTCGACGGATTCAGATTTGACCTCGTAAAAGGCCTTGGCGACAACGACTCCTACGGCAACACATACAACGAAGCCACCAATACCTGGGGCACACCATCAGGCCCGGGCACCGACGCATACAACACCTCACGCATAGCACGAATGGTCACCCTCCATGCAGCTGTCAGAGATGTCGACCCCACCGCCTACTTCATCAACGAGGACCTTGCCGGAGCCGAGGAAGAAAACGCACTTGCCTCCGACGGCGATCTCAACTGGGCCAATATCAACAACTCTGCGTGCCAGTTTGCCATGGGCTATGAGGAAAACTCCTCGCTGAGCCGGTTCTTCTCACCCTCCGACGGCGGCCGAATGCGCGGCTCCACCGTCAGCTATGCTGAAAGCCACGACGAAGAACGCATGGCATACAAGCAGATGAAATACGGCGCCAACGGAGTCAAAAATAATTATGCCATGCGTATGCGCCGTCTCGGATCTGTGGCCGCACAGATGCTTATGACTCCCGGCCCACACATGATATGGCAGTTCCAGGAATTCGGCGCCAACCAGACTACGAAAAATACCGACGGCTCCAACAATACCAACCCAAAACTCGTGGTATGGAACAATCTCAACAACGCCAATAATGCCGGACTGTGCCAGACCTACCGCGACCTGCTCGCCCTGCGCGATGCCAACCCCGAGCTGTTCGGCAATGAATCATCCGCCACCATACTTCTCAACGGATGGGCAGAAGGTCGCTCCATACTCCTTTCATACGCCGACAAGAAGCTACTGCTTGCCGTCAACCCGCTTGTCGACAAGTCAATCGACATATTCATACCCTCTGAAGCCGGCGACGCGTCATCTCTCCGATTGCTTGCAGCAAGCCACAACACCTAACCCGCAATCGCCAACGGAAGCATCGCTCTTGAGCCGGGTGCGTTTGCAGTATACGGTAGCGAAGATGTGTCATCGGCCATCGACGAAATACCATCAGACTACGACAGCGCATATCCGATAATTTACTACAATCTCCAGGGCCGGCAGATTGCCGCACCGGTTCCCGGCCAAATTGTAATCCGCCGGCAAGGCACAGCGGCATACAAAGTAATATACTGACCATAGACATATACACATAATTACCCCTGCCGCAATACAGTAAACTGTGGCAGGGGTATTTTTATTTAGTCAGTCTGTATATATGTTCTTATGCAACAACCGGAGTATCCCTATAAGATGTTGTGCATCTCTTACCAAGAGATGCACAACATTCCATAAACGACTCATAATAGCCAATTTACAGCCTAAAAAAGTCAATTCAAGAATCCATTATTATGATAATGGACGGATATAAGCGTTATAATTTTTCATTATTTCACAGGGCTGGCGCATGAGATTTAACTATCCTTAAAGACTTTGTACAGATATTCAGTGCTCCACATACATTTTTTGCGTCTTCGTTTAAGGCTGAGTTTATCGTTCTGCTTTTTAAGCATTTCCAATGCATACTTGCGCATCGCTGAAAAATTGACAGCGCCATTCTTGGCGCGTACGCGGCACATATCTTCCCGAAACGTCACGTCGAGATGCCAGTGCAGTTTGTTCTCGATACCCCAGTGCGCACGAATACGCATCGCATAGTAAGAAGCCTCATCTTTCTCCACGCTGCTGAGATAGTAGATTGTTTCACGCGAGCGGGCACCGTTCTCAGTACGCTCACGCTCCATCTTTATGATACGTTTAAGACCGGGCCACTTCTCGTACATTCCCTCCTGTTCCAAAAGTGTCGTATCCATAATTGAACAGGTTCTCTTCTCAACTCTTCCGTGCCCCTTTTCCTCGGTTGTGTATACCGATAATGGAGTAGTCCTACTAAAGATACTTTCCGTCAAGCTCTTGAGTATCGGCTGATTGTCTTTAAGCGCCATCAGATAGTCGCCGCCCTGGAGCATGATCTGTTCTGCGATATTACGGTGGGTCCCCATTGCGTCGACTGAAACCAATGCCCCTGTAAGCCATAAAGAGGACAATACGGACGGCAGAACCGTAAGTTCGTTGGTCTTGCCATCCACCGGCTTTTCGGCAACGCAGATTTCTGTTTCAGATACCCACGCATTGAGGATATACAGTCCGTGGCATCCGGGACTCCTGGGATTTTCACCCCGCAGTTTCTTACCGTCAATGATGACCTGATTGCCGCACAGGGATTCGATTATGTGGCCTCGGCAGCAATCAAGACTTGCCCGGAGCTGAGCGGGATTGACAGACTCTACAACACGAAGTATCGTGTCACCACACGGGACGCCGTTGCTAAGCTTCAGCAATCCGGCGGCCTTGAATTCTTCCTCTCGGTCTGTAACCATATCCGATATGTCGTCACAGTCCTCACAATCACACAACACGCCGATGAGTGCCATTCGGAGCACATCCTCGAGCTCATGTTTAACCTTGCCCAAGTCACGCGGGTCTTTTACTTTGCTGAAAATTTCTATTTGCATACCTCTAATATATCCATTTTCAGCAATATATGCAATATCTGAAAGTTTATTTCACATAATCAGGTGAATTTTTGACTGAATTTGAGTTAAATCTCATGCGCCAGCCCTGATTATTTCACCTCATATGGCGTTTTATTCGAATATTTTATATATATTTGCAGAAATTTCAATATCTCTTGGTAAGAGATTTCGCTGTCAGTATCTGTATTATGCGTGTGGGATTTCAATCACACCTATAATACTTAACTTTCCTCGCGATATTTTTTCATACTGCGAAAGACTCTTTTACACCGGAATTATTGAAAGACTATACTTATAAAAGCTATTATAGACATCTTAACATCAGTGCTAATTATATCGATTTTCCCAATCTCGATTACTTGCAAACTACTATATTATTAATTTAAAAAATGCCATGAAGGTATGAATTTTAGATTCATGTATCCTAAGTTTGTAGCATTGAGTGCCGCAATCGCATGCGGACCGTTGCTATACGCGCAGAGCAATCAAGTTCTCTCAACATCAGCTACCGCGGCGCAAGCCGGCGACGCTCTGATGAACGTCAGCGGTGAAGTTCTGGATTCGACCGGCGAGCCTCTTATCGGTGTTACCGTCGGAATCGAGGGTAAAGGAGCTGTAACCACTACCGACATTGACGGTCGCTTTACCGTCAAGGCTCGGCAGGGCGACGTTCTGACATTCTCCTACATCGGTCTCGCCCCGGCCAAAGTGACCGTCAACGGCAACGGCCCTCTGACCGTTACCATGCAGGACGGAAGCCAGACTCTCGACGAAGTCGTTGTAACAGCGCTCGGCATCAAGCGTTCCCAGAAGTCGCTCTCATACAACGTGCAGCAGGTAAAAGGCGATCTTCTCACCACCAACAAAGACGCCAACTTTGTCAACTCTCTCGCAGGTAAAGTCGCCGGTGTCAACATCAATGCCTCATCATCAGGTACTGGCGGTATCTCGAAGGTTGTGATGCGTGGTACCAAATCAATCATGCAGTCATCCAACGCCCTCTACGTTGTCGACGGCATGCCCATGCGCTCCGGACGTTCTACCGGCGATACAGGTGCTTTCGGCTCTGCCGGCGCCACCGAGCCGATAGCCGACCTCAACCCCGACGATATCGAGTCACTGTCGGTACTGACCGGTGCTGCCGCTGCCGCTCTCTATGGCTCGGAGGCGGCCAACGGTGCTATCGTCATCACCACCAAAAAGGGTGAGGCCGGTAAGACAAAAATCACAGTCGGCACCAACACCGAATGGAACCAGGCCTGGATTCTGCCCCGCTTCCAGAACACCTACGGTGCCGGACAGAATGGTGCATACAATCCCAACTCATCATGGAGCTGGGGTGCGCGAATGACTCCATACAACAACTCGGGATACGACGTGGCCGATGACTTCCTCAACACCGGATTTGTCACAACCAATTCCGTGACATTCTCTACCGGCAATGACAAGCGCCAGACCTACGCATCGGCAGCCGCTGTCAACTCGCAGGGTATCGTTCCCAACGACCGCTACAACCGCTACAACTTCAACATCCGCAATACCACCACATTCCTCGACGACAAGATGACCCTTGACCTCAACGCAAGCTACATCTATCAGAACGATAGGAACATGGTAAACCAGGGTACATACATGAACCCCATCGTAGGCGCATACCTCTTCCCCCGCGGCAACGACTGGGACGAAGTCAAGATGTATGAGGTATACGACCCGGCACGCCACCTCAACGTACAGAACTGGAAGTATGGCGACTACGGCATGACCACTCAGAACCCCTACTGGGTAAGCAACCGCAACGTACGCGAAAGTTTCAAAGACCGCTACATGCTGGGAGCACACCTTTCGTACAAGGTACTCCCCTACCTCACCCTTAGCGGACGAGTTCGCATCGACAACTCCAACACCTCGACCACCGACAAGCGCTACGCCACAACCAACGAAATCATGTCTGACGGCAGCTCAAACGGATGGTTCGGCACAGCCCGCTACAAGGACAAACAGATATATGCCGACTTCCTCGCCTCATTCAGCAAAGACCTCGGCGACGACTTCAACCTACAGGCCAACTTCGGCGGTTCAATCTCCGATATGCGCTTTGAGTCGCTCGACGTACACGGAGCAATCTCCGACGGCAAGGGCTCATACGAGGGCATGAATGTGGGTCTCCCCAACTTCTTCGCCATCACCAATATCAACGACCGCCCCTCGAAGACTCAGACCGGATGGCGCGAACAGACCCAGTCGCTCTATGCAAGCGCCGACCTCGGCTACAAGAACACATACTACCTGACCCTGACCGGACGTAACGACTGGCCCTCGCAGCTGGCCGGCCCCGACTCCAAGTCATCGTCATTCTTCTACCCCTCGGTAGGTGTATCAGTGCTTATGAACCAGATGTTTGCCGACCACGGCATCGAGTTCAACCCCGAAATCATCTCGTTCTGGAAGATACGCGCCTCATGGGCATCGGTAGGTACCGCGTTCCCCCGCTTCATCGCCAACCCCACATACGAATGGGTCAACGGCGCATGGTCGGTGCTCACACAGTATCCCATGAGCGACCTCAAGCCCGAGCGTACCAAGTCGTGGGAAGTAGGTATGAACTTCCGGTTCCTCACCGACCTCACATTCGACGCCACATGGTATCTCGCCGACACATACAACCAGACCTTCAACCCCAACCTCGCTGTCGGAAAGTACTCCAACCTCTATGTACAGGCCGGTAACGTGCGCAACTGGGGTATGGAATTCGCCCTCAACTACGAGCACACATGGGGCAACTTCACCTGGTCATCAGGACTCACATATTCGTTCAACAAGAACAAAATACGCGAACTCGCTCGCAATGTAATCAATCCCGTCACCGGCGAGACATTCTCCCTCGACCAGATTGAACCTGCTGCCGGCAACAGCCTCGGAGCCACCCACTTCATCCTGCGTGAAGGCGGCACCATGGGCGATCTCTACTCTTCTGTCGACCTCATGCGCGACGCCAACGGCAACATCTATGTCGACAACACCGGCGCCGTATCCAAGACCACAATCAAGGACAACTCCGAGTATATCAAACTCGGCTCAGTACTCCCCAAGGGCAACCTCGCCTGGAGCAACACCTTCCGCTGGAAGAACCTCTCGGCAAGCTGCATGTTCTCGGCTCGTCTCGGAGGTATCGTATTCTCCCGCACACAGGCCATTCTCGACCTCTACGGAGTGTCGGAGGCTTCAGGTGCCGCACGCGACCTCGGCTACGTGTCAATCAACGGCGGCGACCATGTAAATCCCGAACAGTGGTACGGAACCATCGCATCCGGCGATATGGTGCCTCAGTACTACACATACTCGGCCACCAACGTGCGCCTGCAGGAGGCTACCATCAGCTACCTCATACCCCGCCGTCTGCTTGCCAACGTATGCGACATCCGCGTATCGCTTGTCGGACGCAACCTTTGGATGATTTACAACAAGGCTCCCTTCGACCCCGAGGCTGTAGCTTCAGCCGGTAACTACTACCAGGGCATGGACAACTTCATGATGCCGTCGCTGCGTAACTTCGGCTTCAACGTTAATTTCAATTTCTAACGCCCCCAACATTGCAATAAACAATGAAACAAAACTCATTATATAACATCATCGCAGGAGGTGTGCTCGCCCTGTCCGCAACCGCCTGTACCGGTGCATACGAGGATATAAACCGCAATCCCTTTGAGCCCGACGATCTCACTGCCGACGATTACGCGCTCTCCTCCTCGATGTACAACATCTGCAACACCGTGATGTCAAACGACGTAAACCAGTACCAGTTTGTCGAGAGCCTCATGGGTTGCACACTCGGAGGATACTTCGCCGACGGCAACGGAAACTTCACCGCCTCATTCTCACGCTACAATCCAGCCAATGGCTGGAGCCGAGTGTTCATGGAGGCAAACCAGAACTCAATCATCCCCACACTATACACCAACATTTCGATGATTGAAGGATACTGCGAGACATCGGGCAACCCCGTGCCCGCAGCCATCGCCAAAGTGGTGAAAGTAGCCGCCATGAGCCGTGTCACCGACTGCTACGGTCCGATTCCCTACAGCAAGATTGGCTACGACGGCAACATCCTCACCCCCTACGACTCCCAGCAGGACGTGTACTACAAATTTTTCGAGGAACTCGGCGAGGCAATCGAGGAGCTCAACCAGAACCGCGGCGCCCAGCTCAATCCGCTGATTGACGACGTATACCGCGGCGACGTCACCAAATGGATACGCTTCGCCAACTCGCTTAAACTGCGTCTTGCCCTGCGTATATCCTATGCCGACCCCGCAAAAGCCAAGCAGATGGCTGAAGAGGCCGTAAATCCGGCCAACGGCGGTGTAATCGAGACAGTCGACGCCAACGCCACTTACAAACACTACTCCAACGGCGGCAATCCCACTTACATGTCGACCGTGAACTACGGCAATGACTCGCGCCCCTCGGCCGACCTCATCTGCTACATGAACGGATACAACGACCCCCGTCGTGCCGAATACTTCACCACTTCGGGCTGGACCAACGCCGACGGCTCATACATGACCGACCCGGCCGGCAACCCCCTCGAATATGTAGGTGTGCGCCGCGGATGGGAGACATATGAGCGCGACGGATGGGCTCTGAAGATGTCGCAGATCGGTGTATCATCCTCCGACCCCACAATCTGGATGACAGCCAGCGAGGTAGCATTCCTCCGCGCTGAAGGCGCTGCCGTGTTCAACTGGAACATGGGCGGCACTGCCGAGAGCTTCTACAACAACGGTATCGCGCTATCGTTTGAGCAGTATGGCGTAAGCGGAGCCGAGGATTACATGGCCGACGCCACATCGGTACCCGCCACCTACTACGACCCCTCTTCGGCCAATCCATGGTCGGGCTCTCTCCCCAGAGTCACCGTAAAATGGGATGAATCGGCATCCGCAGAACAGAAGCAGGAGCGCATCATAATCCAGAAGTGGATTGCCAACTGGACTCTCGGCAACGAAGCCTGGGCCGACCTGCGCCGCACAGGATATCCGAGCCTGATTCCCGTTGCCGCCAACCTCTCAGGTGGTGTGGTCGACTCGGCCAAAGGCCCTCAGCGCATGCCATACCCCCAGGAAGAATACACCAACAACAGCACCAACGTACGCAATGCTGTAAACACACTCCTCGGAGGTCCCGACAACATGGCTACAAAGCTCTGGTGGGCGGCCAAGCCTAACATCTAATTTTTTCAGCAGCTTTTTCCTCATCATTATTTACAACTCTGATTTTTATGAACAAAAACTTCAAATACCTGTATTCAGCCCTCCTGGGACTCGCACTCGGTGTATCCATGACCGCATGCGACGACTGGACAGAGCCTGAAAGCATCGACCTCAACTACGGGACTATCGACCAGGCCGACCCCGAAGCCTATGCCAAATACCTGGCCGACCTGCGCGAATACCGCGGTCGCGATCACAAGAAAGTATATGCATGGTTTGACAATGTGGCCGAATTCGGCTCGCAGGGCCATCGCATAACAGCACTTCCCGACTCAATCGACGTAATCGTGCTCACCAATCCCGGAGCAGTCACCGACAAACTTGTCGGCGAGATGAATCAGGTGCGCAACGACAAAGGGATGCAGATATCCTACTGTATCGACTTCAACGAAATCAAGAAAGACTGGACTCTCAAGTGTGAGGAACTTGCGGCACGCCGCCTCGAATTCATCGCCCAGAACGGAGAGGACGCCGAGATTCCCGCCGAACTCACCGACCCGACCTTCAACGATTTCATGACTCAAGCATGGATGGAACAGCTGTCATACTTCAATGCCGTAGGTTTCGACGGCATCATGGCAGCATTCGACGGCAAGGCCACTCAGCACCTTACCCCTGCGGAACTCGCCGAATACAACAGCCAGGCCAAACTCTTCCTTGGCATTCTCAACGACTGGCACCAACGCAATCCTTCGGTTCCTGTCGACTACCTCGGCAAGCCCCAGAATATCGCGTCACATCCGATACTCAACGACTTCCGTACAGTATTCCTATCCGAGGGTCTCTCGGCCACGAATGCACGTATGTTCGACATCATCTATGCCGAGGCCAGCGGAACCGTAGCCGACAGCAAACTCGGCATACCGGCTTACATACATGCTGTAAACACAAGCGACGATCCCAAGACCGGAATCTTCTCTGACGGCACATATGCCATCGACGGTCTTTCGGCTTGGACTGCCGCCAATAATGTAGGAGCTGTTGGCATTTTCAATACCGCCAACGACTACTTCATCTCCGCAGGCCACTACACCACTGTACGCAATCTCATACAGACTGTAAATCCCTGCGCTAAATAAAATTTCATATAAATTCCTTCAACCGATTACTACATCATGAAATTTTCAGCATATATTCAGGCAACCCTCTGCATCGCCGCTGCAATGTTTACAGCATGCTCCGACGACACCGAAACGGTTGCCAACAGAATCTACGACACGTCGGCCATGGAGCCATCGACAGTCCTTATCGACGGAATGGCCGAAAGCTCCGTGCAGACCTTCACCGTGAAAATGGCCAACCCGACCGACCGCGACGAGACCGTGACCTACGGTGTGGAACCTTCACTGGTAGAACGCTACAACGCCATATACGGCACCGCAATAATGCTCCCCGCAGAGAATTATGAACTCACCCAGCCTACCGCCACTATCATCGCCGGAGCCGTAGAGAGCGACGATGTCGTGGTAACTGTAAAGAATCTCACATCTCTCGACAGAAACCTTGTATACGTACTGCCCGTGACTGTTGTAAGCTCGTCGGTAGAGGTACTTGAAAGCCAGCGCACACATTTCATAGTCGTACGTGGTGCCGCACTTGTAAATATCGTTGCCGACATTACCAGAAACTACTGCTCGCTCAACAACAGCGCCGACGCCACCCAGCTCAACGGCATTACCGACATTACCGTACAGTGGATTATGAACGTCAATGAATTCGGCAAACTCATATCTACAGTAATGGGTATCGAAGGCCGTTTCCTCCTGCGTATCGGCGATGCCGGCGTTCCCGACAATCAGCTTCAGCTGGCCACCTCCAACGGCAACGTCACCGATCCCTCATGGCAGTTTGAGACAGGCAAGTGGCTCCGATGCGCATTTACCTTCAGCTCATCGACAGGCGCCGCAACACTCTGGATCAACGGCAACAAGAAAGCCACTCTTACATCAGGCTACTCCGGTTCTGTCAACTGGGCTTCCGACGACTTCTACATCGGAAAATCATACGACAACGAGCGCTGGCTCACGGGCTGCATTGGTGAAGCCCGAGTATGGAACCGCATACTTACAGACGCCGAGCTGAGCGATGAAGACCAGGCATTCCTCGTTCCCGTAGACTCCGAAGGTCTAGTAGCATACTGGAAGTTTAACGAAGGCGCCGGATCGCTCATACACGATTACGCCAACGGCTACGACCTCACATGCAATACCGCACCCACATGGGTTTCTGTATCGCTCCCTGAAAAATAATATCCCTCTTTCCCTCCAATTATCCCCGGTGCAGGCGTCTGCAATACCGGCGTACTGCATCAGGGCATATCATCGGGAAAGAATCAACGGACATTAGAGACATTTATACAAACACTCATCTCCCAACTCAATCCTACAATACCAAATGAAGAAAAATTTCTTATTCAGATCCTGCCTTGTCGCTGCCGTGGCACTCACTGCCGCAGCATGCTCCGACGACGCCGATCTCGGCAAGGTAGATACAGACAAGCTCAATGTGCCTGACGGAAGCGTGGTATACGTCACCGACGCTGAAGGAAAGCGCAAATTCTCCTCTATCGAATTCCGCGACGCAACCACAACACAGCTCTGGGTACACTCTCCCAAGGCTGTAGCCGCCGACTGCAATGTGACCTTCGCCTACGACCCCTCTGTGCTCGCCGACTACAACTCCGCCAATGCTACAGAATATAAGGCAGTGCCTCAGGGCGTAGTATCATTCGCAGGCAACGGTTCTGCCACAATCGCAGCCGGAACGACCACCGCATCGGTCGAATATACCCTCACCTCCGACGGCTCGCTTACATACACCGATACCTACGTTCTCCCTCTCCGTGTCACAATCTCCGGCGGCGCACAGCTCGGCAAGACCGATGAGACGCGCCTGATATTCGTAAGAGACCTCACCAATCTTCCCGACGCCACAAAATATGTCAATGACGGCAACGGCAACATGGTGGAAGGCGTAAAGATGTTCAACTGTATCGAGGTCAACGGCACCAATCCCCTCTGCACAATGGCTTTCACACTCGACCGTTCGGGCAAGCCTCTGTATGACGCCGTAATCCTCTTCTCCTCCAACATCAACTTCGACTCAGAGACAGGACGTGTGTACATCTTCCACAACGAGAACGTGCAGCACGTGCTTGACAACGCCGACAAGTATCTGCGTCCGCTCAAGGAGCGCGGCATAAAGGTTATACTGTCGGTACTCGGCAACCACGACAAATCGGGTGTGGCCAATCTCAGCGACGCCACCGCCAAGGATTTCGCCAAGCAGATCAAGAACTGCTGCGATGCCTACGATCTCGACGGTGTAATGCTCGACGACGAATACTCCGACTACGAGACCAACCCTGTACCCCCGGGCTTCGTAGCTCCCTCGGTCGACGCCCTTTCAAGACTTTTCTATGAAATCAAGAAAGTACAGCCCGAGCGCTTGAACATAACCTATGCCTTCGCACGCGCCGCGTATATGAATCCCGTACGTGACCTTGAGACCGGCGAATTGGTAAATCCCGGCGACTACGTCGACTTCGCATTCGCCAACTACCCCGATACTCCTACCTCCAACCCCATCATCAACAACTACGCAGGCATAAGCAATCGCCAGCTCGGCTACTGCTCGATGGAATTTGCCCAGGGAGGCTCCGACCTCTGGTCGAAGAACGCGCTACAGTCAACCTACGCCGCCGGCTACGGATGCCACCTCGTATTCGCCATGAGCCTTGAGAGCAACACCTTCCCGGCTACAAACAACGACCGCTTCCAGGCTCTCGGCAACGCAGCCGAAGTATTCTATGGCGAAAGCATAGTATGGGACGGCAACACTTACGGCAAGGACTGGTAATTTATTTCCATAACCCAAAAACATCTTCCCACAAGATATGAAACTCCAATATTATATGATGAGCCTCGCCCTGGCGGTATCAGCTCCAATGATTTTCACATCATGCGATGACGATGACGATATCGACGGTGTATCCTCCGTAATCGAATATCCCGGAAAGCCCGGTGATATCAACCTCGCTCCCGGCGAAGCATTCGCGGTAAAGAGCGGCGCGGAATCAAAGCAGCCACTCCCCGTCGAAGGGTCATACTCCGGACTCAAGGCTACCTCGCTCGATGAGTCGGTAGCGATTGTCACTGAAGAGAACGGACAGATATATGTGCAAGGCGTGCACCGCGGCAAAACCCAGATTCTCGTGTCGACTGCCGACGGTTCATATGTGCAGATACCTGTATCGGTATACGACTACAGCAGCGTACGCTTCTCCAATGAAAACATCACTCAGACTCTGATGCTCGGAAAGCAGAACGAGGTCGAGGTCGACCTCATCGAAGGAAATGATGACTATTCATTCACTTCCGACAATCCCCGCGTATCGGCGTTCTACAACGATGCCACAGGCAAAGTCACCGTAAGCGCCAAGGCCGGCAAAGAGGAATATACCGCGACTCTCACCTGCACCGACGGCTCCGACCGCAAAGGCACAATAAAGGTAACGGTGACACCCTCGTTCGAGGCATTCACTGCCGATGAAATCAATGACATCAAGGCCAATACAAGAAGCGAGATATGGGCCGATGTCAAGGACCCATCCGACGGCAACACCCCCTACTACTATCCTTATTATAAAGACGAATATCCATGGTTCTACATCAGCCAGGATATCGAGGACGGACAGCACCGCCTCGGATGGTGGTGGGACGGCAACGAGTACTTCCGCGGAGGATACGGCGGCCTCGTCATCACATATGCCGCCGGCACAACAGCCGGACAGCAGTCGCAGGGCTACCTGACATTTGCCTACTCCGCTCCTTCATGGGGCTGGGGCGTGCACGACCACAACGGCACAATCTCCATCCTTGAGGATGACGCCACCCGCACAGTGGCTATCTTCGAGAATGCCGACCTCGACAACGAATACCTCAACCGCGGCTGGTTTGTAATATACAAATAAGAGGCATCGACGGTTAACCGACTCATAAAGGGTGTATGTCCGGTAAGGTCCGGACATACACCCTTTGTCATATGCATACGTCTTGTGGCAACTCTCTGCTATGCCCCGGCACTCTCTGCGGCATACTCGCGCACAGTCGGGCTCTCTACATCCACGCCATACTCTTTGGCCCGCGCAAGTATGGCACGTGCCAACTTGGGCTTAAGCTCTTCAGGACAATATCGGAAATATGCCTCGGCCGCGCGCACATGTGCGGCATCGGGCATAGGGTATTCACGCCGCTCGGGTAGCCCGAATACACTGTCGGGGATCTCCTTGCGTTCCTCGTAAGAAATTCTGTCGTTCATAACTGTCTGTATTTTCTGCAAAAAAATATCAGTAAGTCCGGTCGACCGAACCTACTGATATATAACAACCCACTGAATACAGTGGTTAGCCGAGATGACAGCCGTTAACAGATATTATTGAATACATGTGCCATTACCTCATCACATGCTTCTCTGTAGTCACAGAGCCATCGGAATACACCGTTTTTACAATACAAATGGACGATGCCGAGGGAGCTGAAATTCTGCGGCCCGACATATCATAATACTCGCGGGATACTGCCTCACGCTCAGCAGCCACAGCGTCATCTATACCCGATGAGGAAAGATTGATATCCCCGGTATAGAGCAATGTAAGTTGTCCGAGGGCAGAATATCCTTTGATTTCATAAGAGTATGCATTGCCCGCGCTCAGACCCTCAAAGGTATGGCTCATGCTGCCGGCACCGATATTATCACCGTCGAGTACATCGGTATGTATCTCCAGGCCCCCGGCCGAAAGAATCAGCTCATATCTTACCGGAGTGCCGGTATAGATATCATCGCCATATGCCTCCCAGGCAACAGTGGCGGCATTGCCGTTGATACTTACCGAAGGTACGCCCGGAAGCACGTCATCATATGTAAGATTGGGATAAAGTCCGCTCCATGCCGAAGCATATGCCTCGGCCGAGCCTTTGGGTACTTTTACATTCGAAGCCAGAGTCACCACATTGGCTCCGACAAGTACCGGAGGCTCTGCAGCGAAGCTGTAGAACACCGTCATATTGTTGCACGACGAGCCGAGCGGACTCATCTTTGTGAGCGTCGAGGGGAGACTCATCCACTGCATCGAGCTACACATACCCATAATCGAGAATCCGCTCTCACCCTCTATGCCGATGGTGGTGATACCCTCGGGAAACACCAGATTACTGATACCGGTAAGTGACAGAGCATTGTTGCCGATAGTGATATCGCGGTTGGGGAGCTTGACCGACTTGATATTGGAGTCCGTGAAAAATGCCATACCCCCGATGCTCTCCAGGCTCTCGGGAAAATCAAGTTCGGTAAGGCCCGGACATCCGTAGAAAGCCGATATGCCGATTGTCTTGAGATTCTTTGAGAATACTATTCCCGATATGTTGGGATTGCTGTTGAATACATATCCGTCGATATCGGTTATCGACTCCGGCATTACGTAGACATCGGTACGCCCGGCAGGATATGCTACAAGGTGGGTCTTGTCCTTGCTCACTACCACACCGTCGATATCAGTATAGTAAGGATTGGACTCATCAACCTTGATATTCTGCAGAGCTGTGCAGCCGAGCACCATCACATCGCCTATCGCAGCCACATTCTTAGGGATGAAAAGCTCGGTGAGGGATGTACACTGGCGGAATGCATTCTCATCGATAAGCGTCACAGATTCGGGTATATTGATTGACGACAGTGACGAACAGCGGTTGAACATGCTGTTGCTTATCGCAGTGATGCCTGCTGGAAGTTCTACGGTCTTCAACGACGAACATCCATAGAATGCCGACGAGCCGATTGCCGTGATACCGCTGTGGAGATTTACGTTTTCAAGTCCGGTGCAGCCATAAAACATACCGTTGCTTATAGTCGTAATACTTGCCGGAACCGACATGCTCCTGAATGAAGTGCAGCCATAGAAGCAGTTGGAGTCGATAGTAGTGATACCCTCTGGAAGAGCCACATCGGCGAGCGAGGTACATTCGTAGAAAGCAGCCATGCCAAGTGTCCTGATTCCATCCGGAAGCTGTATACCTGTCAGCGCGCTACAGCGGAAGAAAGCCTGATCGCCGATTTTTACAAGGGATTGCGGGAGCGATATCTCTGCAAGTTTGGTACAATTGCTGAATGCTCCGGCACCGATTGCCCTCAGGGATTCGGGAAGCTCTACTGCAGTCATGCCGCAGCCATAGAAAGTGTTCTCGCCAATCGAGTCGAGGGCGGCATTGAAGTGTATAGTGGAGAGTTTGCCGCATGAATAGAAGGCATACCCTCCGAGTGTCTCCATTTCCTTTGGGAGAGTAACTTCGGCAAGCGCTTTACAAGTGCCGAAAGCATAGGAATCCACTTTCTTCAGGTTGTCGGGTAGCACAAGCGCCGGTATAGCGGTGCAATTCGAGAACGCGCTACCCATCACATAGGTAAGCGTAGATGGAAACTGCACCTCGGTGAGTGCCGAACATTTGTAGAAAGCCCATGCACCGATTGTTGCGATACCCTCGCCCATCGTTACACTCTCAAGCGACTTACACTCCCTAAAAGCCTGCTGCGCCACAGAGGTGACTGTGTACTCATTGCCATCGACCGTTATTTCGCCCGGGATATTGACGTTTGTCATACCGGTATAGGTGGCACTACGTGCAAGAGAGGCAGTGCCATCCGCCTCATTCAGATCGTAGAACAGTTCGCCAACCTGTACAGACTCTGCATACGCCGATAAAGCTGCCACCATAAAGGCCCCCACAGCCGACATACGCACAACATTGTAGAAATAGCTCATAATGTGTAATTGGTTTTATTGAAAATTACAGTTGTCACATTCGACAACCGCACAAATTTAGCAATTTGTTTTCAATATTGTAATCAGTTACACATTTTGTCGCAAAATTGATTGCAGTCACATGCTTTTTCTATACGTTTCGGCAGTCTGCCGGGCAGTACGCTCCCATGAATACCCACGCAACACTGCCGATGCCCTGCGCGTAAGCGAGCGTGTTGCATCGCTGTCGTCGAGTATTCCGGCCACAGCCGATGCTATTGACCCGGGGTCGGAGGGGTCGAAATATACAGCCCCGTCGCGGGCCACTTCGGGGAAACAGCTGGTAGAGCTCACAGCCACCGGACATCCCGCGCCGAAAGCCTCCAGCACGGGTAGCCCGAACCCCTCGTAAAGCGAAGGATACACAAAGCATGCAGCATGGCGGTACAGCCACAGCAGCTGGGCATTCGTAGCCTGCACGGCAGTCACACTGTCGCGTATACCGAGCACATTTAGCAGCTTTGTCTCGGCGTCAGACAGTGGAGAACCGGCACACACCAGCCGCACCCCCCGGTCGGCCTTGGCAAGCGATGCAAACGCCTCGGCCAGCCCGCTGAAATTCTTATACCCCTTGCGGTCGCCAACAAAAAGCAGATATGGGCCTGATATCCCTTCGACAGCAGCCTCACGCGAAGAAAGCGATGCGTATCCGTGGTGTATCACGTCGATTTTGCTCTCGTCGATACCGTAATACTCCATGATATCGCGCCGGGTGTTCTCGCTTATAGCGATTATGCGCGAGGCTGCCATGGCAAGTCTCTTCTTGCGCTTTATCACCTTGCGCGAATCGGGAAGCAGATCGGGATAACGCTCATGCGTGAAGTCGTGGACAGTAAGCACAAAAGGTTTTCTCCCTATAGCGTTCATGAAGTAATCGTTGTAGTAAGTGGGATGGAATACATCAAACGCACCACCCCTCAGTTGCTGGCGTGCCATAGAGTTGTCGGCCCACTCATATAGCTTCTTGCGCAGACGGAACGAGCCTATATCGAGACGCTTGACCGGCAGTCTCATCCCAAGGTCGGGCAGGTAGGCGTTCTCACTGAAAAAAGGCGCCGGCAATACCGGGCTGATTCCTTTGGGCATATGACGCATCAGCTCTACGAAATAGCGGGATATGCCCCCGAATCTCTGCCAGGCAAACACCTGGGTATCATACAGGACTTTCATTATATTATGACTTACTTATTTGTGTTTTTTTGACAAAGCGGTCGAGGACACTATGTCGATATTGGAGTAGCCGAGGCGAGCCTGAAGGTATTCCTTAAGTTTCTCTTCCTGAGCGCGGGAAATTGGCGAACGATACTGTACAAGAGCTACATTGACGGTGTCGAGAATCCTCGTGTCGACATTGCTGACAATGCCGCGAGTGACGGCAATATCCCTCACCTGTGGAAACAGCACCTTGATTTCCGGTGAGATAGTGGCGCCGATGGTATCGTTGCGGGCTATCACATCGGTCACGGCCCGCAGAGAGTCAATCTCCTGACGCTGGGCGTTAATGGTGTTCTGCGTCACCTGATATATATCGCGCACCATGGTCGACGTAATCTCTCCGGGATTGACCTGCACACTGTTGTCGCCCTGGATGATACGCAACTGAGTACCTGCTATGCCGAAGCGGGCGAGCTGCGGAGTAAGAGCCATGGTCAGAGAGTCCTCCGGGAGCAGACGCCCCATAAGCGTCACCGTAAGTGTGCGCTCACCACGGCTATCTTCCTTGGCCTTGTACGACAGCACCTGTGTGGTGGGAAAGTCAAACTCCTGCTCGACAAATCTCCCGCAGGCAGTCTGGAACGCATTGGCGCGGTACATGCGATAGGTCATAAATCCGGCCGGAACCATCGTAAGCAGAGCCACGGTGTATACCGTGCGGCGCACACGCTTGGCGCGGACAGGGTTGGAGAAATCGGTCACCTTGTATTTCATCGCCTTAACGCCGAGTGTAGTTGCACAAGCGATAAACACCGAGTTGATAAAAAACAGATAGAGTGCGCCGAGAAAATAGTTCATCTGCCATGTGGCCAGACCATAGCCGACTGTACATAGCGGTGGCATAAGCGCCGTAGCGATTGCCACTCCGGGTATCACATTGCCCTTGGTCTTGCTCCCGATAGCTATAATACCCGCTGCGCCGCCAAAAAATCCGATAAGCACATCGTAGATGGTAGGCGATGTGCGCGCCAGCAGCTCGCTGTGCCCCTCATTGACCGGAGATATCAGAAAATAAATAGCAGAAGTGGCTATCGAAAACGCTGTGGCCATAAACAGATTGCGGAACGAGCGCTTCATCAGGTCGAAATCCTGGATACCGACAGCCAGTCCCAGGCCGATAATAGGCCCCATAAGCGGAGAGATAAGCATCGCGCCTATAATCACCGCCGTAGAATTGACATTGAGTCCGAGCGAGGCTATGAAGATAGCCATGATGAGCACCAGCAGATTGGTGCCGCGAAAAGAGACACCCTCTCTAATCGTCTCCTCAGCCTCAGCCTGCGGAAGCAGAAAAGAGGTAAGGTCGAAATAGTCCTTTATGGCCCCGGAAAAGGCCTTTAAATCTATCTGTTTCATATCCACGATATTATCTGTGAGACCTTCGTGGTATTATCATCGCAGGGGAAAGATGCTCACGACGCATCACCACAAACACATACAAAGCGAGAAGAGCGCCGCGGTAGATAAAGTCGGCCCAATGGGCTCCGAGCTCTATGCAGCATCCGAGCGGATAAAGCACTGCGGCAAGCCCTACATAAAACATAAGGCGCCCCACATTATAGCCTATCGGATATTTTGCGTTGCCTACAAAATAGCTGGCCAACATCATCACACCGTAGCAGCAGAAGGCGGCCCATGCACACCCCATATAGCCGTAACGCGGCACAAGCAGCACGTTAAGCCCCACGGTAACGGCAAGTCCGAGCAGGGAGAACCATGTGCCCCATACGGTCTTGTCGGTAAGTTTGTACCATAGCGACAGATTGAAGAATACACCAAAGAAGAATTCAGCAGCCATTATCACCGGCACAACCTTAAGTCCGGCCCAATAGTCGGGACGCACAAAGTAGCGCAGGATGTCGAGATAGTACATCACCCCGAGAAATATAAACAGGGCAAAAATTACGAAATACTTCATGGCGTCGCGGTAGGCCTGCAGCTTGTTGTCGCCACGTTCACGGCTCTGCGAGAAGATAAACGGCTCGTAGGCGAAGCGGAACGCCTGGATGAACATCACCATCACTATGGCTATCTTGTAGTTTGCACCATATATGCCCAGCCCGGCCATCGCATCGGAAGTGGCAAGCACCGGATACAATATCTTGTCGAGAGTCTGGTTCATGATGCCCGCAATGCCGAGCACAAGCAGCGGAAACGAGTATGCAAGCATCTCGCGCAGCAGACGTCCGTTGAACTTCAGCGGTATACGCACTATATCAGGGAGAAGCATCAGCAGCGTCACCGCCGACGCAATAAGATTGCTTAGGAATATATAGCCTATGCCGAGATCGGCCACATAAAACCACTCGACCCAACCGGGAGCTACACGCATAAGCCACGGACAGATCAGCAGGAAGAAGATATTAAGCACTATGTTGAGCCCTATATTAACCAGTTTGAGCATGGCGAAACGCACCGGACGCTTTTTATAGCGCAAATATGCGAACGGTATGCACGAATAAGCGTCAATAGCCACGGCGAGAGCCATCATCCATACATAACTCTCATGTCCGCCACACTCCATGGCCCGGCTTACAGGCTCCAGAAACAACAACACGAGAGCGAAAAACAGCGTCGACGTAAATCCCAGCGAAGTGAGCGAGGTAGAGTACACCTCATCGGGGTTGCTGTAACGCTCGTGGTTGGCAAAACGGAAGAACCCGGTCTCCATGCCATAGGTAAGGATAATCAGTGCAAGCGCCACAATGGAGTAGACATAAGTGACCACTCCATACATGTCCTCGGGAAACAGACGCGTGTAAAGCGGGACGAGACACCAGTTGAGAAAGCGCCCCACGATAGAACTGACACCATATATAGCGGTGTCCTTTGCCAGTGATTTTACTCCGGCCATATACTTTTTATAACTTTTTAATCATACCGTCGGCTATGAGAACAGCGACATTGCATCGGTGTCCGGACTGATGCCAAGATGCGTGTATGCAAGCATCGTCACCTCTCTGCCCCGCGGCGTGCGCTTTATAAAACCCTCTTTGATGAGGAACGGCTCATACACCTCCTCGACAGTGCCGGCATCTTCGCCGAGCGCCGTGGCAATAGTCGTGAGGCCGACAGGGCCGCCGCGAAACTTGTGTATGATAGTCGTAAGTATCTTGTTGTCAATCTCGTCGAGACCGTATCGGTCGATATTTAATGCCTCCAGAGCATAACGGGCTATTTCAGGGTCGATGATACCGCGCCCTTTTACCTGCGCGAAATCGCGCACACGGCGCAACAGACGGTTGGCCACACGTGGTGTGCCGCGGCTGCGCAGCGCTATCTCATGGGCTGCCTCGGCCGTACACTTGACTCCGAGAAGTCCGGCCGAGCGCAACACTATACGCTCAAGTACTTCGTGGTCGTAGTACTCCAGATGGCAGTTTATGCCGAAGCGCGCACGCAGCGGCGATGTGAGCAGACCACTGCGGGTAGTGGCACCGATAAGTGTAAAAGGAGCAAGAGTAAGCTGCACCGTGCGAGCACCCGGCCCTTTGTCAATCATTATATCTATACGGTAATCCTCCATAGCCGAGTACAGATACTCCTCGACCACGGGGCTCAGACGGTGTATCTCGTCGATAAAGAGCACATCGTTTTCCTCAAGCGAGGTAAGCAGGCCGGCAAGATCGCCCGGTTTGTCGAGCACCGGGCCCGAAGTTATCTTGAATCCGACACCAAGCTCGTTGGCGATAATCTGCGACAGTGTTGTCTTGCCAAGGCCAGGAGGGCCGTGCAGGAGCACATGGTCAAGCGATTCGCCACGCATCTTGGCGGCGGCGACAAACACGCGGAGATTCTCCACGATTTTCTCCTGACCACTGAAAGCGCTGAACCCCGAGGGGCGCAGCGCACGTTCGATATCATTTTCCGTACGGTCGGACGAGAGCGATGAGTCACGTATGTCGAAGTCGTTGTCCATCCGGTTGTTATTCGATGATTGACTTTACTTTTTTGATTATTATCTGAGGTGATATGCCGCGCAGACAGTGATAGTCGCCACGCATACACGGCTTATTGCCAAACACTGAGCAGGGACGACACGTCATAGGCAACTGTATGATGTCGCTCTCATGCTGTCGGTATCCCTTGAATCCGCAGTATGAGTGAGTGGCTCCCCATATGCTGACAACTCTTACCCCTACCAGCGAGGCGAGATGCATGTTGGCTGAGTCCATGGAGACAATCGTGTCAAGATAGCTCAGCAACGCCATCTCAACCGTAAATCCATGCTTTTTGTCGGCAAGAGACACTACCCCGGGATATGTCTGCGCCCAGCGCCCGAGAATCTCGCGTTCATAATCGCCGCCGCCGAATAGGAATATCTTCACTCCGGGAGTGGCCGACAGTTCCTCGACCACCTTCTCCATCAGCTCGGGCGGATATATCTTCCCTTTGTGTTTGGCAAAAGGCGCGATGCCTACCCATTTCTCATCCGGAGTTTTCGGGGGAGTAATCGAGGCGAAGAGTGCCGTATCGGCCGCACCGTCGTAGATACTTACAAAGGGCTCTTCCATCGAAAACCCGAAGCGATAGAATACCTCGCGGTAACGGGCACGCGAGGAGATGAGCGGGAGCATCACCTTGTTGCGCGGACGTGTCAGAGCGCGCTTATGCATACGCCCCTTCCTTATCATGTGCACAGTGACTCCGCGCAACAGCCCCGACATGGATATCATATAGCTGCGAAGCACCCCGTGGAGATCGGCCACCGCATCTATACCATACTCCTTCTTCAGCTTTGCGAACAGACGCCACAGAGCGTAGGCATGAGGATATTCGGCTTTGAAATCAATGCCGAGCACAACCAGATTGGCAGGCGGATTGATAAAGAGCGACGCCTGCGACTTCTTGGTCAGAAATATGAACCGGGTAGCAGGATTGCTGCGACACACGGAGTAGACCACCGGAATGGTCATGGCTACATCTCCGAGAGCGGAGAAGCGCATCACCAGCACATTGCGGGGAAGTTCCTTTTTATTTTTTGGCATAAAGCACAGGGTTGGTGGCCGGGTCGTTGTACATCTTCATCTGCCGGTACACCTTCATGTATTTGCGTCCGGCTTCGATGTCTGCAAGCAGCATATCGATGGCCGCCGTAAGGTCTTTTTCCTGCTCCAGGAGTATATCGAGCTTGCCGCGGCAACGGGCCACATGGGCCTCGTCGGCGTCGGTGCGTTCGGTCTCGGCATTCATATGATAGATTTTTACGGCCAGAATCGACAGACGGTCGAGGGCCCATGCCGGAGTCTCTGTGTTGATAGTGGCATCGGGAAGAGCTGCCACGCCGGCATATTTGTCGCGGAAGTATGTGTCAATCTGCTCGACCATATCGGTACGCACCTGATTGGAGGCATCGATACGGCGCTTCAGCACCAGTGCCTCAGCCGGATCAATAGCCGGGTCACGTATAAGATCTTCAAGATGCCATTGTACGACATCGACCCAATTTTTCGCAAACAGCACGTGTTCAAATGTACCCTCGCCGTAAGGATTGGGGCATGGTGTGTCTACATTATCTGTCTGATGATATGCCTCTGTAGCGTCGGCGAATATCCTGAAGGCTTTCTTTGCAAGTTCCATATCAGCGGAAATCTTAGGGTTGTAAAACACAAAGATAACATCTACATTCGAATCCTCCAACTTTTTCTCCCTCCAAGAAACATCCAAGAAACTTTTCCTGCATATCGCCGGCAATTTTGAAAAATTCCGTATCTTTGCATCCGCATTGGTTCGGATCATGATGTATCATTATGGCCGATTAAAAGGGAAGCCGGTGAAAATCCGGAGCAGACCCGCTACTGTAAGTCCTATGCAACGTTGCGGCACACAAAGCCATTGACACTGCCACTATGAATCATGGTGTTGAGAAGGCCAACCGCAACGGGGACAAGCCAGGAGACCTGCCATGCCAATATTATTTCAACAATCTCGCGGATTAGATTTTGAAGTGAACACAGCAACCGGCCATAATCATCAGGCATTGTCAGGGAGTCTGAAACGCGACTCCGCCTTTTCTGTTGTCCGCCCCTCCAATGCGGGGACGGCGATGAGGCTGTCGCATATTTTATCTCCGACAATCCTCTGTTTACGGCTTCACTTCAGTTCTTTTTCACGTCACATTCAATCTCAACGTGTAAAAGTATTGACAAATGCTAAGTGATTTTTTTGCTGCCTTGATGTTTGATACCATCGGCAGTTTTGCAGCACCTCAGGGCACTTCGCCCGACAAAATCGTAAAGGCTCAGATAGCCTCCGGACTGAAGATACTCACCGACGGCCACATACACCGTAAAGAATGGGATAATTCCTTCTTCAAAGGTCTCACCGGTATGGAAGAGACTGTAATCGGGTCGGGACACATATATCAGGAATATCCGGCCATGACCACTCTGCTACGCCTTACGGGAAGAATCGAAGCAACAGACATACATCCGGCAATCGTGGAATTCAAGGCGCTGAGGGATATCACCCCAAAAGGCTATACAATCAAGCAGACAATGCCTGCGCCGTCGCATTTCCTGGCAAAAATTCTGGATGACAATATCTGGAAATCAATCTACAGCAATCCGGAGGAGCTATGTCGAGATATAGCACGCGCTTACAGAAAAATACTCTTGGGCCTATATTCCGAAGGATGCCGGTTCGTGCAGTTTGATGACTGCACATGGGAGCCGATGATGTATGCTGGAGGCATTAAAAGTCTGCTACAAGGCGGAACCGATATCGAAAGATACATATCACTACTGATTGACATCAACAATGACTCCATAGACGGACTCCCCTCCGACATGACCATTGCACACTATGTATGCCGTGGCAGCTACGACTCACCGCGCTACCGCCGGGTCGACTACAGCTTTATCGCACCGCGTCTTTTTGCGGAAAGCAACGCGGATATGTTTTACCTCGACCTCAATGTAGACTCGGATAACGACTATTCCATACTCCGGTATATGCCGGATGGTAAAAAAGTGATGCTGGGCATTGTATCGCCGTTCGATACACCGGATAATCCGTCGCAATTCATAGAAACCAATCTCAACGAGGCATCGCTATACCGGGGCTCTACCTATCCCGGCATCTCTTTCCGATGCGGCATGAACAATCCAGCATCGCTTCTACCCTCCCCCGAAACACAATGGACTAAAGTAGATCGGCTCAACAGCATTGTGACTGAGATATTCCGGCAGCATGCAATAGTTCAGCATAATACAGAGAGCCATATGTGAAGATATTTTTCTTTATTGTCTGCAACTCCTACATGCCGCCACAAGTCCGTCGTGATGACGGATTTGTGGCGACGGAGGAGTCATAATTTTTCCTTAATAATTGTCATAAATCGCGCTATAACAACAAGACTCTTTTCAGCGATTTATAATGAAGCAGCCCTGCCGCGGCATACGATACGTATACCCGGCAGGGCTGCTCTATATAATTCAGACTAAGTTCTAATTTCTTACAGGGACAAGGATCACGGCCTGTCCGCCCGTCGGAGCCATCTGTATGGTCAGCGTGTCGGCTGATGTCAACGTGCGCGACGAGATAGCCAGTCGTGACGGGTCGCCCGACTCGATGTCGTCGGCATATATGTCGGCTGTATATGTCTTGCCCTCGGGGAGGAAAGTGAGGGGAAGCTCAAGTGTACGGGCCTCGCTGTCGGTACCGGCACCAATGAAGTAGCTTTCGCCGGCACGGCGCGCCACCACTATATACCGGCCTATTTCGCCCATCAGAGCTTCCGACCAGTCGCAATCGGCATTGAAGTCGCGGAAGAACTTGAAGCCGGGCTGACCGTCGTAATTCTCGATAAGGTCGGATGCCATCTGCAGCGGCGAGTATATAATCACCCAGTTGGCTATCTGACGCGCAATTGTAGTCTTTATACAGCAGTCGGCATTGGGGCCGTTCCACTCCAGACGCCCCTTGTCGGCCTTGGCGCGGTTGTAGTTTATGTCAAATATTCCGGGAGTATAGTCCATCGGACCGGAAAGCAGACGCACAAAAGGAAGTATGCACAGGTAGTCGGCACTGTTCCCCTCCGACCAAGCGTTCCATTCCATGCCGCGGGCACCCTCACGGGTCATCATATTGGGCCATGTGCGGCGTATGCCGGTCTCCTTTATAGGCTCGTGGGCATCTATCATCAGATGATATCGCGCGGCAGTCTCCACCACTTTCTGATAGTGGCGCACACCATACTGGGAGTGATGGTAATATCCACCCTTGAATCCGCCGGCATAGCCGGTCTTAACTGTGTGTATCCCGAGCGACTGATAGTAGGCGAAAGCGCTGTCGAGTACAGCCTCATATTCCGGAATATTGCCGCCTGTCTCATTGTGGGCCCAAAGTTCTATGCCATTGGCTGCTGCATAGCGTGCTATGGAGTCGATGTCGAAGTCGGCATAGGCTTTTATATAGTCGAAATGCTGGTTACCGCCCCAGTTCTCCCAACCTTCATTCCAGCCCTCGAAGAGTACACCCTGTATATCGTTGGCCTTGGCAAAGTCAATGTGTAGTATGGCATTGGCCGTTGTGGCACCGTGGCGCGGTCCCATGGTCCAGGTCTGTGTACCGAGATGCATACCCCACCACACTCCGATATATTTCTGCGGTTTTATCCATGATATGTCGTCAATCCGGCACGGCTCGTTGAGGTTAAGTATCATGGACGAATTGATTAGGTCGGTAGCCTTGCGGCCAATCTGTATCGTACGCCACGGGGTCGTAAACCGTGACGGGGTGACAGCCTTCACTCCGTCGGGCATAGGCGCAAGCGACGCACGCAACGTGCGAGCCGACGCAGTGTCGCGGCGGAGAGTCATCTCGGGGAAGTCATATAGTGCGGCTTCATGTATAGAGCCGAATATCCCCGAGGAGTCGGTCATAAAGGTAAACGGAGTATTGGCGTCGGGAACGCTGTCGACCGGCAGTACTCGGTAATTTTTTTCATATGAATCAAAATCGGCAGGTATCGACCATGTGGTGGCCTCCTCGGCAAATGCAAACTCGGTGAGTTCGTCCATAACCGTTATTGAGTCGCGTCCCGAGGCATCCCACTCATAGCGGAAAGCAACACCGTCATCAAACGCACGCACGCGAAGGGTCATGGTAAGCGCAGAGTCGGCAAGTGTCATCGCCATCTCGTTGTAATGGTCTCGTATCTCTTTGTTCTCGCCCCATGGCTGATGCCACACAGTGTCGGCTTCGGCGAAAGCAAGCGACATACGGGCGTCAGGGGCAGAGACAAGGCCGTCGGCAACAAATCCCAAACCGGATGGAAGAATCAGCGGATGGCCGTCGACATCGACCCGATAGCTGAGCGAGGAATCGTTTCTGTCAAGAGTGACCGCAATACGCCCGTCGGGCGACTGCACGACCGGCACTGATTTAGAGCATCCGGCAGCGGCAATGCCAAGTACTGCTACAATAAGTATTTCGTTTCTCATCGGTTATTGATATTGTTATTGTGATATCCGAGCATGTCTAACAGGCTCATACAAAGGTACACAATAGTTTCATTCGCGCAATCATCATTCGTTGCGAAAAATTTGGCATTTAGACAATAATAATCTATTTTTGCGAAACAAGGCCGATGATGTGTATGACGGTATCTCACCGGCCTCCATCCAAGTCCATTCATCAAGCTATATATGGTCATGAGAAAACTTATATTGTTTACCATTGTCGCCGGAGCGGCGGCATGTCTGGCAGCCGCATGCACCTCCCGCGGCAGTAAGAACTCAAAGGCTCATATCGCCGACAGCACGGCCACAACAGTAGTCCACCCCGAATGGTCGGAAAATGCAGTAATCTACGAGGTAAACCTGCGCCAATACACCCCGGAAGGCACTGTCGGGGCTTTTGCCCGGCATCTCCCCCGGCTTAAAGAACTCGGTGCCGACATATTATGGTTCATGCCCGTACACCCCATATCCGAAAAAGAGCGCAAGGGCACGCTCGGCAGCTACTATGCAGTGGCCGACTATAAGGCTTTCAATCCGGAATTCGGTACAATGGACGATTTCAAGGCAATGGTAAGCAAAGCCCATGAAATGGGATTCAAAGTGATAATCGACTGGGTGCCCAACCATACCGGATGCGACAACAGATGGGTTGCGGAACATCCCGACTGGTATGTGCACGATGAAGACGGAGAATTAGTATCGCCTTACGACTGGACCGACGTATACAAGCTCGACTACACTAACAGTGAGATGCGCAAGGCTATGTCCGATGCGATGGCATTCTGGCTGCGCGAGGCCGATATCGACGGATTCAGATGTGACGTAGCCGGAGAGGTTCCGACCGACTTTTGGGACGATACCCGCAAGCAACTCGAGACCGTGAAGCCCGATATATTCATGCTCGCAGAGGCAAGCAAACCCGAACTGCAAAAGAATGCCTTCGACATGGGCTACAACTGGCCGATGAAAGATCTTTTCAACGCCATAGCGGCAACCTCAGGACAGAACACCTACAGGCGTCCCGACAGCAGCTCGGTAATCTACCCGGAGAAACACGCCATCGATATCGACACACTGCTGGCAAAGCAGTCGATAGAGTACCCGGCAGGCACATACATGATGAATATGATTACCAACCACGACCTCAACTCGTGGGAAGGCACAGAATTCGAGCGCCTCGGCAATCTCACACGTGCGATGGCCGTGCTTACTTATACACTCCCGGGGATGCCGCTAATATACACCGGACAGGAAACCGGACTCAACCGCGCGCTGGAGTTCTTCGAAAAGGATATGCCGCCGACATGGACGCCTCGCAACGACTACTTCGAATTCTACCAGAAACTCAATCATCTGAAACATACACATCCCGCCCTCAGAGCCGGGTCATCCGGAGCCGATATGAAGCGCTATCCTACCGCGAGCGACGACATATATGTTTTCAGCCGCAAGGATGACGGAGGAGCCACAATATACGTATTCGCCAACCTCGGGAAGTCAGATGCCGAAGTGAAGTATACCGGCGAGGCGCCGGCTAAAGACATCACTGCGGTCAACTTCTTCACAGGCAGAACAGATGAATTCCCGACAACACTCAGTCCCGGGGAATATCACATATATGTATCGCGATAATATTGCGGAAAAATCATAACGCGGATACCCACTCTTTGCTGCGGATTCACTATCTTTGAGGGCACAATCCTAACCCTGAAACGCATGTATGGCGGCGCTCTGTGCTGAAACACACATGCATCAAAGATAACCATGGACCGCAAAGGCAAACTATATTTCCGATACGGCACGATGGGCTCGGCCAAAACAGCCCTGCTCCTTACTCAGGCATACAACTTCGAAGAGCGAAAGATGACCTACGTATGCATGAAGCCCGTAGTCGACACCCGCGAGAAAGACAATGTGATACGATCACGTATCGGCATAGAGCGTAAATGCAGCTGGATATATGCCGATACCGACTTGTATGTGATGATTCGCGACCTGTTCGGACAGGCCGGAGCTGTAATCGACTGGATACTTATCGATGAAGCACAGTTCCTGTCGGCCGATCAGGTCGACCAGCTCGCGCGCGTAGTCGACGATTATGGAAGCAACGTGATATGCTACGGACTCCGCACGGACTTCCGCACCCACCTATTCGAAGGCTCGCGACGCCTGTTTGAAATCGCCGACTCTATCGACGAGATAAAGAGCACATGCTCCTGCGGACGCAAGACAATAGTAAACGCGCGCATAGACTCCAACGGCGACTTCGTGACAGAAGGCCAACAACTCGAAATCGGAGGTGACGACCGATACATAGCGGTATGCCGCAAGTGCTGGCGCAACAACCGTATCGAACAGGCCGCACGCCATGCGTTGCCTCTTCTATGAAACGACATCGGCAACATATCAACACACCGATTTTAAACCATAGCACTATCCTCGAGTCAACCCTATATATGACTGAATTGTTTTAATCAAATAATACCCTCTGACAATGGTAATAGGAAATCTTACCGATACATTCCGCTACGACACCCTGTCGCCGGCTATCGCCGACGCTCTTGCATGGGTAAAGGCCAATATCGGAATGCCCGGCTTTGAAGCCGGAAAGAAAACAGTTCTTGCCGACGGCGACATTGTGGTCAACTGCCAGGAAGTAGACCTGAAACCGGCCGAAAAGGCCCTGATGGAAGCCCATCGCGACTGGATTGATATCCAGGTATCAATCGACACACCCGAACTTATGGGTTGGTCGCCACTGTCGGCCTGTCATGACACCGTACAAGAATATGACAGCGAAAATGACTGCCTCCTTGTCGCCGACAAACCGCAATGTCTTGTGCCGATGCTACCGGGACAGTTCATGATATTATATCCCGAGGATGCCCACGCCCCGAATATCGGCGAGGGACGCCACCGCAAGTATGTAGTGAAAGTGCGGGTAGGCAAATAACTCGATTCTTACTCATCAATGTATGCGCCGGCTTCTGCCGGTGCATACAAAACACATTCAGACCTCATGACACGCATTAAACACTTGTTGTTCGCTCTATTACTGGCTGTTGCTGTCACATCGCCGGCAAACGCTTTCGACCTTCCCGACGAAGACCTCAACTACATCGTGCTGTACAAATGGGGACTGATCAACAAAGATGCCGCCTCGGCCACCCTGTCACTGCGCAGCGACGGCTCCGACTATCGCGCGCAGCTCGCAGCTTCGACACTTCCGTGGGCCGACAAGGTGTTTCGTGTGCGCGATACCCTTCAGGTGAGGATTCAGAAATCAGGATGCCTCCCTCAGGTATACCGTAAGATAACACACGAAGGGGGCACATACAATCGCGATGTAGTCAGATATTCCCGCGTAGGCAACGAGGTGACAGGACATGCGACACGCGTGCGACAGAAAAACGATGGCCCGGTGATGCGTTTTGATACTACACTGTACGCTACGGGCCCGACATTCGACATGCTGTCAATATTCTATTACCTGCGACAGTTCGACTATCCCGCGATGAGCGTAGGCTCTCAGATTCATGCCAGCCTTTTCTCCGGAAAGAATGTGGAACAGATAACAGTGACCTACCGAGGCACACAGAGGGTGAAAATCAAGGGACGCCAATGGGACGCATATTACCTTACATTCTCTTTCACCCACAAAGGGAAGCCCACCGGAGAGACCATGTACACCTGGATATCTACCGATGCCCAGCGCATACCTCTGAAAGTCGAGGGCAAACTGCCACTCGGCAAAGTCCAGGCCCTGTACACCGGAGGGCCGGAATAAGAGCATTTATTATTAAACAAGCTCTTAAACATGCTCTAATTCCTTGCGGGTAGAGCGCAGGAAGAAATAAAGAAACAGCGCCGCCGCAAGAAACAGGCTTACAGAGAAACTCATGATAATGCCATAAGTGCCGAGTCCAAGCGGAAATCCCATAAGATAGGTTACAGGAACGCCTACGACAACATAGCTTACGAAAGCAATCCATATCATGGGCATCACATGAGATGTGCCGCGCAGAGCGTTGGCGAAATTAATCTGAGTGGCGTCGCCCAGCTGATACATGACCAAAGGCACTATCAAGGCCACCGTAGCCTCTATCACCCTTATATCCTCGGTAAAGGCATGTATCATATCGCGCTCGAAAAATATGAATATAAGCGAGGATATGGTGGCAAGCGTAAGTATTATATGGTAGCCGGCAAACGCAACCCTGCGCATCTCGCGCCTGTCGCTCAGTCCGGAGGCATTGGCCACCAGCACCGAAACGGCGTTACCCATGCTATAGTAGATGCAGAAACCGAGAGTACCGGTTATGACAATAATCTGAAATGCCGCAAGCGATATCGCACCCAGCCATCCGGCCATCACCGCTGCAAATGTAAATGAGCCCGATTCGAATGTCATCTGCATGGATACCGGCCACGACGTACGGTTGACCTGAAGAGCCATGCGGCGTGTCATTCTCCCATGGCGGAATCCTCGGAAATATTCGCTGAACTCTTTTCTGAAACAGAATATGGCGATTACGGTAAGCGGACATATTATGCGCGCCGTAAGGGTGCTTACTCCCGCTCCCATAAGTCCGAGTTCGGGCATACCCCAGTTGCCGTAGATAAACACATAGTTGCCAAGGATATTCACAGCATTTGCGCCCAAGACAATCCACATCGGCAGACGCGTACGGTTGATGGCGAAGAGCCATTGGGCGAACACATTGAATAACGATATAGGGAGCAGACCGGCCAGTACTATCAGATAGTACGGACGTATCAGCGGCAGAAGTTCCTCGGGCTGGCCCATGCGGTCGAGGTTAAGCCATACAAGAGTCATCACGGCCGTCACAAGCAGAGTGAACGCGATATTGAGCCATACACCGGTGCGTATCATCGCACCGATAGTGTCGAAACGTTTCTGGGTGAACAGTGCGCCGATAAGCGGAGTAAGGCCATATGTGAACCCCATGCAGGCAAAGTTAGCCACATTAAATACATTGTTGACAAACGATGCCGATGCAAGGGCCTCGGTCGAATAGCGTCCTACCATTATATTGTCGGCAAACGCCACGACAATCATGCCAAGCTGCCCTATCAGTATCGGTATACCCAGGCGTATTATCGAGCCGTAATAATCTTTATAGTTTTTCCAAAAATTCTTAACCTGATTCATTTGAGCCTCTTTATCTTATGCTATAAAACTTTGCAAAGTTACAGAAAATGTTGGAATGACAGGCTGTATCTGTCGGTTTAAGGGCCGTTCGGTCATCCCGTCAGACATAATCCTAAAACAACTGTTTTCATAGTGCAAAGTTACGCTTTTTCCACGAGCATGCTCATGCCGCACCGCAATCGGCTATCTCCGACATGGATACACCTCCTGACATACCGCCATGATTTGGTTGTGATATGAAAAAGTGATAACTTTGAGGTCATGGAAATCAATACCGTAAACACAACCGTAACAAAACGTCACGCACGAGTCGACGTAGCCGATGTGCTCCGAGGATTCGCAGTGCTTGCAATCATCCTGCTACACTCTATCGAGCATTTCAATTTCTACTCGTTTCCAGACACCGAGGGCCAGAGCGCATGGCTCACATTCGCCGACCGCTCAATATGGGACGGCCTGTTTTTTACTTTCGGAGGAAAAGCATATGCCATATTCGCCCTGCTGTTCGGATTCAGCTTTTTTATCCAGCACGACAACCAGCGTATGCGAGGCTCCGACTTCCGGCTGAGATTCTGCTGGCGACTGGTTCTTCTGCTGCTGATTGGTCAGCTCAATGCCGCATTCTTTACCGCCGAAGTGCTGGTGATGTATGCACTTGTAGGCTTCGTGCTCGTAGCCACCTGTCGTCTGTCCGACCGATGGATTATTACCCTGTCGGCCATATGCATGCTGCAGCCGGTGTGCCTGTGGCAGATAATGCGCGCCATATCCGACCCGGAGTATACAATAACAGCGATAAACACATCGGCATTCTGGAGTGCGACATTCGCCGCACAAAGCAGTGCAGGATTCCTCGAGACAGTAAAGGTCAACCTGTGGGAGGGCCAACTGGCTTCGCTCGCATGGGCATGGGATCACGGTCGAATATTCCAGACTGCCGGACTTTTTATGGCCGGCATGCTCATAGGCCGACGCGGATGGTTTGGCCGCGAATCCCAGCCATTATGGCGACGTGCTCTTGCCATAGCCCTTATATGCTTCTTCCCTTTGCGCGGACTCAATGCCATGGTTCCCGAATACATCACGCGTCCCGATATCCTGAAACCGATGGGGATACTACTCTCCTCGCTCGCCAATCTCAGCTTCATGGTAATACTCGTGAGCGGCATACTACAGGCATACTATTGCACGACAAGGCTAAGCAACATACTCGCCCGGCTGATACCGTATGGAAGAATGAGCATGACCAACTATGTGACACAAGGCATCATCGGCTCGGCGCTCTTCTACCACTGGGGGCTATATCTGCGCGTAGGAATCACCGGAAGCCTGCTTGTCGGCATAGCCATATTCGCCCTGCAATACGCAATATGCCTGGCATGGGCACGCAGCCACTCACACGGGCCACTCGAATACATGTGGAAACGTGCCACATGGATTGAATTTCCGTTCCGAGCCACTCCGACTCCGCGCCCAGCATAATGACAACCACATTCCTCAACCCTCGGAGTTTTTTGAATGAAGTATTTGCGGGAAAAGGGATTTTAAGTTATCTTTGCGCGATAATGTGGAGTAGAGGCTAATAATCGGCCTTAAAGTCCATGTTTTCCCAATTATACGAACGGGATTTGCGACAAAACGCAACATAAGAAACATTAATCTCCAAATCAAGGAAACAATAAAAATTTACAATAAAATGGCTGAAAAAGACCAAAACATCCCCCAACCCACAGCCCTTGACGAAGTAAACCGCGACAATCAGGAGCTGAAAGATAAAGTAACATTGAGTCAGAAGTACATCATGTGGGGCATGATTGCCCTCTCGGCTATTGCCGTAATTGTACTTGTATATATCTTTGCAGTACGCAACCCCGGTATAAAGAGCGCCGACGAAGCTGTCGGACAGGCCGACTTTACACTCGCGCAGGGCAACGACTCGCTCGCTCTGGCACAGTACCAGCAGGTTGCCAACGAATACGGCTACGACGCCGGCAACCGCGCCACCCTCATGGCCGCTACACTCCTCTTCCAGAAGGGCGAATACCAGCAGGCTCTTGACCAGCTGAAAAACTATGATGCCAAGGAAGCCATCGTAGGCGCTGCCGCATACTCGCTCGAAGGCGACTGCTACGTCAACCTCCAGAAATATCCCGAAGCTCTCAAGTCTTACGACAAAGCAATCTCGCAGAGCGACGACAACCAGCTCTACACACCCCTCTTCATGCTCAAGAAAGCGACCGTGCTCCGCGAGCAGAAAGATTACAAGGCAGAGCTCAAGGTTCTTGAAGCCATCAAAGCCAAATACCCCAACTATGGCAATGCTTATCGTCTTGACATTGACAAATACATAGCCCGCGCCAAATATCAGGCCGGCGAATAAGCCTCATCCATAACTAACACGGCGCGGGTGTGTCATTACTTTGGTCATGACACACCCGCACTGCATTTTTCAGAATCTACCACCCAAATGCTCATCACAGCACCATATGACCACACACACCGTCGGATGGCCACAATCGGAACATTCGACGGTGTGCATCTTGGCCACAGGGCTCTCCTGTCACAACTGACTGAGGAAGCACACGTAGCCGGACTCATACCGACTGTTGTGACTTTCACATCCCACCCTCGCCGGAACATTACCCCTGCCGACGCACCGCCCATGCTTATGTCGCCGCGACAACGGGCCAAAGCCATAATGTCGGCCGGAGCAGAGGATGTGATTCTGCTCGACTTCAACGAGAAGATGCGCATGATGTCGGCACGCGAGTTTATGGAGATGCTCCACACCAGCTATTCGGTGGAAGCGTTGCTGATGGGATTCAACAATTCGTTCGGGCATGACCGACCGAGGGGACTCGACACCTACCGGGCTATCGGAGAAGAGACCGGGGTCAGAATTATCGGAGCCTCCGAGCTGACAGTTGACGGCTATTGCAGAGTATGCTCGTCGGAAGCACGCGAACTGCTGCTAAAAGGACGGCCCGAAAAGGCCGCCCGTATATTAGGCGCACCCTACAGGATTATCGGTCGTGTGGTCCACGGAAAGGAACTCGGGCGCAAAATCGGATTTCCGACCGCCAACATCGAGCCGCTCGACGAAGAATGCCTCATCCCGGCCAACGGCGTCTATGCCGCAGCCGTGACCCTCGCCGACAGCACGACATACCCCGCGATGCTAAATATCGGCCACCGTCCGAGTGTTGACACACCTTTGGCTCCGATTTCAATCGAAGCCCACATACTTGGTTTCGACGGAGACATATACGGAACAACTGTGGCAGTCGACTTCCTGCGCTACATGCGCCCGGAACACAAATTTCCGTCGCTCGACGCATTACGCAGCCGGCTTGCCGAAGATGCAGCCGCAGTAATGGCGCTTTCAGAAACAAAAAACATGATTACCTCTTCCTTGTAGCATATGAGAATTGTAATACAGCGCGTAAAGCGCGCATCAGTGACTATCGACGGCTCGGTCCACTCATCTATCGGAGCAGGCCTCATGGTACTCGTAGGAGTCGAGAAAGAGGATACCAGCGACGACGCCATCTGGCTCGCATCCAAGACTGCCGGTCTGCGCATCTTCAACGATGACGACGGTGTAATGAACCGATCGATTGCCGATGCCGGTGGAAAGATACTTGCCGTAAGCCAGTTTACACTTACCGCATCCACTCGCAAAGGCAACCGACCGAGCTACATACGTGCGGCAGGCCACGACACGGCTGTACCCCTATACGAGCTCTACTGCGACGAGACAGCACGCCTGCTCGGTCGCCCCACCCTGCGCGGAGTATTCGGCGCCGACATGCAGGTAGAGCTTGTCAACGACGGCCCTGTAACAATCATAATCGACTCTAAACTGAAAGAATAATGTCTGTCAACAACAATAACACACCTCCTTCCGGCAATGCCAATGAAGACACTACACTGCGCGGACTCCAGGAGCAGGTAGACAAGTGGATTACAGGTATCGGCGTACGCTATTTCTCGCCGCTGACCAATATGGCTGTCCTCACTGAAGAAGTAGGCGAAGTGGCCCGCATAATGGCGCGCCGTTACGGCGACCAGTCGTTCAAACCGGGAGAGAATCCCGACGCCCTTGCCGATGAACTTGCCGATGTGCTGTGGGTAGTGGCGGCAATCGCCAATCAGACCGGCGTAGACCTCACAGATGCCTTTGCCCGCAACATCGCCAAAAAGACAGCCCGCGACCGTCACCGCCACGAACATCTGGCAGAATAGTTGTATCTATCTCCCGGCAGATTGTTATATTGTTATAAAGTATTCAAAATATAGTAAGCATTTATCAACAATTTGCATATGCTGATGAATTTGAGTATTTTTGTACGGCTTCCGCATGCAATCTCCATTTCTGCGGGACAAACTACAAATACACCATATAAATGAAGATAGCACTTATAGGATACGGCAAAATGGGCCGTGCCATTGAAAAAATAGCCATCGAAAGAGGCCATGAGATTGTGTGCCGCATCGATGCCGACAATCAGGATGATTTCGAATCACCGGAATTTGCAAAGGCCGAAGTGGCCATCGAATTCACCACGCCCGCTACAGCTGTGGCCAACTATCGGCGAGCTTTCTCCAAGGGAGTACCTGTTGTATCAGGCACTACCGGCTGGGGCGCTCAGATGACGGAGATAAAGCAGATGTGCGACAACGGAGACGGAACCCTGTTCTGGACATCCAATTTCTCGCTCGGTGTAAACATATTCTTCGCTGTCAACAAGTATCTCGCATCTATCATGGAGGGATTCCCCCAGTATACACCCTCAATGGAGGAGATACATCATATACACAAACTTGACCATCCCAGCGGCACAGCCATCACTCTGGCCGAAGGCATCATCGGCGCCGACTCACGCATAAAAGGATGGACCGAAGAACCGGCGCGAGCCTCCGAAAGCGAGATGCTTATAGACCACAAGCGCGAAGGAGAGGTGCCAGGCACACACATCATACGCTGGGACAGCCGCGTAGACACTATAACCATCGAACACTGCGCCCATTCGCGCGAAGGATTCGCTCTTGGCGCCGTAATAGCCGCCGAGTGGACCGAAGGCCGCAGCGGCTGGCTCACAATGGACGAGATGATGCACTCTCTGATAGCACGTCCTGCCCTGCTCGACATAGTAAAATAATACACAGACAATCCACATCCATCCCCCCGAAACACAAATGGCCGACAACAATACCGCAGCAAAGCGCTCATTCGGCGAAGACCTTCGCGAACGTATCAGAGCCACCCGTACAACCCGCTGGATTCGATTCGCCATAGTAGCCATAATATTCATAGCCTGGGTCGCATGGCTCGGCAGCTGGTGGGTACTTATATTCCTTCCGCTGCTGTTTGACATATACATCACCGGATTTATCCCGTTCACATGGTGGAAGAAAAGCAAATCGGCGGCTGTACGCACAGTCATGAGCTGGGTCGACGCCATTGTATACGCCCTCATTCTCGTATACTTTATATTCACTTTTGTAGGACAGAACTACGCCATACCCTCATCTTCGCTTGAAAAGACTCTACTCGTAGGCGACTACCTTTGGGTCAACAAGATGGCCTACGGGCCCCGAGTGCCGATGACGCCGATACACTTCCCGCTGGTGCAGAACCGCATGCCGATAATCGACACAAAGAGCTACACCGAATGGCCATCGTGGAAGTATCGACGCCTGAGAGGTCTCGGACAAGTCGAAAGAGGTGATATCGTTGTTTTCAACTTCCCCAAGGGTGATACCGTCACAACCAAATTCATGGAATCGGCCCAGACATACTACGACCTCGTGGCCCAGTACGGACGCAATGCCGTGCATACCAACAAGGATGTATTCGGCGATGTAATCCATATACCGGTCGACCGCCGTCAGAATTACGTGAAACGTGCCATCGGTCTTCCAGGCGAACGCCTCAAGATTGTAAATGACACCATATATATCAACGGAGAGCAGCTTGACGACCCTGAGTATGTGCAGTACAACTATCTGTACCAGTTCCGCAACGGCGGACTTACAGACCGCGACTGGGAGGAACTCGGTGTAAGCGCGGCCGACCGCTATACGATGGAACTGTCGGCAGCCGATATGTCGGCAGTAGAACTCAACGGATTCTATATCGCGCCCGACGGAAAGGTACCACCTATATATGTCTCTCCCCTTACCCGTGAAATGATCGACAAACTGAAGGCCAACCCCGACCTCGCCCGCATAATCAAAGCGCCGTCATATCCCGTACGCCTCTTCCCGGAAAATATCGACCACGGCTGGACTGTAAGCGACTACGGAGAAATATGGATACCCAAGAAGGGGGCCTCAATACATCTGGATGCCTCGACATGGCCCGTATACGAGCGTGTCATACGCAATTATGAAGGTCATACCGACTCGTATCTGAAAGACAACACGGTATATATCGACGGAAAGCCGGCCGACACCTATACATTCGCCATGGACTATTATTTCATGATGGGCGACAACCGCGACAACTCTTCCGACTCCCGCTTCTGGGGTTTCGTGCCCGAGGACCATATCGTGGGCAAGCCATGGAGAGTGCTCGTGTCATTTGACAAGGACAAAGGCCTGTTCGATGGAAAAATACGATGGAACAGAATATTCCGCACAGCCAATCCCGACAAGTGAATAAGACTGCTCACTCTCCGTTGGTGATATACCCGGAGCGTACGGCAATCGTGCCACCGGCCTATTGCGGCAATGTGGCCATGTATGCTGCAATGGCGCGATACGGACATGTCATAATCGACGCATCAGCCAAATACAATAAGCGCGAGAAGTCGCTCCACCGTTGCACGATTGAAGGACCCAACGGAATACAGCGACTCACCGTGCCTCTGCAGAAACCGCAGGAATGGCACTCGACACGTATATCCGACGTCATGGTAAGTACCCACGGCGACTGGTGGCATGTACATTGGGGCGCGCTTGAGGCCGCCTATGGCCGCACGCCGTTTTTCGAATATTATGCCGACGAGTTGCGTCAATGGTTCATCGGCGAGATTAAGCGACTGGTCGACCTTGACATGGGCATACACCGCTTCTGCCTCGATGCCCTCGGTATCGACTACCGAAGTCATGTACTCATCGAGAACCGCGAAAATATGCCGTCCGATGCCATAAGACTCGGAAATACGGCAGAAAATATGCCGCCATATTATCAGTTGTGGGCCGACCGTTTCGGATTTACCGACGGATTGTCGATACTCGACCTGATATTCAATCTCGGGCCGGAGTCGGCGCTGTATCTGAGGGGTGGTCTTCCACCATACCGGGCATTACCGGAGTCTCTCCGGTAGCCTTCGGAATATCGGAGGGATATACTGTGACAGTCGAGAATGTATAGCCCGGGTCGCCCGAGGTGTTGGGCGGCACCATGAAATTAGTCGTCGGATTATACGGGAGTGACGATAGCGGCCTGTCGCCGTAGTAAGGCATCGCCTTAGGATTAGGATTGGCTATATTGACCACGTCGCGCCCTGTAGGCGAGCTGTAGGCCGACAAGCCGAATACCGGGGCCGCGGCAATGATATGTTCGAAAATATCGCTTGATATGCCTTCGTACTTTACCCAATCGACTGTGTTGAGATAACAGAACAGTTGCAAAGGTATCCCCTGGGCCGTATGCTCAAGCAACCGCACCATGCATATCGGCCCCCCCTGAGCTACCCATGGATGATGATTCACATACAGACCTATGTATGCACGGAAAAGACCTAGATTTGTATCAAGCGAACCATTTACAGGAACCCCGTCGCCGACTACCGCAGTGGGCTTGCCTTCGGACGCAAGTTTCTGCATCTCGGCGATGTACTCGCCCATATAAGGCATCTTTCGACATTCCTCGATAAGTTCTGGCGTGGCAGGGCCTACTGATGTAACGTCAATGTAGACCGAGCGTTCAATCTGTCGGCGTCCTCGTTTCTGCATCTGAGTCCAGTTCTGAAACCCGTCCTGTACCAGTGTGTAAGGCGGCATCGTTACTGTGGTATTGTCCCAGTTGCGTATCTTAACGGCTGTGAGCGACACATCAGTCACTATACCGTTGGCTATGGTCTTCGGCACTGCTATCCAGTCACCGACATGTAGCATATCATTGGTCGACAGCTGTATGCCGGCCACAAACCCGAGTATCGAGTCGCGGAATATAAGCATAAGAGCTGCGGCAAACGCACCAAGTCCGGTAAGAAGAGCCAGAGGCGACTTATCAAGAATTATCGATACTATGATTATTGCAATCACTATCCACACAAGCCCCTTGCCGACATTAAGAATACCCTTCAGCGGAAGATTCTTGGTATTGTCGTGGCGGTCGTAGGCCATCCATATTATTTCCAGCAGAGAGCATATCGACCATCCGAGCACCATCATGAAATATATTATCACTATAGCTTCGATACGTGCCAGAGTATGCGGGTCTGTCTCGAAGGCGACCGGCACCAGCGCAAGAAATACAAGCGGCGGTATGATATGACTCGTACGGCTCACAACCTTGAGCCTGACCATATCCTCGATAAAAGGCGACTTGTAGTGACTCATCCACTGGTTTACGAGCAGCACGGTTATCTTCCGCGCCATCCATCCCAGCAATATGGCCACACCAAGTATGACAATCGTATATATTATCTCTTCAAGAGTGCTTGACTTCTCTATACCAAGAGCCTCGAGCACAGAGTCGACAACCGACATCAGCCATCTGGCCAACGAATGGGCGGGAATAAGATTTATCAGCATAACTGTGGGCATAGGATATTGACTTATTTTTAACAATCCCCGTTATAAATAAGTTCCATAAAGTTTGTACCTTTGAAAATGAAGTAGGCCAGACATCATTGCCCTGCTACCGGATAGAACAACAAAACTGCAAACAATATATGCACACCCTACTGTGGATTGCCATCGGCGCGACTGAAATATGCGTGATGCTGTTTATTGTAGCCGCAGCCGTGCTCGCCGCCGTCATACGTCCGGCTACGGCATCGCCGGTCATGACATACCTATACGCATGCGACATATTTTCTACAACAGACAGCAGCGACATGCACGTACAGCCAGAGGTAAGTCTTGAGGTACTCGATGACATGAGAGTAGTAGTGTCACGCAAAGGATTTGGCCGCACTATTACCGATACCGGGGCCGTAAGCCTTGCTGTAAATATAAAAGGAACCGACATTTCCATAGAAGAGCGCATAACTCCAGGCTCCGGAGCCATACTTGAAGAACCGGTAAAAGCTATAGCTTATCTTGACTGCCTGCGTCCGTCGGGTCGTCCACTTCATATCCACTACCGTAGCCAGTCGCTCAGCCGTGAGGCAGCTATGTCGCTCGCAATAGTGCCGGGAGTAGTCATGACGCGTATTCTTGCCCAATAATCCCATTATTGCTATATTTGCAACTCAGAAGTCATCGTAAGAAAAAGCCAGGATGGCTCATCGGTTAAACGATTAATAGAAGAAGATATGGAAAAAACATGGCGCTGGTTTGGTCCTAATGACCCCATTACCCTCGAAATGCTACGACAGATTGGAGTAGAGGGTATTGTAACAGCATTACACAGTGTGCCGCTCGGACAGGTATGGAGCCGCGAGGCCATACGTGAAATGCGTGAATTTATTGAAAGTCGCGGACTGCGATGGAGCGTTGTAGAGTCTTTGCCCGTCACCGAGACCATCAAATACGGAGGGCCTGACCGCGACCTACAGATAGAAATCTATAAGGAGAGTTTGCGCAATCTCGGCAAGGAGGGTGTGCGCACTGTGTGCTACAATTTTATGCCTATACTCGACTGGGCGCGTACCGATCTGGAGTACCCTAATCCCGACGGCACCTCAAATCTCTATTTTAACAATGCCGAGTTCGCATATTTCGACATAAATATACTGCAACGCGAAGGCGCTCGCAATGACTACCCTACCGATGTAATAAATCGCATGGAGGCTATGGGCCGCCTAACTCCCGAAAAAGAGCAACAGCTTATCGAAAATATAATAATCAAGACCCAGGGATTTGTAAGCGGCAACTTTTCGGAGGCCGACTTCGACCCCGTCGGCAAATTCCGCGATTTGCTGAAACTCTATGAGGGCATCGACAAGGAGCATCTGCGTGCCAACATGAAGTATTTCCTCGAAGCTATAATGCCCGTATGCGACGAATATGGCATCAACATGTGTGTGCATCCCGACGACCCCCCCAAGCCTGTGCTCGGACTGCCTCGCATAGTGACATGCGATGAGGATATCCGCTGGCTTCTTGATGCTGTGCCCGACCGTCACAACGGCCTTACTTTCTGTGCAGGCTCGCTCTCGGCCGGAATACACAACGATGTATGCCTTCTTGCGGAGAAATACGCCGGTCGTACCCACTTCGCCCATTTCCGCATATGCCAGGTAATGCCCGACGGCGACTTCAAGGAATCATCCCATCTCGACCCGCGCCTGATTGAGGTAATACGCACATTCAGCCGCCTGAATCCCGACGTACCCATGCGCGTCGACCACGCGCCGCTCATGCTTGGCGATGAAAAGATGGGCTACAATGCAGGATATTCATTCCATGGACGCATGCTTGCCCTTGGCATGATAAGCGGTATCATGGCTACAATCGACACTGAAAATCAAAAATCATGACAAATCTGTTTGACATAAAGGGCAACGTCACTGTAATCACAGGAGGCACAGGTGTGCTTGGACGCGCTATCGCCCGATATCTCGCCCTCAACGGCGCATATGTGATAATACTTGGCCGCAAAGAAAGCACAGGAGCTGAAATAGTGGCTGATACCCGTGAGGCCATAGCCGCAGAAAAAGCCTCAGGAAGCATCGAGTTCCTTAAGACCGATGTAATGGAGCGCGAAGTCCTTGAAAATAACCTCCAATATATCATAGAGAACTACGGACGTGTCGACACACTGCTCAATGCAGCCGGAGGCAATATGCCCGGAGCGGTAATAAACCCCGACAAGACTTTTTTCGATCTTGACCCTTCGCAATTCCGGAGAGTGCTCGACCTCAACCTTACCGGCACGGTAATCCCGACACAGGTATTCCTTAAGCCCATGGTAGAGCAGAGCAAAGGAGTCATCATCAACTTCTCGTCAATGGCCGCATTCCGTCCGCTGACCCGAGTATGCGGATATGCGGCAGCCAAGGCCGGTATTTCCAATTTCACAGCCTATCTTGCCACCGAATGCGCAAAAAAATTCGGCGAAGGGATACGCGTCAATGCGATAGCGCCGGGATTCTTCATCACAGAGCAGAACCGGTCGCTACTTACCAATCCCGACGGAAGCTATACAGAGCGCGGACGCGACGTTATACGCCAGACACCATTCGGGCGCATGGGAGAAGCTGAAGAGCTATGCGGCACAATCCACTATCTCATGTCGGAGGCCTCGCGGTTCGTCACCGGCACAGTTGCCATCGTGGATGGAGGATTCAATGCCTTCGCCATGTGATGATATTTGCAAACTTAGCATCTTTTGTCGGAAACATAGTGTTTAACCATGGTACAAGATTATTTAAACGGGGAATGACGTCCGGAAATATTTTCGTGAGAAAATTTCTTCCAAAATTTTTAAACTCTCGGCAAAAGATGCTAACTTTGCAAAACCTTTCGGGGCGTAGCGCAGTCCGGTAGCGCACCTGGTTTGGGACCAGGTGGTCGCAGGTTCGAATCCTGTCACCCCGACAGTATTACAAAAACGGTGCAATCTGTTGGATTGCACCGTTTTTGCATTTCGGTATTTTTCATTATTTTTGCGGCCATGAACGAGAGCAAAAGGCTGCCACGTGTGCTGGTGGTAAACAAATTCTATTACCGCAGGGGAGGCGACTGCGTATATACGCTCAATCTTGAGCATATGCTCCGTAGCGCCGGACATGAGGTCGCGGTGTTCGCGATGCGCTATCCGCTTAACGAATCCGCCGACTGGGAGGACTATTTCCCTACAGAAGTATCATTTTCAGGCAGTCTTACTCAGAAATTGAGAGCAGTACGCCGTATGCTCGGCTCCGACGATGTGGCAAGCTGTTTCACAGCGCTGCTCAATGATTTTCGGCCTGAGATAGTTCATCTCAGCAACATACATTCATACCTGTCGCCGGCACTTGCATCAATCGCCCATGCCCTAGGGATAAAGGTAGTGTGGACTCTCCACGACTACAAACTGCTATGCCCCTCCTACAGCAGACTTTCAGGAGGCAAAGTATGCGACCGCTGCCACTCGTCACGCTTCAAGACATGTGTACTCCATACCCGATGCATGAAATCCTCGGGGGTGGCAAGCATTTTGGCATGGATTGAGTCATTGCGCTGGCGCCGACGTATGCTGAGCCGTGATACTGACGCTTTTATATGCCCAAGCGCATTCATGGCCCACGAAATGGAATTGGGAAAATATCCGGTAGAAAAACTATACACTCTCAACAACTTTATCCCCGCCATACCGGCTCCCCCCACCGGACAACGTGGAAAATACTACTGCTATGTCGGACGCCTGTCGGAAGAGAAAGGTGTGGAAACGCTGCTCGAAGCCGCGACAATGCTGCAACATGAACTCCGCATAGCCGGGAGCGGACCGCTTTATGGCAAACTAAAAGCCAAGTACGACAGCTGGCCGCAAATCACTTTCCTCGGACAACTCGACAGTGACGGTGTGGCAAAACTGCTCGGGGAAGCCGCGTGCTCGGTGCTCCCGTCAGAATGGTATGAAAACAATCCGCTGGGCATAATCGAGTCATTATGCGCAGGTACCCCGGTAGTGGGAGCCGAAATCGGCGGAATACCCGAACTGATTGACGACAACAACGGCCTGACCTTCACCCCGGGGGATTCCAAGGCACTGGCGGCGGCAATAGACGCAGCAGTGTATGGTCCCTGGAATCATGAACAGATACGTCGCGACGCCATATCACGGTTCAACCCCGAGACCTATTACGCACGCCTCCTCTCCATATATAAATCCATACTGTAAATTCACTCTCCAACTACAAAAATAAAAAATATGTTTTCCGGAATAGTAGAAGAAGCCGCCAAAGTAGTGGCGGTAAAACGCGATGGCGGCAACGTACATCTTACCCTTGAATGTTCCTTTACCGACGAACTGCGTATCGACCAGTCGGTGTCGCACAATGGTGTGTGTCTTACCGTTGTAGCTCTACCCGGCGACGGCACATACACTGTCACAGCCATACAGGAGACACTCGAACGAAGCAATCTCGGCGACCTCCGGGAAGGCGACCTGGTAAATGTGGAGCGCTCAATGGTGATGAACGGACGTCTCGACGGACATATCGTACAAGGCCATGTAGACTGCACCGCAATATGCGCCGAACTGCGCGAAGTCGATGGCAGCACCTACTTCCGTTTCGACTACAATGTAGCGCCCGAGATGGCCCGTCGCGGATATGTGACAGTAGAGAAAGGCTCGGTGACAGTAAACGGAGTAAGCCTTACCGTATGCAACTCGCAGATTGACTCGTTTGAGGTAGCCATAATACCCTACACCATGGAGCATACCAATTTCTGCCGTATAAAGAAAGGAACCCGAGTAAATCTCGAATTCGACATAATAGGCAAATACCTAAGCCGACTGATGGAAGTAAAAGACAATTGACAGATTGCAATATGACAACACATAAAGGTATAGCGGTATATTGCGCATCGTCCGACAGGCTTGCCAAGGCCTACTACGACTGCGCGCGCGAGGTGGGAAGACAGCTCGCTCTGCGCGGTGTGCCGGTAATCAACGGCGGAGGCCGCATGGGACTAATGGCGGCTACAACCGAAGGTGCCATTGAGGCCGGAGGCACATCAATAGGCGTGTTGCCATCGTTCATGCTCGACCGCGGATGGAATCATCCGGCCCTTACTGAAACAATCCGCACAGCCGACATGCACGAACGCAAGCATACCATGGCCCGCATGTCGCGCGGAGCAATCGCACTGCCTGGAGGTATCGGCACATTTGAAGAGATGTTCGAAATAATCACATGGCGCCAGCTCGAATTATATACAGGCCCCATGGTGATATGCAACGTCATGGGATTCTACGACAAGTTGCTCGAGTTCCTGGCGCATGTGGATGAAGAGCATTTCATGCGCCCCGGCGCTCCGGCCCGACTCTGGCGTGTGGCCTCATCGGCAGAAGAAGCTGTAGATATGGCTCTCGCTCCTGCCGATATAATCACCGACGACTATACACAAGGAAAATTCTGACCATACGATGCAATTCCAGCAGTACTCCCATCCGGACGACGCGCCCACCGAACTGTGGATAAGCGGACTTACGCAAGACAGCGTAGGATACACTACCGGACTTGCCGCCACAGACCGTCCGGAACTGCCGGGATACAACTCCGGAGTACTTTGCATGGTGATAGCGATGATGCTGCTCGTAATATTCAACGCTCGCCATTACGGACGATTCTTCAGGCGCCTTGTGAAAAATGTATGGAGCATACGCGTACGAACCAATCTGTTTGACGAGCATACTGTCAACGAGACCCGCATAATGATAGCCTTGATTGTGCAGGTATGTGTGTGCGAATCTCTGCTCGGAGTCACATGGATGACCAGTCACGGATACACATTTACCTCCGGAGGGTTGGCTGCTGCTGCTGCAATAGGCACACTCATCACGTGCCTTTACTATGTAGCACAGATTGTCGTATACAGAATAGTCGGCTATGCATTCACATCGCGTCTGCTGTGCATACAGTGGATTCAGGGCTTCAACTCCACCCAGACCCTTTTGGGCTTCGCCCTGCTCGTGCCTACCCTTATATCTCTTTTCTATCCGTCGGCATCTGAAGGTCTTATTACCGTATCGGTGTGCCTATACATCCTGGCCCGGATTGTGTTTATCTGCAAAGGTTTTAGGATTTTTTACCACAATTTCTTCTCATTGACATATTTTATTTTGTACCTTTGCAGCGTGGAAATTATTCCTTTGATTTTAGTATACAGAGGGATATCTTCTATTTGTTGTAATTTTCTGAGTTAAAGTCTCCTAACATAGTGAAAGTAAAGAAAGTACTGGTGTCGCAGCCAAAGCCTGCCTCTGAAAAATCCCCTTATTACGAGATCGCGGAGAAATATGGTGTGGAAATCGAATTCCGTCCATTCATCAAGGTTGAGGGACTTACGGCGAAGGAATTTCGCCAGTCGCGCATAAATCTGTCAGACTTTACTGCAGTCATATTCACAGCCCGCACGGCTGTTGATCATTTCTTCCGTCTATGTGAAGAGATGCGTTACAGTGTACCCGACACACTGAAGTATTTCTGCACAACCGAGGCCATTGCCAATTATCTGCAAAAGTATATCGTATACCGCAAGCGTAAGATTTTCTTCGTGACTACCGGTAAACTCGACGACCTGTTGCCATCGCTTCTCAAGCATAATAAAGAGCGTTATCTCTATGCAGTCAGCGATGTACACAATGATGCAGCCAACATCCTCGACCGCAACAACATCAACTATACCAAGGCCGTGATGTACCGCACTGTAAGCAACGACTTTCAGCCCGGCGAGCCATTTGACTACGATATGCTCCTGTTCTTCAGCCCGATGGGTATTGACTCACTGCTCAAGAACTTCCCGGAATTCCATCAGAACGACATACAGATAGGCTGCTTCGGAGCAACAACAGCCCAGGCTGTACGTAACGCCGGTCTGCGTCTGGACATGGAAGCCCCCACACAGAAAGCTCCGTCAATGACCGCCGCTCTCGATGCATTTCTGAAAGAGCACAATTAAACTATATCGTCCAGCGATATGGTAAATATATCACAGCACACTTTTCGACTGTACAAGCGCGAGAAGCTCTGCTCGGACACAGCCATCGACCTGCTCTTTTCCCGTCAAGGAGGAGGGCAGGCCGCGCTGTTTTTTCCCCTGCGCGTTGTATGGCGCCACAATCAGGCACGCAGCGGTGGAGCACAGTTTATGATAAGCGTGCCCAAAAAGCGCCTTCGCCACGCCGTGGACCGCGTTGCCATGAGAAGGCTCATCCGCGAGGCCTATCGTCTCAATCGTCGGCATCTCGGCGAAGCCATTGACATGCCCGTAGACATAGCCTTTGCATATGTGGCCGACAGACATACCGACTTCCGCCGAGTGAGCCACGCGATGATAAAGAGCCTTAGACGCATTGCCAAATCGGTACTTCCGGACGGTTATGACTCAGAAACAGACAACAGCACTCGCGACAAGGTGCAGTAATAGTAGCAACCCCATACCCTCCCGTATGATAAAGCGATTGACAGTCCGGTTGCTGATATTACCGATACAATTTTACCGCGCGGCCATCTCCCCACATTTCCCTCCGTCGTGCCGCTTCACCCCGACATGCAGCCAATATGCCATTGAGGCCATACAACGCCACGGCCCACTGCGCGGCATGTGGCTCACACTACGACGGCTGTCGAGATGCCATCCATGGGGAGGGAGCGGATATGATCCGGTACCTTAAAAAGCATGTTTGACTTCCATACACACAATCCCGATGCCATCGACGCTATGATAAACGCAGAACCGGGATTCATACCTCGACAAGGAGCAATATACTCGGTAGGAATACATCCATGGAACTGCGCCAATGTAACTGACATGGAACTGCGACGGCTGGATGCCGACGCACGGCTCGACTGCGTAAAGGCAATAGGTGAGACCGGTCTCGATAAACTTCGCGGCGCGCCAATCGAACGACAGACAGAACTGCTGATACACCACATAGCCCTCAGCGAGGAACTACACAAACCCCTTGTATTGCACATAGTGAGGGCATTCCCTGAAATCATAGCGCTCAAACACAGGTTTAAGCCTCGGAAGCCATGGATAATCCACGGCTTCCGAGGCAAACCTCAACAAGCTGCCGAACTGTTGCGCCACGGATTCTACCTCTCATTAGGCAAACATTTCAATCAAGAATCAGCTAAAATCATACCATCAGAAAGATTGCTGGCAGAGACTGATGACTCCGATATGGATATAACCGAGATTGCAGCCATGCTCCCTACCCTCGATCCGGCACTCCCTTCAAAAATTCTCAGCTTAAAAATTTCATAGAAATTTAGTATATTTGCGTTCAAGTGTAAATTACAATCGTCATGGAGAAAGAAAATCCCTCAAAAGTATATTTCTGTTCGCGAATCAATGCTGAAAATCTTGTCAAGGCATATCAGGCTCTCGGACGCGAGGCTAAAGGTCGTGTGGCAATAAAACTCTCGACCGGAGAAGCCGGCAACCCCAACCATCTAAGCACCGATGTGATAAAACAGCTGGTACAGCTTACAAAGGGCACTATAGTGGAATGCAACACAGCTTACGAGGGACGCCGCAACACTGTCGCCGAACATATGCAGACAGCCGCCGAACATGGTTTCACTGCTATAGCCGACGTAGATATAATGGATGCAGAGGGCGATATCGAGCTTCCTGTAAGAAACGGACGCCATCTGAATCGCAACTATGTAGGAAAAAACTGGGAAAATTACGACTTCACAATCGTGCTGTCGCACTTCAAGGGACATCCTATGGCAGGATTCGGCGGTGCGCTCAAGAATGTGGCTATCGGCATGGCGTCGTCGCGCGGCAAGGCATGGATACATACAGCAGGCCGCTCACTGGATGTGCCTGTCGATTGGGAGAATGTGCCCTCTCAGGAAGACTTCCTCGAATCAATGGCTGAAGCCTGCGAGTCGGTATTCGACAAGGCAGGAGACCGGATACTATACATTAACGTAGCCAACAACCTGTCGGTCGACTGCGACTGCGTGGCCGAACCGGAAACCATACACATGGAGGATATCGGCATACTCGCCTCGCTCGACCCTGTAGCGCTCGACCGTGCGAGCATCGACATGGTGTACAACTCGCCGGACCCGGGAAAATCCCACCTCATCGAACGTATCGAATCGCGCTGCGGCACCCATCTACTCGACTATGCAGAGCAGATGGGACTCGGCTCGCAGAAATATGTAATCGAGAATATCGAGTTCTGATGCGTGTGGCCATAGAAAAAGCCAAAGAAGCACAGGTAGTAATTATGTGCGGAGTAAGCGGTTCGGGAAAGACGTTTTTCGCCCGCAGGCTTGAACAAGCAGGGTTCTGCCGCATTTCATCCGACGACATCGTATGGAATAAATATGGCAGTGACTTCACACATTTCCCACTCCAACGACAGAAAGAAATATTCATGGAGGCTCAACATGAGCTGGCCCAACAGATGATATCGCTTATTGACATCGGTAAGAAAGTAGTTGTCGACTCAACCATGTGCCGCCGTGCAAAGCGCGACCAAATGCGGGCCCTATGCATCAGCAAAGGGATACAGCCGGTCATAGTCTATATGTCGGCCCCGCTGCACATACTCAAAGAAAGACTATCGGAGCGCAAAGACACAGGCCCTGATGACCTGATAGTAGACGAGAAGAATCTCTACCGGTTCTACACCAATTTCGAGATACCATATATTGATGAAAATGCAATCATATGCAATTCCATCTGACAAAAAGCAAACCGCCGTAGCATCTATCGCGATGCTACGGCGGATATGTTGTTGATAAGTACCTTTTTACAGAGCTATCTCCGGATGAAATCAGAAGTTATAGCCCAGCGATATATTAAAGTTGCTGTTCTTTATCGAAGCATTCTCCCATTCCTTCTTATCTGCGATGTTGACAAGACCGAACTGATAGTTCATGCCAAGATATACCTTATGGAAAGTATATCCGAGACCTACGCCCAGACCGAAATCAAAACGCTTTAAGCCGGCCTTATAGTCATCCTCGTCAGAAACGCCAAAAAGATCTATATCAGTATTTCCTTCGTTATCCTCATATTTCATTTTGCCGTTTACACCATAAGCGAAATAGGGACCAAAGTTAATCTGAAGCTGCGACTCTTCCGCGAAGTTAAGACGATAAGAAGCATATACAGGGAGTTCAAGATAACCGGCGGTCATAGTGGTCTTGGCAGTATAGCCATCTTCAGTGACCTCCTCCTTGGCGCCCTTCACGGTGTAGAACAGACCTGTATTGATATAGAAAGAACGTACGATGGGAAACTCTACAGCCAGACCGGCACTGAATCCCACCTTTGAACCGAGGTCGGAGTCATCAATCTTATCAACAGAGTAAGTAGAGACATTCAGGCCTACACGCGGACCGATGACAATGCTCTGTTCAACTTCGTCAGTATCCCAGAATGAAAATTCAGACGAATCGGAAGCACGCTGTGCCGAAAGGCCGAGAGCTGATACTACTGCCAGAGCAGTCAGAAATAATTTTTTCATTGCAAAAATAAATTATGGTTAATAACTGGTGGTTAGGTGTTGTATCAAAGGTCGAATGACATTTTCCATACGTTGAATATGCGGTTGGCCGAGCCGCGCTGGGAAAGGAAATAGATATACTTTCCGTCGGGCGACCATATTGCCGACATATCGTTGCCGGGATGATAAGTAAGCTGGGTAAGATTAGTACCGTCAGTACGCACTACAAAAATGTCGGTATTTATTGCCTTATCCTTTTCCGATACACTTGTACCTGTCACCAGTAGCCATTTGCCGTCAGGTGAAAGCTGCGGAGTGGTGAAGCTGCGTCCGGGTTGCGACAATATTATCTCCTCTACACCGGTCTCAAAATTGATACGCCATATCTCGCTCTCCTTCTGGTCGGTGAAACGTGCGCAATATATCTCATTATCCTTTCCGGGAATCAACACCGGTGTCATGCCACGAGAATAGTTGGAAAAAAGGTTGGTCTTGCGGTCATAGCTCCATATGCTGTATGACTGAAATCCCTCTCCACGGTGGAAGAAAATGGTATTTCCATCGCGGGAAAGAACACCTCCATAGTCATTGTCATTACCTCCTGAAATCTGTTTAACCACCGATCCCTGCTCGGCATTAACAAGATATATGCCGTGATGTCCGTTGCGTACTTCAGTAAAACACAGAGTAGTACCGTCGGGACTCCAGCTGAAGTCCTCGACAGCTGTACGGAATGTGCGCTGCACGCTTGCACCGCCCTTCTTGGCATTCTTCACCATAATATTCTGAGTACCATTTTTGAGATTGATATAAGCTATCTTCTGTCCGTCGGGCGATATGGCTATCTGCGGGTTTACCCACCAGTCTACCCCCGAGGCTTTCTTCTTGCCGAATATGCCCGTACGATTGTTGACAGTATACAACACACAATCGGCATCGTCGGTAATACGCTCAAAATTAACACCTCCCTCTTCAGGTACATTTACGACAGAGTAGTCAAACTTTATCTTTTTAGCCTCTGCATTTACTGCCAGAAGCGAAATTGTAAGGATGGCTGCGAAAATTTTATTCATTGAAATGTTGTAAATAATGAACTGGTTTATATAATTGTAAAACAGCTACAAATTTACACATTTGTTAACCAATTACCCCCCCGATTGTTAATAATAATTAAAATATACATTTTGTAATGTTAATCCTTCTCAGGACTTGATAATACACTAAGAACTGCGCGATACACTGTTCGCACAGGATACCGCACAATGCTATATATAAATATATGTACAGATTGTCGGCTATACGTAGCCGAACATGCGGTGCATGGCATCAAAGCGCATCAGCGAGTCACCACCGTGGCGCGCCAGGGCTGCCCTCGCTTTGGCTACAGTGCGCTTCTCCATGGCGCCCGATTTAGAATAGAATTTGTCGGCATAGCATACGAGTTTCTCAAGTATTGACTCGGGCATATAGTCGCATTCCGGAAGCGGCAGCTGCTGCTGGACTATATCTTCCGCAGTGAGTCCTGTGCCGGTATGGGTTTCGGCCACACGTGCCCATTCCTCGGGAGCGCCCTCTTCGCGCAACATCCCTGCACCGATTATGCCATGTCGTATATAAGGTTCTTCGCCTAAGCAATGTATTCCCGGAGCTTTCGTACGGCAAATGCCTATATCGTGGAGCATAGCCGCACCGCGTACCATATCGGCATCGAGTCCGAGCCGGGCCGCCTCGTTAAGGGCCACAGCCATATCGGCTACCTGGCATGCATGCTTCATATATATTTCCCGCATCAGGGGATTGTCTCCTGATGCGGGATAATATTTGTCGATTATAGCCTGATAATCAGTAGTCATTCAATCACAATCAGTCAATAATAGTATTCCAGCCATGCACGTCGGGCTCTTCGCCGAGCTGTATGGCGCGGAGACGGTTGTAGAGAGCTGTTGTGACAGGCCCGGGCTGTCCGTCCTTGCTTACCACATACTTTATACCTGTGTCGAGGTCGTCGATTTCAGCTACAGGCGATGCTACGGCGGCAGTGCCGCATGCGGCCGCTTCTTCAATTTCAGCGAGCTCTTCTATAGGTATATGGCGCGCCTCTACCTCGATGCCCATATCACGTGCGAGCTGCATGAGGCTCTTGTTGGTAATCGAGGGAAGAATAGACTCTGACGCCGGAGTAATATACTTGCCGTCCTTTATGGCGAAGAAGTTGGCCGGACCACACTCGTCGATATATTTCTTTTCTTTAGGATCAAGATAAAGCACCGCACTGTATCCGAGTGAATGGGCTTTCTCACCCGCCTCAAGACTGGCGGCATAGTTGCCACCTACTTTCCATCGTCCGGTACCCTTGGGAGCCACACGGTCAAATTCGCGCATAACACATATATTGGTGGGCTTAAATCCCTCCTTGAAGTACGGCCCAACCGGAGTAACGAGTATTATGAACATATATTCCTTGGCAGGCTTTACCCCAACCTGTGCCGAGATACCGATTTCAAGCGGACGGATATAAAGCGAGGCACCGCTGCCATACGGGGGCACAAAGCGCTCATTAAGCTTTACCACCTTCTTGACCATCTCGGTAAAAAGCTCTACGGGCACCGGCTCCATCATGATTCCTTTAGCCGATTCTATAATACGCCGGGCATTCTCTTCAAGGCGGAACACACGTATCTTTCCGTCTTTTCCACGGAAAGCCTTCAGACCCTCGAATATCTCCTGCCCGTAGTGGAGGCAGGTAGCTGCAATATGGAGATCGATGGTCTCTGACTGAGATACCTCTATATCACCCCATTTGCCGTCGCGGAAGCAGCAACGTACATTGCAATCGGTAGGAATATAGCCAAATGAAAGATGGCTCCAGTCTAATTCTTTATCCATAACTATTTTATGTTTTAAACAACTGCAGACAGGCTCCACAGTTGAATCAATTACTTTCTACCGCGAATTTACAAAAATATTTCACTTGTCACCCTTTATCAAACTATTTTATTTTATCATTATGTATCAAAATTGGCGAATAGAGATAAAATCGTTAATTTTGCGATTAATTGACAAAACATTACAGTAAAAGCAATATGGCTATCAACTTACTTGAACTCAGCGAACAAGAGATTATACGCCGCGGCTCGCTCGACGAGATGCGCAACCGCGGTATCGATCCCTATCCTGCCGCCCTCTATCCGGTCGACGCATATACCACCGAAATCAAAGAAACATTCAGCGACGACGCTCCACAAAGAGAGGTGTGCGTGGCCGGACGTATCATGAGCCGACGCATCATGGGAAAAGCATCGTTCATGGAACTTCAGGACTCCAGAGGACGCATACAGGTATATATTTCTCGCGATGATTTATGTCCGGGCGAAGACAAGGATCTCTACAACGTAGTGTTCAAGAAACTCCTTGACATAGGCGACTTCGTAGGAGTGAAGGGCTTTGTGTTCCGCACCCAGACCGGCGAGATATCCGTCCATGCCAAGAAGCTCACAGTACTGAGCAAATCGCTGCGCCCGCTACCTATAGTGAAAGTGAAGGACGGTGTCACATACGATGCTTTCGATGACCCCGAACTACGCTATCGCCGCCGTTATGTCGACCTTGTGGTCAACGACGGTGTGAAAGAAATCTTCATCAAGCGCACAAAGGTATTCAACTCCATGCGTCAGTTCTTCAACGAGGCCGGCTACATGGAAGTGGAGACCCCTATACTACAGTCGATCCCCGGCGGAGCGGCAGCCCGTCCATTCATTACCCACCATAATGCTCTCGACATACCCCTGTATCTTCGTATCGCCGACGAGCTATATCTCAAGCGCCTCATTGTAGGTGGATTCGAGGGTGTATACGAGTTCTCCAAGAACTTCCGCAACGAAGGCATGGACCGTACCCACAATCCGGAGTTTACCTGTATGGAAATCTATGTAGCCTACAAGGACTACAACTGGATGATGGACTTCACCGAACGCATGCTTGAGAAGATATGCATGGATGTAAACGGCACCACCGAGGTAAAAGTCGGCGACAACGTAATATCATTCAAGGCACCTTTCAAACGCATCACCATGCGCGACGCTATCCTCGAGCACACAGGATTCGACATCAACGGCAAGAACGAGGAAGAACTGAGAGCGGCTGCCCGCGGCATGGGCATCGAAGTGGATGACACTATGGGCAAGGGCAAGCTCATCGACGAAATGTTTGGCGAGAAATGTGAAGGCTCATATATCCAGCCTACCTTCATCACCGATTATCCCATCGAGATGTCGCCCCTTACCAAGCGCCACCGCGACAATCCCGAACTTACCGAGCGCTTCGAACTCATGGTCAACGGCAAGGAGCTTGCCAACGCCTACTCTGAGCTCAACGACCCCATCGACCAGTATGAACGCTTTGTCGAGCAGATGCGTCTTGCCGAGAAAGGCGATGACGAAGCCATGATTATCGACAAGGACTTCATACGTGCTCTCGAATACGGTATGCCCCCCACCTCAGGCATGGGTATCGGCATGGACCGTCTGGTAATGCTCATGACCGGCCAGACCACAATACAGGAAGTGCTTCTCTTCCCGCAGATGCGCCCCGAAAAAGTAGAAAAACGTGATAATGCTGAAGCATATGCCACGGCAGGCGTACCGGCCGAATGGGTACCGGTATTGCAGAAAGCCGGCGTATATACCGTAGCCCAGCTCGCCACAGCCAATCCGGGGAAACTGTTCCAGGATATCTGCGGTCTCAACAAAAAATTCAAACTCGAACTCAAGAATCCCTCACAGGAGGATGTAAAGAACTGGGTGGTCGCATCTGCGTCGCAAAAGGAAGAGGAGGCTGAATAATGCACTCCAAAGGTATGGATAACAATATGCCACACCCGCTGCCCGGACGGATTGCCGTCATGGGCGGCGGCTCATGGGCAACTGCCCTTGCAAAACTTATCATACGCAATGAAGAGCGTATAATATGGTACATGAGGCGCGACGACCGGATAGAGGAATTCAGACGTATCGGTCATAATCCGGCATATCTGTCGGATGTAGAATTCCCAATCGACCGCATAGACTTCACGAGCGATATAAATGCCGCGGCAAGAGATGCAGACACGTTGCTCATGGCGATGCCTTCCCCATACTTCAAAAGCCATCTTGCAAAGCTCGATACCAACATTTCGGACAAAAATATTGTTATAGCTACAAAGGGGATAATCCCCGATGAAAATCAGCTTGTCACCGACTATCTTGAAGAACGATACAATATCGACCCTTCGAGAATGATTGTCGTGTCCGGTCCGTGCCATGCCGAAGAGGTGGCTCTCGGACGTCTGAGCTACCTTACCGTAGGCTCAGAAAGCAAGGATGCCGCCGAGGCTTTCGCCCGTTGTCTTAATGGCCCGGCGATGCGCACGCTTATATCCGGCGATGTGCGCGGTATCGAATATGGCGGTGTGCTTAAAAACGTTTATGCCATAGCCTCGGGAATAGTCCACGGAATGAAGGCAGGCGACAACTTCCAGGCTATCCTTGTAGCCAATGCAGCAAAAGAGATGGAGCGTTTTATAGACAAGGCTGTGGGCGGCGAACGCTGTATATGCCATTCGGTATATCTCGGCGACCTGCTTGTAACTGCCTATTCAAAATTTTCACGCAACCACAATTTCGGTTCCATGATAGGCCGCGGATGCGCCGTGCGCCGCGCCATGATGGAAATGGAGATGGTAACCGAGGGGTACTATGCAGCCAAATGCATGCATGAGATAAACCTCGTCATCGGAGCCGACATGCCAATACTCGAAGGCGTATACGATATCCTCTATCGCTCTCTGCCGGCAGCAAAGATAATGGAACGCATCAGCCATCATCTTACATAACCACTAACAAGTATACTCATACCTAAACAAATTTTCATATACCTTATGGAAAAAATCAAATTAGACATCAACTCAGTACTGAAGTTTGTCTCAGAAAAGGAAATCCGACAGATTGAATCGGAAGAAGCCACCAAGGCTATCGACATGGTGAAGAACGGTACCGGCGAGGGAAATGACTTCCTCGGATGGTACGATCTTCCTTCTCGTACATCCATGAAAGAACTTGATGAAATCATCGAGGTGGCCAACGACCTCCGCAACTCATGCGAATATGTAGTGTCGGTAGGCATCGGTGGTTCTTATCTGGGAGCAAAAGCCGTAATCGAGGCTCTCAACAATTCATTTGACGCCTATACATCTACTTCTAAGGGTGCTCCCAAAGTACTCTTTGCCGGCCAGAATATAGGCGAGGAATATCTCGCTGAACTGCAGGAATTCCTTAAGGACAAGAAATTCGGTATCATCGTTATATCCAAGTCAGGCACCACTACCGAACCCGCCATAGCTTTCCGTCTGCTCAAGGAGCAGCTTGAGGCCCAGGCAGGCAAGGAAGCCGCCAAAAACCTCATCGTGGCCATCACCGATGCCAAGCGTGGAGCTCTGCGCCAGCTCGCAACAGAAGAGAGCTACCGTACCTTCGTAATCGAGGACAACGTGGGCGGACGTTTCTCAGTACTCACTCCGGTAGGACTTCTCCCCATTGCAGTAGCCGGCTACGATATCAAGAAGCTCGTAAAGGGTGCTGCAGAAATGGAAAAAGAACTTGCCAACGCATCCGACAGCAACATGGCCGAACTCTATGCATCGACCCGCAACGCTCTGTACCGCGCCGGTAAGAAGACAGAGATTCTTGTCAACTATAATCCTAAACTCCACTTCTTCGGAGAATGGTGGAAACAGCTTTATGGAGAAAGCGAAGGCAAGGACCACAAGGGAATCTTCCCCGCAGCTGTCGACTTCTCTACCGACCTCCACTCGATGGGCCAGTGGATACAGGATGGCGAGCGCACTATCTTCGAGACTGTAATTTCCGTTGAAAAGTCAAAATCGGAAAAACTTATCCCCTCTGACGAGGCTAATCTCGACGGTCTCAACTACATCGCCGGCAAGCATGTCGACGATGTAAACAAGATGGCCGAGCTGGGTACACGTATCGCCCATGTGGATGGCGGAGTGCCCAACATGCGTATCATTGTGCCTGAACTCTCCGAAGAGTATCTCGGACAACTTATCTATTTCTTCGAGATATCCTGCGGCATCTCCGGATATCTGCTCGGTGTGAATCCATTCAACCAGCCCGGTGTAGAGGCCTACAAAAAGAATATGTTTGCTCTTCTTGAAAAACCCGGTTATGAGGAAGCCACAAAGGAAATAAAAGCAAAACTCTGATAATCCGGTTTTCAGACAGTATTATCAACACAAATTGTTGATAATCTATATATCCTAAAAATACCTGTGCCATTATCCAAATGGCACAGGTATTTTTTCTATTGCATATATGTGCAGACAGTTGTTGAAAACAATGTTGATAAAGGTTGAGAAATATAAAGGAAGTTTTAATAAGTAGATTTGGAGTTTATGGAATTTTTGTATATAGCTAAAATGTACACTCACCGTCCAAAAGAGTTTCAGCAATTGTATCAGCACTGTTTCAACAGGCATGACATATGTTTTCAAGGTATGAAATCATATATTTTTTTCAACCAATAACGTTATCAACGCAATGTAAATAACATCGACATATATCTAAGTTCTACCATATTACATGTTGATAAAGATGTAAGTTGAGTTGATGGAACATCAATAACTTAATATACAAGCAAATCAACTAAAAGTTATCCTAATTATCAACGTCAATAAACACTACAATATAGAAAAGAGAAAAAATTTTTAATCTTAAATAATAATAGGTTAATGTTGATGATGATAATCTTTGGCTGAACAATCAGGATACTTTTCGGTAAAATTTATTAGCATATATTGTTTTGCTGGTTGGACTAAAATATTTAAATTTACAGGCGAATACTGAGCACTTTTCTTTCTGAATAAGATTGATGTGTAGATGTATTTTTGCCACAAAAGATAGTGGTAAAGACATTTCTGTGAAAAGCGTTTATCAGCGCTGATTCTTGACTCTCTGAGATTCTCGCAAAATTTCTATCAATAGTCAGGGATTGAGCAACGGTAGATGTCCATTAGGTATGTAATATTCTTACATTCGGCATATTGTCTCGTGAGAGGCATACTGTCGGATGCATGGATTACATATATAAGCGTGGGCTTCTTCGTTGCCGTCCGACTATTGATGGGCAATGCGAGAAGCCTCAGGGAGTAGGACGGTAACAGATACAGATTCCTACGCTTTTTTTATAAACCAATCAGAACCAAAGAGGGGAGTCCGGCGGTATTTTTTTAAGAATATGATAAGAAATTTAAGTGGAAAATGTGTCCTGTCGTTTGGACTGATGCTTTCGGCCCATGTCTCTGCCTCGGCTTTTCAGGCAGAGGGTTATGAGTGGGAAATTTTTAATGAGAGTGAAGTAAGATGTGATGGCTTTATCTGGGGTAAAGCACAAAAGATTGCAAACATTCCGGCGTCTGTGACAAATACTTACACACAGAAGACTTATACCAATACATATGTTTATGGTATACACGGTGGTGCGACTGTTGAGGAGATTATTGTGCCTGAGACTGTAAGGCAGTTTGGGGATGGCGCGTTCAGAAGAAATAGTAATTTAAAACGTATAACTTTGCCATCTTTTACTGATATGTCAAGTCTCCCCGATTATATGTTCGAAGAATGTGTTTCATTGACGGAATTGACGACACCCAAGGCTCACTACAAATTCTATAAAGAAGATGGTACCACATATTATAGCTTGGGTATCGGAGAGAAGTTTTGTTATGGATGCACATCATTGACCAAAGTGGTTATTCCGACTGAATGTTTTTATATCAGTTTTGCTGCATTTCAGAAATGTCCTAATTTAAGGCATTTCTATGTCTATTCAATAGAACCACCTTATATTGAGAGTGATGTGTTTTTTTCGGAGGAAGAAATGGCTGTAAGAAGTCGGGCAGACGAGTCGGCTATGACTTTGTATGTTCCGGCCGAGAGTATCGAATTATATAAAAACTCATCCTGGAGCAAATATTTTTCCGAGATTAAGGAAGCTCCTGAATACTCTGGTATTACTGATATCGCTTCAGATATGGATGCAAGCGGGCCATTACATGTGTTTGATCTCTACGGCCGGCAGGTAGGACAAGACATAGACGGTCTTGCCCCCGGGATATACATTATCAGACAAGGCAATAATAGTAAGAAGATTGTGGTGAGATAACAGCTGTAGGTTTTAGTTGATCTTATCTAATACAGCGTACATAGGTTGTCCCTTATGGATGGTTCTAAGCCCCCGTAATTATAGCGAATAATCTTGATCGTACGCTGTATTTTAACTGCTTATTTAGGTACCCAATAAACCATTTCTATACTAAAAACAAATAAATGGAAGAGATAAACCCTAAAGAAACAACCAGGGCATACGCGTTTGAGACGTGGACGAAGGCTCCGATGCCTATGGTCACATTCTTTAAAACGCTTGATGTGTCACGACTTATAAAAGTAAGCCGAAGTAAAGGACTGAAGTTTAATATGCTGATGTGTTGGTGTATCGGTAAGGCGGCAACAAGCATCGAAGAATTCTATGGTTGCCGGCAAACTGGTACGATATGATACAATCGCAGTAAACACCATTGTTGCCAATAAAACTGGTGAAGTAAGTTCGTGCGACATACCGTTCTCTAATGACCTGGCAGTATTCAACACCGACTATCTCAGGCTTACCAGCCAAGTTGCCGAAACTTGTGAGAATCATGATTTGGCAGACAGCATGGTGATAGGCACATCGGCATTGGTGCAATACGACATTGATGGTGCAGTGGGGATGTATAGCGGTATATTCAACAACCCGTTCATGATATGGGGCAAGATACCGTAAAGGCTGGTTTAAGACCACACTGTCAGTGTCATTTCAATTTCACCATACACAGATGGACGGAGCACATGCTGCCCGTTTCCTTGATTTATTGCAAAAGGAAATACACGCACTATAGTTATTTTTCTCTTTCATTTAAAAAAATTTAGTATAGATTAAGCTGAAAAATTGTAAATCAGCAAATTAGAGTTTGTTTAATAATAAATGTTGCCGCCAGGGTCGTATAGCTTGAGTCGATTTTCGACATGTGACGAAGGAGTGTACTTTATGTACATGACTGAGGAATAGGGCTAAAAGCGGCCAAGATATACGAGACAAAAGGTAACTTTATAACCTATACAATCTCTTGGCTGCTTGTAAGGTAAATGCAAAAATATATCAACTATATGAAACAAATTACCTCTCGTCGGCCATTCGCCGGCATATTTCCGCCCGCTCTTCGGTCGTTATGGAGTCCCATAACTCCCTCATCACAAGCGAAAATCTGTCCGACGACTGACCGCCCTGACGGTAACATTTATTATTAAACAAGCTCTTAATGCTTATTTTTCGTATGGCGAAAATAGAGGCGGAGTGGCCGGGAAGGCTCTTCCGCCTCTTAAAAAATTTATTCATATGTTAAAGAAACACCTAAGTCGATGCTTCGGCATCGCTGTGTGTAAAGTTATGAATTATTGCTATAAATACACATCTTAAATGAAAGAGCCGTGCTGCTTCTGTGGCTTTCTGCGATTTACAACATGTCTACATAGGCCAATGGTTTGAGTCTTTGAGGAAATTATATTAACTTTGCAGTTATCAACCATATGTTGATAAACATGCTAAATATCTGATAATCCAATAAAAGAAATGTTGATATCAGGTAGAAACCATGTGGATAACGAATAATATACATATAAGTCATTCTCAATCCTCATCACATATCAGCAGATGAATATAGAAAAAGGCTATGTCGATGCTCCAGTAGAGCCTGGTACCGACCTTGTAGCAGAGATAAAAAGACTCAAGAAAGAGAAGAACGCAGTGATTCTGGCCCACTACTATCAGAAGGGTGAAATACAGGATCTCGCCGACTATATAGGTGACTCTCTGGCTTTGGCTCAGATTGCCTCGCGTCTCGACGAGCCTGTGATAGTACTGTGTGGAGTAAATTTCATGGGCGAAACGGCCAAGATGCTTTGTCCCGACAAGAAGGTGCTTATACCCGACCTGTCGGCAGGATGCTCGCTGGCCGACAGCTGCAAGGCCGATGAATTCAAGGAGTTCATAGAATCCAATCCCGGGCATACGGTAATAAGCTATGTCAACACTTCGGCTGCTGTGAAAAGCCTTACTGATATAGTGGTGACATCATCCAATGCGCGGCAGATTGTAGAGAGTCTTCCTGAAGACACCCCTATCATCTTTGGTCCAGACCGCAACCTCGGCAATTATATCAATTCCATAACCGGACGCTCTATGAAACTGTGGAACGGCGCATGCCATGTTCACGAGCAGTTTTCTGTAGAGAAACTTGTGGAGCTGAAAAAAGAGTATCCAAAGGCTAAGGTGCTTGCTCATCCAGAGTGTCCACGCCAGCTTATAATTCTTGCCGACCATGTAGGATCTACTGCGGCACTTCTTAAATATGCCGTAGAGTCAGATGAAACGGAATTTATAGTAGCCACAGAGAGCGGCATACTCCATGAGATGCGCAAGCGTTGTCCGGATAAGACATTTATCCCTGCCGCTCCCAATGACTCCACATGCGCATGCAATGACTGTGGATATATGAAGCTGAATACTCTTGAAAAGCTGTACAACTGTTTGCGGTATGAACAGCCTGAAGTGAATGTAGATGCCGATACGGCTGCACGTGGCCGCAAGCCTATAGAGAGAATGCTTGAAATAAGCGCTAAGCTCGGACTTTGACACAGATATTGGGCAGAGTGTACTTTTAGAAAATAAAATAATCATAATATAATATGGAATACAACCATAAAGAGATCGAATCGCGCTGGCAACAGTATTGGAAAGATCATAAGACATACAAAACTGAGATAGACCGCTCACGTCCGAAATACTATGTGCTCGACATGTTCCCCTATCCTTCCGGAGCTGGACTTCATGTAGGACATCCCCTTGGCTATATAGCAAGTGATATATATTCCCGCTATAAGAGACTCAATGGCTTCAATGTGCTTCATCCCATGGGCTATGACTCATATGGTCTGCCTGCCGAGCAGTATGCCATACAGACCGGACAGCATCCGGAAAAGACCACATTCGAGAATATTGACCGCTACCGCAGCCAGCTCGACAAGATAGGCTTCTGCTACGACTGGGACCGCGAGATACGTACATGCGACCCATCGTATTATAAATGGACACAGTGGGCGTTCATGAAGATGTATGAGCATTACTATGACCGTAATGCCGACAAGGCAATGCCTGTAGTGGATCTTATAGCCCACTTCGAGAAGTCGGGAACAGAGGGTGTGAATGCAGCCTGCGGAAAGGATATGGAATTCACAGCCGAGGAATGGAAAGGTATGTCGCCCAAGGAGAAGAGCGATACTCTGATGAACTACCGTATCGCTTTTCTTGCCGATACAATGGTAAACTGGTGTCCGAAACTTGGTACAGTGCTTGCCAATGACGAGGTAAGCGAGGGTGTTTCGTTGCGTGGCGGATATCCTGTGGAGCAGAAACTGATGTATCAGTGGTGTCTGCGTGTATCGGCTTATGCACAGCGTCTGCTCGACGGTCTTGACACAATAGACTGGACCGACTCGCTCAAGGAGACACAGCGCAACTGGATAGGCCGTTCGGAAGGTGCTGAGATGCGTTTCCCTATAGACGGCAGTGATGTAGAACTTGAAATCTTCACTACCCGCGCCGATACCGTTTTCGGAGTAACATTCATGGTGCTTGCTCCCGAGAGTGTCTATGTTGACATGATAACCACTCCCGAGCAGCGTGGTGCGGTGGATGCATATCTTGATGAAGTGAAGCATAAGACAGAGCGCGAGCGTATGATAGATAAAAAGGTAAGCGGTGTATTCACCGGCGCATATGCTGTGAATCCTCTTACCGGAAAGAATATTCCTGTATGGGTGAGCGATTACGTGCTTGCCGGCTACGGTACGGGAGCTATCATGGCAGTGCCTGCACACGACAGCCGCGACTATGCTTTCGCCCGTCATTTCAATCTTCCTGTAATACCACTGATAGAGGGAGCCGATGTGTCGGAGGAGAGTTTCGACGCCAAATCCGGCAAGATGATTAACTCGGCAAGCGCTGAGCTTGACCTTAACGGTATGGAGGTGAAGGACGCAATTGCCACTACCAAGAAATTTATAGAAGAGAAAGGTATAGGCAAGGTAAAGGTGAACTATCGTCTACGCGACGCCATATTCAGTCGTCAGCGCTATTGGGGCGAGCCATTCCCGGTGTATTACAAGGATGGTATCCCCACGCTGCTTCCGGAGGAAAGTCTGCCTCTCGAACTTCCTGAGGTGGATAAATTCCTGCCTACTGAGACAGGAGAGCCTCCTTTGGGACGTGCCAAGAACTGGAAGACAGCCGAGGGTTATCCACTTGAACTGAATACAATGCCCGGTTTTGCCGGTTCGAGCGCATACTATCTGCGCTATATGGATCCGAAGAACGACAATGCTTTGGTAAGCGAGGAGGCTGACGGATACTGGCAGGATGTAGACCTTTACATCGGCGGTACGGAGCATGCCACGGGGCATCTTATCTACAGTCGTTTCTGGAACAAGTTCCTCTATGACCTCGGAGTGGTATGTCGCGACGAGCCTTTCCGTAAACTTGTCAACCAGGGCATGATTCAGGGTCGAAGTAATTTTGTGTACCGCATAAAGGATACCAATACATTCGTATCGGCCGGTCTGCGCAAAGAGTATGACACTACTCCTATCCATGTCGACGTCAATATTGTAAGCAACGATGTGCTTGATACAGAAAAGTTCCGTGCATGGCGTCCGGAATTCAAGGATGCGGAATTTATCCTTGAGGATGGCAAGTATGTATGTGGATATGCTGTCGAGAAGATGTCGAAATCGATGTTCAACGTAGTGAATCCCGATGATATAGTAGAACGCTATGGTGCCGATACACTTCGTCTGTATGAAATGTTCCTCGGTCCGATTGAGGCAAGCAAACCGTGGGATACAAACGGTATTGACGGTGTGAACCGCTTCCTCAGAAAACTGTGGAGCCTGTTCTATAAGGGAGACAATCTGCTTGTGAGCGATGAATCTGCATCAAAGGATGCTCTGAAAGCCGTGCATAAACTTATCAAGAAGGTAACTGCCGATATAGAGTCATTCAGCTATAATACCTCGGTAGCGGCATTTATGATATGTGTAAATGAACTTACACAGCTCAAATGTCATAGTCGTGAGGCTCTTGAACCTCTGGTTGTGCTCATTGCTCCGTTTGCACCTCATATAGCAGAGGAGCTGTGGCATGCGCTCGGACACGATACTACAGTGTGTGATGCCAAATGGCCGGTACATAACGAGGAGTACCTTGTGGAGTCGACTGTGACTATGGCAGTGAGCTTCAACGGTAAGGCTCGATACAATATTCAGGTACCTGCCGATGCACCGCGCGAAGAGATAGAAAAGATTGCTCTTGCGCATGAAGGTGCCGCCAAATGGATTGAAGGCAAACAGATAAGGAAGATTATCGTGGTGCCCGGCAAGATTGTCAATATCGTGGTAGGCTGATACCCTTAGGCAAGCTCTTAGAAATAGAAATCCGCCGAGTCTGATATTTCAGACCCGGCGGATTTATTATAGAATGTAAATACTTGAATTACATAATTATTTTGGTTGATTCGGAGCCCTGACGCAGGATATACACTTTACCTTTTGTAGGGTTGGCAACTTCGATGCCCTGAAGATTAAAGTATCTGGCAGGAGTTGTCTCGTCGATTGCTATATTGTCGATTGATGAGGTTTCTTCACTGTACTCAATCGTCATATAAGAAAAGCGCATGGGATTTGATTTCTTGGGAGTGAATGTAAGACCGAAATCGGATGTTGCAGAGCCTGTCCAGTAAGGAGTGGTGCCTTCTGTAATGCATTCACCGAAATTCTCCGGGTAGTCTACTTCCAGGTTTTGGGTGTATCCGGCAGTAGTACAAGCAAAAGTTATCTTTGTAATGGTGACACCTTTCTCGGGAGAAATGTTAAGCAGAGTCTGCTTGGCCCACTGGAGATGAGGAGTCTGACCTGAGGGATTGATATAAGAAAATCCGGTGGATTCTACTTTCTTGTAAAATGCAAACTTGCATACTCCGGGTACTTCAAAATCTTTATCGTTGATGGAAGTATCTGAACTGCCTTCAGAAAATTCTACTTTTGAAGTAACGTCACCTTCATAATTATATCCGGCGAAAACTACAACAACTTCATCAGCTTTGGCCACACATGTCATGGCAATTGCAAAAAATAATGAGAGTAAAGATTTCTTCATAATTAAATTTAATGGTTAATTTTAGGTTATTGGTTGATGTATATAAATATGTGTATAATGAAGACAGTTTAATAGCGTGACATGCTAATCGGTAATGAAAATTTTTAAAAATTTTGTGACAATTATTGTAGCATACATGATTTATGCTTTGGAGTACAGCAATAAAAGGCTTTGGTATTTCGTTCATATATGTATGAAACAGATAGTGTTTGCTACAAATAATGCCCACAAACTTAGGGAGGTGCGCGAGATACTCGATGATACCGGTATAGAAGTGCTTTCTTTGGACGAGATAAGCTGTAATGATGATATTCCTGAGACAGCTGATACACTTGAAGGCAATGCCTTAATAAAAGCCAAATGGGTGAAACAGCACTATGGCTATGACTGTTTTGCCGATGATACCGGTCTTGAAGTCGAAGCGCTTGGTGGTGCTCCGGGTGTGTATTCGGCGCGTTATGCAGGTCCCGGTCATGATTCGGTTGCCAATGTAGCTCTTCTTCTTGCCAACATGGATGGGATGAATGACAGAAAAGCCTGTTTCCGTACTGTAATTGCTCTTATAATCGGAGATGAAGAGCCTATGCTGTTTAATGGCATAGTAGAGGGATGTATAACTCATGAGTGTCATGGAGAAAGTGGCTTCGGATATGACCCTGTGTTCCGGCCGGATGGCGAGAAGCGTACTTTTGCCCAGATGAAAGAAGAGGAAAAAAATGCAATCAGTCATCGTGGACGTGCGGTAAAGAAACTTGCTGCATATCTCGCGCAAGTATGATGTAAAAAGAGTAGGGGACACTCTGCTTTCTTGCAATTAAGTATGTGTTCGAAATTATTTAATGCATTGTCTCATAAATTATGAGGCGAACTTTCGAATCCGGCTTCAGTTGCTATGGAACTCCATAACGCCATCAGCCGAATGTAAAATTTCATCCACATACTTCATAATCCAATACAATAAATAATTTAGAACACATACTTATTAAAGTAATCATAGTGTATGTATAGATATTATCTGATATTAGTATCTCTTATATCAATTTTAAGTGTGAATCTGTCGGCTCAGCATACCGTAGGTTCATGGGAATTGTACAGTAATTACGGTATTGACCGCGCTGATATTCTCGACACTAAATCGAGAGTTTATTTTTGTGGTGGCGGTTCGCTGTTTCATTACGATAAGGATATGGACGAGATGTATTCGTATAATCTTGGAAATGGACTTTCGGATGTGAATGTATGTGGTATCTATCGTAACTATGATAGAGATTACACCGTTTGTGTATATGAAAACAGCAATATCGACCTGATATATGATAATGGAAATATTGTGAATCTGAGTGATATCAAAGATGCGCAATATGTTACTGACAAGAGTATCAACAGTGTATCGTTTGATGACGACGAGATGTATGTAGCTACCGGTTTTGGCATTGTCAGATATGACACTAAGAATGGAGCTGTAAAAGAGTCGGGTATTTTCAGTTTTCCGGTATATGGGGTTACTGTAATGGGTGAGAATGTAGTTATAAGCACAGATAACGGTCTTTTTGGCATAAGCAAGTCACAAAGGGTTAATGACTTTAGCAAATTTGTGAAATTGAGCGATTTGCAGTGTGATGGTTTGTATGGAATGAGTGATGATTTTATTATTGCACATCGCCCATCGGCCAATTGGGTCAATATATATAAGATAGATTTTGATAATAAAACAGTCGGAGGCAATTATCCGGGATTTGCAATGTACGATTTTGCAAGAATGCGAATGTTTGGCGACTGGTTTGCTATCATATCAAGATATGGATATGTACTATGTAGACTCTATGAGGAGGATAGGGTGGAATATAAATATGTTGAGTTGCCGTCAAGTCTATATACTTCTTTTATTTATGTAGGAGGAAATGGTTCCGGCAGTGATAATGATTTATGGTATTTGAATGATGACGGATTAGGTCATCTTACATACACTACTAATTATATTGGTATTGACAATTCTCAGAAATTAACTAACTATACAATTGACAGAGAACCATCATATCCTTTTGGAACATCGGTGCATGGAGGTCCTACCAGACTTGCTGCTTCTGATATAGGAGTTTATGCCACTTACAACGCCCAGAGCAGATATCCGGCTCACGATAACTATAGTTATTTGATGAAACTGAATATAGTAAACAATGGTTTCGTTGATGATATCACACCCCGAAAGGGTGATTATACCACTATAAATCCCAACAGTGCAAATCTTTTACGAACAGGGCATCATGTTGTTGTTGATCCTGAGGATCCATCTATTGTATATGTACCCACATGGTTTGAAGGAATATGGAAGTTTAAGGATGGAAAGCAGATAGGCAAGTATGACAAGACCAATGGTCCTTTTGGCACAGGATACTCATGTTCGGTCGAGGATGTGGCTTTTGACAGCAATAATAATCTATGGGCGATTGCGCACGATTTCACAAGATCTCGCGAGATTGTTACTATTTTGCCTGCCAATAAGAATAAAAGCAACACGGCTTCTTATAGTGACTGGATTACTCTCGATTTGCCTTATTTCGGAACTCATGAAAGTAGAGATTCAAGAATCGTGCATTTTAAGCATTCAAAAAATAAGAATCTTGCCATGATAACGCAGACATACGGTGACCAAAATGTAGTGATATACGATACTAAAGGTACATCGGCTGTGTCGGACGACAATTACTGGATGGTTAACAGATTTACTGACCAGGATGGTAAGACTTTTGGTCCATATGCTGTAATAAGCATAGCAGAAGATAACAACGGCGATATCTGGCTTGGTACCGCGTGTGGAGTTGTGGTAATACATAATCTTCGAAACATGCTGTCTAATCAGGATAATACAATAGAGCGCGTGAAGGTACCTCGCAACGATGGTACTTCACTTGCTGATTACCTTCTTGATAATCAGGAAGTAACTTCGATTGCGGTAGATGCCGGAAATCGTAAGTGGCTGTCAACGGTTACCTCTGGTGTTTATTATGTAAGTGCTGACGGGCGTGAGATTATTGATAATTTCACTCGTTCCAATAGTATTATTCCTTCAAATGAAGTACACTCTATAGTATGTGAGCCTAATAGCAGTGACGTATATTTCGGTACTACCAATGGCGTGGCTGTATATCACAGTACGATTACTCCGGCTGCTTCAGATTTCAGTGATGTATATGCTTATCCCAATCCGGTAAGGCCTGATTATACAGGCTGGATTACAATAAAGGGTCTGATGGATAATTCTCTTGTAAAAATTGCAGATTCTGCCGGTAATGTATTCCTTCAGACACGTTCGGAGGGAGGTATGGTGATGTGGGACGGATGCAATGGAGCTGGCGAACGTGTACCCACAGGAGTATATTATGTGTATGCCTCTCAGAATCAGGAGTCTAATAATGGAGCAGTAACAAAGATTCTGGTAGTAAAATAAATATGTCTGACGATACACATGCCCTGTCAGGATATGTGTGTCGCAGTTTATAGAGAATGGCACAATCGAAAAGAATACGATTTATATCATTTCTACAGATTTTAGGAGTGATACTGGTGATTCTTGGACATTCTTTGCATGAATATCCGGGCGATTTTCATCAGTTTTGGTTCTATCGAATGTTTCAGACGGTGAGGATGCCACTATTTGTGTTTATCTCAGGCTATTTATTTATGATATCAATGGTAAAAAGGGAGTATAATGTCTCTTTGGTAGATTTCATAAAGAATAAGGCACAGCGCCTGCTGGTGCCTTATTTTGTACTGACAATATTGACATTTGTACCTCGTGCATTGATGTCGGAATATGCTGACGAGCCGGTAAATATGGATATCAACTCATTCATTTCATCCATTTTTTTCTCGGATAAGCTCACAATTGTGTTTCTATGGTTCCTGCCTGTTGTATTTGTCTTGTTGTGTGTGTCGTTCATAGGGATAAAATTATTCAAGAATAGACTCTCACTGTTTTTTTTGATTGGAGGCATACTGTCTATTGCAGGCTATTTCTGCGTAAATCAGTGGGAGTGGACTTTCATGGGCGTAGGACGTACAGCCAAGCTCGCGGTCTTCTTTATGTGTGGTATCGCATATGGCAGATGGAAACCTGATATAGATTTTTTATTAGGACAGTGGTGGTTTGGCGGCATATGTGCGGCAATATGGTTTACCTTGTTTTATACCGAAAATTTATCAGGAATATATGGTCTTGTATGCTCTTTATCCGGGCTTGCAATGCTTATTACATTGGCTATTATAGCTTGTGAGTGGCAGCTTGGTTGGCGACATCTTGAGGGATACAACTATATGATGTACCTGTTGTCGTGGTTTACATGTGTAGTGTCACAGCAGATACTTCATCATTTTACCGATTTTCCGTGGTGGATATATACCATTATAGCTTTATTGAGCAGTATATATATACCTTGGTCAATAGGAAAAATGCTACACAGATACTCGGCATCAAGCCGGTCGGCAAGGTCTATACTTTGGCTTCTTGGCCATAATCCTAATAAAAGCAGTGTATGATTGATTCTGGTATGGTCTCGGTCATTATTCCGGTATGGAATGTAGAGCAGTTTCTGGATGCATGTCTGGAATCTGTTGCATTACAGACATATAATAATATTGAGGTAATAATGGTCGACGACGGATCTACCGACAGAAGTACCGAGATATGTCGGTCATGGGAAAAAAAGGATGGCAGATTTATTTTGATCAGAAAGTATAACGAAGGTCCTTCGATAGCACGTAATGTAGGATTGGATAATGCTAAAGGAGATTACATAGCATTTGTAGATGGTGATGATATAATACACGTCGAGTACATAGAGACCTTGGTCGGCATTGTAAAAAGAAAAAAAGTATACTCTATATCCGGAGTTGATTATATCAGATTTGGAGACTTTGATATAATCACTACCGCACATAAATGGGATATGACGGAATTTCATCATTATCTTCCTGAAGATGCATTAAGAAAATTGCTGTATCAGAATGATTTTATATGTAGCGCTCCATGGGGTAAGTTGTTCAGTCGGGAAGTTATTGAAGGTATAAGGTTTAAGGAGGGGATAATATATGAGGATCTTGAGTGGATGGTAAGGGTGTTGGAGAAGATGCCTAAGTCTAAGCGCATAGGTCTGTGTAATGCTCCTCTGTACTATTACCGTAAGCGAAATGGCAGTCTTATGGAAACGTTTTCGGGACACAGACTTGATGTGCTCGATATCACGCGTGATATCGAGGATAAAGCGATTGCATCTGCTGACCTAAGGCTGGTGAAGGCGGCTCGTGACCGCCGATTGAGCGCTAATTTTGATATATATATGCAGCTGTGGAAATATATCCGGCAATCTAAGTCTGAAAAGGACGATACAGACAGTTGTGGATACAACAATCAGCTGGTATCATGCTGGACTCAGATAAAGCGCCTCAGAATGGGTTCGCTTATAAATCCGAATGTAAGAAGAAAGAATAAGTTAGGTATACTGCTGTCGTTTTTGGGTCCTACTGTATGTGGCTGGGTTGGCTCAAGAATCATATCCATTCTAAAAAAATAATGGATAAATTTTGTTGCAGGCGATACAATTCATTATATTTGATGTTTAATAAGGAAAAGGTCCGTCAACAGTACCGTAGTAAAAACGGTATGACTATGGCTACCGGGTCTACCGACAGCATTTATCCCATAAATTTATGTGGGAGTTACATTGGGCTGTTATGTACTAAAAAATACTACTTTAAGCAGACATGAAACTGAAATATACAGATGATCAAGACAAGTGTTACGGCGTGACAGGCATGGCCGTAAGCCTTGTTGTGTGGGACGCCGACGATATGCTGGCACGCATTGATATAGATTCTGACGACAATATAGAGTTCGTACCGGAATATTATTTTTCAGGAAATCCCAGACTGTCGGCAAAAGTGGCATGGCAGTACATACTCAAGCATTATCAGGCTTCTATGGGCATGATGATAGGCAATGTGATGTGCCGTCACTATATGCAGCGGAATATGGCTCCCGACACAGATACACGAAACGCTCTGCTTGAATGTCTGGAGCAAGAGGGTGCTGACGCATGCTCGCTTGAGAATGATGAAATACACAGACTGTTTGACCGCAGTTACTCTTACCTCGACAGAGTATTCTCTCATAGCGGCGTACAGAGTATTGTGAGAGATTTTGCACGTGAACTCCAGACACAGCGTACTCTTACTCGCGGTGATGTGTCGGAACTTCTTGCGTCATTGTGCAATCTATGATGAGAGATGGTTGTGCTATAGCATACCTTGCTCCACGAGAACGCATACGCGCTCGATTATGGCATCTTCTTCGTTTTTGTCGGGACGGAAATCACTTTTAAGGTTTACACCGAAAAATCGTCCGAAAGTCTGCCAGAATCCGGCGCGGAAAGTTCCGAGAAACGCTTTCAATATAGAGTAGGACGATTGGTTGGTCTCACGCGTGATGAGTTTCACCAGCATTTTGCCTTGTGATTTGGTAAACTTCTTCAACTGAGGTTTATATTGGTTGAACACCTCTTTTTCCATCTGTTGAAGATGACGCTGTCGCTCTTCCTGCGATGGCAGTGTTTCCATGTATTCGTATGTCTCGAGTATGGTTTCTGCAATCATTTTGGCATAAGGAAGCGTGCGCTTCACATCACGTACAGTGCGCCAGTAGAACTGTTCCTGTTTTTTGTTCTTGAACTTCAACGGAGGGAAGTATGTGATATTGTTGAGCACCACCATTATAGCAGTGTCTCCCTCCTCGCTGACGAAATGATAGCGTCCGCGTACAAGGGGTATGCGGGCGTCTTTAAGCGTAGGCTCGTCGAGTATTCCGACCACACCATCAGATGTGTCGTCTTGAGCCGAGACACTGACGACACACGATAATATCATTATGATGGCGCAAAAGATATTCTTCATTCACACAAAATGCTCGATAAGCAAAAAAAGTTCAGAAAATCACCGGAGTAGGGGACGATATAGCACAAACGCGATGGCGCAGGTCCGGCACAAATCAGGGATGCCGCTGCAATCGTCTATTTGTGAGGATAGTCGATGGTGTAGTGTAGACCTCGGGATTCCTTTCGTTCCATGGCCTGCCGCATAATCAGATAGCCCACGTTGATTATATTGCGCAGCTCGCATATCTCGCGCGATGCTTTTGAGCACTTGAACAGGCGTTCTGTCTCCTCATACAGTATGTCAAGACGGTTCCATGCACGTTTCAGGCGCAAATCCGAACGTACTATACCCACGTATGCCGACATTATCTGTCCTACTTCTTTGATACTTTGGGTTATCAACACCATCTCTTCGTTATGGCGCGTACCCTCGTCGTTCCATTCAGGAATATCAGTGCGATAGGCGTATCCGTCCTTTACCGACATTGCATGTCTGGCGGCTGCATCGGCATATACCACAGCCTCTATCAGTGAGTTGGATGCAAGACGGTTGCCACCGTGCAATCCTGTACATGAACATTCGCCTACGGCATACAGACGACCTATTGACGACTCACCATTGGTGTCCACTTTTATGCCTCCACACAGGTAATGGGCCGCCGGAGCCACAGGTATGTAATCTTTTGTGATATCTATGCCGAGAGATAGACACTTTGCGTATATGTTCGGGAAATGGTGGCGTGTTTCCTCCGGGTCTTTATGCGTCACGTCGAGGAATACATGGTCGTCGCCATTGAGTTTCATCTCTGAGTCTATTGCTCTGGCCACTATGTCGCGCGGAGCAAGCGACAGACGCGGATCGTATTTCTGCATGAATTCCTCACCCTTGAGATTGCGGAGCACGGCTCCATAGCCGCGCATGGCTTCGGTAATGAGAAATGATGGACGGTCGCCCGGATGATACAGTGCGGTTGGGTGAAACTGAATGAACTCCATGTCCTTGACCGTTCCTTTGGCGCGGTATACCATCGCTATGCCGTCGCCTGTGGCTACAAGCGGATTGGTAGTGGTAGTGTAGACGGCTCCCACTCCTCCTGTGGCCATGAGTGTCACCCTCGACAGAAATGTGTCAACTTTGCCTGTCGCAGGATTAAGCACGTAGGCACCGTAGCATGTGATGTCGGGTGTACGCCGTGTGACAATCTTGCCCAGATGGTGCTGAGTGATGATTTCTATAGCGAAGTGATTTTCGAATATGTCTATGTTGGGGTTGGCTTTTACGGCCTTGATAAGCGACTGCTGTATCTCAGCGCCGGTATTGTCGGCGTGATGTAGTATGCGGAATTCGGAGTGACCGCCTTCACGGTGCAGGTCGAAACTGCCGTCATCCTTCTTGTCGAAGTCGACGCCCCATCGTATCAGTTCACGTATCTGTGCCGGAGCTTCCGTCACAACCTTCTTTACAGCTTCCGGGTCTGACAGCCAGTCGCCGGCAATCATAGTATCGTTGATATGCTTGTCGAAGTCATCGACTTCAAGATTGGTCACTGACGCCACCCCGCCTTGGGCGAAGTAGGTGTTGGCTTCCTCAAGTCTGGTCTTGCATATAAGCGCCACGCGACCTGTAGCGGCCACTTTAAGCGCGAAGCTCATTCCGGCGATGCCAGAGCCAATCACCAGATAGTCATATTCGTAGGTCATAGCGTAGAAATCCGGCTAATGATTAGTAGAAATTGCAATCGCAAAGATACATAAAATTCCACCCCATTATCCATTCTGACAAAAATATATATGATAAAAATGATGTATGATGATGAATTATATTCATGGTATCCAAATGATAATATCCAATCATCTAATATTATCAGAGAATATAGGATGATTTATATTACATTGCTTAAATATATTTGTTATATCTTTGTAGGCTATAAAAAAATCAGAATTCAAGATTTATGAGGACACCGAAACTATCCATAATTATTCCTGTATATAATGTGGCTTCATATATAGAAGAGAGCGTATATTCTCTTTTGAACCAGACCGTAATCCGGGATATGGAGATAATTTTGGTGGAAAATGGAAGTAAAGACAATTCTTTAGAGCTATGTCATAAATTAAGTGATTGTAATCCGTGTATAAAAGTTATAACTACAGATATTGCGGATGTCTCAACTGCAAGAAACTGTGGCTTGAATATAGCTCGTGGAAGTCTTATCGGATTTATTGATGGCGATGATACGGTAGAGCCGACAATGTTTGAGGAGCTGATAAAAGCTAAAGAAGCCTTTCATGCTGATATTGCGTATTGTAATTTCAAGTATGTACAGCTTGACGGAACTGTAGAACATCGCTTTCCCGATACCGGCGCCGTTTCGGAGATATCGCCCTCTGAGCTCTGTTATGAGATTCTTATGGAGGAGTCGACCTCTGCCCCTTGGGCAAGGATATATGACCGTTCATTTTTTGATAATCGAAAGTTTCCGGAACGAATGGTCTACGAGGATCATTCAACCATGTACAGATGGATGAGTGAGATGAGTAAGATAGTACATATCGACAAACCTTTATATAATTATCATGCCCGAATTGGAAGCATTACAAATGGCTTTGACAAGGATTTAAGGAAATATCATGACTATTTCTATGCCGAAATCGGACGGCTGGACTTTGTATACGATTATAGCAATCTTGATTCCGTACATAAAAAGAAGGTATTACGTTATTTGATAAAAAATACAAGGGTAGTGGCGGCATATTATGTAAATATGCTTTTGAAGAACAATGATATTGAAGGCGCACGGAAAATATACAGATACTACCTTGATATTCTTGATATAAGGAGGGTGTTGAGTAGTCCTTTCCTTATTGTGAAGACATTGGAAGGAAGGCATAAGTTCAAACATCGTGTAAGCAGAATATTGGAATCATTGTATCTTGACCAAGCCATATTAAAATAATAATCCCGGTATAATAGTTATGGACTCTATGTTATTAAGTATAATCATACCCGTTTATAATGTCGCTCAATATATTGTAAAATGTGTTGATTCAATTATAAATCAAGAAATTAAAGGAAAATATGAGATAATTCTTGTAGAGAACGGGAGTAGTGATGACTCTTATGAGGTTGTTGAAAGTCTTAGCATGCGGTATCCTGACATTGTGCGCCTTATACGGATAGACATTCCCGATGTATCGAAAGCACGTAATATAGGTATTGATTGTGCTAAAGGGAAATACGTAACTTTTATAGACGGGGATGACTGGATTGAGCCGACTATGTTTGGAGCATTATTGGATATAGCGCAGAGCTATGATGCGGATATTGTCGAGAGCAACTATTTTTTGAATGTCCCTGGTAAGGAATTAAGAATAATAGGTGACAACTTATGTCTGAACGAAGGTAAAGTATATGTCAAGAATGGCCTGCAAGCCATGGCTGATATATTGTTGGAGAAATGTACCTCCAGCCCGTGCGGAAGAATATACCTCAGAAAATTTTTAGGCAAGGAGTGTCGTTTTCCCGAGGGGGTGTTTTACGAAGATCATGCTTGCATATACCGGTGGAGTTCGCTGGCTGAGAAAGTAGTTCATTTGGATAAAGCCTTTTATCATTATGAAATACGTCCGGGAAGCACTACAGGTATCACTCAGAAGAGTAGAAAGAAAGCTGCCGACTTTTTCAATGCCGAGTTTGACAGAATAGCGTTTGTCTCAGGCAATGAATTAATGGATGTAGCCACTAAAAAAGAGGTTATACGCCACATAACACACCGGTGTATTCATATTTTCGGCAAGGTATGTATTATAGCGTATGGAGCTGATAATATTTACAATCCTGAGATGCTGTCATTACGTAGCAAACTGTTGGATATGCTTAATCTTCCATGGAGCCTGATACGTTATGAAGACCGTATCAGGCTATTGCGTATTAAGTACGGATGGCGTGGATATGCAATGAAAAAAATGCGTAAATCAGAATGCGGAAGATAAGCATTAGAGCCTATCCTTCTGTTGGGTAAGTGTAAATGGTATAAATGATAACATTTTATTTATACGCTCCATTCTGAATGTGCCCATGCCGACACCTAAGGATGTGCGTATGGCATTCATCATCTTCCGTCTTGTTTCAGGAGAATATTGTTTAGAACGCCGTAATACTTTTATGTATTGGCCAAGCCGCATAGCCTTACGATACTTGCCTACGTTGAAGTGGTCTTCGACGTATTTCATTACCTTGATATCTTCCCATACGTTATTTCCTGACATTATTCCTGCTACTGTAGCGCTTTTTCTATGCAGGCGGAATAGATTCAACTTCTCGTATACCTCGATGATATCTCCTTTTGCTGTAATTTTTATCCAAAACAGCCAGTCGCCGGCATTACGCATTTTAATGCTGTCATCAAGCAGGTCTGGCGAATAATACTCTTTGCGGAATATTGTCATACTGGCGTTGTATACATAACAATGCCAATATAAATTGTGTACTACATATTCTTTGCCATTAAAAGCCATCCATCCGCCGTTGGTTTTCTGAGGACTCTTTTTATACCATTTATCGATATCTCTTCCGTAAGGGTCACCGTTTTCATCAATTGTTTCCGAGCCTGTGAATGCGACAGATGCCGATGGTGTTGCTTCAAGAGCTGTTATTGTCTTCTCAAGAAAATCAGGCAGCGCTGAGTCGTCGGCTTCGGCAATCCATATATATTTGCCGCGGGCATACTCTATACCCTTTTTCCACTGCCGGAAAGGAGATCCTGAGTTTTCCTTGTTAATATCAATATAGCTTACCTTGGGATTATTGCGGTACTTTTCAATGATTTCTACTGAATTGTCAGTGGAATGATCGTCAAGTAATATTATCTCAAAATCCTGGAATGTCTGGTTGAGAATAGACTCCATGCGGATATCAAGAAAACGGGCATAATTATAGTTGGGCACTATAATTGAAACTATGGGAATGTTTTTAGTATATCTGTCGGATGTTGAAGAATTGTGCATGACTTTCATTTTAGTTTGATGGTGCGGTATCCGTTTCGCAGTCCGAGTGCGTCCTGCAGAGGGAATGTAAGGCGGTTGATGGTAAATCCGATATGTTTTTTGGGGCGCATCCCCTTCCAGGGCGACATATCGGTGTATCTTTCCCACATGGGTTTATACGGATTGATACATTTTTCCTGCCATGGTTTGTGTTTGCCTGCAAAGTGGATTATGGCAGGCTGCTTCATCTCTTGGTCAATTGTGGATTCTGATGACGGAAGAGTGTGGCGGCGCCGGCGCAGCATACCTTCCTGCATGTTCCAGCGGTGGGACAGGTAGGTGACTTCTTTTGACAATACTGCGTTGAGCAAATCCTGGTCATGTGCTACGATGCGCGTGCGGTACTGTCCCATCCATATCATCAGGCGATTCATCACATCGTGGCTACGCCAGTAGTCAAGATTTATCAGCAATACTCCGGCATTGAAGTAAAGATAGCTTTCCGGCAGACCGAGTCGACGGTGCTTGTCGGTAAATGAACTGTTCATGTCCTCTACTGCAGCGAGCGCATAGCCTGATATATCGGTATCCCACAGGGGTTTAAGGGAGTTGAGCACAAGCAAATCGCAGTCTATGTAGATTACTTTTTTTATGTCGGAGGGTAGGATTTCAGTGAGAAAACATCTGAAATATGTAGATAGGCTTATGTAGTCGTTGTCAAAGTGAGGCAGTTCTTTTACAAGATTGTCACCCACGATGTAAAAGTTGATACGTGCGCCGAATGTATCTTCCACAATACTGCGAAGTATTTCGATATTGTCTGGCGACAGAGTAGCTGCCACTATATGGATGTTTACCTCGTTGTCGCGGTTGTTGTCGAGTAGCGAGGTAAGCATTATACCGCAATATGGTACATAGCGGTTGTCGATATTACATACAATGTCCATGGTTGGGTATGTGGATTTTATGTCAGCGTCTGACTCTTACGTATGTATTCTTTAGTCCTAACATTCCGGCTATCGGGAATGTTAGGCGGTTTATTCTGAACGCCAGGCTCGTATGCGGACGTTCACCTTTCCATTGAGTCATGTCAAGATATTTTTCATACTCTTTTTTGAAAGGGTTTATGCATTTTGCCTGCCATGGCTTTTTCCGACCGTTGAAGTGGGCTATTACCGTGGCCGGCAACTCTGTTCGGCGCTGTTCGGATGTATTGCGCCGTGTCTTCAGCTTGCGGCGCACCATGAAGTCCTGCATGTTCCATCGCATCGGCAGTTCGAGCACTTTGCCCTCGAATATCCTGTTGAGAACATCCTGGTCGTGCTGTACTATACGGTTGTTGTAATCTTTCATGCATTGACTCATCTGCTGCTGAGCGTCGTGTTTGCGCCAGTAGTCAAGATTTATCAGCATTATGCCTGCGTTAAAGTAGAGTGAATCCGGATTCATGTCAAGAGAGGTATAATGCGCCGGGTCATTACCTGTCTGATCTTCTACTGCAGCAAGCGCATAGTCTGATATGTCAGTATCCCATAGAGGACGTATGCTGCCTAATACTATTATATCGCAGTCGAGATACAAGGCTTTGTGCATGTCGGGTGATAGATGAGGCATCATGAAACACCGTATATATGTAGCGGCGGTAATATGGCTTCCCGCTACAATCGCAGGAAGATTTGCAGGGAGCTCGTCGCCGATGAAGTGGAATGTCAGTTGCTGTCTGTACTTTCGTTCGGTTATATCGCTGAGTATGCGTTGGGCTTTGTTATTGAGGTCTGTGGCAAATATATGTATATGAAATTTTTCATTCCTGTTATTTTCAAAAAGGGATGTCAGCATCACTCCGCAATACTTTACGAAGTTATGGTCGATATTACATATGATTTCAATAGTAGCCATAACACACAGACTATAAGCAAATAGATTAATTCAGGATTGTGCTGAATTCTGTACTAATGCAAAAGTAGTAAAAATCATATACTTTTCCTCATTTTGGATAGATATATGTCAAGCTATGCATGTTTTGCAGGGACTACGGACAATTATATGCCTCACATAAAGCAATCATATGTTATAAAACATATCATTAAGTTGAAATTATGTCTGTATTAAGTGGATTTTAAATCCTGTGTTAAGTCTCAGGCTCTAACTTTGCCATCGAAAAGTTAATCGAAGCGATATATTTAAAAGTGGAAAAACGGGCTGCTGCAAATAATTATATTTCTTGTAGTAGCCCATTTTTTTGATTACGTTAAACCAATCAAAAAACAAAATTATGAGTTATCCTATACGTAGTCGGTTTTTGGTGGCGGTAACATTGTATGTCATATTGCCCCTGGCAGTGAATGCTTTTAACATTCCAGATGACCAGCCTTATATCTATGATTATTACGATAATGGTGTTACTGCGGAGAAATATGTGGTCGAGTATAAGGGCACACCATACCGAAGTCATGTACTGAGCGCGTCATCCGACTGTATTATGCAGGCCGAGGATTTTGACAACGGTGGCAACAATATAAGCTGGAGTTTCCGAAATAAAGGTTCCAACGCTTACCGTAAAGATATTGACGAGGTTCGTATCAATGGCGGCGGCTCGGGATATGTAATAGGCAATGTGAGTGCAGGCGATTGGCTGTGCTATACATTTGAGGTGGCCGATGCCTGTGAATACGAACTCCGCATATGCATGAGTTCCGACAATGTAAAGGATCTTTTCTTTGAGATTGACGGCAAGGCTGCCGGGAAGATAATATCGGCTCCGGGGCTGGGCTGGGACAATTATATAACAGTGGTCAATACCGGAATTATGCTTACTGAGGGTAAACATGTGCTACGCTGGGTTCCGTCAAATTCAATGAATATGGATTACTATGTTTGGCACCGCACGGGAGAATATGTCGATACCGGAGATTATGGTCATCAGGATTTCAGTTATCCGAGAGAATGGACATACGTTTCCAATCCCATGTTTACGGAGCTTACCTCGCCTATGTTCGGTGTCGGCTTTACCTCTCCGCTGTATACAGCCGATCCGTCGGCCCATGTGTGGAATATCGACGGCAAGGAAGTGCTCTATTTATATGCCTCGCATGACATGTCGCCCGCACAGGGGTGCGACCATATGGACCGCTACCATATTTTTTCTACCGAGGATATGATAAACTGGACCGACCATGGCGAGGTAATGAATGCCGCGACATCCAACCGGTATACAGGAACTGTCAATAATTACGGCGAGGAGTATATGTGGGCGCCCGACTGCAATTACAATCCCTCTGACGGTCTGTACTACTTCATCTATCCTCACCGAATACGTATGAATGGGGAGCCGGTATGGCAACACTTTCTTGCTACAAGCGAAAATCCGGCCGGTCCGTGGAAATGTATAGGATATATTGACGGTATTCCCTCGACAATAGATCCTTGTCTGTTTGTGGATGACGACGGACAGGCCTATGTGTTCACTTCCGGACAGGGCGGATGCTGGATGACAAAGCTGAAACGCGACAACTGGCTTGAGATGGAAGGCGAGAGTGTCATGTTGCTTGGGCCTGATGGAGATGTCGCAAGCGGTTTCCCGAGTTTTCATGAGGGACCCTGGGTGTTCAAGAAAGACGGGCGGTATTATCTTGTCTATGCCGACGGTTATACCACGGTCAACCGTATGCAATACTCTGTCGCCGATAATATTGCCGGACCATATACACCCAAGGGCGTTTTCATGAATCCGATGGGTTGCAACACCACCCACGGCTCTGTTGTGGAGTTCAAGGGTAAGTGGTATACATTCTACCACACGGCTGACTTCTCGGGACATGGAGCATTGCGCTCGGTATGTTACGATGAGCAGACATTTGATGATGAGGGAAATCTCAATCTGCTTCGCAATTTCGGTGAGCCGTATGGCGGAACTGTCAGGACATTCAACGGTACTGAGTCGTTGACAATAAGCGCTGTCGAATACAACGATGGCAAGGGCGGAAACGCGTATTACAAGCGTGATATGTCGGTACCGTCGCGTAGTGCCGACGGTGTTGAACTTGACAACTTCGAGTTCCTGCGCTTTACTCTTAAAGTGGCCCGCTCGGGACGTTACGCCATGACTCTGCGGGCCGCCAACCTCATGGCCGACAGCAAGGTGGCTGTGGACTACGACGGCACCTACAAGACTGCCGAGAACGGCCGCGAACTCCCCGATAAAAACCGTGTGGGAAGCAAACAGGAACTCTATATGTTCCCCCTCACGCTTGAGGCCGGCGAGCACTATATCGAGCTTCGTGTAACACGCGGAGCTATGAAATTCTACGATTTCACCCTCTCTACCGGAGCCGCCTACATACCGGGTACAATCGAAGCTGAAGACCTTGAGGCCGATGACTACAGATATCAGGACAAGGGCGCATGGGAGCGCAACTCCAAGGGCTACCGTGATGACGTGGAGGTGGCCATCGACTCCCACTCCGACGGCTGGCATATCGGTTCCACATCCTCCGGCGACTACTATAAGTACAACTTTATCGCAAAAGAGAGCGGAGTATACACCATCACAACCCGCCTTAGCGACGACCCGAAGGCCTCAAGCCGTATGCGTATGTATATCGACGACAAGGAGATAGATGACTGGAGTTTCTCGGGACAGAATGACTGGAACACATATTTTGACCACGACGTAAAGGAGGTTGCGATATCAGAGGGTGCACATGTGCTGAAATTCGAGGTTGTGCGAGGACCGATGAATATCGACCGCTTTACATTCACACGTACCGGTGAGCTCTCAGGAATTGGCGGAACCTTATATCAAAATGCTTCGTCGGATTGTGTCAGCGTATATTCAATAGATGGGCGGCTGATAAAACACAACATCGACTCCCGTACAGCTCTTGACGGTCTTGACCGTGGGATATACATAGTGGGAGGCCGCAAGGTGGCAAAATAACAGACATATTATTAGATGTATCATGTATGGCGGGAGTATATTTTTATGCTTCCGTCGTCATTATATCAGCTATGGCAGGTCAGATAAAATTATGTTACAATTGGAAAAATTTGAGTACTTTTGCAACTGTTTGCGCTTTACGCGCATCAAATAGTGTTGAATACTTCAACTTACACAATTACAGTAATAATATGAACCTGTTAAAATCACTTGCAACCGCCGGATTCATGGGCTTCCTCGCGGTGCTCCCCATGAGCGCTGAGGAACATCTGAAAAGCCTTGATCCCAAGCAGTTTGATCCAAACACTCCGGCCTCTGCCGACTTCTACCAGCATGTCACAAAAGGATGGCGTGACGCGCATCCTCTTACCGCCGAACATGCACGCTACGGCGCTTTCGACGTACTCAACGATTCTTCTGAGGCTCGTGTGAAGCGTATTGTGCTCGGTTTGGGCGCAACCAATCCTAAGCCGGGTACAGTGGCCCACAAGGTATGGACACTTTACTCCCAGGCTATGGATTCTGTGCGTCGCAACCGTGAGGGTGCCGCTCCTATTCAGGCTGATCTCAAGAAGATTGAGAATACTCCCCACGAGGAGATGACCGACCTTTTCCTCTGGATGCACGGCAACTATGCATCACCTTTCTTCGGCGCCGGTCCCATGGAGGACCTCGCCAACAGCAAGGAATACGCCATGTATGTGTCAGGCGGTGGAATGGGTCTGGGCGACCGCGACTACTACTTGCTCGACGACAAGCGCAACAAGGAAGTGCGCGAAGCATACAAGAAGCTGATTGTAAAGCAGATGCAGAATGCCGGATTCAAGGCCAAGGACGCAAAGCGCATCATGACAAACGTTATGAAAATCGAGACCGCTCTTGCCGATTCGGCTTGGACCCGCGAACAGAGCCGAAACATTCCGGCGATGTACAATCCGTTTACGTTTGCAAAACTCAAGGAAACCTATCCCGGAGTCAACTGGGACCGTTTCTTTATAGAGACCATGGGAATTCCTTCGCCCGAGACGGTTATCGTCACAGAGCCTAACTCTGTTATGCAGGGTGTGAATCTGCTGTCGACCCTTACCGATCGCGAAATAAAGGACTACTACCTGTGGAAATATGTGGCACAGGCTGCCGGCAAGCTCAGCGACAAATTTACCGATGCTGCCTTTGAGTTCAACAAGGTGATGAGCGGTGTGGGCGAGCAGCGCCCGCGCTGGAAACGTGCGCTCGGAGCTACAGAAGGGATGCTCGGCGAGGCTGTTGGACAACTATATGTTGAGCAATACTTCCCTCAGTCGTCAAAGGATTACATGGTGGGCCTGGTAGAGAATCTCCGTACCGCTCTCGGCAAACACATCATCAATCTTCCCTGGATGAGCGACGACACCAAGCTCAACGCCATCAAGAAACTCAACGCCTTTACTGTAAAAATCGGATATCCCGACAAATGGAAGGACTATAGCGGCATGGTCATCAACCCCGAACTAAGCTACTACGAGAATATGCACAACGCCGGCATGTGGCATCAGAAAGAGGAGTATGCCAAGTGGGGCAAGCCTGTCGATAAGACAGAGTGGGGAATGACACCGCAGACCGTCAATGCCTACTACAATCCTCTGGCCAACGAGATTGTTTTCCCGGCGGCTATTCTCCAGGCTCCCTTCTATGATCCCGAGTCGTCGGATGCAGAGAATTACGGTGGTATCGGTGTAGTTATCGGACATGAGATGACCCACGGGTTTGACGACCAGGGCCGCAACTTCGATGCAGATGGCAATATGGTCAACTGGTGGACACCTGAGGACGCAGAGAAGTTTGCCGAAAAGACCAAAGGACTTATCGCACAGTTTGATGCAGTGGAGATTCTTCCCGGTCTTCACGGTAACGGGCAGTATACACTTGGCGAGAATATAGCCGACCAGGGCGGCCTCCGTGTGGCTATGACCGCATTCCTCGACTCGCAGAAGAAGAAGGGTGTGGATATCACTACCGAGAAAATCGAGGGTCTGACCCCTATGCAGGTATTCTATCTCAACTATGCCAACCTCTGGGCTCAGAATATCCGTGATGAGGAGATTCGTTCACTTACTCAGGGCGATGTGCATTCGCTTGGCAAACAGCGTGTCAACGTTACTCTGCGCAACATCGATCCGTTCTTCGAGGCATTCTCTATCAAGGAGGGCGACAAAATGTTCCGTCCCGTAGAAGAGCGCGTGGTTATCTGGTAATACGCTCAATGATATCATACTAAAGCATAAATGCCGTGGCGAATCCCGCCACGGCATTTATGCTTTAGTATGATATCAGTCACTTACTGACAGGGTATCTTGGCTATGCGCTTCTCATGGCGTCCGCCGTCGAATGGAGTTGCCAGAAACTCATCTACAATGGCCAGAGCCAGAGTAGGCTCAATAAAGCGGGCCGGCATTACCAGAATGTTGGCATCGTTGTGGGCACGGGCCAGTCGGGCCAGTTCCACCTCCCAGCATAGAGCCGAACGTATACCCTGGTGCTTGTTGAGGGTCATGTTTATGCCGTTGCCGCTTCCGCATATACCAATAGCCGGATAGCATCGTCCTTCTTCTACTGCTTTCGCACACGGGTGTGCGTAGTCGGCATAGTCGCAACTTTCGGCAGAGAATGTGCCGAAGTCCTCGTATTCGATACCTTGGGATGTGAGGTATCCCTCTACAATGCTTTTCAGTTCGTAGCCTGCATGGTCGCTACATAGGGCAACTTTCTTGCCCGGTTGGAGTATGGACATTTTGGAATATGTATTATGTGGAGTTATCAGAATTTCTGCATATCGACCAGATGGCGGTATGCTCCGCCCTCGATAGTCATAAGCTCGTCATGAGTGCCTGATTCCACTATACGGCCCTCATTCATCACGCATATAAGGTCGGCATTTTTGATTGTCGACAGTCGATGAGCGATTACGAGTGTGGTGCGGTCCTTCATCAGTCGCTCCAGTGCTTCCTGTACCGACTTCTCGCTCTGACTGTCGAGCGCAGATGTGGCCTCGTCGAGAATGAGCACAGGCGGATTCTTGAGCACTGCACGGGCTATAGAGAGCCTCTGGCGCTGTCCACCCGACAGGCGGCATCCGCGGTCGCCGATGCATGTGTCATAGCCCTGTTCAGTCTCCATGATGAATTCATGTGCGTTGGCTATGCGTGCGGCCTGCTCTACCTGGTCGCGTGTGGCCTCTTTCACGCCGAATGTTATATTGTTGTATATTGTGTCGTTGAACAGGATTGCCTCCTGGTTTACATTGCCCATAAGCGAGCGAAGGTCGTGTACACGCAAGTCGCGGATATCGGTGCCGTCGATGGTTATTGACCCTTTGTCTACATCGTAGAATCGGGGCAGGAGGTCGGCCATCGTGGATTTTCCTGAGCCGCTCTGCCCTACGAGAGCCACAGTTGCTCCCGCCGGGATGTGGAGTGATACATCCTGTATCACAGGCATATCTTTCGTGTAGCTGAACGATATGTTGTTGTAGCGGATATCTCCCTTGAAGTTGGCGAGTTTCTTAGGATGGGCCGGGTCGTGAATAGGATTGCGGGCCTCGATTATCGCGTCGACACGTGTCATGGCCGCAAGGCCTTTCTGTATGGCATATACGCTCTTCGACAGTTCTTTGGCCGGGTTGATGATACTGTAGAAGATAATCATGTAGTATATGAAGTCGGGTGCTTCCATCGATGAGCGATGGTCAATGATAAGTGTGCCACCGAACCACAGCACAATTGCTATTGTGATAGTGCCGAGAAATTCACTCATGGGGTGGGCGAGTGACTGGCGGCGCGCTATGCGGTTGCTGATTTTATAGAACACCTGATTGCCGGCATGAAAACGGGCCTTGACCTTGTCTTCGGCGTTGAATGCCTTTATGATGCGTAGGCCGCCGAGAGTCTCCTCGATGTTCGACATAAGCAGGCCCCACTGGTTCTGGGCTTCGAGCGACTGTCGCTTAAGGCGTTTGCCCACACGCCCCATCACAAGGCCGGCCATAGGGATGAGCACGAGCACAAACAGGGTGAGCTGCCACGACATGATAATCATCATCGTGAGGCACGCGATAATCATCACCGGATTTTTGAAGAACATGTCGAGCGACGACATGATTGAGTTCTCAATCTCGGCCACGTCGCCTGTCATACGCGCCATCACATCGCCTTTGCGGGCATCGGTAAAGTAGGATATAGGCAGTCGTACAATCTTGTCGTACATATAGTTGCGGATATCCCTCACTATGCCCGAACGCATCGGTATTATGAAATACGAGGATAGGAATGTTGCTCCGGTCTTTAGTCCGGTCATCACTACCAGCAGGGCGGCCAGGGCGGCCAAAGTGATTGATGGACCGTAGGTAGTTATCATCTCCTGGGTGTAGTAGTAGAAGTTGTTGAAGAATACTTCCTTGAAACTACCGTTTTCCCATGCGATATGCGTATAGTTCATCTGGTCTATCCCGAACAGCATACGCAGTATAGGTATCACCACCGCAAATGAGAACAGTGTGAGGAAAGCCGCGAGGATGTTAAAGATGATATTGAGTGCCAGATACTTCTTGTAGGGAGGTACAAAGCGTCGTATGATAATGAGCAATTCTTTCATGCGGCAAAGTTACTATTTATTTGGTATTTATTTAGCTGTCGGATGCAGCGAAGTCTACAATAAGTATTAATTTTGTGGAAAATAATCTTTGTAGCCGGCCTGAGGAGTGTGGTTTGACCTACACAATAGGGTGGCAATAATTAATCCGTAGTGTGAAACGTTATCAAGGTCTCAAAGCTATGCGCATAACGGTGTCGGTGGCTGTAGCCGCTGTCATCACCTTGTTATGGATTGAATATAGCGACCTTGTGCTTGGAGCGATGGGATGGATTGAGCATACACAGATTATCCCTGCCGGTATGGCCTTGTCGGGTGTCACGATATTGTTCTGGCTTGTGATGACCGCTCTGTTTGGCAGGATATACTGCTCGATGTTCTGTCCGCTCGGTGTCGTGCAGGATGTGGCGGCCAGACTTGGGCGCATGAGCCGCAAGGGATCGCGTCGCGACTACCATTATTCTCCGCCTATGACACGTCTGCGTTACTGCTCGCTTGCCGTGGTGGCTGTGTGCTTGTTTACCGGGCTTCTTATAATCCCCGCCATATTGGATCCTTACAGCATGTATTCGGCATTTGTGCTGAATGTGTTGAAACCAGTATGGGGATGGGTTAACAATGCAGTGGCTGCGTTTGGCGTATATACAGGATGGTGGACAGTGACTTATGTGTCGGTAATCACCGCATCGCTGTTCGGCATCGCTCTGTCGGTGGTATCTTTGGCAGGAGTTGCCGTATCAGCTTGGATATCCGGCCGTCCGTTCTGCAATACCATTTGTCCGGTAGGCACTGTATTAGGCGTGGTCTCTGCCCGCTCTCTATGGCATATCGATATAGACACCGACCTGTGTACCAACTGTCGGAAATGTGAACATGCCTGCAAGGCCCACTGTATCGATCTTACCGACCATGTTGTCGACGGCTCTCGGTGTGTAGGCTGTTTCGACTGTCTTACCGTGTGTCCCGACGATGCTATTTTCTACCGTCCTGACCGCAAGCAGCTATCGCTTCCCATGATGCAGAGTCTGGACTCTCCTGAGATAGGGCGCGCAAGCGCATGCTCGGGAACGTCGGCTTCCGCATCGATGAATACTGATACTAAGGGCATGAAAAATGCTCTGAATACAATATCTGATGAAACAATATCTCGAACTTCTTGACCATGTGATGGCCAACGGCGTTGAAAAGGGCGACCGCACCGGTACCGGCACACGCAGTGTATTCGGCTATCAGATGCGTTTCAACCTTGAAGAGGGTTTTCCGTTGCTTACTACCAAAAAACTTCATCTGAAGTCGATTATATACGAATTGCTGTGGTTTCTGCGTGGCGACACCAATGTGCATTATTTGCAGGAGCATGGAGTGCGTATCTGGAACGAGTGGGCCGGTCCCGACGGTGAGCTTGGCCCGATTTACGGATACCAGTGGCGCTCGTGGCCCGATTACAACGGCGGACATATCGACCAGATTTCCGAAGTGGTGGAGACTCTGAAGAATAATCCTGACTCGCGGCGTATAATCGTCAGTGCCTGGAATGTAGGGCAGCTCGACGAGATGCATCTGCCCCCCTGTCATGCCTTCTTCCAGTTCTATGTGGCCGACGGACGTCTCAGCCTCCAGCTCTATCAGCGTTCGGCCGATATATTCCTCGGAGTGCCGTTCAACATAGCTTCATATGCCCTGCTGCTCCAGATGATGGCCCAGGTGACGGGATTGCGTGCGGGAGACTTCGTACACACTCTCGGCGACGCCCACATCTACAACAACCACATCGAGCAGGCGCGTATGCAATTGTCGCGCGAGCCCCGCCGTCTGCCCCGTATGACACTGAATCCCGACATAAAATCAATATTTGATTTCAAGTATGATGATTTTACCCTTGAGGATTACGATCCGCATCCACATATTAAAGCGGTAGTAGCGGTATGATGAACGACATTGTAAAAATTCCGGTAACTCTCGTGGCGGCTGTCACCCGCGACGGTGGGCTGGGACGCTCCGGGCGTCTCCTTTACCATATAAGCGCAGATATGAAACATTTCAAAGCCCTTACAATGGGACATCCGCTTATAATGGGCCGCAAGACGTATGAATCGTTTCCCTCCGGTCCGTTGCCGGGCCGTCTCAACATAGTGCTAACGCGTGGCGATATGCAGTTGCCTGAAGGGGCTGTCGTAGCGCATACTCCCGAAGAGGCTCTTTCCATAGCAGCAAGCTATATTGCCGATAAAAGCGAATCTTATGCTGACGATAGGGTGCTGTCGGCCATGGTGATAGGCGGAGGGGAGATATACCGTGCGTTTATGCCGGTGGCCGATGCTCTTGAAATCACCGAGATAGACACTTTGTCTCCATCCGACACCGATACATGGTTTCCGGAAATCATCTCCGCCGAATGGAATGTAGTATCCGAGGGAGCAATTCAGTCGGATTCCCGCTCTGGTGCGCAATATCGATTTATTACTTATAGCCGCAGGAAATAGCGGCTCTTGATGTTACATAGTATTATCATTATATTTTGGGGGTGATGTGTGTACTGCAACACATCACCCCCAAAATATTGTTATGCCACAAAGATTTAACAATTTTGAAGCGGTTGATTTTATTATTTTTAATAACTTTGTGAAAAATTGTAACGTGGCTGCGGAGGCATGCTAACGCGCTATCTTTCAGTTTTGTGTTTTTGCGTTTTCCGGTGTGGAAATGTCAAAGCATCTGTGTTGGAAAAGATAAAATTTGCTATATTTTTCAATTAATTCAACCAAGTCATTATTATGAAGAGACTCATTCTCTTGGCCAGCATCGTCTGGCTCGCTTGTGTGGCTGCGATGGCCGCACCTGGTGATATCAAGTGTAGTGGCGTCGTTGTGGATGACCAGGGCGAGCCTATTATCGGCGCCACGGTCAGCGTGCCCGGCACTTCCATTGCCGCTGCTACGGATATCGACGGCCGCTTCTCTCTGGAAGTTCCAAAGGGGAAGAATATCCACATTTCTTACATTGGATACAAGTCGCGCGACCTCAAGGCTGCTCCTTCGATGGGTGATATCGCCCTTGATGTGGAGGCTCAGATGCTCAAGGACGTCGTTATAGAGCAGTCGGCTGCCAAGACACGTCTTACTCCTGTGGCTGTATCTACTGTAGGCGCACAGACTATCGATCTCAAGCTCGGCAACCAGGACCTCCCCGAGGTGCTCAAGACTACTCCCGGCGTATGGACAACAAAGCAGGGCGGCGGTTTCGGCGATGCCAAGACCAATGTACGTGGATTCAAGAGCGAGAACGTGGCCGTGATGATCAACGGTATCCCCGTCAACGATATGGAGTGGGGCGGTGTATACTGGAGCAACTTCGCAGGTCTCTCCGACGTTACCAGCAACATTCAGGTACAGCGCGGTCTCGGTGCCACAATTGTATCGAGTCCTTCTGTAGGTGGTACCATCAATATCACCACCCGCACTATCGATTCTGAAAAAGGCGGCTCGGTATGGTACGGTATGGGCAACGACGGCCTCAACACATACGGTGTGAAGGTGTCAACCGGCCTTATGAAGAACGGCTGGGCTATGACATTCCTCGGCTCGCGCAAGTGGGGCGACGGTTATGTACAGTACACTCCCTACAATAACTACAATTACTTCTTCAACCTCTCCAAGCGCATCAACGAGAACCATCAGATCAGCCTTACTGCTTTCGGCGGCCAGCAGAATCATATCCGTCGCCCCAATCAGCGCTCAGGCCTCTCTGTAATGGGCTATCAGACATATGGCAAGGAGTATATGGACGGTGACTGCATGTACAAGTACAACCCCACCTATGGTTACGACAAGTACGGTCACGTGAAGACTCAGAACAAGAATTACTCCCACAAGCCCATCATCCAGCTCAACCATATCTGGAAGATTGACGACACTTCTTCACTCTCATCGGCTCTCTACGCATCATTCTGCGATGCAGGCGGCTACTCCGGTCAGGCTACAGGTCTCAATGGCTATAGCTATAGCGACTGGTATGGTGCCACCGACGGCGTGCTCTCTACCCGCTTCCGTCGTCCCGACGGCACATTCGACTACGGCGCAATCCAGGAAATCAACGAAAACTCTACCGAGGGTTCGATGTATGCAATGTCGGTAGGTGTAAACCAGCATCAGTGGTACGGCCTCGTTTCTTCTTATAAGAAAGAGTTCGATTTCCAGAACGGCGACGTGCTCAACATTATCGGCGGTATTGACATGCGCTATTACCGTGGCACTCACTACAACAAGCTCGTCGACCTCTACAACGGCGAATACTTCATGGACTACTCGTCGCGTCGCGGCGTATCTGCCGAACTGAATGCAGCCGCCGCCGACCCGTCGTGGCAGTACGAGCACCTCGGTGTAGGCGACATCGTATACAAAAACTATCGCGGCTATACCGCCCAGGAGGGTATCTACGCTCAAGGTGAGTATACAATGATGGACAATAAATTCAACTTCGTGCTCGCCGGCTCGGTCAACAACACATCATACTGGCGCCACGAACTCTTCTATGCCGACAAGGCCCACCGCGATTCTGAGACCGTGAACTTCTGGGCCGGAACCATCAAGGGCGGTGCCAACTGGAATATCGACAAACGCAACAACGTGTTCTTCAACGCCGGTTATATCTCTCGTGCTCCCTTCTTCCAGGGCGGCGCATTCCTCTCCTACAGCACATCTAATGCTACCAACAAGAATGCCGTCAACGAAAAGGTAGTATCGTTTGAGGCTGGTTACGGCTATCAGAGCCGTGAGCTCGCTGTCACATTCAATGCCTACTATACCAAGTGGATTGACAAGACCATGGCCCGCGGCGGCACAATGGACGACGGCAACCGCTACACCATCAACCTTGAGGGTGTCAACGCCCGCCACATGGGTGTCGAGCTCAATGTAAACTGGATCCCCGTACAGTGGCTCAACGTAGAGGGTATGCTATCGCTCGGCAATTGGGAATGGTGCTCCAACGCTTCAGGCTACTTCTTCAACAACTATGGCCAACCACTTGGCGAAATTAAGAATGGATATGTAGTAGGTGTTGAATATCCTAACCCAAGCAATCCGGCAAAACCTATTAAATATACCACTCAAGCCAAAGCTACTGTCAACCAGAAGGGTGTGAAGGTTGCCGACTCTCCCCAAACACAGGGTTCGGTATCTGTAAGTTTCCTCCCCTTCAAAGGCTTCCGCATAGGTGCCGACTGGGTAGCAGAGGCACGTACATACTCCGACTTCTCGCTCTCAGGCTCGACACTCAGCAACGGTACTGTCAATGTAGGCGATCCCTGGCAGATTCCTTGGGGACAGCAGTTCGACCTTTTCGCTTCCTACAGCTTCAAGATTGCCGGTGTACGCGCCCGTCTGTATGGCAACGTCTACAACGTGTTCAACAACTACTATATCACCGACGCCATGACCAATACCACTTCCAACGGTACATGGGAAAATGCTTACGGTGTGTTCTACTCATTCGGCCGTACTTACTCCATACGTATGCGCATCAACTTCTAATCCCCACAGAGAACTATAATTATGAAAAATAATATATTTAAAGGTCTGCTCGCATGTGGCGTAGCTGTTGCTATGGCAGGATGCTCCGAGAATTCCTGGAACGAGAAGTATCTCGATGGTTTCGAAGCCCCGAATCCCAACGCACCCCAGCGCAACTACATCGACTATACCCTTACTTCCAGCGACTATAAGAAAATAGCCTGTATGAAGGCCAACGTACAGAAGGCTAAAGCCGCCGGCGTTGAGGAGCAGCTTGCCGAAATGGGTTCCAAGGGCTGTTTCAACGAAGTAATCACAGTTCGCGAGTATATACCCGCATGGCTTGATTCTATCGCAAATACTCCAACCTCAGTATTCAAGAGCGCGGTTGCCAACACTACTGCCCGTATTACCTATGAGAATGCCGTAGTGGATGAGACTCAGGTGCCCTTCACCCCCTCCAATGCTGTTGCCTCGATTACTTCAGGAGCCGCAGTGGATGTAAATGTGGCAGTGACCGGCATTTGCGCCCAGGGTATGATTGTGACCGATAACTCAGGCAGTGTTCTGGCTTATACCGGCAAGTCATTTGATGCTTCGGCATGGAGCATTAATGACCAGTTGAATATCACTGGTTCTGGCGCTACTTACGGCGGTGCCATGCAGATTGGCTCACCTGTATATAATCTGATTGGCGGCATATCCACAATAAAGCCTACTCCCAAAGTCATCTCGACTGCTGCTGAATGGGATGCCGTAGCTAAGGTATATGATGATGCCAATTCTGCCAAGACCGGCGCTTTCCCCCAGTATATCAAGGCAACTGTCAAGGTAAAACTTGATGGCAACTATGTCAACTTCCTCGTTGACGGCGCTAATTATGGCGGTAGCCTTTATCAGGGTCTTGACACTCAGAAAGCGGCATTTGCCAATAAGGATGACGCTACTGTAACGGTTGAAGGCTGGGCTGTGTCACGTACATATAGCTCGAGCATGGGTAAGACTCTCTGTAATATTATCCCCGTTTACGTAGACGGCACCGCTGTAGTGCCTGTAGCACAGAAGGCTGTCGTAATCGAGTCGACAATGAGCCAGTTTGTACGTACTACTGCAAAGAACTGGGTGTTTGATCCTACAGTCTATGTAACTATGCAGACCGGTTCAAGCGGTAACTTCACCGACGAGATTTCCGGTAAGTTCTGGTACGGATGCGTAGAGTGGGTATGGCAGGAAAAGTGTGTTAAGGAGCTTGGGCTTAACCCCGACCTTTGGAACAACTGGGGTGAGGCCAATGTGTTTACCACCCATGGCTATGTATGGGGTAGAGGCAAGGCTACACAGGAAGGCTATTCGGGCGCATCTGCATGGTATGGCAACTACGACAGCCGTGTATCCACCCTTAAGCAGAACTTCACTGAGGAGCAGATGGATACCTACTTCCCCGGCCTGAACGACGAGCAGATTACCGAAACTCTCCAAAAGCATTTCGCAACCGAGGTTGCTCCAGGTGCTCTTGGAATGTGCTATCCTGATGCAAAGCCCGGTACCGGCGGTATCGATCAGGAATATGAGGTGACATTACTTCAGTACAATCCCAGCCGCCACAATGTCACACTCCGTTACAGAGTTGTCGCTCCCGGCAAGTTTGTATTCGTTGAGTGTGCCGACTGGAATCTTTCGGCTGAATAATCTTTAGAGATTATCACTTGATTAATATCAGGCGCTACGTCCGTTTCAGGGCGTAGCGCCTTGTGTTTAGAGTGCCATGAAACAGTTTGTTTTGTCTGATGCACATAAGAAAAGCGCCTTGTCTCCCGACAAGGCGCTTTTTGTAACATGTTGTAAAGTGTATACAGGGATGTGATTATGCGTAAATTTTAAAATCTCTTTACTTGATGTCAACAAAGATAATTTATAATTTTTACATATCCAATATTTTTAATGGATTTTTTCTAAAATAATGCAAATTTTATTCATATAAATGCATGTGAAATCAAAAATATGCAAATTAAATTTCATTTCCAGGTGAAACATTTTGCTATTTGGTTGTTGTATCCTTAGTACATCTATAAAATAAAGATTATGAAGAAACTTGTTTTCGGTGCGGCTGCTGTCGCAATGATGGTCGGTATGTATTCATGTGGCGGATCATCGACAAAGACTGTTGCTGATGGCGATGCCATCAAGGCTAAGATTGAGAATTGCAAGGATCCCGACAGTCTGAAAATCTATGTTCAGCAGGCAAAGGATCATGCCATGAATCTTATGGCAAAGGGCGACAGCACAGCTGCAGCTGCATATATCAAGGATATTGCTCCTGCCGTTCAGCAGAAGGATGCCTCGGTAGCGGCTGAAATAAATGCTATCGCCGAGCAGGCTAATTATACTACTGTGGTTGCTGTCGATTCGGCCAAGACCACTGTTGCCAATGCCGCCGACTCTGTGAAGAATGCCGCAGCATCGGCATACGATGCCGTAAAGGGCGCTGTATCCGAGAAAGCCGGCGAGGTGAAAGATGCCTCTGTCGACGCATATAATTCGGCAAAGGACGCCACTGCAAAGGCTGCTGACAATGCCAAGGAGAAGGCCGCCGAAGTGCTTCAGTCGGGAGCCGACAAACTCAAGAAATAACCTGTTCCTTCCACATAATTGTAGAACACCCTGAATCCGTGGAGTTTTCGTCCGCACCGGCGCTTGCACAGCGCGTGTAGCGGATGATGTGCCATGGTTTCAGGATGTCTTATTCCGGACATATTGTCCGGCTCTTCTATGAGATATATAAGTGATTATTTTCCTGAGAAAAGACTTTTGAAGCGGCGTTTGCGGCGCTGAAACCGTAAGTATTCCGCCTGTGCTTCTGCAGCCTCGTCGCATACCTGCTTCATATCTTCTTTGGCCGACATGGAGTAGAGTGCTGCCAGCCGTAGAGTCTGGGCTGTGTCAAGATTAATCGAGCGGAACATTGACATGAGTTTCTTGCGTGAGCGCACACCGAACTCCATTCGGTTGAGGTCGATATAATAGAAACGGTAGGCTCCGTTTTCGTCGCGGGTAAACAGTATGTTGCCCGGTGAGAAATCCTTATGCAGTACCCCTGCGCGATGGAGTCGCACGATATCGGCGGCAAAGGCTCTGAGAAGTGCGTCGCAGTCATGGTAGTGTTCCCAGTCGCGCATGTTTTCTCCCTCCAGATTTTCCGATATGTAATAGCTCTGGCGCAGGCGTCCGTCTTCTCTTATTTCTCCATAGGCAATGGGAGTCGGAGTGTGAAAGCCGAGTTCCTGAAGCCTTTTTGCGTTCATATATGAGCGCATTGCCTTGCTTTTGCGCAGGTGTGTATAGACAAGTGAGTTGATTATATTGGGCACCCTGAAGGCTTTTATCACAAGGTCTGTGCCGCCTACGTTGAGGCGGTATACGGTATTGCGCGCCTTATATATTACTGTGGCGTCCGCGGGAATGCCCTGGCGGATAATCTTCTCTATTTCCGATTTTATCTTGGTATAGCGTGCGCTTACGTGGATGTGGTAGGATGGCATTGTTGAAGGATTTTTTGAGGATACTTATCGTACTGACTGGTATATTGAATAGATATTTTGCAGGAAACGCGGATAGGAAAGTGAGCGCCTGAATGTCTCGGCTCCGGCGGCGGCGATGGCCTGTCGGGCGTCATCGTCGGTAAGGAGCGTGCGCAATGCGGCGGCAAGTGCTCCCGCATCAGATGGGGGTACAAGAATGGCGTCTTTTCCGGAAGTGAGATATTCGGGCTGGGCACCGTTGTCGGTGGTCACTACCGGCACTGCGCCGGCCATATAGTCGAGCACTGCGAGTCCGAATGGTTCACGCCATGTCGACGGCACGACTCCGATTGAGGCTGACGGTATGATGCTGTGTACGTCGGGGCGGAAGCCGAGCCATTCTATTCGGCTGTCTATCCCGAGGCGCCGCGACTGTTGCTTGAGCGGGCCGACATTTCGTGCACTCCCTTCGCCGGCTATACGAAGAATCCATGGCAGGTCGGTAAGGGTAGATAGTGCGTCAAACAGTACGTCGAGCCCCTTTTCCGGAGAGATACGTCCGTGGTGCATTATTACCGGTACGTCGGTTCTCGCTATATCTTCGGGAAGGCTTGTTGCCCGGGGCGATGCGATGCTGTTGTGCACCACATGTAGCTTCTCCCGGTCAATCGGCGGATTGCTGCTGAGGAATTCTTTTCGGGCAAGGTCGGATACGAATATCACTGCGTCGAGACGCGAGTAAAGGTCGCGGTACATTGACGATGTGCGTCCGGCTTTTACCAGATGGCGTGTAAGCACTATGCGTACTTTGCTGTTGCCGGAAAGGGCGCGTGCGCGAGTTGCCACAATCGCGTCCTTGAAATTGTGGACATGCACAATCACCTCGTCGCATTGGCGCAGCCGGGTTCCAAGTCTTACAGCCGATATAAAGTCGATGGCTCCGCGCAATGGCATCTTTGCTACCGGCGACAGTCCGCACCCGGTGAAGCGGTCGATGACGTCGCTTACCGGTCGTGTGATTATTTCTATATGATGTCCGTCGGCAACCATGGCCCGTGACAGGTCGAGCACATATTGCTCGCCGCCGCCCCAGGTGTTGTTGCTTACCAGATGGATTACGTGCATATATTTTTCTTTTTATGGTATTGTCTGTTTCTTGCCCCGGAATTATTGCCGGCAGTGTCGGTGGGGTAGGGTAGGGGAGTGCCCGTGATATATGATTGTAGCGTCATAAGTAAGTCCATTGCTGTCTTCGGCGCAACACTACAAAGATACAAATAATTTCGAGTTGAGAAATAAAAATCCTTACGTAGGATACGTGCCGTTTTTAAATATTAAAATCTCAGAGCGGTTAATTTGGGGTTAATGGGCTGAAATATAGGCGTATGACGTCGTTTTGGGCTGCGCGTTATTTTATGCGAAATAGAACGGTGAGTGTAAATTCATCTTCATAATAAGAAATAAATCTGAAAATGCTTGTAAATTTGTGAAGCAGTGGCCATGAAATGGCACAATGCATGATTGAACCGGAAATTTTTCTTGCGATGGTACTTAACTACATCTGGATTGCTTTTTTTCTTGTCGCCTTTGTTGTGGCTGTCGGCCGTACTCTGTTTTGCGGTGATTTTGGCATATGGAGTGATATCATGGGTGCATCATTTACTTCTGCCGCTACAGCATTTGAGATTGCGCTCGGATTGACCGGTGTGCTGTCGCTGTGGATGGGGCTGATGAAGATTGGAGAACGAGCCGGCGTGATACAGATGTTCGGTCGCGTCATTAGTCCGCTGTTCACACGGCTTTTTCCTGGCATCCCGCGGAATCATCCGGCCATGGGGTCAATATTCATGAATGTATCGGCCAATATGCTTGGGCTTGACAATGCTGCGACTCCGCTCGGCCTTAAAGCAATGCAGGAACTTCAGGAGCTTAATCCGGAAAAGGAACGTGCCACGGATGCAATGCTCATGTTTCTTGTGCTTAACGCTTCGGGGTTGTGCTTCATACCTATCGGTATTATGATGTATCGCGCACAGGCCGGTGCCTCCAATCCTACAGATGTGTTTCTGCCCATACTGCTGGCTACATTCATTTCTACGATGGTGGGTATAATCGCCATGTGTCTGAAACAGGGTATACGCCTGTGGGACAGGGTGTTGATATCGTGGCTTGGCGGACTGGCGGCAGCCGTGTCGACAATTGTATGGTTCTTCTCGACGCTTCCGAAGGAGGAGGTTGAACTTTATTCCGGATTCTTTGCTAATGTGCTGCTATTCAGTGTTATAGTATTCTTTATCATAAGTGGGTTACGAAAGCGTCTCAATATGTACGATGCTTTTATCGAAGGCGCTAAGGAGGGGTTCAAGACAGCTGTGATGATTATACCTTATCTGGTGGCTATCCTTGTTGCTATCGGTATGTTTCGCGCCTCAGGAGCCATGGACGTGCTTACTTCTGCAATGACATCATGTGCTGAGTTTCTGGGTATGGATGCCGACTGGATAGGTGCGTTGCCGACTGCATTGATGAAGCCGTTGAGCGGGAGTGGCAGCCGCGGAATGATGGTCGATCTGATGAGCACATATGGTGCCGATTCTTTTGTGGCCCGTGTGTCGGCGGCTATCCAGGGCAGTACCGACACTACATTCTATATCCTTGCCGTGTACTTTGGCAGTGTAGGAGTGGTAAAGACACGCTATGCCGTACCATATGCTCTGCTTGCCGACTTTACAGGTTCGGTGGCCGGAGTGATTGCGGCCTACGTGTTCTTTCATTGAATTCCGGTTAATATAATCAGCTGTAGTCGGAGTGAGGGATGTGGCGCTCCGACGCCCGGTAATGCTATTGCCAGTGTTGGGGATTTTTCCTATTTTTGCATGCTTACATCATGCTCTTAAAGCAATGGAAAAATTCATATGGACCTCTGAGCAGGTAGCTCTTCCCCAACTTGATTATAGCCTTGTCGAAGGCTGGATTTCTGACGTTGCAGCCTCGCATGACCGCATCCTCGGTCCGCTTGCCTATGTGTTCTGCAATGACGAACGCATACTTGAGGTAAACCGTCAGTTTCTTCAACATGATTACTATACCGACATTATCACATTTGATAATTCGCGCGGGCGTATGGTGAGCGGCGATATGTTTATCTCGCTTGATACTGTCCGGAGCAATGCCGAAGGGCTTGGTGTGGAATACGCTCAGGAACTTATGAGGGTGATAATACATGGTGTACTGCATCTGTGCGGTATCAATGACAAAGGGCCCGGGGAGCGTGAGGTGATGGAGGCGAATGAGAATGCCGCTCTTGATATGTGGCGTAAAATTAAATGCAATGAGATTTGACTATGATGTGATAGTGGTCGGGGCCGGACATGCCGGTTGCGAGGCGGCACATGCTGCGGCTGTGATAGGTGCGCGCACTCTGCTGATCACTATGGATATGAATAAAATTGCCCAGATGAGCTGCAACCCGGCCATTGGAGGTATCGCGAAAGGACAGATTGTACGTGAAATTGATGCGCTTGGCGGTATGACCGGCGTTGTGACCGACCGTACGGCCATACAGTTCCGTATGCTCAACCGTAGCAAAGGGCCTGCAATGTGGAGTCCGCGTGCGCAGAGCGACCGCATGCGCTTTTCTGCGGAATGGCGCAAGATTCTTGAGAATACTGACAATCTGTATATGTGGCAGGACAGTGTCGTTTCGCTCATAATCGAGGATGGGGCTGTAAAGGGTGTGCGTACTGCGCTGGGCGTCGAATTCAGCGCCGGGAGTGTTGTCATCACAGCTGGTACATTCCTTAACGGACTTATGCATGTGGGACGCGCACAGGTGGCCGGAGGACGCATAAGCGAGCCCCTGAGTCATGGTATTACCGAGCAGCTTGTTGAACTCGGATTTCGTGCCGACCGCATGAAGACGGGTACTCCTGTTCGTATCGATGCGCGTTCGGTGCATTTTGAACTGACCGTACCGCAGGGCGGCGACAATGACTTCCATAAGTTCAGCTATCTTCCGGAGGTGAAGCGCGAGTTGCGGCAGCGTGACTGCTACATTACTTATACCAATGCGACCACCCACGATATACTGCGTCGCGGTCTGCCTGACTCTCCGCTTTACAACGGACAGATAAAGAGTATCGGTCCGCGATACTGTCCCAGCATTGAGACTAAGATTGTCACATTTGCCGACAAGACCGAGCATCAGCTCTTTCTTGAACCGGAAGGGGAGGATACTCAGGAATTCTATCTGAATGGGTTCAGTTCGTCTCTTCCGCTCGATATTCAGGTAGAAGCTCTGCATTCTATTCCGGCGCTTGCCGATGTGCAGATATATCGTCCGGGATATGCCATTGAGTATGATTTCTTCGATCCTACGCAGTTGCGCCACACGCTGGAGACAAAGCTCGTGTCGGGCCTGTTCTTTGCAGGACAGGTGAACGGAACTACCGGTTATGAAGAGGCTGCCGGGCAGGGGCTGGTGGCCGGTATAAATGCGGCCAACCGTGTACTTGGACGCGAGCCGTTCACTCTTGCCCGTGATAACGCATATATCGGTGTGCTTATCGATGACCTTGTCACCAAAGGTGTAGATGAGCCGTACCGTATGTTTACGTCACGTGCGGAATATCGTATTCTTCTCCGTCAGGATGATGCCGACATGCGTCTGACTCCCCTTGGATATGCCGTTGGTCTGGCGTCGGAAGAGCGCTATGGCTTGATGATGTCAAAGCGCAGTCAGCGCGATATGCTGATAGATTTCGCGGCATCATATACCGTTCATCCGGCCGACATAAATCCGTACCTTGAGAGCATCGGTTCTTCTCCACTACGGCAGGGTATCCGTTTGCGCGATCTCATCACACGACCCGAACTCAATGTGTATATGCTTGCGAAGGTGCTCGCGCCACTCAGGGATAAAATCGAATCGGTCGATGAATGTCGTCGTGATGAGATAGTGGAGGCTGCGGAGATTCTGATAAAATATCAGGGATATATCGACCGCGAGCGGCTCACCGCCGACAAGATTAGACGTCTGGAGGATCTTCGACTGGGCGACCGGTTTGACTATTCGTCAATCAAGTCGATATCGACGGAAGCGCGTCAGAAACTTGATAAAATACGACCGGAGACTGTGGCCCAGGCTTCGCGCATCCCCGGTATCTCACCGGCCGATATTAATATCCTTTTGTTGATGCTCGGACGATGATTGTTTCACGTGGAACAGATATAAACAAATATAATACACTCTTTTAACTCAAAACACAAATGGAATACGTTCGCCAGAAAATACGTGATGTGTATGAATTCCCGAAGCCCGGAATCATATTTCGTGATCTTACTACAATGTTCAAGGATGCCCGTGCTATGCATATCGTAGGATGGGACCTCGCTCAACTTTATCGAGACAAAGGCGTTACTAAAGTAGTGGGCATTGAGTCGCGCGGCTTTATCGGAGGTGCAATCATGGCATATGAAATCGGCGCGGGTTTTGTCCCTGCCCGTAAGCCCGGCAAACTTCCCGCCGATACTGTGCGCGCCGACTTCGCCAAGGAATACGGTACTGACACTATCGAGATTCACCGCGATGCTATCACGCCGGATGATGTGGTGGTGATTCATGACGACCTTCTGGCTACCGGCGGCACAATGGCTGCTTGCTATGAGCTGGTGAAGTCGATGAATCCGAAGAAGGTCTATATAAACTTCATAGTCGAGCTGAGCGACCTCCACGGACGTGACAACCTCCCAAAGGATGCCGAGGTGACTTCGCTGATAGTGTACTGACACATCTGCGCTGCGGCTCTGCGCGACCGTAGCTTTAATGAAATATAGGTTTGGCAAAGCACAACAAATCTGAAGAACTGAAGGAGAAAATCTCAATCCTTCCCGATACTCCCGGCTGCTATCTGTATTATGATGCAGCCGGGACAGTGATATATGTGGGTAAGGCGAAAAATCTGAAAAGGAGAGTATCGTCATACTTCAACCGCACGCACGATAGTATACGCACCAATATGCTCGTGCGCAATATCGCCGATATGAAGTATATCGTGGTGCCTACCGAAGAGGATGCTCTTAACCTTGAGAATTCACTCATAAAAGAGTATAAGCCGCATTATAATGTACTTCTCAAGGATGACAAATCCTATCCGTGGATTGTGGTGACGAAAGAGCCTTATCCAAGGGTGTTTCTTACAAGGACGCGTCTGAAGGACGGCTCTAAATATTTCGGGCCATATACCAACACGGCAGTTGCCAAGGCTGTGCTCAATCTTATCCGTGAACTGTATCCTGTGCGCACATGCCGACATGCCATCACCCCTGCCTATATTGCAAAGGGAAAGGGTCGGCTGTGTCTGGAGTTTCATCTCAAGAACTGTATGGGATGCTGTACCGGTCGCATCGGAGAAGCTGAATATGGAGAGATGATTGACCATGTAAAGCAGATACTCCGCGGCGATACTCAGGAACTGCTCGATTATCTGCGCGGCGAGATGGAGCGGCTGAGCATGGAACTTCGTTTTGAGGAAGCACAGGTGATAAAGGAGAAGTATATGCTTATCGACCGTTATCAGTCGAAGAGTGTGATTGTAAGCCAGACGCTCGATGATATCGACGTGTTCGGAGTCGACGATGACACTGATCAGGTGTATATAAATTACATGCACGTGCGGCGAGGAGCTATCGTGAGGAGCATAACTCTGGAGTATAAGAGGCGTCTTGACGAGACTGTAGCCCAGTTGCTCGATTATGCGATTGCAGAGGTTGCCGCTCGTTTCGATATAAAGTATGATGAGATTGTAGTGCCGGAAACTCCTGAAACTCCGGTAGCGGGAGCTACATTTACCATACCGAAGCGTGGCGACAAGATGAAGCTGCTTGATGTATCGGCACGCAATGCCCGTCAGAATAAAATTGACGCTTTGAAGATGATGGAGAAGCATGCTCCGGAGAAACGTGTTGAGCGCACTCTTGAGCGCATGAAGATGGATTTCCGTCTGTCGGAACTGCCGAGGCATATAGAGTGTTTTGATAATTCAAATATACAAGGCACGAATCCTGTCGCTTCGTGTGTGGTGTTTCGCAATGCCAAACCGGCCAAGCGCGACTATCGTCATTTCAACATAAAGACCGTTGAGGGACCGGATGATTTCGCATCGATGAAGGAGGTGCTCACGCGCCGTTATACGCGGCTTATGGAGGAGGGCGAGGAGTTGCCTCAGCTTATCGTAGTAGATGGCGGAAAGGGGCAGTTGAGCGCGGCTGTGGAGGCTCTTGACGATATGGGACTGCGTGGCACAATCGCCGTGGTCGGTATCGCCAAAAGGCTTGAAGAGATTTATTTTCCCGGCGACAGTGTGCCGCTATATATTGACAAAAACAGCGAGTCTCTGCGTATAGTACAGCAACTTCGCGACGAAGCTCATAGGTTTGGCATCACCCATCATCGTAACCGTCGCAGCAAAGGTCAGATTATCAGTGAATTAGATGGCATAAAGGGCATAGGTGAAAAGACAAAAGAGGCTCTGCTACAGCGCTTTAAAAGTGTAAAGCGTCTGCGCGAGGCGTCAATCGAGTCTATTTCGGAAACCACAGGCCAGACGCGCGCCCGAATCATATACGAGGCGCTACACTCTGCCTCGCCCGAGCCCGGAGCGTGAGCCTGCGCTTTATGATAATTTTTGTCGAATCAGCTCTTATACACAAAACGCGGCAGCTCCCATACATCGGGAACTGCCGCGTTATTTTGCGCTCTATGGCTTCGGATTATCGTAAGATGGCTGTCACTACCTTGTCGGCATAAATGCCGCGCAGAAGGCTTCTGAGAGCGTTTCTACGCATTGCACCACTTTTGATTATTACGAGGAGTGTTGCGTTGTCGGCGTTGAATGAGTCTACATATGCGCTGATATGGGAACTGTCGGGCATAACGATGAAATTGTATGCTCCGCTCTTGAGCAGCGGCTGGAAGCGTGGCGATAGTATCGCGTCATTGTCTTCGAGGTGGTTTATTAGATTTACCTGGCGGCCGATGTGCTCAAGGCTTTCGGTGAGTTCTCCTACGATTGTGTTGCCATCGCTGTCGGCAAGATTGCATACATATACGGTTGTCTGCTCTGGAGAGGAAAGAATCTGGGTGCGAAGTCCGGTGATTGACGATGCGTCGTCGGATGATACCATGACGGCGCGAGACTCTATGTGCATCGAAGCCAAATCCGAAGTGTCTTCAACACGGTTGCGCCACAGTACAAGGAATATTGCAAGGAATGTGGGGAGTGCGAAGCTCAGGAATATCGCAACCAGAATCAGTATGATGTTCTTTATGTTGCTTACCTTTTCCGGGGTGTGGGGGGGATCGATGACAAATCCGAGAGTAGATGTCGATGAAACCTGAAGTGCGGCGTTCTCGCGTTTCTGGAGCAGGAACATATAGAGCTCATTTTTCATCGTGCGGTCGCGCATAAGATTAATGTATTCGCGCTCATAGGCGGGCATCTTATTGAGGCGCGACTGGGCTGTGCCCATCAGGCCCGACATCGCTTCGAGTTGCATGCGGCTTTCGGCGAGCATACCGTCGACATTTTTGAGAATGGATGTGCGCAGTTCATCAATCTGGTCGTTGAGAGCAACGAGCTGTGGATTCTCTCCCGTGGCCGAGCGCTCAAGATTCTTGCGGGCAAGAAGGAGCTCGTTGTACTTTGCAATCATCGGGTTGCCGAGACTCTCTACAACGGGTATGAGGCTGTTGGCCGACTCCGGATTCTCAAGGGTGGATTTTACTGTACGGTAATATTCCTGCTTGGTGCGTTCGACAGTTATGGCTTCGGTCTTGCCGACGGTGCTTTCGACGAGCATGCTGGCTTGTGCGTCCATGCCGATAAGGTTGTTTTCCGACTTGAATTTCTCAAGTTTTTCTTCCGATTCCGAGAGGTCGCTGAACAGGTCGGCTATGCGGGCGTCGTAGAATTCGAGTTCGCTCATTGCATTCTCCGCACGGCGCTCGATACGTCGGTTGTTGTATTGATTGATGTATTCGGCAAGCACCGTGTTGCAATATGTATCGCTGCCTCCAGAAAGTGTGATTTCGATTGCGTCGGCAAGTTTGTCGACAACGTCGGTGCTGGTATTTTTTTCCAATTTGAGAGCTGCAGTCTTCACGCCTGAGATTACAATGTCAATATCCATCTTCTTGCCGTCGAGTAGCGACATGTCGCCGGCGGTCAGTGTCACGGGACCGTAGGGGGTGTCGAGATTCACAGGTAGAGTGGCATCCTTCACCTCGTCGAAAGTAGTACGCCAGAAGAGGCGTCCCCTCATGGTTTTTGCATTGACATGCTGGTCCGGTGAAATTTCCACACGTATAAGAAATGGGAACGCCAGAGTATCAAGCACCGACTGGGGCATTGTGGCCTTTACCGGTGAATTGGGGAAAAGCAGGTGTTTCTTGAGTCCGTCGCGCTCGATGTATGTCGATGTAAGTCCGAGAGCCTTTACGGTGCGTACAGCTATGTCGTGAGAACGGATAAGGAATATCTCGTTGTCGACCGAAGATGACCCGAAGCCTCCGACCGAGAACATCTTCATCATTCCCATAAGTCCTCCTCCTTTGCTTGCGCCGGAGCCGGTGTCGGATGTGCTCTCCTCTATCAGCACCATGGCTGTTGACTCGCAATGTTTCAATGACCGCACTACATATATTGAGGCCAGTCCGACGATGCAGATGAATGCCAGGATATAAACCCACCGCAGACGTCGCATTTCGCGCCAGTAACGTCTTATGTCAAGGGTGTTGTCAGTAGCTTTTTCCATTATATTTTGATTCTTTTTTTATTGTCGGTTGTGAGAGTCGATGTTACATTTTCTATAGTTGCGTTATCGGAGACAGATTTGGACACTGAACATATCATGCCCAACAACATCATGGCTACTTGTCCGGAGGGCTGTACGAATGATGTTGATGCTACACACTCGATAAGCATTGCCGAGATAATCAGAGCTCCTATTGAGAATTGATTGATGTATAGTATCGGGTTTTTACGAATCATCATTCGTAAAAATCTATATGTATAAACCCAGAATGTGATGAAGAAAATTACTCCTATTATACCGAATTGCGCTAACGTCGGGTAGAATGCGTCACAGATGAAATCGGGCATGTCGGGAGACAGGCCATGTATATTATTGAGGCCATACTCATAATATAGCGACGAGTAGTTTTCGGCAGATGGGAATGAAGCAAAAGATGCCAATCCCGAACCAAATGGGAAATAATCGAATAATATCGTAAATCCATGGAGATACATTACCGGACGGGCGAAACTCTCCATAACATTTGGATCGAATGAATCAGAATTGCCGGTTATGAAGTAGAAACTGATTTTTTTCCAGGATACGGCTATGAACACTATGATAAGAGAAACAATCATAGCCAGATGTTTCATGTTTATCTGTTTTAATATACCGGGTCTGTAAAAAAACATGAAGAATATTCCAAGCACATAATATCCATAGAATTTTGAACGTGTGCACAGCAGCCCCCCAGTCATGATTAAAAGTATAATTATTTTATCGCGGTGGGCGACTTGGCCATTAGACTTTATGCAGCTAAACCAATAGCATAGAGCACATATATAAATAATAAGACCTGCGAATGCCTGATGTTCAAAAATCATGTTGGTGTTGCTTGGTCCAGTCAGCAGTATTCCGGTGGTGATTACAGCCACAAGCAATGCGCATGTTTGCAGAAGGCGCAAATCGACATTGCTCCATTTAGGTGATATTCCAAGGCATACCAAAAACGGCACGTATGGTTTTATCTCAATCAGCGCATCGGTCAGAACATAACGGGCAGTGTTGAAATGCACACCGGTAAGTGAATATATGATATACACAAGCGTTACGCCGAGCAATATCCATAACGGGATATAGCTTCTCCACTTATTATTAAGAATGCTGTCGGCGAGAGCTATGCCAAGCAGGAATACAGTTATACTTTCGTCGACCGGTTTCAAGAACTTATGGCTGACGAGCAGAAGCACAAGTGCTGATAGAAATAGCCATATGCATATCCGGTCGATTCGTATCATTTCTTGATTCGGGATAGTCTACTCTACTTTACAGTGAGTGCAATTACTAATGATGCTATTACAGACGCTGCGCTGACGATTGTTGATATTGTGGAGAGTTTGAAACTATTGTTCTGATTATATTTCGAGTTATCTTGTTTTATTTGGTTGGGTTCAACGTACACAATATCATTCTGTTGTAGATAGTAATATGGAGAGGTAAACAACGAGGTATCATGTAGATTTAATCTAAAATACCCCATAGTTCCATCCGGTTGTTCTCGCATAATTATCACATTGTCGCGCTTGCCGTATTCAGTCATGTCTCCACAAGCCGACAGGGCATCGATTATAGAGAATTTTTCGGTGGTTACGTTGACTGTCTGAGGTTCTTTCACCTCTCCTATTACTTTTACCTTGAAGTTTACCAGATAAACAAATACCAGAGGATTTCGGACAGTATTTTCTATCTGTGATTTCAGGTAATTCTTTAGTTCTTCGATTGTCATACCTTCAACATGTATTTCTCCTAATACAGGGAAGTCTATATCCCCATTTTTGTTGACGGTATATGTGAGATATTTAGGTGTGGTTGACGACGTTGTCATGATACTTCCAATGGAAGCCGATGTTATATCGGGAAGATCTTTTCCTGTAACCGGATTGGCCATTACAGTATTAAACTGAGTGGATGCCGAAGGAACCTCAGAACTTACTATAATCATTAGTTCGTCTTGAGACTTAATTTTAATTTGATAGTCTGCGGTCTGTATTGTCCCGAACTGAGAATCCTTTATGTTTTCAAAATATGCGAGATCCTTTTGCGTGGTACAGGCGCAAAATAAAATAGGGAATGCTAATATGGTAATGATATGACGAAGATACATATACTCGGGTTGATCTTAGAATTTAATATTGTTTATTGTAAACGTCAGTTTAGACAGCTTTATTGTCAATGTGTCTAATTGATGTGAATTTTTTAATCATATTGTTAACATCCGGAGTCTTGATATACTTATATTGAATTATTATGAAATATATTGCTGTAAATAAAGCACCGACAGCAAAATGTATATAGTTATTATTAATCAGATGTCCCATATACCATAGACATATGCCCATAGGAATATATATGATGACCTGTTTAATCAAGTCGTAGATGGGAAACTTTATTGGTAATAAATTTACCACAGTTTTCATGGATAGAATCAAGAGAGTAATCTCCGCTCCAATCCAGACAATGGCAGTGCCTACAGCTCCCAATGATTTTGCGAGAAGAATATTAAGTACAATAGTTATGATTGCCGAGATTGCTGCGTTTCTCATTAATATCTTATCTTTTTTATACGGCATCATTATCTGATCAATCAGTATCTTGTTGTATCCGGTTATAATAAGCAGGGGAAATATGAGGATCATGGGTATTATAGAACCGTTGAATTTAGGTCCACCTATTATAAAGATAATCTGAGGAGCAAGACATATGCCAGAGATTATGATTGGTATGGATAATGCAATAAGGGTATTCGTAGTTCGATGGATGAGGTTGATAAATTCGTCGATGTTTTTCTCTGAAAGAAGAGCCGACATGCGGGGAAGCGCTACACCGGTAAATGCATAGTAGAATGCAATAATCACGGCAAACATCTTTAATGCAGTAGTGTAATATCCTACTTCGGTCTCATTTGTGGCTATTCCCAAAAACATTACGTTGAAAGAGTTGTACATGTTTACACATAATGTGTATGATGTTATATACAAAAACGGTCGGATATGTGATTTCCACGACGAGTTATTAAAGATAAATTTTATTTTCTTACGGCCATATTCCCAGTTTGCTATAGCTCCGGCTACCAGAATTCCCACCAATAATATGTAATATTTCTCATAATCGGAGGGTTGTCGTACCCATACGAATACTCCAATTACGAAGATTAATTTTATTATCAGGGAGCGAATACTTATATACTTGAAATCTTCAAGTCCAAGGAAAAACCATTCGATAAGCAGGAACTTAAAAATTAGTTTTATAACACCGATGAATACCATTTCCGGATATTTTGAGAGTGCCGGGATGAAAATATATGCCGTACCTAAAGCCAGCAATGAAAGTATAGTAAATATCAGGTTTACAATAAACAGTCCGGAAAATGTACTGGAAAGTCTTTCAGGATTATTTTTTGCAGAGGCAATTTCTCGTACCCCAACAAACATCATGCCCATGGTCGACAGCATTATGAAATAATCAATTGTGCTGTCTACAAAATTTACAATCCCTACATTCTCCGGTCCCAATACTCGTGAGATATATGGAAATACGGCAAGTGCCATTAGGTAATTGCTTCCGGTGAGAATAAAATTGTATATGAAATTTGTTTTGAGTGAGGGCATCTATATTGTATAAGGTGTAAATAAACAAGCTCTAAATATTTCAGATTGGTAATATCGGTTATTAAACAAGCTCTAAGGCAGTATTTTTGTCAGTTCATTGATATATTTTTCTCTGTTCCAATAGCTATTGAAGGTATTTGTATGTGCCTTTTTTATTTCTTCCGGGATAATCTGAGTGGATTCAAAGCGCGTAATCTCTCGGATACATTCTTCTCTTGATTTAAAAGAGATGACATATGGGTTTTCTTTTGCTATTTTAGTCCTGTAATCTGATACAACATCAGAGTATACTGGTATTAACCCGCTTGACATATACGAATTTATTTTTGTTGGAGTCGCTACGTCGTTTATTATGCTGGGCTTTCTTACCATCAATCCATATTTGAACTCTGTCATTCTTTTCTGTAGCTCCTTGGGGGTCAGACTATCTACCTCTCCATTTAGATGATGGTATTCAAGTAATTTTCCGGCCTCTTTGGGATAATTTGTGAATATTGCCAGCTCGGCAGATGGTATAATGCTTTTAATCCGGCAAAAAATATCCATCAATCCGTTGATGTCTTCCCATGCGCCAAGGCTGCCTGCATATAGAAAACGGGGCTTTTCATATCGCGAAACAGTGAAGCATTCGCTCATTATGTCCATGTTGAAACATGGCATTATGAAGTAGTTGTGTCCGAAAGTGCAATTGTATGCTGTTGTATAATGGCGCATCATTGCTTCGGATACAAATATCGGCAGGGTTACTTTATTGAGACTTACTTTTTCGGAGAGAGTGTGTATCCATTTTTTAGCTTTTGATTGAAACGTTCCCTTAAATATAAGCTCTACTTCATATGGGGCAACTCCTTGATACCATACAATAGTCGTGCGAGGTTGCCTTATCAATGCAGTCATGTGGTCGATTGCTCGGATTGCCACGATATTGCTGTAGAGAGGGATATCTTTTATTTTTGCTGTATATATTACATTGTCACCCCTGCGTAACAATGCTTGTCTAATAGTATCTACATAGTATTCTGTAGCCGCACTAAGCCCCTCCGGCAGATAAAAATAATAACTTGGCATGTTGGAGTATGGGTTGTATTCAGGTTATGATTTGATAATCGGGATGGATTAAGAGCTTATTTAATAATTAAATATTGCACCGTAATATATTTGCAATACGAGAGCAGGCTTTTCCATCGCCATAAGGATTGACGGCTTTGCTCATTGTTTCGTAATAGTCGGAGTCGTCAAGCAGTTGCGATACTTCATTAAATATAGTATCTGTATCTGTGCCGACCAGTTTCACTGTTCCGGCCTCGACTGCTTCCGGCCGCTCGGTAGTGGTGCGCATTACAAGTACCGGTTTGCCAAGACCTGGAGCTTCTTCCTGTATGCCTCCACTATCAGTCAGTACGATGTCGCATGTATTCATAAGACTAACAAAACAGAGATAGTCTAATGGTTCTATGAAAAATACATTTGTCATTTGAGTCTGGTTCGGTGTGAAAAATATTTCATTAATAGGACGCCTTACATTTGGATTCAGATGCATTGGATAGATAAAATCTACATTAGGATATTTCTGTGCGAGTTTCTTGATTCCATTGCATATCCCGATGAACCCGTTTCCAAAATTTTCACGGCGATGTCCTGTGATAAGCACTTTTTTATTATTGCGCAATGGATTATATCCTTTGGCAATCAGTAGTTCTTCTATATGTTTGGCGATAGTGGAGTTATGTGCGATTTTATCACATACATAATGTATGGCATCAATCACAGTATTGCCTGTTATATAAATTATGTCAGCAGCGATGTTTTCTTTACGTAAATTCTCTTTGCTGAGTGGAGTTGGTGCAAAATGGAGGCTTGCAATTCTTCCGGTAATTTGTCGGTTAAGTTCTTCGGGCCATGGATTCATTAGGTCGCCTGTTCTTAGGCCTGCTTCAATATGCCCTACAGGTATCTGTTGATAAAATGCGGCTAATGCGGCAGCCGTTGATGTTGTGGTGTCTCCATGTACAAGTACTATATCAGGTTTACTTTCAGCAAGCACATCCTTCATTCCCAGTAATACCCTTGATGTGATATCATATAAATCCTGACCGCTTTTCATAATATTTAAATCATAATCAGGGGTTATGTCAAATATTTCAAGCACTTGATCGAGCATCTCTCGGTGCTGACCGGTAACGCAGACTTCTGTAATTAATTCAGAACTATATTTTTTAAGCTCGTTAACAAGGGGAGCCATTTTGATTGCTTCCGGTCGAGTGCCGAATACAAGTAAAATTTTTTTCATTTGATGTGATATGAGGATTATTATTCAATCACCATTTAGATATAAATAATAACGCTTATTCGATGCATAAAGTATATTTAATAGGCAGATATGTGATTCCGGTTGTCGAATAGAATGATTATTATTTCTGCAAGCCACTGATGATATTCGAAAGGTGACCGACAAAAGAGTCGGAGTTGCAATTATTTCTAAGATAGTTGCGCAGACTGTGTCCTGAGGAGGTTTTGCAACTGGTTGACCGACGTATAGTGTCGGCCCATTTTAGAGGGTTCTTACTGGCTACAAGTCTAGCATTGGATATTTTGTCGGTTATATATCCTCGGGTGGTCACTGTGTCGGATGTTACGATTGGTTTGTTCATTGCGGCGGCTTGAAACAGGACTATCAGGCCGGCCGGAGCTTCAGTGTCGAGAGGCAGGCATACGACTTCGGATGAGGCCATATCATGGAGGAATTCATCGACCGGAATGTCATGCCGGCAGGTTACATTTGGCGGGAGTGAGGCGCCGATTGCGTTCCACACCTCCCCCGGCATTATCAGTTTGAATCTCATTTCGGGCATTGCCTTGGCTATATCAGCCATCATCTGCCAGTCACGTCCGTTTTTGCCTCCGCAGAATACGGTGTCGGGCTCCACAGGAGTCGTGGCAGCGATATCGGCAAGGTCATCATATACATACAGGTCGGGGAGGTGATAGTAACTGAAGTCGCGTCGGAATTTGCGGTTAAGCCATTTGCCGTATTCCGGAGAGGTCACTGTCGCATGGAATCTTTTGGAGGAAAGGGCCCGCTTGTAAAGCCACGACGCAACTCTGTTTTTCAGAGTCGGCTTGTCTTTAAGAAGTATATTTATGGCAACGATATTGCGCTTGCGGCATGTGAGTATCGCAATCCACCAGCATATTACTGCCTGTATGTCAAGGTAGCATAGCAATATATCGTCATTAGTTGTAGCGTTTACCGCACGCCATGCGCCTTTTATCCACATCACGACCTTTAGGGATGCAGCGGGGGAATTGATTAGAATGCTCCCCTCCGGGCGCGGATAATATGTTTCGCCGGGCTGGTCGATGAGAAAATATTCCATAGTTGCGGCTATAATTGCTGGTATAAACTGTAAAAAGCCTGCGCCCGGTATATTTGTTGCCGGGCGGCAGGCTCAATGTGTTATCGGGTGGCGGCTCCGGTATCAGCCGATTTTGTCCACTTCGAGGTCGCCGTTGAGCACTTCGTGCCAGGGGAGACCCTGGGCGGCGATTATAGCCAGGAACGGATCGGGGTCAAACTCCTCTACGTTGTGTACGCCGGGCTTCTCCCACTTGCCGGTGAGGAACATCATGGCGCCGGCCATGGCGGGTACGCCGGTGGTGTAGCTGACGGCCTGCATGCCGGTCTCGCGGAAGGCTGCCTCATGGCTACAGTTGTTGTAGATATAATAGGTAAGGGGCTTGCCCTCCTTGTCCTTGCCCGATATGCGGCAGCCGATTGAGGTCTCGCCGTGATAGTTCTCGCCGAGATCCTGCGGATTGGGGAGCACGGCTTTCAGGAACTGCAGGGGTATTATCTTCGTGCCGTTGTATTCCACCTCGTCGATGCGGGCCATGCCGATGTTCTGTATTACGCGCAGGTGGGTCAGGTATTCCTGGCCGAAGGTCATCCAGAAGCGGGCGCGCTTGATGGTGGGGAAGTTAATCACCAGGCTCTCCAGCTCTTCGTGGTAGAGCAGGTAGGAGTCGCGTGCGCCGATGTTGGGGTAGGTGAGGGGTGCGTGGATTTCCAGCGGTTTGGTCACCTTCCACTCCCCGGCCTCGTAGTAGCGGCCGTTCTGAGTGATTTCGCGGATATTGATTTCCGGGTTGAAGTTGGTGGCGAATGCCTTGCCGTGGTCACCGGCATTGCAGTCGACTATGTCGAGATACTCCATCTCCGAGAAGTGGTGTTTGGCTGCATATGCTGTGAACACTCCTGATACACCCGGGTCGAATCCGCAGCCGAGTATGGCGGTCAGACCGGCCTTCTCAAAGCGCTCGCGGTAGGCCCACTGCCATGAATACTCGAAGTGGGCCACATCCTTGGGCTCGTAGTTGGCGGTGTCAAGATAATTGACGCCACACTTCAGACAAGCCTCCATGATGGCGAGATCCTGATAGGGAAGAGCTACGTTGATTACCAGACGGGGCTTGTGGCGCTCGAAAAGAGCCACGATATCGTCTACGTTATCGGCGTCCACACGGTCGGTGGTGATGTTGGGTGCGCCTATCTTTGCGGCCAGGGCGTCACATTTGCTCTTTGTGCGCGAGGCCAGCACGATTTCGGTGAATACGTCGGGGTTCTGTGCGCATTTGTAGGCTACGACAGTACCTACGCCTCCGCAGCCGATGATTATGACTTTTGACATGATTATGTGTTAATGAATTCTGGTTATTTCTTGTCCGACCGGGCCTGGGCCTTGAGCAGGTCGCGTATCTCGGTCAGAAGCTGTTCCTCTTTGGTCGGCTCGGCCGGAGTTGCTGCCGGAGCTTCTTCCTCGGCCTTGACGGTGGCTTTCTTGAGCTTGTTCATCCAGCGGATAGCCACGAATATACAGAAGGCGATGATGAGAAAATCCACAATCGACTGTACGAACACTCCCCAGGTGAGCACAACCTCCGGATTGATTACAGTGCCGTCGGCTGCGGTCTCCGCCGCCTTGAGCAGTATCTTGTGGTCCTTGAAGTTTACTCCGCCGGTGGCTATCCCGACAAGAGGCATGATTATATCGTTGACCAGCGATGTTACGATTTTGCCGAAAGCGCCGCCGATGATTACGCCGACTGCCATGTCGATGACATTGCCTTTCATGGCAAACTCCTTGAATTCGGTAAGAAATTTTCCCATAGGACTTCTAAAATATAAAGTTAGTGCAAAACTACGAAAATTAACGGAATAATGCACCCCGCGGTTCAAAAATCTTGTCACGATTTCCCCGATTGGAGGCATTAAGGAAATTTTTCTTTTATTTTAAAAATATAGATGTGGCGATTGAAAAATATTTATTACTTTTGCGGAGTGAAAGACATACGGCTATCCCGTACCTTTCCGAAAGGCAGAAAAAAATATCATAACCCAATAATTTATTGAATTACTATGACTAAAATCGGTATTAACGGCTTCGGCCGTATCGGACGTTTCGTGTTCCGTGCGTCTACAAAGCGTGACGACATCGAGGTAGTTGCTATCAACGACCTCCTCCCCGTTGACTACATGGCTTACATGCTCAAGTATGACACCATGCACGGCAAGTTCGACGGTACTGTTGACTACGACCTCGAAAAGAGCCTTCTTATCGTAAACGGCAAGGCTATCCGTGTTACCGCCTGCAAGAACCCCGCTGAAATCGCCTGGGGAGCTGTTGAGGCTGAATACGTTGTTGAGTCAACAGGTCTCTTCCTCACAAAGGAAAAGGCTCAGGCCCACATCGAAGCCGGTGCCAAGTATGTAGTTATGTCGGCTCCTTCAAAGGACGATACCCCCATGTTCGTATGCGGTGTAAACCTCGACAAGTATGTTAAGGGCACTCAGTTCGTTTCCAACGCTTCTTGCACAACCAACTGTCTCGCTCCTATCACCAAGGTGCTCCACGACAAGTTCGGCGTTAAGGAAGGCCTCATGACTACCGTTCACTCTACTACCGCTACTCAGAAGACCGTTGACGGTCCCTCTATGAAGGACTGGCGTGGTGGCCGTGCCGCTTCCGGCAACATCATCCCCTCTTCTACAGGTGCTGCCAAGGCTGTAGGTAAAGTAATCCCCGAACTCAACGGCAAGCTCACCGGTATGTCTATGCGTGTCCCCACCCTCGACGTATCTGTTGTTGACCTCACCGTTAACCTCGAAAAGCCCGCTACTTACGACGAAATCTGCGCTGCCATGAAGGAAGCCAGCGAAGGCGAGCTCAAGGGTATCCTCGGCTACACTGAGGACGCAGTCGTTTCAAGCGACTTCCTCGGCGACCCCCGCACTTCTATCTTCGACAAGGCTGCCGGTATCCAGCTCACTCCGACCTTCGTTAAGGTTATCTCCTGGTACGACAACGAGATCGGCTACTCCAACAAGGTGCTCGACCTCATCGCCCACATGAAGAAGGTAAACGGCTAATCAGCCCCATCTAATCATAAAGCATCAGCGCCCGCGGCCATCAGGCCTGCGGGCGCTTTTATTATCTATATGATACGCAGAGGTGGTAGTTGCATGGTAGGTACAGAGGGGTGTCCGTTATGGAATGATGTGATTTAAAGATAGTCATTGTTACAGTGGTGATACACCGGAATGCAACAGATATGACACAGGATTGAAATATATTGCCGGATTTTTTTTATTTAGGATTTATTATGTAACTTTGTGGGCAGAATAAACCAAGGATGTGTAGTTGATTGATTGTCAGAATGTTGATAATGCACACCGAAGTGTCTAAAGATTAATCTCACATATTTTATACATAATAAGTAAACCAATAGCGAAAATTAACAAAAAAGTTATGTTTCAACAGTTCTCTAAAAGGCTGATTTTCACTTTACTTGCCGGAACCGCGGCCTCTATGGCCTATGCAGGTACCGTGTCTGCGGACAATGCCAGGCAGCTCGCTGCCGATTTCTTTGCCGCAAGCGGTCAGGAAAATTTAGCCTCTGAAAGTGCATTAGAGCTTGTGTATACATGCGGCGACGCAGCAAAACCGCTCTACTACGTATTCAACGCACGCCAGGGTCAGGGATTCGTTATCGTCTCGGCCGACGACTGTACTACTCCCGTGCTTGGCTATTCTCTTGAAAACAACTACAATGTCGCCTCCGTGCCCCCCGCTATGAAATGGATGATGGGCGGCCTTGAGAATGAAATCAAGGCGGCATCCAAGCTCCAGAAACCAACCACCCAGGAGGTGCGCCGCAGCGTTATGCGCCGTGCCGCCCGAAGCAATGAGAAAATCCTTCTGAACACACCGGAATGGCGTCAGGAGGCCCCATTCAACAATATGATTCCGGGCCGACCGCTGGTAGGCTGTGTAGGCACAGCTATGGCCACAATCATGAAATATCACAACTATCCCCAGCGCGGTACCGGCAGCTACAACGGTGTCAACTTCGATGTGGCCTACGACTGGGACAACATGCGCATGGACAATTACCGCTATGGTTACTCAGAAACCGAGGCCAACGCCGTGGCTACGCTCGTATACCATGCTGCGGCAAGTATCGGCACTCAGTTCGGTTACTCCGGTTCAAGTGCATATGAGGTAAAGGTGCCTGCCGCCCTTATCAACTATTTCGGCTACGACCCCGGAGTGTCATTCAAGAAACGCTCTGAGGCCGCGACTCAAGCCGAGTTCGACCGTCTCGTCGAAAACGACATAAAGGCCGGTCGCCCCGTGCTCTATTGCGGACAGGATGTGACTGCCGGCCATGCATTCGTGGTCGACGGATATGATCCCCTGACCAGCATGATTCATGTCAACTGGGGATGGGGCGGAGCCGACGGCAACAACAATGGAGGATGGTATGCAAGCACCGCCCTCAATCCTACCGTCAGCCAGCAACACAGCTTCAACAACCTGACTACCATTATATATAATATCAAGCCCGGCAACGGCAACAACAGCTCATGGTCGCCAATTCATATCACTGCCGACGGACGCCAGGTGGGTATGGGTTCCGACCTCAAAGGTGATCTCGCCGTAGGCACTTCCTTTACCGTAAGAGTCGGCAACCTGAAGAATGTCAGCTACAACGACTTCAGCGGAAAGATTGCAGTCGCCCTCTTTGACGCCCAGGGCACATTCAAGTCGCTGCTCAGCGCCATTGATGGATTCTCTCTGTCGGGCATGGCTATTTATCCCTACGGATATGCCGACTTCAAATGCCAGCTTCCCGCAGGAGTGGCTGTTGCCGACGGCGACATGATACGTATGGCCACAAGCGCCGACAACGGCACTACTTGGCTCCCTGTAGCCGGCGAGCTTGTCACCACCAACGAGATTCCCGCCAAAGGCGCCGCTCCACAGTATTTCGCCATCACACGTCCATCGTCGATTACAGGTGCTACATTCACCGGCGAAAATTCGGTAATCCGCGGATGGAACTATCATTTTACCGTAGTGCCCGAATTCCCCGAGCGCGATATGGTGACTGTAAAAGCCAACGGATATGTGGTTTCGCCCGGTGCCAACCACACATACACCATCGGCAATGTGGTTTCCGACCAGGAGATTACAGTCTACGTCCAGAATGCAGCCGATGTAAAAGAGAAGCGTAGCCTCTGGGTTGAGGCCGGTTCGCTTGAATCGCTGCTCCCGGGCGGCGACGCCACTGCGCTGAAAGAACTCACTCTGTTCGGCACGATGGACTCCCGCGACTTTGCCTTCATCAAGGGCAACATGAAGAGCCTTACCCGACTCGACATTTCGTCGGTACGCATCCTTGCCAACGGCTCAGACCCCGCCAATGCAGTGCCCCGCGATGCTTTCCGCAATCTGTGGAAACTCAAGGAGGTTGTGCTCCCCAACAGTGTAAACCGTCTGTGCAACGGCGCATTCCGCTCCTGCGGCATCTCCAAGATGGTAATCCCTGCCGGCGTCAGGACCATTGACTACAATGTATTCAATGCTTCGTCGGGTCTTCTCGATATATGGGTGAGCAATTCGAATCCCGTCTATATCAACTGGTGTGTGCTCCATGCCACTCCTACCAGCCGCATGACTCTCCACTGTCCCAGCGAGGCTGCCGTCAACAACTACAAGGCCAAGGAATACTGGAAGGACATCGCCAATATCGTCGTTGACCCGATCGTGTCTACTTCCGACTGTTCGTTTGCCGTGATGGAAGACGATGACGTAAAATATGTGTGCGACATCAAGCCCGGCTCATACGAGAAAGGCAAGAAGATTGTATTCTCGGCCGAGCATATCGCCGACAACGACAACCGCATGGATGTCTATGCCAACTCTACTCTGCTCAAGCCCGACGCACAGGGCAACTATTCTACCGTGCTCAACGGCAACACCATCATACACTTCGATCTCGTAGAACCCACACCTGTCAGCACCTACGAATCGCCCTGGACCATCACCGACGACGGCGGTACTGTCGGTATGTTTACCGATGCCGTCAATGTGCTCCCCGGCGTGCCCTTCTCTATCCGTATCAACTCGTTCTCAGTTACCGACAATGCATTTTGGGCTGTGGTACTCACTACCGACGATGGTCGCATCAAAGAGTTCATTTCACCCATTGGCAACTGGTCGGCAGGCCCAGGCAAGGGTCTGAAGATGAATGTAAACTGCTGTGTCAACGACGCTACTGTGCGCGAAGGCAATCTCATCCGTCTGGCCACATCCTTCAACAAGAGGACTTGGGCTCTTGTCAACGGCAAGAACGATAATGTAATAGCTTCTCTACCCGCTCTCAACAACCAGACTCCCGTCTACAACTTTACATTTTCTGAGGGACTCGAGTCGAAGGCCAATATGTCGGGGGTCGTGTCGACCGCTGTCCATGGCCGCGACCTCACCTTCAAGATTACACCCAAGCAGGCATCGCATATGATTGATGCTGTTGTCAATGGTGATACCATCATAAAGGCTGGCAAGGCATTTACATATTCGTTCATTGCCAAGCAAGATATTGATTTCGATATAAATATATATCCTCCTGTTACATATACTGAGGCTACAATTGTACTTAAGGATGGCGAACATCTGTATTTATCTGGTGATGAAGGTATCGATAACTGGGGGGTTCTCAACCATCAGATGGCCGAGAAATATAAGAATATCAAGAAACTCAAGATTGTAGGAAAACTTGATTATTATGACTTTAATTTCTTCCGTGAGAATTATTGGATTGCTGCAAACATCCGCTATCTTGACCTCTCTGAGGCTACATTCGTGCGTGACCGCGACAAGGATGCAAAGAATGGTCTTGACAATGTTTTCCCGAGGAATGCTTTTAAAAATGACGCTCTCGGAGGATGCTATATCGAAGAGATTGTACTCCCCTCTTCTCTGACTCAGTTTGACGACCTTTGTTTCAACGGGTGCAGCCGACTCAGAGAAATCAGATTGCCCTCCAATCTTCGCAACTGGACTACAGGTCCCACTCCATATGTAGGAGCGGTGAAAAATCTGACCCGCGGTGGTCTTAATGATGATGTATTCAAAGGCTGTACATCGCTTGAGACTATATATCTGCCTTGCGTCCCCGGAGTGGGCGGTAAGGTTGGCCATTGGTATTATTCTAATTATCATGCACTGAAAACAGGCCTTCCCGACAATACAAAGGTGACTGTAGTGGTTCCAGCCGAGCATCTTACCGCATATAAGACTCCTCGTGTTGATGATGGAGACTTTGAGAATCAATGGTCTAACGGTTGGGAAGCAGGCGGATTCAATCTTGTAGGTGAATATCCCGTGTATGCTCTCGATTTCGATCCCTCGCGGTGCTTTATCGCAGAAGCCGGTGTCGATGTGTCCAAAATCGCATCTTTCCTTAAAGACAATGTCAAGCTCGAGCAGATGGATTGCAAGCTCTATGTAGCGACCGGAAGCAATGAGAGTGCAAATCGTCCTGAAGGTGTTGATGCTTACGATGCATCACGGAAGTACAAGGTTTACGACAACGGCAAGCTGCTCGACGCCGACAAGATCGGTGCCGACGGATCGATAAGCATTACCTATTACAACCCCAACAAGCATGCCGACAAGAGCGGCAACCACGCTGTCGAGGTTGCATACCTCTACGATGTAACATTCAACTGTGCTTCTGCCAACCTCCTGGTTGCCGTCGACAATATCCGTAACAATGAAGAGAGTGCCGGCGATGAGGCTACGGAGTTTGAGACATTCAACTACTACAACGCTCTCGCTCCTGTACTCGAAAACGTAAAAGAGAACAGCTCCGTACGCTTCAAGGTTTCTCTTACCGAGAATAATCCCAAGATTGCTATTTCAGTCAAGAATGGCGAGAATGTGGTTTCTCCCGACGAGGAAGGCTACTATACCGTAGATGTCACTGACAGCAATGTGGCTGTAAGCATCTCGGCAGTGCCTGTCAACGGCGCTACACTTACCTCTGCCGATATCGATGCAATCACTCCTGCCGATGCAGTCGATGTAACCTCTATAGCTCTTGCCGGTGATATCGAGGCCGACAAGGTGAAGGATGTTATCGACCAGCTGCCCTCTATCCAGGAACTTGACCTCTCTGAGCTCACCACCGCTCTCCCCGCCGAGGCTATGGCCGGCAAAGAGACTCTCGTTACGGTATCGCTCCCTGCAGCCGACCATATCGAGGACGGTACATTCAGCGGCTGTACCAACCTTACCGGTGTCGAGGTACCCTCATGCGTTTCATCTATAGGTGCCAATGCATTCAGCGGATGTAGCTCGCTCCAGACAATCAACTTTACCGATGTCAAGTCGATAGGCGCGAATGCCTTCAACGGCTGTACCGGTCTTACAAGCGTGATTTTCACAGCTCCCGGTTCCGAGACTACCGTGGCCCGTGTGCGTAGCGTATCGCGCAGTGCGCGTGCCGAGGGATATTCTGCCGATGCGTTTGCCGGCATCAACCCCAACTGTATCGTATACCTCGATGAGAATGTGGCCGTGCCCGACGCCCCTGCCAACTATGTACGTGTCCGCAAGGATGACACCGTCGAAGGTGGCCGCGTATACGAGGCTCTCGGAAGCATCTCTATCGATCCGATGTACGACTTCCGCGCTCTCAACACATTCAATGTGACCGAGGGTAATACCATCAGCATGGAAATGCCTCTCGATGTATCCTATGGAGCAAGCAACTGGAACTCGTTCGTGATTCCGTTCGTTCCCGCCAAGGTTACCAACGTGGCCGGCGATGAGATTTCCGCCTATACCGGCAGCGACGACGAGGTAGGTGCCAACGGTTCTTATATGGTTGCCTCGCTCTCTGATGAGACAGCCGAAGGACTCAGCCTCATGGCGGGTATTCAGGCCAATGTACCCTACGTGGCCGGTCTGTGTGCCGAAACCGAGCCAGGTGTGGTACGCTTCGAGTCTGGTGCCTGCGAAGTGGCCAATACTCCCGATAATATCAGCGTAAACGGAGCACACTACACTCTGTCGGCTACATTTGCCAAGAGCGAACTCCCCACGGCTACCACCTATATGCTTACCGACGACGGCTCTGCTTTCGCCACCTCGGACGATTATGCAGAGACCGTGACTGCCGCTCCCTTCTCGGTATATGCAGTGGCTCCTTCGGGCGACCGCTTTGACATCAATATCGAGGAAGCTCCGGGCGTTCCTACCGGCATCGACGGCGTGTATGCCGAGAGTGGTCTGCGTATAGCCGCTGAAAATGGCGTCCTCGTCATCTACTCCGACACCGAGGGTCTCAGCATCGACCTGTATAGTGTCAACGGTATGCGCCTCAGAGAGATTCGCCTCTCCGCAGGTCGCAACGAGGTAAGTGGTCTGCTCCAGGGCGTATACGTAATCTCCGGACAGAAGGTTGTGCTGTAACCCCGCAGACGATAAACACACACTTTATATAGCAATAGTATCGAGGCCCCGCCATGAAGCGGGGCCTCGATCTGTTTATGCGCTTATGTTGGGGTAGCTTGTCGGGATTATTTGGTGAGGGTGATTATGTAGGCCGAGTCGTCGTCGCGGGTGTATGACACGGTCATGCCGGCCTTTGTTAGGCGCGATGCCAGTTCCTCGGCGGAGTCAAGGAAATGGGGCTCTCCCTTTTTACCCATATCGGCGTGAAGCGAGTTTATCTCCTCTTTGGAGCAGGGAAATCCTATCACAAGATGTCCGCCCGGCATCAGATGGTCATCATACATGCGTTTTACGGTGGCTACAGGGTCGTCAAACGACGGCAGCATACAGAACACCACAATCGCGTCGTAGGCGCCGAATATGGCATCGTGTTCCACATCACCGAGTATGAATCGGGCCTTGGCGCTACTGCCGTAGGCCGCGGCAGCCTGTTCGAGCAGCCCGCATGACAGGTCGTAGGCATCGACCCATCCTGAGCCTGTGAGCCTTTTGAATAGGTATGGAAGCAACTGTCCGGTACCGGCTGTGGCATCGAGCACTATGTTGTCGGGTTTTAGTTCGAGTCGGGCTACAATCAGACTGATAGCCTGTGGATTGTTCTCGACTGTCTCGTCGCGTTTGCGCAAAAGGAGATTGTGGAATTCAGGGTCAAACATACGGCAGGAAAGATTATAATAGTATGTTTATTCTTAACCTCCGTATGTCGCTGTTTGTTCAATCCTTTGTACCATAGGCGAAATCGCCGGCGTAGGCCTGTGCCACAACAACAGAAGTGCACCCCGAAGGTTATATTACCTTCGGGGTGCACTTCTGTTGTTGTGATACGTCATTCTTACGGTATGGATATCATTACGAGAATCCATATAATCAGCATCATGCCTGCAAAATAGATGCCATAAAGGCTCTTTTTTATAGCATCGATATACGACCGTTTTTTGTCATCGCCGTTTCGGTAGCAATATATTTGGCTGAAGCATAATATTATAGACAGTATGAAGCATATGCCTACAATCTCTGTAGCATACTCCGACTTGGTAAGTATGGGTATTTGAGAGAAAATGAATATACATGTCCTAATCGTTTGCCGCTTATCGGAAATTCTTGATAATTGTGTGTGAACAGATGTCTTTGTTTGCATAGTTGTGATTTTATCTGTTTTCGGGACACATTTGTTTGTTCAGTCTTTTGTACCGTAGGCGAGATCGCCTGCGTCGCCGAGGCCCGGCACGATATAGCTGTGGGGATTGATTTCAGGGTCGATGGCTCCTACCCACAGAGTGGTATGTTCGGCCGGGAAATGCTCCTTGACATAGTCTACCGCATCCTGTGAGGCGATTACCGACGCGATGTGTACGTGGGCCGGAGTGCCTTTGGTGAGCAGCGCATGATAGCTCAGTTCCATCGATTTTCCGGTGGCCAGCATGGGGTCGACCAGAATCAGAGTCTTCCCGTCGAGGCGCGGCGATGCGAGGTATTCGATAAATACATCGAAGTTTTCTTTCTCACGGTATTTCCTGTAGGCCGACACAAATGCGTTTTCAGCAGTGTCGAGGATGTTGAGGAATCCCTGATGGAATGGAATGCCCGCACGGAATATTGTGGCGAGTACTACCTGGGTGTCGATTACGTCGCATTTGCATGGCGCAAGCGGGGTGTCGACCGTCTCCTTGCGGTAGCGGAGTGTGCGGCTTATCTCGAAGGCCATTATTTCGCCTATGCGTTCGAGATTGCGGCGGAAGCGGAGCATGTCGCTCTGGATGTTGACATTGCGCAGCTCCATCATGTATTGGCTGATTACCGAGGGGTATTCGGCGAAGTTTACTATTTTCATCTGTTATAGGGTATTTGATAAGGTGGAGAAATAATAGGTCAGTTGGAGTCGCGGCTGATTTTTTCGGCCAGGAGGGCCTTGAATTCTGTGCCCGGAGCTACATGTATATATTGGAATCCGAGCTCGCCGGCACTCTTGCAGTTGGCCAGTGAGTCGTCAAAGAATATTGTCTCCTCAGGCAGTATTGCGTAGTCGTCGGCTACCTTGCGGAATATCTCGGGTGCCGGCTTCATCGCTTTAGCCTCGAATGAGGTGGTGATTCCGTCGAAGTAATCATTTACGGTAAGGCCTTCGGCTGTAAAAGACTCGGCGATTTTAGAGTTCCACATCACGGAGTTGGTGTTGCTGAGCAGATACAGACGATAATGCTTGTGGAGTTCTCTCAGTGCCTCCAGACGGTGGATGGGGATGCCGATGAGGAAGCTGTTGAAAGCCTCGTCAATCTGTGCGTCCGTTACTTCATGTGGGATGTTGCGGCGCACTTCTTCGCGCCATTCTGCGGGTGAGATAAGTCCCTCTTCGAGCTGACCGAACGCGCCTTTCTGGCCATAGTCGCCGAGGAAATCGCCGATATTGTCCATGCCAAGCTGCCGGAAAGCGTTCACGCAGCGTTCGCGTTCGATATCCATTATCACTCCGCCAAGGTCAAAGAGAAGGTTTCGTATCATAATCTGTCGGTTGGGGTAGGGGTTACTGGTTGTTGAGCGAGAGGAGAGTATCTATGGTCTTTCTGTCGTTGGACAGGCGGGGTATCTTTCTCTGGCCTCCGAGTTTGCCTGTAATTGCGAGCCATCGGTCGAACACTCCGTGACGTCCCGTAATAATTTCCGGAGGGTCGAGGAAGAGGTTTCCCGCACGTTTTGCCTGATAGTCGGAGTTTTCGGCCTGAAGTGCTTTGTCGAGAGCCTCGGCGAATTCCGCGGTGGAACGCGGCGGGGTGGCAAACTCGATGAGCCACTGGTGGCGTCCGCGCGAACGGTCGCCTGCATATACCGGGGCTGCGGTATAGTTGGACACGGCACATCCGAGTTTCGCGCATGTGGATGATATTGCTGCTTCGGCATTGTACACCATCAGCTCCTCGCCGAATGCGTTGATGAAACTCCGAGTACGGCCTGCTATGGTGATGTTGAGCGGATAGCGGCTCTCGATTCGCACTGTATCGCCTATGGCGTATCGCCACAGTCCGTTGCACGATGTGATTGCGAGCGCATATGTCTTTCCCTCCTCGACAGTCCATGCCGTGGCGGCATCGGGAAATTTCTCTCCGGTCTGGTCAAGCGGTATGAATTCGAAGAACACGCCTATGTCGAGCAGCATCGACATCATGTGGCGCAACGGGTCGGTCTGTACGGCGAAGAAGCCTTCTGAGGCATTATATGTCTCAAGATAATGCATCTTCGTTGTGTCGGTGATATGCTCATACTGCCGCCGGTAAGGCTTGAAGGATATGCCTCCGTGGAAGAATACCTCGAGGTTGGGCCATACCTGATGGATAGACTCGGCGCCGCTCTGTTTCATCACCTCTTTTATCACCGTCAGGAACCATGACGGCACTCCGGATATGTTGGTGACATCGCATTTCGATGCAGCCTCTACCAGCCGTGGTAGTTTTTGTGTCCAGTCGGCCATCAGAGCTATATCCTTTGAGGGTATGCGCACCATGTTGGCCAGCGGGTTTATATTGTTGATGAGGTTGGCCGACAGGTCGCCGACCTTTATTCCCGGCTTCAGGGACAGCTCGTTGGCAAAGCTGCCTCCGAGTATAAATGCTTTTCCTGAGAATATCCGGCTGTCGGGGTTGGATGCGAGATAATGGGCCACTACGTCGAATCCGCCCTGATAGTGGTTGCGCTTGAAGCCGTCGGGAGTGATGGGTATATACTTGCTTTTCCCGTCGGATGTGCCCGATGATTGAGCGAAGTTGCGTACTGCGCCAGGCCACAGGATGTCGCGCTCTCCGGCAATCATGCGCTCTACGAGCGGTCGCAGCGATGTATAGTCGCTTACCGGCACTCTGGCGGCAAAGTCATTGTAGCTTGTGATGGATTCGAATCCATAGGTCTCGCCGATATATGTCGACCGGGCTTTTCTCACAAGTTTCATCAACTCGGCGGTCTGCACCCTCTCGGGCACCACAGAATTGCGGCGCCATGCGTTAGCCCGGCGCATGAATATCGGACGGAGTATTCTGGTAAGGTGCATTGTCGCGAGTTTTGTTAATATAACAACAAAGTTAGTGGAATTTTGTTAAATCTATACAGACTCTTCCGGCAATTCGCATTCCGTGTGCTTCGGGCGATTGCCTTACTTTCTCGACAAACAAATATTTATGATTTATGATACAGCGACTCTACCCGTATAAGCATCTGCTTATGAGCCTTATGTTTGTAATTGTGGCTCTGTGTGCCACCTCGTGCGACGAGGATGACGACAATTACTACGACTCTTATAGCTCGCCTTTGATAGGTGAGTGGTACAGTCCGGAGACCGACACCTATTTTGATTTTGACGGTGATGGCGACGGAGTGTACGAGGATGCGTATGGCGATGAATACGATTTTACCTGGAGCGCGGGCAGCGGATGGCTTAATGTGTATTTCTACGATGGTACGGTATGGAATTTCAGCTGGTCGTTTGCACCTAACGGATGTCTGCAACTGTATAATACCGGCACCGGGTATACGACGGTATATTGGCGCCAGTAGTCCATACCACCGGGAGGACGTATACAGAATCAGCGGCTTCGTCGCGGTATACATATGCCGGAGCGAAGCCGCTGATTCTGTATACGTCCTATGCTTTCCCGACTCTATCGGGTGTGGGGCGGCGGGGTGATATCAGTCGCGGGCGTCATCGTCGATAGAGAAGTCCTCCTCGGGGAAATCATCAAGGTCAAGGTCGGCCTGACGTCCCTCTTCGGTGGATTCTTCATCGTTGTTTTCATCAATGTCATCGTCATCGTCATCTTTCTTTTTAAGCGAGAGCTTAGACTTTTTGGGTGCTCCTGCTTCGGGATTCCCTTTGATGGCCTCGGTAATCTTTTGCTCGAGCTCTTCAAACAATTCGGGATTGTCGGCGAGCACTTGTTTTACAGCATCGCGTCCCTGGGCGAGTTTATCGCCGTTGTAGCTGAACCATGAGCCGCTCTTCTTTATGATATCGTATTCGACGCCAAGGTCAACGATTTCTCCGGTGCGCGAGATGCCTTCTCCGAACATGATGTCGAATTCGGCGCGCTTGAATGGAGGAGCTACCTTGTTTTTTGCAATTTTAATCTTGGCATGTCGTCCGATGGGCTGTTCCTTTTTGTCCTTGAGTGTAGAGGACGGACGTATATCTATACGCACGGACGCGTAGAACTTGAGGGCGTTGCCACCGGTGGTGGTTTCGGCGGGGCCGAATCCCATGCCGCCGATTGCGGCACGCAGCTGGTTGATGAATATGCAGCATGTGTTGGTGCGTGCGATGGCTCCCGTGAGTTTGCGCATGGCCTGTGACATGAGTCGTGCCTGTAGGCCTACGTTGCGGTCGCCCATATCGCCTTCGATTTCGGCTTTCGGTGTAAGCGCGGCTACCGAGTCGACTACGATTATGTCGATTGCCGATGAGCGGATCAGCTGCTCTACGATTTCAAGAGCCTGCTCGCCGGTGTCGGGCTGCGATATCAGGAGATTGTCTACATCTACTCCGAGTTTGGCCGCATAGAAGCGGTCGAATGCATGCTCGGCGTCAATCAGGGCTGCTATGCCTCCTTTTTTCTGCGCCTCGGCTATGGCGTGGAGGGCAAGAGTTGTCTTGCCGGATGATTCCGGACCGTAGATTTCGGTAATACGTCCGCGTGGAAATCCGCCTACACCCAGAGCGAAGTTGAGGCTTATGGAGCCGGAGGGTATTACATCGACGTCGGTGATGTTGTCATCGCCGAGTTTCATTATGGCTCCGCGGCCATATGTTTTTTCTATACGCTCCATGGCGGCTGTCAGCGCGCTGAGCTTCGCCTGCTTTGGGTCGGCTGTCGGTTCGCCTTTCTTTTTAGCGGCGGTTTTCTTGGTTTTGTCGGTTGGTGCCATAAGTATGATGTTTTATATTGATTTCTGATGATAATGCAAAGATAAGGAATGATGTGTGCAAAAACATGGCACAGTAAAGTTAAATAAACATAATGCAGGCATCATAGCGGGATGGCGTACTCGCGTTTGATTTCCGACATTACAAATGTTGACTCTATGGCACCGATGAAGTCGAATGCGCCGAGTTTGTTGAGCACAAAGTCGCGGTAGTCGGCCATCGACGGGGCGTATATCTTGAGCAGATAGTCGAAGGCTCCGCTTACGTTGTAGCATTCTGTGACCTCCGGGAGCGACTTTACAAGGCTTACGAATCCCGACGCTATGTCGCGGTTGATATGTCGCAGTTTTACCTGGCAGAATACCACAAACCCACGTCCGAGTTTGTCGGCGTCAAGCACAGCGACATATCTGCTGATATATCCCTGGGCTTCCAGTCGCTTCAGGCGCTCGAACACAGGAGTAGGGGAGCGGTGGACTTTTGTAGCAAGTTGCCGCGTAGAGAGGCGCGCGTCGGTCTGCAGCGCGCGCAGTATGTCTATGTCGATGCTGTCGAGCATCTCGGTCAGGGTGGATGACATTTGTTCTGTATGTGGGTGCTGACAGTAGTAGTTGTAGCCTATTTGTTCTGTAGGTATGATGCAAATGTATTATTTTGTTCTAAAATATGCAAATTATAGCTATTTTTATTTTAATGTGGACTAATTTTGCAGAAAAACGTAACGACACAATATGCCACTTGACAAGAACAGACTACACTTTGAGACTCTTCAGCTCCATGTCGGGCAGGAGGAGCCGGACCCCGCCACAGATGCGCGCGCGGTGCCTATATACCAGACTACAAGCTATGTGTTTCGTGACTCACAGCATGCAGCCGACCGCTTCGCGCTGAAAGACCCTGGCAATATCTATGGACGTCTGACCAACTCTACGCAGGCTGTGCTTGAAGAGCGTATCGCAGCTCTGGAAGGCGGGTCGTCCGCGCTGGCGCTTGCCAGCGGTGCGGCTGCTGTCACCTATACCATACTCGGGCTTACCTCGGCCGGCGACCATATCGTGTCGGCTAACACAATCTACGGGGGCACATACAATCTGCTTGACAATACACTTCCGGTCTATGGCATAACCACTACATTTGTCGACCCGTCGAATCCGGCCAACTTCGAGGCCGCGATACGACCGGAGACAAAGGCGCTGTATATAGAAACTCTCGGCAATCCAAACTGCAACTGCATAGATATAAAGGCGATAGCCGATATCGCCCACAGCCACGGACTCCCTTTGGTAATCGACAATACGTTTGGCACACCCTACCTGATACGCCCTATCGATCACGGGGCCGATATCGTGGTGCACAGCGCCACCAAATTCATCGGCGGTCACGGCACATCGCTCGGCGGTGTGATTGTTGATTCTGGCCGGTTTGACTGGGCGGCATCGGGCAAATTCCCCCAGCTGTCGCAGCCCGACCCGAGCTACCACGGTGCTGTGTTTACCAATGTCGCCGGAAAGGATGCGTTCGTTACCCGCGTGCGAGCGGTGATACTGCGCGACACAGGAGCCGCCATCAGTCCGTTCAACGCCTTTTTGCTGCTCCAGGGCCTCGAGACACTTTCGCTGCGCGTGGAGCGACATGTGGAGAACACTCTGAAGATAGTGCGCTTCCTCGACTCCCATCCTAAGGTAAAGAAGGTCAACCATCCCTCGTTGCCGTCTCATCCCGATCATGAACTCTATAAAGAGCTTTTCCCCAAAGGAGCAGGCTCGATATTCACTTTTGAGATTAATGGTGGTGTGGCCGAGGCCCACCGTTTTATCGACTCACTTGAGATTTTCTCGCTTCTTGCCAATGTGGCCGACGTAAAGAGTCTTGTCATACATCCGGCTACCACCACCCATTCACAGCTTACCGAAGAGCAGATGGCCGAACAGTCAATCTACCCAGGTACCGTGCGCCTGTCAATCGGCACCGAACATGTCGACGACCTTATTGCCGACATGGAGCAGGCGCTTGCAAATGTGTGATTTCAGCTGCAGGCTTATGCCTATGACTCACGTACCTGCACGAGTGGCCCTTTGACATGGCTTTGTTGAACAGGCAATTGGATGCGAAAGCGCCGGACCTTCACAGGCCCGGCGCTTTCCAGTTATCGAAACGATTATTAAAAGTGGAGATTTGGGATATATATTCAGAAATTATGGTGAAAGAATTCCGGCGCTTAAAGAGAGCCGGTGAGGGATATATTCCTGACGTTTACCAATGAGAATGATACAGTCAATACGGCCCTCCGAAACTTTCAGCGGGCAAATTTAGAGTAAATAAACCGATTTACCAAATCATTAAGTGTAAAAACCAGGGCAACCGCATCAAAATTTGGCTTTAAGCAGCATATCGGTCAAATAGTCGTTGGAAAGGCTCGCTTTGAAGCGCCTTTTCTTTAGACTGCTTTTGTCAACATGCTCTTTTATAACCTGCATAGCCAACTTCCTTATTGTTGAGAGGTTTAGTGACGCATACCCTTTCCTTGCACGGCAGGCATCTTCGAGGAATGTCACATCAAGATTCCAATGCAGTTGATTCTCGATAGACCAATGCCCTCGAGCCAACATATTGAAGTACGCAGCCTTAGGATAATCCTCGTCACTAATGTATCTTCTGACGGCAGTTGCCGTGTGGTCTCCATAGTCAACCGAGGAAGTGACCTCTACCAATGTTTTCAGTCCAGGCCAACGAGCCAATACATCCTTGTCTTCGATTGTATCGGCTTTGAGTATCCGGCAATCGCGTATCTCTATACGTCCGTGGTCGGCATCCATCTGCGAAGCCGAGTCAGTGGGCTTATTGTAGCGGAATGCATCGATTACCTGTTCGTTCAGAGCGCCCTGATTGTCCTTGACGGCAAGGAAGTAATGAGCTTTCCGGTCAAGGATATTCTGAGCGATATTAATCTGTGTACCAATCGCATCTATCGAGATTGTGGCACCTTCGATATCCAGTTTTTCAAGAAGCTGAGGTATGGCGACTATTTCATTTTCCTTGTCTTTGAGACGCTGCTGTCCTACTACAATGTGATTCTCGCTGACATAGGCGTTCATGATATAATCGCCTTTCGAGCCATGCTGTTTAGGCGATGTGCCTCTGAGCTTTTTGCCATCTATGACAACCTGCTTCTCAGCAAGCGTGTCAAGGAACTTCCTGCCATGCTCAACCAGACATCTCTCAATCTCATCGGGATCCACGGCGCTCATCAGCCGCTCGAAAGTGTCAGGTGACGGGCTGCGGTCAGGACGGTCGGCAATAAGACCAAAATCACGTGCCCGATAATAGGCGAACTCGCTCATGTCAACATAATCCTCGCCTCCGCAGATATAGGTCAGCAAAGCGATTGTCAAAAGGTCGGAAAGTGCATACGTGCAACGACCTGTAACTCGATGATCCGGTACTGTCATAAAGATTTCGTTCAGCATAGTCTCGGTGTCTATATTGTTGATTTTCAACCATAAAGATACTAAAAATATATGAGATACACAATTATTACAACACTAAAAATCAGACAATTATCCATTTTTTAGTGCTATAAAATTACTAAGAATTATGACTTCGGATATGCTGGATTCAAAGAATTTCGCCAACATATATCATCGTTGACTCAAAGCAACCGTTACTTATCACACATAATTTTGGTGCGGTTGCCCTGGTGTAAAAACTGTAAAAACGCTACTAAATTGACGTAAATGACGAGGAAATACAGCGAACGGCTTGGTTCTGAAACATTGATTGAGAAAATTCTACATGTCAGCGGGCGGGAACGCCGGCGAGCGATGCGGCGAGCGATGCGAGGGCCTCGCGGATTACGGAGCGTGGCGATCCGAGATTGAGTCGCATGAATCCGACTCCCTGAGTGCCGAACATCGCGCCGTCGTTGAGCGCGAGATGAGCTTTGTTGATAAAGAGATCCTGAAGAGAGTCGTGGTCGAGGCCTAATCCGCGGCAGTCGAGCCATGCGAGAAATGAAGCCTCGGGGCGAATGAGGGTCATGCCCGGAAGTGTGTCGGAGACAATACGGTCGGTCTCTTCAATCGAGCCTTCAATGTAGGAGAGGCATTCGTCGAGCCAGTCCTCTCCATATCTGTAGGCCGCTTCTGTAGCTATTGTGGCGATGAAAGTAGGCGAGTCGAATTCGTTGGCGGCAAGCCAGGAGAAGAAGGGCCGGCGCAGTTTCTCATCCTTCACCACCACCCATGAGCTTACGAGGCCTGCGATGTTGAATGTCTTGGATGGAGCGCCAAGCGTTATGGCCACTTTGGCGGCTTTGTCGCTTACCGAGGCAAAGGGGTAGTGAGGTTTGCCGTGCAATACCAGGTCGCCGTGGATTTCATCGCTTACTACTGTTACTCCGTAGTTATAGGCGAGCTCGGCCACTCGGCGGAGTGTATCCTCGTCCCACTGCAGTCCAATCGGATTGTGGGGATTGCATAAAATCATCATTGAGGGGTGCTCCCCGGCGAATATGCGCTCAAGGCCTTCAAGGTCCATGGAATAGGCACCGTTGTTGAATATCAGAGGATTCTCGGCAACAACTCGCGAATTGCCCTCGATTACCATCTTGAACGGATGGTATACCGGCGGCTGTATGACAATCCTGTCGCCCGGGCGCGAGAAGAAGTTGACGGCATATGCTATACCCCTTACCACTCCGGGGATGTATGTCATCTCTTCGCGTGCCACATGCCATCCGTGGCGATGCCACAGCCAGTCGGTAATCGACTGCCAGTACCCTGGGCTTACTGCGGCATATCCGTAGATAGGGTGGCGCATACGCTCGACAAGTACCTCCTGTATGCGCGGTGATACGGCAAAGTCCATATCGGCCACCCACAGTCCTTTGAGGTCGTGTCGTCCGAAAAATTCACTGAGCGCGTCTACCTTCAGCGCTCCCGAGCCATGTCGGTCGATAACTTTGTCGAAATCGTATTTTCCCATTGCTGATAATCGTTAGACAATACTTGGATAGAGCCTTCCGGCCATATTTTGCGCAAATATACTATTTTTTTGTGCCAACTTTTATGCAAATATATTAAATTTGTAATTTATAATACCTGTCAACACCTCAGAGCCAACTCTCCACCCACTACAAATATGACTCCCAACGATTCCACATCACCGACCGTACGCTATAAGCTCTCGCCCGAAGAGGAGGACCGTCTGGTCGAAGCCGAGTTTCAAGATGTGCTCGCCGGCTATCTTTCGAGCAACCACAGAAAGAAAGTCGAGATAATAGAGCGGGCTTTCCGATTTGCCAAAGAGGCCCACAAGGGTATCCGGCGGCGTTCGGGCGAACCTTACATACTCCATCCTATCGCCGTGGCCAAGATCGCCAGTCAGGAGATAGGGCTCGGCTCCACATCCATATGCGCCGCTCTGCTCCATGATGTGGTCGAGGATACGGAGTATACCGTGGAGGACATTGAGCAGCATTTCGGCAAGAAGATAGCACAGCTCGTGGCCGGCCTTACCAAGATATCAGGCGGTATATTCGGCGATAAGGCGTCGGCTCAGGCCGAGAATTTCCGTAAGCTGCTTCTTACCATGAGCGAGGACATACGCGTGGTGCTCATCAAGATGGCCGACCGTCTGCACAACATGCGCACCCTCGACTCTATGTCGCCCAACAAACAGTATAAAATCGCGGGAGAGACACTATATATATATGCGCCGCTGGCCCATCGACTGGGGCTTTTCGCCATCAAGACCGAGCTTGAGGATCTCAGCTTCAAGTATGAGCATCCGGCGGCTTACGAACGTATCAGCAACCAGATCAAGGCCTCCGAGGCACGTCGGTCGGCTGTCTACAACGACTTCTCCGAGCCTATAAAGGAGAAGCTCGTAGGGATGGGCCTGAAATATGAGGCGAAAGCACGCCTGAAATCGGTATATTCGATATGGCGCAAGATGGAGACGAAGCATGTGCCCTTTGAGGAGGTCTACGACCTTTATGCCATGCGTATCATATTTGAATGTGATGACCAGGCTAAAGAGAAGGCTATATGCTGGCAGATATACTCGGCCATAACCGACATCTACCGACTGCATCCGGAGCGTACGCGCGACTGGATCAGCAATCCAAAGGCCAACGGATATCAGGCACTGCATCTTACGGTAATGGGGCCCGACGGCAACTGGATAGAGGTGCAGATACGCTCGCGCCGCATGGACGAGATAGCCGAGCTCGGTTTTGCCGCCCACTGGAAATATAAGATTGGAGAGGGCGACGAGGAGAGCGAGCTCAACGCATGGCTGTCGACAATCAAGGACATACTTGACAATCCTGAGCCCAATGCCATAGACTTTCTCGATACGCTTAAGTTAAATCTTTTTGCCTCCGAGATAGTGGTGTTTACGCCAAAGGGCGAACTGCTGACGCTCCCCAACAACTCTACCGTGCTCGATGTGGCTTTTGAGCTCCACAGCGAAATAGGTATGCACTGTATCGCCGGCAAGGTCAACCACAAACTGGTGCCTCTTAGCCACCGTCTTCATTCAGGCGACCAGGTTGAGGTCCTTACGTCGCAGTCGCAGACTCCCAAGCCCGACTGGGTCAACTATCTGGCTACAGCCAAAGCCAAATCGCGTCTGCGCCAGCTGATGCGCAGAGAGATGGCACCGGTGATAGAGCAGGGTCGTGAGATATATGAGAAATATCTTGCCGACAATTCCATAACCGACAATAACTCGGTAATAACCAAAGTGCTTGGTACACTACGCTACGACAACCGCGAGGCACTTTTTACAGCCCTTGGCCGAGGAGAGGCAACTCTGCCCGACTATCTGGCCAAATCGTTGCGTCCGGCTTCATCGTCGATATTTTCGAAGATACTGCGTCCGCTCAAAGGCAAGAAATCGCAGAATACCGACATTAAGACACCGACAAAGCGCAAGGTCAACATGAAGGAGACCTACGTCTTGGAATATGACGAGAAAAACGGGCATAATTTCAAACTTTGCGACTGTTGCAGCCCTGTACCCGGCGATGACGTGATGGGTTGGGTCAACGATGACGGCGAGGTCGAGCTCCACGCCCTGTCATGTCCGCGTGCATCTGTGCTCAAGGCAAGCTACGGCAAGCGTATTCTCAACACGCGCTGGGCCGAGCAGTCGGGACTGTTTCTTGCCGAAGTGCGCATAGAGGGTATCGACCGGTTCGGCATCCTGCAGGAAATCATACAGATGATATCGATGCATCTTGCCATCGACATACGCAAGCTGGATATCGAGGCCGAGAAAGAGGTGTTTCATTGCGACCTCGCCGTAAGAGTCCACGACACCAAAGTAATTACCGACCTTTGCTCCAAGCTCAGAAATATACGCGGTGTGCAGCGTGCCGCCCGTGTCAACCATCTCGAATGATATCATCCTTAGGTAGACAACATATTCTTGCTTACGTTACCAATTTGACATTTACGTGATGAACCGTATATTCAACCCGTACAATCTCCTTCGTGCCGCTCTGTTTGTGGCGGCAGTGGTAATCTCCGTGTGGCTGCTTCCGCGCAAAGGGCGCAACTCTTACCACTACGAACTCGGCAAGCCCTGGGCCTACAGCCTGCTTACCGCGCCTTCGGATATGCCAATATATCTCGACAGTATCAGCGCGCAGCGGGTGCTTGACAGTATCGATGTGTCGTTTGTGCCGGTGTATGTACGTGATATCTCACGAGAGAAGCAGGCCCAGGCCGCTTATGCCACAAGGGTCAACGCCACCAACGTAGGACTGTCGCCACTTGAGCGCAACCGTCTTATCAACGCATTGCGCAATGTGCTTGACAACGGCATAGTAGACCAGGAGACATATCAGGAGGTACGTTCCGGACGCCTTCCGGCTATACGTTTCATCCACGACAATACGGCAATGACGATGCCGACTTCGACCCTGCTTTCGGCACGCGCGGCTTATGCGGCCATCGACTCCATGTTTCAGGGCGACGAATACCGCAAGGCTATCGAGCGCACGGCCATGTCGCAGTTTCTTGTAAGCAACATAATATGCGACACCGCAGTCACCAACCGTCTGCGCGGAGAGGCTCTGCAGAGAGCGATGGCTCCGCGAGGGGTGATACAGCAGGGCGAGCGCATAATCGACAAGGGCGATGTGGTGACTCCCGAACTATACTCGCTGCTGCGCACTTACGAGAAGATTGCCGGACAGAAATCGGCGTCGCAGGTCGATTCCCACCACTATCCCATACTCGGTCAGATATTGTACGTGACTATTATATTCTCGGCTCTGTACTGTTTTCTGATTTATTTTCGCCACCGCACGTTTGCCGACAACCGCGCCATGGTGTTCATAATGACCCTTGTGGTAGGCTTCCTGCTCATGGCATATCTGATGGGCGACGCCCTTACATGCGGCCTTTATATGGTGCCTTTTACCATAGTGGCCATACTCATGGTGGTGTTCTTCGACGGGCGTACGGCATTCTTTGTATATATCACGGAGGTGATGCTGTGTACGCTGGTCAGCGCCTTCCCCTTGGAATTCATCTATGTGCAGCTGATAGCAGGCATTGCCGCTATATGTTCGCTCAAGGAGCTTACCCGGCGTTCGCAGCTTGTGCGTTCGGCACTTGTGATATTCCTTGCCTACTGCCTGGCCTATGTAGGCGCCGAGGTGATGCAGGCCGGCACAATCGACAAAATCAATACCCGCATGTTTGGCGCGTTCGGCATCAATGCCGTGCTAATATCGTTTACATATGTGCTCGTGTTTGTGCTTGAGAAAGCCTTCGGCTTCACATCTACGGTTACGCTTGTCGAGTTGTCCGACGTCAACAATCCCCTCCTGCGCGAACTCTCCCAGGAATGCCCCGGCACATTCCAGCATTCCATGCAGGTAAGCAATCTCGCATCGGAAGCCGCCCACCGTATCGGTGCCAACGTGCAGCTTGTGCGCACCGGAGCGCTATATCATGATATCGGAAAGATTGATAATCCCGCATTCTTTACCGAGAACCAGCACGGCGTCAATCCCCACGACGCTCTCAGTCCGCTTCAGAGCGCCCGCATAGTCATAGGCCATGTGACCGACGGTCTGAAACGTGCCGACAAGGCCAAGTTGCCACAGGTGGTACGTAATTTTATAAGCCAGCATCACGGGCGAGGCAAGGCCAAATATTTCTATACCACCTATGCCAACTCCCATCCGGGCGAAGAGGTAGACCCGGCCCCGTTTACTTATCCGGGTCCTAATCCGCAATCGCGCGAGACATCCATACTTATGATGGCCGACGCTGTAGAGGCTGCCTCAAGGTCGCTTAAGGAGCACTCGGTAGAGGCAATAACCGAACTTGTCAATCGTATCGTCGACGGACAGATTGCCGATGGGCTGCACGATGAATCGCCAATCTCATTCCGCGATGTAAATATCATCAAGCAGGCTTTTGTGGAGCGTCTGCGCACGATGTACCATGCCCGTGTAAGCTATCCCGAACTAAAGAAGGACGATAAGGGCGACTGATTGTCGGACCACCGCAATTTGCATTATATTGACAGGCGTGTCTGCGGATTTTTCTGCGGACACGTGTCTTCATATATATAATTGGGCTTATTGTATGGCTGTATGAAGTCGTAATGTGTTAAATATTGTTGTGAGAATCTACGGTGATATATCTTGAATTACTGTAATTAACAACTTGTAATTAAAAACAAGAGCATTGCAGCTGTAAAAAATCGCGATTTATCATTTAGATAAGAAAAAAAATAGTTAACTTTGCGCTCAGACGTATGAGATTTGTTACAGGGAGCCGTTAAGACTCGTTCGGGAGAAAATGATGCGGGAAGATACATGTTATTGTATCTTATGTCGCATTATTGCTGATAAAGTAATGAAGGTTGCCTCGATGCCATTGATATCACTGCGTAAATTTTATAAACCAATCAGTTACATATGAAAAAATTTTACTCATTTCTTGCGTCGGCTGTTGCTTTGGCTACATCCTTTACAGCTTCGGCCGCGTCAGTGACAATTATTGTCGACAATCCTTCGGCCGTCGACATCGTAAAGTCGGAATACAAGTATGACGACCAGGGCAATGGAGAGTATGTATATACTCCTATCGTGGAGCCCGTGGAAGATGTGAATGTGGTTGAGGCGACAGATTATCTGTATGCATATGTAAAAGCAAAGGATGGTTTTGCCCTGACATCTGTAGTACTTGGTGAGACAGAGCAGCTTCGCACTGTCCCCTCCGACAATTGGTCGTTCAGTGTGGACGAGTATACAAACGGTGCCGTATATGTGGTATCAACCATAAATCTGGAAGAATCGCGTACTGCATCGGTTGAAATCACCGTTGATGATCCTTCCAAGATACGGCTTACCCGCAATGGCAGCCTTGGAGGTGATGTCGCCCTTACCGCAGGTACACAGACCGTGAAGTTTGCTCCGGAGATAGAGGGCCCGTTCAGCATTCTGGCCAAGTCGTCGACAGCGCCTATATATTATGTAAAGCATAACGGTGAGGATGTGGCTATGGTATACGGACAGTATAAGGTTGACGTGAAAGATGGCGATAAGATTGAGATTGCCGCCAACTTCCCGGATATCGATTATATGGTAAAGGTAATAGTTGCCGACGATGTAAAAGGTGTGTTCTCCGGTCTTTATGATGCATCCAACACTGCTCTTGACGGAAATCTCGCTGAGGGTGTGGCCGTGCATGCGGGCACCTCGCTCAATCTGCGCCTTAACACCACCGATTATGCTGTAGATGATGTGATTGTAAACGGTGAGTCAACAAAAAGCACATACTGGTCGGGTGTAATCGACAAGGATTATACTTTCGAGATACTTGCCCATGAGTTTGGCACTTACACCGTGGATTTCGATGTCGATGATCCCTCGCGAGTAGAGATATACAACGGCTACAGCTCATATGGTACCGAGAAGTTTGATATTGTTGCAGGTGTCAACACTTTCGAGTTCAAGGAGAGCAACTATGGCAGTAATATATATATTGCCGCTACCGAGGGCAATATAGTAAAAAACGTGCGTATCGTCAACGGCGAAAACGAGTCTAACCGTTCGGGCGGAACTATAACAGTGAACAAAGGCGACAAGGTATACATCACTTCTGCTGTCAAGGAGCCTGACACAAAGTTAATAGTATGGGTTGAGCCGGCTGCTGTAAGCTCAATCAAGAGTATAACATTCAATGAATACTACGGAAGCAAGGTATTCGGCACGATTGTTCCGGAAGCCGGTGTCAACGTGTTTGACTACTGCTTCAGCGACCTGTCGATGCAGATGAACATAAATGTTAATCATCCCAATCCTATACCCGAAGGCTATATTGCCTGGAGTCCATATCTGTCATACAATGAGGCAGACGCTTACCAGGCTTCATACTTCCAGATGTCGAGCTACTCGGGTATGGCCGATGGCGATATACTCCGCATATTCTATGAGCAGCCCGAAAAAGCCACTGTTTCCGTCAGCGCTCCGGAGGCTCTCGCCCCGTCGGATATCGCAGTGGAGGTTGACACTCGCGCTGTGTCGGAATGGTCATCCATGTCGCTCTTCAAGGGTTCGGAAGTGAAGATTATACCTTCCGTTGCCGTTACATGCAGTGTCGACGGACGTCCTGTGACAGCCGACAGCGACGGATGCTTCTCGTTTATCGTCACCGGCGACCACAATGTGGTTCTTGGAATGAATACTACCGGTATCGACCGTGTAGAAGCCGAGGGCACTGCTCCCCGTGTGATATACAATCTCCAGGGTATCCGCATGGCCAATACCGACAATCTTCCTGCCGGCATATATATCATCGACGGCAAGAAGGTCGCTGTAAAGTAAACAGTTTCCGCATATGATGCGGCCACATTACAATGATATTTTCCGTAGGGTGCGGCTTGTGAATGTGCCCTACGGGACTTTGTCTCTTTAATAAAGATGTCTTGCCGGTTTTGGCAATTGAGGTAGTCATCATAAGGATAGTTAGTCCGTATGGCTATAAGATGTGATTGAAAAACGTAAATATAATTTATTACCTGAATGAGAAAATACATAGTTGTTTCGTTGGCGCTGGCGTTGGCCGGAGGCTCTGTCTGGGCAGGTGGTCTCGACTTGCTGAGTCGCGCCGAACTACGCCGCGCACGTGAGGCCCGGCTGGCAACTCCGATGCGTGCTCCTTCGCCGCTGGCGGTGAAAGGCGACATCCGGTCAGAGGCCGGCTCGCGTATCGGTGCGTTTGTGAGACTTAATGAAGGATATACAGTGGATGACCTTGAAGCTGATGGCATCATAGTGCTGTCATGCCGAGGTAATATAGCTCTGTGCATGGTGCCTGTCGATTCCGCCGAGGTGCTTGCTGAGAAGTCGCCGGTACATACAATGCAGATTGCCCGCAAGGCCCATACCCATATGGATCTGGGACGTAAGTCGGTCGGCCTTGATGAGGTGCATGCCGGCGCGGCCGGACTCGAACAGCCCTATCGGGGAGAGGGCGTTATCGCCGCTGTTGTCGACCAGGGTGTCGACCCCAACCACCTCAGCTTTCTGAACCCCGACGGCTCCACACGCTTCGGATATCTCTATACAATCAATTACGCCAACAACATGAACGGCTATGCCGACAACGGTTATTGGGGTGAGGAAGTGAAGGACTTCACTACCGATACTCCTTACGGCTACCACGGTACCCATACCCTCGGCATAATTGGAGGCAACTATCAGGGCGATGTCACTATGCCCGACGCGTCAAAGTTTACCGATCGCGACCATGCCGTACCCGTAATCGATACCTCCAATCCCTTCTGTGGCGCCGCTCCCGGAGCTGAGCTTGCCGCCGCAGCATGCGCCGATCTCCCCGACATGTTTATCGCCTATGGCGTAGACCAGATGTGCAGTCATGCATATAACCGGCAGAAACCGATGGTACTGAGCATGTCGCTCGGGTCGAATGTCGGACCTCACGACGAGGGTTCGATGATGAACGAATTTCTCGACCTTATAGCTACCCGTAGCGAGGATAATCCCAACCCGCCCATTCTGTGTCTTTCGGCAGGCAACGAGGGCGACCGCCGTATATCTCTGAGAAAGACTCTTCACAGCGAGTCGGATGTGCTCAAGACCATGATATGGCCTTCGGTGTACCAATATGACCCCGATGTTGAGGGTTCGCTCACTTTGCGTAAGGACCAGATTGCGATATATTCTTCCGACGATACCCGGCTTGATGTCCAGGCCGTACTTTACAACAAGTCGCGCGGCTACCGCGTGACATCGCGAATGCCGGTAATCGGCGATGGAGTAGGTGCCTATTATCTGTCGGACGAGTCGTTTAAGGTATCATCCGGCGATATGGTGAACAGCTACCTTGCAAAGTACTTCTATGGCTATGTAGGGCTTGGTGGCATGATGGACGAGGATGTCAACCGGTATTACTCCATGATTGACTATGCTCTTCAGAACAATGACAGCAATCTTGACGACAACTATATACTTGGATTCGAGGTAAAGATTGCCGCCGGACAGGAGATTCCGGCCGAGGGCATAACGGTTGAGTGTTATTGCTCAGGCGAGTACTCCGAGATGTACGATTATGGCGTGTCTTCGTTCGACAACGGCTCGCGCAACGGCTCAATCTCTGACATGGCTGTCGGAAAGAAGCTGATTGTGGTGGGCTCGTACAATACCCGCAATGAATGGTTCTGCCTTGACGGCTATGCTTCACGCTATGAGTCGGAGGGCGACTACTTTACCGTAGGGCGTGTAAGCGGATTCTCGTCGTTCGGCACACTGCGCGACGGCCGCAATCTGCCTACCGTATGCGCACCGGGCAGCACTATCATATCATCGGTCAACAGATATTTTACCGATCTTGACGATGTCAAGGAACAGGCCGACAAACTCTATCAGGCCAAAGCGACAGGCTCCGACGGACGTGTAAGCTACTGGAAACAGGAAATCGGCACTTCAATGTCGACACCGCTTGTGGCCGGCGCAATCGCCTGCTGGCTTCAGGCCGACCCCTCGCTTACATATGCCGACGTACAGGATATAATAGCCGCGACATCTGTGGTCGACGATGATGTCCGTGCCGGTGATCCCGTGCAGTGGGGTGCCGGAAAGTTCGATGCCATGGCCGGTCTTAAGGAGGTAATACGTCGCAGAGGGTCATCATCGATTTCGGGAATATCGTCCGATGATGCCGCAGGCCGCCTTGTCGTCACATCCGCAGGCCGCAATGCCTATACATTCTTTATCGGAGGGGTACCGTCAATTGAAGCCAATGTGTATTCTCTTGGCGGAAGTCTCCTGTCGAGCGCCACATACGCCGGCGACGAGATTACAGTGAGCCTTGACGGATTTGCCCCCGGCGTGTATATAGCCAATGTCAACGGCCATGCTCGCAAAGTATTAGTAAAATGACAAAGGGTGTTGACACACCGTTGTCAGAATAAATTCAAGCTAATTAAACCATATAATATAATAAAACAGTTATGCGCATACTACGTAATGTTGTGATGGCTCTGTCGATGGTTGTGTCGTCGGTACTGACCGGCGGTGCCGCTGCCCAGGATACATCCGATCTCGGAGAGCCCGCCATCACTATAAAGACGAATGCCTACGCCAATCTTGGCGAGGCAAATGTGTTCACTATTCTTATCGGAGTTACAGAGCAAAGCGAATACTACGATATCGACATGGGCTTCGGTCCTGAGGAGTTTGAGGCCACATATGCCACTATTGATTCCGAAGGCTTGTGGCATGGCTCTTCCATCGAGGCCCGTGTGTCGGAGAAGGGTGAGATAAAGATATATGGCGATGCATCCAAAATCGATGTGATAAAAGCCATAGGATGCTATATAACCGATATCGATCTCAGCAAGTGTGAGAATCTCGACATCCTTGTGCTTGAGCATAATGAGCTAAAAGGTCTCGACCTGACGCCCAATACCAAACTTTCGGCCATTTATCTTTCGGATAACCCGGGAAGCGAGGAGACTCCGATTATAATAGGTACACCAAAGCCCAATCTTCAGATTCTTGAACTGGATATCATCGGCTGGCTTGACCCCAATTTCCGCCCCGATTATCCCAATCTGAAGATGCTTGACCTGTACTACACACGTCGCCTGAAGAGCATCGACCTGTCGGGATGTCCGTTGCTGGTCAATCTTGTGCTGGAACTTACCGACGTGGAGACTCTCGACCTCACCCCCGTGCCCTATCTGTGGCATCTTAACATAAGTGAGAGCCGCATACGTGAAGTTGATTTTACGAAGGTACCAAAATTGTCCGAGTTGTTCTGTAGCCATACATCGGGTACAGTAAATACCGATGTGAAAATAGAGTCGCTTGACCTTACCGGGCTTCCTGAACTTACCTATCTCTCTGCCGCCAGCAATAATCTCAAATCACTTGATATTTCCAAGAACCCCAAGCTGCGTACCCTTTATATACGCCGCAATGATCTTACTGCCCTTGATATTTCAGCCAATCCCAATCTGGCAAGCATAGATATTAATCTGAACCGGTTTACATACTCCACTCTTCCGGCCGACCGCACTACTTTCAGCGAATACTTCTATGGACAGAAACCATATCAGGTCGACCGCTCGTATGGTGTAGAGACTGCAATCGACTTTACCTGTATGCTGCGTCCCGAGAGCAACACATATGTGCGTGTGATGTCGGAGCCTGTCGGAGGCACGGCGGAGGAGGTTGACCTCGATGCATATACCTGGGAAAACGGCATGCTTACATTCAACAAGACATTTGCCGATTCGGTATATGTCGAGTTTGTCAATTCCGAGTTGTCGGATTATACCCTTACATCATCACGATTCATGGTGAAGACCGCCGATGAATTTGGCAAGCCTTCAAAAATCGTGTCAATGATGGTTCCGAGAAATACTGAAGTAAACTTCAAGGCCGGTATAAGCGGTGCCTCTGTAGATAATCCCTCCAAGATTATGGTTGATTTCGGTAATGGAGAGCTCAAAGAGTTTGATGTTACTTCCGATGAGGCCACAACCACAATATCCGGTACATCAACAGCCTACAACATGTATATATATATGCCTGAGAATGCAGTGCTTTCCGCCCTCAGTCTTGACGGACAGCGACTGCTCTCTCTTGACCTGAAGGCTGCCACAGAACTGCGCCACCTCTCGGCACGAGGATGCCAATTGTCGACTGTTAATCTGGCCTACAACCGCTGTCTGGCATCAATCGATCTTTCCGACAACTCATTGTCGACTCTTGACCTTGCCGGTATCAGCGGCAGCTATGAGAAGACTTTCCTCAAAAAGATTGTAGCCGCCAACAACCGTATTTCCAATTTCCATATCGTAAACACATCCGGTTGCCGTTATCTCGATCTGTCGAATAACAAACTTGAGGAATACAACCTGAAGAACTATGACAATATGCTCCATCTTGACCTGTCGGGCAATAAAATCCAGACTGTCAATATGGCCTATCTCTCCAATGCCGAGTATATCAATCTCAGCAACAACCATATTTCTGAGATTGAGAATATGATAGAGATACCCGGTCTTGCCGAGTTGAATCTTTCAGGCAATATGCTTACTCTTGCTACTCTGCCTGTAATAGAGAATGCCGCTACAAAGTATGTCTATGCTCCACAGTCAAAGATTGTAATCGCATCAAAGGCTCCGTCTGTAGCGCTTGACGAGCAGAATCTGGTAATCAATGGCAATACTACCGAATACAAGTGGGTCAAGACCGACGGCACAGTGCTTGTGGATGGCTCTGACTACACTCTCAAGGATGGATTCACACGATTCCTTACAATCGACGGTGATGCCGTACATTGCGAGATTACCAATGGCGCTTTCCCCGCCTTTACCGGAGAGAATGTATTGGCCACTACTGATGTCATACCGATGGGAGCGCCCACTACAATGATAGCGTCCTTTACAGTATCGGAAGTCGGTGATGCACCTGTTGTCGGATTCCGCACCAAGGAGTTAAGCAACGTATACATCGACTGGACATCTGAAGGCGTGGATTTCCAGGCATATCCTACACGCAGCGATGTGTTTGTTGCCAATACCGATGTTCATGCCGTAGTCGGTAAAAAAGCCGTGGCATATACCTACGACAGCCCTTCGGATATTACTGTATTCTCGATTTCAGGAATCGGTATGTCTGACTTCGACGGATCGCCTATGACCGATCTTACTATGCTTGGGTTGTATAATACCGGGCTTAATCCTGAGAATATGATATTCCCTGAAAAGAAGGGAATAAGAGAACTCAGCATCACCGAGGCCGAGATTTCCGACATAAATCTTGCCGAATTCCCCTCTCTTGAGTATCTGGTGCTCAGCAACAACGCTATCGAGAATATTGACCTCTCAAAAGCTCCCGCACTGAAGACGGCTTCGCTCGCCAATAACAGCATTTCTTCTGTAAAACTCGGCAATCCTCAGATGTGGGGCCTTGACCTTACAAGAAACGGATTGTCGACAATCGACGTGTCGGGCACTCCCGCTCTTAAACAGCTGCTGCTTAGCGGAAATATGTTTGCCGAGATTGACCTATCGCCGGTGGCATCCACTCTGAGTGCGCTTACTCTTGTAGGCAATCAGTTCACATTCGCCACTCTCCCGCGCAAGGTTGATTTCCCGGCTATGATGGATGCATACTATTACGGCAACCAGGCACCTGTCGAGACTCAGGTAATCAACGGAAAGGTAGATCTCGCCGCCCAGGCGCGTGTAGGTGATACCGAGACGGTATATACATGGTACTACGGTGAGATATCGGTCGATGCCGATACCGGAGAGATTATCGGCGAGATGCTCAGCCCGGAGGGAGATGAGCCTGAGTATAGCATTGACAACGGTGTGACAACCTTCCATGTCAACTATACCGAACCGGTTATCTGTGTTATGACAAATGCTGAGTTCCCCAATCTGATTCTTTACACCAACTATCTGGATATATCCCAGACAAGCGGTATCGACACCATTGTAGCCGGTACTCAGGATTCGATAGTAAATGTGTATAATCTCCAGGGCATGCTCGTCCGCGAGAATGTAGACCGTGACACTGCTGTCGATGGCCTTGCTCCTGGTGTCTACGTTGTCGGCGGCCGAAAAGTTGTTGTGCGCTGACATCTGACATACAACTGTCTTCGAATATTAAAAATTCGTAAATAATGTGAGTCTCCGGTATCCTCTGCGGGTATCGGAGACTTCTTCATCTCATGATGCAGGCAACAATTGGGTTAAGCCCGCGTTTTCCTATAGTAGGATGCTGTAGATTTTTACTACATCCGGATGTTTTGAAAGAAATCTGAGAAAAACCAATGTTTACATGGCAAACGATATAACAGTCATATGGCTTGCAGCCGCTCTTTTTGTTATGGCGATTTCGCTGTTTCTGCTCGTCAGGCCCTATTTCCCGGTAGCTGTAACTGCCTATGCATCACTGTGGTTTATGAAATGGTCGCATGTGATTCATCCGGGCGACTGGCTAATGACCTCATGGGGTATCGCTGTGGCGATTGTACTTGTTATTGACATGATGCAGCCACGCAGGCTCGCAAGGTGTACCAACGGCATGACATATATCGGTATCGGAGCGATTGTCGGTATGATGGTCGGCATGACCGGATTTTCCTATCTGTGGATGGTAGCAGGTGCTGCCATAGGGGTGATTGCCGGCGGATATGTCTACGCACGCACTCCGGCCGGGAAACCTCTCGGATTTCCTTCGGCTCAATTTTTTCAGTATCTTTGTGCCAAGGGGCTGCCGGCTGTAGTGACAGTGTCGATTATCGGTATCGCGGTGATGCTATGGATTATCGAACAGCATCCGGTTGCCACCATTCAGTACATGTAGCCGCCTTCTGCATACTGCGCCAACATACATGTATAATCCTTAACTACATAAGATTATGAAACGTCTGCTACACATAGCCATGGTATTAATGGCAGCCACGATATCGTTTTCCGCCCTTGCTGAGAAGGTAAAGCCTGTAAAGCCGGATATGGAACAGATACGCCGGGATGTCAACGACCCGAAGTCGAAGTATTACTACCCGAAACTGATGAAACAGTTTGCGACGCGTGATACTACCATGACGCTCGACCAGTTCCGTCATCTGTATCTCGGATATGTATTCCAGGAAGATTACAATCCGTACCGCCGCAGCCGTTACAGCCAGAAGGCTGAAGAACTATACATGCGCGACAAGCACACAGCCGCCGAGGCCGACACCATAATCCACTATGCCGAACTGTCGCTGAAGGATGACCCGTTTGATTTGCGCCAGATGTCATTTCTGATTTACGCTTATCAGGAGAAGAAAAAATACAATCTTGCCAAGATATGGCAATACAAGCTCAACCATCTTCTGGAGGCTATCGTGTCGACCGGTACCGGGCTTGATGAGGAAAATGCCTGGATTGTGATAAATCCGATGCATGAATATAATCTTATCAACTTCCAGAACCATGTGGTCGATGCCCAGGAGGACCGTCCTCCCTACTACGACTATATCACCATAAAGGATGCCGACAAAAAAGATCCCAAGGGATTCTACTTCGACGTGCGATATCTTCTTGAAGAGTATAACCGTAAATTCCCCGAGCAATAAAGGCGCGGGGCACGGTGGTATAATAAGGGCATGGCCGCCTCGACGAGATTGTGCTCCCTTTTGCCGTGTCGGTGTAATTTTGTAAATTTGTATATCAAACAACACAATCATTATCGATGAAACATATACTTGCATGCGTCATGGCCTCGGCCATGGCATTGAACGCCTCAGCGTGGGACAGCTCGGCTATGGCTGTTGCCGCAGCCGGCGATTCTAAGGTTGTGGTGCCCGACAGCACCGGATTCAAATTCAAGGACATCAAACTGGTGAAGACTACCCCTGTGCGCGACCAGAACCAGTCGGGCACATGCTGGTGCTTCTCTACAAATACTTTTTTTGAGGATGAGATAATGCGCAAAGGTGGCGACGAGCTTGACCTCAGCGAGATGTACGTAGTGCGTATGTGCTACCTCGACAAGGCCCGCAAGTATGTGCGCATGGACGGAAAAATCAACTTCTCGCAGGGTGGTGCGGCCCACGATGTGCCCTATGTGATGGCACGTTACGGCGCTATGCCCGAGGAGGCCTATCCCGGTCTTAACTACGGTGAGGAGAAGCATGCGCATGCCGAGCTTTCCAAGGTATTGCAGTCATACCTCGATGCCGTGCTGTCGTCGGGCAGCAAACGCCTCTCTACCGCATGGGAAAAGGGGTTCGAGGCGATTCTCGACAGCTATTTCGGTCCCCTGCCCGAGACATTTGAGTACAAGGGCAAGACATACACACCACGCTCATTTGCCGAGTCGCTCGGCATTGACACTGACGATTATATAGAGGTTGCCTCCTTTACACATCATCCGTTCTATGAGCCGTTTGCTCTTGAGGTCGCCGACAACTGGCTGTGGGGCACAATGCAGAATGTGCCTCTCGATGAGCTTCAGGCAATCGTCGACAATGCTATCGAGCACGGTTATCCCGTGGCATGGGGTGCCGACGTAAGCGAAGGCGGATTCAAATGGCGCCAGGGATATGCGGTGATTCCCGTAGAGAAGGGAGCCAAGGATTTGTCAGGTACCGAACTTTCGCGCTGGGTACAGCTTTCCGACAAGGATCGTGCCGACGAACGCTACAACATCAAGGGCCCGGTAGAGGAAATAACCGTCACACAGGAGATGCGACAGGAGATGTTCGACCGCAAGGAGACAACCGACGACCATGGTATGGTAATCATGGGCATCGCAAAGGACCAGGAGGGCAACAAATATTACAAGATACAGAACTCCTGGGACACTAACCAGCTCTACGACGGATTCATGTATGTGAGCGTGCCATTCTTCCTGGCCAAGACCATGGATATAATGGTGCACAAGGATGCCGTTCCTGCCAATATTGCATCCAAGTTCAAAAACTGATACTGTATAACATCTGCGACTATTGCATTATGGATGCCGAGGCCCTTTCCCGTACAGCCCTTCTGCTTGGCAGTGATGCCGTAGGCCTTCTTGCCGGTGCTCATGTGCTGGTGGTAGGCGTCGGCGGCGTAGGCGCGTACGCGGCAGAGGTCGTGGCCCGTTCCGGTGTCGGTGCGATCACGCTCGTTGACGGTGACACCGTGGCTCCGAGCAACCTGAACCGTCAGCTCCCCGCGCTTGTTTCAACATTAGGTGAGCCTAAAGTCGAGGTCATGCGGCGCCGTCTGCTGGATATCAATCCGGAGTGCCGCGTCGAGGCATTCTGCGGTTTCATCGCTCCCGACGATGTGGCTCCCATGCTTGATAGGGTGAGACCCGATTTCGTCATTGATGCCATTGACTCAATCGCGCCGAAGGTGGCTCTGATTGAGACGTGTCTGCGCCGTAAGGTGAAGATAATATCGTCGATGGGAGCCGGAGGGCGTACCGACCCGATGAAGGTGCGTTATGCCGACATTTCGGAGACTGTCCATGACGGTCTTGCCCGCGAGGTGCGCCATCGCCTTAGACGCGCAGGCATAAGCAAAGGGCTCAAAGTCGTATTTTCGACAGAGCAGCCGCGCAAGGCCTCGCTCGTGCTTACCGATGAGATTGCATTCAAGCGTTCGTCGTTCGGCACGGTTTCATGGATTCCGGCACAGTTTGGTCTTATGCTCGGGGCGTATGCCATAGGGCGTCTGTCGGGGCATCCGCTTTAGGTAGGGAAAATACAATCTTACAAATTAAGTCAACGTGATATCAATACGCGACATATCAAAGAGCTACGGCTCCCTCAAAGTGCTTCACGGCATTTCGCTCGACATAAACCGGGGCGAGGTGCTGTCGATAGTAGGCCCGAGCGGAGCAGGCAAGACTACACTCCTGCAGATTGTAGGTACTCTTGAGCGCCCTGACTCAGGCAGTGTGGTGTTTGACAGCGAGGATGTGGTGCGTATGAAGGAATCGCGGCTCGCGGCATTCCGATGCCGCAGTATCGGCTTTGTATTCCAGTTTCATCAGCTTTTGCCTGAGTTCACCATGCAGGAGAATGTGGCTATTCCGGCCATGATAGCCGGAATGTCGCATTATAAGGCTATGGAGCGGGCCGGTGAACTGATAAAGTATCTCGGGCTATATGACAGGCGTACCCACAAGCCGTCGGCCCTGTCGGGCGGCGAGTGCCAGAGGGCGGCTGTGGCCCGTGCGCTTGTCAACAGTCCGGCAGTAGTGCTTGCCGACGAGCCCTCCGGAAGTCTGGATTCACGCAACCGCGACGAGCTGCACCGGTTGTTTTTCCAACTACGCCGCGACATGGGACAGACATTCGTGATTGTCACTCACGACGAGCATCTGGCCTCTACCTGCGACCGTATCGTGCATATGTCGGACGGCCGCATACAGAACATCGAGCAACGAATCAACACCACGACGGTATGAAACACTCACTCAGGCATATAAGGCTCTGCATCCCCGCCATAATCATGTCGGGAGTGATGGCGTCGTGTTCGACCGACGATGATTACAACGACCGCATATTCTATAGCTCCATAGTGACAATTCAATCAACAGACGAGGCTTCGGGCACTGTATTCACGTTTCAGCGTTATGATGACTCCCCGTTGATTACCCTTACTGCCGCGGGCCGCACTGTCGACAAAGGCCGTGTAGGTAGCCGGGCGTTGCTTTACTATTATCCCGAGTCGGGCGACCCGTATGCATCGGGCCCTGTTGAGATACGCTCGCTCGGGGCTATCAATTGCGATACGGCGATAATAAGGCCGATAGAGAGATACGAATGGGACCACGATGCCATATTCCTAAACTCTATATGGCGCACAGGCGAATACATAAATCTGCGTATGCGTGCCGAATATTCCGACAAGCCGCGTTACTTCGGGTTGGTAGTGGACTCTCTTACGATGGACAATCCTTGGCCTGAGGCATACATACTCCACAATCTCGATGGAGCCCCGCCTGGATATCTGCGCGAGAGCTATGCGTCGTTTGATATATCGAAGGTATGGAGTCAGCCGGGATGCCTTGGGCTGAGAATCCATGTCAATGACTCAAATCTGCCTGCCGACACATATGAGTTTCCTAAAAGAACAGAATATTAATCCATATAATACAAACATTTAAAATCATATCAAAAATGGACAACAAACAGAAACCTCAGAACGAGATAAAGATTGAACTCACTCCCGAAGTAGCCCACGGCCACTATTCCAATCTGGCCATGATAGCCCATTCACCCAACGAATTTGTAATGGACTTCATCAACATGATTCCCAATCCACCGCAGGCACGCGTACAGTCACGTATCATCATGACTCCGGAGAATGCCAAGAATCTTTTCTTTGCCCTTCGCGACAATATTGAGCGCTTCGAGAATACATTTGGTGTTATCGAGCAGCGTCGTCCCGTAAATGGCGGTGCTCCTGCCGACGGCAACAACAACATCCCCAACCCGTTCAAAGCCTAATCGATTTTTCCGATGATACAGCAGGATCTGCTCATCTACAATAGCCTGAACCGTACAAAGCAGCTCTTCAAGCCTATACATGAGGGTAGAGTGGGCATGTATGTGTGTGGCCCTACGGTGTATGGCGACGGACATCTCGGCCATGCGCGTCCGGCCATCACATTCGACATACTTTACCGCTATCTTACCCATCTTGGCTACAAGGTGCGCTATGTGCGCAACATTACCGATGTCGGCCATCTTGAGCATGATGCCGACGAGGGCGAGGATAAAATCGCCAAGAAGGCGCGTCTTGAGCAGCTCGAGCCGATGGAGGTGGTGCAGCACTATCTCAACCGTTACCATAAAGCGATGGAGGCGCTCAATGTGCTTCCTCCGAGTATCGAGCCTCACGCTTCAGGCCACATTATCGAGCAAATCGAGTATGTGAAGAAAATCCTCGACAGCGGATACGCCTATGTGAGCGACGGCTCCGTATATTTCGACGTGCCCAAGTACAACCGCGATTTTCATTACGGGAAACTCTCCGGCCGCAATGTCGATGAGCTGCTGGCCACAACCCGTGCGCTCGACGGGCAGCAGGAGAAGCGTAATCCGGCCGACTTCGCTCTCTGGAAGAAGGCCGCGCCTGAGCATATCATGCACTGGCCGTCGCCATGGAGCGAGGGATTCCCCGGATGGCATCTGGAATGCTCTACAATGGGGCAGAAGTATCTTGGCGAGACATTCGACATACATGGCGGCGGCATGGACCTCATGTTCCCCCACCATGAATGTGAGATTGCACAGTCGGTGGCCCATAACGGCCATGAGACGGTCAACTACTGGATGCACAACAATATGGTGACCATCAACGGACAGAAGATGGGCAAGTCGCTCGGCAACTTTATCACTCTTGACGAGTTTTTCAACGGCACACATCCGGCTCTTGAGCAGGCGTATTCGCCGATGACAATCCGTTTCTTCATCCTCCAGGCCCATTACCGCGGTACTCTCGACTTTTCGAATGCCGCTCTTCAGGCATCTGAAAAGGCTCTCAACCGTATGCTCGACGGTTACCGACGCCTGCAGGAACTGAAGCCGGCCGAAGTGTCGACAGCCGAAGTGTCGGGTCTGCGCGCCCGTTGCTACGAGGCGCTCAACGACGACCTGAATACGCCGATTGTCATTGCCACACTGTTTGACGCATGCCGTATCATCAATCAGGCAAAGGATGGTGCTGTCACTCTTACGGCGTCGGATATCGACGAGCTGAAAGATGTGTTCCGCATATTCCTCGTAGATATTCTTGGCATACGCACCGAGATGGTGGAGGGCGCTTCGCAGCCCGATGCCATGAAACCTTTCGAGCAGGCGGTCGACCTCCTGCTTGAAGTGCGCGCGCAGGCCAAGGCTGCCAAGGACTGGGCTACCTCCGACCTTATTCGCGACCGCCTCGCGCAGGCCGGTTTCGATATTAAGGATACGAAGCAGGGTGCCGAGTGGAGCCTTAAATAAGACTGCAGTATAATCGTTACAGTATTGCCGCGATGGATGTAATGGACTTTGCGCAACTCGTACTTGAGCAAGTGCCGTATGAGCCTACCTCTCAGCAGATAGAGCTTATAGCGGCGCTTGCCCGCTACTGTTCGCGGGCCACGCCGTCTGACTCGGTGTTTCTGCTCAACGGCTATGCCGGTACGGGCAAGACCTCGCTGTGTGCCGCTCTTGTGCGCGCTCTCAACGGCGTGGGCATAGGCACAGTGCTTATGGCTCCCACCGGTCGCGCAGCCAAGGTGTTCAGCGCATTTGCCGGTCATCAGGCATATACCATCCATCGCCGCATCTACAATGTCGGCGGCAACGGCATAACGCAGAGCCGTACTGTGCGTGTGGCGGAAAACAGGGCTCACAATACCGTGTTTATCGTCGACGAGGCTTCGATGATTGGAGGCGATACCCCCACGGGAAGCAATCTGCTTGAAGATTTGGTACACTATGTGTACTCCGGCGTCAACTGTCGCCTGATACTTCTGGGTGATACCGCACAGCTTCCTCCGGTAGGATGTGACGAGAGTCCGGCCATGAGTGCGAAAGTGCTCCATGACATGGGTCTGCGTGTTACCAGGGTGGTGCTTACCGCCACGGTGCGTCAGGCCCGTGATTCCGGCATTCTGTACAATGCCACATGGTTGCGCAAAGCGATGCGACAGCCACAGCTGCCGGTGCCGCGACTATTTGTAAGTCCGTTTTCCGATGTCGAGGTTGTCGAGGCCTACGACCTTGAGGAAATGCTTACCCACAGCTATGCGGAGCGTGGAGTACTTGACACGATATTGATTACGCGGTCCAACCGGCGCGCCACGGAGTTTAACATGGCCGTGCGCTCTTCGGTACTTTACTATGAGGAGGAGTTGCGTGCCGACGAAATATTGCTTGTCGGAAAGAACAATTATTTCTGGACTAAGGATATCAAGGGGCTTGACTTTATCGCCAATGGCGACATGGCCATAGTCGAGAAGGTGTACGGTACGGAGACGCGCTATGGACGGCGTTTTGCCGATGTGAGTCTGCGTCTTACCGACCGCGATGTAGCTGTGGAGTGCAAGATTATGCTTGACACTCTTATGAGCGAGGATGCCTCAGTGTCGTCGCAGGCTATGCGCGAGCTTTTTGAGGCAATAATGTCGGATATTGAAGGCGCTCCCGAGGGGGAGACGGAGTCGCAGCGTATCGTGCGTGCTACCAAGAGCGTGTATTTCAATGCGCTGCAGGTGAAATACGGATATGCCGTCACATGCCACAAGGCGCAGGGCGGACAGTGGTCGGATGTATACATAGATCTTGGCTATATACCGCCGGAGGCTATGGGTATGGACTTTTACCGATGGCTTTATACGGGAGTCACGCGCGCTACTCGCCGCCTGTATCTCTTCAATCCGACGGTAGAAATCAAATAACAATCAGGCCGCAGGACAGCGACTGTCCTGCGGCCTGATTCGATTTATGCGCGATGTAAATTATGTATGTCTATATCCGGTGATGGCCTACGACTCGTAGTCGACATGGATTTCGCGGTCGATTGAGTTGTCGAGTGAAATCAGAGTCTCAGTGCCGAGCACCCCGTGGATAGTCTGTATCTTGTCATTGAGGAGCTCCATCAGGTGTTCGTTGTCGCGTGCGTACAGCTTTATAAGCATAGTGTAGGGGCCGGTCGTGAAGTGGCACTCCACTATCTCCGGTATCTTCTCCAGTTCGGGCACTACGTCGCGGTACATGGCTCCTCGCTCAAGGTTTACGCCGATGTATGTACATGTGGTATAACCGAGTACGTGAGGATCAACATGGTATCCCGAGCCGGTGATAACCTTAAGGTCTATCATGCGCTGTATGCGCTGGTGGATGGCGGCACGCGATACTCCGCATTCTACCGCTACATCTTTTGAGGGGATGCGTGCGTTGCGCATCACTATTTCAAGAATCTTGCGGTCAAGATTGTCGATTTTCTCCATAATGTGTATGCTTTCGCTTGGGTATTACGTACAAACGGCCTAATTTAAAATTATTGGAGTGAGGCAAGATTTATTACAATTAGGCTGATTATTTTGGCAAATATAGTCAAAACTTTTAACATGACAAGCATATTGACATACATTTATTCGATATGCTTGTCATGTGCTATAACGGGGTTGATAATGAAAAACGCCATACAAGCGAATTGTATGGCGTTTTATGATGTCGGGGGCTGATGATTATTCAGCGGCGGGAGCTTCGGGTGTTGCTTCGGGAGCGGGAGTTTCTGCTGCGGGAGCTGCTGCAGGAAGTTGAGTGTTGAAGTCGGCGGGCTGTGTCTGCTCTACGGCCTGGGGAGTGATGCGCGACGCACTCTGGATGAGGTTGCGGGGCATGAAAAATACGCCGAGGATACACAGTATGGCCAATGCTCCGGCAAGATACCATGTTGTTTTCTCGATGAAATCATTTGTGCGGCGAACGCCCATCACCTGGTTGGCACCGCCGAACTGAGAGGAGAGGCCACCGCCTTTCGACTTCTGGATGAGGACTACTCCAATCAGCAGAAGCGCAACTATGACGGTAAGTGTTATTACGACTACGTACATTTTATTGGTTTATTTTTGTTTCTGAAATTGCTCGTTTATGATAAGTTTCTGTAAGAAACGCAATTGGTCTGCAAAGTAACGACTTTTTTCCGGAAATTTCAAACTTAAATTGCTGATTATTTCATAAGCCTTGGCATATCGTCGCTGTTTTATGAAAAATTTAGCCAGACTCTCACTCAGCAGGCCTTGTTCGGATGCATTGTTAGGTGAATGCAGGGGCTCGGTGTCGCGTGTCTGCTCGGCGGGTTTCTCCGGTGATGAATCAGCTGTCGCCTCATTGCTGTCGGTGCTTGACGGGAAGTGTCCCCCCTCGCGGCGGCTCTTCAGGATAAATGCGTTTATGAGCGAGTCAGGGGAGTCTCCGTCGGCTTCTTCACTTGTGGGCAGACTGCGCTCTTCCTCGTCGGCGAGAGTCAGCGCGTAATCAGGCACGGGGTTGAATATAAGCCGTTCGAGCAGGGCGTTTTCCTGCGGATCGGGACGTCCGTAGTGCGACATGAATGTCTCGATAGCACTGTCGGTATCAAGAGCTTCCGGCTGTTGCTCGGGAGGATAGAAATTGGCATCGGATACGTTTTTTTTATCGGCTATGCGGTATAGCATTTCGTGGGAGGAGCTGTTGAGAGCCATCTGTTGCATTACGCGCCGTCGGGTAGATTCGTCGAGGGTGTCGCCCGAGCGTTCGAGGAGAAGTTTGGCCGGCAGGGTCATGTATGGATACAGGCGGGCCATTTCGTCGACCCACTCCACGCTCACCGGCAGCGAGGGGTCGCGCATCAGTTCCGTAAGATGCTCAAGAGGTGAGGATGCCATATGATGGTATTGTTTTTTTACCAATTGCCGAGAGTGGCGTTGAATATCAGTTCGATAAGCTGGTCGGTAATCTCCTGGCAGAGTTGTTCCTGCACGTCGGTCAGCATCTCGTTGGAATCGAAGTCCTGATAGGCCGAAAATGATTGGTCGACGTTGTTTTTGTCATTTTTCGAGTCGGTATACCGGATTCTGACAGTGATGGTAAGTCTTGTCTTGGAGGCTATCGCATTTTCTGTGACAGCCTGTGGCGAGAGGGAGTATCCGGTGATTTCGCCTTCGAGGTTAAGATCGCTCATGCCGTCGTTTACCTGCAGGCGTGTGTTGCGGGCTACATAGTCGAGCAGGGCGTTCTCAAATGTCTGCTGCAATGGGGGATATACCAATGCGGCACGTATCGGGAACTGTCCGATATGTATGGTCTTGTATACGTTGTAGTCGATAGCGCTGCCGTTGAATTTGTAGCTGATTGTACAACCCGTCACAATTATGGCAGCCATAACCATGGCGATGCAGCGGCGTGGAGTTATGCGGCGTGCTATCTTTCTGAATAATCCGTTGGGCATAGTCTGATTAATGGAGTGGGGGATGGATTGGTTGTCATTCAAGGCCGTAATCCTTGATTTTGCGGTATAGCGTGCGCTCCGATATGTTGAGTTCGCGTGCGGTAGCCTTGCGTCGACCCTCGTTGTGTTCGAGTGCTATCCGTATTGTCTCGCGCTCGGTGTCCTCAAGAGTTCGGGGCGAGGAGCCGGTGACTGTATCGGCGGATACTCGTGTATCGCTGTCGATTGTCTCCGTGTGGCTGAAAATGTCGTGGGCGGGGGTGTATCTTACCAGCGACTGTGGTGTGTTGACGCGTGTCAGTGTCGGAGCCTCAGGGAAGGTGGAGTGTGGGCGTATGCCGGCCCGCAAATCGTTGAGGGCTGCGCGCAGTTCGTCTATTTCGCCGCGCATGCTGAATATCATATTGAACAGCAGCTCACGCTCAGTGGCATATGAGTGCATTCCGGAGTCGGTAGTGGCAGTCCGGTCGATTGTGGCGGGAGCTGTCACTCCGTGTGCAGGCAGATATTCCGCTATCCCGTCGCCTGAAATTGTCGCTCCGGCATCGAACAGGGCTATCTGTTCGATTACGTTTTTGAGCTGACGTACGTTGCCGGGCCAGGGGTAGCGCATGAGCATGCGCGAAGCATCATCGCTGAACGACACTGCCGGGGTGCGGTAGCGCTCGGCAAAGTCGATTGCGAATTTGCGTGCGAGCAGGGTCACATCGCTTCCTCTGTCGCGTAGCGGCGGTACCTCTATGCGTATTGTCGACAGACGGTAGTAGAGGTCCTCGCGAAAGCGTCCTTCCTCTACGGCGCGGGCCATGTCGACGTTGGTGGCGGCCACGATGCGTATGTTGGTCTTCTGTACGGTCGAGGAGCCTACTTTTATGAACTCACCGCTTTCGAGCACTCGGAGCAGACGGGCCTGGGTGGTAAGCGGCAGTTCGGCTACCTCGTCGAGAAATATAGTGCCGCCGTCGGCCTCCTCGAAGTATCCTTTGCGCGATGATACGGCGCCTGTGAATGCTCCTTTCTCATGGCCGAACAACTCGGAGTCGATAGTTCCTTCTGGTATGGCTCCACAGTTCACCGCTATATATTTGGAGTGTTTGCGTGGTGAGCCGGCATGGATAATCTGGGGGAAGAACTCCTTGCCAGAGCCGCTTTCGCCTGTCACGAGCACCGACAGGTCGATCGGGGCCACCCGCAACGCTCTCTGTATGGCTGCAATCAAGGCCGGGGCATTGCCTATGATGCCCCATCGGGCTTTGGCCTGTTGCACCTGGGCTGATATGTCGGAAATCGCGGTCATTTTCTTTTGCGGAGTTCGTAAGTACTGGCTTTCAGGAATTCGCCGAGCGCTTTGTCGTTGTCGCCGAACTCCTTGATTTTCTCAGCCGGGATGATATCGCCTACCGAAATATGGATGGTAGAGTGGCATTTGCGCCATACTTCCGTAGGCAGACGCAGTGTGCGCAGTTGCCAGCTTATCACACCGAGAATATTGAAAAGCGCGCTGTTGTGGCCGTGGAAATATATCGGCACTACAGGTACTCCCATCTGACGTACAAGCCGGATGATGGTTGGCTGCCACTCGCGGTCCTCGATGCGGAGGCTTCTGTTGATTTTGCTCACGGCACCTGCGGGAAAGAATCCGAGCGGATGGCCCGAACGTACCTGACGTATAGCCTCCATGATGCCTTTCTTGCTGACAGTCTGCTTGGCGGGGTCGTCGCTGGCAAGAGCGTCGACTGCAATAAAGTTGGGGCGCATGGCCGAGATACGGTTGAGCACCATGTTGACCATCACTTTGAAGTCGGGGCGCAGAGTGCCCATCAGGGCTATCAGCGATATACCGTCAAGCGCGCCGAAAGGGTGGTTGCTTACAGTGATGAATGCACCATCAGGCAGGCTGTCGAGCACTTCGCGGCCGTCGACACGTAGGTTGATGTCGAAGTCTTTCAGAAGATTGCGCGAGAATTCAGGGCCTGGATTGTCGCAATACCGGTCGTGTACATCGTTGACTTTGTCGACCGACAGCCAGTGGAGCAGGCGATTTATCAGCTTGCGGTGGCCGGCTGCTTTGGGCACCATGGCCACAATATCGTCGTAGTCGAGCACCGAGCGCTTGATAGGTGTCTCGACCTTCTTATCGTCTATATTAGTTGACATACGAAGAAATCAATACATTATAGGATGCAAAGATAACAAATATCCCCGACAATCTGTCACTCCCCGGAGTCTGGGGATGTAAGGCGTGTGATTGCGAAGTCGAGGATGGTGTCGTGGCCGAGGAGTGCCTGCCCGGGGTCGAGGTCTACTTCACAGCCCGGTGTCGGGTCTATGCCGAACTCTGTGGACTGGCCGTTGCTGTCGAGCACGGAACATGCCGAGAAACGCACGCTCCATCCGTTGGGCAGTTCGGAATTGAAGGGCATGCCCGAGCCTCCTCCTGTACGGGCTCCTGCGATAGTCACCCCGGGGATGTATTTCATAATAGACACAAAGTTGTTGGCCGCGGAGAATGTGCCTCTCGATGTGAGCACGACTGTAGGCTTGCCCCACATTATGCGTCCGCGCTCGGCGGGGTCGAAGTAGTAGGCGAAAGGCTCGGAGAAGTCGTTGTGTCCCGGACCGGTCTTATGGGATATGTATCCGGCGAGTGTGCGCGATGTAATGAATCGTCGCACGAGTGTCTCGACGTTTGTCATTGAACCACCTCCGTTGTCGCGTATGTCGATGATGAGACCGTCGCATGTGTTGAGGTACATTAGCACTTCGTCGAGATTTCCTTCGCCTATGGGAGTGCTGAACGAACTGTAGCGTATGTAGCCTATGTTCTGAGGCAGTACGGCGTAGTCGAGTCCGGAAGCGGAGAGGAAGTTGAAGTTGAGGTAATATTGCTCGACAAGTCGTTCGGAGTAGTTCTGAGGATAATCGCTCCACCATTTGCGGTAATATGAGGTATTGAACGAGGCCGACAGGTTGGTGTGGCCGTCGCGCAGTTCGTCGAGCATGTCGGCGCATACGAAGAATAGCTCCTTTGATGTCATGCGGTTGCTTACCAGAGGAGCATATTTGTCGTGAATCTCGCGCCAGTCCACATCCTTTTCCGCAAAGAAGCAGTAATGCTCGTCGAGAATGGTCCACAAGGCCTCGAAATTTCCTTGCGGATTGTTGTCCCACTCTTCAAGTGGGTGGCATCCGCCTGATACAATCACGGCGGAGGCTGTTGCGGTGAATAGCATCAGCCGGGATATAATAGCATGGATGGATATCTTCATAGTGGCAGTGAATCAGTAGGTTGCGGATATTATGCGCGCGTCGGCGCTGATGCCTTTGTATGGGTTCAGCGACATCCATGTGCCTCCGATGCCAATTACCGCGGCACATGTGACCACGCGAGTCGTGATGTTGTTGACGCGTGTCGAGAGGATATTGTTTCGGAAGCCCAGACGAAGCTCGGTGGCTCCGAATGATATATCGGCGGTAAGAAGGTTCTCCATGCGAAAATAATTTCCCCACCATGCGCAGTGTGCGAGGCCGCTGTGGTCGCCGAGGGATATCTCGTAAAATAGTTCGCCATAGTCGGGTGAGAAGAATACTCCTGTAATCGGTATTGTCGGGCGGTATGTGAGCAGTAGCTTTTTACCCAGCAGTGTGTGGTGCCACATCAGCGCGGCGGTTATGTTGATTGTCCAGGCGGCCTCGACGGCAACCGGGTTGTTGCCGTTGCGTGTGTTGTATATGACTCCGAGGTCTATGCCGGTCGACAGACCTCCCGCCACAGTGATATTCTGCGGTAGGCGCATGCGGTATGTGATTCCGTAGTCAAAGTCACCTGTCAGACGCCACATTTTGGCGTTGCCTGCGGGATTGAGTGTCCGGTCGAGATCGATTCCGGCTGTTATGCGCTGTACCATATGTTCCGGTCGGAATTTCATGGCCTGAGTGCGGTCGTAGCCAATTCGCATGCCCCATCCGGTATATTTCAATGGGGTGAGATAGGTGTTGGCTATGATAGAGGAGCCGATATCGTAGGTGAAGTGGGAATTGACCGGGCGTACTATGCTGTCGGGCAGGGCCGCACATGCTGTTGTCGTCCACAGTCCGCAGATAATGGCTATAAACTTTTTCATTGTCAGAATATGCGCTGCTGGCCGTTGATTTCGTCGCGTACCTCGTCGTCGGATTTCTCCTCGCTGTCGGGCGCTGACTCGTCGTCGGGGATGGCTGCTTCTGTTTCATCTTCCTCCACATCCTCTACCTCGCGAGGCTCCAGCTCTTCCACCTTGTCGACCGCGTATGTTGTAAGTCGCTTTCCGCGCGCTTTGTAGCTTTTTACAGCTATGAAATCCATGGCGTCGACTTCCAGGGGCTCACGATATGCGTCGGTGCCTCCGAATATGACCTTTATGCGGCATCCGGCGGCATCGCTGAGAAGGATGAGGCTGCTTTTTTCGTTCTCTCCGATAAATCTGGTGCGCTTGGAGGCCGGTTCGAATGTGAACCGCTTTAGGTAGGGATATCCCTGGTCGGCATCATCGATTACAGCTGTCCAGACATGGCCCGGACGGAACTTCTCTATGCGCAATATACCATCTTCATAATGATTTCCGGCATCGAAACTCGACAGATAGTATTCTCCCGACTTCAGTATGACGAGTACCTGATCGGTGCCGTTGAATTCGCCCATATATATGCCTCGCTTGTCGTAGTTGAGACGCAGCACGTCGGGGTCAAACCACACCTGTCGTCCGCCGAGAGTGGAGGCTCCTTTCTCTTTCAGAGTGAAGCGGTGCACTTCGTTCTTTGTTACCATATTGCCCTGGCTCTGCTTGCCTTTTATGGCGAGCTGACTGAAGTCGATGTCAAACTGGAGGGTCTTAAGCCGCAGCTTTGGCTTGAGAGTCACCTTCACTACCTCGGCCTCTCCGTTGGGATTGGCCGAGAACCATGCCACCTTCGAGCCGGGAAGACCCTGTGTGAGATTGTACTCCTTGTCGCGGGAAACTCCTGTCACGGCGAAGCGCTTCATGTAGTATGTGCCTCCTTTGCCGTTCTGGTATATTACATTGTAGATAGTGCGCAGGTCGTTGCGCTTGAATACGTTGACATACAGTACGCCTTTGCCGACAAACATTTTGTCCTGGACCTTGACTACTTTGTATTTACCGTCTTTGTAGAATATTATTATGTCGTCGATATCGGAACACTGGCATACATATTCGTCTTTTTTCAGAGATGTACCTATGAATCCCTCCTCGCGGTTGATGTACAGACGTTCGTTGGCCTCGGCTACGGTAGCGGCTTCGATGCTGTCGAAACTGCGCAGCACGGTGTGGCGCGGGTATGCATCGCCATATTTCTCCTTAAGATGTAGGTACCAGTCGATGGTGTGTTGTATGATATTGGCGAGTTTGAGGTCGATGTCGGCCACGCGCTCGCGGTAGTTGGCGATGAGTCGGTCGGCCTCGTCGGAGTTGAAGCGGAGTATGCGCTTCATTTTTATCTCCATCAGGCGCAGGAGGTCGTCGCGGGTGACTTCGCGCCAGAGATTTTTCTTGAACGGTTCAAGGCGCTTGTCGATATGGGCGAGTACTGAGTCCATGTCTTTGCCCTCCTCAAACTGTTTGTCTTTGTATATGCGCTCTTCGATGAAGATACGTTCGAGCGATGCGAAGTGGAGCGACTCCATCAGTTCGCCGCGCTGTATTTCAAGCTCGCGGCGTAATAGCTCGCGAGTGGTGTCGACGCTGTGGCGCAGCACGTCGCTCACGCCAAGGAAGTGTGGCTTCTTGCCGGAAATCACGCAGCAGTTGGGCGATACGCTCAACTCGCAGTCGGTAAATGCATAGAGGGCGTCGATTGCCTTGTCGCTTGATGTTCCCGGGAGCAGGTGTACGAGTATGCAGGCGTTTTCAGAGGTCATGTCCTCGACTTTACGCACTTTTATCTTGCCTTTTTCGGCGGCCTTGATAATAGAGTCGGATATTGTGCCTGTGGTCTTTCCGAATGGTATCTCGGTGATGGCGAGTGTCTTGTTGTCGACTTTCTCGATTTTTGCGCGTATCTTTACCGAGCCGCCACGTTCGCCGTCGTTGTATTTCGACACATCAAGCGAGCCTCCGGTGATGAAGTCGGGGTATAGGGCAAACGGCTCGTCGCGCAGATATGACACTGCGGCGTCGATAATCTCGTTGAAGTTGTGTGGGAGTATCTTCGATGACAGTCCTACGGCAATACCCTCCACACCCTGCACGAGCAGCAACGGGAACTTTGCCGGAAGTGTCACCGGCTCAGGCTTGCGTCCGTCGTAGCTTACGGTCCAGTTGGTTGTCTTGGAGTTGTACAGTACTTCAAGGGCAAACGGCGACAGGCGCGCCTCGATATAACGTCCGGCGGCGGCCGAGGCTCCGGTGAGCACGTTACCCCAGTTTCCCTGTGTTTCTACCAGGAGGTCTTTTTGTCCGAGTTGCACGAGGGCATCATTGATTGACGCGTCGCCATGGGGGTGATATTGCATGGTGTTGCCCACGATGTTGGCCACTTTGTTGAATCGCCCGTCGTCAAGGGTGTGCATGGAGTGGAGTATGCGTCGCTGCACGGGTTTCAGTCCGTCGTCGATATGCGGTACGGCACGCTCGAGGATTACGTAGGATGCATATTCGAGAAACCAGCTTTGGTACATGCCTCGCAACTGGTGGCGTACAACGTCGTCGGACGTGTCGAGGGTGACACGTCCCGTCGGAGCGCTGTTGTCTTCGCTTTGCTCCAGGGGGGAATCTTCGAAATCAGGGTCGTTCAAATCGTCAGGAGTGGTTATATCGTCGCTCATATGGTGTTCGTCATGATTGGGACAGACTGTGTGTAATATTCGGCATTCACAGCAGCCTACTTCCCACAAAGTTAGTAAAATTTATTAAATTTGCGCCCATGAAACCTGAAATAATACTTCCTACTCCGCTTAATCCGCGAGTGCCTGCACCGACACAGCCGTTCCGTACCGTGCTGCCGTTGCAGATACGATTCAACGATATAGACCTGCTCGGACATGTCAACAACGAGATGTATTTTGCCTATATGGATCTTGGCAAGATGCGTTACTTTCAGGAGATGATGGACGACAAGCTCGACTGGCGCGCCATCAATACTGTAGTAGCCAATGTCAACTGCGATTTTTATGCGCCCACCACTATCGACGAGCAGATATGTGTGATAACAGCCATCACCCATATCGGGGAGTCGAGTTTCCGTCTGGAGCAGAGAATCGTGGATATAGACACCGGCGACGTTAAGTGTATCGGACGTACCGTGATGGTGACAATCGACCCTGCTACCGGCCACTCTGTCCCTGTCGATCCCGACTGGGTAAGACGTGTGTCGGAATTTGAAGGCCGGGAATACCGCTGATCGGATATAATAAAAAATCAAGAAAAGGAATAGTATGGCTATCGATCCGCATTCGCTTCATATCGCTGACTTTAACTATACGTTGCCCGACGAGCTGATTGCAAAACATCCGCTTGCCGAGCGCGACCGTTGCCGATTGCTTGTGCGCAGAGGCGACGGAGAAATCGAAGAGCATGAATTCTTGGAACTCCCCGGTCTTCTTCCCTCTGATGCAATGCTTGTCTACAATAACACGCGGGTAATCAATGCTCGTCTTAGATTCCGCAAAGGCGACAACGGCAACGGAGCGCTTATCGAGGTATTCTGTCTTGAGCCGGCCTCGCCGTCGGACTATGCTATCAGTTTCGCCTCGACATCGGGTTGTTCATGGATATGTTTCGTAGGCAACTCGAAGCGGTGGAAAGACGGGGCGATACGGCGGCGTCTGAATATCGGGGGACAGGAGGTGGTGCTCAGCGCTACACGCGTGGCTCGCGACGGCAATGCCTCGGAGGTGCGCTTTGACTGGGATAATCCCGATGTCACATTCTCCCAGATTATAGAGTCGGCGGGAGAGATACCCATCCCCCCTTATCTCAATCGCGGCACCGAAGAGAGCGACTCTACCGATTATCAGACAGTATACAGCCGTATCGAGGGCTCGGTCGCCGCGCCTACCGCCGGGCTTCACTTTACTCCTGCTGTGCTGGATGCTGTAGACAGGCGTGGAATACCCCGCCGGGAGCTTACGCTGCATGTAGGAGCCGGCACTTTCCAGCCGGTCAAGAGCGATACTGTCGGAGAGCACGGTATGCACAGTGAGTTTATATCCGTACCGCGTGATCTTATTGCCGAGCTTGCCGATACCGAGCGACGTGTGGTGGCGGTAGGCACTACCTCCGTACGTACGCTTGAAAGCCTGTACCATGCAGGATGTCTTGTGTATGAGGGCAAATGGCAGGGTGAGGTGCCCCAGTGGTATCCCTACGAAAGCTCGCATCCTCGCCTGGGACGCCGAGAGGCTCTTAAAGCTCTTCTTGATTATGTCGACGGGACGGATGCGTCGCGTTTTATAGCATCGACGCGCATCATTATAGCTCCGGGATATACCTATCGGGTAGTAGCGGGGATGGTGACAAATTTTCATCAGCCACAGTCAACGCTTCTGCTGCTTGTGTCGGCATTTGTCGACGGACACTGGCGTGAGATGTACGATTTCGCATTGGCCCGGGGATTTCGCTTTCTCAGCTATGGAGACGCCTCGTTGCTGCTGACAGAGTGAAATTTTGTTAAAATGTAAAGATTATTTAAATAAACTGTAATTAAGTTGCAATAAATCAGCGTGAAGATTGTAACTTTGCGATGCCGTGCCAAGTTGGCAACAGACGTCTGATGAATTGCTTATGAAAACGAAACTTTCAATTCTGGCTCTTGCCGTCATTACATTGTTTTCCTGGGCGTTTGTGGGTTGCAACTCACCGAAGCCCTACCGTACATGCGAGGGTATAATATGGTCTACTACCTATCATGTGACCTATGCGTCCAACGCTTTGCTCGATGACAGTATAAGGACAGTGATGCAGCAGGTAGACCATTCGGTATCGGCATTTAATCCGCGATCGATAATTTCTGCCATAAACCGTAATGATACTTCGGCAGTGGCCGATACCATCCTGCGCAGGGTGTTTGAAGAGTCGATACGTATCAACAGGTTCAGCCACGGCGCGTTTGACCCCACAGTGGGTCCGCTTGTGGATTTATGGGGGTTCGGGCCGTCGAATGCCACACATTCCGACAGTATACAGGCTCCGTCGAAAGCAGCCATAGACAGTGTGCTCATGCTTGTAGGTATGGCCGACTGCGAATTGCTTTCTGACGGACATGTGCGCAAGAAGCACCCCGGCACACAATTTAATTTCTCTGCAATAGCCAAAGGATATGCCTGCGACCTTGTAGCCGCGATGCTCGAACGTAACGGGGTGGAAAACTATATGGTGGAGATAGGCGGAGAGATAAATGTAAAGGGAGAGAGCCAGATGGGGCAGCAATGGCGTGTGATGATTGATGCGCCTATCCCCAGCACCGATTCTATAATTCATACGGGTACGGCTATCATACGTCTGACCGACGACGGTGTGGCCACATCAGGCAACTATCGTAATTTCCACAAGACAGATGTAGGTACGGTAGGGCATACTATAAGCCCGGTCACCGGACATCCGGTCACTACCAGAGTGTTGAGCGTCACTATCCTTGCTCCTGACTGCATTACTGCCGATGCCCTTGCTACGGCTTGTATGGTTATGCCGATGGACAGTGCCCGCGCTATGCTCAACGATATTCCGGAGGCTGCCGGTCTGTTTGTGACTACTGACAGCGACGGACTATGGGAGTTGCATCCCACGCGCGGATTCCCACTCCTTGTGCGATAATAAACAAGCTCTAATATACTCAGCGCCGCTCCACATGGCATGTGGAGCGGCGCTGATATGTTTATGTCACAAGGCGCGTGTGTCAGAATAGGGTCAGCTGTGTGTCGAGCAGCCGGAATGACATTCGGTGGAATGGCGACGGACCGTATTCCGCAATTGCTGCTCTGTGGGCTTTTGTCGGATATCCTTTGTTTACAGCCCAGCCATACTGGGGATGTAGCGCATGCAGTCGCTTCATCTCCTGGTCGCGGTGGGTCTTTGCAAGAATCGAGGCTGCGGCGATGTTGGCAAACCTGCCGTCACCTTTCACGAATGTCGTGCATGGCAGTGTGCCATAGGGTGTAAAACGGTTGCCATCGACAATGACCGCGCCGGGCCGTGGGGCAAGCATGTCAAGAGCACGGTGCATGGCGAGTATTGATGCCTGCAATATGTTTATGCGGTCGATTTCTTCGGCGCTAACCGATGCTACGGCCCATGCGGCGGCATTAGTTTCGATTATCTCGCGCATTTTGTCGCGGCGGGCTTCTGTCAGTTGCTTGGAGTCGTTTAGCCAGGGATGGCTGAAATTGTCGGGAAGTATTACTGCGGCTGCATATACCGGTCCTGCAAGGCATCCTCGCCCGGCTTCGTCGCATCCGGCCTCAAGACGTCCTGCTATAAAGCAGGCTGGGAGTGGCTGAGGCAGGCTGTTGTGTTGTGTTTTATTGTATGAATCCATATCCGTAGCCATAACGTGTCACGAGATAGTGGGAATAGCGGCCGAGTTTGGCCCGCAGACGGTCGAGTACATTGCTGATATACACCTCGCTTACCGTATCTTTTTCCGGCCATGCGTTGTCGTATATCTCATCGGCATCGAATATCTTGTTTTTGTGGCTTATCAGGAATACAAGCAGACTGTATTCGTCGCGTCCGAGTTTTACTGGCTGACTGTCGATGAAGGTAGTGCGTTCGCGGAGGTTTACGGTAAGTGTGTTGTGGCTTACCATTGTCGGTTTATCATGTTTCTCTTGTGCGGAGCCGAGGCGGCTGCGTCGCAACAAGGCGTTGACGCGTGCAGCCATCTCACGCATGGAGAACGGCTTCAGTATATAGTCGTCGGCTCCGAAGTCAAGGCCTCCGATTACATCGCCATCGGGCGATGAACAGAAAATCAGCGGTATGCGTGCCGTGGCCTTGTTCTGCTTGAGGTGGTATGCGAGTTTTATACCTGTCGAGTCGTCAAGATTCATGTCGATTATAAACAGGCTGTAGCCGGATAGGTTTTTCTCCATGGCTTCTTTGGCCGAATGGCACACCTCTACTTTATAGCCTTCATTTTCGAGCGAGTACTGCATGAGGTCACAGGCGAGAAGATCCTCGTCGGCAATCATTATCTTACTTCCCTGTGAGTTGGAATTGGATATGCTGTGTGTGGCTCTGTCTGTCATTATTGTCACAAACGGTAGTTGTTTTGTAATTCCTGAAAAATACGGAGTAGAATGATTTTCTACATCCCGGATGTATAACTTAGGGGCGAGATAATTTCCACGACTTACTTAAGTGATTTTGTTGAACGAATTCTAAGATAGTGCATCGGAAATCGGGATAAAATTATAAAATTAATTTTAAAAGGTGATTTGATGCAACCGTATTGTAGCAATAATGTCTTGATAGTGTTATTCGCCTCCGCTTTGTAAAGATGCTGTCATTGCTTGGGTGTTGTTTTGCCACATAAATGTAAATTTCGGGCGGCGGCTCTGATTAGCTTATGATGTAAAAAAAACGACGCAGCCCGGTCAGAGCCGGGCTGCGTCAATATCTCGGGAGTGTGTCATGCAGCGACTATGCTGCATGTGGTAGGTTTCTGTCAGGCTGAGTGCTTGCGGAAATGGTCGCGGATGGTGTCGACGACATTGATTACATAGTCGCCCATCTTTTCCAGGTCGTTGATGATATCCATATAGTAGATGCCGGCCTGGTATTCGTAAACCTGGTTGTTTATGTTCTCGACATTCTTGGCTCTGTACTGGTTGCGCAGGTTGTTGATTTCGCGCTCCTTGTTGTACGAGCGTATTATATCGACCTCGCGAACTTTCTCTACGTCGCTGAGGATTACGAGCATATCGGACATCGCCTCCTTGACATATGTGAACATTGTGTCTATATTGGCGAGAATCGAGTCGTGGAACTCTACGCCGCTCTCCTGCTTGCGGATTAGTATCTTGGCGCATCCGAAGCAGCAGTCGGCGATGCTCTCGATTTCGCTCACGATATTGAGCATGGCAGCTATATGCAGCTTGCCTTCGTTGGAGAGACGACCTTCGGCACAACGGTTGAGGTAATTGGCAATCTCGATTTCCATGCGGTCGGAAATCTCCTCGTATTTTTCCAAACGGGAGTATAGTTGTGAGAATTCCTCGCTTTTTTCTTTTGCATGGACGAGCTGTTCGGCCATGTCAATCATGCGCTGTACGCGCTGAGCATATACGACAAGCTCTTTCTCGGCCTGGGCGATGTTGAGTTCCGACGCACTGAGTAGACCTCCTGAGATGAACTTGAGCTGGAATTCCTCGTCTTCCTTGTGCTTGGCCGGCACGAGCTTCTCGACAATTTTCACATAAAGTCCGGTGAGCCATATCATGATAACCACGTTGACGAGGTTGAATACGGTATGGAACATCGACAGGCCGAACGATACGCTGAACTGCATTTGTGCAACCTGCAACAATACGGGATGCTCGGCAGGGAGCGAGTTGCCGACAAGTAGATTGTATGTCTGCGGGTCGGTGGCCTCAAGGTTATTGACAAAACTGAACATGCTCTCTGGATTGCCCTGCCCGAGCCATTGGGTAATGTCGACATTGAGGCGCACAAAAGGATAGAATACAGCGAGTGTCCATAGTATACCGAAGAGGTTGAAGAGCAGGTGGCCCATCGCGGTGCGCTTGGCGGCTACGTTACCGCTCATTGAGGCAAGAAGTGGGGTGATGGTTGTACCGATGTTGGAGCCGAGCACGACAGCACATGCGAGGTCGAAAGTAATCCAGCCTTTAGTACACATAATCAGCACGATGGCAAATGTGGCCGCTGACGACTGGATGATGGCTGTAAGGATGACGCCGACAAACAGGAACAGCAGTACCGAAAGGAATCCCATCGATGCATAGTGCTCCAGGAATGCAAACATCTCGGGGTTGCTCTGCAGGTCGGGCACATAATCGCTGATCATGTTAAGGCCCATGAAAAGGAATGAGAATCCGATTATGAACTCGCCCAATGATTTCTTGCGCGATGAGTTGCAGAACAGGAGTGGCACCGCGCATGCTATAAGCGGGAGAATGAATACCGACGTGTCGACTTTAAATCCGAACAGTGCTATAATCCAGGCCGTAAAAGTCGTGCCGACATTGGCGCCGAATATTACGGCCATTGACTGGCCGAGGGTCATAAGCCCCGCGTTGACAAAACTTACCACCATCACCGTCGATGCCGACGAACTTTGGATGAGGGCTGTAATAAGGATGCCGGTAAGCAGTCCTGTGAACCGGTTGCGGGTCATGGCCGACAGAATGTTGCGCAGACGGTCGCCTGCTGCTTTCTGGAGGCCTTCGCTCATTACCTTCATTCCGTAGAGGAACAGGCCTACTGAGCCGAGAAGAGCGAAAAAGTCTAAAAGTGTATAGTTCATTACCTAAAAGGAATGTTGGCTATGTGGCCGGCTGTCATGGAGGCGGTTTGTCGCACGGAGCCGCGCTTCCCGGACAACAGGACGGGTTTATAGTTGCAAAGTTATATAAATGTTCAAAAAACTTTAAATATTGATTAACTTTTTTTCATCATGAAACGCCGGATAGTAGAACTATCGCAAGGTAAGGGGTGTTATTGGGATATGTGATAACTAATTAAACAGCAAGAGATATGAAACATCGTATTATGCTCATTGGTGCAGCCATCGCGGCCCTCCTTTCCTCGGCTTCGGATGCCGATGCATGTTCCCGTGTACTTTACGTGGGCGATACTACAGTAAGCAATCCCGACAGTGTGTTGCGTATAGTAGGACGTTCGCTTGACTGGAAAACCCCTATTCCTACCAATATATATGTATATCCGGCCGGAATGTCGAAGATTGGCAATCCGGCTCCCAATTCCGTCAAGTGGACTTCAAAATACGGTGCCGTATATGCTGTGGGCTATGACGGAGGCATTACCGAGGGTATGAATGAGAAGGGGCTTGTGGTCAACTCTCTGTTTTGCCGCGGTGCGGTATACAACAATGAGTCGAACCGGGATATGCCGTCGATGTCGCTGGCCTTATTCCCCGGATGGCTGCTTGACATGAACGCTACCACTGACGAGGTGATAGAGGTGTTGCGCAACCGTAACTTTTCCATCGGAGGCGCCACTTTTGACGGCGGAACTGTGTCGGCACTGCACTGGGGTATAACCGATGCCACCGGCAAGAGCGCCATAGTGGAGTTTGACAAAGGTGAGATAAATATATACGAAGGACAGGATATCCCCGTCTTGACCAATCTGCCGAGTTTCCCGGTCATCAACGCCATTAACGACTATTGGGTGGAAATCGGCGGGGTGCATATGCTGCCGGGCACTGTCACCAGCCCCGACCGATTCGTGCGAGGGTCGTTCTTCAATAAGAATGTCGTTCACACCAATGATTTCCGCGAGGGATTCGCGATTATACGTTCGATAATGGCCAATGTTTCGGTGCCGTTCCACTATACGGTGGAGACATCGCCTGAGGTGTCATCGACACAATGGCGCTCATATTCAGATATCCGCGACAGACTTTATGGTTTTGAGGTAGTGGACAACCTTGGAGTTTTTTATGTCGATCTCAAGAAGGTCGATTTGCGTCCGGGCGCTCCGGTGCTGCGCCTTGATGTGAGCAAGACATACGATGTGGTTGGCGACGCCACTCATCTGCTTAAAAAGCATGCTCCGTTCAAGCCGATGTATTGACGGCTTATGAAAGAGATGTTAACACATGCGCCAAATGCGACATAAAGGAAACTATTGTCTACATTAAGGGTATCTCAGATAGTTAATGATTTGAATAATGGTGCAAAATTTCTTAATTTTGCACCATTATTTTACACGATATGCTTCATCGTATAGTTCTTGGCATTGTCGCGTTGTGGTCGGTAGCTCTGGTTGTCGGTCCCGATATCTGTGCTTCAGAGGTTGTTGCTGCGGGCGATACCGTGCAGCGCGAGATGGATGTGCAATGTGCCGATACTCTTGAGCGTAAATGCGGGCATCCTTTATGGGGGCCTGAATACTATCGGCAGAATTGGGTGAAGCAGCTGTTTGCCAACGGATTCAGAATAAATGAGCCGGGTATCAATTATCCTAAGTTCATGAGATTTTGCCTCAATGTGTACAATTGGGGCGACCGTACGTTCAACAGTTATGACCCGGAGTATGTGGTAGGTACGGGAAAGAACTGGAAACTATATCTCAACAGTCACAACTGGGCTCAGAGTTATGCTCTGTTTTTTCCGGAGAATCTCAATGTGCGTATGCTCAGCAATGTCTACAGCGACCTTGGTCCGAGTATCAATTTCATGGCTGTGGGTCTAAGTTATACATTCAATGCCAATGAGCTTTTCGGGCACCCCGTGGCCCAGCGGCGCAATTTTGACTGGAACTTTACCTGTGCGCTGTTTACATTCCGGTATACGCGGCAGTCGACAGGCGGCGGCGTGACTATAATGAACTTCGGCAAGTATAATGACGGACATCATATATCGCAGGATTTCAATGATATCCGCCAAAAATCAACCACAATCGACGGATATTACTTCTTCAATCACCGACGATATTCACATGCCGCGGCATATTGCTACAGCAAGTATCAGCTCAAAAGCGCCGGCACACTTATATGCGGCATCAATTACGAGCGCCAGGATGTCGGCATCAATTTCAGTTCTCTTCCTGCGGATATGCTTGAGTATGTGCCTGAAGGGCGCATGGACTATAAGTTCAACTATGCCGACTATAATATTATAGTCGGGTATGGCTACAACTGCGTGCTTACTCCGCGAAAGTGGCTGTTCAATATCACAGCACTCCCATCTATAGGATACAAGCATGTGTTCCGCGAGAGTTCCGACGGACGTAAGGACATGTTTGCTACCAATATGAAACTGTTGTTCTCGTTTGTCTACAACTACAAGGCTCTTTTTTCATCGCTGACAGGGCGCTTTGACGGTGCGTTCTATCTTGGAGAGGCGTATACATTCTTCAATTCCAACATGTCTCTTTCTCTTACAGTGGGCGCGCGATTCTGATTGTGGACCGCGCTTTTCGTTTGACAGGTAAGATTGCTATGGCACAGATTCGACGTATTTCGTGTAATATATGGATTGCCACACTGTGGCAGTGTGCGGTGGCTTTTGTGCTGCTATGGCTGTCGCGTGTGGTGTTTATGGTCTATGACTGTAAACTTTCCGGGGCGGATGTCGGATATATGTGCCGGCTCATGTGGCAGGGTATACCGTTTGATCTCTCGGCATGGGCATATTTCAATGCACTGTTTGTGGTGATGAGGTTTATTCCGGCGCCGTTCGTTGCATCGCGAGGCTGGTTGCTGGCTACGGATGTTGTCTATATCATAACCAACAGTCTGTTGCTCTGTATCAATATAGCCGATGTAGCCATGTTCCCGTTTCAAGGATCGCGTATGCGCTTTGCGGCAATAAAGAGCTTCTTTACCGATTCAAATCTCGGAGGTATATTTCTGTCATACTCGGTTGAATACTGGTGGGCATTTGCCATGGCGACAGCCATTGTTCTGTTTATGATATGGTTGTACCGTAGGGTGCGTCCTGCCGGACTACCGAAGGCCCGTACCAGTATCCTTACGGGATTGATGCGTGGAGGAGTGTTTATAGCAGTAGCCGCCGTGGTGGTAGTATGCATGCGCGGACGTCTCAGTGTCATAGGCAAGGGGCTTAAGCCTGCCGATGCGGCCCGAGGGGTGGAGCGACTCGACGATATGAATGTTGTGCTGAACACCCCGTTTAACATTATCCACTCGCTTAAGGACCGTCCGCTGGAGGTTCCGGAATATTTCACTGAGGAGGAGCTTGCCGCGATTCGTCCCGATTATGAAGTAGTTCAGGGCGACGGACGTGATATGTCACGCAGAAATGTCATGCTTATCGTGATTGAAAGCGGCGGACAGCATTGGATTGACCGTCTGAACAATGCCCGGGATGCCGCTCCCCGCGGACTTATGCCGTTTCTTGACTCTCTGGCGTCGGAGTCGCTGGTAGTACGCTACAATTTTACCACCGGGCGCCGTAGCAACGAGGGGCTTACCGCAATTCTCGGCGGATTCCCGATGTTTGAGCCGTTCATCTATATGGGTTCGCCGTATGAGAGCAACACTGTCGATGCTATGCCGGCCCTGCTACGCCGTAAGGGTTACGCCACAAAATATTATTGCGGAAGCAATCATGGCTCGTTTGCTATCGACCAGATGGCTATGATGATGGGTATGCAGAGTGTGGCCGACAGGGAGACTTATGCCGACGACCGCGATTTCGATGGAGTGTGGGGCATATATGACCATGCAATGGCCCGGTATGTGGCTTCTGACCTGTCGGATATTTCCGCGCCATGGATGGCCTGTTGGTTTACATTGTCGAGCCATGCCCCGTTTCGAGTGCCGGAATATTGGCGTACTGACGGATATCTGAGCCCGGCAGGCTCTATGGAGAGGTCGATGGAATATGTCGACCGCTCGCTGAGTTATTTCTTTGAGACCGCCCGTAGGCAGCCTTGGTACGACAATACGCTGTTTGTGATTACCGGCGACCATGGTTGCCGCGACTTGCATGGTACTGTATATGACACGCCATGGCTGTACTCTTCAATACCGATGATTATTTACGATCCGTCGGGAGAGATTGCATCGCCCGGCGAGATTAACGACAGGGTGATGTCGCAGGTCGACACGGGAGCTACGATACTCGGACTCCTCGGATACGACGAGCCTTATGTGTCAATGGGACGCGATATCCTCCATATGTCTTCTGCCGAACTGCATTATGCCATATATAAAGGTAATAATGTGTATCATATAATATCGCCACGGCTTGTTGTCAAGTGGGACGGCATCGGGGATATACCGCTGGCTGTATACGACGTTACTGTCGATGATTCGCTTGAGCATCCTGTTGATATCGCCTACGACATGGATATGGCGGTCATGGCCGATTCGATGATTACTTATGCGAAGGCATATCTGCAGGATTTCACACAGAGGCTTGTCTCCGACCGTCTGCACCGATAACGTATTGAATGATAATGCCGTCGCCGGAATCTTGCTGTTGATTCCGCCGCCGGCATTGTACTATACGGTGATGTAGATTTATCCCTGAGCAAGAGATACGATGATATTCTTGCCGTTCTCATCTTCAGAGATGACGAGCTTGTCTTCGCGTGCGAGCCATCCGAGGGCGAGCATCAGCTCCTTGTCCTTAAGTTTTGTTACTTTGCGAAGCTGTACCAGTCCGATGGCCTCAACCTCGTTAAGTGCATTCCATACGAGTCCGGCATTGTAGCCGATAGTGTCGATGTTCATTGTTTTATGATTTTATAGTTGGACAATATCTGTTTTATTCAGGTCTGGCGGTACACAATAGCGGCATGTGTATGGCTTCATGCTGCGAATTTACGAAGTTTTACGGATTTTTAGTACATTATTTTAACAAAATCGGCATATTAAAGGTTTAAATATCGGCTAAGCTCGGATGCAGCTTAGCCGATATTGTTTGATGAGTTTTTGCGTTGTAAGAGATTGTCTAAATTTATATGATACCTATTTTGAGAAGGATTGTCAGATGGATTTTTGCTTATGATGAGGGAGTGTAGCCGTAGCTACATGACCGAAGAATAAGAGCTTGTTTAATAATAAATGTTACCGTCAGGGCGGTCAGTCGTCGGGCAGATTTTCGCATGTGATGAGGGAGTTATGGGGTCCCATAACGACCGAAGAACGGGCGGAAATATGCCGGCGAATGACCGAAGGGAGGTAATTTATTTCATATCGTTGATATATTTTTGCATTTATTTTAGAAGCAGCCAAGAGATTGTATAAGTTATAAAGTTACCTTTTGTCTCGTATATCTTGGCCGCTTTTCGCCCTGTTCCTCAGTCATGTACATAAAGTACACTCCTTCGGCACATGTCGAAAATCGACTCAAGCTATACGACCCTGGCGGCAACATTTATTATCAAACAAGCTCTAAACAAAAAGACGCGGACAAGACTCTCAAAAGAAAAGTAATATGAATTTTAGACAATCTCTAAGAGTTGTCGGTGTTATAGCCCGAGCGTAAGGGTAGTGAAGTAGCGCAACTGGCCTCCGAGAGCGTATTGTGGGGCATATTGCAGTGTTATGTAGCCCTTGTTGGGCGCAAACCATGTGGCACTGAGCGATGTGCCGTTGTTTACATAATTGACCGGAGCACCATATATACCTATGAAATTATTGTACAGATTGTTGTAGCGCATCGGGTCGGGGTAGGGGGTTGAATACAGAAACTCCGACCGGTTCATCCCTCCGTTGGAGTAATACAGAGTGGCGTCGGGCCATAGATAATTGTATGAATTCACATCGCGGAGATATACGGTATTATTGGCGTATCCGTCGATATAATATCCATTGTTGATTAATGTGGTCAGCGACAGATTAAGGGCTGTGCCGAATGTTATGCCGAGAATTGTCGACAATGCCGGAGCCGACGGACGTGGACGCCAGCCGCCCGGAGGTACCGGACGATGCCATGGGCGTACTACCGGGCGGTGAGGCCGCATCGGTGGTGGACCCCAGTGGCCCGGCTGCATTCCATGTCCGGGAGGGGTCGGGCGGTGTACATTGCCCGGGCGATGCGGTGGAGGTATCCCCGGTCCTGGACGATGGTGGTTGTTGCCGGCCGACGGGCGCCAGTTGTTGCCCGGTTGTGGACGCTGTGGTGTCGAAGGGCGATGATTGTCCTGCGGTCCCCAATGCCCGGGGCGTTTGTCGGGAGTATTGTGTCCGTTGCCGGGTTTAAATCCCTGGTTGTTGTGATTGCCATTGTGGGCAGGTGGTTTTACGCCCTGATGGTGATTATTATTGTTGTTGTGGTTACCGTTACCGCCCGGACTCATGCCGGGCTCTTTTGGGCGGCTCGGGCTGCTATTGTTGCCTCCGGGACGGAAATTGCCATATTGCGATTTGCCGCCGGGTGCCGATGGTTTTCTGCCATCTTTGCCATGCGACCGTGAGGGTTCTGATTGCGATGTGTGGTTTCCACCACCGCGTCCCGAGTGGTGCTGAGCCTCCATATAAAGCGGGCAGGCTGAAAGCATAGCGCATAATGAGCCGATTGCGATGTTGCGGAATAGCGGTGTCATGAGTTTGGTGGTTGTTAATTGAAAAGTTTTATTCAGTTTGTTGCAGGCCCCTGTCAATGACAATCTCCAATCCATAGCGGATATAATGATTGTATCGGGGCTTATATATTATAAGATAGCGTCGGTATATGAAAGTTTATGTGTTCTATGTGAAATAATGTTAATGATGTCTTATGATTTCTGAAACTCTGAGGGCGACATCCCTGTGTTGTGCTTGAAGTATTTGCCAAACGATGACTGGTTGGGGAAATTAAGCTCGTAGGCTATCTGCTGTATGTTTTTGCCGGAGAAGCGCAGTAGATTCTTGGCCTCGATGATTACGTGTCGTCCAATCCATTGGGCGGCACTTCGTCCGGTGGTTTCCTTTATTACCAGAGACAGATATTTTGGGGTGATGTACAGCCGGTCGGCGTAATATCCTACGGAGCGTTGTTCGCGGAAATGCTGTCGCACGAGCCGCAGGAAGTCGGTCACATAATTTATTCGTCGCGAGCGCGGGGCCTTGTCGGCCTCATCTTTGTTGTTGCGGTTTTGTCGGTCAATCTCAAGCAATATATAGAATATGTTGGCTATGAGATTGCGTGCTATGCTGATGCGGTAGTGGCTTTCATCGGGCATTTCTGCATTGTCGCGTAGTAGTCCGAGGTATTTCTGAATCAGTGCGGTGTTGTCTTCCGACAGTTTCAGCACCGGTGAATTCTCGGGATGGAACGGATGGTGCCCTATAGCATTGGTGTCGATATTGACGCTTTCCAGAAAGGCCTTTGAGAGAAACAGTAGATATGCCTCCATGTCCGACACGTCGTCGCAGTGGAGATTTACGGGCATAGTCTCGTCGATTACCATTATGGAGTATCTCGGCACCTCAAGTGTCTCAAGATTTATGGTCACACTGCCTGAGGCATTAAGCATCAGCACGATTGTCACGCCGTCGAATCGCCATGGCGAGATTATGTCGGCAGAACTGAAGTCGCCCGGTTCGACACGGGCGAGGATATATTCCTGACCGAGAGAACTGAATTCACTGCCGAATCTGCGTATATCGCTGAGAGAGATTGGTCCTATTTTATTGCTCATAAAGTCAAATTTTGCCAAAATTGAGAATATATGGTGAAATCTGCAATACTTTATGCTTAATTTTCGACTTTTGGGACAATATGTGTGCTGTATGCTCTAATTCCCGGTTTTCGTGTCAAGAGCTACATGGGATGTGGTAGTGTCTGAGGCCGTTGCTTTGTTGTTTGTGGCTCCGGGTGTTGTTTCCGCTTCTTCGGCAGGAGGAGTCGTTTCCTGCACTACCGGACGGTGGAGTGGGGAATCTGAGTTTTCGTTCACCGGCTTTACCGATGTTACGATATATTTGTGTTCGCCTCGCCAGGGTATTGTGCCGAGGTATCGCTTGTAGGTGACTACGACTTCCTGAGCGGAGTTCTTGTATCGCATGAGCTCGTCGGCCACACGGCTTTTCTCAACGGAGAAGTCAAAATCGCGCATGTAGGGACGTATAGAGTCGGCCAGGGCGTTGGTTACAATCAAATCCCCTTCCCAAGTCTTGAAAATGAATCCGCGGCACTCCAGGCTGTTAATAAATCCGCGCTCCTGGGCTCCGACGCTGTAGGGATTGAAGTAGCGTATCCAGAATGCTGCCACCAGCACTACGGTCACGATGCAAATCGTCCACCAGAGTATGACACGTCCGCGGGAGCGTCGGCGGCGTGGCGGTTTCTGCGACGGGGATTCTGTAGGATTGCCTTCATCGCGGTTGAACGATATGGTAGGACGTCCGTCGGAATTGACGCCGTCGACCATTACTTTGTCCTCATCGCGGGTTATTGCTTCCTCGTCGCGTGTGAAGTTGTCGGGTTTTGTATCGAAGTCTAAGAGCATGTATAAAGGTCATTGTTATTTTTTAAACAATCCAGGCGTCGGTATTGTCAGCGGCTTGTCGGCCGGAGTGCACTTTTCTTTCTTCCGATTGATATTGCGGCGAAGGTGAAGAGGCCGAGTACGATAAGCAGCAGTGTCTGCATGCCCATTACGAGATTGGCAAACGAGCCGGCATACTCCTCGGTGAGACCGGGGATATTGTCGCTGTATAGCTTAAGCCCGAATATGATGGCCCACTGCCAGGGACCTATGCCGCCGTTTGAGGGTACACCCATCGATATACTTGACAGGACGAAACATACCAGCACTGCTGTAGCGCCATACTGCAAGGCTACATCGGTAGTAAGCGGAAATGAGAAAAACGCCACATAGAGCTGCATGAAGTAGCATCCCCACACGGCGAACGTAAGGAGCAGCCAGCGTCCCTTGTGTGGCATGCTGAGGATTACGGAAAATCCCTCCCAGAGGTTGCGAAGCAGGTCGAGGAGCTTGCTTACATGCTTGTTGTGGCGGAATTGCCACAGACCCCACCACACGGTTGCGCATATGGCGATCAGGCCGGCCCATAGCCATGGCGACGAGAGCAGCTCGGCCATGTGTCGGTATGTGTCGCCGTTCTGCGACAGGTAGAGCATTATCTGCTTGTGGGCGATGATGAATGTGGCCAGCGTGAGCAACAGCACTGTCACCGTATCGGCCAATCGGTCGGCTACCATCGAGCCGAACACGGTGGTAAACGATGCCTTCTCCTTCTGAGCGATGTAGCCCGTGCGCCATACCTCACCCAGGCGCGGGAATACGAGATTGACGGCATATGTGCCGAAGATACTGAGCGTGGTGTCCCAGAGCGATGCGTTGATGTTGAGGGCACGCAGCTGTATGCGCCAGCGCATGGCGCGGAACACGTGGGAGAAGATGCTGATTACAAGCGCCAGACCAATCCACCAGAAGTTGCAGTCGCGGCGTATGATTTCCATCATCTCCGAGAAGTTGATGTTGTGAAACAGCAGCCAGCACAGTCCTACGGTGATTACCAGCGGTATGCCGTATTTGATGAGGTTGCCTGCAATACTATGTTTCTCCGGCTTCATGGAGCCTGTAGTAAGTTCGTCGGGTTGATTTGTCGGCATAGACTACGGTTTATACTATATTTACAAAGTTAGCATATTTACCGCTTTAACGGAAATCTACCCGCATTATTATGAAACAAGCTCTTAATTAGATTGGTCTATCGTATGTTATAACATACGATAGACTATATATAATCCGATACTAAATATACAGATACTAATAAGCCTTAGGACTATTTCAAATTTATGGATATATATTGGGTCTGAAAATCTAACATCCTTTTTCCTTTGAATGCTCAAATAGATTTTTCCAAGAGGTAAGATTATTAGTCCTATGGTTGCTAATACAATTGCAAATATTACCATATATTGAGATTAAAATGCTTATGATATACTTGTTAAACAACACTGATTATACTCATATGCTAACTTTATCGCATTATATAAATCACAACCGGCTGTGAATAATTCATATGCAACATCAACACCTGGGAAAGTAGATAATAAGTCATCCCCAAAGCATAAAACTAAGCAATGGAAATAAAGCGAAAAAATTTCATAATAAGATATAATTAAATTTATAATTTGATAACAAATCATTCATTAGAATTGTTTCCAACAATAATTTTGTTGTGTGTTTCTCCCAGTTTGCTAAATATATAACTTCAGAGTGATATCATTTATTTATATGTAGAATGGCTATTCAGAATATCGCAATGGCGCACTGAGTTCGTCGTATATTCTCTTATTTTTCATAAGAGAGTTAGTTAAAATATAATAAGTATAAGGTAATAAAAGCAGCACAGATAGTTATGATATTTAAGATACGGGTGTATTTATGCACAAATTCCTGATTATTGAATTTAGGATTGTTTTTCTTTTGTTGTATTTCCTTGTACAAATTTCCTATGGGTAGCGTAAGCATCGCTATTGCAATTACTATTATAGTTAACACAAATGTCATAATTTAAATCTATTGTTTTCGCAAAAAAACAACATTATAATATTCATTGTTCGGTATTCATTTGTGACAACATAAAAGTTTATGCAGTGTTGCAGAACTCCGTTTCTGTCAATACATAAAAAGATAGCAATTGGATGTAACTACCTTAGGTGTTTGTTTGATTTGCTGTAATACAGGTTCTTAATAGTCGCTGAAGAATCGCGGGCGGATTACGAAGCCGACGCGGAGTTGCGATTTAAACTGCTTGTAGTCGAGCAGCCCCTCGCCGTAGCCGTTGTAGTACTGGAGGAACAGATACTGGTTGGTGCGCCGCCCGATTTTGTAGCTCATCTCAAACATGGTGTTGTAGTTGAAGTTCCAGCCTTTTCGTTTGGTGACAAGCAGTGTGGCTGCAAACCGGTGGTTGAAAGGCATGTAGCTTATGCCGAATGAGTATATTCCTACATAGTCGAGGAGGTCGCGGTTGTTCTGCCCGTCGATAAACGGTATCCAGAACTTGCCGTATATCATAATCTTGGGGTCGATAAGCATGTTGGCGGCAAGCGATATTTTGTTCCACGAACGGCTCTGTATGGAGTCGCGGCCATTGCTTTCATGCTCAAGGACAAGGGTGATTTTTCCTATGAACCGGTTTTTTACGAATATAGGGCGCGTAATTCCTATGCCTGGATTGAAGTTGAGGTCGGTCATCGGAAACGACTTCTCAAGCACATTCCAGAAGCATTTCTGTGTATAGAACAGGTACAGATAGGAGCCACCCGGCAGTGTGCTTCTTGTAAGGCGTTGGGCTACCGATATCTGAAACTTCACGTTGGTGTTGGTGCGTGTCGGTCTTGGGCCTATTGAAGGACCGAATATGAAGTAATTGTCCTTGTACAGGCTGAAATATGGTGCGTCCTCAAATGCCTGCTTTACGCTGTCGACATTTAGTACATCCTCTTTCGAGGGTGAGATTATCTGGGCATCGGCACTCTGCATTCCTGATATGACAAGCAGGAATAGTATGTAGACGGTATGTAGAAGACGTCGTGGCACTGTTGATAATGGATAAATGTGAGTGTAGTGGATGTGGCTGAGTTGAAGTCGGCTACAAAGTTAACAAACTTTAAGGCCATGTTGATTTTACAAAAGTAGAAATTTTTGGTACTAACAGCATGCTAACAGCATGTAAATGGACGGTGATATAAAAAATGGTCCGATATCTGATAAGTTTGCTATACTTTCTGTATCTTTGTCAGATATGGTACGCAACATACGTATATTATTGATATTGACAGTGTGCGGCATGCTTTGGGCATGCGGCGATGATGACCGCTTCCGTGTGGAAGGGGTGGTAGACGGGCTGGGTACTCGCGGCCTCCAGCTTATGTATGAGTCTGGTAATGGTCTGCATACAGAGACTATTCAGGCTATCGACGGTAAGTTCTCGGCCGAGGGTGCCTCGAAAGACTATACCCTCGCCCATCTGACTACTACTGACGGACGCCTAATTGCCAGGATGCTTGTGCGCAACGGCCAGACGCTTAAATGCGTGTTTGACGTCGACAACCCCTACAATATTCAGGTCAAAGGCAATAAACCTACAGAAGAGTGGGCGAAGTTTCTGCGCGAGAACCACGAGCAACTCCGGTCAAGCGACCATGCCGGAGCCAACCGTCTGATTCTCGATTATGTCGACTCACACAAGGGCGATATACAGTCGGCGGCGCTGATGCTCACACAGTACTACGCGGTCGACGGCGAGTCGCGGGCAGACAGCATATTTGCTCTGATTTCGCCGGAAGCACGTCCCGACGCTCTCGTGTCGGCTTACCGTCGTATGGTATCACGGCTTAATACAGCTGCAATCGAGGAGAAAGTGCGCTCGTTCAATCTCTATAGCGCGCAGGGAAAGCATGAGAATTTCTATCCCGGGCGTGCTAGCTATTCGATGCTGTATTTCTCGGGAGCTCCTGGAGAACGGCGCGACATGGTGACGCCGGTAATGCATCGTCTTGTCGACAGTCTGCCAAAGCGCCGCATTCGGGTGGTAGAGATATCTATGGCACCGGACACTGCTGTGTGGAAGCGCAACTGGCGTGCCGATACTACAGCCTGGGCGCAGGTGTGGGTGCCTGGTGGTCCGGCCAATCCGACGTTTGCTCCTCTGGATATCCCGCGTCTGCCTTACTGGATACTGTGCGACAGCCTCGGAGTGCAGGTGTACCGTGGATCGGACATATCTGCTGCGGTCGACTCTCTGCGCCGACGCATCCATGCGCGCAACATATAATAAAGACTGTTAACATTTTCTTGCCATGCTAATCAAGACCTATGGAGCTGCCGTGCAAGGCATCGACGCGATAGTGGTCACTATCGAGGTGTCGGTGCATCAGGGCGTCGGATTCAGCCTTGTCGGACTCCCCGACACTGCTGTAAAAGAGAGTTTTCAGCGCGTACAGACCGCCTTGGCCCAGTGTGGCATGAAGTGGCCCCATAGGGCTGTGGTAGTCAATATGTCGCCTGCCGATGTCCGCAAGGAGGGCGCGGCCTACGACCTCCCGATAGCCCTCGGCATCCTTGCCGCATCCGAGCAGATGTCAGGCGAAAGCATGGCCGGATACATGATTATGGGCGAGATGTCGCTCGACGGTTCGGTGCTCCCTATACGCGGTGCTCTCCCTATGGCGATAAAGGCGCGCGAACTCGGCTTCAAGGGACTTATACTGCCCAAGGCCAATGTCACGGAGGCTGCCGTAGTCAATAATCTTGAAGTCTACGGCGTAGAGAACTTGCGCGAGGTGATGGGATTTTTCGACGGTTCATGCCATCTGGAGCCGACGGTAATCAATACCCGCGAGGAGTTTGGCCGAGCTCAGTCTGACTTCGACTGTGATTTTTCGGAGGTTAAAGGACAGGAGAATGTAAAGCGGGCCTTTGAAGTGGCATGTGCCGGCGGACACAACATACTGCTTGTCGGTGCTCCAGGCGCCGGCAAGTCGATGATGGCCAAGCGCCTGCCCTCTATACTCCCGCCGTTAACACTTCAGGAAGCCCTTGAGACGACTAAGATACACTCTGTGGCAGGAAAGCTGAAGCGTGGCTCGATGCTTATGACCACGCGCCCTTTCCGTGCTCCACACCATACCATCTCGCCTGTGGCGCTTGTAGGTGGCGGCACCTATCCTGTACCCGGCGAAATATCGCTTGCCCACAACGGCGTGCTGTTTCTTGACGAGTTCCCTGAATTTTCCCGGCAGGTACTTGAGGTGATGCGCCAGCCGCTTGAGGACGGCCACATATCGATAGCTCGCGCACGGTATTCAATCGACTATCCCGCCGGATTCATGCTTGTGGCTTCCATGAATCCCTGTCCATGCGGCTACTACAATCATCCTAGCAAGGAGTGCACATGCCCTCCGGGAGCCGTGACGAAATATCTCGGGCGCATATCAGGCCCGCTGATGGACCGCATCGACCTGCAGGTTGAGATTATGCCTGTGCCGTTTGAGGAACTGTCGTCCGCCGCTCCGGGCGAGTCGAGCGAGACCATACGGGCTCGGGTCATCAAGGCCAGAGCAATTCAGAGCCACAGGTATAAAGGTATTGCAGGCGTACACTGCAACGCTCAGATGACATCACGGCTGCTTGAAAGATACTGCCGGCTCGACGAAGAATGCATGCGGGTACTCGAGACCGCGATGAAGCGCTTCGATATGTCGGCCCGGGCTTACGACCGCATTCGCAAGGTAGCCCGCACGATAGCCGATATCGACTACTCCTCGTCGCTCCCCGTCGAAGAGGCTGCCGTAGCTCCCATCCTTGTCCATCACATGGCCGAGGCAATCTCCTACCGCAACCTCGACCGCTCTACCTGGGGCGCCTCCACCGATTTTCCTGCATCCCGACATTAGAGTTTAAACATGCTCTTCGCGCCGGTTAGGAGCCGGGGTGGGGATGGAACGGTGCATTTAAGGTTTATTTGCGGAAGTTTATTAACTTTGCGCATATGAAGAAGAAGACTATTTGGGAACTGCATCGTATGACGGTGGAGGAATGCCGCAAGGCGGAGAAACTGCCGCTGGTGATGGTTCTCGACAATGTGAGGAGTCTCAGCAATATCGGTGCGATATTCCGCACGTGCGACGCATTCCGCGTGGCATCAGTGATGTTGTGTGGTGTCTCGGGCACTCCGCCGTCGGTAGAGATACACAAGACGGCGCTCGGGGCTGAGGACTCGGTGCCATGGATGCATTTCGACAGCACTCTTGAGGCTGTGGCTCATCTGCGCGGCCTCGGCTACCGCATATGTGTGCTTGAGCAGGTAGAAGGCAGTGTCCCGTTGCAGGAATTCAGCGTGGAGCCCGGACAGGCCTATGCCATCATTGCCGGACATGAGGTGAAGGGTGTCGATCAGGAAGTGGTCGATGCAGCCGACTGTTGTATCGAGATACCACAGTTCGGCTCAAAGCATTCGCTGAATGTGTCGGTCAGCGCGGGAATCACCCTCTGGCATCTCTTCAGCCATATGCAGTTTTAAGAGATTGTCTAAAATTCATATTACTTTGCTTTTGAGAGTCTTGTCGGCGTCTTTTTGTTTATTCTTCGGTCATGTAGCTATGGCTACACTCCCTCATCACAAGCAAAAATCCATCAGACAATCCTTCTCAAAATCGGTATCATATAAATTTAGACAATCTCTAAGAATGCCCATATTGCACTTAAACAAGCTCTTAAAATACCCAGGTTATGATAATCGGATTTGACGGCAAACGCGCTGTGCAGAACAACACCGGTCTAGGCAATTATTCACGACTTGTTGTCGACTCTCTGTCGCGCTACTATCCGGCCAACAGTTACCGGCTGTATGCTCCTGTGCGCCGGGCCAATCCGCGGCTGACCCCTGTACTGGCCAACCACAATGTGGAACTTCTTACTCCAGCTACCGCTTTCGGACGGTTTGCCCGCCACGTATGGCGCAGCTACGGCATGACCTCGCAGGCCCGGGCCGACGGATGCGAGATATTCCACGGGCTTTCGGGCGAGCTGCCGTTCAATATACGTTCGGGCGGTATGGCCTCTGTCGTCACTATCCATGATCTTATATTCCGGCGTTATCCTGAATATTATAAGGCGATTGACTGTCGGATATACGATTACAAATTCCGGCGCGCATGTGCCGATGCCACCCGTGTGATTGCGATAAGCGAGTGTACCAAACGCGACATAATGGAGTACTACGGCACTCCCGCCGAAAAAATAGATGTGATATATCAGGGATGTCACGAGCAGTTTGGAGCCGCTATACCTCCGGAGAAACTCAAGCATGTGCACCGACAGTATCAGTTGCCTGAGCGCTATATAGTCACTGTAGGCACAGTCGAATCGCGCAAGAACCAGCTGCTTGCCGTCAAGGCACTTGCTCTGTTGCCGCGCGATGTAGTGCTTTATATCGTAGGTGGCGCCACCCCTTATGCCGATGAAATAGCCCGCTACGCCGATGCACACGGTCTGTCCGCGCGTGTGCGCCGTCTTGAAGGGATACCGTTTGACCATCTGCCGGCATTATACGAGATGGCCGCGGTGTCGTCTTATACGTCGCGTTTCGAGGGATTCGGACTTCCGGTAATCGAATCAATCAACTCAGGTACCCCGGTCATAGCATGTACGGGTTCGGTGCTTGAGGAGGCCGGAGGCCCGGGTGCGGTGTATATTGATCCTGATGATGTCGACGGATTTGCCGAGGCGGCAATGAATATAATGGAAAATCCGTCGCTGAGGGCTGAGACAGTACGGCTCGGACAAGAGTATACCGCACGTTTCAGCCATCGTGCGATGGCCGACTCGATAATGGATACTTACCGTCGTGCACTCGACAGGCAGCAGTAGGAGTTTGCCTGTAAGATTACCAGCCCCAGACGTTGCGGGCAATCCACCATGCGGTAACTACGGCAAATGTGGTCCATATTGTGGCCGTGCAGAATACTTTGAGATATAGCTGCGGATGTCTGCGACGCATGAACTGTACGGGCAGCATAACCGCCAGCACGGGGGCTGAAATGACCAACAGGGCATTGAACCTCCATGCCGAGGGGATGTCGCCATGAAGCAGTGCGTGGATGGCACGTTGCGACCCGCATCCGGGACATTGCAGTCCGGTCATCACCTTGAACGGACATTTGGGAAATACCGGCGATGACGACGGGTCGATAAAAAAATATACACCGACAGCCACCACCAGTATTATGGCGGCCGCTATCGGCAATGAATAGGCACGAAGCCTTGGCTTAGGAGTCCGGGTGTCTTCCAAACTTTGTGTGGATTGCCCCCTCCGGAGGCAATAGGCGCATTAGAAATGTTTTGTCTCGCTGCCGAGTAGTGCGCTTAGCAGGTTGTTGGCCAGACGGCTCGCTCCGAGGCGGAAGGTTGTATTGTTCATCCATTCCTCGCCGAGAATTTCCTTTACAATAGTGTAATACTTCACGGCATCTTCCGTGGTGGCTACGCCTCCGGCTGCCTTGAATCCGACTTTGCGGCCGGTCTTCTCGTAATATTCCTTTATGCTCTGGGCCATTACATATGCAGCTTCAAGCGATGCTCCGGGATATACCTTTCCGGTCGATGTCTTGATAAAGTCGGCGCCTGAGTACATAGACAGTATTGATGCGTTGCGGATATGCTCGGCACTCTTCAGTGCGCCTGTCTCGAGGATTACCTTGAGGTGGGCTTCTCCGCAGGCCGCCTTTATTTCTGCGATATCGTCGCTTACTGCTTCCCAGTCACCGTCGAGATAGTCGCCGACGGGAAACACCATGTCGATTTCATCGGCTCCGGTCGATACGGCCATGGCTGTCTCGGCTACCTTGACTTCGGGGAATGACTGTCCGGAAGGAAAGGCTCCGGCCACACAGGCTACGCGCACCGAGCTTACGTCGAGCACGGCGCGTACTACCTGAGCGAAATTAGGATACACACAGATGGCTGCAACGTTGGGAAGGTCGGGATGTTTATCCTCAAACGAGTTGACTCTCTCGGTAAAGTCGCTCACCGATGCCGGCGAGTCGGTAGTCGCGAGTGTGGTGAGGTCGATACAGTTGAACAGGGTGCGGTACACCTCTGTATTGCAGTTTTCCTGATAATGCTCGTCAAGAATCTTGTTGACGGCCGCAGCTACAGAGGCGTCATCGATAGTAACAGTCGAAGCCTCTATGGGCTGATGATATTTGTCGCTCATATATATTTGTTTTTATGTTATTGATATCGCGTTATGGTATTGTGCTCCCGATGATAAATTGAGATATTGCTCCATAGACATAGAATATAAACAGCAGCCCCAGTAGAATCCAGCTTATTTCTTTGCGCTCGGGATAGCACTGATAGGCAAGCCATCCGGAAAACAGGGCGTAAATCGGGAAAAACAGGGTAACAAAGCCTTTTGTGTTCGGCTCAAATGTCCCCGGGGTGTCAAACATCCCGATAACGAGAGGAATGTAGAAAAAAATCGGAATCATCATCACCAGTACAACTATGGTGAACCATGCCGGAGGGCGCTGTTTAGGGGGTGTCATTCCTTGCCTCCTTTCCCGGCCTTTTTCGCCGCGCGGGCAATCTCTACATCGCGGCGGTAGGCCTCGACGGTAAGACGTATCCCCTCCGGCAGGGAGTGCCGTGCCACGAATCCGAAGTCGGCTTGGGCCTCCGACGGGTCAGCATTCCAGTTGCGCTGCTTCATTATCTTATATTTGTCGGTGTTGAGGGTCGATGGCTTCATCTGGAATACGCCGTATTTCTCGGCCACTACCGATGCCGCCTTGGCCATCCAGAGGGGAAGACGCACGGGTATCACCCATTTGCCTCCAAGCGCATCTGATACAATCCTGCGGAATTCTTTCTGGGTATAGGCTCTCGGCTCGGAGATAATGTACTTCTTGCCGGTCTTTCCGCGCTCAAGAGCGTCGAAGATGGCTGTGGCGAGATCCTCAACATAGATGAATGTCAGCAGTTGCTTGCGGAATCCAATTCCGAAGTCCCAATGGCGGTCGATACATTTCACCATCATCAGGTAATCCTGCTCGTGTGGGCCGTATACCCCCGTCGGGCGGAATATTATCCAGTCGAGCCCGGGGGTGGTCTCCAATACGGTCTCGGCCTTTATCTTCGAGGTGCCGTAGCGGGTGTCGGGACAGGGAATCATACCCGCGCGGTAAGGTTCATAGTTTTTCTCGTCGCATGGGCCAAGTGCGCTCAGACTGCTCATATACAGGAAGCGCGCTGGCATCATGGCCGCCGTCTCCAGAGCTTCGATGGTATGTCTGAGATACTGGTAGTTGATGCGGTTGAAGTCGGAGTAGACCATCACTTTGGTCGCGCCCAGATTGTATACAATCCAGTCCCATTTCTCACCTTCGGGTAGTGCGCCGCGAAGCTGTCGCGCCATGGCCGAGGGTGAGTCGTAGTCGAGTTCCACGAAGTGGAGCCGCGGGTCGGATAGGAACCGGCGCGATGTCGATGGTCTTACGCCACACCAGGTGTCGTAGCCCCTTCTCAGACTTTCCTCGGCGATGAATCCGCCGATAAAGCCCCCCGCGCCAATGATGAGAACACGTTTCATACTGCCTTTGTCGTTGTTTTCTCAAAGTTATAACAAAAAAATGAAACGTTATGCCTTGGCATATGAAAATCGGAGTGCCTGACATCAGGGGGGATGTCAGTCGGGCGTCAATACCATGTGATGCCGTTGGAGTATGACGACCGTTTGTCGTACTTGAGGTCGGAGAGCATCGACGACTTGACCGATATATGGAAGTTGTAGCTTTTGTATGGCCCTACGGGAACGAAGCTCGCTGTCATCGTGAAGCAGTGAAGGTCGCGCGAGATGTTGCAGTTCATGTAGGCGAGCTTGTGGGTGTCGAAATTGTACGACGCCGAGAATCCGAAGTTCCAGTTTTTGGTAGGCTGGATATTGCCTGAGAACGACAGGTTCTGGGTGATACGCCCGTCGTATTCCATCTTTTTCTTGTTGAACGTGCCGTATCCGTAGTTGACGGAATAGTTGAATGTAAGATTCCAGGGCACACTCCAGTCCATATATCCGTCGGCTCCCATCTCTACGCTGTCGTCATCGTTTCCGCGCCGACGCCGGCGGTCGTTGTTGCCGGCGAAGTTGTCGCCCTCTTCGTCGTAATCTTCATCGAAGTCATCGTCGTCCGAGCCGCGACGCCGACGGTTTTTGTCTTTATTCTTGTCTTTGTCTTTTCCTCGCTTGAAGGTATTGTTGTTGAATGTGTAGGAGAATGAGGTGCCGGTCGACGACAGACGTCCGAGCCCTTTTCCCACTTTCCAGCGAGGAACGTTTACGCGCACGGGAGTGCCGGTCGGCGACAGCTGGTAGGTGTAGACATCCCAGGTGGCGTTGAGGTTGAGGTTGAAGTTCTTCACCAGGCGTAGCATCAGCGAGGTGTTGATATTACTCCAGTTCATCGAGTCGGCTGCAAAGTTGTAGCTCTGCGACACGGTGAAGTTCTCGATAAGCGATATCTTCTTTTCGCCTGTGGAGTCGGCGTCGCTCTTTACTTTCATTTCGAGGTTGTTGGCGAGCGACAGCGACACCGAACCCGACCGTCCGGTGCCTGGCACACCGAACACGGCGTTGGGGAACATCGAGTACTGTCGTTCGACCATCTCTCCCTGCGAGTTCATGTAGTGGTACTTGCCATAGTATCCGAAGAATGGCGATCCGAAGTCGGGATTTCCCGAGAAACTGATAGTGGGAGTGAGTACGTGGCGTATCATCTTCACCTTGTCGCCGAGAAATTTCATAGGCTGGAAGAAGCCGTAGATTTTTGTGTCGAGAGAGAGCGAGCCCTGGAAGTCCCACACGTTGTAAAATCCGTAGGTCGTGTCGCACACTTCGGCCGAAGCATTGGGGTCCCACTGGCGGCGTACCTTGTTGGTGTACATTCGGTCGTTAATCTGCAGAGAGGGCGTGAGGTTGAGATACTTGAACACGCTGAATGTGGCGGATATGGGCACCGAGTGGCGGGCGCCGTTGCGCCAGTCCTTTACGAGACTCTTCTGGAAGAATACATCCTGCTTGGCAGTCAGCGAGTTCTGGAACTGTCCGCTATAGCTCAGCTTGATTTTCTCGTACCAGCGCTCTTTGCCTACCGCACGCTTGCGCTTGAATGGGTATATCTGCGACATAGAGGCCGTAAGGTTGGGAAACGATACGGTAAGCGTGGAGTCGGATGTACGCTGCGCTATGTTGGCGGTTGTCGACAGCGACCATTTCGAGTTGGGGAAACGATAGGTCATGTTGACCGTCGAACTCTTGGTGTTCTCGGTGAACGAGGGGGAGTAGTAGCTGTTGAGGTCGTTGCGCGAGTAGCCCGATGAGGTAAAGTTGACCGATGCCGACAGCGACATGTTGGGATTGGCCTTGGAGTCCTGCGAGTGGTTCCACAGCACCTGGAAGTTGGTCTGCTTAGAGTAGTCTGGATTGCCTTTTTCGCCATATATCGTGGTGAGATACGATATGTTGAACGAGCCGTTGTATTTGTATCTCTTCACATAGCTCGACTGAGCCGTGAGCCCCCATGAGCCTTTGGTATATATCTCGCCTGTAAGCGCCAGGTCTATGTTGTCGTTGATGGCGAAGTAGTATCCGCCGTTGCTCAGATAGAAGCCGCGGTTGTAGTCGTCGCCGAACGTGGGGAAAATTATGCCGGATGAGTATTTCTCGGAGAACGGGAAGTAGCCGAAGGGCACCGCAAGCGGCAGCGGCAGTCCGGCGAGTACCATATATGCCGGGCCGGTCACGATATTGCTCTTGGGCTTTACCTTGGCTTTTGTCAGCTGGAAATAGAAGTGGGGATGGTCGTGGTCGTTGCAGGTGGAGTAGCGTCCGTTCTGCAGAAAGTATTCTCCGTTTTCCATCTTCTTTGTACGTCCGCCGGTGAGATATCCTTCGCCCTGCTCGGTCACTACGTTGGTGATAAATCCGCGCTGGCTTTTGAAGTTGTAGCTCATGGTCTCCGATTCATACTCGCCGCTCTTGTCGGTGAATACCGGGGTGCCTATGAGTTCGCCGGTGGAGTCGGGCAGACCGACGGCATACACATTGCTGTTGGCCATGTTCATCGACACCTTTTCGGCCTCGAGCTTCATGTCGCCATAGTCGAGTTTGGCGTCGCCATACATATATGCCGAGTTGCGACCCTCCATTATCATGGAGTCCTTTGCCGAGAATTTCACCACATTGTCGAGGTCGACCTTCTCGCGGCGTATCAGCGAGCGGGCCGGAGTGTCGATGCCGGCGGGCATCACAGCTGCGGCGAGCGAGTCGGAGTCTACGTCGCTGATAAGAGTGCGCTGCAGCAGTGGTACTGCGAGTGTCGAATCCGGCACCGGGGTGTTCAGTATGTCGGCTATTGCGTCGGAGTCGGGTATGGTCGGGCTGCCTGGCATGGCCACAGTCGGTGGCACAGGCAACGATGCGTCGGCACGCTGAGGGCGCGACGCAGCTACTGCGCTCAATGCGCAGGCAATCACAGACAGTCCGATGTAAATATGTGAGCGTGCCAATTGTATCTCTGTATCGGTTTGCCGTATGCCGCGATGCTATCCGCAGAGCAATCATATGCTTCGGAGGACGCAGTGCATACTATGCGGCGCAAAGTTACTACAACCCGCCCACTTATGAAAATCTTTAACAGATATTCCGAAATCAACGTCGGTGTTTCAGTCGTACAGATGGAACATTCGCTCCATCGGCTGCCATTTGTCGGACGACGTGGCTCCGGGGCCTGCCTGCTGGAATATGGCCATATAATCCTCCCACTCCTGCTGGCGCGGAAGTGTGGCGAGACGCTCCATGGCGGCGTCAAGGTCGAGGTCGGCCGGCGCTTCAAGTATCATTATCAGCAGAGTGCCTCTGATGTATATCTCCATTTCGAGTATTCCCACCGCCTTTATGCCGTCGAGTATCTCCTGCCATATAGCTCCACGCGAGTGTCGCATACGGTATTCGGCTATCAGTGCTGAGTCGTCGCGCAGGGTGAGGGTGCGCACATACCGCTTTACCGGCACTCTGTATTCTTTTACTCTGTATCCTTCCATGTCGTATGATATGTTTCCGCAAAAATAAATATTACTGTCCGCTAAACTTTTTTTGAGCGATTGAAAAATTAGGGCTGACACCTATTGCAGGAGTCAGCCCTAAATGGTTATTTTGGTGTCGCCAAACAATCCATGAATAACCATGAGTAAAAGTAGTAATTTCTTCGGACAGCCGATATATGGACAGCTGATAAAATCACTCAATCGTGAAAAAATTGTTGAATTCAGCCGAAAACACGGCGGAGAGAAGTATGTAAAGAGCTTTGACGGCTATACGCATCTGCTTACGATGCTCTATGCCGTGATCCAGCGCTTCGACTCATTGCGTGAGATAGAGACATCTATGACAGCGGAGGTTCGCAAACTGCACCATGTCGGAATTGATACTGTACCAAAGCGCAGCACCCTGTCGGATGCAAATGCCCGACGGTCAGAGAAGTTCTTTGAGGATGTCTATCGCGACCTGTATGCAGCCAACAAAGACATTCTTTCATCGGACAGCAGACGCAACGGCACGGAAGAGTGGATAAAGCAGCTTAGGATTATCGATTCCACTACAATCACATTGTTCTCCAACGCCATTTTCAAGGGTGTTGGCCGACATCCCAAAACCGGAAAGAAGAAGGGAGGTATCAAGGTACACTCGGTAATACATGCCAACGAGGGCGTCCCCTGCGACGTGCAGTTCACTTCGGCGGCGACCAATGACTCTTTCATGCTTGCTCCGAGCCATTACAGCCACAACGAGATAGTCGCTCTTGACCGCGCCTATATCAATTATGCCAAATTCGAGGAACTGACGGACCGTGGCGTTGTATATGTCACCAAAATGAAGAAGAACCTAAGTTATGAGGTACTTGTAGACTGTATGCATCAGAACCCGCAGGGACTGATGGAATACCGTGAACAGGTCGTGGTGTTCCGTAAAGACGGCATAAACCACATCGCCAGAATAATTACATACGTTGACATCAAGAAGAACGGGAAGCCAAAACTCATATCGCTTCTGACCAACGACTTCGACATGCCGCCAGAGACAATCGTGGCGATATACCGCCGCCGATGGCAGATAGAGTCTCTTTTCAAGCAGATCAAACAGAACTTCCCCTTGAGATACTTCTATGGCGAGAGCGCCAACGCCATCAAAATCCAGATATGGGTTACACTCATCGCAAATCTGCTGCTGTCAGTACTTCAAAGCAAACTCGAAAGACGTTGGAGCTTCTCCGGGCTGGCTACAATCGTCAGAATTGTGCTGATGTATTACCTGAATCTCGAAAAGTTCCTCAATCAGCCCGATGCAGACCTGAAAATCATGCTCGCCGAAGCATCGGAATCGCCTCCCGAAGTTCCTGAAAACTGCTGAGGGGGCTTGTCAAATACAAAAAGTAAGCCCAACTTCTGCCGTTCAGGAAGTTGGACTCGCCTTTTTATGGTTTAGCGGACAGTAATAAAAAATAAACAAGAATCACAGCCGGCGCAAACCGAATGGTGGAAAATTTGGCAGTGCCGATGGATTATAGTAAATTTGCGGGGAGGAAAATCCAACACTTGCAACTATGAATCCCAACAGTTTGGTAAGCATCTCCGATATCACTAAAGAGGAGATTCTGCGTCTCTTGCGCCAGGCACGTTATTTCGAGAGTCACCCCAACCAGCGTATTCTTGAAGGCAAAGTGGTGGCGACGCTCTTTTTTGAGCCGTCGACACGTACGCGCCTAAGTTTCGAAACCGCCGTAAACCGCCTCGGAGGGCGTGTAATCGGATTCTCCGATGCTTCCACTACCAGCTCGTCAAAGGGTGAGACCCTGAAGGATACAATCAAGATGGTGAGCAACTACGCCGACCTCATTGTCATGCGCCACCATCTGGAGGGAGCGGCCCGCTACGCCACCGAGGTTACCGATGTGCCCGTTATCAATGCCGGCGACGGTGCCCACCAGCACCCTTCTCAGACGATGCTCGACCTCTACTCAATATACAAGACACAGGGGCGCATCGACGACCTTACCATAACGCTGGTCGGCGACCTCAAGTACGGACGCACCGTGCACTCTCTTCTCGAGGCCATGCAGTATTTCAACCCGACATTCAATTTTGTGGCATGCAAGGAGCTGCAGATGCCCCCGGAATACCGTCAGTTCTGCACCGACAAGGGGATACGCTACAATGAGAGCACCGACTTCTCCAATGAGATAATCGACTCAAGCGACATAATATACATGACTCGCGTGCAGCGCGAGCGCTTTACCGACATAATGGAGTATGAGAAAGTAAAAAATCTCTACAATCTCAACGCCGCCATGCTCGAAGGCTCCAAAGAGAATCTGCGTGTGCTACATCCACTGCCGCGCGTCAACGAAATCGACCAGGATGTCGACGACAGCCCCAAGGCCTACTACTTCCAGCAGGCAAAGAACGGCCTGTTTGCCCGTCAGGCCATCATCTGCCGCGCCCTCGGTATGGATATCCCTGAAGAAGATTAACCACCACTATACGGAACCACACCATGTCATCAAAAAAAGAACTCGCCGTAGCCGCTCTGCGCAACGGCACGGTAATCGACCGTATACCATCGTCGGTGCTCTTCGAGGCTGTGAGAATCCTCGGCATAGAGCGTCTTGACAAGCATGTGACCATCGGCAACAATCTCGACTCAAAGAAGCTCGGCACCAAAGGCATTATCAAGGTGGCCGACACATTCTTTCCCGAGGATGTGCTCAACCGCATAGCCCTGATTGCCCCAACGGCAAAAATAAATATCATACGCGACTTCGAGGTGGTAGAGAAATACCATGTCGAGCTACCGTCGACCGTAATGGGCATAGTGAAGTGCGATAATCCCAAGTGTATCACCAACAACGAGCCGATGCGCACACGCTTCGACCTCGTCGATCCCGCCCACCGTGTGATACGCTGCTACTACTGCGGACACTCTGTGGCCGCCTCCCACGCCCACATCAAATAATCGGCCTCATGAAGCAAGTCTGGAAACCGGGCAACATGATTTATCCCGTGCCTGCGGCTCTCGTTACCTGCGGCAATACCCCGGAGCGCTACAACATGCTTACCGTGGCATGGACAGGCACCATATGCTCGGAGCCTCCGATGTGCTATATATCTGTGCGCCGCTCGCGCCACAGCTATCCTATAATAAAGGAGGAGATGGAGTTTACCATCAACCTTACCACAGCCGACATGGCACGCGCTACCGACTGGGCCGGAGTACGCTCCGGAGCCGACTACGACAAGTGGGCCGAGACAGGTCTGACTCCCGTAGAGGGTGTCAGTGTGCGATGCCCCTATATCGAAGAGTCGCCGCTCAGCATCGAATGCCGTGTGCGCGACGTCATGGAACTTGGCAGCCACGACATGTTTATCGCCGATGTGGCGGGAGTGATTGCCGACGACCGCTTTATCGACCCAGACACCGGAGCATTCGATCTTGCCCGGGCCGGCCTCATGGCCTACAGCCACGGCGGATACTATGAGCTGGGCCGCTGCCTCGGACGCTTCGGATGGTCGGTCAAGGGACAGAAAAAGAGATAGCTCTCCGAGCCTCCGAAAGCTCGGAGCCCTCAGAGAACTCCGAGTACTCTGAGTTCTCCGAGTACTCAGATTCAAAAAAGATTTCATCAAACAATAAATTCATCAATAAACGTAAATGGAAAGAGACAACGCCATCTTCGACATCATTGAGCGCGAACACCAGCGCCAGCGTCATGGCATCGAGCTGATTGCTTCTGAAAATTTTGTCAGCGACCAGGTAATGCAGGCCATGGGCTCATGCCTTACCAACAAATATGCCGAGGGCTATCCCGGCCACCGCTACTATGGCGGATGCCAGGTGGTAGACGAGGCTGAAAGCATCGCAATCGACCGCATCAAGCGCATATTCGGCGCTGAATATGCCAACGTGCAGCCACACTCCGGAGCACAGGCCAACATGGCTGTGTTTATGGCATGCCTCAAGCCGGGCGACAAGTTCCTCGGCCTCAACCTTTCGCATGGAGGTCACCTCTCCCACGGAAGCCCCGTCAACTTCTCCGGCCTTATGTTCCAGGCGCTTGAGTACAACGTTAAGGAAGATACCGGCCTCGTCGACTACGAACAGATGGAGGAGGTAGCACGCCGCGAGCGTCCGAAGCTCATCATCGGTGGTGCCAGCGCCTACAGCCGCGAATGGGACTATGCCCGCATGCGCCGTCTGGCCGACGAAATCGGTGCCATCTTCATGGTCGACATGGCTCATCCCGCCGGACTTATCGCCGCCGGTCTGCTCGACAATCCGCTGAAGTATGCCCACATCGTCACCTCTACCACCCACAAGACCCTCCGCGGCCCGCGCGGCGGCATCATCCTCCTCGGCAAGGATTTCGAGAATCCCTGGGGCAAGACCAATCCCAAGGGCGAGGTGCGCAAGATGTCGGCTCTGCTCGACTCCGCAGTGTTCCCCGGTGTGCAGGGCGGCCCGCTTGAACATGTCATCGCTGCCAAGGCTGTGGCATTCGGCGAGGCTCTCCAGCCCAGCTACCGCGACTATCAGGCCCAGGTGAAGAAAAACGCCGCAGTCATGGCCCAGGGCCTTATCGACAAGGGCTACAAGATTATCTCCGGCGGCACCGACAACCACTGCATGCTCGTCGACCTCCGCACCAAGTTCCCCGACCTCACCGGCAAGGTGGCCGAGAAGGTGCTCGTAGAGGCCGACATCACCGCCAACAAGAATATGGTGCCATTCGACAGCCGCTCACCCTTCCAGACATCCGGTATCCGCCTCGGCACCCCCGCCATCACAACACGCGGCGCAAAGGAAGACCTCATGGGCGACATCGTCGAGATGATTGACACCGTGCTCACCCACCACGACGACCCCAAGATGATTGCCGCAGTGCGCGAGAAGGTCAATTCCGTGATGGAAGGCTACCCCATGTTTGCCTATTGATTGGCGCTGTAGCCGCGCCATTTGATACATACGTCACCCATGATGCGTCACGACGCATCATGGGTGACGTCGTTTTCAGCGCATACCCCGCGGCATTCGTCGCCGGCCGACAATATCGAATTAATTTGCGGCATGTTTTGTGGCGGAGCATGGGGTGGTGTGTTGTCGCCATGGGTTGTCGTTTTTATGGATGGCATGGTTGGTGTTTTGTCGCCGGGCTACGCCAGGCATTCCCCAAAAACCGCTAAGCCACCTATGGTTGCGAACCGCTAAGCGCGGCTCTTACCATAGGCTAACGTTGTGGACGCCGCTAAGCGCGGCTATGCGCTAACGCGCGGCATGCCAACGCAGCCAAAACATATCATCACAATTCAAATTGCCCACATCCGCAACTCCCGCGTAGCGCATAGCCCCTTTGGGGGCGTCAACAACGTTAGCCCCACCCAAGAGCCGCCATAGCGGTTCGTAGGGTGGGGAATTCCCATTCTCACGTCGTGCCCGGCGTAGCCCGGCGACACGCAATCAAGCGTGCTCCTTACGCCGGCTGATAAGATTCTTGCTGTAAAACACTGAAGACAAAAAGCATGCTACCCATACACAAAGCCCAACAATAGTAGGATGATAGAGCGCCTCATGGCCGAACATAGAATAATACACCGCCATAAACTCGACCAACGCCAACACCAGCGCCAACGATATGGTGGTATGGCCGTTGAGAGTGCCCACACCGGTATAGTCGTCAGTGACTTTAAACACCTTGCTCCACAGAAACAATACCATACTGACGCCCCAAAATACGATACTGTGTTCAATTATACCGAGAAGACCGGGGGCGTCGACATCAAGTCCGCGTATCACCAAAAGAGCAATTACAAGCGCCACATTCAGGGCGAAGTATCCAAGAAAGCTGAATTTATAGTTTCGCATATATAAGGGATAATATGATGATTTAACATTTCCTGCATTTCATCATCAATTGGATATAGGCGATGGTGCCAATAATAATTGATGCCGATGATATTATTATCCTTCTTATATTATCAGACTTGAAGTCTTCGACTATTAGCCACGACAAGCATGCCAGACTCACGAAATAGATTATTGAATACATTATCGATTTCTTCATCAAAAGTAAAATTTGTTAATGGGTTGTGCGAAATATTTCTATTACTTACTATGTATTTGCCACCAACGTAGCCGGAGGATGTTGAATTACATGCAATCCCTACCGTATGGCGATAAATTTCCATAAAGATAGGTAAATATCTGCAAATATTATGCAAAAATGCTGAAAAACATTAGATTTGTGTATGATATAGTATGGTCTACTGACAGCTTATCTGTTCTTTATCCGGTAGAGCTTAAATGCAATCAGTTCGATTGCGATGATGAATATAATATCGCCTATTGAATCTGGAAGCGCTCTTTCAAAGGAGTAATATGCCAATGGAAACCATGCAACTACCGGAAATAATTGTTTGGCATATAGTATCTTAAAACTCTCTTTGGCAAATTTCTTTGCTGTGGAGTGTGGCAAATCCTTATGCTCATTTATAAAGACCATTATATGAGTTAGATACTGTTTGCGAAAACATACTCCTGCATATCCTCCCATACATACCCAAAGTATGTATAGCGGATAGAAATACGATGGCTCATCGAGCCCGGTAAATACTCTTCCATGGATTACATACATCCCGATAAACAGCATAATATAGCAAGCGCCTCCCATGGTAGTAGCCCCGATGAAGGCGTATTTTAATGTGTCTTTTAAGGTGTGTTCCATAATCTTTATTATTTAGGTGTATGAAATGTATCGTTCAATCGTTGCGCAATATTGTTGCGCATCATGTCACGTCGCAGAGGTTCTTAATATGAACTTCTTGCCGAAACAGGCGGCATAGATGAATGTTGTCGTCCATATGCATGTCAGAGCCATAGCTGGCAAATAAAACACGTCGTGGCCGAACATCGAATAATAAATCGTCGCGGCTTCAGCGATGGCCAATGCAAAGGTCAGAGCGCGAGTGATACGGGCATTCAGTGTGCCGACACCCTTGTAATCATCGCCCGCTACAAATACCTTGCTCCACAGAAACAGCACCATGCTTCCGCCCCAGAATATGATGGCGCCCTCAAGCCACTCCTGCACCTTGGCAGCCTCGGTATCGAGCCCCCGCATTGTCAGAAGCGCTACTGTCAGCACCCAGTTAATTGCAACGTAGCCAAGATAACTGAATTTATATTTGTACATGTAATAATGAAAATTAAAATTGAATTATTGTAAAGATAGAAAAAATAAAAATATGTTATGCCCAATTATGTCGTGTAATTGGGCATAACATATTTTTTAATCACATACATAATATGCAGCTACTTGACATCCAAGTCCCACAAGTAGGGAGCCGCCTAAAGTTGTAACCGATAGAGAGCCACAAATTAAAACGTTTAAAGAGGTAAACATTGTATTGCATAAGAATTGATCCTGTTTAGAGAATTGTCGTTCTGGATCATTGGAGGTCCAGAGGATTTGAGTTTCAGGGTCGTAAACAAATGATCGCATTACTTTCCCCTCTTCATCAAGTGCAATGAATTCATTGTCAGAAACTTGTTCAAATGATATTATTACCGATGCATTAGATTCGGTACTTTGGCATTCAATGATACAAGAATTGGGAAATGTAGGATTTGCAATAGCATATGCATCTCGTTTAGCTGTGGCGTCTTCGAAATGATAAACTTCCAACTCATTTGCAGAACGGCTAAGAAGACTATTTTTAGTCTCTAAAATGTCTCTGAATTCATCTGATACAGCTGTTATGTCGGATTTTGTTATGGTCGTAGGATTTGTCTTTAGAAACATAATGTCATCTCCGGTAGCAGTATTTTCTACAATCGGATTGATTGTTTCGTCTATTTCATTTTGTGATGTACATCCTACAGGAAGGATAACACAGACTGATGCTATCAGCGTGATAAGTGTTTTTTTGTTTAGCATAATTGAGTAAAATATTGAATTAAATTAACGATGTTATTCAAGAGTAAGGTAGCCAAGGTATTTGCCGCCGGAGGTGGTATCGATTAAGATTTCATAGATGCCTGGGGCTGTACCTATGGTGATTGTGGTGGGAGAGAATGTCAGGAATGTACGGGAGATGGCGTCGCCGTTATCCATGTGTGTGATTGTAGCGGTGGCTTTGCCTTCAGGTGTGATGAACTCAATGTGAAGATTGCCGTTGATGTAGTAGCATGTCGCATTGACTTCTTCCGGAGTAGTGTCCTTCGGACGCTTACGTAAATAATCGAGTTCAACATGTTTGCTATCCGGAGGCTTGTGCTCCTCGGCAAATATCATTGTCGATGCCGAAAAGAGGAGCACGAGTGAAAGTAAAATTTTAAGTTTCATTGATGTTTTATTTGTGTGATGAATAGGTTTTGTGTCACCACAAAGTTAGAGATAGGTATGCGGGAATATACTATTTTTAATCTCGGAAATATTTATCACTTTATAAAAGATGTCTATGTAATAAGTTTATATACAAGCAGTTGGCGGTGATAAAAACTCGATGTTTTTATCACCGCCAACTGCTTGTATAATTTGTTGAAAATCAACCGATTATATACATATTCGAGCTAGGGGGGGGGGTAAGGTGCTGATTTATAGCTTGTTGTTTAATGCGGTGAGGAAAAACTCTTTGTCGGGGGCGGCAGAATCAGCAATGCGTGCTCTTAGGCGCGTCCATTTGTTGTAATAATTGCCATGCTTCATATCCATAATCAGGCATATCGCGCGAGGCGAAAATCCTGCGAGTATGAGAGCGCAGAAAGTGATATCATTTTCCTTGAATCGTGGCATCTGTTCCTGCATGCGCGTGAGAATATTGTCGCGGCATTGATCTACAATTTCCTTTAGTTGATCGAGATAGTCGTCGTGTTTGATTTTGGCAATTTCGTTTTCAACATCCTTTATTATGGTTAGGCGCGTAGCATCGGAATCGCGCTTTTCAAAATATTCGTTGCTTAAATTGTTCAAAACCTTATATCTATCCCGGAACAATTGGTTTACAAGTATGGTTTGCTCACGCAGGCGTATATCCTTCTCTGCAGCGATGGATTTTAGCGCCGCAGCATTATTTTCCAAAGAGAGAAGGCGAGATGTGAGTTCGCGAGCCTCCAGCATCTTGTTTTCAAGTTCAAGACGTTTACGTTTCATGCGTTCACGATAAAAGATGAAAAAACCGAAACATATTAACACTATTATCGCAATAAGCAGCAATGTAAGGGCATGGTATCTGTCGGCTTTTTCATGTTCGGCGACCGACTTATTGTAATGGAAGTCGCTTTCGGCAAAGGCCACATTGTTTTTAAGGACCTCCTTTATGTCTTTATCATGGATTGTCCACATCTTCTCAAGTTCGGCCACAGCATTCTCATAGTCATGTTTTTTAATAAGTAGGGTTGATTGGGCCCAATGATACTCTTCCGTGTTATCCCAACGGGGGTTGTATTTCCGTTCCAATTGTAGATAGTAGTTTGCGCTGTCGAGTCGGTTTAGGAGTGTATACATATATGATGTGTAAGGTCGGTTCTGTAACTCTGCTGTTTCATTCCCCCAGAATTGCTCTGCGAGGGAGGAATGGTGGCGCGCCGAATTGTACCGCTTCAGTTTCAGCAGAGGCTTCATGTATGTCGCATGGTAGAATCCAAGGAAAGTTGAGTCGGCTATTTCAATTGAAAGACTGTCCAGCATCGCAATTGTGGTGTTTGGTTTGTCAATACGGTTGAATGCAGATGCCAAATCCACGAGTGCATACTGGTTGTTGAGGGGCTTGTCGGCGCGGAGGTAGTAGTCGGCGGCAAGGCGTCGGTGGGTTATTGCCTTGTCGAAGTTGTATGCAGCCACGTATATATCGGCGATAAGCTCGTGGGTCTTGGCGAAAATATAGTCATCATTAAGTCGGTCGGCGAGGTCGAGAGCCGTGAGCGCCTCCTTTATGGCCACGGTGAGGTTGCCGCGATAGAGATTGAGTATGCCTCGGTACATATGGGCGAGCGTGCGCTTCCTCGGCTCGGGATGCTCGTCGAAGTAGGCTACGGAGGTCGATATGAGCGAGTCGTCGGTCTCAAACCGGAAATTCTTGTCGCGCGCCTGCGTCAGCAGCAAGGCATAGTCAGCGCGCTGACGGTCGGAGCCTAATTCCGTGGGGCTTATGCTGTCGAGAATGTCGAGAGCCGAGTCGGGATGTTCCATCATCAGACTCTCGGCCTCAAGCAGCATGGTGTCGACACGGCCCGATGTGGAGCAGGCCATGGCAAAAAGGAGCAACAAACTGTAGATGATGATACTGTGTTGGGGCATATAAAGTAAACGGATATTCAACGAGGTATATTTTTCACCGGCGACCCCTCGGGCCGGAGTGTATCACTTGCGGCCGAAGTCGGCGGGGATTTCTCCCCACTTTTCGGTGTCCCACTTTACCACGGTGCAACGCGAAGTGTGGGTCTGCACCCAGCGCTCGGCGCGCTGCAGGGTGGCGAGCAGGGCGGCATTGCGTGGGGTAGGGGCGAGCGAAGTGCGAGTCTTGCGGTTGCGCAGCCATGCCTGGGCCGTACGGCTGTCGGAGTAGATGGTGCGCACCCATCCCTTCTGCTCGCAGAGGGCCAGGGCGTGGACCAGGGCCAGGAATTCGCCTACATTGTTGGTGCCGTCGGCCACCGGGCCATAGTGGAACAGCTCCTCGCCGGTGCCTACCACTACTCCACGGTACTCCATCACGCCCGGATTGCCGGCACATGCGGCGTCGACCGCGATGGCGTCGAGACGTATCTCGGGGAACGCCTCATAGTTGATAATCTCGGGCTGGCGGTGTGCGGCCATGGCCCGCAGGGCGTAGAGCTCGTCGCCCCCGTCGTTGCGAAATGCCTCGGTGGCGGCGGTCTGCGACGTAAAGCTCTTGTATTTTGCCCCGGGAAATCCCTCGACCTGCGCCTGCGCCTCCTCCCAGGAGTCGTAGATGCCCGGTGCACGGCCTTCCCATACTACATAAAATTTTCTTGCCATAGGTTTGTCTTATTACCGGTTATTGTCATGTCGTGTCATCACTCGGGTCGTTGAAGGTCAGCTGCAACTCAGCAGCAGGGTTATGTCGATGGCCCGCATGCCGGCTTTCTCCGCGGCCCGACGGTTGACAGGCTTGCCGAGGAAGGTGACAACGGCCCGCTGCACTCCGGGGAGCATCTTCACAGTGTTGACGGCGCCGTCACATCCGATGATATCTCTCAGCAGCCACAGGAACGTGTTGCTGAGTGCCATAGCTGCCGTACGTGGCACGGCATTACCCGGTCCGGTATAGCATACGCGTGTTCCGCGTGGCACGGCCCGCAGCGTGTCGGTGGCTGTGATGTCGATTTCCGGTATGGCGTGGCTCAGAGGGCCGTCCTCGCTCCGGGCGAGATTCATTATGATTACCCCACGCTTCATGAGGTCGACCTGGTGGGAGTCGATGGTGCAGGGCCGATCCATCGGAGTGTTTATAATCACGTCGGCTGTGCGCAGTGCGTTCTCAAGCACCCGTGGATGCATCACCGATGTGGCCACACAGCATCCCGGCAGCTCGGCAGCGCGACGCAGGCGGTACACATCATTGTCGAGCATCCTTACCGAGGCGCCCAGACCCAGGGCCGACGCGGCGGCGGCGCGTCCCGCTATGCCCGCGCCCAGTATCAGCACCTCGCAGGGTATTATGCCGGCCACTCCACCGAGCAGTATCCCCTTGCCATGGTCGGGCGACGCAAGCATCGACGAGGCTATCGCTATCGCAGCTCGGCCATTGATTTCGTTGAGAATGTCGGCAAACGGGGTGTGCCCTTCGGGGTCACCGATGAGGTCGATGGCGAGGGCCACGATGTTGCGCCTCATAAGCTCGCGCAGGATGTCGCAATCCGATGTCACGCTCGACAGCATGGTGAGCAGCATCGCGCCGCGCTTCATGGCTCGCAGGTCGGCCGGAGACAATGCCCCGAGGGTTATTACTATATCGGCCTGAAGGGATTCGCCGCGCGATGTCACACACGCTCCCTGGCGCATGTAGTCGTTGTCGGCGTAGTGTATGGTGGCGGAGGCCCCCGATTCGATTCTCACCTCATATCCGCGGTCGGTGAGCACCCCTACAGCCTCCGGGGTGAGAGAAAAGCGCTTTTCGCGGTCTCCTGCTGTGGCGGGGAGGCCTATCGACAGCCGGCGCCGCATTGTGGCCGAGGCTGCGGGCTGTGGGTCGGGGGTGAAATATTCCGAAGGGTCAGTCATGGCTGTCTGTTATGGTAGGGAGTTGAAGGAATTCGGCGAAGCGGCGCGCTGTGACGGCCTTCTCCTGTTCGTTGTCGAGACGGTCGGCCTTGAACCGCCGGTCGGCTTTCTCGTAGTGTGGCATGCGCGCGGCCAGGGCTTCGACGATGAACCGGCGCAGCTCGTCGTCGCTCTTCGAGGCTATCAGAGGGCGCTTGTGGCGTCCGCGCAGCAGACGCTCGTGCAGACGGTCGATGTCTACGTCGAGCAGCACGGTGGTGCCGTGGGCGTTCATCCACTCCATATTGTCGAAAAAGCATGGAGTGCCTCCTCCGCAGGCTATTATCACATCCTCAAACTCGCCTGCCTCATGAAGCATGGCCTGCTCGCGCAGGCGGAATCCCTCCTCTCCGTGGCGGTCGAACAGTTCGCGCACTGTGGCATGGTAGCGGCTCTCGATATAGTTGTCGAGATCGATAAACCGCAGACCGGTGATGGCGGCAAGATGGCACCCTACGGTCGACTTGCCGCTCCCCATGTATCCGATAAGAAATATAGGTTGCATACTGCAAACCTACATAAAAAAACTGAGATTTTAAACAGCCTTATGACGGTATTTACAGGAAATGTGAGTAAATTTGTAGGTCAAAAATATATACATTTCACTATGGACTTGTTTGAGAAAGTCAATGCTGACATAAAGTCGGCGATGCTTGCGCGCGACCATGCGCGCCTTGAGGCTCTGCGCGGTATTAAGAAGGAATTCCTTGAGGCAAAGACAGCCAAGGGTTCCGACGGCACCCTGACCGACGAGACCGCTACAAAGGTGCTCGTAAAGATGGTGAAGCAGCGCAAGGAGAGCGCCGAAATCTACACTCAGCAAAGCCGCCCCGAGCTGGCTCAGGAGGAGTTGGCTCAGGCTGCCGTGATAGAGGAATATCTGCCGAAGCAGCTCTCCGACGAAGAACTCACCGCCGAGCTCAAGAAAATAATCGAGCAGACCGGCGCCACATCGGCCAAGGAGATGGGCAAAGTAATGGGCGTGGCTTCGAAGGCTCTCGCCGGACGTGCCGACGGCCGCGCCATCTCGGCCAAGGTAAAGGAACTTCTCGCCTGAGATTCTCCCTCGCCGATACTCACATACCCGCATTCGTAAAAACCACACATCATGCTTACAATACAACAGATTAAGGAAGCCCCCGAGCGTATTATAGCCCGTCTCGCGGTAAAGGGTTTCGACGGCACAGCCGCCATCAACGAAATACTCGAGCTCGACACCATGCGTCGTCAGTCGCAGCTCAGCAATGATACCAAGGCGGCCGAGCTCAACCGCCTCGCCGCATCTATCGGTCAGCTCATGAAGGCCGGCAAGAAGGATGAGGCCGAGGAGGCCAAGAAAGCCGTTGCCGTTCTCAAGGACGAGCAGAAGGCCATCGCCGACGAGCTCGCACGCACCGAGACACGTATCCGCGATATACTGCTTACAGTGCCCAACGTGCCTTGCGACATGGTGCCCGAAGGTAAGACCGCCGACGACAATGTGGTGGAGGCCACCGGTGGAGTAATCCCCGAACTCCCCGCCGACGCTATGCCCCACTGGGATCTGGCCAAGAAGTACAACATAATCGACTTCGACCTCGGTGTGAAGATTACCGGCGCCGGTTTCCCGGTATATCTCGGCAAGGGAGCGCGTCTGCAGCGTGCCCTCATACAGTTCTTCCTCGACGAGGCAGGCAAGGCCGGATATCTCGAGGTGGAACCCCCGTTTGTAGTAAACGAGGCTTCAGGCTACGGTACTGGACAGCTCCCCGACAAGGAGGGCCAGATGTACTACGTCAACGAAGATAATCTCTACCTTATTCCTACGGCTGAAGTGCCTGTGACCAACCTCTATCGCGACGTGATACTCCCCGCCGACAAGCTCCCGGTAAAGAACTGCGCTTTCTCGGCATGCTGGCGCCGCGAGGCAGGCAGCTACGGCAAGGATGTGCGCGGTCTCAACCGCCTGCATCAGTTTGACAAGGTGGAAATCGTGCGCATCGAGAAGCCCGAGGATTCATATGCCGCTCTTGAGGAGATGAAAGCCCACGTGCAGGGTCTGCTTGAGAAGCTCGGTCTCCCCTGGCATATACTCCGCCTCTGCGGGGGCGACATGTCGTTTACCTCGGCCATCACATTTGACTTCGAGGTGTATTCGGCTGCCCAGAAGCGCTGGCTCGAGGTATCGTCGGTATCCAACTTCGAGACCTACCAGGCCAATCGCCTGAAGTGCCGCTACCGTGGCGACGATAAGAAGACCCGCCTGTGCCACACTCTCAACGGTTCGGCTCTCGCCCTGCCGCGTATCATGGCCGCGCTGCTTGAGAACAACCAGACCCCCGAAGGAATCATCGTGCCCGAGTGTCTGCGCAAGTACACTGGCTTCGATATTATCGACTGATACAGATTCTCAACGATACGTCAACGGCCCGACAGCGATTCGCTGTCGGGCCGTTGATGCGTTTTCCGGGGATACATGCTATCGGGGGCTCATTATGGGCGCGAGGTGCTTTACGAGCGAGCGCGGTATGGGTGCCTCAAGCAGCCGGCGGTACCATTTCAGTGAGTGCGTGTCGCTGCCGGTGAAGTCGTACATGCCCTTTTTCAGCAGATGGATGGCGCGTTGCTTTACCTGCGGTCCGTAGAATCCGGCTATTGACGGGAGATTGAGTTGGAGCATTACACCCTCTCTCCTGAGCCTTGTATAGTCGGATTCCGACATATACAGATAGCGCTCGGGGTGGGCGAGCATCGGAAAGTAGCCGGCCTTTAAGGTGTCGGAGAGTATTTCATACAGCCCCATGGGCGGGTTGGCGAAGGATGTCTCCACGAGCAGAGTGTCGGCATGTCCGGGGGTACGGGCGGATATGGGGATTAAGTCGCGTTCCGTTAGCCGGCCAGAGAATACGGTGTCAAGCATGTTTTCAGCGCCAAGGGCAAGTTCGGGCATGTCGGCGACGTCGGCCGTGGACTCACACAACCGTTCGAAGTGCTGACGGAGAGCGCATGGAGTGTTGGGCACATCCTCCATGATATGCGGAGTGAGATATACCCTCGCCACTCCCGCCTCTTTCATCGTGCGGAGGGTGTCGAAGGTCTCGTCGATGGTCTTTATTCCGTCGTCGACTCCGGGGAGTATGTGGGAGTGCCAGTCGGTAGCTCCCTCAAGCAGCCCCGAGCAGGCAAGAGTGGTTGTAGATGGTGAGAATGGCCACATATATGTGTGTCGGTGTTATGTCGGTGAATTGTGTCATGCTGTAAGGCGCGGTCATGCATCCTCTTTTCCATGTCCGTACCCGTAGCCGTATCCGTAACCATACCCGTAACCGTATCCATAGCCGTATCCGTTTACTTTTGAGGGTATGCCGTTGAGCAGGATGGTCATGTTGTTGAACTTCTTGTCGGTATAGAATCCCTGGATAGCGGGCACAAGACGGCGGTCAAGCACACCTGAGCGCATTACGAATATCGTAAGGTCGGCCATCGGGGTGATGATGCTCGTGTCGGCGACCATGTCGGTAGGCGGACAGTCGATGAACACCAGGTCGAACTCCTTGCGCAACTCGTCGATAAGGCGGCTCATATTGGGCGAGTACAACAGTTCGGAGGGGTTGGGAGGTATGCTTCCGCCCGGCAGCATCGACAGGTTGTGGGTCTTGCCTACAGGCATGAGTATCTTGTGCCAGTCGGCAATCTCTCCGTTGAGATACCCCGAGACACCTGCTCTTGGTGAGCCCACATATTTGCTTATCGTGGTCTTCCGAAGGTCAAGATCGACTATGCATACCTTCTTCCCCTTTATGGCGAATGATGCGGCGAGGTTGGAGGTTATGAATGTCTTCCCCGAGCCCGGATTCATTGATGTAAGCATTATTACCTTGTGGTCGGTGTTCTTTCCGATGATGAATTCGAGGTTGGAGCGTATCACGCGGAATGCCTCGTTGACGATGTTGCGCGAGCCTTCCTTTACAAGTATCTCATATCTCTCCACATCGCCTGCCTTAGGCTTGATTCCAATCATGGAGAGCAGACGGGCGCGTATACCTTTCTTCTTTACTTTGCCCGACATGGGGAGCTCGCCGAGGAATGGTGCGGTGATATTCTCTATATCTTTTCGCACGCGCACCTTGGTGTTGAGGCTTTCCATCGTGAAGAGTATCCCGGCGGGTATGGCCAGGCCGGCCACAAAGGCAATCAGGAGTATGTTGCGGCGCACGGGCGATGTGGGTCCTACGGGCCCCATAGGAGGAGTGATGATGCGGGTGTTGTAGGCGGTGAATGCCTGCGACAACTCGTTTTCTTCACGCTTCTGAAGCAGGAACAGATAGAGAGCCTCCTTTACTTTCTGCTGTCGCTCGACCGAAAGCAGGTATTTTGCCTGCTGTGGGTTGGAGGCAATCTGGTTGCGGCTCTTCGACTCGCTTCCGCGGAATGCGCGCACCTGGGCATTGAGTGCGTTTATCTGATTGTCAATAGATGATATTATGGCATTGCGCGAGGCCTCAAGCGAGTTGTCGCGGTCGACCACGAGCGGGTTGCTTTCCGAGGAGTTTGAGGCCAGGGAGTTGCGCTCCAGCATCAGTGTATTGTAGTCGGCTATCTGCTTCTCGACCGTTGAGTTGCCGAGGCCTGAGTTGGCGGGCAGCAACTGTCCTTTGTTGCGCTCGTCGGCAAGGAATGTGCGTATATAGCGCGCCATGTAGAGCTGGTTGTTCAGCTCAAGCACCTGGTTGGCTGCTTCATGGCTCTGGTCGAGGTATATCTGGCTTACCAGCGCGAGGTCGGGAATCAGATGCTCGGATTTGTAGGATGATATGTCGGAGTCGACATGGCCGAGTTCCTGCTCGATTACGGCAAGGCGGTCGTTGATGAACTGTGATGTCGCTGTGGCTATCTGGTTTTTGTCGCGTACCCAGTCCTCGTTGTAGGCCGATATCAGAGTGTTGATGAAGTCCTCGGCGCGCTGTACGTTCACGTCGTTGCATGTGAGATTGAGCACTTGCATCTTGAAAATATGTCACATTTTTCGGTGTGTTGCAACCGGTAAGAATGGCAATTACAAATGCCACCCATGCTAAGGGATTACGATAGCTGAAACGGTTCATTTTGGCTTAATTGTATCTCAGCCACAATCGGCCGTCACACCGGTCGTCATGGCTACTTTTCTTTTAATAATATCGCACTTTGTTTCGATTCTGATTGTCCGGTACACGGACGCTTATCTCCAATTATTACACATCAAAGTGCCTGTTACTGCGCAAAGTTAATCAAAAACAACAATAATGCAAAATATGGCCTGTTTTTGGATACCGTCGCAGTCGCGTAAAGGCACTCCTGCGGGCATACCCGTATGGTGTATGTAATCATTTATGATGACAGGCTCAAGGGATACGGGACGAAAAATCACTAAAATATGGTATGGCACACGACGGAGGATGTGCGTAACTTTGCTAACGGATAATTATACGAAGTTAGTTATACGTCCACGGAGAGTCGCGATGTCTTGCCGTGGACTTCTTTTTTGCTTGAGCACCAGGATTCAGAGCAACCTCTTATTTTCGCACGATTACAAATTCGCTTCCTGTATACGAGAAATCGATTATGCCCATTGCATACAGCCGGGCCACGATATCTGTGGCCGTGGCGCGGGATATGTGGGCGCCGGTCATGTAGCGGTCGACGGTGGTCATGCCCCATTCGTCGAGATATGTGAGCAGAGCCGTCTCGGCCTGCGACAGGGCGAAGAGGGTGTCGCCTCCGCGCGCCATCCGCTCCCATGCGGCGAGCATCACCGGATGCGCTACTATATTCTCATCCTTTACCCTGAAGTAGGCGCGCCATGAGCCGTCGGTGTCGCGGGCGTAGACCGGACGTTTTTCAGCCTTGGGTATCCGGGCACGCACCACTATCGCTCCTGCCTCCACGGCAAATGCGGTTATTTCCACCTTCTGTGCCGGGCGGCAATACATCAGGGCCGCCTGCTCTATCATGTAGATATCCTCGTCGGAGCGCACTCCGGCCACTGAGCCGTTGTCGCGTACGCCTATGAGCAGATGCCCTCCGTCGTTGTTGGCGAAGGCGCTGATGGAGTGGGCTATCTTGGGGGCGTCGGTGATGGCAAATTTGAAGTCCTGGTGCTCATGCTCCCCCTCCTGTATCAGTCCGTGGATGTAATATCGGCCCCGTATGGCTTTTATGTCCTTCATTCGGGATACTCTGTCGGCATCTGCGGGTCGTGGATTACCTCGTCGAGAAAGCGGCGTGCCTGGCGGCGAGCCTCGTCGAGATTCATGTAAGAGTAGTTGCCGCAGTCGCGCGGAGTGGCACCCGGTATCTCTCCGTCGAATCCGGCGATAAACTCCATCGTGGCACGCATCATCTCTTTTACTTCTGCCGGGGTATGGTCGCCGAGCAGCACGAGGTAGTTGCCTGTGCGGCATCCCATCGGGCCCCAGTATACAATGTCGGACTGCCAGGGGCTGTTGCGCAGATATGTGGCTGCGAGATGCTCGATGGCGTGGAGAGCGGCTCCGTCGATGGCCGGCTCGCGGTTGGGCTCGGTCATACGGATGTCGAAGGTGGTGATTGCATCGCCCGAGGGGCTCATATCGCGGCGCGACAGATATATGCCTCTGCGCAGGGTGAGATGATTGACGGTAAAACTTGGAATCTTATTCATATTACAATGCGTTGACGAGGGTCTGCAGAGTGGCGAATGTGGCTTTGGGAGCGTCGGTCCAGAAGTCGAGATACTGGCCCGTGTTGTCCTCCTCCTTGCCGGGGGTGTCGCTTACCACGCGTATGCTGGCGAAGGGCACACCCTTGCTATGGCATGTGTGGGCCATGGCGGCGCTCTCCATGTCGACGGCCTTCACGTCGGGGTATAGCGCGGTAATTTTCGCCAGGTCGGCGGCATTGTCGACAAACTGGTCGCCGCTGGCAATCAGTCCGCGGTGCAGGCGGCTTATGCTGTCGAGAACTTCAAGCCCGAGCACAGCGGGGGCGCCTTCAAAAAAGCGGGGCATACCCTGTATCTGTCCGCGTTCGGCGCAGGGTCCGCACCACACGTCGTGGTAGGCCACACGGTCGCCCACCACCACATCCATAACTCTGGCGTCGGAGCCGGTGCCTCCGGCCACACCTGTGTTTATCACGAGCTCGGGGCCGAACGCGTCGACGAGGGCCGCGGTGCCCAGGGCGGCATTGACCTTTCCGATGCCGCTCTGCATGGCGGCCACGCTATGGCGTCCGCCGGCCATGGTGCCGGTGTGGAGGGTCTGGCCCGAGGGGAGCACTGTCTGTGAGTGTCCTTCAATGTGGGGGAGCAACAGGTCGAGTTCCTTGCCCATTGCCACGATTATACCGATTTTCATATTGTTTCAGTAAGATAGGGGTGTAGGGCGGCAAAGTTACGAAAAAGTTTTCAGAGTAGCCGAAGTGCGACGTGTCGCCGGGCTACGCCGGGCATAAACATGATGATGTCCCGATGACTCGTACATCTGCCAATACCCCCCTGTAAGCTATATACAGGGAGCGCCGTGTCATGCGGGATGACACGGCGCTCCGGTGAGTATTAAGTCGGTCTTATTATCAGTTGCGAGCTTTGTACCAGTAGGGGTCGGCCTCGGCGTCGGCGCCTACGATGGCCATCACTTCACCCGAAGGATTCTGGTTGGCTGCGGTAATCGCATGGTTGCCTTCCATCTCGGCGTTGGGAATCGGGAAGAGGAGGATGGGAGCGTTGGCCGCGATGTTGAATACGGCCTCGGCGGGGAATCCTCCGCCACGGCGGTCGATACCTTTCTGCAGGCGGAGACAGTCGGTGTAGCTGAATCCCTCGCCCCAGAGCTCTATACGGCGCTGGAACCATACCTCGTCGAGCATTTCATCCTGCGATGTGGCCGGGCATACATAGGGGGTGTCGCCTGTCCAGCGGTAGGTGTTGACGAAGTTCTCCACAGTAGTCTTGGCTGTCTGCCAGTCGGTGTGGGCCTGGCATTCGGCAATGATGAGCTCCATCTCTTCGGTACGCATCAGAGGTATGTCGGTAGCTCCGGTAGAGTTAATCAGATAGTCTTGATATGGTGCGAACTTGACCACTGCGTAAGGAGGACAGTCGAGCAGACCGAGTATTACGCCTACACCATAGGGGGCATATGGAGCCACGCTGGGGTCGTAACCGTCGGGAGTATAGTTGTCGACATTCGACTTATATACGTAGATGCTGTTGTCGGGTTTTTCTTCGTCCAGCCAGTCGGGGTCGGGTTCATTGCCCTGCCACCAGCCTTTGCGCACGTCGCCTTCGGGAATCATATCCCAGAGCTTGGCGTTGATGCAGCGCCACTGTCCGGCGTAGGCATAGCCGTAGGTGAGCGAACCCATCATGCCGGCGAATGTGTAGAGGCCGTGTGCATCCTGTTCGGAGATATGTATGCCCCACATGAAGTCGGACTGAGTGAAGCTGTTGAATGCGGGCTTGTTTACGACATTTACGCCGCAGTTGGCACCGTCGGTGAGCTGAAGCGCCATGGAGGCGTCATCGGCAGCTTCGGTATAAAGACCCTGGCAGAGGTTGGCGCGGGCGCGGAGACCGTGGGCCACGGCGGGGTCGATGAATCGCTTGTCGAAGCGCGATGTGTATACTCCCATGTCGAAAATGTCGATTGCCTCGTCGAGGTCCGACATAATCTGTGTGTACACCTGAGCCACGGTGCCGCGGGGTGTTCCGTTGGCTACAGCCTCATCTTCGTTCAGGTCGGTTATCACGGGTACACCCGGAGCCTGTGGATTGACGCTGTAGGGAGTGGCGAAGAGCTGCACCAGCATGTGGTAGGCCCATGCGCGTGCCGACAGAGCCTGTGCCTTGTAGCAGAGCAGAGTGGCGTTTTCGGTGTCGGCGGGGAGGATCTTCAGCAGGTCGTTGGAAGAGTAGACCACACGGTAGAGCGTACCCCATGTGCATGTCAGTTCCTGGTTGGTGGGGGTGTTGTCGGTATAAAGTTCGCTTGTCTCAAACCATCCGTAGTTCATCATCATCGACATGTCCTGGCTGCGGTTGTCGAGCGAGAGCATTGTAGCGGGATATCCGAAGTCGGCGAGGAAATCGTCGATATTCTTTTCGAACGCGTAGAAGTTGGCATATACGGCGGCCATCACACCCTCGATAGCGTCGGGATTTTCTTCAATGGCATCCTTGCGCTGGTCGTCGGTGTAGTATTCTCCCATCGGGAGGGTATTGAGGTCGTTACACCCGGCCAGCATCACTGCGGCGAGTGAGCCGGCAATATATTTTAAAGTCTTTTTCATCATGAAGTTTCTTAGAGTGATTAGAACTCAATTTTCACACCTCCCGACACTGCACGCAGAGCTGAGTATGAGCCGGCGAGCGATGTGGCATATCCCTGACGGGGGTCGAGACCCTTGCGCTTGCTCCAGAGGTAGAGGTTGTCGCCGGAGAAGTATACGCGGATATTCGAGCAGCAGAGCTTGTCGGCAACCTTCTTGGGAAGGGTGTAGCCGGCGGTGATGTTGTTGATGGTGAAGTAGTTGCTGCTGATGAGCCAGCGGTCGGACAGGGCATTTACATATGTGGCCTGATTGCCTGCCCAGGCGAGTGCGGGCACGTCGGTGTTGCGGTTTTCGGGAGTCCATGCGTTGAGGATATCCTTGTGCAGGGCCATACCGGCATCGTTGTTGTTGGCGCCGTACATGAGCAGCTGGTAGCTGTAGTCGACCATCTTGCCGCCTGCCTGGAATCCGCAGTTGATGCCGAAGTCGAATCCGTAGACCTTGATGTTGGTAGATACGCCGCCGTAGACGGGGGGCAGGAGGTTGCCTGACTCCTGACGGTTCTCTACATATCCCTGGGCTGCGTCGCCGTTGCGGGCGAGCGACCAGTTGCTTACCTTCTCTTCGGTGCCGTCGGTGCGGCGAGCCCAGTAGAGTGCGTTACCGTTCTCGGGGTCGACGCCGGCATACTTGACGGTGTAGATCTGATACATCGACTTGCCTTCCTTGTAGATGCGTGAGCCGTTGATCCATGTGCCGTTGAGTTCGGGAGCGAGCTTGAGCACCTTGTTGCGGATATAGGTTACGTTGGCGCTTACTGTCCAGTCGATATTCTTGTTGCGGATAATCTGGTAGGTGAGGTCGAGCTCAAGACCGCTGTTGCGCATCGAGCCGATGTTCATGGGTATCTTGTCGTAGCCGAGCGACGATGCTGTCGGACGATAGTAGAGCATGTCCTTTGTCTGGCGAGAGAAGTACTCGAGAGTACCGAGCAGGCGGGAGTTGAACATTGCGAAGTCAACGCCTACGTTGAAGCTGTTGGAGGTCTCCCAGGTGAGGTTGGGGTTGCCTTTGTAGTAGAGCGGACCTACCGACCAGAGGCCGTTGGAGCCTGAAGCCTGATACTGGTCGGCCCAGGGATAGTAGTTGCCTACGTTGTCGTTGCCCTGCTGGCCGAACGATGCCTTGATTTTGAACATGTCCATCCATTCGGCATTGTCCATGAACGATTCGTTGGCGAGGTCCCAAGCTGCGCTGACGCTCCAGAAGTTGCCCCAGCGGTGTTCGCGTGTGAATCGTGAGGAGGCGTCGCGGCGATAGCTTACGCTGGCGAAGTACTTGGAGTCGTAGTCGTAGTTGACGCGGCCGAAGTATCCGCGGGTGGCGTATGTGTCGATTGTGCCGCCTACCTCGAGGTTGTCGATTACGTTGCTCAGGGTGTAGTTGTCGTTGGAGAAGATAGTCTCGCCGCGGCCGTAGATGTCGGCCATGTTGAGGTCGTAGCTTTCGTAGCCGAGGAGCACGTCAATGTTGTGCACATCGTTGAATGTCCTTGCGTAGTTGGCGAGGAACTGGAGGTTGATCGAGCGGTTGCGGATGGTCTGCTGGGTCACGTTGCCGCCGTACATAGCCATCTGGCCGTAGCGGTTGTTGCCCATGGAGTTGTAGCGCTGCCACTCGAGCCAGTATCCGAGCGACCCGGTGAGGGTAAGGCCTTCAATCTGGGTGGGGGTGATCTGTGCGAACCATTTGCCGTTGAACACGTCGTAGAGGTATTCCTCCTTGTTGTACACGAGCTCGCCGGTGGGGTTGCCGCCCGACATGAATGTACGCGAGAAGGGCATGCCGTCGAGGCCGCTCATACCGTAGTCGTAGAGCACACGGTTGGAGGTCGGGTCGTGCTTGAAGTTGCCGTTGGCGTCGCGCAGATACATCGGGTACATCGGGCCGATGAAGTTGGCGATATATGAGGCGTTGCCTGAGTATCCGTCTTTATCCTGTCCGTAGGGCTTGTTGGAAGCCTGGTAGGTGTAGGTCATGTTGGTGCCGATTTTGAGCCAGTCCTTGGCCTGGTACTCTACGGAGGCACGTGTGGTGAGGCGCTTGAAGTCTGACTCCTGGATTACACCCTGGTCGTCGAGGAACGATGCGCTCACCATGTAGTTCATGCGGTCGTTGCCTCCGCTCACGCTGAGGTTGTACTCCTGGCGGAATCCGTTGTGGTATGTTCCCTTCTTCCAGTCGTCGGGCACGAGGCCGATGTTGCGGTTATGGTCAAAGTTGCCGAGTATGGCGTTGGGGTTCATGGTGCCGTCGGCCAGGAAGAGGTGTTCGCCCTGGGGGATGGTGTACATCTGGTAGCCGAACACGTTGCGGTTGCCGCTGGGGGCGTCCATGTAGTTGTTGGCATACTCCATGCCTAACTCTTCGCCGCCGGCAGCGGTGTAGTAGTTGCGTATCGAGCGGTAGAATAGACCGTAGTATGTGGGTATGTCGTCGACAGTCTCGTAGTCGCTCACCTGGCGCGAGTTGGCGCCCCAGCGGGCTTCGAGGGTCACCTTGGCGGGGCCGGCCTGGCCGCGCTTGGTGGTGACGAGAATCACACCGTTGGCGCCGCGCGCACCGTAGAGGGCTGCCGATGCGGCGTCCTTAAGCACGGATATCGACTGTACGTCCTGGGGGTTGATTGAGTTGAGGCCGCCGTCGTAGGGTATGCCGTCGACTACATAGAGCGGGGTGGTCTTGGCGTTGATGGAGCCTACGCCGCGGATGAGCACTGTGGGCTCTTCGCCGGGCTGGCCGGTGGTCGACTGAAGCTGTACGCCCGACACTGTGCCTTTGAGCACCGACGTCACGTCGGTCACGAGGCGGTCGGAGATGTCCGATGCATTTACCACAGAGGCCGAGCCGGTGTAGGTCGAGCGCTTGGCCGTACCGTAGGCCACGGCGATTACCTCGTCGAGCTGGTTGGCGCTGGTGAGCTCGATGCGCATGGTGCCGGTGGGGGCGATGGCGAGCTCGCGGGTGTGCATGCCTACATACGACACCTTGATGTGGTTGACTGTCTCGGGGAGTGACAGGCTGAACTGTCCGTCAATGTCGGTGGCGGTGCCGTCGGTCGTGCCTACACCCATCACGGTGGCACCTACCAGAGGCTCTCCGTCCTCAGCGCTTACTACGATACCCTGTACCGTGCGGTTGGCCGCAAACGTTGCGAAGGTAAACGCGAAAAGCGCCGTTAGAAAAAAAACGATTCTTTTCATACTTTGTAACTGTAATACTGTAATATAGACTAACTTTAATACTGTGAATCTTCTTTTGAAATCGAAAAATGCGGCAGGTGCTCGGCTACCTCTCGCGGGGTTCTTGCAGCGCCGGGTTAATATCGGTTGTCAGTGAATCGGCCTGCAAAATTACTCGATTTTACATTACGGAACAAGATTTAACCATAAAAAGATTAAACAAAATGCATTTTTATAGAAATTTTCTTGTTTTCTGCCGTTTTTCCGAACAATACTGCAAGGGAGGCACCCTCCGGCTCCATTTGATTTCCGGCAAATATTGCACCGAAATATGTGTCTTAAAAATCACAAATTGGAATTAATGGATGTTAAATTAACATTATTTAACTTGGATGGGGGGGGTAAAACTCATTGTTGTTAGTAATTTTGCATTCCATTTAGCAGGTCCGGATTTCCGGGCCGGTACAGTTGGTAATGGAAAAAGTTGGCACCGGGCTGTTTACGGTGTGGAAAATTAAGCGTATGAGATGAGGAAATTTCTTCGAAGTACTATAATTCTGATTGTCTTATTTTTTTCAGGGACAATAGCTACGGAGGCACAGCTTGCAGTAAAAAACAACCTGTTGTACGACCTCACCACCACTCCCAATCTCGGATTGGAGTACGGGGTGGGCTACCGCTCTACCGTCAGTCTCGTGTATGGACTCAATCCCTGGAGCTTCTCCGGCGGAGAGCGCAAGGCCAAGCACTGGGTGCTCATGCCCGAGTACCGGTGGTGGCTCTGCTCGCGCTTTAACGGCCACTTCTTCGGTGTGCACGCCCTTGGCGGCGAGTTCAATGCCGCCAACATGAACATCCCCGTGCCCGGCGCATTCTTCGGGGGCGACAACCTCCGCAGCGGAGTGCGCGACTACCGCTACCAGGGCAGTTTTCTCGGCGCAGGCGCCACCTACGGATACCAGTGGATACTGTCGCGCCACTGGAACATCGAGGCCGAGGTAGGTGTCGGATACGCCCATGTGTGGTACGACAAATATGCCTGCGGAGAGTGTGGCGCGCGCCTGGCCGACGGCGGCACCAACTACTTCGGCATCACCAAGCTCGGCATATCATTCCTCTACCTCTTCTAACCCTACGATTACCGCCTACGCTATGAAACGACTTCTACACTCTATACATATCATGATGGCCGCCGCAATCCTTACGGCCACAGCCTCCGCGGCATCGTCGACAGGCATTACACGCAACATCGACTTCCACCGCGCCGGCCCCGACATGCGCGTGGCCATGGAGCTTGTGCTCGACTCGCTCCACCTCGGCGCCGACCATCAGATCTACGTCACTCCGGTAATCAACGGAGGCACAGCCGACTCCACCCAGCGGGTAGCCCTCCCAACCGTGCTCATCAACGGACGCAACATGCACTACGCCTACGAGCGCGGCTCGCTCCGCCGCGAGATTGTCGACTCCTACAATCTGTCGGCCGAGATATGGCGCCACAACGGACGCCCCCAGCAGCACCCCTACGCCGAGACTACTCCCATGCGCCGCTGGATGTACGGTCCAAAGGCATTCCTCAGCATCGTCTACGACACATGCGGATGCGGAGTGCCCGCCGGACGCGAGATTGTGAAGATACCCCTCGGGCTCACACCCGTGATGCGCCACGCCTACCTCACCCCCGAAGTCACCGAGTTGCCCGTAGCCATCCACGAAGGGAAAGCCCGCGTGCAGTTTGAGGTCGACCGCACAGAGCTCCACCCCGAGCCCTACAAGTGCCGCAACGGACAGCGCATCGACAACCGCGAGCAGCTCTCCATAATATACGACTCGATACGCTACGCCACCTCCGACCCCAACGTCGAGATAGCACGCATCGACATATGCGGATACGCATCGCCCGAGTCGCCATACAGCCACAACGACTACCTCGCCACCAACCGCTCGCGCGCACTGGCCGAGTACATCGGCGAACGCTTCAGCCTCCCCGCCGAGAAGTGCACCTACAGCGCCGTGCCAGAAAACTGGGGCGAGTTCCGCGAGATGGTTGTAGCCTCGCCCGAGCTGACCGACCGACAGCGCGCCGACCTCCTCGAGCTCATCGACGCCCCCGCCTACGGCCCGGCCGACTACGACGCCAAGGAGCGCACGCTCAAGACCGACCCGCGCTTTGCCCGACTCTACCGCGACATGATTCTCCCCAAATGGTTCCCGCGCCTGCGCGCCACCAAGTTTGCAATATCCACACGTCTTAAGCCGATGTCCGACGAGCAGCTCGCCCGCATCATCGACACCGACCCAGAGATGATGTCGCTCAACCAGATGTTCCGAGTGGCGCGCCTCTACCCCGAAGGCTCCCCCGAGTTCAACCGCGTGATAGGCATCGCCCTCGAGCATTACCCCGACTCGCCCGTGGCCAACCTTAACGCCGCCGTCGCGGCAATTGCCGCCGCCGACTACGACCGCGCCGCCTTGCTGCTCGACCGTGCCGGCGACTCGCCCCAGGCCGAGAACGCCCGAGGGGTGGTGGCTGTAAGGCGCGGCGACTTCGACTCGGCACGCACCCACTTCCTCAACGCCGCCGACCGACTCCCCGAGGCCGCCAAAAATCTTGAGGAACTGCCGCAATAATCCCCCTCTCTCCACCAATCATAATCATCCCCCGCCATACAGAGGCTTTAAAATCCAATCATATATACACAGTTGCCGGTCGTTCGATGCCATCCCTACGATGGTATCAGGCATGCTCTCCGCATATGAAATTTATCAAACAATCAATCACATAATTTCTTAAACATATGACATTTAACAGGTTTATTTCTGCGACGATGGCGGTTGCCCTCCTCGCAGCTTGTTCCGACAAGGATCCTCTCGGCGAAGGTCCCGACAACGGAATCGGCAATCCCGGTGAAAACATCGGCGACGGCTACGTGGCTGTGCAAATCAACCTCCCGACCAATGTCGTTTCGGCAGCTCCCCGTGCCACCAACGACAATTTCGACGACGGTACACCCAACGAGTACCGCGTGAGCAATGGTGCCCTCCTCCTCTTTACCGCAGCAGCTCCTACCGACAAAGAGGGCGAAGCCGTATTCAAAGCGGCCTACGACCTCAACCTCGAGAGCTACTGGATTTCCAAGCCCGACCAGTCTGACAACATCACAACCTCCAACCTCGTTGCTGTACAGGTCACCAACCCTGCCCAGACCGGCGAGAAACTCTATGGCCTTGTGATGGTCAACTTCCGCAACGTAGCAGGTATCGGCGAAGACAATACCCTCCAGCTTAAAGCCGCTGACGGAAGTTCTACTGCATTCTCCGGCAAATTTTCCGACCTTGTGAATAAAATCAGCGACTGTTCGTTCTATACCGGTTCAGGCACAGGCGCCACCAACTTCTTCATGACCAACGCTCCTCTGAGCAGCGTGGATGACAAGACCAAGCCCGAGCCCGAGGCTTCCAATGTGACCACACTCGTCGACATCACCGACGGCATCAAGCGCACACGTCTTGAAGCTGAGAACGCTCCTGCCGGCTCATTCTTCGTTGAACGCGCCGTGGCCAAGGCCACCCTTTCGGTCACTGCCAACAACGGACTGAACGTAGGCACAGGCGAAAATGCTGTGCACTTCACAGCCGATAATATCGAGTGGACTCTCAATGCCACCAACACAAAGTCGTATATCGTGCGCAATATGGGCGAACTCGACTATATCGGCTACCAGAGCCCCAACAAGCCTTTCCGTATGGTCGGCAACCAGAAGATGGGTACTACCCAGATTCAGCCCGAGGTCGACCTTTACCGTACATACTGGTGTATTGACCCCAATTATGACACCTATACCGAGGGCGACCTTACCTATAAGGAAGACAAGACTACTACTGACTTTGTAAAGGCCGGTAGCGGAAATCCCCTCTATTGCTACGAGAATACATTTAATGTAGAGCATCAGCTTCATCAGTACACCACCCAGGCTATCGTAAAGGTACAGTTCAAGGTAGAAGGTGCTGACGCTGCCGCCACATTCTATACCATCAACGACCGCCAGGACATCATCTATACCAATAAGAATGAAGTCATCACATATCCTGTAAGCTATATCCTTCAGGATTCGCGTGTTGCCGCTGCTGTCAAGAAAGCTATTGAAGGTACAGGCCAGTCGGTAAGCATTACCAACGAGAACTATACCAAATACATGACCATCACATTCACCCGCAACGACAAGGGTCTGTATGCTGTAAGCAACATTGAATTCATCGCCACCGAATTCGAAAAGCTCCACAACGGCAAGGATCCCTCTGACGAAGGCTATGTTCAGGGTAAAAAGCCCGTATTCGAAGGCGAAGCCGGCGCCAATCTTATTGCGGATGTCAACAAGGCATACACAATCGCCGAGTATGAGAATGGTGTAAGCTACTATCCCGTACGCTTCAAGCATTTCGCCGGCGCCAGCACAACCGATGCCACTGACCTCGCTCCCTGGGATGCCGACAAGGTAGGCGCATCATCCTATGATTATGACGGATATACCGGAACAAAGTCGGGCAACGCCGAAAACATGTGGCTCGGCCGCTACGGTATGGTCCGCAACAACTGGTACGACCTTAATGTCACCGGCTTCAACAAGCTCGGCAAGCCCTCTATCGGTGGCCTCGAGGTTGACTCCGATAGCACTCCCGACGACAACGTAGAGCAGTGGATTGCCTTCAAGGTCAACATCCTCTCTTGGGCTAAGCGCGTACAGAATGTAGATCTCTAATCTATATCTAAGGAAAGGAGTATTCTCCGACACACATTCTCTTTACCATAATCGCGGGCACGGCTCAGGGCCGTCGCCTGCAAGGCGCTCCACCTCCCGGCCCGCGATTATTTTTTCATCCCCATTTTTCATTATACACTCCCCTCCCTCCCGCTCCTCAACCACCATCAACCCTCTTTCCTGCCCCATTCTCTCTCCGCCCCATAATAACCGACAAAACAAGATGCCCCGCTTATCTAAATATATAATCGCCGCCTGCTCCATGGCCGCAGCCATGCTTGTAGCATCATGCACAATGATCCAGGACTCTGTCGACTATTGCCCCACAGGGCTCTACGTCCGCTTTGTCTACGATTACAATACCGCGCGCGCCGACATGTTTAAGGACCACGTCGGTCACGTAAGGCTCTACGTGTACGATGAGCAGGGTCACAAGGTAGCCGAGCGCTCCGTGTCAAACACCGCCGCATCGGCCCCCCTTGCCGACTACGGCTACGCACTCCATCTCGACCCCTCCGAGCTCAGGCCCGGACGCTACCGCCTGCAGGCTGTGGCCATGCAGCGCGACTGGGACGCCGCCGCCGCTGCCGACGGTGCCCGCTACCGCCACGAGGCTGACGTGACCCACGGCGAGGCGATGCGCATCACCCTCGACCACGACCCAGGCGTGATACCCGGCACCGAGCAGCACCTCGTCGACCACAAGAGTCTGCCGCTCGACACCCTCTGGCACACCCTGAAGGTGCAGAGCCACGCCCCCACCGACGGTGTGGCCCCCATGCCGATGCAGCGCACATCGCGCCCCTACTCGGTATACCCCCTCGACGAACAGTATGTGACCGTCACCGACAACATGGCCACATACGCCACCATATCGCTCGTGCGCGACACCAAGCACCTCAACATCACTATGCGCCATCTCGACTTCCCCGACGATGTGTTCCACCACGACTATGAGGTGACGATTGTCGACGACAACGCGACCCTGCTCCACGACAACGCCCTCGCCCCGTCCGACTCCCTGAGGTATACTCCCTATGCCGCATGGACCTCGCGATTCACCGACGGCGGCGTGATTGTAGACCCCACCGTGCCGCGCGCCACATCCCAGGCCGATGACGACGCACCCGACGGACTGCGCTACCAGCGCACCGCCCACTACAATCTCATGTTCAACCGACTGATGTACAACGACGATGCCGCCCGCTCGGCCATGCTACAGGTGCGCAACCTCAACTCGGGCAAGGTAGTGGCACGCATCAACCTCCCCTACATGCTCGCCGAAGGACGCGCCGCCTACGAGCTCTACGGCTACTCGCCACAGGAGTATCTCGACCGCGAGTACGACTACCATCTCAACCTCTTCCTCAAAGGCGAGTCGTGGGCCTACTGCGACATCGTGGTCAACGTGCTCTCATGGTCAAAGCGCCATCAGAACGAAGAACTCTGACCCTCCCCCACAATAACCCGGCCATATCTTAATGTACCGCATATATAAAGTCATATTGCCTATACTGATGCTGCTGCTCGCCGCAGCATGCTCGTCCGATCCGCTCGCCGGCCCGGACAGTGCGCCTGCGCCCGTGCTCCCGGTGTGTCCCGAAGGGCCCGTCGAGTTCGGCATGCTCATCTCGCTCGGCGACAACGGCGCGGAGCGTTCCTATGGCGACATGCCTGCCGGACGCGCCACACCCTCCGACGGCGACTACGACCCCGGAGCGGGATATGAGAACTTCATCGACATCAGCGCCGGCGACTTCGCTCTCTATATCTTCAGCGCCGGCGATGCCTCGGCCTCTGCACCCCGCCTCATAGCGCGCGCCGAGATTACAGGTCTTGTGCCCGCCGACGGTGGCACCGCCGAGTCGGCCAAGCGCTACATGTGCCGCTTCCGTGTCGACGACCCTATGCTGTTGTTTGACAAGGCTACCGCCAAGGCCTCGTTCCGCCTCGTCATGCTCGCCAACTGGCATGCATGGACACTCGCCTCAGGGCAGTGGGCCGACTACCCCGTGCTCTCCGCCGGCGCCACTCTCGACGAGCTGTATGCCGCCGCAGGCTCCACACGCGAATTCCCCGACGGGGCTGTAGGCCCCGAGCTCACCCGCGACACCCGCGTGCCCCTCTTCGGCGTACACGGATACTCAGACATCGACCTCATGGCCAACGGCCTTACCGACCTCGGCGAGACCCTCCACCTGCTGCGCGCATTCGCCAAAATCGAGGTATACGACGCCCCCGACACCAAGCGCGCCATCGAGTCGGTGAGCCTCACCCGATGCAACACCCTCTTCAAGTGTCTCCCCTCGCGAGTGTACGGCAAGGGCGACTACGTCACCGGCTCCCACGCCACCGACTATGTCGACCACGTGAGTCTCCCCGGCGACACCTGCGACACCCCCGGAGCAGCCGCCCCCGGCGTGAGCACCGACATCCCGTTCTTCAAATACTCCAAAGGCAACTCCGGCAAAGGCTCCTGGATAATCTACGTCCCCGAGTACGACAACACATCGGCCTCCGCCACCAAAGCCCGAATCAAAGTCACCTATGCCGACAAGAGCAGCTTCATGCTCGATTTCAAGAACTATGGCCAGCTCGCCACTCCGGCAAAGAACGCTCCGTTCGACATCTGCCGCAACAACTGGTACATATACTCACTCAGCCGCCGCGAGCACGATGTAACGGTAGAGCTTGACGTGCAGCCCTATGCCGAGTGTAAGGTAGAGCCCGGTCTTGGCCTCCTTGCCGACGACATGGGCGACCTGATGGTCTACATGGTGTTTGACGAGGAGTCAGGCGAGTGGGTATTCCCCGAGACTTTCAATGCCTTTAGGTCGGAGTACGGCAAGGAGCTTCCCAAAGACCCCGACGGGGTGGAGCTGAAGTTTGAGCGCGAGATGGGCGACTACTACGCCATACACCGCGGCACCGACGGCACCATGGCCGGTTCAGAAATCTGGCTTAAGGACCGCGACGGCGACAGGGTGCTCACCAACTTCGCACCGAAGGACGACAACAGCCAGGACTGCTCGACACGCAAGGTCATAGCCTACACAGGTTCCCACCAGGAGGTGTGCCACAAGGATATGGACGGCGATATACGCCGTCAGCACAACCACAACCACTCCTCTGTGATTTATGACGAGGAGAAGGGTCTCTGCTTCAAGGATGTCGACGGCAAGCTCTATCCCGTCGAGTCGTGGGACGAGTCTACGGGCATATTCTACGTCCGCGCCACGTCGGCCGACGGCACCAGGTATATCTTTATCGAATATGATATCTCCGGCACGGAGACCGGCAACAAGGTTGAGGTTGAGATTCCTGAAGAGGAAAGAAACAGCATACGCTAATTCCCGGGGTGCGTCAGCATGCCGGCGGCATACGATACTTACCAATCAGCTATCCATCAGATGAAACAATACTGCTTATCAATATACATGTTCATGCTCACGGTACTGGTTTCCGTGGGTGTCACCTCGTGTGTCGACGACGACCTCGTGTTCCGGCAGGGAGTCATGCCCCACGGCGAGGCTGTCATAAATATCGAGGCCGCTTTCGTGCCGTTCTCCGAGAGCGCCGTGGGGAGCCGTGCCTACGACGCTCCTAAAGGCGATGTGATGGGCGATGTGTCCGATGTAGTGCTGTTGGCCTACGATATCAACGGCAAAATCCTCGACGGATTCCCGATGGAACTGACCGACTACACCGAGGCCGACGAGACCCGCGGCCCTTCCGATGCAAGCAACGGCGCCACCGCCGAAATCATGACAAAGTGTCTCAAAAAGACCGTCAAGCTATTCTACGGCGAATACTATATCGTGGCCGTGGCCAATATGGGCGAGTATGCCAAGGATGCCGACGGGAAGATTACCGTAGCTAAAAGCACCAAGCAGGTGCTCGATGCTATGGATGCCGAGGAGTATTCTACGCTCGACCGTCTGCGCTTGTTGCGTCGTGCATGGGACTCCACCAACTATGCCAACAACCGCGCCATGTGCGGATACTTTGCCGACAAGAGCAAGGACACACACAGCCCCGGCGCTACCGACAATTTCCTTACCGTGGTAGTCGACCGCGACGGGATGACTCTGCGCGCGTGGATGCGGCGTATCGCCTCGAAGGTGACTGTCGATTTCGACGGCACCGACCTGCGCGAGAACGTGAAGATATATATCAAGGACGTGAAGATATACGACGTTGCCTCGTCGTGCACCCTCGGATTCGGCAAGAGACGCCTCGATGCCCAAGAGCACTACAAGAACTACAACAACACCGTAGGGAGCGACGAGGATGCCGCCTCGGGCGACAAGGCCGCCATGCTCCACGACGGACCGCATGAGATCAAGTTCTACAACATGTACAACAGCGCCGCCTCGGCCGACGATGCCTCCCACAAGGACTGGCCGCGTATCTCCAAAGGTTCGCCTTTCATCTATGTCGATCCTGAAGCCGATGTGATGGAGAAGCGCAATCTGCATGCCAACGATGCGCAGTCGCTATTCTTCTACGAAAACATGCAGGGCGACGCTCCCAACGGCAAAGGCCCCATACTCGACCTCATCAACGGCGGCGTGGCCAACAAGGATGTCGTGAAAGAGAGCGTGCCCTACGGCACATATATCGAAGTGACGGGATTCTACGAGTCTGAAGCCTCGGGCAATGTGAGCAACGGCCCGATCAAATACCGCTTCATGCTCGGCAAGGACGCCGTGAAAAACTGCGATGCCGAGCGCAACTACCACTACAAGGTGACGCTGAAATTCAACGGCAATGCCAACGACTACTCCTGGCATATCGACTATCGCGAGGAGCCCGATTCGTGGGATGTGCCTAACCCGTGGTATGTATCCTACCTCTACAACCATCAGTCAAATATCCCCTTCAAATACACTCCCAAGGATGGCTACGAGGTCGTGTACTTCGACGCCGAGATTATAAAGAATCCGTGGGAACCCGACGAAGACCCCGGTATCTCCCTCCCTCCCGACAACGACGGAGCTATTAACGCTACGGAAAACAAAAGTCTCGGAAATGGCTTTCTATCATTGAGAAAGACAACCGCTGTGGTGGTTACGCCTCAGATGTGTGGTGCTTCCGATGATTGGAAGGTCGATTATGCAGCTGATAATATGAAGGACTTGAATCAGGCCTATTTTACAGGGGCTGAAAGCGTTCCGGAAAAGAATAGGTTGGATAGATCCAGGCGCAAATACTATGTAGATGGGCGTACCGACCCGGAGAATACCGGTTTTGAGCAGTATAGTTATCAGCGGAGAGGCAATAGTGTCTCTATGGAGATTCCGTTATTTACCAGGGCCAAGGTCTTGATCAAGCAGTCCGGTTATAGTGGGAATAATCCTTACGTCGGCTATACCCGTACGGCCAAGATAGAGGTAACGCCTTATGTGAGAAAGATTGGCAGCGAGGATACCCCCGAGCCGGCTACTCCAAAAGAGATTGAAGTAGAGCAGGTGCGTCGTATTGTGAATCCCAAGGGTGTATATCGCCGGTCGGGCAACAATCAGGACTTTAGAGTGCATCTGCTGGAACTCCCCGGCGAGTTGGCTACCTCATTCCGCGACTTCAAGTCCGATGGCCCCTGGATGGCCGAGATACTCGGTGATAAAAATTTTATCACTCTCGACGGAAAGCAGGTGGTCACCGGCTCTACCGGCTCTTCTATCGAATTTACTATCCGCTTCAACAAACTGAACACCTCTGACGATAAGACTGTGCGCAATGCCGTGGTGCGTGTGCTCTACAACAGCTATACATGTACCCACCTCATATTTGTGCGCCAGGGATATGAGCCGCAGGCCATATCTGAAAAGGCAAAAGATTATGACCATCAGGAAAATACAGCCCCCCCTGTGAAATGGCGCACTTTCAATAGATTGTCAAAGACTATGGATACCGACGATCCGCGCGACGAGGGCTCATTGTTTAAATACGGCAAGAGCACTCAACCGATTCATCCATTCAATAATTGCTATGGTGATAAGGATGGCAGTGGTAAGTATGATGGAATTGGTGATTACAGGGCGCCAACTGTATTCTATGATGCCAATGATTATGCATCATCCGGAAGCTATTACCTTACCAATGACGATGGCTCTAAGGCTGGGACACGTACCCTATGGACCGATATAAATATGGATAGTAACGGTTTCCCCGACGATGATGGATGGAAATCAATGGCTACAATGCGACATTACGAGCAGCTTTATACCACTCCTAATATTAATTTCGGATTTGGTGTGCTTTATGCCGATGGCGCCACAACCACACAGTTTAGTGTGAATGATGCCTATGGATATTATCGTGATGATCCCGACAGAAAGAAAAAGGGTATGAGAGGTGGATTCATGTATTATTGGGACGCTACTAAACCTGATGATTCCTATACAGGAAAGAATATATTCTTCCCGATTGGACGTTCTGGATATGGCCATCGTAAGCAGGGAGTATATACAAAATGGAATAATACCTGGACGGAATCGCCAGATAAGAAAGGCGTATTACGTTATAGCTGTACGGGATATCAGTCGCGAGGTGCTACATTTGACAAGAGTGCTCCGCTATTCTCCGCTCTCTATTATCGTCCTGGAGCCATATATTATGCAAAAAAACAGGACTCCAATTCTCTGAACTGGGCCGGCGAGGTTACTAATGTCACCAATGATGGTGTTGCTGCTGGAATGGACTTGAATTATTTTACATTTGATGTAAATATGATTGGAGTCAGCAATCTTGCCGGAGGAGAGGATGCTTGTATGGTGCGTTTTGTAGAAGAGTAGGGTACCGAAGATTTATGTCTGCTATGACGGTCGTTGTAAGGGTTGTGTTGTCACTCCTGCTGCTTGTTGTGGCGGGCGGCTGCATCACTGAGAAAGATGAGCCTGTGGTGTCGGTCGGAGTCGGCGATGCCGTGCCGCAGTTCTCGGTGACGCTCGATGACGGCTCGCAGTTTGACTACGACATAGTGCGCCGCCACCCCTGCGTCATAGTATTCTTCGACACCTCGTGCCCCGACTGCCGGGCCGCCCTCCCCGTCATCCAGTCTGTAGCCTCAGAGCTCGCCGCCTCGACGTCATGCATTCCCCGCGATGGGGTTGAGGTTGCCGACAATGCCGTTTACACCTCCCCTAAGGCCCGTGGTGATGCCCTTGATGTGCGTTTCATATGCATATCCCGAGGTGAGACGCAACCCTCAGTCGCCGCCTATTGGCAGGAGGCCGGCCTCACCCTCCCGTACTCCGCCCAACCCGACGATGCCGTCTACCGACTCTTCGCCAACCGCATCATCCCGCGCGTCTACGTCACCCGTTCCTCCGCGCCCCTCCCCGTCATCTCCGCCCTCTTCGTCGAGCGCCTCACCCCCGAGGCCCTCCGCGCCGCCCTCCCCTGATTCCCGCATTTGCCCCGCCCCCCAATCCCCCGTGCACAGCATTGTCCCAATTTGGAATTGTCGCCGGGCTACGCCGAGCACACACGAGATGAAATCCCTTGACCTATGGCTGCGAACCGCTAAGCGCGGCTCTTACCATAGGCTAACGTTGTGGGCGCCCCCAAGGGGGCTATGCGCTAACGCGTTGGGCCGCCCCCGCAATCCGCGTTTCGTGTAGTATAGCCGCCCGGCAATCCAATCATCTTTACCGATTTGCCCGCCCCGCAATCCAAATCTCGGGAGGCATTTTTTATCCGTATGCTCTTGTCGCCCAATTCATCATTCTATTGTCTTATTCCCATCGCCATGCCATGGCGCTCCCTCCATCCATTGTTGGGCGCAATTCGGATAGCTATCTCCGATAATCCCCATTGTTGAGTGCAATCATGATGGTGGCGTCCTGGTATGGCTGCGCCGGCAACTCCCCGCGTTAGCGCATAGCCCCCTTGGGGGCGTCCACAACGTTAGCCTATGGTAAGAGCCGCGCTTAGCGGTTCGCAACCATAGGTATAGTCCCACCCCCGGAATGCCCGGCGTAGCCCGGCGACACCATCCATCCTCCATCGTCCCTCCCAACCCCCACCACCCATCCCCGCATTTGTCCCCGCCCAAAACGAAAAAAATCAGCCGCCCCACGGGGGGACGGCTGACATTCGTATTGATGGTATATTCCGATTAGACCGGGTAAAAAGATTATCTATTCGATATAGCCGAACGCGCGGAGCTTGTTGTCGCGGTTGCGCCAATCCTTCTCGACCTTCACAAACAACTCGAGATACACGTGCTTGCCGAAGAATGTCTCGATATCCTTGCGGGCCTGCGTGCCCACCTTCTTGAGCATCGTGCCACCCTTGCCGATGATGATGCCCTTCTGCGAGTCGCGCTCCACGTATATTACGGCCATGATGTGGATACCGTCCTCCTTCTCGTCGAACTTCTCCACCACCACCTCGACCGAATAGGGCACCTCCTTGTCGAGATTGAGCAGCAGCTTCTCGCGGATTATCTCCGTCACGAAGAAGCGCGCCGGCTTGTCGGTGAGCGCATCCTTGCCGAAATATGGCGGCGCCACCGGGAGCAGCTCGACGATACGCGCCATGAGTGTGTCGGTGTTGAAATGGAGCTTGGCCGAGGTGGGGAACACTTCGGCGTTGGGGAGCAGCTCCTTCCAGCGGGCCACGGTCGACTCAAGCTCGTCCTGCCCCTTGAGCAGGTCGACCTTGTTGATGACCAGCAGCACCGGCACGGTCTCCTTGGCCACCTTGGCGAGGAAGTCGGCGTTTTTGGTAGGGTCCTCGACCACGTCGGTGACGTAGAGGAGCACGTCGGCGTCGGTCAGCGCGCCCTCGGAGAACTCGCGCATCGCCTCCTGCATCTTGTAGTTGGGCTTGAGCACGCCGGGAGTGTCGGAGAACACTATCTGGTAGTCGTCGGTGTTGACGATACCCATTATGCGGTGGCGTGTGGTCTGGGCCTTCTGGGTGATGATCGAGATGCGCTCGCCCACGAGGTCGTTCATCAGCGTCGACTTCCCTACGTTGGGGTTGCCCACGATATTGACGAAGCCTGATTTATGATTTTCGTTCATTGGTGTCTTGAATTTTGATTGTACTCTACCTATAACGCCCGAATGGACGTTTAAGTTGTGAGCCGCCCGCGGTGGAAGCCGGGAGGGGGGATTACAGGTGCTTGTCGCCGTAGGTGAGCTTCACGTCGTTGACGTAGAGCTTGATATGCTGCTCCTCCGACTTGGGGCATATGAGCAGCACATCGCCGGCGTCGGCTATGATATAGTCGTGAAGGCCGTTGGCCACCACAAGTTTCTCGCCCTTTACGGCAAAGATGTTGCCCGACGAGTTGTAGGCCAGCACGCGGCAGTTCTGGGTCACGTTCTGGTCGCGGTTTTTGGGCGAATTGTCGTAGAGCGAGCTCCATGTGCCGAGGTCGTTCCAGCCGAAATCGACACACTCGACATACACGTTTGCCGCGCGCTCCATCACCGCGTAGTCAATCGATATGTTGACACACGAGGGGAACTCGCGCTCGATAAACTCGCGCTCGCGTTCTGTGGCGAAGTCGCCTAGGCCGCGGTCGAAGGTGGCCGTCAGGTCGGGCGCGTGCATGTGGAGCGCCTCAAGTATGGCCTTGGCCGACCACAGGAATATGCCGGAGTTCCAGAAGAACTCGCCGCTCTCGACAAACACCTTGGCCAGGTCGAGGTCGGGCTTTTCGGTGAATGTCTTCACCTTGAGTATGCCGTCGTTGCCTTCCACGGGGCTCCCTACCTGTATGTAGCCGTAGCCGGTCTCGGGGCGTGTGGGCTTGATGCCGAGAGTGAGCAGGGCGTCGTTGTTTTCGACGAATGAGAATCCGCGGTCGATCGAGTTGATGAACTCAAGCTCGCGGGTGATGAGGTGGTCGCTGGGGGTGACTATCATCGACGCCTCGGGGTCGAGCGCGTGGATGTGGTGGGCCGCCCAGGCAATGCAGGGTGCTGTGTTGCGGCGGGCGGGTTCGAGGAGTATCTGGTGGTCGGCGAGTTCGGGCAACTGCTCGCGCACGAGCGGCGCGTAGTGGTCGTTGGTCACGATAATCACATGCTCTTTGTCGACGAGCGGCAATATGCGGTCGTACGACATCTGGAGCAGCGAACGTCCGGTGCCGAAGAAGTCGATAAACTGCTTGGGGCGGTCGGCGCGGCTGTAGGGCCAGAATCGGGAGCCTATGCCTCCGCACATAATCACGCAATAACGATGTGGATTGCTCATAGAGATTGGTAAGTTTATGGGAGAAATGAGATAAGTAAAAAAGAAATTTCAGTATGGAGTGGCCGGTGTCGGCTTACCGGGTACGGTCGGGACGGAATGAGTAGAACCTCGATTCGCCCGTGCGCGGCAGGGCCACCAATTGTATGTCGGCGGCGAAGTCGGCCGGGGTGTCGTTGCCTTCGCCCACCTTGAGGCCTATCCCTTCGAGGGCCTTTCTCGACTCTTCGAGGGCCTTCTCGGGGGTGTTGTTCTCCTGCGAGAGATGGCACAGGAATACGTTCTTGAGCCTCGGGGTGTAGATTTCGGCCAGATAGTGCGCGGTCACGAGGTTGTCCATGTGGCCGTTGTCGGTCTGTATGCGTGCCTTGAGATACTCGGGATATGAGCCGTGGCGCAGCATCTCGAGGTCGTAGTTCGACTCGATGACCAGATAGTCGGTCTGGCGCATATAGTGGTCGACGCGCGGAGATATGCATCCCAGATCGGTGGCTATGGTAAACGCGCGGTCGTCGTGCCGGATAAAGAAGCCGGCGTTGTCGGTGCCGTCGTGCATGGTCTCGAACGCCGTTATGGTGAAGTTGCCTATCGTGAAGGGTATCTCCTTGTATATTGCCACATGGTAGTCCTTCAGACGTCGCGACACACTGTGGCGCCTCATGATGCCGCTCAGTGCGCGCGGGGTGCAGTACAGCGCCATGTGCCGGTGTTTGCGCAGCAGGGTGTAGACGCAGCGCATGTGGTCGCTGTGGTCGTGGGTTATGCATATCCCTTTCACGTGCTGCATGCTGATGCCGTGGCGCCGCAGGGTGTCGACCACGGTTGGCGCGTCGACACCGGCGTCGACGAGAAATCCGCTCTGCGAGTCGCCGATGTAGCAGCAGTTGCCCGAGGAGCCCGAGCCGAGCGACATGAAGCGTATGCGGTTGGGCACCGGGCTTGCGACTACCGGGCCGAGGGGCGATGCGGGCGCCACCGGATGCGGAAACGCGTTGAGGCCGCCTTCGAGCAGGGTGGAGTGGCGGGCGATGTCGGTCTGCACCGGCTGTGGGGTATATGGCGTACGCTCCTGGTCGTCAAACAGACCGGGGAAGTCGGGGGTTGTGTATCTGGATCGTTTGGCCATATCTTGTCGGTGGCGGTAGGTGGGTTATGCTTTGTATAGCAGGAATATGGTGGGTATCTTGTCGTAGTTGTAGTCGGCACGCGCCCATGCCGACACAGTACGGGTGACAATCGACTGCCGCGGGCCGGTAATGTCGGAGGCCACGCAGAGGAGCATGTCGGAGGGGAGTGTGGCGGCAAGCTCGCGTATGAGACGGTTGTTGCGGTAGGGTGTCTCGATGAAAATCTGTGTCTGGCTGTTGCGCGCTATGCGTTGCTGCATGTCGCGTATGGCGGCTGTGCGGCGATGGCTCTCAATCGGGAGGTAGCCGAGAAATGCGAAGTTCTGTCCGTTGAATCCCGATGCCATCAGCCCCATGATTATGCTCGACGGGCCTACGAGGGGCACTACCTCTATGCCGTGGCGCTGTGCGAGAGCCACGATGTCGGCTCCGGGGTCGGCCACTCCGGGGCATCCTGCCTCGGATATCACACCGCAGTCGGCTCCGTCGAGGATGGGGCGCAACATGGCGTCGACCTCCTCGCGGCGGGTGTGTTCGCTCAGCTCGACCATGGTGAGGCTGTCGATATCGATGCTCTTGTCGCACGACTTGAGGAAGCGGCGCGCCGAGCGCAGATTCTCGACAACGAAGTAGCGCAGCGTCTGCACTATGCCGGTGTTGTAGCCGGGAAGCACGCGGTCGGGCGCGGTTTCTGACAGGGGGACGGGGATGAGATAGAGTCGGCCGGCCATCAGAATCGGATTGTGCGGTTTGACGTGCCGGGCTGTGAGGACATGGGTGCGGGGCCCGACGATAGCGGTGAGTCGTTGTTGCGCGACAGCACTGCGGCGGCCACCGAGCCGGGATTGGAGCCCTTGCGGCCTATCTCGCGGATTTCGTTGGCGGTGTTGGCGTTGCGGTTGTGGGTCGGACTCTTCTCGAAAGCCTCGATAAAGCGGTCGTCGTCCATCTGCGAGGGTGTGAGGACGATAAACTTGGCTTTGGTCTTCTGCTCGACCATGCCGGCCACGGCCTTGTCGCCGTATTCCTGGCGTATGCGTTCGGTGGCGTCGGCTGAATTCTTGTTCTCGCCGAAGTCGATTTTGTCTTTCTTGCCGCCGAAGAATGTGGAGCGGGTGTTGTCCTTGGTATCGTTGATCGTAATCTCGAATCCGGTGGCGAGGATGGTCATCTTCACGCGGTTTTCGAGAGTGCGGTCGTAGTACATACCCCAGATGATGTCGACATCGGTGTCAATCGAGCTGATAAACGATGTGAGCTCGTCGGTCTCCTCCATCTTGAAGTCCATGTCGGGGTTGATGTAGATGTTGAAAAGGAGTTTTTTCGACGAGAGCACGTCGCGGTTCTTGAGCAGCGGAGAGTTGAGAGCGTCCTGTATGGCTTTGGTCACACGGTTCTCGCCTTCGCCGTATCCGGTTGAGATGATTGCGGCGCCACCGTTGCGCAGGGTTGTGTCCACGTCGTTGAAGTCGAGGCGGATATGCACATCCTCCCATGTGATCAGCTCGGCGATTGAGCGGGCGGCGGTGGTGAGGGTGTCGTCGGCTTTGCCGAACGCGTTGATGACGTTGAGGTCGGGGTATATCTCGTTGAGGCGCTGATTGTTGATGATGAGCATGGCGTCGACATACTTGCTCATCTCCTCGGCGCCCTCTAGGGCCTTGATAATCTTTTTGGTGCCTTCGAACAGGAAGGGAATGGTGACGATACCGATTGTGAGGAGTCCGCGGTCGCGTGCGATGCGTGCCACTACCGGCGACGCGCCGGTGCCGGTGCCGCCACCCATGCCTGCGGTGATAAACACCATCTTGGTCTTGTCGTTGAAGATTTCGGCAATCTTCTCGGCGCTCTCCTCGGCAGCGGCTCTGGCCACATCGGGCTTGTTGCCTGCGCCGAGGCCGTTGCCGATCTGCACCTTGGTGGGCACCGGCGACTGCATCAGGGCCTTGCGGTCGGTGTTGAGCACTACGAACGATACATGCTTGATGTCCTGCCGGAACATGTGGCTGACGGCATTGTTGCCGCCGCCGCCTACGCCGAGCACCTTTATGATAACGTCTTCGTCCTCACCGGTTGCAAATCCGGCATCATATGCGTTGGGTATGTCTTCGATTGTCATGTCGGTAATAATCAGTGGATGAGGTGTTTGGTGGGCTTTCTGAGGGCTCGCGGTTTACTCGTCATTGTCATCGGGCTCCTGGAACCATTTGCTGAGGCGCCCCATGATGCGGTCGATCGACGAGCCTCCGTTGCCTTTGTTTTTCTCCTTTTTCTTCTCGCGGTTCTTTTTGGGGTTGATGCCGGGACCGTCCTCTTCGTCGTAGGCCGAATCGACAGCTACTGTAGGCTCGGGCATTTCGGTGCACTCCTGTGGCACTCTGGCCGCGATGTTGAGAATCGATATAACATCCAGGGTGTCGATGCTCTGGAGCCGCGGGTCGGAGATGCGTATTTCGGGAGGCAGGCTGCCGAGGCGCACCTTTACATTGCTCTGCTGCGACTGAAGCAGCTGTGGGAATCCGCGCAGACGCGAGCCGCCGCCTACGAGTATGATTCCTGCCGGGAGGTCGTTGGTGAGTGACAGTCCGGCATATTTTGGCTGCTCGATGATGTTGGCCGCAATCTCTCCGGCGCGTGCGCGCACATAATTGTTGACCTCTGCTGGGTCGCCGTCGAAGTCGTGCTTGCGTATGGCCGGCTCGGCGTTTATGGCGTCGCCGATATTGCGCTTGATTTCCTCGGCTTTTTCTTCGGTGTAGCCGAGGGTCATTATGTCGCGTGTGATGCAGCGCGAGCCGATCGGCAGGGTGGCGAAGTAGGTCAGGAATCCGTTTTTGTAGATGCTTACGGTGGTGGTCTCCGCACCGAAGTCGACGAGCATGCATCCGAGTTTCTTTTCGTCGGAAGAGAGTACAAGAGCGGCGAGTGCGGTCTGGCGCACGAGTATCCCCTTTATGGCCAGCTGCTGGCGGTCGGAGATGGCTCTCACGAGATTTTTCTGCACCATCGGCTTGCAGGTGATTAGGTTGAACTCGGCGTGGATGTCGCGTCCGAATGTGCCTCGGGGGTTGGCGATGTCCATATTGTCGACGATAAACTGGCGCGGGAGCACCTGCACGACCGTGCGGTCGGAGAATGCCTGCGCGCGTGCCTCGTCGTTGAGCTGTCGGAGTACATCGGCCGTAATCTCGGTCTCCTCGTTGTAGGCGCGCTCCACAGTGGCCGACGCCCCCATTGTAGAGCGTCCGCCCAGGGCCACGTATACTGCCTTTATCTTGCGTGGATGTATTGTCTGGTGGTTTTCGAGCTTGAGTTTGAGCTTGCTGATGCGGTTGCTTACCTCCTCGACGTTCTGTACCGCTCCGTAGCGTACGGCGTCGATAGCGCATTCCTCTTCAACGCCAAGCACGGAGAGTGTTCCGGTCTCGTCTACTCGGCCTACTGCGGCGCGGATGTGTGAGCTTCCTATCTCGATTGCTGCGATATATGTCGGTTCCATATGTGGAATGTAGTTTTACTGTGTTGTGAGTGATGGGGCGGAATCAGGATTTGCTGTTCTTTTTTCCGTTTTTTTGTGGCGAGTGCTTTGGAGCCGGTTTTTTGGCGGCTCCGTGTGCGGCCTTTTCAAGTGTGAGCTTCGGTCGGGGCATTGTGTCGGCTATGGCTTTCACTTTGCCGGCCGGTACTGTCTTTATCGACTGGTTGTCGGATATGAGCACTGAGTCGCCTACAAGCATTGTCCCGACATCAGGAGCTTCGCGTTCAGCCTCGAAATCCACAGCGCTTATTGCAGTGTGTAGTTTCTTGGCGCGACGCGTCGCGACAATCTGCCCCTTCCATTTAACCGATAAGGTGTCATAAAAGTTCCAGCCTTTTACAGGAAGTATCTCCCGATAGGCTCTTTTTATGCGTTTGAACTTGTCGGGGAGGTCGTTTATGTCACCGATATTGATTACATGTCCGTGAATCATGGGCACGAGAATGAGATTGTTCGGTCCGTCGGCTTTCACACATGTAATCAGCGCCGACCATGCCGAGTCGGAGCTGATATGGCGCAGGAGCGGGAGCAGGTCGACGGCGCTCATAGTCGAGTCGAAGCGTCCGTAGATGATGGGCGCGTCGGTGTGGTAGCGTGCCGTAGCCGATATGCGCTTTCCGTCCTTGTTGATGTAGTAGGAGTGATTGCCTTCGAATACTCTGGCTACAGGCTGCATGGGTGTCACTTCGATGTTGACGGTGCCATCGGTGAGCTTGGTGCATACTGCGCTCTCGATTTTGTCAATATTGTTGAGCAGTCGCTCCATGCTGTCGGTGTTTATGTCGGCCAGACGTCGCTTCGACGGGCTTTTCGCCATATTGCCGAGTTCGTGGGCTACCTCTCGGGCTGTGACGAAGTGGGAGCCTTTGGAGTCATCGACCTCGATGTGAAGTCCGCGGCACATCATCTCGTCGGCGCGGCTGTGCGACCATGATACGGCTACCGCTACGTAGACGAGCAGTAGAAGGGTGATTATGCAGCGTACTGTTCTTTTCATTGCCTTATGTCGGAGGAGAGAGGGGTATATATGCGTTAAGTCGCTGCATGTCAGCCTTTATGGCCGACAGCATCGACGATTGCGGGAAGGCTGGCGCATATGTCGCCGGCCCCGGCGGTCAATAATATCTCAAAGTTACGACTTTTTATTGTTTCTGTCAAATTCTCTTTAGAAATCATTATTTTGTCGGGAGTGGAGATACGGTCGAATATGATTTTTGATGTTACCCCCTCGATAGGTTCTTCACGTGCCGGATATATGTCGAGCAGGATTACGGAGTCGGCCATAGAAAGGGCCTCGGCAAACTGCGGTGCGAAATCGCGTGTGCGTGAATAGAGGTGGGGCTGGAATGCCACGGTAAGCCGGCGTCCGGGATATAGTGCCTTGACCGAGGTAATCGATGCCCGCAGTTCGTCGGGATGGTGCGCGTAATCATCGATTATTGCCCGTCCCGGCTCTCGCAGCCAGAATTCGAAGCGGCGTTTCGCGCCCTGGAATGTAGCCATGGCTTTGCGTATGTTGTCATCGGAGATATCCTCTCCTGTGAGGAGGCATGCGCCGATAGCAGCGATAGCATTTTCGATATTGATGTCTACGGGTACACCGAGGTCAATGCCGGAGATTGTGCGACCGGGAGCCACGAGGTCAAACGACAGGTGGCCCTCTGCGCGGCGTATGTTGGCGGCATGGAAGTCGCCCTCGTCGCGGGAGTAGGTGTACACTTCCACTCCGGGACTCTGCCGGGGCTTTAGCTTCAGCCCGGTGTGGAGCAGCAGCTTTCCGCCGGACTTTATCAGCTCGGTGAAGTGGGCGAAACTTTCGAGATAAGCCTCTTCGGTGCCGTATATGTCGAGATGGTCGGGGTCGGTGGCGGTGACTACGGCCACGTAGGGCGAAAGATGGTGGAACGAGCGGTCGAACTCATCGGCCTCGATGACAGAGTAGGGCGATGTGGCGCTTAGCATAAGGTTGCTCCCATAGCCGCGCAACACCCCTCCGAGGAATGCGTTGGAGCCTATGCCGCATGTGTGCATCAGGTGGGCGGCCATCGACGAGGTGGTAGTCTTGCCGTGGGTGCCGGAAAAGCAGAGACCTTTGGAGTCGCGGGTTATGGCGCCGAGCACTGCCGCGCGCTTGATAACCTCATACCCGTTGTCGCGGAAGTAGGTGAGCTGCGGATGTGAGTCGGGTAGTGCGGGAGTGTAGACTACGGTCACTTCGTCGGGACAGCCACGGAAGTCGGCCGGGATAGCCTCGACCGATTCGTCGAAAGTAATCTCGACACCTTCATCGTTTAGGGCACTGGTGAGGTCGGAGGGTGTGCGGTCATAGCCGGCCACACGCATCCCTTTTGAAAGGAAATAACGTTCGAGCGCGGCCATTCCGATACCTCCGGCTCCGGCGAAATATATCTTTTTCTTAATCATTTTCTGTCTGCTACAATAGAAATAATACGGTCGACAATCTTATCGTCGGCATTGTGGAGCGCCATCTTTGCTGCGTTTTGTCCGAGTCGTCCGAGTGCATCGGGATTGTCAAGGAGCGATGTAAGCGCGGAAGGTAGTTCACGGCATGCCTCCGAGTCGAGAATCATCACCGCGGCATCGCGCGAGGCGAGAGCCTCGGCGTTTTTACGCTGATGGTCCTCCGCCACATTGGGCGATGGAATAAGGATTGCGCTCTTGCCGAGTATCTGGAGTTCGGATATGGTGCCGGCGCCGGCGCGCGAAACTACGATGTCGGCGGCGCGGTAGGCGAGATCCATCCTTGAGATGAACGGCACGGCTTTTACCGTGTTTTCATGCCCGGCGGCTATGGCGGCACACTGTTCGGCATAGTATTTACCTGTCTGCCACAGTATGAACGCCCCGGCTTTACGGGCTGCGTCGAGCGATGCTGCCACAGCTTCATTGACAGTGCGCGCCCCGAGTGAGCCTCCCACTACGAGCACGACAGGTCTGTCGGAAGGCACTCCGAGTTCGCTGCATGCCTCGCTACGGCTTATGGCCGCGGCTTCGGTGATGGCCGAGCGCACAGGGTTGCCCGTAAGCAATATCTTGCCGGATGGGAAGAAACGTTCCATTCCAGGATATGCGGTGCATATGGCTTCAGCCTTGGCGGCAAGCAGTTTGTTGGTGACTCCTGCATATGAATTCTGCTCCTGTATGAGGGTGGGTATGCCATGCTTCTGCGCTTCCTTGAGCATCGGTCCGCTGGCATATCCGCCTACGCCCACGGCTATGTCGGGACGGAATTCGCGCAATATTTTTTTTGCCATACGCATCGAGCGCCACAGGCGCATGAGCACGCCGAAATTGCGCCACAGGCGCTTGCGGTCGAATCCGCTTACGGGGAGTCCGACAATCTTATATCCGGCAGCCGGAACGCGCTCCATCTCCATGCGTCCTTCGGCTCCGACAAACAATATCTCGACGTCGGGCATCCGCCGGCGCAATGCATTGGCTATTGACAGTGCGGGAAAAATGTGGCCTCCTGTGCCACCTCCGCTTATAAGTACTTTCATAGGTCGGTGTGTCTGTTATCGCAATTCTACCGGATTGCTGGCACGAAGTTCTTCGGGAAGTGCGTTGAGCTCCTCCTTTATCTGCTGCGATGTGCCGTTCTGCACGGCTGTACGGCTTACGCTGAGCATCATGCCGAATGCTATTGATGTTATGAGAATCGAGGTGCCCCCCTTGGATATGAGCGGCAACGGCTGTCCCGACACCGGGAAGGTGCCGGTAGTGATAGCCATATGGAAGAGGGCCTGCAACACTATCATTACCGCCAGCCCCATCAGCAGGATTACGGGGAACGCGCGGTGGCACCTCTGTGCTATCATTCCCGCTCGGGCAAGCAATGTGAGATAAAGTCCGAGCAGCAGTGTTCCGCCGATAAATCCGATGTCCTCAAGTATGATGGCATAGATATAGTCGGAGAATGCGAGCGGCAGACGTGCTGTCTCGCGCGAGTTGCCGGGAAACACTCCAAAAAGTCCGCCGTTGGCCTGTGCCATGTAGGAGAGCATCTCCTGGCGATTCTCGGCTGTAATCTCCATTTCGTATTTGGGTATGGAATCGCCGAAGAATCGGTCGAGGCGCTTTGCCCATGTGCCCTCGCGTGCTCCGGCCACGCTCTCTGTGCCTCCGGTCTGAGCGACGGCCTCTGTCAGCTCGGAATTCTTGTCGTGGGAGGAGCCGAGAAACTTGTATGCCACCACGCATCCCATAAGAAACGCGAATACGGCTCCGAGCGCAAGCACTTTTTTCCACTCTGTGCCGCCTATGAGTATCATGGCTGCTGCTATGCCTGTGAGCAGAATCGTGTTGGTGAGCCCCTGAGGGAGGAGGAGCCCGCAGAATATGGCGATGACTATACCAGAGATGACCACGGCGCGTGTCTCCACGCCTATACTCTTGGCTTTCTGTGATGTGCCCATTATCTTTGCTATGGCCAGAACGGCCGACATCTTGATGAATTCGGCTCCCTGCAGGGCGAGTGGTCCGATTGTCACACTGCGCCGCGCGCCGTTGATGATATCGCCGAAGAATGTGATGTATATCATCAGCAGCACGGAGAAGCCTACGAAAACGTAGGCCAGTGCATAGAACCACTTGTAGTGCATTCTCTCAAGAGTCCACACTATGCCAAAGCCGGCGAGGAGCATGCTCAGATGTCGCACGATAGGGCCATAGACGCCGGCCGACGCCACCTCACGCGACGAGGCACTGTACAGCTCGATGATAGAGATTATACAGAGAGCGATGTATACGCCCCATATGTATTTGTCGCCGTGGCGGCGGAATGTGGAGGCCGTAGACGATGGTATGGCCTTGGTAGCTGCGGCGGCTATATTGCCGAAAGGGGTTGATTCGGTTGTCGTAGTATTGTTGTCGAGTATCATTGCCGGAGAGCTGTAAGGGATGGAGTGAGGCCCGGGTGGATGTATGTGTGATGTATATGAAGTGTGCGGGATTATTTCTTCAGAGCTTTTACCGCATTTTTGAACCGACGTCCGCGGTCCTCGTAGCTCTGGAACAGGTCGAAGCTGGCGCAACATGGCGAAAGGAGCACGGTGTCGCCGGCGGTTGCCAGCGCGGCGCATGCGTCGACAGCATCCTGTAGCGAGTGTGTGTCGCGGATTACCGGCACTTTGCCTCCGAAGAATTCCACGATTTTCTCGTTGTGGAGACCCATTGCCACGATTGCCTTGACCTTGTCGCGCACGAGCGGCTCGATTTCGGAGTAATCGTTGCCTTTGTCTTTTCCGCCGAGGATAAGGATTACGTTGCCTCCGGGTGGCATGCTTTCGAGGGCATACCAGCATGAGTTGACGTTGGTGGCTTTGGAGTCGTTGATGTAGCGCACGCCATCTATATCGGCTACAAATTCCAGACGGTGCTCTACGCCCTCGAAGTCTTCGAGCGCGCGGCGTATATCCTCTTTCCGGATGTTGAGCAGACATGCCGACAGTCCGGCAGCCATGGAATTGTACAGATTGTGCAGACCGTGGAGCGAAAGGTCTTTGCGCGGCATTTCAAGGGATGTGCGCGGAGTGTTGATGATGAGGTTGTCGAGAGTGTCGACATATGCGGCGGCCTCTTCTTCCATATGCTCGCTGAAAGGGTATTTGGCGGCTTCTATGGTAATTTGGCGAAGCTGGGCCTCGATTACGGGGTCGTCCTGCCAGAAAATAAACGCGTCCTCAGGTGTCTGGTTGCGGATGATGCGGAACTTGGCGTTGATATAGTTCTGCATCTTGTAGTCGTAGCGGTCGAGATGGTCGGGAGTGATGTTGAGCATCACGGCGATGTTGGCTTTGAAGTCGTACATATTTTCGAGCTGGAATGAACTTAGCTCGATGACATAGACGTCGTGGTGCTCGCGCGCAACCTGCAGGGCGAGGCTACGGCCTACGTTGCCGGCGAGTCCGACATTTATACCGGCCTCACGCAATATGTGGTATGTCAGCAGTGTTGTAGTGGTCTTTCCGTTAGAGCCTGTGATACATACCATCTTGGCGTCGGTGTAGCGTCCGGCGAACTCGATTTCCGATATTACCGGTATCCCTTTTTCCGCGATTTTTACCATTATGGGGGCAGTAGGGGGGATGCCGGGGCTTTTTACCACCTCGTCGGCGTTGAGTATGAGATGCTCGGAGTGTCCGCCCTGTTCGAACGGTATGTTTTCCTCTTCAAGCTGCGCGGCGTAGCGTTGGGGGATATTTCCGTAGTCGGAGAGAAACACGTCCATCCCCTTTTCCTTTCCGAGGATGGCGGCTCCGACTCCGCTCTCTCCGCCTCCGAGTACTACCAGGCGCTTGCGGTGTGTTATTGAGTTGTCTGTCATATTGCAGTGTCGTTTATTATCGTATTTTGAGAGTGACAAATGTGATTACAGCGAGCATTATGCCCACAATCCAGAACCGCGTCACGATTTTCGACTCCGGAATAGCCTGCATCGGTTTCTGTATGAGCGCGGTGACGATACCACCCTGTTTCTGGAAGTGGTGGTGGAGAGGTGTCATTTTGAATACCCTTCGCCCTTCGCCATAGCGTTTCTTTGTAATCTTGAAGTATGCTACCTGGATAATCACCGAGAGATCCTCGACGAAGAATATCGCGCATAATATCGGGAGGAGCAGTTCCTTGCGGATGAGAATTGCGAATACGGCGATAATGCCTCCGATGGTGAGGCTTCCGGTGTCGCCCATGAATACCTGTGCGGGATATGCATTGTACCAGAGGAATCCTACGAGAGCGCCTATGAATGCGGCCATGTATACCACCAGTTCCTCGGAGCCTGGGATATACATTATATTAAGGTAGGAGGAGTATATGATATTGGCTCCGAGATAAGCCATTATGGCGAGCGCTGTGCCGATGATGGCCGATGTGCCTGTGGCAAGCCCGTCGAGTCCGTCGGTCAGATTGGCACCGTTGGATGTGGCTGTGACTACGAATATCACCACGAGCACGAAGAGTATCCATCCGCCGGCTGTGGCGCCGCGTCCCATCCATGATGTGAGCCATGAGTAGTCGAAATTGTTGTTTTTGACAAACGGGATGGTGGTCTGAGGTGTCTTTACATCTTCCTGGACATACTCTATCACCACTTCACTGTTCTCGACATTGCGCATCTCGACATTCTCGCGCATTACGATGTCGGGACTGAACACCATCGTCAGGCCTACCATAAGTCCGAGGCCAATCTGGCCTACAATCTTGAACTTGCCTTTGAGTCCGTCCTTGTCGTGGCGGTGGACCTTTATATAGTCGTCAAGGCCTCCGAGCACCCCGAGCCATAATGTGGCAATCAGCATCAGGGCCATGTATACGTTGCCTATGTTGCCAACGAGCAGACAGGGCACGAGGATGGCGATGATGATGATGACACCGCCCATTGTAGGGGTTCCGGTCTTCTTCATCTGGCCTTCGAGCCCGAGATCGCGAATTATTTCGCCTACCTGCATCATCTGCAGTCGGTCGATTATTTTGCGGCCGAATATCACGGCGATAAATAGCGACAGCACCAGCGCGCATCCGCTGCGGAAGGTTATGTAGTCCATCAGGCGCGCACCCGGCACGCCGAAATCGTCAAGCCACTGGAAAAGATAGTATATCACTGCGTATATAGGAGGGGAGGTCTGTAGTTGTATGTTAATGTATGGTGGTACGGCGGTTTACAGAAGGAACTCTTTCACTACCTCGCGGTCGTCGAAGTGATGTTTCACACCTTTGATTTCCTGATAGTCCTCATGTCCCTTGCCGGCGATAAGGATTACATCGCCCGGCTGTGCTATGGCTGCCGCCGTGCGTATCGCTTCCCTGCGGTCGGCAATGCTCAGGGTCTTTTTGCGTCCTTCGATGTCGAGTCCCTCCTCCATGTCGCGGATTATGTCGGCGGGTTCCTCGTTGCGCGGGTTGTCTGAGGTAAGTATGAGCCGGTCGCTGCGCAGAGCGGCTTCTTTTGCCATGATGGGACGTTTGCCTTTGTCGCGGTTTCCTCCGGCACCGACTACGGTGATGATTGAGCCCCGTGTGCCCACTACCTCGCGTATGGCCTGGAGTACGTTGACAACGGCATCGGGAGTATGCGCGTAGTCGACAATTGCTGTGAATCCCTTGGGTGAGTGGAATGCCTGGAAGCGTCCGGCGACGGGCACGAGGCGGCTCATGGCTACAAGTACCTGCTCGACGGGCCAGCCTATAAGCACAGATGCGGCATAGACAGCAGTCAGGTTGTAGGCGTTGAAGCGTCCGGTGAACAGCACCTCGACCTCGCGTCCGTTGAATGACATCGATGTGCCGTCGAGTCGGCTTTCGATTACGCGGCCTACGAAGTCGGCCTGTGTGCGCAGCGAGTATGTGTATTTTTTTGCGAGAGTGTTCTGGAGCATTACCTGGCCTGTCTTGTCGTCGGCGTTGGTGAGGGCAAATGCTGTCGACGGCAGGTCGTCGAAGAACGATTTTTTTGCCTGAAGATATGCCTCGACTGTTTTATGGTAGTCGAGATGGTCGCGGGTGAGATTGGTGAATATGCCTCCGGTAAAGTGTAGTCCGGCGATGCGGTGCTGGTGGGCGGCGTGGGAGCTTACCTCCATAGAGGCGTATAGGCATCCGTTGTCGACCATGCGGCGCAGCAGGGCGTTGATTGTGAGCGGGTCGGGAGTGGTCTGGCTTGTGGGCACTGCTTCTGTGTCGATGTAGTTGCACACGGTGGAGAGAAGTCCGGCCTTGTAGCCCATCAGTCGGGCCATCTCGTAGATTAGTGTGGCTGTTGTGGTCTTGCCGTTGGTGCCTGTGACACCGACGAGCTTCAGTTGGCGCGAGGGATTGTCGTACCATTCCGATGCGAGATGCCCCAAAGCCACGGCTGAGTTTGCCACTCTTATATATGTAATCGATGTCTCGAGAAACTCCGGCAGTTCCTCGCATACGATAGCGGCTACCCCGCTATACTGGAGCAGAGGAATAAAGGTGTGTCCGTCGACCTGTGTGCCGCGTACGGCCACGAACAGTGAGCCGGTGGTCACACGTCGGGAGTCGCTTACGACGTCGGTTATCTGCTTGTCGTCCGAACCGATGACTTCAATCACCGGAATTGCGGAAAGGAGTTGTGAAAGGGCTTTCATATATGAAAGTTTAAAAATGGTGAAATGTCGTTGTTGTCAGGTCTTATTGTGCGAGGGTAAGATGCACTCGTGTCCCGTAGGCAGGTATATGTCCCGGCGATGGGGTCTGCGCTGTGACGAATCCTGTGCCGGAGAATGTGACTTCCGCGCCGGCTTTTTCAAGCCGGTTGAGGGCCTCGCGCAGGGAGTATCCGATGACCGACGGCAACCCGTCGGATTGCTTGTCGGCGGTGGCGAAGTGCTTTACCCTGGGTATATCGAATGATTCGCGCAGACGCTCTATATGCGGGCGCGAGGTTGCGAAAAATGTAGGAACTCCCGGGTCGGGTCTTGCGTCGCTGTGGAAGTCGGAACTGTTGTTGAGCATGCCGCGCGAGTACATTTTCATAGCCACATTTTTCAGTACGGTGCCTGAAGTGGATGCTGCTCCGAAGAAGTTTTGCCTCGGATGACATGTCAGCACTATGCATGAGTATTGGGGTTTCTCAGCCGGGAAGAATCCGCAGAAAGCGAGGCGCTTTTTGGAGGTGTTGTAGCCGCCGCCTTCGATCATATAGCACGTACCCGTCTTTCCGGCTATGCGTACTTTGTCGTTGCGCAGCATCTTTCCGGTGCCATGGTCACCCCATACCACCTGTGTGAGCATCATGCGCATCCGTTCGGCTGTCTGCTGTGAGCATGCGCGTCCGTTGCCCATGTATGCCACCGGGAGCACGGAGTCGACGCCGTTGGTGCTTATCAGTTCTTTGACCAGTCGGGGCTTTACGTATACACCGTCGTTGGCTATGGCATTGTATATGGATAGGGTATACAGCGGAGGAATCTCTGTGGAGTATCCGTAGCACATGCGCGAGAGGGCAATGCGGCCACCGCGGTTGTTGGCGACACTGTCGATGCGCGGCGGCCGCTCTCCGGCGATGCCGGTATTCATCGGGTCGAGAAATCCGAGCTGCTTCAGTCGGGAGTAGAATGCTCCGGGATTGTCGCCGTAGCGCGATGTTATTATCTTGGCCATGCCTATATTGGACGAGCGCTCGATTACCTCTCTTACGGGCATGGCGTCGCATGCGTGGCTGTCGGTGATGGGGCGTCCGCCGGCATAAGGGAATGCGCGACCTGTGGGTATCACCTGCTCTACATCGGTCACGATGCCGTCCTCAAGTGCAATCATCATGGAGAGTGTCTTTACCACTGACCCCGGCTCATAGCCGAGCACGGCGCGGTTCATGCCTTCGATGTATTCTGTTCCGGCACGGTTTTTCTCGAGATTGGATATCGCCTTGATGTTTCCGGTGGATACTTCCATCAGCACTGCCACGCCCCAGTCGGCGTCGCATGCCGTAAGAACATCGTTGAGCGAATTCTCCACGATATCCTGCATGTTGATGTCGATGGTGGTCTTTATGTTGTAGCCGTTGACCGGAGGTATGTCGGTCCAATTGACGATATCTTTTGTCAGAGGCACTTTTTTCGCTACTCCCGGCGTGCCGTATAGCAGCGAGTCGAGGGCGCGTTCGAGTCCGGATATGCCATGGGTCTCTCCGGTGATTGAGTCGATGCCTACACCCCCAATCGAGCGTCGGGCCATGGCCCCGTAGGGGTTGACACGTCGCATTACCGGCTCGCGTGTGAGTCCGGTCTTATTGCGATTGGGGATATTGAAGAACGGGAATGTGCGCAACAGCTGGTATTGGGTATCGGAGATATTGCCAAGGAGCTTGTAGGCTCTCGGACGCTTCCTTTTTTCTGTCTCCAGGGGTTTCATAAGCCGTTTCTTCCATCCGGCTTTGTCGCGTATGGGGAAATGCTTGGCCAGACTGTCGGCGAGCGAGTCGACTGCTACAAGATAGCGTCCTTCGAGGAATCGTTCGCTGCGGTAGTCGATGCGTATGTTGTAGAAGCAGAGGTTGGTGGCGAGTATGCTGCCGTTGTTGGCGAGAATGTTGCCTCGGTCGGGGGGTAGGGATACCACTCTTGACAGTTCCTGCATGGCTTTCTCATTCCATTTCGGCGCGGAAAGCACGGTGTTGTCGAGCGAATTGTACACGACAGCTCCGGCAAACAGGAAAATCAGACCGATGATTACGGCATATCTAAGTAATATGTGCGAGCGGTTTTCTTTTTTCATCGTGCGCTTGAATCCATGTGTTGCTATAACAAGAACGGGTTGTTTGGAGATGATGGAGATGAGGCTTGGTGATGTCTTGTGTGCCGGGGGTCATCGCGGCGCGAGCCGGTAGGGAGGCTTGTCCTGTACGCGCAGGTTGAGGTGCATTGTGTCGACGAGTTCCTGCATCGACGACTCTCGTATGCGGCTCATGTATTCGCTGCGTTCGCGTATGCGTTCCGTCTGCACGATTTCAAGTTCGTGCTCAAGCTTACGTATCTCTTCCATGCGTGTCAGGCACTGGTAGCGGTTGGTGATGTACACCATAATCATTCCTACGCATAGGAGTACGTACACCCAATGCTTTACGAAGTAGTCGATGGGTAGCAGACGCCCGTGGACTATCCTCAATATTATATTGTCGCTTTTGCGTTTTGATGTCGTTTTTTTTGCCATTGCGGGGCTATGTTATATCTTTTCGGCGATGCGAAGTTTCGCGCTGCGTGAGCGAGGATTGGATTCGATTTCGTCATCGTCGGGTATTATGGGTTTGGAGGTGAGGAGGCGGAGAGGGGAGAGATTGCGTCCGTAGAAATCCTGCCGGAGTTGTCCGTCGAGATTGCCTGTGCGCATGAAGTTCTTGACCAGCCTGTCTTCGAGCGAATGGTATGTGATTATTGCGAGTCTTCCTCCCGGCTTGAGTACTTCGAGTGTCTGGCGCAGGAATGCCTGCAGGGCTTCCATTTCACCGTTTACCTCGATACGCAGTGCCTGAAACACCTGAGCAAGCTCTTTTTTCTCGCGCCGCTTGTCGATGAATGGCCGAGAGAGGTCAATAAGGCGCTCGACAGTGTCGACAGGAGAGTTGTCGCGCTCTTTCACGATAGCTCGTGCGAGTCGCTTTCCCTGGCGAAGCTCGCCGTAAAGGGTGAACATGCGTGTAAGTTCTTCTTCAGAGGCATTTGCCAAGAGCCATGCCGCGGAGTGTTCGGCCCGGCGGTTCATTCGCATGTCGAGCGGTCCGTCAAAGCGGAACGAGAATCCGCGCTCCGGGTCGTCGAAATGATGGAACGATACTCCGAGGTCGGCAAGGATTCCGTCGACCTGAGGCGCGTCGTAGAAGCGCAGGAAGTTGCGCAGAAAGCGGAAGTTTCCGTAGACGAATGTAAACCTCGGGTCGTCGATGGCGTTGGCCATTGCGTCGGCGTCCTGGTCGAAACTGAGCAGACGGCCTTCGCCCCCAAGTTGCCGCATAATCGCACGCGAATGTCCGCCGCCACCGAATGTGACGTCGACATAGGTGCCATCGGGCTTTATATCAAGGCCTTTGATGGTTGCATCAAGGAGCGCAGGTATGTGGTAGGGTTGGTCGTTCATAGCTCAACGGTTCAAAGGTGTAAAGTTACAGAAATTCCATATATTTACCCAAAAATTTGCAACTACAAATTCCAAAAAACTTATCGACATATGTAGAAAATCTTCATTCCTGAAGGTTGGGTGGCAGTATGTTTGCATTTGTAAACACTTCGTGAGGAAAGATAGATGGTTTTATGAGGGATAATAATAAAATGTCGATGTAGGCAGAGTCTGTGACGGCATGTTATTAAACATGCTTTAATGGAGCCTCAAACTGTGAAATTAATAGTACGGATAAGAAAACGCACAATGAAACGGGCAGTCGGCTTGCAAAATGCAAGAATTAGGCAGATGACTATAAGAGCTTGTTTAATAATAAATGTTGCCGCCAGGGTCGTATAGCTTGAGTCGATTTTCGACATGTGACGAAGGAGTGTACTTTATGTACATGACTGAGGAACAAGGCGAAAAGCGGCCAAGATATACGAGACAAAAGGTAACTTTATAACCATTCAATCTCTTGCCTGCTTTAAAGCAAATGTAAAAATATATCAACAATATGGAACAAATTACATCCCTTCGGTCATTCGCCGGCATATTTCCGCCCGTTCTTCGGTCGTTATGGAGCCCCATAACTCCCTCATTACAAGCGAAAATCTGCTCGCCGACTGACCGCCCTGACGGTAACATTTATTATTAAACAAGCTCTAAACTTTTTGCGTTACAAATCTTTTTTAAATAAAAGCCTACTCTTCCATAAAAATTTTTCTCGAAGTTTATAACCCCCAAAAAAAGAGAATCATGGCAAGCAAAATCAGAGTCTACGGACAGGCTCAAAACCTAACTGCGCTGGGGATAATTCATGCATACATGAAGCTGTATCCCGAGGCAACAATTGAAGATCTGCGCAATGCCTTTCCCGACGCGCTATCGCCCGATAAAGGTGTGGCCGAAATTTTCATTGACGCCGACACCCCTGATGCCGACGAGCACTATTTTACATCGGCCGATGAGGTAATCGAGACTGCCGATGGCAAGAGAGTAGCCATGGCAAAACTTTGGACAAAGCCCTCATATGACAATCTGGTGCGCCGTGCCGCCGACTACGACATAGAGGTGGCCGAGTTTGAGCATCAGCAGCAGGTGGGTAAAAAAGGCTCCTACTATATAGAGTATGTCAACGGCTTCGTTCCCGGTGACGAGGTTGAGACGGTACAGCAATATGAGGAGAGCAAGATGAAACGCGGTTGTCTGGGATGGCTGTGGGTTCTGCTCGGTATCTTCCTCATATTCCTTATAGCTCTGTTCATCGGTAAGTGCTGCAGTAAGGATGATACTGTGGTTCCGGCAGGGGAAATCACCGAAACTGCCATCATTGTCGATGAGGCCGGCGGAGGTGCTCAGACCGGGGCAAATGGCGTTGCCGGCCAGAATGCCGGTACTGATGCAAGCAGCGTAAATTCCTCAACTGGAGCTGCTGTGTCTGACGCCACCGGTGCTGCTACAGCCAAGGTGACCGGTAACACCGGTACGTGTACCACCGCACCGGCTGAGGCTGTTGCCCAGATAGAGAAATATCAGAAACAGTTTGACGCAATTGAATATCCTGTCGGAGAATATCAGCTTAAGCCTGATGCAAAGGCTATTCTCGACAATGTGGCCCGGATAATGAAAGAGAATCCCGGCATGAAGATTACGGTCAACGGATATGCCTCTCGAGAAGGCAATCCACAGGCCAACCAGGTGCTTTCCGATAAGCGGGCCGCCACTGTTGTCGACTATCTTGTAAGCAAGGGCGTAGCTCCCGACTGCCTGAAAGCCAGCGGTCTTAATACCTCCGACCCGATATCAAAGGAATTGTCGCCCAACCGTCGTATTGACTTCGTGGTTGAGTAGCATATTGCCATTACAGGCAAATACCGGATATCCATACAGAGGACGGCGGCCGAATATTCGGCCGCCGTCTACGTTATTATATCAGGTGTGTAAAAAAATTACACTACAGTACGATGAAAATTATCTATAACAGACTGATTCCTGTCGGCAAACGGTACTATGCGATAAATCTTTTCGGAGTGCTGTTTGCCAAGGGTCCGTGCAACCGCACAATCATAACCCACGAGAAGATACATACCGCACAGATGAAAGAACTGGGATATCTGTTTTTCTATCTGGCGTATGTAGTGGAGTGGCTGATACGGGTAATACAGTACAGGGGTTTACACAAGGGATACCTTAATATCTCATTTGAGAAAGAGGCATATTGCAATCAGTCGGATTCGGGATATCCCGGCAGACGTAGGCATTACAGTTTTGTCAGCTATTATTAGCTTGGCGGGCTATTGGCATTTTTCTCTTGTATACTCGAGGTCCATCGCGCCCATTCGCAGTACCATGGTATCTGCCGACAGTCTGACAACGACAAGGGTGTCGGAGAAATCTATTGTCTGGCCGTTGCCTATGCTTTTGCCTCCGAGTATGAGGCGGTTGCCTTCGATTGTCCATGTGTCGTAGGCGAGTGTGGCCATGTTTATTGATGAGGCTTTTCCATCAGGCTCGAGTGCAATTCCCTGCCATGCGTCAGGCTGTCCAGGCACAGGCTGAATCCATCTTCCTTCGATATCGGTGTTCTTGCCTACGCATAGAGTCAGCGTAGTAGTGGCCACGGCACATATGGCGGCAGCACAAATAGCTCTTGTTATTAATTTCATATTGTCGGGGTGTTGAGGATGTAGACGATTGTTAATTGTATTAGATTGCCTTCCGGAGGCTGGCGCTGTATGGCAAAGATACAGAATAACCGGGAAAATATTAACAAAAGCTATGTGAAACTTTTTGTAAATATCATAAAAAACGGCTCCCGGAGCTAACTTTTTCATCCCGATTTTCGTTATGCATATACTTCCGGCAAGAGCGGGTAGGGCATGAAAGGATGTATGCGAAGTTTCCCGACGGAACTACAAGAGCCCGTACACATATGTAATGGCTCTCAAAATAGAAATCCCAAATCGGTCGTATCCGCTCTTACCTTTTTCCGGAAGCCGCATGCGGAAAGCCGCGGCAAAAGTAAGAATCACCGCATGCCACATTCTAATAGAAAGGAGGCATAAGACATAGAAATAGAGCAACGACATATGACGGGACAGAGGCCCGCGTACCGATTGATACGTCTTATACGCCGGCTCTCTGTTGAGAATCGAGCCAAGATAACAGATTGCACTAATCTTGAATTGAGTGCGGATCCAGCAGCATTGGATGCCTAAATATAAATCTCTACAACCATCATATCCATCTGCTGTCAATATATATCCAGGAGTCTGCGGATACACTGATAAGAATCAGGTAGCCGCAGACTCCTTGTTTATACGTATATCTATCGGGCCGCTTTCAGCGCTTTTATCTCCTTGGAGGTGAGGGGTTCGCCCTTCCCGTTTATGCCGCGTACGTATACGGTTCCATCTGTCATCGGGATTATTACCGGAGCGGGACGCACGTCGATGCGGCATACCCACTGTCCGTCAATGAAGTCAAACTCAGGCTTCACATAGTCGGGATAGAGTACAACGCCCTCCGGTGCGGCTCCGAAATGCCGGCGCATGCCGTTGTCAAGCATCAGACGGAACTTGTCTTTCACATCCTGGATATCGTAATCGTCTATTCCGCCGTTGAGGTATACAAAGTCGGAATGGAGCCCTACGGGTTGTCCGTTGTTGTTAACGCCGATAAAGAGTGTACCACCCTTCTGGTTGAGCATGGCATCGATACCCTTCATTATGTCGGCTACCTGTAGTCGCGGGTCGGCCGTCATGTGACGGTCGCGTTCGGGCGGATATATCAGGGATGTTTTGAATTCGTGGTAAATGTCCTCCTCCTGTGCCACACGTGTGTGGAGCGTGTCGGGCATAGGCAGGTCGAGCAGTCGGTAAATCTCCCGCTTAAGAGTCTGGCGAGCCTCGTATACCTCAATGCCTCGTAGGAAATTGTACGACATTACCAGACGGGCGAGCGCTCCGATTGTTGTGTTGTCGCCGCTTGATGCGGCATCTACAAGAGCGCCCGATTCCTGCCAGGGAGTGTCGAGGCGCGAGAGCACCCGCAGTATCATCAGACGGCGACGTGTGTCGGGATCGCTCTGGGCGAGCATTGACGCGCGGCGGTCAAGGGCGTCAAACGTCTCCCTGTCAATCCATCCTACAGCCGCAAATGACCACAAGGCCTCGACAAGCGACATCTTTACGGAGTATACCTCGCGCAGGAAAGTGTCGTCAAGTATGGCCGACAGCAGCCTTGCGAGCGCAAGATGATTGTAGGTGGGCACATAGTCGGTATGGCGCATCGAGGCCACGCTGTCGACGAGCCTTATCAGCTCTCTTACCTCGTCGGGCTGAAGATATACCTCGGGCTCGGTGGGTGCTGCTACCATCTCGTCGGTATCCGCTCCCGGAGCAGGCGAGTACAATGCGCCGCCGGCATAGCGTTTAAGCAGATAATAGAACGCGTTGCGCTTGAAGCGGAACAGATTGTCGTCCTTGTCCTCTGTGTCAATAAACCGTCCGTTGATAAACAGTTTGTTGTCAGGACGTGAATTAATGTACTCAATCCGGGTGTACACCACTTCATTGGCCATAAGTTCTTCGCGCGGTGCCTTGAAAACGACAGGAAATCCGGAATCGGTAACTCCGAACCACTGGTTGGTGGCGCTGCGGTAGTCGTAGAGATAGGTGCGGCACTCCTCTTTGGAGTCGCGTGCTTCAGAGGCCATGCGTATGGTAAGCTCGCGTATGCCTTTGCGCATCGAGAAGCGCATCATCCCTGTGGCATAGTCCACTTCCTCGACAGTGGCTTTGAGCAGGAACGGGCGTCCGCTGTCGAAATCTACAAAATCCTCGGCTTTTGCTGCAAGTGGGTATATCACGATGTCGAATGTGTTGATAGTGCCCTGTCCGGTATAGCCGGGCTCTTCGACACAGCACAGGAAATTGTGCGGATTATCCGGCATCGCGCCAGCAATTCTTACAAGCACCGACTGTCCCACTTCAGGGAGCACGGTCCTGGATGTCGTGTCGGCTTTATGAGTATTGGTTTTGCGGGGGGTAAGTAGAGTGTCCTGCACGGTGTCCCATATAGTGTGCAGGCGGCTCAGATCGTTGATGTCACTGCCGGTTTTTTCGGGGAGTTTCTCGTTGAGCAGCACCTGTACCTTTCGGGGAGCGAACATGTCGGAGGGAAGTACGTTGCGTAGTGCGGCATGGTCGGAGTGTGCGATGGTGATTATGCCGTCGCGCAGACGTATTATGGCGCTGCTGCTTTCGTAGACACCCTGCACCGGGATACCACGGTGCTGCACCGGGCGCAACAGCCTTGTCGAGCACAGGAGCGATACGTCGTCAAGATCGTTCCACCCGAATTCGATGGCATCTTCATTCTCGCCGAGCAATGTGCAGAATGCTTTGTCGATAAGTTCGGAACTGCGCTTGTCGATAAGCATCGACGCGTAGCGGTAGAGCATGGCGCGGTACAGATTCCACGAAGAGAAATCGCGTCCGGAAGTAAGCAGCAGCTGCAGGGCAAGGGCTACAATCATCTCGCGTACCGAGGCTTTGTCTATGGCGGCGACAATCTTGCTTTCATTGTTGATGAAGATGTCGAGCATCTCGATGAATGCCTTGCTGTAGAGTTTGGCAAACCGGGGCTGGGCATGACGGTCGCGTATGATGTCGAATATGTCGGACACGTATCGACGCAGATACTCCGTGCGCAGAGTGAACAGCGACATGAGCACACGCATGCGGCGTTCTGGCTGATAAAGATAACCCGATAGTTTGAGTGTGTCGATGGCATCGTCGATAAATGCCTGCTCGCGTCCGTCGAGCAGCAGCCAGATAGCCTCGCGATAGTCGCCGGCATGGGTTATTATGCGTGCTAGCCGGGCCTGTATCCCTTCGTGGGAGGAGGCGGGAAACGCGCCGAGCACACTGCCGCGTTCAAGCACGCCGGTAGCTATGGCTATATATCGTTCGAGCCAGCGCAGTTTGCGCTGCATATATATGTCGGGACGGCATCCCTTCTTTGGGTTGAGCCATTGGGCGAAGTTGCGCTCCACGCCCTCAAGGGCGGCAATTACCCATCGCGGGTCGGAGTTTTCGCAAAGCGACAGAGCCTCGCCGAGCACTTTGTGGGAACGCATGAACGAGATAATCCACTCTCCGGTCATTGACCCTTCGGGGTCGAGCATGGCTATCTGGCCGGGTGTAATCCCTACGGTGGTAGCCCGTTCTTTCTCATAGTCAACAAGAGAAAGCTGGAGCATACCGTCGGCGATACCGTTTACCCGACATACAATTCGCTTGAAGCGCTGCAGACGGCGGCGTCCGAAGTCGGTAAGCGGAAACGTAAAACCGTTGATATCGTCGCGCACCTTGTAGCCGCCCGACTGTAGCCCTGACAGCACGCAGAATGCATAGTCTTCGCCCACGGTGTAGAATTGCGGCAGGATAGTGTCAAGATCCTGTTCCATCTTCCCGTCGTCGCGAAGCACGCATGTGATGCTTTCCGGAAGACTGTCGCGCTGAAAATTATAGGCAGGCACTCGGTATGTGCGGCCGAATGCGCTGATATTGAAAAAGAGCTTTCCCGACTCACGGTTGACTTCTATCTCTCGGGCCGGGAAAGTGTATTTCTTGTCTCTGTCAGGAGTCATATCTGTCAGGATTCAGGAAATGAGGCGAGCATGCGCGAGCGGGCCATGTCGCGGTGCTCATCGTCGGCATAGTTGGCAAAGGGGTGTATGGCGATGCCGCCGCGAGGGGTGAATATGCCCTTTACCTCCAGATAGCGAGGGTCCATGAGAGCCACGAGGTCCTTCATGATAATGTTCACGCAATCTTCGTGGAAGTCGCCGTGATTGCGGAAGCTGAACAGATACAGCTTCAGACTCTTGCTCTCTACCATGCGTTCGCGCGGTATGTAGCTTATGATGATTTTTGCGAAATCGGGCTGGCCCGTCTTTGGGCAGAGCGATGTGAATTCCGGACAATGGAATGTGACGAGGTATTCGTTGTCGGGATGCTTGTTGGGGAATGTCTCAAGCACCTGCGGGGCATATTTATCCGGATAGTTAGTCGCTGTATTACCGAGCAAGCTGAGGCCCGGCATCTCGTTGTCCTGACGTGACATATGTTAAATAATTATGGAATCAAGGGTTGACTACTTTAAGGCGTTCGCCGGCATCTTTTGCCACCGAGCGGTAATATTCCTCGCTGTATCCTCCGAACACAGGCGATGCGCACTGCCCTTCAGGAGTGCGGGCAAACCGTCCGGGGGCTGTCTCTTTCTTTATATTGCCGTCGAGGTATTTTACAAAAAGATAGTCGCCGAGCTCTTTGAAGCGTTTGGTCGAGCGGTCGGCCCATGTGCATGAGAATTCGGTAAGCAGACGTTCCTGGTCGGCGGGAGCGAGATGCATGGCGCGCGACTCGATGTCGGCTGCCGCATGGGCGATATTGTCCTCAAGCTCGTTCTGTACGCGGCGTATGTCGGGAATCATCTGGCTGTAGCGGTTGTAGGCCTGATTGGCCACATAGTTGTGGACCCAGAATGCAGCGTCCCAGCTGAGTGTAAGCATGTCGCCGTTGCCCGGGGCATAGCAGCGCGGCACACGCTGAATCGAACAGTACATTGGCACATACACACAGGTATTGGTGTCGTCGACTCCGAACCACAGAACACCTTTCATAGCTTTGGGCATATCCTTGCGCAGCTGCGCCACAAAGCTGAATCCGGTCTGCTGTGTGGCGATGGCGCGTTCGTTGGTGTACTCAACACTGTCGACAGTAAATGTCATCGGACGCCAGCGGTAGGGCACCTTGAACGGGCCGGCTCCGACATCCTGTGTCATGTCGAAGGGTGTGTCCTCGAAGTGGTCGCGCATAGCCCACTGCATGTCGCGCACCGATAGCGGGCGTGCGGGCTTTACCCACAGTGGCATCGGTTCGCCCTTGGCCTCGTTGATCCAGGGGAGCCAGCGATCGATATCGTCGTCGGAGTGTTTCTTGAAAAATGACCACACGCGCGCGTCGCATCCGCGCAGCGCGCCGAAATCGGTGATTGCATATGCTTTCGAAAAGTCGAAATCCTTGTCCTTGCCGGAGAAGTAGCCTTGTGAGCGGGCGAAGTTGATGACATCGGGCGAATACAGGGTCTCCGGGTCGTTGAGGGGGAAGGTGTGGATGCGGGCGTGGTTGGCATGTCCGGAAATCATGCCGTCGGGGATACGGCGGGCCACCCATACGGCTCCTTTGCTCTTGCCTCCCTTGCCTATCATCTCCATAATCCAGGCCTCGTTGCCGTCGGCTATCGAGAATGATTCGCCCTCGCTTGCATAACCGTATTCGGCAACAAGGTCGGTCATAGTCTTTATGGCCTCGCGAGCGGTCTTGGCACGCTCGAGGGTGATGTAGATGAGAGAGCCGTAGTCGATTATTCCGGTGGTGTCGACCAGTTCCTCGCGCCCTCCCCATGTGCTCTCGCTGATTGCGAGGCCATGCTCGTTGATGTTGCCTACGGTAGCATAGGTGTGGGCCGGCTGGGGGATATGTCCGAGGAGGCGTCCGGTGTCCCAGTCGCGTACTTCGCGCATCTCTCCGGGGGCATGGTCGGCTGCCGGTGTTGAGTAGAGCTCGCCGTAGAGGGTATGGGAGTCGGCGGCGTATGTTATCATGGCGCTTCCGTCGGCGGTGGCGCCGGGGGCTGCGATAAGGCTTGTACAGGCCGATGCAGTAAAATGCCCTGCCGCGAATATGGCGGCAATAGCTGCGGATATGGTCTTTAAATTCATAGAGGTATTTGTCACATGTGATATACGTGACTACAAATTTACACAAAAAGAGGGATTCGGGCAACTATATGGCGCTGTCCGGAGCGCCATATACCGACGCTACCTGCATGGCGATGTTGTCCCAGTCATATTTTCCGAGGCTGTAATCGATACGTTGCGGGCCATTGTCGATTTTTGAACGTATGCGCGATGCGAGGGTGTCGATGTCGCCGGTGGGAAAATAGTCACCGGCGGGCAGTCCTACCTCAAGATTGGCGGGGATGTCGCTCACCACCACCGGCAGTCGATATGACATAGCCTCAAGCAAAGCGATGGGTAGCCCTTCGTGGGAAGATGGGAGCGAGAAGCATGCCGCGTTGGAGAGGAGCGAGTGCAGCCGCCGTCCGCGTATGAATCCGGTCAGCACCACATCGTTGTCGCGGGCCTTTTGCTTGAGCAAGCGTGAGTAGTCGTCCTCGAAGTCGGCGTCGCCTGCAAGCAAGAGTTTATATCCATACCGGGCGAGGCCGGTGCGGTTGAAGGCATCGATAAGGTGGTGGAGATTCTTCTCGGGCACAAAACGGCTCATGCCCAGAATATATCGTCCGGGCTTGATTCCGAGTTCAGAGAAGTATGCGTCGTCGGAACATATCTCAGGCTCAGGGACACCATTGTATATAAGATGTACACGGCGTGTGCGGCCATAGCGAGAGGCGATGTTGCGGCGAATGGCGTCGCTGATTACAATCACATCGTCGGAGAAACGACTCCCCCAGCTTTCGCCCATCTTGATAATCGTGCGGGCTAATCGTCCCCATTTGGCGCGCTCATAGTCGGGCCCGTGGTTGGTCATTACGACACGCATGCCTAGGAGTTTGGCCAGGGGTACTGCCAGCGATGGCCCCACGGCGTGTATATGCAGCAGATCGGCCTTAGCCCGGCGAGCGGCAACCACGGCTCTTATCGTATGGACTATCGCCTCAAAAGCCTTTTTGCGGGGAGTGGCTATGTCGACCAGATTCACCCCCTGCCATCGTGTACGGGAATCGCCGGCCACATACGAGTCGCGCCTCACGACTGTAATATCGTAGCCCATCGCGGCAAGGCGCGGATAGAGATGCTCGCAGTGGGTCTCCACTCCGCCCATCACTCCTGGTATGCCTCGCGTGCCGGTTACGAATACTTTCATGGGATAATGTGTGAATATGGTCAGAATTTTTCGCGGAGGTCGCCCTGAGAAGGATTCTGCCCTACATCGTGCCAGGTCTTGTCAAGACACGGTTTCAGCCCGCGCATCGAGCGCAACTTGTTGGTGACAGCCCATCGCATCGGATATTTCATGTATTTATGCATTACCGGCGATGCCGTGCCTACCATCCAGCAGTTTTTGGGACAACGGGCCACACAGTCGCGCACCTCTGCCGCCTGCGGCGAGCGCCATAGCTCCATGAAGTCGGGAGTGGTGTGTATGTTGCCCATCGATTTCTTCCAGTATTTTGGCTCAAGGCCGTTGCAGGGATATACCTCGCCCCAAGGGTCGATGAAGAAATTGGCCGAACCGGCCTCGCAGGGGAGCATCCGGCGTCCACCTTCGATATAATTGATGAGGCCCATGTTGAACCATGCGCGAAACCACGATTTCGGGTGCTTCTCCTGAAGCTGCCATTCAATCAGTTGCTCGAAATTGCGGCATACCTCCTCCTTGTTGGTAATTACATTGTCATCCTTATGGAAATAATATGAATTGTGGAAGGCGGCGGTGGCAAATTCCATGCCGAGCGAGCGACTGAGCTGATACAGAGAGAGCATGTCGGCCGAGTTGTTGTTGCTGACTGTGCAGCCGAAACCGATATCCTTAAGGCCCATCTGCTTAAGAGCAAGGAGTGTGCGGAGCCCCTTGTCAAATCCACCGGCATGACCGCGCAACTCGTCGTTCTTGCCGCTGAGCCCCTCTATCGATATGCGTATGCCGATGTCGGGAAAACGGCGTGCAAGCGCTATCACACGATCCTCAAACCATCCGCTTGTGGATATCACAATCCTACGGGTGTGGCGGTAGCACTCCTCGACAATTTCAGCAAGGTCTTCGCGGATGAATGGCTCTCCGCCGGTGAGATTTATGAATTTCAGGTCGGGCAGACAGCGCAAATCGGCCGCGGTTATCTCCTCGCGTCTGTCGGTAGGGTTCTGCCATATGTTGCACATCTTGCAGCGCATTGGGCAGCGGTAAGTGAGGATAATGCTGGCGTCGGTCGGCACCGGTACCGTATGTTTATTTTCCATATAGGATATTGGTGATAAGTTTGTCGTGGAGAGAGAGTAGTGTCCACTGTACAGAATCAGCCCGGCAATGGGTCGGTTGGACGGTATAGTATTAACACCGGTTCTTGCTTTTTTATTGTGCAGTGAGGTGAATTATTGCGTATTCCGTGCATTGCGCATTTTTAAAATGTTTTTTTCAAAAAAATGTTATCGTATGTTAGCATATGCATAAACTTGTGCGTCTTGGATAAACAAAACGGATTAACCGAAAAATCATAGCACCAGATGATACATCATACACCAGATGATTACGACCTGATTGTAGGATACCTAGGCGCATCCCGCGACATTCCGGATGAAGAGCGGGAAAAGATTGAGTCATGGATACTTGACCACAGCGACGAGCACCGTCTGTCGGAGAGCATCGCACGTATATGGGCCTCGGGCGAGGACATGTCGGGAAAAGTAAATATGGCCGGCCTTATACGGCTTTTGCAGTCAATCGAGACACCGGCATCCCGAAATGGCAGATATTATAGTCCTGCCGGTATAATATGGCGCGTGGCAGCTGTGGCCGCAGTGCTGACCGCATTAGTATTCGGCACTGTAAATATGCTTGACAACAGACTGTCGGAACCGGATATGATGCTTGTCACCGCAACAGGGAGTGTAGGCGAGTTTACACTGCCTGACGGGAGTCATGTGTGGCTGAATGGCGGCACTACCCTTGTCTATAACCGAGATTTCTCAGCAGGAGGATTCCGTAAAGTCAAGATAGACGGTGAAGCATACTTTGATGTGGCGCATGATAATGACTGCCCGTTTATCGTAGATATGGACGACATGCAGATACAGGTGACAGGTACTGAATTTGATGTAAGAAACTATACAGCATGCCGTACCCATGATATCATATTGAGGGAGGGTAGCATAAATGTCAGCGGGCCATGGGGCGACAAGCATGTGACTATGGCTCCGGGCGAAATGCTGGTATTTAACCGTGAAACGGGAAAAGTGATGCTTTCACATACTGATGCCGACAATTACTGCCGTTGGTTTGAGCGATTTTCAATATTTGACAACGAACCGCTTTCCGACATTCTGATTAATGTAAGTCGGCGATATGGAGTCGACCTTAAAATCGAGAGTGGCGTAGACACGTCATTCTGTCTTTCGGTGACCATGGGTGGGGAATCGCTTGAGAGTATAATGGGCGTTCTGTCATATCTGTCGCCGATTGCATATGAAATCAGGGGCAATACCCTGTATGTCAGTGCTGAATAATTTGATATCCAGTTTGCGCAACTGCAATATAAATCTACCAATCTATTAAATTCTTCACTAAATCTATCATGCCATCACACTTCACAATTAAAAGTATTTCACGGCGGATGCTTTGGGTGATGCTTCTATGCTCAATTGCCACGTTAAGTCTGTCGGCGCAGCCGGCCGGCATAAGTGTAAGCGTAAAAGATGTCACAGTCAAAGAACTGCTGAAGCAGATTGAGGCTCAGAGCGGCTATACCTTTGCATATGCCAACTCTCAGATTCCACTCGACAGGCGTGTATCGGTCAATGCAGTCGACATGTCGGTCGAGGCCATTATTGCCGAGGTAATGCCTGAAGTATCTGTACGAACCGAAGACAAGAAAATATTGCTTTCGCCAAGAAAGAAGAATAAAGATAATAAGAAGGAAAAAGAAAATATGCGGCAGACTGTCACCGGCACAGTCTATGATGAAAACGGAGAGCCTGTAATCGGCGCTACTGTCATGCAGCGCAACACATCGAATGCGGTTACTACCGACATCGACGGTCACTTTACAATTAATGTCGGCGGTTCAGAGCCTACAATCAGGGTCAGCTATATAGGCTACACTCCTTCTGAAGTAAAGGCAATAGTTGGAAAACCAATGAAAATCAAGCTGAAAGGGTCGGGTATCAATCTTGATGAGGTAGTAGTGACAGCGCTCGGTATAACCCGCGAGCAGAAATCCCTTGGATATGCCGTGTCAAAGGTGAGCTCCGATGAGCTCAACAATAGCGTCAGCGGCAACTGGCTAAATAATCTCAACGGCAAAGTCGCAGGACTCAGTACGGTTGGCGGCGCCTCTGGCCCGACCGGCTCGATGCGTGTGGTGTTGCGTGGTGACCAGTCGCTCAACTATGGCTCTAACGAGGCCCTGTTTGTAGTAGACGGTGTACCTGTCTCGTCGGGCGACGTCGGTACAGGAAGCGGCGGTATGAGCAATACCGACGCGACAGTAGACTTCGGCAACGGTGCGTCGGAAATAAATCCCGAGGATGTAGAGTCGGTGTCTGTACTCAAGGGTCCGGCCGCTACCGCTCTATATGGGTCGCGCGCGGCCAACGGAGCCATAGTGATAACCACTAAAAGCGGACGCGATACAAAGGGTGTTGGTGTCACCGTAAATTCGTCGGTGACATTTGAAAAGGCCATGAGATTTCCGAAGTTCCAGAAAGTATATGGTCCGGGCAATGACAATGGATACAAGCCGTTTGCTGCATGGAACTTCAGTAAGACAGAAGCTCCCGAGGGTTTCGAGAGCGGGCGTAATGCTTCCCGATACTCATATGGCGAGGCTTTCGGCTACGGCAAGCTACGCAACCAGTTCAACTCATACAATTGGCTGACGGGGGAATATACACTGACTCCGTTTGAATATGCCGATGACTGGTACAGCGGTATCTACGAGACCGGCACGACATATAAGAACAACGTAACCCTGACTTCCAATAATGGTAAAGGCACGTCGGCACGTGTGTTGATAACCGACACACGCAACTCATGGATTATGCCAAATACCGGCTATCAGAACCAGACTGTGTCGGCATCGTTCTCGACAAAGATGGGTAAATGGGTGAAGTTCAACGCAAAAGTGAATTATCTTCACAAGACCAGTGACAATACGCCCGTTACAGGATATTCCACATCGTCGCCTACATATTATATTGTGTGGGGACTGACATCCAACTCGATGAGATTGTATAAAGACGAGTATTTCAGCGGGCGTGTCAACTCGGCCAATTACAACGGAGGCTGCAAGGATGGGCTTGGTATGGTCAATTCGCTGGGAAACTCTCAGCCGGGCAACCCATATCATCAGCTTTACGAGGCGACCAATTCCATCAACAAAAGCCGTGTATACGGCGCAATGAACCTTACAATTATCATTCCCGGTAAAAGGCCTGACTCTTGATTTGCGTGGCGGTACAGACATATCAGCCGACTTCCGTCAGCAGCAGAAACCGTTTTATACTCCCGGGTATAAATCGGGATTCTACCGCGAACAGAACAATCGAGATGAAGAGACAAATATTGATTTTCTGCTCAAATATGTCAACAACCGCATGGTTGGCACGCGCCTTGCATTCAACGCCGCATTCGGCGGAAATAACATGAGCCGCAGTGTATACCGTTCGCAGATTACTCTCGACAAACTTGGAGAGCCGGGGGTGTATAATTCAAGCAATACTCCCACAGGCGAGACATCGCGTCCTTACCAATGGCGTAGCAAAAAGGTTGTCAATAGCTTCTATGGATTTATATCAGCGTCGTGGGACGATACTTACTTTCTCGATCTTACGGCCCGCAACGACTGGTCGTCGACGCTCGGGAGAGGTAACTGGTCGTTTTTCTACCCGAGTGTCAGCGCAAGCGTATTGCTTGACAAGACACTAAATCTACAGGATGTAGCTCCGCAAGTCAACATGCTCAAACTGCGAGCATCATGGGCTAACGTAGGCAATGATACTTCGCCATACTCCCTTACCGACGCATACACGGCTTCTTCCACCTATCCCGGGGGCTATACTTATCCTACCAACTGCTCCAATTACTATATCAAGCCTGAGAATGTGGAAAGCTGGGAGGGCGGTATCGAGACAATGTTTTTCATGAATCGTTTCGGATTTGATGTCGCGTTCTATAATTCTTCAACAACAAATCAGATTGTCAATGCTGTGACCGACCTTATGACAGGAGCGTCAAGCAAGAAAATCAATGCCGGAGAGATACGTAACCGTGGTATCGAAATCGCTCTCCATGCAGTGCCGGTGCGCAGCCGCGATTTTACATGGAGCATCGATATAAACTGGAGCCGCAACTGGAACAAACTTGTAAGTCTTGAAGATGGTTGGGACATACGCACGCCGTATGAACAGACAAAGAATCTCATAGGCAACTATGGCAGAATACTGTCGTACATCGGGGAGGAAATGAACATAATATACGGACGCGGCTACGAACGCGCTCCGGAAGGCGCTACATACGTCGATGCTGACGGCAACACTGTAAACTGCGCCGGCATGAAGATTATCACCGAAAGTACCGGTTATCCAGTAATGACAACTGACAACATACGTCTTGGCAAAGTAAATCCGACATGGCGCGGCGGACTCGGTACCACACTGCGCTACCGCGACTGTACCCTAGGGCTTAACTTCACGGCTCAGATGGGTGGGCATGCCTATTCATTTACCAACGCCATACTTGCCTACCAGGGCAAACTTGAAAATTCTCTTCCGGGGCGTAACGACGGTCTTGTGGTCGAGGGAGTCAACGTAAGCACCGATGCCGAAGGCAACACGGTGTACAAACTCAACCGTACGCCTACCGAACAGATCAACAAATATTATACTACATATTTTGCCCGTGATAATGCCGAGGAGAATGTGTTTAAAACCGACTTTCTCAAACTGAAGGAGATGCGCCTTGATTATACCTTGCCGCGCAAGGTGTGTCGCAAACTTAAGGTGCTGCAGGGAGCTGCTATAGGCGCATATGCTACCAATGTGTTTTGTATAAGCGACTTTCCGCAGTTTGACCCGGAAGCCGGCAATATAGTCGGAACCAACATTTACAGCGGCATAGAAATCGGAGCTATGCCGATGACCCGTACTTACGGATTTAATCTCAAACTTTCATTCTAATCCCGTATTGTCAATCATGAAGATACTATCAGGAATACTATATTGTGGGCTGGCCATGCTTGTGGCGTCGATTGCAGGATGCACCCACGGCTTCGAGGAGATTAATACAGACCCCAACAAAATGCAGGTTGGCGACCTTCAGCCTTACGGCATGTTTGAGCCGTTACTTTATGGAATGGCCAATCAGCAGACCTACTATGCCTACTACTGGACCGACGAACTTGCTCAGTTTACGGTATCGTCGCTGACGGCTCAAGAGCGCCACCGATATAAAATTACCGATATACAATGGGGCTCGCTTTGGAACAATTATGCCGGCAAAGGTCTTAATGCCACTCATATGTATGAACTCGGAGTGAAATTTGGCGACAAGGGCTGCCAGGCCGTGGCCCTCACTCTGAAAGTGTACGCGCTAAGCAATCTTACCGACCTGTTCGGCGATATACCATACAGCGAGGCATACCGACAGCGCGAGGGCATCGACCGACCGCGCTTTGACACTCAGAAAGAGGTGTACGAGCAGATGTTTGCCGAGCTTGAGACTGCCAATGAACTCTATGCGCAACAACCTACATTTGAGCGTGCCTCTCTCGACATAATGTATGGAGGCGATATGAAGCTGTGGCGGAAATTCAATAATTCGCTATATCTGCGTCTGCTCTGCCGTGTGAGCGGGCGCCCGGAGATGAAGGCGGGAGAAAAGATTGCAGCTATGCTCAAGGACTCTTCAAAATACCCTCTGATTGCATCAAACACTGAGAATGCCACTATTCACAACACCGGAGTAGACCCGTACTTTGGCCGATTTCGACCGGCCGATATGACTAAGATGAATTTTACAAGCAGCGCATACAAGATAGCAAAACAGTTTATTGCAATGACTACTATAGCCGATGGCGCAGATTCAGAGCAGGATCCGCGGCTTACTACATGGGCCGAGCGCGACGGTGACGACTGGAAAGGTGCGACTGCCGGCTGTGAACTTGCCGACCAACAAGTAGATGTAAAAGACTGCGCATTGCTCAACTATAAAGTACTTGTACGTGACGATGCCCCTAACTTTTTGATGGACTACAGCGAGATTCGGTTCATTATGGCTGAGGCGGCCCTTAAAGGATGGATTGACGGAGGCGAAGCCCAGGCACGAGTATATTATGAGTCGGCCGTAAAAGCGTCGTGTCAGAAATGGGCCGAACTCGAGCGGTATTCAGATGTCAAGGCGCCAATAGACGATAATGCAATAGCAAAACTGCTGGCAGGAAGACTGGCCGGATGGGACAGCCATACCGACAAGGAACGTCTGATTGCCGAACAGAAGTATCTGTCGCTGTTTTGGGTAGGGCTGGAAGCATATCATGAGTTGCGACGCACGTCATGGCCCGAACTCACGATAGGCCGAGGGGCCTTGTACAACGACTGGCATCTGCCTCAGCGTATGGGCTACCCATCGGAATCGGTGGGTTCTAATCCCGACAACGTAAACGCCGCGCTCAGCAACATGGGAGGCGTAAACAATATGCTCACCCCGGTATGGTGGAGCTACAAGGCAATCAACGGCACCTTCCGAGAGGTGCGGCCCGACAATGCCATAAATTAATCATGCCATAATATATCAACCTATATATCTACATGAACACGAGAAATTTCATACGACATATATATATTGCCGTGATTCTGTCAGGTATCTGCATTACCTCATGTGACAGTGATGATGCCATATCCGCCGACAGCCTTTATTACAATATCGAGTTGTCGTCCGACTATCTTATTCCGTCTAAAGGTATCGATCCGACATCTTATGGAAATGGTAAGAAAGTAATAATCCGTGCCAACGGTCACTGGACAATCGAGCCGGTAGGCGACGATACGGGATGGATGAAGATATATCCCATGGAGGGTGATGATGACGGATGGCTGCGCCTGTATGCCGACGAAAACACTCGCGCCTCGGAGCGTACGGCAGAATACATGATAAGTGTCAACGGCATCCCACAGGAAGAGACTTTGACTATAACCCAGGCTCCGGCACAGCCGTTTCTTAATATCAGTACATCTGCGCTGACATTCAAACGAATAGGCGGTGAACTTAGTGTGATAGTCGACACTAATGTCGACTGGGAATACAACATTGATGGCGAAGATGCTTCGCGGTTTGTGGCTACCTCATCCGACATGGCTTCATTGACAGTCAAGGCTATAGGTGTAAATGAGACCGGTGCCGACATATCGGCCGCATTGATTTTGCGCGGTACTGGTGACAACAGCTCTGTGAACCGGGTCATATCCCTTACTCAGTTGTATGCCACATTCTTCGACGATTTCAGCTGGCTGAAAAGCGAAGCCGGGGTACTTGGATGGAAAATTGCAACAGGAAAGAAGGAGGTGCGCATAGACCAGTGGAGCGCCGAAGAGAAAGGTCATGGCTGGACATCGCTGTCGACATGGCTCTACTCGCGCACCGGTTTCATAAAGTTTGGCAAGGGTGGCTACGGAGGGGATGTTGCGTCGCCGTACATATCTGAAATCAGCGGGTCGGCCGATGTCACTATTTCATGGAACGCCCTCGGATATGTCACAGCCAAAAACGTGCACGATGATATTGACTATTATTTTGTAGGAATACTTGGCCCTGGCAATATCACAGGCACCAGCTCAAACGGGACTTCAGGCGCCACGTTTATCTACAAAGATAGCGACGGAGAGTCAGTCATGCTCAATGCGGTCCGGTTTGAACTTGGTGCCGGCGCATGGTTTGACCCTGTAAACGATCCTACCGGAACGGAAGTGTGGACCTCTGCCACCTCGCTGTTTTCAATCAATGTAGAAGGCTTTACCTCTGAGTCACGGGTAGTATTCGTAACCGGTACGGGTTCTGTCGACAACGCATATCAAAACAGTAATTCCAAGAACTCACGCCTCTTTGTCGACAATTTTAAAATTGTTGAAAACTGACGGCAGACTCTATTTTTATCCAATAACAAATGCCCGGCTGATTTCAGCCGGGCATTTGTTATTGGATACTTTATGTCATACAAACAGAACCATCACATCCATGAGTTTCCGTAACTCGTTCAATGCTTTGCCGATGTGGTACTGGACTGTGCGCGGACTTATGTCGAGATGTCGGGCTATCTCTGCATATGTCATTTCGTCGTATCGGCTCATCATGAATATGCGCTTGCGTAATTCCGGCATGCGTTCGATGGCAATGTCAATCATTTCTACCAGTTCTGTGGTAGTTACTTTCATCGAGCTGTCGGGAGCATGCTGAGGCTCTTTTTCCATCTGTTGCCGGGCATAGCCACGCTCGACTTTGCGGTGGCGGAACAGTGTGAGAATCTCGTTCCGTGTCATTCGGAACAGATATGCCTTCAGCGAGCATATGTTTGTCAGCAGCTCACGCCGCTCCCACAGACGGGAGAATACATTCTGGGTGATATCTTCGGCTTCTTTTTCATTTCCTGAAAAATGCAATGCTAAGTCGTAGACTCTTGCAGAATAGCGTATATAGAGAAGGCCGAGCGCACCGGAATCGCCCTTATGCACTCGCTCAAGCAATTGGACGTCGGAGGATTCTTTCGGATTTTCCTGCATTTTTATGCCGTTTCTTATTATTCAAAGATACGTAAATTATATCTGTCACACAAGTGAATCGGAGGTTATTTTATACAGCTCTATGTAATTTATTCATGAAAAATATGGAATATGCTTTCAATCTTCATGAATTAAAACCGAAGTATTTGCCTGTTATTTGAGAAAAGATGGTAAATTTGTTGTTTGAATATTAATAAACTGCTTTTCGCATGGCAAACAACGGCAAAGTACGGCCCAAAAAGGCTTTGGGACAGCACTTCCTTACCGACGAGAGTGTGTCGAGGCGTATCGCCGACACCCTGTCGGGGTATGTAGGCACTCCGGTCATAGAAGTAGGGCCGGGCATGGGTATGCTCACCAAGTATCTGATTGCCGACGGCCATGATGTGACGGTTGTCGAAATCGACGGCGAGAGCATAGATTACCTGCGCGAGAACTTTCCTCAGTTGCAGGGCGAACGCATAATCGACGGCGATTTCCTGCAGATGGATCTGGCTGACAAAATGGGGTATAAGCCTTTCTGTGTTATTGGCAATTATCCCTATAATATATCGTCGCAGATATTCTTCAAGGTGCTTGACTACAAGGATATGATACCCTGCTGTAGCGGTATGCTTCAGCGAGAGGTGGCCGAGCGTCTTGCAGCGGCCCCGGGTACTAAAGCGCGCGGCATACTGAGTGTGTTGCTCCAGGCGTGGTACGATGTGAAGTATCTGTTTACTGTTGACGAGCATGTGTTTAACCCCCCGCCAAAGGTAAAGTCGGGTGTGATAATAATGACACGCAACGATGTGACCGATCTCGGCTGCGACGAGCGTCTGTTTCGCACTATCGTCAAGACCACATTCGGCCAGCGCCGCAAGACTCTGCGCAACTCCATACGCGGCCTGTTGCCAGCGGGAGCGCCTCTGCCAGAATCTCCGCTTTGGGCAAAACGTCCCGAGCAATTGTCGGTGGCCGATTTTGTCGAGTTGACCAATCTTGCATCCGGTGTAAGAAGCGCTGTATCCGGCTCTATAAACGAACTTTGATGAAAGAACATTCTTCCGAATATCTGGACAGCCTTAAGGCTATAATAGAGCGGCACGACGAGGAGGAGGCACGCAAGGCAATAGCCGACCTCCATCCGGCCGATATCGCCGAGCTGTATCAGGACCTTGACCTTGAAGAGGCGGAATTCCTCTATCGGCTGCTCGACGACGAGACTGCGGCCGATGTGCTGATGGAGCTTGACGAGGATGACCGTCACAAACTGCTTAGCGCGATGTCGACCGAAGATATCGCCCGGCAGGTAGTGCACCTCGACACTGACGATGCCGTCGACATCATACAGGAACTCGACGAGGAGGACCGCGACGAGATTCTGGCCCATATAGACGACGTGGAGCAGGCCGGCGACATCATTGACCTGCTTAAATATGACGAGGACACCGCCGGCGGCCTTATGGGCACCGAGATGATTGTGGTCAACGAGAACTGGTCGATGCCCCAATGCATCCAGGAGATGCGTCGTCAGGCCGAGAATCTCGACGACATATATTATGTGTACGTTGTCGACAATGATTACCGTCTGCTCGGAGTGCTCCCTCTGAAAAAGATGCTTACCCATCCGTCAGTAAGCAAGATAAAGCATGTGATGGAGACCGACCCTGTGGCAGTTAAGACCGATACTCCGATTGACGACCTGACCCTCGACTTCGAGAAGTATGACCTCGTGGCCATGCCTGTGGTGGATTCGATAGGGCGTCTGGTAGGGCAGATTACCGTCGACGATGTTATGGATGAGGCGCGCGAGCAGAGCGAGCGTGACTATCAGCTGGCATCGGGTCTGTCGGGCGACGTGGAGAGCGACGACACTCTGTTTACCCAGACCAAGGCGCGCCTGCCGTGGCTTCTCATCGGCATATTGGGTGGTATAGGCAACTCGCTGATTCTCGGTAATTTTGAAGGCGCGTTTGCGGTCAATCCGGCCATGGCCCTGTTTATCCCCCTTATAGGCGGTACAGGCGGAAATGTGGGTATACAGTCGTCGGCTATCATCGTACAGGGCCTTGCCAATGGCTCTCTCGATGTGAAATCGTCGGCTAAACAGATATTCAAGGAGTTGGGCGTAGGCCTTCTCAATGCCAGCATCATATCGCTGCTGGTATTTGTCTACAATGTATTTGCGCTTGGTCCTACGCAAGTGACTACCATAGCGGTGTCGCTGTCGCTCTTTGCAGTAGTGGTGTTCGCCTCCGTATTCGGCACATTCGTGCCTCTGACCCTCGAGAAATTCAAAATAGATCCGGCCCTTGCGACAGGCCCGTTCATCTCCATCACCAACGATATTATAGGCATGGTAATCTATATGCTTATCTCCTCGTCGCTCCTGGCGGCTTTCGGCACGGTGGCATGAGCAAAATGCCGGACATGAATGTTTTACTATCAATCACCCTCTAAATCAATATTCAACAATATAAAATTATGGAAAAAATCGAACCCGGAAAATATGTTGAGATGGTATACGACCTCTCTGTAGTAACACCCGACGGTGAAGAACTGGTACATAAGGTAGAGCCCGACAGCCCCGAGCGCATAGTGTTTGGAGTTACTAAGGGTGTAATCGTTCCCCTTGAAAAGGCAATCGAAGGTCTTAAGAAAGGTGATGCATTTGATGTTAAGGTTAGCGCGGCCGAAGGCTTCGGCCCTCACGACCCCGAGCAGGTGGCTCATCTCGACAAGTCGATTTTCGAAGTCGAGGGAAAATTTGATGATGAATACGTGACCGTAGGCAACTATATTCCGATGATGACAGCCGAGGGATACCGTATCAACGGAAAGGTGCTTGAAATCACAGACAAAGAGGTGGTGATGGACTTCAACCATCCCCTTGCCGGCAAGGACGTGCGCTTCCGTGGCACTATCGCCGAGGTGCGCGAGGCCACTCCTGAAGAACTGCATCCGGCTCATGGCGGTTGCGGCGGTTGCTCGGGATGCGGCTCCGATGAAGACGGCGAGTGCGGCTGCAACGACGGCAGTTGCGGTGGTTGCCACTGATTATCCTATATTAATCACGGTCGAGGCCGACAAGCGCGATAGATACAAAGTATCGGCCTTGTTGGCCTTGGCTGCATTTACAACATTTCGGTAAATAAATCACGACAGTTACTTATCATGAAACCTAAACTTGTCATATCCACCGGTGCCGGCATGAGCGCCGAGAGTGGAATCTCCACGTTCCGTGATGCAGGCGGCCTTTGGGAGAAATATCCCGTGATGCAGGTGGCAAGTGCCGACGGCTATGCCGCAAATCCTGCGCTCGTACATGAATTTTACAATCAGCGGCGCCACGATCTGCTGAAAGCCGAGCCCAATGCCGGTCATCTCGGGCTGGTTGATCTCGAACAGTGGTACGATGTATACGTCATTACTCAGAATGTCGATGACCTCCATGAGCGTGCCGGCAGCAAGAATGTGCTTCATCTTCATGGCGAGCTTATGAAAGTGCGTGCCATTGATGATGAGACAAAGGTGTACACTCTTCATCCAGGGGCGCTCGACACTACTCCCGATACCGTAATCGACGGACACCGTGTGCGGCCTCATATCGTGTTTTTCCAGGAAGCCGTGCCCAATATAGAGCCGGCCATACAGCTTGTGAGCGAGGCCGATGTGTTTGTCGTAATAGGCACATCGCTCAATGTATATCCTGCTGCAGGTCTGCTCCATTATGTGCGTCCCGGCACTCCGGTATACTATATCGACCCGCATCCGGCATCGGTGCCGGCTGGTGTTACCGTTCTACCCCTTCCGGCCACACAAGGCGTAGCGCGTCTCGCCGCCATGCTGAATCCCGTACGCTAATCTGAATCCCCTTCTTGTCACATCGGCTCTGATTCCCCCTTTGCATGCATCGGTTTGCATGGAGTTGAGTGGCTGAAAATGAAAAAAACGAACTCAGATTTTATTCTGAATTCGCTTTTGGTGTGGTATGCCGCCAAATTATCGAACTTCCTGAGAGGATTCGATGAGTTTTGTGACCTCGGATTTTAATAAAGGCAAATGGTTGATTACAATTGCCCATATTAAGTCTTCTCTTAAGCTGTCGTATCCGTGGATGAGATAATTGCGTGTGTTGACAATTCTTCGGGCAGATGTGATTTGGATATTTGGAGATATTTTCAAGATGCGGTTCATCGCTTCTCCAATTATTGCAATTTCCCATTGCACGGCGCTGCGGAAACAGGTGTCCTCACAGAATGTCTTAAACTCTTTTGGTCGTGATGAGCAGAATAATTCAATGTTCTCCACTGATTTAAGTATATCATTCAGCGATTTGAGAATTTGCTCATCCATATATCAGGTGTTTTGTGTTGTCAAGTTCTTTGCGGAAATATTTGTTTTTGATAGCTGTTTCATCAACCAAGTCGACCTTTCTCCCGAGTAGTAATTGGAGATCTTCGACGAAATCAAAAAAAGTTACAAACAAATCCTGAATTTGGTCGTAGTGAAAAATGACAGAGAAATCAACGTCGCTGTCATCATTGAAGCGCGGAGTTAGTATAGAGCCGAACACCCACAGTTTGGCCACCTTGTATTTTTTACACAAAGCTATAATCTTGTCTATGTTCATCTCTATAAGTTTCATCGACGCAAATATAATTATTTACAATTATATAACAAAAAGGCGAATCGAAATTTCGATTCGCCTTTGGTGGAGTATAGCGGACTCGAACCGCTCACCTCGACACTGCCAGTGTCGCGCTCTAGCCAGATGAGCTAATACCCCGATGCGCTTTTGCGATGCAAAGTTAATATAATATTTTATTATTTGCAAGACAATGCGCTATTTTTTTGTGATTATCGTTGAAATGAGAAATCTTTAGACAAGCATCTTGGATGCAATCTTGAATTCTGTCCGGGATTGTGCATGTCCTCAGATGGAATGTCAGGGTATGGTGACGGAAAAATGAGGGTTTGGAGTATGCTGCGCACGTATTATATCTGTCATGCGCGCTACGATGTCGGGGTGCTGTGCCGCCACGTCATTATCCTCATGTATATCAGTAGCAAGGTCATAGAGATAAGGTTCACCCTTCTTTACAACCATCTTCCAGTTGCCCATACGGAGGCCTATCTGGTCGGTCTCGTCAAATTCCCAGTACAGGAATTCATGAGCTTGCTGCCCTTCGGTTCCCATCAGTGTAGGGGCGAAGGATATGCCGTCGAAGTAATCGGTGCTCTTCTCTTTGTTTGCATATTTTCCGGCATAATTGTCTACGCCGATGAGGTCGCAAAATGTAGGCATTATATCATAGAACGCACATTGATGGTCGGTAACGCTTCCTGACTGAATCTTCCCGGGCCAACGCGCGATGAAGGGCACACGTATGCCACCTTCGTAACATTGGCGCTTGAGTCCGCGCAACTGTCCGTCGCGCCCGAAGAATTCAGGATCCGCACCACCCTCCTCATGGGGGCCGTTATCGCTGGTGAATATTACCAGGGTGTTGTCGTCCAGTCCCTTCTCTTTAAGTTTTGCAAGTACTTCGCCTACGTAATGGTCGAGGCGCGTAATCATTCCTGCAAACTGTGCGTGGGTATGTACCGACGGATTGTATCGGGAGCCTTCCTGACCTCCCCAGGTCTTGTCTTCGAAGAACCGTCGGTGATAGTCGAGGAGTATGGAGTCGCGGGGCTGTGCCAGTTCGGCATGCGGTAGTGTATATGTAAGAATGCCGAAGAATGGTCGGCCCTCTTCCTGACGGTCAAGCCAGTCCATCGCCTCTTGGTGTATCATATCGGCCGAGTATTGTGTACGCTTGAAATAATCATCGCCATACATGGGGTAGGGGATGTTGTCCTCCATCGTTACGCGCACCACTGTTGTGTCACCCTTGGCCGGATTGTAGCGGTTGAGGAAGTTAGGATAGTACAGATGGGCCTGGAACTGGCATATGTAGCCGTAGAATTCGTCTATCCCCCTTTTGTCGGGAGTCGACACCGAGCCTTCGTATCCTCCGGCCCACTTGCCGAACATGCCGGTAGTGTAGCCGTTATCTTTCATTATTTCAGGGAGGATGATATGTCCGGGGTCATATGGGTGCTGTCCTACTACGGTGTATTCATCGTTGTCGCCATATTTCATCATAGGCACATCGCGCCAATATTCCTTATTGCCCCTTACCTCACAGTGTCCCGAGTGTTGTCCGGTCATAAACGAAGCGCGCGATGGAGCGCTGACCGGGCTTCCCGCATAAGCCTGTGTAAAGCGCATGCCTTCGGATGCCATATTGTCGATATGCGGAGTACTGATGTATTTCTGGCCATAGCAACCCAAATCACCATACCCCATGTCGTCACACATTATATATATGATATTGGGTTTGGCGGCAGTCGTCGTTTCGCTTTTCTGCGCCCATCCCGGTATGGCTGTAACACACAGTCCCATCAAGACTGTGCTTTCTAATGACGAAAAAATTTTCATAATGGCAAATTTACAGTTTTTTTCCTGAATTTGCACGTACGGCGCTAAAATCGTAACTTTACATAACAAACAGATGAAAATTAAATGGCTAAAAAGATAGTGGAAACGCCGCTTATGAGGCAGTATGTAGAGATGAAGGGCAAGCATCCCGATGCCATACTGCTTTTCCGTGTCGGCGACTTCTATGAGACATTTTCCGACGATGCAATCGTTGCATCCGAGATTCTTGGTATTACGCTGACGCGACGAGCCAACGGTAGCGCTCAGTATGTGGAACTTGCAGGATTTCCCCACCATGCCCTTGACAGCTACCTGCCGAAACTTGTCCGTGCAGGGAAGCGTGTCGCTATATGCGAGCAGCTTGAGGATCCGAAACTCACAAAGAAACTTGTAAAACGAGGCATTACAGAGCTGGTGACTCCCGGTGTGGCCGTAAGCGATACCGTGCTCAATCACAGGGAAAATAATTTTGTAGCCGCCGTACATTTCACACGTTCGGCTGCAATCGGAGTGGCGTTTCTTGACATATCTACCGGCGAGTTCTTCGCTGCCGAGGGCGATGCCGACTATGTCGACAAGCTAATCAATAATTTCTCTCCGAAGGAGGTGCTGGTCGAGCGTGGCAACCGACGTCTGCTTGAAGAGAAATTTTCAGGCAAGTTGCTCAGTTTCGAACTTGACGACTGGATATTTACTGATGATGCCGCAGGCGACCGTCTGCTTAAGCAGTTTGCCACATCATCGTTGAAAGGATTCGGCGTACACGGCATGCACGCCTCTATCGTGGCAGCCGGAGCCATACTTCATTATCTCGACATAACCAATCATACACAGACAGGACATATAACCAAACTTACCCGTGTAGAGGAGGGGACTTATGTCAGGCTTGACAAATTTACTGTGCGCAATCTCGAGCTGGTAGAGCCTTTGTGCGAGGATGGGCGCAGCCTGTTGCAGATTCTTGACCGCACAGTCACTCCTATGGGAGCACGACTGATGCGTCGCTGGCTGCTATTCCCCCTTACCGACGTGAAGGCTATCAATGCGCGTCTGGATGTGGTGGAGGGATTCATGCGCTATCCCGACGAGCGTACTCTGCTGAAAGAAGGGCTGGAGCAGGCGGGAGACATGGAGCGTGTTATTTCAAAGGTAGCGGTAGGCAGAGTGTCGCCGCGTGAGCTGGTGCAGCTGCGCGACGCATTGCGTGCTGTTGCTCCCATAAAAGCCATGTGCATGCAGTCGGCCACTACGGCACTGCGCTCTATCGGCGAACAACTCAACCCCTGTGAATGTATCCGTGACCGTATCGCCCGGGAGATTGTCGATGACGCTCCCGCGGCTCTCAACCGCGGGGTAGTGGTGCGTCCCGGCGTCGATGCCGAGCTCGACGAGCTTCGTGAGATAGCCTATCAGGGGAAGGATTACCTGATGAAGGTGCAGCAGCGCGAGATAGAAGCCACAGGTATCCCGAGCCTTAAGATTGGATACAACAATGTGTTCGGCTATTATATCGAGGTGACAAACACTCATAAGGCAAAGGTGCCGCAGGAGTGGATAAGAAAGCAGACACTCGTCAACGCCGAGCGCTATATAACCCAGGAGCTGAAGGAGTACGAGGAGAAGATACTCGGCGCTCAGGACCGTATCGCCATAATAGAGACACGCATTTTCACTGATCTTGTGTCCGCTGTGTCGGAGTATATCCCTGCCATTCAGCTCGACGCCCATATGCTGGCAAGGCTTGATGTGCTTTCCGCGTTCACCCGTGTGGCTCTTGAGAACCATTACAACAGGCCTGTGGTCGACGATTCGCTTGTGATAGAGTTCAACGAGGCGCGCCACCCGGTGATAGAGAAGCAGCTTCCTGCCTCCGAGCCGTATATATCCAACAGTGTCTCACTTTCGAATGACGCCACGCAGATAATGATGATTACCGGACCCAACATGTCGGGTAAGTCGGCATTGCTGCGCCAGACTGCGCTTAATGTGATAATGGCGCAGACCGGATGTTTTGTAGCGGCGGAATCCGCCCGCGTAGGACTTGTCGACAAGGTGTTTACCCGTGTGGGAGCGAGCGACAACATATCCCTTGGCGAGTCGACATTTATGGTGGAGATGAACGAGGCTGCATCGATTCTAAACAACATGAGCGAACGGTCGCTGATATTGTTTGACGAACTTGGCCGCGGAACCTCCACCTACGACGGAATATCGATAGCCTGGGCTATCGTGGAGCATATTCATGAGCATGCCGGGATGCATCCCAAGACTCTCTTCGCCACACATTATCATGAACTCAACGACATGGAGGCATCCTATCCACGCATAGCCAACTATAATGTGTCGGTAAAGGATATCGGCGGCAAAGTGGTGTTTATGCGTAAACTCCAGCGCGGCGGCTCAGAGCACAGCTTTGGCATCCATGTGGCGCGTCTGGCCGGCATGCCTAAGTCGATAGTCGAGCGTGCCACACATGTGCTCCATCTGCTCGAAGCGTCCAACCGGCGCGACGATATCGGCAAGGAGATTACGTCTCCGGCTGTAGAGGGAGGGATGCAACTGTCGTTTTTCCAGCTTGACGACCCGGTGCTGTCGCAGATACGCGATGAGATTCTCACTCTCGACATCAATAATCTTACACCGATGGCAGCGCTCAACAAGCTCCACGATATCCGCTCGATAATCACCGGCAAGGCATGATACCGGTTATGGTATCTGTTCGATTCCGACAGACTGATTCACGTATCTGTATATACAAATCGCCCCGACCGAAAACAACGGTCGGGGCGATTCTATTTAATTATGGCTGTATTACGGATTATTTCTTTTCAAGACGTTTGTCGGTAAGATAAGCCACAGGCGCTGCGATATAGATGGTCGACAGCGTACCGGTGATTACACCAAAGAGCATTGCGAATGTAAAGCTGCGGATAGCTTCGCCACCGAGGATGAAGATACAGAGGAGCACGAGCACGGTTGATGCCGATGTCATGATTGTACGTCCGAGAGTCGAGTTGAGCGACTTGTTGATAGTGGTGAAGAAGTCCTGTTTGGGATAGAGACCAACGTTTTCGCGCACACGGTCAAATACTACCACGGTATCGTTGATCTGATATCCTATAACGGTAAGTATAGCGGCGATAAACGACTGGTCAATCTCCATCGAGAAGGGAAGTACGCCCCAGAATAGGGTGTAGAATCCGATTACGGTGAAGGCTGTGAACGCAACGGCTGCAAGAGCGCCTACCGAGAAGGCCACGTTGTGGAAACGGAGCAGGATGTAGAGGAACATCGCGATGAGCGATAGCACTACAGCGATGTAGGCGTTCTTCTTCATATCGGCCGCAATGGTCGGACCTACTTTCTGCGACTGCTGTATGCCGATATTCTCGTTGGTTGTAGAGAAGTCTTCAAGAGACATGCCGCCGAGTTCGCTCTGCAGGCCTTTGTAGAGGATGTCGGTAATCTCTTTGTCTACACCGTCGGTTTCTTCGTTGATTTTGTAGTTGGTCGAGATGCGCACCTTGGTGTCATTGTCGATGGTGATTACCGACAGCGATGCATCGGGGAACATCGGGGCGAGTTTCTGCTGGAGATCGCCGGTCTTAACCTCATGGTCAAACTGTACGATATAGTTGCGACCGCCGGAGAAGTCGATGCCCTGGTTGAGGCCGCGGGCGAAGAGCGAGATTACAACGATTACGATGAATGCCAGAGCTACCATGAACGATACCTTGCGACCGCCGAGGAAGTTGAAGTTTACATTCTCAAGTTTGCCGCGCGAGAGGGGAGTGGTGAAGGTAAGGTTAAGGAAAGGCTTGGTCTTGCCGAATGCCACGAATACCAGTCGGGTAAGGAACACTGCTGTGAAGAACGAGCAGACGATACCGATGATAAGTGTGGTGGCGAATCCCTTGATAGGACCTGTGCCGTAGAGGAGCAGGATTACTGCGGTGATAATTGAGGTAAGGTTAGAGTCGAAGATGGCGGAGAATGCGTTGGCATAACCGTCGGCGATAGCCTGATGGATGTTCTTGCCGGCGCGGAGCTCTTCCTTGGCACGCTCGAATATAAGCACGTTGGCGTCAACGGCCATACCAAGGGCGAGCACGATACCGGCGATGCCGGAGAGTGTAAGCACTGCCTGGAACGAGGCGAGGATGCCGAATGTGAAGAAGAGGTTGCAGACAAGGCCGATGTTGGCGATGAGTCCGGGAATAAATCCGTAGAATGCCATCATGAACACCATGAGAAGCACGAGGGCGATAGCAAACGACAGGAAGCCGTCGTGGATTGCCTGCTTGCCGAGCGACGGACCGATTACAGTGTCGCTTACGATGTCGACCTTGGCTGCCATCTTACCCGACTTGAGCACGTTGGCGAGGTCCTTGGCATCGTCGACAGAGAAGTTGCCGGTAATCTGCGAGCGGCCACCCTCGATTACGCTGTTGATGCGCGGAGCTGAGTATACGGCGTCGTCGAGTACGATAGCCACGGGCTTGCCGAGGTTGTTCTGAGTCACGCGGGCCCACTGTTTTGCGCCCTCGCTGTTCATCTCCATGCTCACGTAGTTGCCCTGAAGGTTGTCGAAGTCGCTTGTGGCGTTTGTCACCACGTCGCCGCCGAGAGCGGGCTTGCCGTTATTGCTCTTGAGAGCGATGAGCTGGTATATGTCGGCCTTGCGGGTGGTGTTGGTCACGGTGTCAGTGTAGGTCACTTCCTGGGGCTTCACCTCCCAGCGGAGTTTCAGGTTGGAGGGGAGGATGCGTGCAGCGGTTGCTGTGCCGAGAATGGAGTCAATTACCTCGCGGTGGGCCTGTGTGGCCATACCGATATAGGGAGTTCCTGCATAGCCCTGGCCGTCGAAGTAGCCGAAGAAAGTTTTGGCTACACCGGCGCTGTCGCTGCGGAGGGCATTCTCGAGGGCCATGAGCTGGCTCTGTATGTCCTCAAGGTTGTATACTTCGTAAAACTCGAGATTGGCCGATGCCTTGAGCAGGTCGCGTACACGATCGTGCTCTTTAACGCCCGGAAGTTCAAGAAGAATCTGTCCGTCCTTTTCAAGCTCCTGGATGTTGGGGGCAACCACGCCAAACTGGTCGATACGGTTGCGGAGCACGTTGGTGGAAGAGTTCACGCGGTCCTTTACCTCCTGCTTTACTGTTGCTTCGACCTGGTCGGCGCTCTCGCCGCGCTTGGCCACGTTTTTGAACACTACGGCCATGTCGGCGCCCGGCTCCATCTCCTTGTACTGTTTGAAGAATGCAGATACATAGTCGCTGGTCTTGGTGCGCTTCACTACCGAGTCGGTTGCAGCGAGTACACGGTTGAATGTCTTGTTGTCTTCGGCATTGGCGATAGAGCGCAGAATGTCGGGCACGCTTACCTGGAGGATTACGTTCATACCTCCTTTCAGGTCGAGGCCGAGGCCTACGCCCATCTTCTGTACCTGATTGAATGTATAGCCGAATACCGGGTACACCTTCTCTTTTCCGATTGAGTCGATGTAGTTCTTGTAAGCCTTTGTGTAAGCCTCGGAATTGGAATCGCCGTTAGCGATTGCCAGTGCGTACTCCTGGCCTTTCTTCTCATAGCGGTTTGTGACCCACGTAAATGAGAGATAGAACAGACACACGAGCACGAGGAAGATTGCTATTACACCGGAAATGGCGCTTCCGGTCGTACCTTTGCTTTGCATGTGTTGGTTAAGATGATATGATTAAAGTAGTTAATAGAATACGTTTTTTATCTGTGCACCGGCATGATGTGTGAAGCAGCCGGATAGTGCAGACTCTATTCGAAAAAAATGTCATCAGATTTCCATCTTTTTCAGGGATTGAAATTTAACACTATTTTTCAGCGTGCAAATATAGCGTTTTTTTCTCATAATACACATTTTACTGCTCTTAAAATATCTTTTACAGTTCACACGCTGGCGGGAGTGGGCGACCGTAGTTGCTTAAATCGCTTTAAACATACTCTTCATGTTGCAACAGGGCATTATTGGATATGGCCGATTCTCCGGCACTGCCGATGGTTCATGGACAAAGGATAAAATCAGCTTTTCCAATTGATTGATATTCCGGAATGACATGGTGGGTATGCTATCATGGCCGATGGCTATGTGGCATATTCGTCATCAATATCCCGTGTTCCGTTGTGACCATGCATTTTGCGGTCTGGAGGTCATGATCCGAAAAATTTAACACGGTCGATGGTTGGAGTATCGGATAAAAGATGTAACTTTGCGCCACGATATCAATCCGGGTGGACAAATTTGGCTGCTTGCAACCACCGAAAAAAATGCTAAAACCGCTTGTCCTCATGCAGGGAAGTTGCACGAATTTACGACAGAGGTTATTAATGCATATTTTACTCCGCTCCGGTTTGAGTCTTACGCCGGTGACGGAGATTTTTTTTGCCCTTCCGGCATATTTTGCAAAACAACAGATTTTTTGAATATATGGATATTAATCATTATCTCTTCACGTCGGAATCGGTGTCCGAGGGTCATCCCGACAAGGTTGCCGACCAGATAAGCGACGCCGTACTCGACGAGTTCCTTGCCCAGGACCCGGAGTCTAAGGTGGCATGCGAGACTCTTGTCACCACCGGTCAGGTAGTTATCGCCGGGGAAGTCAATTCCGAAGCATACATCGACCTGCAGGCTGTGGCCCGCAAGGTGATTACCGACATAGGCTATGACCGCAGCGACCTCCGCTTTGACGGCAATGCATGCGGCATCCTGTCGGCTCTCCACGAACAGAGCGCCGACATCAACCGCGGAGTCGACCGCGAGATAAAGGAAGACCAGGGTGCAGGCGACCAGGGCATGATGTTTGGATTCGCTATCGACGAGACTCCCGACTATATGCCTCTGCCGCTGTATCTCAGCCATATTCTCCTTGTGGAGCTTGCTAAAATACGCCGGGAGGGCCGCGAGATGACCTATCTGCGCCCTGATGCCAAGAGCCAGGTTACTGTAGAGTACGACACCCGTAATCAGCCTGTACGCATACATACGATTGTGGTTTCCACACAGCACGACGAGTTTATCCCCGCCGACGACACAGCCTCGCAGACCGAGGCCGACCGACTGATGCTCGACAAGATACGCACAGATGTGCGCGATATACTTCTGCCGCGTGTGAAAGCCGTGCTCCCCGATGGCATCCGTGCGCTGTTTGATGATACACTGATACTTCATGTCAATCCTACCGGCAAGTTTGTGATTGGAGGCCCGCACGGCGATACCGGACTTACCGGACGTAAGATTGTTGTTGACACCTACGGCGGCCGTGGCGCCCACGGCGGCGGCGCGTTCTCCGGAAAAGATCCATCCAAGGTCGACCGTTCGGCCGCATATGCCGCACGCCATATCGCCAAGAATCTTGTGGCAGCCGGTGTGGCGCGCGAGGCTCTTGTGCAGGTGGCATACGCTATCGGTGTGGCGCAGCCCGTAAGCCTGTATGTTAATACACGCGGCACTGCCAATGTGGCAATGAGCGATGCCGAGATTTCAGCAAAAGTAAGCTCGCTTTTCGATATGCGCCCGCATGCTATCGAGCAGCGTCTTAAGCTACGCAATCCGATATATCAGATGACAGCAGCCTATGGCCATGTGGGTCGTCGACCTGAGACCGTCACTTGGCATAGCAAGTGCAACCCTTCACTGACCCGCGAGGTTGAACTCTTTACCTGGGAGAAGCTCGACCGTGTCGACGACATGCGCGAGGCGTTCGGACTGTAACCCTCCATATTGCATAACACAGGGCCGTCAGAGAACATTGATACTCTCTGACGGCCCTGTGTTATGCAATATGGTACTATGCGTCGTTGTCGGACAACTGGTTCTTGCTGCGGAACTCCGACGGAGTCATCCCGGTCTCTTTTTTGAAGCATTTCGTAAAATACTTCGGGTCGGAGAATCCTACGGCAAAAGCTATCTGAGAGAAACTCATGCGGCTGTTGGCTATAAGTTCCTGGGCGCGCTGAAGCCGCAGTCGGCGCAGGAAATCGCTCGGCGACATGCCAACAAGGGTCTTTATCTTACCGTAGAATACGGTGCGGCCCATGTTGACAGACTCGGCCAGTTCCTCTATCTTCAGATTCTCGTCACCGATACGTGTGTCGAGGAATTTGAGCAGACGTTGCATCATTTCCTGGTCTTCGTCGATGATGGTGGGAGATTCAAGTCTGTAGTCGGACGCCTGTGGCGCCGGAGCAGGTGGTTCCTGCGTATTTCCGGCGCGGGCTTCTTCGGCCTCGCGTGCGGCCTGTGCTCTCACAGCCTGTTCGTGCATCACACGGGTTATCTCCTCAAGAGTGCGTCGCTGCTGCTCATTGATTTCCGACATGCGCACATTGTCGCGTCTCTGCAGGTATATGATTACGGCCGCTCCGGTCACGGCAAGGATTATCAGCAGTATCACTCCCGTTCCGCGCCATGATTTCCAGAACGAGGGCTCGACTTTCAGACTTATCTGGCGCGTGTTGTTTACCCAATGTCCCGAACTGTTTGTGCTACGCAGATACAGAGTATGGTTTCCCGGCGACAGTCGGTTGAATTTCAGCTTGCCCTCGCTGCCGAGATTGTGCCATAATGTGTCGCCGTCGAGCCTGTAGGCATAGCGCAGGCTCCCTGTGTCGGCATAGTCGAGTGCGGCAAACTCTACGGTAAGGTGCCGTTCGTTGCCAGCCACGGTTATTTCCGAGGGGTTCAGTTCGGTTCCGGCGTCGGTCCCGGTGCCGTGAAGCACACGTGTGACGATTATCTTCGGGATTTCTACTCCCGGAATCTTCTTGTCGGGGGTGAAGAATGCCGGACCGTTCAGTGCTCCTGTCCACAGATTTTGTCCGTCATATACCGGGAGTGCTTCTGTAAACTCTGCGTTGTCGGTATGGCTGAGGGTGCGGTCAGCTCCGGTCGACGGATTGTATGCCACAATATCTGACTCTCTTACAATATATATACGTCCGTCAGGAGTCTCGCCGAGTGCAAGCACATTGTTGATACACGACGATGTGGCCGGCATGGCTATCGGCTTTAGCTTCAGATTGTCTTTCAGCAGAGTCTTTTCCGCCACAACCTGTACGCCCTCCATCGTGGCTACATATATGCGGCCTTTCTTGCTTGAAAGAATCTGCATTACGTTGGGGGTAAGCAGCGATGACGGGTCGGTCTCCGAATGGGTGGTACGGAAAAACCGCATAGACGGGGCGTCGTCGCTATGTCCGTCGACGGTAAGAAAGCCTTCGGTTGTGGATAGGAACATAACTCCGCCCGGGCCTTCCTCCACGCGCCTTACGCGGTTGAATCCGTCGGCAGGATATCCGTTCATGTCATTGCCTCGATGTATAAACCGGTATCCACCTGTTGAGTCGCGTCTTACCATATGCACGCCTGCTCCGTAGGTGGCCAGCCATATTCTTCCGCGACTGTCCTCCATCACCTGGTATATGCTGTCGCATCCTATTGAATAGGGGTCGGAGGTGCGGTGGTAGTTGGTGATTTTTCCTTTAGGGTCTATGGTATACAGCCCGTTGCCTTTGGTGCCTATCCAGGTAGTACCTTTAGAGTCGGTCAGCACTGAATATATGCGGTAGGCAAAAGGCTGGGGCGATTGTGATATCTGTGCTTTGGTGCTACCGTCAGAGCCGGAGGTTTGTGTAAGATACCCTTTCAGCTTGCCGTCAGGGTCGAGCCATCCGATAATGCCGGTGGCGGTGCCGGCGAGTAATGTCCCGTCGTCATTTACAGTAAGCGCTCTTACCTCTTCGTTGCGTTCAAGCGGTATTGTGTTGATGCTACGTCGGCCGAAAGTTACACAGGTAAGGTCGTGTGCGCCGCTGAGCCACAGGTTCGACTGGTTGTCAATGAAGTATCGTTCGATTGACGGTATGGCCGAGTAGTTGAGCTGCGGTGATACCAGAGGCAGAGGTTTTACTTTACCGCTGAATTCGCTGTAATATCCGAATGGCCGGTTGCGTGGGGCGAGCCATACCGTGCCGGTCGGGTCTTCAAGCCAGAGGGGGCGGCGCGACACTGTTATCGGTGTCATGCTCTCTTCCGTGTCGATGTATCTTGCGGTGTTGCTTTCTGGCGTGGCAAGCAGTATGTTGCCACCCTCTGCAAAGGCCCATATGCGCGACTTTGTGTCGACATACAGGTCGGTTATTTCCTCTCCTCCGGGCGATGTTATCATGCTCCAGCGGTTGGTTGTAATGTCATATATGGCTATTCCCGACGATGTTGCCGCCATTATGCGTTTGTCATCAAGCCGGCGTCCGGCGCTTACGGACGGACGTCCCGGCACGGCGGAGATTGCCGTCAGCTTTCCGGAGTTATACACGTATGCGCGTCCGTCGGTTGTCAGGAAATAGTCTTTCCCATCAAGTTCTACCGGCTCCATGAATACACCGTCGGCATGCACGTCGCTGCCATACAGGCTGATGCCCGTGTCGGTGAATATCCATTCATGTCCCGATGGAGTGCTTTTCACCGTTGTTATGTGGTGTGCGCCGATAGAGGCCATATGGGTTGTGTCCCATATCTCCATCAAGGCCGTGTCGGATGGCGCTTTGGCGTTAAGCCTGATTGTCGGCTTGCCTCTCGAGCCTATCATCCATATCCCCTCGGGCGCTACTGATATGGCCCTGCAATGGTATTCGCCGCCGGTCTTCATGGCGATATCGTCGCTCACTGCTACGAATTTTCCGGATGCGATGTCGAGGTAGTAGGGGAGCTCGCCATACAGATGCATCCACAGGCGCCCGTGGGTGTCGGGCCATATGGCGGTGATGCGGTTGGTGGGGAGAGTGCCGTTGCGTTCACCCGAGCGATAGCTTATGAAATTCTTGCCGTCGAAATTAGACAGTCCGCCCCATGTCGACACCCATATCAGGTCGGTGGAGTCCTGTGCGATTCGCGATACGTTGTGCGACGGCAGCCCGTCGGACGTGCGATATGTGCGCACTCTGCAATAAGGTTGCGCCGATACATTAATATATAGTATCGCTGCGGCTATGAGCATTATTGCTGTGGCAATAGGGCGTTGCGCCCGGCATATGTATGTGTCTTTTTCTGTCACTGCTGTGTTCATGGCTGCGTAAAGATGTGAATAATAAATTAGCCCTGCAATTCGTAAAATAGTAATTGCAAAGTAACAAAATCGGCTGATGATTTGCAAATATCACTAAATAAAAATAAACACTTTATAAAGAAGCAGAGTGACGGTGGTGCCAATAATTCTACCAGATGTATATGGTTGGCATGGCGTTATTCACACTAATTATAATACCTGGAGGCAATTTTGATATGCATTATGTTAAAAAGTTAAAACCCTGTCCCGAGGTGTCTTCTGTCGGTGGAATATATTAAATTTACGCCCAATACGTCAAAAATTCACCCCGACTTACTTTTTTATTTCGGAATTTTGCACAGGTGATTTAAGCCTTTGCCCGATTCTATGACATTGGCCTATGTCGCCTCTGTCACGGCAGATGCCGTGGCGGAAGTGTGCAAATATCCATAAAAAGTAATCTAAACCAAATAAACCAATAATATCATGATCAAATCACTCTCAAAGCTCATGCTCGGGTGTGCCGTCACTCTTACGGCGTGCTCGCAGGGTGTCGATGATGCAGCCTCGGATCTCGGTTTGGGCGATGTGTCTGTGCCCGGACAGGGAGCCACAGTGACAATGGCGCTTTCTCGTGCCGCCGCGTTTGAGTTTATTCAGGCCGGGATTCAGAAGTTTACGGTCTATGTCTATAAGGTAGAGCGTCGTGGGTCAGCACTATTCATGGAGAAGGAGTTTGATGTCAACGAGCCCTGTATCGACTTCGAATTCCCTCTTGGTGAAACCTACCAGACTTTTGCTGTGGCCAACGCGAGCGGTGTCACCGACAAGGAAACCTGTGAGACTGCCGTGATACATCTCGACCCGAAGGGCGGAAGCGACGTGTGGCTTACAAGCCCGGTACGCTTCTCTACTGACAAATCGGTGTCAGAGGTGTCTCTCGAGATGCGACGTGTGGTATCGAGGCTCACATTCGCTGCCGCTGAAAACGATACTCCCGACGGACAGGCACTCCTTGCCTCGCAGACCGACTTCGACCGTATCGACGTTACATTCAAGAATGTGGCCGACGCGTATCTTGTGAGCAAGATGCAGGCGCAACTGTCAGAGGTGACGGTGTCGGTCGACGCTGCATCACAGTATGGCGCGACCATATACACATTCGAGACCCGCAACACAGGTGTCAACGGAGCGCTGAGCCTAAGCTATATGAAGGGCGGCGTACAGGTCAACACCTCTTCGAGCGACCTTGATGTCAATTCTCCCTACACATCCGGAGCGGCATATACATTGAAAGTACCGGTGACCGACATCAACTATATGGCTGATGAATGGGCACGCTCTGCGATGTCGCCCCTGACCGTTACTATTTCAGACCTCTAATCAACCGACACCATCGATATGAAACGATATATCAACTGCGGCATAGCCATGCTGGCGATAGCCGCCGCTTCCGTAACTGTCTCATGCAGCAAGGAGGAAGCCTACGACACGGCGGTGATGCGCGACTTGCAGATGACTCTTGACGGTGAGCCGTGGAGCCCTTACTACGGCACCGACAACAAAGTCGACCCTACCAACAACAACCGCCCTATATTCGTATACCTTACCGACGGCTCTTACTACCGCAACATGCAGTCGTCCTACCGATTCTCGCTTGAGAGCGGGGAATATCTCGTGCTCGCCACCAATCAGTCGACATATCTCGATCCGCCGACTTCGCTCAACGACCAGGTAATAGAGCAGGACCCGGAGACACGAAAGACATTTGCCGTTTCCGCACCGGTAGTATACAGCGCGGGCAGTCCGATGACGCTTGAGCTCAAGACCCGCACCGGTATGCTGCGTCTGCGCTCTACTGATGTAAAGTCGGATAAGAGCTATTCGGCCATACGCACTGTCATCACTACTCCTGTCACAGCCTATCATGTAGGGCGTGCCGAGGTTGTGCTTGGAGAGTCATACGAACTCGTGCGTGAGAAAGACACCTCCTCGGGTGGAGTAGGATTTACCGAGGACGCAATGATTCTCGGCTCCGATCAGCCTCTGAATATTCGCCTTGACTACCTCGACAATGCCGGAGCGGTAGTGAAGACCCGCACTCTTGAGGGTGTCGATCCCATCAAGGTGCTCCCCAACGACACAACAGTGGTCGAGTTCATGCTCAACAACCCCGACGAGCGTGTGACCATCAATTACAACATCGTCCTTGGTCCCAACCGCTGGACAGAGTCGACTCTCTATCCCTCGACCGAGGTCAAGGTGCCCGAAGGCTATACATATGTGGCTCCCGGCGAGTCGATCGACGACGTAATCAAAGCCCAGGCTGCCGATCCTTCAGTCGACGAAATACGCATATTCTTGAAGGCTTCGGCATCTTATAAGATTGGAGGCACTACTACCAACACCCTTACAAAGTCGATTTCGATTCTCGGCCAGACTCCAGGCTACGGACAGTCGGAGGCAGTCGTTACAGTCAACTCGTTTACCTTCAGCGGCACATTTGACAGAGTGCATTTCGAGAATATAGAATTCTCCGGACTATCGTCCCGTCTGTTCAATATCAACCGCAATACATTTACACTGCAGGAGGTATCGCTGGTCAACTGCCGCTTCCCCAACCGCTGGAACCAGGGTATCATATGGTATCAGATAGCGGCAACCGACCGCAGCCAGATTGTACATAAGTTCCGTATGGAAAGATGTACCATCACCAACTTTGTGGCCGCAGACAACACTCCGCTCTTCAATCTTCCTGCGGCACGCGTCGAGCCAATCTACAACTGGGAGTTCACCGACTGTCTGTTCCACGGCAATTTCGGCAGCTCGATATTCTTCATGAAGGGTCTCGACAAGACCGACGGGCCTGTGTCAATGAAGTTCGACGGATGTAAGTTCCTTGACACACGCGGCGGTAACTTTACCATGTGTAATGTATCGCCGGCCAACACTACCGCGACCGTCACTATCATCGACTGTCTTGTAGGTAGCCCGAAGAGCTGTGTGGGCACATGGATGGTGACCAACTCCAACGTTACAGTCAATGCTTCGGGCAATACCCGTGCCAAAGGTTATGATATGAAGGCCTATGGCTTTACTCCAGAGCCCGACGAAGTTGCAATGACATTCGACGAAATCATATCGAGCCTTAACCTCTAACCCCCATAGGAAACACAGTTATGAAGAACAAGATAATCCTTACACTTCTCATGCTCCTGGCCTGCACGACCGGAGCATGGGCTCAGACTGCCACCGTCACCGGTACTGTCAACGACCCCGACGGCCCTGTAATCGGTGCTACCGTGCAGGTGAAAGGCACAACCATAGCTACTGCCACCGACTTCGACGGCAACTTCACACTCTCGGGAGTAAATCCCGAAAAAGCGGTGCTTGAAGTGCGCTCGGTTGGCTACAATCCCAAAGAGGTGGCTCTGAAAGGACGCACCTCGGGCATAGATATCTTCCTTGAGACAAACTCGACACTTATGGACGAGGTTGTGGTCATCGGCTACGGCACACAGAAGCGCGGCAACCTTACCGGCTCAATGGCTTCGGTCGACGCCAAGGCTATCGAGCGCATGCCTGTGGCCAACGTCGGCGAGGCTATCGTAGGACGTATGCCCGGTGTGCAGGTTACAACAGCCGACGGTTCGCCCGACGCCGAGATTACCGTACGTGTGCGTGGTGGCGGCTCGCTTACCCAGAGCAACGAGCCACTTGTGCTTATTGACGGTTTTGAAGGCTCGCTCAACGATGTGCCCGCTACCGATGTCGAGGATATCCAGGTGCTTAAGGATGCCGCGTCGACAGCTATCTATGGTGCGCGAGGCGCCAACGGCGTTGTGCTCGTCACCACCAAGAAGGCCAACAAGGGCAAGGTACAGGTGTCGGTCAACGCTTATGTGAAGACCTCCGAACTCTCCAACAAAATCGACGTGCTCAAGCCCTACGACTTCGTATGGGCCAACTACGAGCGCATCCGCCCCAAAGGCGCAAGCGCAGGCAATGGCTATGCGGCCAATTTCGGACAGCCCTACGAAATGTATATCTACCAGGGCGAGGAAGGCTATGACTGGCAGGATATCATCTTCGGTACTCATCCCGTGTCATGGTCGCTCGACGCCAGCATCAACGGAGGTACCGACAAGTTCAAGTACAAACTCTCCTACATGCATCAGGACCAGCCGTCGGTGATGCCCGACAATGGCCTTGTGCAGAACAACGCCAACCTCAACCTAAACTTCAAGCCTTTCAAGTGGCTCGGTATCGAGTGGCGTACACGCTATATGGACAAGACCCTATCGGGCCGCGGCACTGAGGGTATCTCACTGCTGACAGCTCTTCAGGAGCAGCCCACCAACGGCCTTCAGGACTATACTTCCGTACCCGACAACTCTGAAATTGTCGATGAGGATACCTTTGTGGAATACTTCCATTACGATCCCCTTGAGACCAACCGTCGCTTCTACCGTCGCCGCAAGTCGCGCCTCATCAACCTCGGCGGTGCCCTTACATGGACATTCAAGAAGGGCCTTACACTGCGCAACGAGTTCTACTACGAGTATTTCCGTGAAAGCGACCGTCAGTTCAACGCCGCCAACTCCAACAGCAATTCCAAGACTGTAGGACCCAACCTTACCGACCAGCTGAAGGGCCGCCACAAATGGCAGATGACCAACGTGCTCAACTGGAACTTCGACCTTGGTGCCAATGACTTCCAGCTCATGGCCGGTCAGGAGATGAAGAGTCAGGAAGAGAACACCAACAAGGATTATGTAGGCTACCTGCGCGGTGCTCTGTTCGGATTTGCCACTGACGAGGAAGTCAACGCCAACATCGCTTTTGCCAACCGCCACCTCGGCCAGCTCCTGAGCCACACCTGGACTCACCCCTCCGACGTGAGGATTCTCTCGTGGTTCGGTCGTGTCAACTACTCCTACGACGACCGTTATCTCGCCACCGTGACTCTGCGCGCCGACGGTTCCTCCAAATTTGCCCGCGGCAACCGCTGGGGCTTCTTCCCCGCAGCCGCCCTCGCATGGCGTCTCTCCAACGAGCGTTTCCTCAAGAACTACCACTGGCTCTCCAATCTCAAGCTCCGTCTGTCATTCGGTATGTCGGGTAACGACCGTATCGACTCCGACCTCTACATCAAGCTCTATAAGGAAGGCGATGCCTCCAAGGCTTCAGGCCTACTCCCTTCCGGTAAATATTATGAATTCCAGAGCAAATATCCGGTAAACCCCAACGTGAAGTGGGAGACTACCATCACCCGCAACGTCGGTCTTGACTTCGGTATGTTCAACGGACGTCTCGACGGTACTGTCGACATCTACTGGAACACCACCAAGGATCTCCTGCTCGCCACACAGATACCCGGTGATACTGGTTTCACACAGATGATGACCAACATCGGCCAGACCTCCAACCGTGGTGTTGAGCTCAACCTCAACGGATTCATTCTCGAAGGACGCGATTACTCGCTGAGCGCCAGCTTCAACATCGGCTTCAACAAGGGTAAGATCGACAAGCTCTCCGAAGGCGAGGAGTCATTCTACACCACTGCTCCGAAAGTAGATGTCAACGACGACGTGTTCTGGTACCGTGTAGGTAAGAAGATGGGCCAGATTTACGGCTATGTCAACGACGGTTTCTATACTGTTGACGACTTCACATTCGACTCAGAGGCCAACACCTATACACTCAAGCCCGGTGTCATCGACTGCTCGCTGCTTGCCGGAAACCTTGCCCCCGGTTCGCCCAAATTCAAGAAGACCGCTAAAGTCGATCCCAATGACCCCAACGCCAATGTGCTTACTGCCGACGACCGTCAGTTTATCGGCAACACATCGCCGAAAATCTCGGGCGGCTTCGGACTCAATGCCACCTTCAAAGGGTTTGACCTCGCCGCGTTCTTCAACTTCATGACAGGGTTCGACGTAATCAACCTCAACAAAATCAATATGAGCCTCATGCCGTCGAGCACAGGCGCCTACCGCAACCTCTCGGCTGAATTCTCCGGAATGTGGCACCGCTACGACGAGATGGGCAACGATATGTACCGCAACCCCGAGCTGATGGCCTACTACAACCGCAACGCCACAATGTGGAATCCGGCCAACATGACCAAGTCGTTCATCTCTACCTATGGTGTCGAGGACGGTTCGTTCATGCGTCTTCAGACTCTTACACTCGGATACTCGCTTCCCAAGTCGTTGCTGCGCCATCTGCATATGTCGAAGTGCCGCTTCTATGCCACCGGCTACAACCTCTTCACAATCACCAACTACTCCGGATATGATCCTGAGGTAAATATCGGTCAGGGCACTTCGCCTAACATCGACTACAACATGTATCCCCGTTCGCGTACCTACACATTCGGTGTGCAGCTCGCTTTCTAATCTCATCTAATTCACAGTCATGAAACTCAATATATTCCGCTATATAGCTTTCGGCGCGATAGCCGTGTCGCTCTCAGCCTGCGAGGACTTCCTCGATGTAAGTCCCGACTCGTCGATTACCAACGAGGACATATTCTCATCGGAGGACGAGACAAAGGCGATGCTCAACACTATCTACACCAAGCTGACCGCCAACGACCTCTATGGTCTGGCATGGCCCTACACATTCAATACCAACACCGATGTCGAGATGAGGTCAAACGGCAACCAGAACTCCACCTCGGGCAACGGCGACGAAGTAAACTGCTTTGACATGCGTGCTCTATGGGGTTCGCTCGAAAAGACCTGGAATGCCGCATATGAGGCCGTCAACTACTGTAACGACTTTGTGGAGAACATGGAGCAGTCGCCCCTATTCTCGGCCCAGGTCAGCGGCACACCTACTATGATGCAGCAGATGTATGGTGAGGTGAAGTGTCTGCGCGCGATGCTCTATCTCGACCTTATCCGCACATGGGGCGACGTGCCTTACCGCACCGAGTCGACCAAGGTTGGCATCGACTTCTACGGAGAGGGTGTCACCGACCGCAATGTGATTCTTTCCAGTCTCATCGACGACCTTATCGGCATAGAGGATCTTATGCTTCCTGCCGCCGACCTTACCGAGGGTGTTGAACGTGCCTCCCGCGAATACTGTCAGGCGCTTATCGGACAGCTCTGTCTCTATCGCGGCGGATATGCCCTGCGCCCCGGTGGCTCTACCGGTGTGATGACCCGCGCCGATGATTATCTCGAATACTACCGTACGGCAAAGACCTACCTCGGCAAGGTGATTTCCGACAACCGTCATTCGCTCGACCGCGAGAGCTTCGCCGAAATGTGGGCCCGCGAATGCCGCTGGCAGGTGCTCCGCGACGGTGACATCATATTCGAGGTGCCGATGATGAAGGATGGAAACGGTGCTTACGGCTACAACGTCGGCATGACTATCGGCTACAACGAGGACCGTCCCGGACATCAGTTCGGACAGGCTACCAACCGTGTCAACTTCTGCGGCCTCTATCCCTTCACTTTCGACCAGCGCGACCTCCGTCTCGATGTCACCTGTGTCCCCTACAAGTACGACGAGGACCTAAACCAGGAAGCCGACTTCGGCAAGAGCTGTGTGTCGGGCTGGAATATCGGCAAGTGGGATAAGATGAAGATGGATCTCGACAATATGATGTCGGGTATCGCCGGCTCGACCGGTATTAACGCCGTGCGTATGCGCTACGCCGACGTGCTCCTGATGTTTGCCGAGGTCGAGAATGAACTGAACGGTCCGACAGCCGACGCCAAGGAAGCGCTCAAGAAGGTGCGCCGCCGCGCTTTCGACAGCTCGCTCTATGGCGAGATGGTAGAGACATATGTCGAGGGTCTTGCCGGACGCGACGCATTCTTCAAGGCCATCATGGACGAGCGCGCCTGGGAATTCGGCGGTGAAGGTATACGCAAGTATGACCTCGCACGCTGGAACAAATATTCCGAAACTCTGATATACCTTTATAATAAACTCGCTGACTGGGGCAAGCGTGCCAACGGTATCGGTACCCGTGATGATGTGCGCGATGTAATCTACATGCGCAAGAGCACCAACGATGCCGGACGCACAACCCTTGAGTTCCGTGGCTTCAAGGAGTATGGCGAGGATGTCGATCACCCCGCATCCGAGGGATGGCGCGACCAGCAGGACTATGCCAAGAACTGGTGGACACGCAATGCCGAGACAGGTGACTACGAGCTTCACGACGATGTGAAGTGGAGCTTACGTGGATACATCAACTATACCAATGCCGGAAGTGTCACCTCCGATATCCCCGTGCGTTATCTTTGTCCTTATCCAAGCCGTATCATCACTACCCACAAGGGTAGCATACAGCAGCAGTACGGTTATCGTTAATTTTCACCTTTCATGCTCAGACTTATGAAATTCAATATATTCCGTTTTGCAGCCATGGCGGCGGTTGCGCTCGCCCTCACTGCCTGCGACGACGATGACAAGTTTACCTCGCGTGGCGACCTGTTCCAGCCCCGCTTTGCAACAAGCCCCGAAGTCACCGTCAAGAATCACAACGATATGACGCTTGTATGGTACAAGGTCAACGACGCTGTAGGCTATACCGTGCAGCTCTTCGAGGACAGCTACTATCAGCGCCTTTTCATGGAACTTGAGACCACCGACCCATATGTGACCATCGAGGATATACCTTACGCGACCACATTCTATGTGAGAGTACGTTCCAATGCGGCCAATCCTGCCAACAATTCACAGTGGGCCCGCTGCAACTTCTCTACCGAGGCACGTCCTGATTACGAGCAGATACTAATGGGCGTGTCAAAGACTGAAATCGGCGACAACGACGCTATAATCCGCTGGCGTGTCGACGCAGCCAATCCGGTCGACAGTTTCTCGGTGGTTCCGGCCATCTCGTCCGACATACCTTCGGTAAGCCGTTACGTGACATCAGAGGAGAAGCAGACCGGCGAGATACACGTTACAGGGCTTATCCCCTCCACACTGTATACAGTCAATGTCTACGACACCTCCAAGCCGCGTAAATACGACAAGCCCTACAATGCAGTGTCGCTCCGCACCACCGGTCCCGCGCCGGCTACCGTTGAGGTAGAGCCTACCGACGACCTCTCGGCCATGCTGATTGCCGCCAACGACGATCCCGAGACTCCCGAAGGCACTGTATACGACCTCCTCGCAGGTACTACATATACTATCACTCCCTTTGCTATCAAGAAAGGATTCGTATTGCATGGTCCCTCTACGGGCGACCGTCCGGTAATCGTGATGAACGGCACTTGGAGCACCGCAGCCAACGCCAATATCGCCTCATTCTCGTTTGAGAATGTCGAACTTCGCAATCAGGCCGACAATCAGTACTTCTTCAACTCAGGCAATCCATTCGAAATGGAGACCGCATCGTTTACCAACTGTGTGTTCCGTCAGATTCGCCGTGGCTTCTGGCGTCACCAGGGTGCAAGCACCAAGCATATATCGAACATTGAGATTGACAACTGCTGGTTTGACCAGTGCGGGTGGCAGAGCGGTACTTACGGTACATTCGCATTCGGTTCAGGCAACAAGGACGAAATCGGCACATACGACCAGATTGACAATCTGACCATACGCAACACAACATTCTCGCGTGGCGGATACAAACAGGATACTCGATTTGGCTGGGGCAATCTTGTCAACCACTCACAGTCGTCTCATCCGATTAATCTTATCATAGAGAGTGTCACATTCTACGATTTCTGTATCAACCAGCGTCTTGTCGACATTACCAACACCGAGCGCTCTACAGTAACCGTGCGCAATACCGTCATTGCATCCGACATGGGCGAGCTGCTTTCGCTCGGATCGGGCACACGCACTACATTCTCCAACAACTACGCTACTACCGACTACCGTCTTGGAGGCTCTCAGATTCGTGCCACAAGCGTCGGAGCAGCTGCGGCCGACCTGTTTGTGAATCCCGACGGCGGCGACCTTACCCTTAAGGACCACTCGTCGCTGATATTCATCAACGAGGCAGGCGACCCGCGCTGGCTCGTCGACTGATTAGCTGAAACAACACACTGAATAGACCGACTCGCCGTACCGGATATGTCCGGTACGGCGAGCCTGTTGTTATTATATTAAGAGTTTGTTATGAAACGCCTCTCTTAATATTCCATAAAGTTTTCAGCGTGATTTGATTTAATGTCAATTATGTGCTATATTTGTAGCTTTGAATAAAATCAGTGCAACTTACCTTTTGACGTAATAAAGCGCCTATCATGAAAAAATCCTTTTGTTATACTGCTTTGTCTGCGGCCATGGCCGTGGTTTCTTTAAGCGCCTCGGCACGCAGCACACAGCTGCTTGAGAAAGGGTGGAGGTTTACCCGTGAGGACAACAGTGAATTCTCAGTTCCGTCTTACGACGACCGGTTGTGGCAGGCTGTGACCGTACCCCATGACTGGGCTATATACGGCCCCTTCAGCTGGCAGAACGACATGCAGAAAGTGGCTATCGCACAGGACGGTCAGAAAGAAGCCATGGAACATGCCGGACGCACCGGAGGCCTCCCTTTTGTAGGCACCGGATGGTATCGCAACGATATTGATATCCCCGCTCTTGCTCCTGGCGAGCGAGTTACACTAAAGTTTGACGGCGCCATGTCGCATGCGCGAGTGTATGTCAACGGCAAGGAAGCCGGCTACTGGCCCTACGGATACAATTCTTTCTATTTCGACATAACCGGCCTTGTAAAGCCCGGCGAGAAAAACAATATCGCCGTAAGGTTGGAGAACCTGCCCGAATCGTCGCGCTGGTATCCCGGAGCGGGGCTGTACCGCAATGTACACCTTATTGTTACCGACGGAGCCTATATACCCGTGTGGGGCACATACATCACCACTCCCAATGTCAGCAAAGAGTGGGCCAAAGTAGATGTCGCCACCGAGGTACGCCTCCCCGCCGGTGCCGACGAGGCGCAGTATTCGCTGCGTACCTCTGTCTACTCCCCTTCGGGCGAGATGGTCAAGAGCGTCACTACACCACTGTCGGACCTCCAATACAATGACAGCACCGTGCGTCAGTCGTTTGTCGTTGACCGTCCGGCGCTGTGGTCGCCTGATGCACCGCAATTGTATGAAGCGAAGAGCGAGCTTATCGGCAACGGCAAGGTAAGAGATGAGTACCTTACCACATTCGGCATACGCTCTATCGAGATACGTCCCAATGAGGGATTCTTCCTCAACGGCGAGAAGACTGTGTTCAAGGGTGTGTGCAATCACCATGATCTCGGCCCCTTGGGCGCGGCTGTCAACGATGCCGCCATACGCCGCCAGATACGCATTCTCAAGGATATGGGTTGCAACGCTATCCGCACATCCCACAACATGCCTGCTCCCGAGCTGGTAAAGGCATGCGACGAGATGGGCATGATGGTGATGGCCGAGAGCTTCGACGAATGGCGTCGCCCCAAGGTAAAAAACGGCTACAACCTCCTATTTGACGAGTGGGCCGAGAAGGACCTTACCAATCTTATAAAGAATTACCGCAACAGTCCCTCGGTGGTCATGTGGTGTATCGGCAACGAGGTATCGGAACAGTGGCATCCCGGCGACGTCAAGACCGCATATTTCCTCCAGAACATATGCCACCGTCTTGACCCGACACGTCCCGTCACCCAGGGCATGGACGGTCCCGACGCTGTGCTCAACAACAACTTCGCTGCGATAATGGATGTGGCCGGATTCAATTACCGTCCCTTTAAATATCCTGAGGCATACCAGAAACTGCCACAGCAGATTGTACTTGGCACAGAGACGGCCTCTACCGTCAGCTCGCGCGGTGTCTACAAATTCCCCGTAGAGCGCAAGGCTATGGCCACCTACGACGACCACCAGGCCTCAGGCTACGATGTGGAACACTGCGGATGGTCCAATCTTCCTGAAGATGATTTCATCCAGCATGAGGACCTTCCCTACTGCATAGGCGAGTTCGTATGGACCGGATTTGACTACCTCGGAGAGCCTACACCGTATTATACCAACTGGCCGAGCCACAGCTCGCTGTTCGGCATTGTCGACCTTGCGGGCATACCCAAGGACCGCTACTATCTCTATCGCAGCCACTGGAATCCCGAGGCCTCGACCTTGCATATACTGCCTCACTGGACATTCCCCGGACGCGAGGGCGAAGTGACTCCGGTATTTGTCTACACCAACCATCCCGAGGCCGAACTGTTTATCAACGGCGTAAGCCAGGGACGCCGCAAGAAGGACCTCTCCGTGGGAATCGACAGCTCATATACTGAGGCCGCACAGAAGAGTTTCGAGCGACAGAAGCGCTACCGACTCATGTGGATGGATACCCGTTATGAGCCGGGCACCGTCACCGTGGTGGCTTACGATGCCGCCGGTACTCCCGTCGATACCGCCGAAGTGCGTACCGCAGGCAAGCCCCACCATCTTGTTGTGACCGCCGACCGCGACAGCTATGTGGCCGACGGACGCGACATGGCGTTTATCAACGTGAAGGTTGTCGACAAGGATGGAAACCTGTGTCCCGATGCCTCGCAGAAAGTGAAATTCGCTGTAAAGGGCGCCGGCACATACCATGCCGCTGCAAACGGCGACGCATCTTCGCTCGAATCGTTCCAGGAGCCTCAGATGTCGCTGTTCCATGGCCAGCTTACAGCCGTAGTGCGCACCGGCGAGAAACCCGGTGAGATTGTATTCACGGCCTCGGCGCCGGGAGTGAAATCTGCCCGAATAACTCTTAACTCTACAAAATAACAGTACAACACTGTTTATAGAAACACAGGTGAGCCATTGTCCCCGCAACAAGGACAATGGCTCACCTGTCAATGTATATATCCTTGTCGGCAAAAACAATATCAATATGTGTGTCCTGACGTAAATATTGTATATCTTTACGCAGGAATTATGTAAATTTTGTAAACGATATACTTGCAATGCGAAAAATCCTGCTGTCAGCCGTCGCGCTGGCCCTGTCTTTCTGTGTGATTGGAGTGGCCGATATGATGGCCGCGGCTTTTACCCCTGTGCTCTACGGCAACCTGATTTATACCCGTACATGGGGCGATGAAGACGCTACCCGTGCCGGCGTATACCGCTTCAATGCCTCAAATGCTCCTGAGGTAGCGTTGGAATATCATCCCGGCGAGGGGAATATCTATGCCAACGGCGGAGCTGTGTATGCCGACGGGAAATATTATGTGCTCACACATGTGCCCAACACCGGCAAGATACAGAAAAATATTCTCTATACCTACGATGCCGACACGTGGACTCTGATATCCGAGAAGGAAATACCGCTCTCGACATCAGCTTCCGACCTTACCTGGTGTCCGGTCGACAACAAGGTATACGGAGTGTTCACCAACTCGACATCTTCGGGATATGTGTTCGGCACGCTCTGTCTTGACGATGGCGTCGTAAGCGAAATCAAGGAGATCACCCTCATGGACGGAAACCGTCCTGTATCGTTTCTTGTGGTTGCCGCCGACAAGGAGGGTGACATCTACGGCATAGCCTCGACGGGCGACCTCTATCGTTTCGACCGTCTCACCGGCGACTATACGTGTGTCGGCCCTACAGGATTCGTGCCCGCCCTGTGGAATCAGTCGGGATGTTTCGACTTCACTACCGGCGAGCTTTACTGGGCCGCATGCAATGCCGACCTTTCTGCGCTCTTTATCGTGGATACCTCGACCGGCGCAGCCACACGTGTCTGCACATTTGCCGACGATGAGGAGTTCGTCGGGCTCTACTCGCTAAGCTCTGTGGCCGACCTCAAGGGGCCGCAGGCTGTCGGTTCGCTCACAGTCGTACTTGACCGCAACGTGCTTTCCGGCACAATATCTTTCGATATGCCCTCGGTCACTATTTCCGGTGACGCCGTTTCCGGCTCTCTGGATTATACCGTAGAGGATGGCGGCACCGTCATCATGTCAGGTACGGCCTCTGCCGGTGCTACGGTCGAGCGCGACATTACCTTTGCTGAAGGGCTGCATACACTCGTGGTATATGCAGCATCCTCCGAAGGGCGCGGTGCATCCTCGCGCCTTACCGTATATGCCGGAGATGACACCCCTGCAGTTCCGTCGGGGGTGTCGGCGGTGAAAACCGGCGATGAGATAGTCATATCCTGGAATGCCGTAGCCGACGGTGCCCACCGCGGCTATGTCGACCCGTCCGCTGTCACCTATACAGTCACCAGAATGCCCGATGCGCAGGTAGTTGCTTCCGGCATTTCGTCGACGTCATGTAAAGACACTGCGTTGCCCTCTCTGCTCGGCGACTATACATATGAGGTTGCTGCATCATATGCTGGAAAACAAGGCTCGCCGGCCGTGTCCGCGCCATTGACCCTTGGCTCAACACTGTCGGCTCCGGTGGCGTTTGACCTTACCGATGAGGCGCAGTTCAAGTTTTTTACGGTAATAGATGCCAACGCCGACGGCACTACATGGCAGTGGAGCATCAACGGCACACGCTGCAACTACCACCGCACCAACAACACCGATGACTGGCTTGTTACTCCGCCTGTAGAGCTAAAGGCCGGCCATCGCTACAAGATAGAGATAGAGGGGCGCTCGGGGAGCAACCGGTATAAGGAGATGTTTGAGGTGATGGCCGGACCGTCGCCGCATGCCGAGGCTCTTGCTATTCCTGTGATAGGGCCGACTGAGCTCACTGCCGGCAACCGGGAGACTGTCACCGCAGTGTTCACTCCCGACGCCGACGGCCCTTGCCGTTTCGGTATCCACGGTATCAGCGAGAAATATATGAACGGGATATACATCTACTCCTTCTCTGTTTCAGAGCCGGTGGCTCCCGGGGCGCCGGTCGCTCCGTCGGCCCTTGTAGCTGAGGCCGCTCCCTTGGGCAGACTGGAGGCCACAGTCTCTGCAATAGCTCCTGTAGAAGCTGTCGACGGTTCTGCGATTGTCTCGCTTCTGAAAGCTGAGATTGTCAATCTTACCACCGGCAATACGGTCTCTGTCGTTGATAATCCGGAGCCTGGCGCGCAGGTATCTGTCACAGATGTCGCTCCTGTCAACGGTTTCAATGAATATTCGGTGGTGTTCTACACCGAGGCAGGTAAGGGGTATCCCGCTACGGTCAGTGTCTATGTCGGAGAGGATATACCGCAGCCTGTATCCGATGTGGTTTTGCGCCAGGAGGGTGACAATGCCGTGCTTGTGTGGAAAGCTCCCGCCGAGGGTGTCAACGGCGGCTATGTGAATCCCGACCGGCTCACCTACCGGGTGGCCCTCTCGTCGAGTTCAGTTACCGTGGCGCCCTCGCTTACGGAATGCACCTTTACCGACAGCTCACAGCCTACCGACGGCCAGCGAGTGCTCCAATATACCGTCTATGCCACAAGTGCAGCCGGTACCTCGTCGGGCACACGCTCCAACAGTCTGACATTCGGCACACCTTACACTGCTCCGTTCGTTGAGTCGTTTTCCGGCGGCAGGGAGGACATGTCGCCATGGGTGACAATTGTGGAGGAGGGGACGGGCTATCCGTCGTGGACTCCCACAACAAAGGGATATGACAATATCGACTACTCGCAGGACGGCGATGCCGGATGGGTGAAATATTCGTCCAACGGCACTGTCACGCTTGTATCGCCGCTTGTCGATATCGCTCCCCTCCGCTCGCCGATGCTGAAATTCTGGATGATGTCGCCCGACGGTCCTGTCGCCCTTGACGTGATGGTGTCGGCCGATCAGGGTCTTACATGGGACATCCTGTGTTCTCTGCAGGCCGAATGTGCCGCGTGGGAGTGCGTTACCTTCGGTCTTGACCGATATGCTTCTGCAAATCGCCTTCAGGTAGCATTCAAAGCCGCCACCCGCGATTACAACGATATGATGCTCGACAATATCCGGCTTACCGACAGCCGGGCCATAGACCTTGGCGTGGTCTCGTTCTCCGGGCCCGAGCGTGTGGTAGGCGGCACCGTCGCCGCATACTCCGTGCGACTTCTCAACGAGGGCACTCAGACAGCCGAAAATTACACCGTGGATATCTCTGCCGGCGGACGACTGCTCGCTTCGGCCACAGGCGCTCCGGTAGAGCCCGACGGTTTTGTGTCGCTCTCTGTCGATGTTCCGGTGCCGGTCAATGTTGAGAGCATAGGTCTCACTGCGGCGGTGACGGTCGACGGCGACGAGTATGGAGCCAACGATGAGGCCGCGCTGGCGGTGTCGGTCGATGTTCCCCGTCTCCCTGTCGTAGGTTCGCTTTCCGCCGTCAATGCCGGAGGTGCTGTCAGGCTCGTTTGGGAACGTCCTGCCGAGGAGCGCAATCCGAGTCCGTTTACCGACAGTCTGGAGTCGCTTGACCCATGGGACTTCGGGGGCGTCAGTGCCGGAAATCCCCACGGAGCAATCGGCGACTACCGCATCTACGACGCCGACGGCGGGGCCACTGTGGCTATAAGCTCGTGGGCGAAGCATCCCAACGCCTATGCGCCGATGGCCTTTCAGGTGGCAAAGGCCGGGAAATATCCCGACCTCGACCTTTCTACCTATGGCGTCAATGCCCGTTCGGGTGCATGCTCATTTGTAGTGTGGGGTGCGGCCGAGGGTGCAAGTTCCGACTGGCTCATCTTGCCGGAGTTGTTCCCGGGAGAGACTACAGTGGCGTTTTGGGCACATGCCGCGGCGGTAAGCTACGGCCAGATTCGGCCTGAGAAAATCGAGATACTCTATTCGTCGACGGGATGCGATATCGCCGATTTCACCACATATGGCGAGCCATTTGAGGTGCCCAACGGATGGAGCACCGACTCTGAAAACGGTTTCCGGAAGTATGAGGTCACGCTCCCTGCCGATGCAAAATATGCCGCAATACGCGCGAGTCTGTCCACTCAGGACAATAAGGCCATCGTAATCGACGATATCACCTTTGTGCCGGCTTCGTCACCGATGGAGCAGCTTGAGATACGCGGCTACAACATATACCGCGACGGCGAGAGAATCGCATGGTCCGATGTGGAGGAATACCTTGATACCACATCCGGCGACGGGAAGACACATGTCTACAACGTGACTACAGCCTACCATGTGGGCGAATCGGCATTTTCCAACGATGCCGACGTATTCACTTCTGGCATAGAGGCCGTAGCGGACGATACAGCTTGCACACCGGTGCGCTATTACAATCTTCAGGGCATTGCGATTCGCACGCCTGTACGGGGCAATACATATATAGTAAGATTGTCCGACGGTACAACAGCAAAGCGTGTGTTCTGACAGCGCTTCTCACATCATCCTCTAAAAAATAAGATGGAGCACCTTGTACAAGGGACTCCATCTTTTTTCTTGAAATCTATAGGGGAACAGACGGCCGGCGACTATTTCATCCGCCATTAACCACAATTGGGATTTCTTATCCCGCCGCTATTCCGCGGTTTCTGCAACTACAACACATCGTTTTAGATAATTGTTTTATTTACAGGTGTTAAATCCATGTAAAAAAAATCGCTGTGGCTTGTTGAAGATAACATTATTACATATATTTGTAAATCTTTTAAACAAACTCCCAATCATTATGCGGAAAGTCCTACTGTCTGTCATGCTCATGGTCTCGTCGCTGGTCTCTTCGGCTCAATCATATGACGAGCGTATAGCCGGGGCTATGAATGCCGGCGACTGGTTTGCCTTGGATTCAATATATAAGTCTGCACCAAAAGATTCAATATCACCATTTCTTGAAGTCTTTTCAAGATGTCTCATCGGCAACCGCCTCAACCGACCTGACGTTTCCGTGGCCGCTTTCGACCAACTGTTCAAAGAACATTCCTCATCTCTTGGCCTCGACAATCTGTTGAGTTCAACCATCATGTTTTCAACCGATTTAAGCCGGATAGGGTATAACGGACAGGCCGCCGAACTGACCAAATCGATTCTGGAAGCAACCCGTGAGCATCTTGATTCTACATGGACAGCATCGTTGGAGCAGGCTGTATCGAAATACTCTGCCTTGTCGGCCTACAGGCCATACGGCTTTACGTTTGCCGCACCGCTCGGACGTGTTCCATTCAGGATTGTACCGGTTGGAGAGGAAAAATATGGCTCGGTTCTAATGCATCTTGAAAACACCTCCATAAATGGAATCGATGCCGACATTACTTTTGACACCGGAGCCGGAGTCAATGTTATATCAGACTCGCTTGCCCGAAAATTCAATCTTATCCCCATTGACGGATATGTCACGGCTGCCGGAATTGGGAGGCGTAAGGGACGGTATGCGATAGCCCGCGAGGTCAGGCTCGGCAACATTACCGTCAGCGATGTGCCGTTCGTGATTATGGATTTCAAGACCGGCAACGCTAAGGCTGATCGGCATACACATCACTTCAGCATTATTCTCGGAAGTGAGTTGATGTTGCAATTGAAAGATTTGACCGTCGATTTCACCAATAAGGAGATAACCGTGCCGTCAGTAGCGCCTGAGAGAAGCGATGCGTCTCCCAATATGAGTTTTAGCGACGGCATGAATCTCAGTGTCGCCGGGCGTGTGCTCAACAATCCCATACTAATGAATATCGACACGGGCGATGCCTCCTACGGTTCATTGGGTGTCTCTTTCTTCAATGCCAACAAAAATTTCATTATGGACAATGGCCGGACGGATACTATACGCGGAGGCGGTCTTGGCGGTGTCGTCGAATTGCTCTGCTATCGTATGCCGGCAATGCCTGTGACCATGGGCGGCCACACCCTTGAGATACCGGGACTCGTGGTAAACACCAAGCCGATATCAGTCTCCGCACTGTCGTTTGACTGCAACATAGGGCTGAAGACACTTATGATGTTTGGTAAGGTGCGATTCAATCTGGTCGATTTCGTCCTTACCACATATCCTCAGGATATCACTGTTTTCAACAGCCGGAATTATGATGTGCCGTCTTTTAAAGTGCCAAGGCATAAGGGTATGTCGGTGGCTCAGGCATTGGGAGTGATTGCTGTCGGAACTGCAAGGGCTCTTATCAATCCCAACGCCCCGGCTAATCCCGATTTGTAGCGCCCGGATATAGTGCGTGAAAACAAAATCCGTGGTGATGTGTTATAAAACATGTCTGCCATTTCGCGGAATTTGGATTTTATTCCCTATCTTTGCATCGTAACATCAGAAATGCCACGGTCAAAGAACCGGCAGGCGTAAGTTCAGTATAAGGGTCTCGCCCGGAAAGGTCGAGATTCCTTTAATTTTTTTGTCAATTAAAAAAACATCAATAATGGCTATCACTTACATGACCCGCGAAGGGTACAAGAAGAAGATGGACGAAATCGCTTACCTTGAAAGTGTTAAGCGTCCTGAAATATCACGAGCTATCGCTGAGGCCCGCGACAAGGGTGACCTTTCCGAGAATTCGGAGTACGATGCCGCCAAGGAGGCCCAGGGAATGCTCGAAATGAAGATTTCCCAGCTAAAGGACCTCGTGGCCAATGCCCGCATACTCGATGAGTCAAAACTCAACACCGAGGAAGTGCAGGTGCTCAACAAGGTCAAGATTCGCAATGTGGCCAATGGCATGACAATGGAGTATACCATCGTTGCCGACTCCGAGGCCAACCTCCGCGAGAAGAAACTCGCACAGTCTACTCCGGTAGCACAGGGTCTGCTCGGACATAAACTCGGCGAGGTAGTCGAGATAAAGATACCCGCCGGAACAGCTAAATTCGAGATTGTCGAGATTTCATTCTGATAAACTGCAGTCCACGATTATGGCAAGCATATTCTCAAGAATAGTAGCCGGCGAGATACCGAGCTACAAGGTGGCCGAGGACGACCGCCACTATGCCTTTCTTGATATCAGTCCGGTAGCGGCCGGTCATACACTGGTGATTCCCAAGCGTGAGGTCGATTATATATTTGACCTCTCCGACGAGGAGTACGCCGATCTTCAGCTATTTGCCAAGAAGGTGGCTGGAGCCATAAAGAAGGCTGTCCCCTGCAAGCGCGTGGGAGTGGCTGTGATGGGACTGGAAGTTCCCCACGCCCATATCCATCTTGTGCCCATCAACCGCGAGGCCGACATGAACTTCTTTGGCGAGCATCTTTCGATGCAGCCCGAAGAGATGGCTTCTATGGCCGCATCCATCGCAGCGGCAATGGAATGAACATGCTCTAAAAAACTGAGTACTCCGCCAACACATTCCGACGGTAGATTGTTGTTAACAATATATAACAACTTTCTACCGTCTTTATTATGTTACGTCATTTGCTTTTGGTAGGCATGTGTGCCGCCTCATTATCCTCGTTCGCACAGATTAATGCCGAACAGCCCGCACCGAGCTCTACCGCCGACAACGGCCATAAAATAATATATTTCGGCGACGGAACTGCCGAGTCCGGCTCGTCGGAAGAGATGATAAGCAAATTCTATTTCGACCAGTTCCGCCACGCCCACGACCCGCTTGCACCATATTTCATGTTTATGAGCCGTGACTCAAAACTGGCGCTCGGTATCGGCGGCAAGTTCAATGCCACGGCCTACTACGACTGGAACGGCACTGTCGACGACAATGGTTTCATCCCGTTTGAGATACCGATGTCGCGCGACAACACACAGCGCCATCGCATAGGCGCTTCGGTGAGCGAGTCGCAACTGTTCCTGCGTCTGTTTGGAAAATCCGACCGCTTCGGGTGGTATCAGCTGTATATACAGGCTAAATTTACAGGCAACGGCATGAACGGATACGGCTTCAAACTCAGCAAAGCATATGCAAGTGTCGGCGACTGGACTCTCGGCTATGCGTCGACCACCTTTGCCGACCCTGCCGCATGCCCCAACACAGTCGACCCCCAGGGCCCAAATGCCGAGGTCTCCGAAACGACATTCCTTCTCCGCTACATGCATACCTTCAAGGGCAATCATTGGAGCATAGCGGCATCTGTGGAAGCGCCCGACGCCCAGGTGCCCACATATCCGGGCATAGCCACCGCGTGCAACTCCTACATGCCCGACTTTGCAGCATTCGGACAGTATCAGTGGGCCGACGGACTCTACCACGTAAGGCTGTCGGGCATAATACGCGGGCTTGAGTACCGCGACGACATCACTGCCGCGAATCATCATGTGATAGGGTGGGGCGCTCATCTCAGCACAGTTGCCAACCCGCTCCCTTCCACCGTGTTATATGGTGGTATAAATGCCGGCAAGGGCATCGCGTCGCTCAACAACGACCTGCAGTGCGACAGCCGCGGCCTCGACATGCTCCCATCGGTGTGGAATCCCGGAGCCATGCATACCGCCAAATCAATTGCATGGTATGCCGCGCTCCAGTATAATTTCCGCCCTGACCTATATTCTACCGTGATGTTTAGCGAGGTACGCCTGTTCCCCGGCGATATAAAGGACGACGGAATGTACAAATACGGCCTATATGGCGCTGCCAATATATTCTGGAATCCAACGTCGCGCCTGCTCCTGGGTGCCGAGTACAATTTCGGTGCGCGCAAGGATGTCAGCGGCGACCGACGTTGGGTCAACCGCGTAGGGCTCACCTATCAGTACAGCTTCTGAAACAATCTCTTGCATTTGCGCCGCATACTTCCTACCTTTGCGTAAACCCTCATAGCGAAAATATGCAACGCGTACTATTCCACTCAACAATATTCGGCCCGATACATTCGCGCCGCCTCGGCACATCGCTCGGAGTGAACCTCTCGCCAAATGACGGCAAGATATGCTCGTTCGACTGTGTATACTGCGAGGCCGGATGGAATGCCCAGGGGCCCGGCACCACCGGACTGCCCTCGCGCGCCGACGTAAAACACGACCTTGAGGCCCGCCTTGCCGAAATGAGTTCGCGCGGACAGTCGCTCGATGTGATTACATTCTCTGGCAACGGCGAGCCGACTCTGCATCCCGACTTCGAGGGGATTATAGCCGATACGGTGGCCGCGCGCGACCGTTTCTTTCCCGACGCCAAGGTGTCGGTGCTATGCAACTCCACCCGGCTTGACCGCGAGGATGTAAGGCGCGGACTGCTTATGGCCGACAACTGCATACTCAAGCTCGATTCGGCCCTTACCCCGACAATGCGGCTTATCGATCAGCCCAACTCGCCGTCATTCTCCTGTGCGACGCTTATCCCGCAACTTGCCGCGATGGGCGACAGGTGTATCATCCAGACAATGCTCCTGCGAGGCAACCACGACGGGCACCATATCGACAACACTACCCCCGAGGAGATTGACGCACTCATCGAGGCATACCGGCGCATACGTCCGCGCGAGGTGATGCTCTATTCGATTGACCGCGCCACTCCCGAGGCCGACCTCTGTAAGGTGGAGCGCCCCGAGCTTGATGCCATCGCTGCCCGTATTGCCGAAGCCACCGGCATAAAGATTGCCACTGCCTGACATCATCTCCGACGTATGGATACAATATTCCCGCGCCCGATTGCGCCCGGCGACAAGGTCGCCATCCTATCCCCCGCCGGTATCATCAACCCCGATTATGTCGACGGCGCGTGCCGCCGGCTCTCCTCCCGCGGGTATGTGCCGGTAGTCGAGCCGCATACGCTCGGTTCCACTGGTTCTTATAGTGGTACTCCACTGGAGCGCCTTGCCGATTTCCGCGCGGCACTGGCCGACCCGGAAGTGCGAGCCGTACTATGTTCGCGCGGTGGCTACGGCGCAGTGCATCTTTTGCCGGAGTTTCCGATAGCCGAATGGCTCGCCGACCCGCGTTGGCTTGTAGGCTTCAGCGACATATCTGCCATTCATGCAATGCTCAACTCGAGGGGTATTGTCAGCGTCCACGCTTCGATGTGCAAGGCCCTCGCCCTGCGTGAGGCCGACGATGCCGACAACCGTCGCCTTTTCTCCATACTTGAAGGCTCTCGGCCTGTCTATGAGGTGGAGCCGCATCCGTGCAACCGATTCGGAGAAGCCTCCGGACGTCTGCGCGGTGGTAATCTCGCCGTTATTGCCGACCTTATCGCCACCCCTGTCTCACCATTTGCCGACCCCGAGAGCACAATCCTTTTTATTGAGGATATCGCCGAGCCTATATATAAGGTAGAGCGCATCATCTGGCAGCTGCGCCTCATGGGTTTCCTCGACCGGGTGGCAGGCATTATCATCGGACAGTTTACCGACTACCGTCCCGACCGCAACTACCCCGACATGTACACTATGCTCGACTCGGCCCTCGCCGGAGTCACATGCCCCGTGACCTTCAACTTCCCCGTAGGACACGTCGACCACAATCTCCCGCTCCTCTCCGGCGCCCCGGCCACACTTTCCGTTACTCCCTCATCCGCTACATTGCGCTTTATCTAAGAAAAATCGCGGATGTGGCGGAATTTCAGAAGAGTAGCATCCTAAACTTTCTATACTACGGCTCAAATTTCAGCAGGATTTCTGTGCGATATTGTCGGAAAAACGCTAACTTTGTGGGTGAAAGAGTGGGGCGCCGCATAATCAGGCAGAGCGTCTCCCCGCAAAAAGCACTATGATAGAACTGAACCAGAGAGCCGAAGCAGTGCTTCGCCAAACGGTTGCGCGTCTGAGCGACGGCGACAACCTCACCAACATCTGCCCTTCGCAATGGCGAGGGGAGCCGTTGCCGTCGCAGGAGGCGGTGCGCGACATTGTCACGCTCTCGCGTGCGTTGGTGTTCCCCGGATTCTTTGGCGACAGCGATGTCACCCGCGAGAACGTGCTTTACTTTACAGGCCTATGGATGGAAAAACTGTATCATCTCCTTGTAGAGCAGATACATGCCGGCATATCAATGAGCACATGCACCGACTCCATGCCGCAGTACGACGCCATACAGCGCCTGGCCGCTGAAAAAGCTCTTTCGTTCATAGAGACCCTTCCCGAGCTGCGCCGGGTACTCAACACCGATGTCGAGGCTACATACCATGGCGACCCTGCCGCCGATTCCGTACAGGAAGTGATATACTGCTATCCCGGCATCAAGGCCATAGCCAACTACCGTATCGCCCACGAGCTTGTGAAGCTCGGCGTGCCTATCATACCTCGCATGATCAGCGAGCGCGCCCACAGTGAGACCGGTATCGACATACACCCCGCGGCCACAATCGGCGAATCGTTCACCATCGACCATGGCACCGGTGTGGTAATCGGAGCTACTGCGATACTCGGACACCACGTGAAAATATACCAGGGGGTGACACTCGGTGCAAAAAGTTTCGACCTCGACGAATCGGGAAATCCTATCAAGGGGATACCCCGCCATCCAATAATCGGAAACAATGTGATAATCTACAGCAATGCATCCATACTCGGGCGCATTACGGTGGGCGACAACGCCATAATCGGCGGTAATATATGGGTGACCAATGATGTGGCGCCCGGCGAACGACTCATACAGGCGAAGGCCGACAATATACTTAGAATAAAGCAGTGATGAAATCGGAAAATTTTGAAATGGTAGCCAAGACCTTCCAGGGACTGGAAGATGTGCTTGCCGGCGAACTTACACGACTCGGTGCCGAAAATGTGACCCCCGGAAGGCGCATGGTATCGTTTACGGGCGACAACGAGATGCTATACAAGGCTAATCTCTGCTGCCGCACAGCCTTGAGAATACTTAAGCCAATATGCAAGTTTACGGCGTCCGACCCCGACACACTTTATGATATGGTCAAGGAGATGGACTGGAGCTCGCTGCTCTCGGTCGACAAGACTTTCTCCATCGACCCGGTGGTAAATTCCGATACATTCACCCACTCGCGCTATGTGACATATCGCGTCAAGGACGCTATCGTCGACTATTTCCAGGACCGTCTCGGCGAGGGCAGGCGCCCCGGCGTGCGCCTCCAGGATGCCGACGTGATGATCAACGTGCATATCGACGGCAACCGTGTCACCATGTCGCTCGACTCTTCGGGCGAATCGCTCCACAAGCGCGGCTACCGTGTGGCACAGACCGAAGCCCCCATCAACGAAGTGCTTGCCGCAGGCATCCTGCTGAAGGCCGGCTACGACGGGCAGTGTCCCCTCGTCGACCCCATGTGTGGCTCGGGCACATTCCTTATTGAGGCTGCAATGATTGCCGCCAATATAAATCCCGGCGTATACCGTCGCAACTTTGCTTTCGAGCAGTGGCCCGACTTCGACGAAGAGCTGTTCGAGCGTCTCTACAATGACGATTCATCCGAGCGCACCCCCGAATATCCTATTATCGGAGCCGACATATCGCCCAAAGCGATTGCGATTGCCGAGAAAAACATCAAGCAGGCAGGAGTAGGCCGCTGGGTCGACATACAGATCAAGCCGATAGCAAAGTGGGAAGAGGCTCCCGCCGCAGGCATACTCGTGTCCAATCCCCCTTATGGCGAGCGCATATCGGTCGACGACATGGCATCGCTGTATTCCACCATCGGCAACCGCCTCAAAAATGTGTTCAAAGGCTATCATGCCTGGATTATCGGCTATCAGGATGAACACATGCGACATATCGGTCTTGCCCCATCTCACAAAATCAGCCTCTACAACGGCTCTCTGGAATGCGAACTGCGCGAATACGAGATATTCGAGGGCGATTACAAGAGTTTCAGAAGCGAGGGCAACCGACTCAACAAGGATACCGCCCCTCAGCGCGGCAAGGCCGATCGCCGCAAGACCGACGATGAGTGGCGTCGCGATGCCCGCAAGAAAGGATTCGGCGGACGCGACGGCGACAATCCACGATTCCGCAAAGGCGCCGAACGCCCGCAGCGCAAGCCAAATGCGCTTGAGGAGAAATACCGCGCCAAACCGCTCGGACGCAAAAAACGCTACGACGGTGAGGAGCGCCCTGACGGATTCGGCCGCAAGCCGTCGTTTGGAGGGAAACCTTTCGCACGTCGCGATGACAGCAAGCCTTTCGCACGCAAAAGCGACGGTAAGCCGATGGCGCGCCGCGATGATGCTCCCGCCGCAGAGTCGGAAAATCCGCTTGCAAAACGCCGCAACCAGGCCCTGCTCGACAAGATTATGAACCGCGACTCGCAGCCGCAGCCGCTTGCACGCCGCGGATGGCGACGCGTTAAGGGAAATGATACCGACTCCTCGGCCGCACCGGCGTCGGAGAATTGATTTTAAATGCTCCAATTTTTATCGACATTACAACCACAAAGCATAACCCCAATGAACATACTCCTGCTTGGATCGGGTGGCCGCGAATCGGCCCTCGCCTGGAAAATCAGTCAGAGCCCTGTCGTAGAGAATCTTTATATTGCCCCGGGCAACGGAGGCACCGGCGCTTACGGTACAAATGTGGCCATATCGCCGGTAGATTTCCCTGCAATAGCCGCTTTTGTCAAGGAAAATGCCGTCGACATGATTGTCGTAGGCAACGAGGACCCGCTCGTAAAAGGCATCTGGGACTATTTCAAGGATGACCAGAGTGTGCTTGTTGTAGGCCCGTCGCAGGCCGGAGCCGCCCTGGAGGGGAGCAAGGACTTCGCCAAGGCATTCATGATGCGCCACTCCATACCTACAGCACGCTATCGCAGTTTCACCGCCGATACTCTCGAGGACGGATATGCCTTTCTCGAAACTCTTCAGGCACCATACGTGCTCAAGGCCGACGGACTCGCCGCAGGCAAAGGCGTGCTCATAATCGACAATATCGATGAGGCCAAAGCATCGCTTAAGGAGATGCTCGGCGGCATGTTCGGCTCTTCGAGTGCGACTGTGGTTATCGAGGAATTCCTCTCCGGCATAGAGTGCTCCGTATTCGTCCTCACCGACGGCAACGGTGGCTACCGCGTGCTCCCCGTCGCTAAAGACTACAAGCGCATCGGCGAGGGCGACACCGGTCTCAACACCGGCGGCATGGGCGCAGTCAGCCCCGTTCCCTTCGCCGACGACGAGTTCATGCGCAAGGTTACAGAGCGCATCATCGAGCCTACTGTAAAGGGCCTCGCCGAGGAAGGTATCGTATATCGTGGATTCATATTCCTCGGACTGATTAACGTGGCCGGCGAACCGATGGTTATCGAATACAACGTGCGCATGGGCGACCCCGAAACCGAGGCTGTGATGCTGCGCGTCGATGCCGACTTGGTTGAGCTTATGAAGGCTGCTGCCGAAGGTAATCTCGGCAATCTTGAACTGCGCCACGACTCTCGCACTGCCGTCACCGTGATGATGGTGTCAGGAGGCTATCCCGGCTCATATGGCAAGGGGTACGAAATCACCGGGCTCGACCGCGTGACCGACAGCATTGTGTTTCATGCCGGAACCTCGCGCGACGACGACGGACGTGTCCTTACCTCCGGCGGACGCGTATTGTCGGTTAGTTCATATGGCGATTCGATTGCCGACGCGCTCGCTCGCAGCTACTCATCAATCGGCGAAATCGCTTTCGACCATGCCAACTTCCGCCGCGACATTGGCCGCGACCTCATGGCTCTCGAAAAATAATCGAATATACAATTACTCAAGATAGAAGAGGCGGTTGAAAGGCCGCCTCATTCTGTTTGTTCAAAACTCCCGTCTGCCTCCTGTCTGTGATGACGAGGCTGTTGGATTTTTCAATTAAGATATGAAAGAGCAACGAATCACCGATTTCTTGCATTCGCGCTACGGATTCATGCTGATGGCCCTTATGTCGGTTGCTGCGGCCGGTGGCGCGTACATACAGGCTCCGACCATGGCGCCCGGGGCCGGATGGGGACCGTTGATGTTTTCATTTGCAGAATGGTTCTCGAAAATACCGCCGGTGTCTCTGGCAGTAGCCGTGGCGCTCAACTTTTTTATAGCGCTTCTGCTTATCTACATCAACAAGCACTACAATGTGCTACGCTCCATATCCTACCTGTTTGCCGGACTGTTTCTGGTGATGGAGGCGGCGCTCCCCACGCTTTTTGTGCATATGTCCGACGGCATATTTATAGCTGTGGTCGTTCTCCTTTCTCTCATACCGCTGTATACCACCTTTCAGGATTCTGAGCGCACACGCCGGGTGTTCCTGAGTTTCTGCATCGTAAGTGCCGGTGCATTGGTCGACATTACATGTGCGGCCTATCTTATAGCCTTGTTTGTCGGATGCTTCCAGATGAGATGCATCACACTGCGCACGATGCTGGCCGCCGTATTGGGTATCATCACACCATGGTGGATTGCGTGGGGCACGGGAGCGCTATCTGTAGCGGCGATTAGACTCCCTGAGTTTGTAAGCCTATTCTCGGTGCTTGAGGTCATGAAGATAGCCCAGGTACTGGTATATGCCGGCACATCCCTGGCGCTCGGCATCGGATTCGGAATGTTCAATCTGCTGAAGATTTACAGCTACAATGCACGCACACGCGCCTACAACGGTTTCCTTGTCGTTCTGGCCATTACCACGGTCGCGCTGATGGTGGTCGACTACAACCGTCTTGTCATATACCTGCCGATGCTCAATGTGTGTACAGCCATACAGATGGGCCACTTTTTCATAATCAACCGGCGTAAGCGCAGCTATATCCCTGTCATATGTGTTATAGGTATATATGCCGTGCTTTACCTGTGGGCGTTGTCCTTGTAGCCCCATGGGAAAATTTCTGTGATGGTAATCCCGAATAACTGCACGATTGATAGCTTTTCTGTCATTATGAAACTTATAATTGAAAAAAACATCCCATTTATCCAAGGCTTGCTCGACGGCATGGCCGATGTCGAATATCTCGCTCCAGAGGACATTACTCCCGAGACGATGCGCGATGCCGACGCGTTGATTACGCGTACACGCACCCGATGTGACGCCGCTCTGCTCGAAGGCTCCCGTTGCCGGTTTATAGCCACTGCCACAATCGGCACCGACCATATCGATCTCGACTACTGCCGTGCCCGTGGTATCACCGTGGCCAATGCGCCCGGATGCAATGCTCCCGCGGTCGCCCAATATGTGTTTGCTTCCATTCTGGCCTACCGTAAAGCCTTTGGGCTTGCCAGAGACGTTTCGGATGTCGATGGGTGCGACTCCCGGTTGAGCAATATGAGTCTGGCCGTGGTCGGTGTAGGAAATGTCGGCTCCATCGTAGCTCGCTGGGGCGAGGGACTGGGGATGCGAGTGCTTCGTGTCGACCCGTTGCGCGCAATGGCCGAGGGGCCTGCCGGATTCTCCACTCTTGCCGATGCCGCCCGTGAGGCCGATGTCATCACTTTCCATACTCCGCTTACCCGCGATGGCTACTGTCCGACCTACCATATGGCTGATGCCGTTTTTTTCAACACTCTTGAGCGCAAGCCGCTGGTCATCAACAGTGCCAGAGGGCCGGTAGTCGACAATGCCGCGCTTGTGGAGGCTATCGATGGCGGCAAAGTAAGGGCTGCGGCCATCGACTGTTGGGAAGGCGAGCCGGGCATATCTCCCGCGCTTCTTGAGCGTGCATTCATCGCCACTCCCCATATCGCCGGATATTCACGAGAGGGCAAAATACGTGCCACATCAATGGCGCTCGACGCTATCTGCGGATTTTTCGCCCTGCCCCACGTATCGCCGTTGGAGACTGTCGGCTTTCCCGTCCCCGACCACCCTGCGCCCCATGAGATATCGGCCTCCTACAATCCGCTTGCCGACACCGCCGCACTGCGCCTCAATCCCTCAGCGTTCGAAGCCCTGCGCAACGGCTACAATTACCGTCCGGAGGTCCGTTGAATTATCTGATAATTTTATAATTAATTTATTTAAAAAATATGAAATAGTTACCTCGGCGGGTAACTATTTGTTTATGGTAATGTTTATAATTCAGTATAAAGAAAGATTAAAACAAAATCAAACATTCCTGACTTATGAACACTGCACCATTACAGGGAATCAAGGTGGTGGATTTCACCGAGGTTCAGTCGGGCCCGTCATGTACACAGATGCTGGCATGGCTCGGAGCCGATGTAATAAAAATCGAGCGTCCAGGAGTAGGCGACGCTACACGTAAGGAACTTCAGTTCGCTCCCGATGAGCCGTCTTACTACTTCCTTCAGTTGAATTCCGACAAGAAATCTCTTGCTCTCGACGCAAAGACTCCCGACGGAAAGGAAATCCTTACCCGGCTTATTAAGGAAGCTGATATATTTGTGGAAAATCTTCATCCGGGAGCAATGGATAAGCTCGGATTCTCGTGGGAGGCCGTGCATGCCCTTAACCCCCGTTGTATCTATGGCACAATAAAGGGATTTCCGGTATCCTCGAAATATAAGAATCTGAAAGCATATGAACCTATTGCCCAGGTGACTGCTGCCGCTGCATCTACTACAGGATGGTATTCGGATCCCGACAATATGCCTACACAGTCAGGCGCCGCTCTTGGCGACTCCAACACAGGCATGCATCTGCTTATCGGTCTGCTCGCCGCTCTTTGCCAGCGCGAGAAGACAGGTGAGGGCACATATGTGTACCAGTCGATGCACAATGCATGTCTTAACCTCTGCCGTATCAAGACGCGCGACCAGCTTACACTCGACCGTATCGGGTATCTTACCCAGTTCCCGCAATATCCCGACGGAAAGTTCGGCGATTGTGTGCCGCGTGCCGGCAATATCGAGGGTAGCGGTGTGCTCGGATGGACCTATAAATGTAAGCCTGCCGGTGGCCTCGACTCTGAAATCGATGGAAATAATTATGTATATGTAATCCTTCAGCGTGGTGCCAAGGACTTTGAGGCCGCATGCAAGGCTATGGGATTCGAGGACTGGCTCACCAATCCCGACTTCAATACCGCCGATGCTCGCGACCGTCACAAGGATGCCGTCCATCAGCGTATCGCCGCTTGGACTGCCGATAAGACAAAGTATGAAGTGACCGAGATTCTCGGTGCAGCAGGTGTGCCTGTCGGCCCCGTGCTCTCGACTAAGGAGATGATGACCGATGAATCGCTTTACGATGGAAATACCCTCGTGAGGATAAATCAGGGTGGTGATATCGGCGAGTTCGTCACTGTCGGATGTCCGTTTACGATGTCCAACTATCAGCCGCAGTATGGCCCGTGCCCGTCACTTGGCGGCAATACCGATGAGGTGCTCAAGTCACTTGGCTATACCGATGACCAGATAAAGACTTTTGCTCAGAACGGCACTACCGCTTCGCTCGCAGAGCCGAAGAAATGATAATGTGATTGTTTTATGAGGTGGCTTGCCCGCACATGGACACTACTCCCTGTCGGCGCCACCTCTTTGTCTAATTGGCTGTTTGGCAATCTACTCTGCCGGACAGCTCTTGAAAATACTGAACACAATGGCTGATGTTAATACAATAAAATCTGCTGCGCCGGCTTCCGCCGCGGCGCCACATTTTCCTCAGCAGGTGACAGGCATGTATATTCTTGCCGAGACTCTGCGACGACTGGGGCTGATGCATGTCTACGGACTTGTCGGCATTCCGGTCACAGAAGCCGCCTATGCGATGCAGAAAGTGGGCATAAATTACTATGGATTCCGTTTCGAGCAGCAGGCCGGCATGGCTGCCGCTACCCACGGCTACCTGACAAAGCAGCCCGGAGTGCTCCTCACCGTGTCGTCGCTCGGCATGCTCAACGGTCTTACCGCGACTGCCAACGCCACCGTCAACTGCTATCCTATGATACAGATATCGGGTGCATCCGACCCCGATATGGTCGACATGGACATGGGCACATACGAGCAGCTCGACCAGTTGAATACCGCGCGCCCGCTTGTCAAGGCCGCTTTCCGGTGCTCTCATGCCAAGGATATTCCAAGGGCGGTGGCACGTGCCTACCGTGTAGCTGTAAGCGGCCGCCCGGGAGGCGTGTATATCGATATGACTACCCCGGCTCTTGCCGAGATAATGGATGCCGCCGATGTGGAGAAACTGTTCTATAGCCCGGTAGATGTGGCTTCGCCGGTGGCTCCCAATAAGGAGGCTGTGGCGCGTGCCGCCGATATTCTGGCCTCAGCCAAGCGGCCCGCACTGCTTCTCGGCAAAGGCGCCGCATATGCGCAGGTCGACAACAAGATAAAGACTCTTGTCGACACATACCGTATTCCATATCTGGCCATGTCCATGGCAAAGGGACTGATGCCCGATGCCGGAGAACTCAGCGCACTGAGTTGCCGCTCAACGATTATGGAGAAGGCAGATGTAGTGGTCGTTGTCGGAGCGCGTATCAACTGGATGCTTTCGTTCGGCCGCGGCAAGTGGAATCCCGATGTGAAGTTCATTCAGCTTGAGGTAGAGCCTTCCGAGATTGACCGCAATGTGCCTGTCGCCGCTCCTGTAGTCGGAGACATGGGGCTCGCGCTCGACATGTTGCTCGACGAGATGAAGGGGCGCTCTATGTCGGCCGACCCGGCATGGCTCGCTTCGCTGCAGGCCGACACAAAGACCAAGAATGCCAAGTTTGCCGCCCGTCTGGCCGATGCCGCCAGGCTCTCGCCTATGAACCACTGGAGCGCGCTGTCGGTTGTCAAGCCGGTGCTTGAGGCCAATCCCGATGTGATACTGGTCAACGAAGGAGCGAATACTCTTGACGACACACGCGACTCTGTCGACATGTCGCTCCCGCGCCATCGTATCGACTGTGCCTCATGGTCGATTATGGGCATGGGCATGGGTTCTGCGGTTGGAGCCGCCGTGGCTACCGGCAAGAGTGTGGTTGCTGTCGAAGGCGATTCCGCATTCGGATTTTCCGGCATGGATTTCGCCACAATATGTCGTTATAAACTCCCTGTAACTGTACTCGTGTTCAACAACGGAGGCATATACAACGGCATAGGTGTCAACCCTTCGGGTGCCGATGCGCCTGCGCCTACCACCCTTGATATCGACGCACAGTACAATCTTATCGGTAAGGCCTTTGGTGCCGACAATTACAGGGTCGACAATATCGCCGACCTGCGTGCCGCCCTCGAGGCTGCAATCGCCTCAAAGCGTCCGTGTCTGATTGATGTGCAGCTCGCCGCCGATGCCGGCAAGGAGAGCGGCCACATCGGTTATCTCAATCCGATACCGCTAATAGACTATACCGTGTGACCTCAGCCCGCAGTGCGCCATAAATCCCATGGCGCACCGGGCTGTCGGCGCCCCGTCCTCTCTGCAACCATATTACCAGAATGCCTAACAATAGCGAATTATGAATCTTTCTCATGTCATTCTATATGCCATCGTCCCTATCATAGTGGTGATGCTCGCCGGATATCTTTCCGGAAAGAAGGGTGTATTCACCGGCGACGATGCCAAGAAATTCAACAAGGTAGTGCTTGACTATGCCCTTCCTGCCGCTCTGTTTGTATCTATTGTGCAGGCAACCCGCGAGGACCTTGTTAAGGATATCAAGCTCACTCTGATTTCTACAGTAGGCATCATGGCCTGCTTCATGACGGTTTACTTCGTGTTCCGCATGTTCAAGAAAAACACCGGCGCCGATGCAGCCGTCAGTGCCCTTATCAGCGGCTCTCCTACAATAGGATTCCTCGGATTCGCCGTGCTGGAGCCTATCTTCGGCACATCGCCCTCGGTAGCGCTCGTGGTGGCAATCGTAGGCATAGTGGTCAATGCCATTGGCATACCTGTAGGGCTGTCGCTGATGAATGCTTCCCTCGAAAAGCAGAATCCAGGCTCGACCAAGCATGAAAGTGCGTGGAAACCTGTGATACACGCTCTTGAGCAGCCTGTGGCCTGGGCACCGATACTGGCTGTGGTGTGGGTTGTGGTCGGCATTCCATGGCCGGCCTATCTGAGTCCCTCGTTCGACCTTATCGCTAAGGCCAATGCCTCGATGGCTGTATTCTCCGCCGGCATCACTCTGGCTGCAATCAAGTTTACTGTCAACTGGCAGGCAGTGCTCGGCTCGATATTCAAGATGATAATGATGCCTGCCGTGATTCTTATCCTCGGCCTGCTCTTCCATATGGATCCGCTCAACCTCAAGATGCTGGTTGTAGCAGCCGCTCTGCCCCCTGCCTTCTCCGGTATAATCATTGCCGATGAATACAACACATATGTCGCTACAGGCACATCCTCACTTACCCTCTCGGTAATTCTCTTCATCGGATTCTGCCCGTTGTGGATATGGCTTACCGATGCGGCCCTGCGCTCGGGTTTCCTCTGCTGACAATAATCTTTTCCTATAGATATAATAATATTCCCGCCTACAGGATTTTCAAACTGAGAATCCTGTAGGCGGGAATTTCATTTATGTCACCACGGCTATGATAATTTTACGGTTTAATGTTTTTCATGTTCTCGATGTAGTGGAATTTTGATTTGTGGAGTAGTATTGCTAACTTGCGATTTTTAAAGGACTAAGCGCATGGAAAAACGGATTGCTATGTTGTGCCTGTGGATTTCAGGCATTTTATCGGCTATGGCTGCTGACCGACCGGCTCTCGATTTGTCGGTTGCCGGGGTGAAGCCCGACAGTGTCGCGCTTATATCGACATGCCCTGCCGTATCGTTCCCCGAGATAGATGCCATAGGGCCGGAGTCGATGTTGGCACGCCATAACAAGGAGTACAGGATGCGTCCGTTTCGCAGGCCGTTTATGTTCGACATTTTGACGGGTCCGGCCATAGCCCTCGGATCGCATGGCAGCCGCCATGACTGGTCCGGTCCGCGCCCTAATGCCGTCAACTGGTTCACAATCCGAATCGCATACTATCCGTTGCATCATTGGGGAGTATATCTTTCCACTTCATATTCCTCCTACAAGCCTCGCCGTTACTGGGCCGATATCATAGGGCTTCCACTTGTGACACCTTCTTCGGATGGATGCCTTATGAGCACACCGCTGTTTAATGTGTCAGGGGAAATCGGTATTTCATATCAGGTGCAGTACAGGAAATGGGTATTGCAGGCCAGAGCCGGATACGGGATATTTAGCATGGGAGCGGATGAGGATATAATGGGAATATACTATCGGATGGATGACCATTATGTTTATCCGAAATTTGAGATATGCCGTCATATCAGGTCGAATTATGTCTCTGTCGGGCTGACCGCAGGATATCGGCTGGCCAGAGGCGTCAATGTCGTGTTGGAAGCCGGATACCGTCTGCCGTTCCATTATCCTCATATTTGGCTCAGTTACTTCGCACCGGGCGGCCATCATTATTCCGGTAATAATGAGATGCATATGCCCGGAGCGGTTGCCGAGAAAGAGATAGTGTCTTCGCCGCGGTGGGGACATGACCTTATGATTTCCTGCGGTTTTCAATTTGTGCTCGATACAGCCCGTACGCCACGCACCAAAGCCTCTCCGCGCCATAAATTCACGGCGCCTCGCTATTTCCATACCCGCTGACTCCCCGGCATAGCAGGCAAACTCAATACCTGTTTCATAGGAATCCGTGTAATATTGAGTGTATTTCAGGATTTATCACTATATTAGCGCGAAATTTAATAACTTAAAACTTTATTTATACCATGAAAAAGAAAATAATGATGTCAATGCCATTGTTGTCTCTCATGTTGCTCGCCTGTGGCGGTAGCGACGATGAAAATGTAATCTCCGACAATAATAAGGAGCCGGGTTGGGAGCTGGTATGGCAGGACGAATTTGACGGCGAGACTGTCGACGAAAGTGTATGGAGCCGCATCACAGAGGGTACCCCCGACTGGAAAAAATATCAGAGCACCGACGACCGTTGCTATGAGAAGCGCGGAAGTTCGATTGTGTTCTATGGAATTGTGAATGACGACAAGGATGCTGACCCTCGCGACTATCTGTGCGGAGGCCTCTACACCGCCGGAAAGAAAGCGTTCGGCCCCGGCCGTATCGAGGTATGTGCCCGTATGACACAGGCACAGGGTGCGTGGCCGGCGATCTGGATGATGCCTTTCCAATCCGACAAGGGGTGGCCTTACGATGGCGAAATCGACATAATGGAGCATCTCAATATGGACAAGTCGGTACATCAGACACTTCACTCAGGCTACATAGATGTTGACAATAACAGAGACAACCCGCTGTATTCACGCCAGTCGCCGGTTGCCGATGTCACCGAATTTCATGTCTACGGCGTGGATATTACAGAGGACAAGGTCGTTTTTCATATCGACGGTGTCGATAAGCTGACCTACCCGCGCATGGCTGTCGACGGACAGTATCCATTCTACCAGGAGTGGGATCTGCGCATCGATATGCAGCTCGGCGGCAGCTGGGTAGGCAAAATCAATGCACGCCAGCTGCCGGTAGAGATGGAGGTTGCATGGGTGAAATATTATCAGTGGCGATAGGTCATACTCCGGAGGCGCCTCCCCCGAGGGTCGAGTCATCGCCCATCGGGGCGGGGGGCACGGTGTCGACATCCTTAAACAATTTGTCGAGATATTTCTCCTGAAATCCCTGCAGGGCAGCCCAGAAGCCGGGCACGAACAGAGTGCCGAACACGGCGTTGATGAGCATGCCGAACACTACCGCCGTGCCGAGCGATACGCGGCTTGCAGCGCCGGCGCCGTGGGCGGTCATCATAGGTATCACACCGAGGATGAATGCTATTGCCGTCATCATAATCGGACGGAAACGTATCACTCCCGCATCCTCGGCCGCGCCGGGTATCAGCACTCCGCCGCGCCGGAAATAGGTAGCATACTCAACAATCAGAATAGCGTTCTTGGCCGACAGACCAAGCACGAGTATCAGACCGATCTGGGTGTAGATGCTTATGCTCTGATCCATGATGATGCATCCTAACACACAGCCCAGCACTGCTACAGGCATCGCCAGCACCACGGCAAGCGGGTCGGTCCAGCTCTCATACTGGGCCGCAAGCACCAGCAGGGTGAGTATGATGGCGAAGATAAACACGGCAGTCACTGTGGTGCCCGACTGTGTCTCCTGGTATGCCTCGCCGGTCCAGGCATAGCTGTAGTTGTTGCCGAGTGTGTTCTTTACGAGGCGTTCCATTGCCTTTATCCCTTCCTGCGAACTGTATCCCTTGGCGAGGGTGGCGGTCACCGACGCTGTGCCATACATGTTGTAGCGGGAAGCGGAGGGTTCGCCCATGGTCTGTTCGATGGTGGTGAACGATGCGAAGGGCACCATAGCGCCCGACGAGTTGCGCACACTCAGTTTCATTATGTCGCTGATATTGCCGCGGGCCTCTTCGTCGCCCATCATTGTCACTTGAAACACTCTGCCGAACTCGGTGAAGTCGTTGACATAGCTTCCGCCCGTGTATCCGCTAAGCGAACTGAACACATCGCTCATAGTGAGACCCTGCATCTGCACGCGGTCGCGGTCGATATTCAGACGGTATTGTGGCACGACACCCTGGTACAGCGATGTGACGCGCTCGATTGCAGGCTCTTCCTTGGCCGCCTCCTGCAGTGAGGCGACAGCCTTGGCGAGTTCTGCCGCTCCATGGTTGTTGATGTCGAGCAGCTGCATTTCGAGGCCGGCCGACATGCCGAGTCCGGGTATTGATGGAGGGTTGACGGAGAAGACTATCGGTTCCTGCATGCGTGCGGCTATGGCGTCGACCTTTTCCATGATTGCGTCGACCCCCTGTCCTTTGCCGGTGCGCTCTTTCCAGGGGGTAAGGGTTACGAACAGTGAGCCCATATTGCTTGCCGCACCTCCGCCCATGAATGAGAATCCGCTTATGCTCATCACATTCTCGACCTCGGGTATCTCTTTGCGTATCATGTCGGAAAGTCGGTTGACAACTTTCTGTGTGCGCTCAAGCGATGCGCCCTGAGGGAGCTGGATGGAGCTCATGAAATAGCCCTGGTCCTCCTGGGGCACATAGCTTGTGGGATGGTTGAGAAACAGAATGAATCCGAATACGGCTATCGCGATAAAGCCGCATGTCGACAGCCACGGTCTTTTCAGCAATGTATGGATACAGCGCTTGTAGAGATTCTCGGTCGCCTGATACCCTTTATCGAACCACCGGTAGATGAAGAATTTTGTCTTCTTGCGCGGGGTAAGAAACAGGGCGCACAGAGCCGGGGTGAGCGTGAGGGCGTTGAATCCTGAGAATGCCGTGGATACGGCTATCGTGAGGGCAAACTGCTTGTAGAGTTCGCCGGTGATGCCGCTCACAAAGGCAGTGGGGATAAATACCGACAGGAGCACGAGCACTTCGCCGATTACAGGGCCTGTAAGTTCCTCCATGGCTTTTTCTGCAGCCTGGCGCCGCGAGAGTTTTCCTGCATCGACAAGGCGCGAGCAGTCTTCCACCACCACAATGGCGTCGTCGACTACAATGGCGATTGCCAGTACCAGGCCGAAGAGCGTGAGGGTGTTGATGGTAAAGCCCATTATTTTCATTACGGCGAATGTGGCGATGAGGCTCACCGGAATGGTAATCATGGGGATGACTACCGCACGCCAGTTCTGTAGGAATAGCAGGATTACAATCATGACGATGAGGGTGGTCTCTACGAAGGTGACAAGCACATCGTCGATTGAGGCTGTTACGAAGTCTGACGAGTCGAGTACGATATTGTATTTCACACCCGGGGGGAAGTATTGGGCAAGGCGTTCGAGCTCGGCGCGCGAGTTCTTGCTTACCGACAGTGCATTGGCACCCGGCAACTGCTTGATGCCGAGCAGTGCGGCCTCATGCCCCGACACAAATGTAGTGGCCGAGTAGCTGATACTGCCGAGGTCGGTGCGTGCCACATCCTTGAGCCGTAGCAGCCCGTCGGCACCGCTGCGTATGATGATATCGGAGAATTCCTGGGCAGTGTTGAGGTTGCCTTTGCTGACGAGTGTGAACTGGAACGCCTCGTCGGTCGGTGCAGGAGATGCGCCTACCGAGCCGGCCGACACTTCCATGTTCTGCGACTGTATGGCGGCGGTGACATCCTGGGGTGTCAGGTTGTAGAATCGCATCTTCTCCGGGTCGAGCCATACGCGCATACTGTAGCTGCCTCCGCCGAATGCCTCGACTCCGCCTACACCTTCTACGCGCGACAGAGCGTTGACGAGATTGATGTTGGCGTAGTTGGTGAGATATAGGGCATTGTAGCGCCCGGTGCTGTCACCCTCGAGCGAGCAGAACAGCACGATGTTGGTCGATTCCTTGTTGACAGTGACCCCCTGTTGCGTCACAGCCTCCGGCAGTTGTGGTGTAGCCTGGTTCAGTCGGTTCTGCACGTTGATTGCAGCCTGGTCGATGTCGGTGCCCTGCTTGAATGTGATGGTAAGGCCATAGCTTCCGTCGCTTCCTGAGTTGGAACTCATATAGAGCATATCCTCCACTCCGTTGATTTGCTGTTCGATGGGGACGCCTACGGTACGGGCCACAGTTTCAGCATCGGCTCCGGGATATGAGGCCGATACGCTTACGGTCGGTGGAGTGATGTCGGGAAACTGCGCGACGGGCAGTGAGTTTATTGTCAGCAGTCCCGCTATCACCATGAGTATGGCGAGCACTGTGGCGAATATAGGCCTGTCTATAAAGAATTTTGAGAACATGGGCTTAGAGCTTGTTTAATAATAAATGTTACCGTCAGGGCGGTCAGTCGGCGAGCAGATTTTCGCTTGTGATGAGGGAGTTATGGGGTTCCATAACGACCGAAGAACAGGCGGAAATATGCCGGCGAATGACCGACTGGAGGTAATTTGTTCCATATTGTTAATATATTTTTACATTTGCTTTAAAGCAGGCAAGAGATTGAATGGTTATAAAGCTACCTTTTGTCTCGTATATCTTGGCCGCTTTTCGCCATGACCCTCAGTCATGTACATAAAGTACACTCCTTCGTCACATGTCGAAAATCGACTCAAGCTATACGACCCTGGCGGCAACATTTATTATTAAACAAGCTCTTATTGTTTTAGGGCATGAGAGTGTCGGATATGCTATCTTGCCTCGACCGGTTTTACCTCCATGCCGTCGCGTACCTTGAGCATGGCTGAGGTGACATAACGGCTCTCGGGGCCAATTCCTTTGGTGACTATGCGCAGTGAGTCGCGGTATATGTCGCCTGTCTCTATGGGGGTGTAGACTATGCGGTTGCTGTCGTTGACCACATACAGGTATTTGCCGAGCTGGTCGGTGCCTATCGAACTGTCTTTGACCAGCAGGGCATGGGACGAGGCGCCGAATGGCATGTGGACTGTCACATACATTCCGTCTCGAAGTTCGCCGTAGGGGTTGTCGACGATACATTTCAGGGTGATTGTACCGGTACTTTTGTCAATAATCGGCGAGGTGTAGTAGAGGTCGCCTGTGTATTTGTGTGCGAGTTCATTGTCAAACGACAGGGGCACTTTTCGGAATATCTCTTCCTGCGGGGTGCCTCTTATTCCGAGCATCTGCTGGTACTGCGGTTCGGAGATTGAGAATGTCACCACTACCTCGGCGTCATCGTATATCGTGGCGAGAGTGAATGGCGATCCGCCTCCGGATATGTAGGCGCCGGGGTCGACGGTCGACGAGGTGATGTGCCCTTTGAAAGGTGCTCGTATCGTGCAGTAGCCAAGGTTGGTGAGTGCCAGATTGAGCTGTGCCTCCGCCTCCTTTATTGCTGCCGCCGACTGTTCCATATTGCTTTCGGCCTGGATTACGTCGAGTTTGCTGACGGCGTCGCTTTCGAGGGCTTTTTTCATAGCCGCAGCCTGGTTGGAGGCGTAGGTGTATTCGCTTCGGGCGGTTTCAAGCGATGCGCGGCTCTGCATCACGGCGTCGTTGTACTGGGTGGGCTCGATTGTGAAGAGCACTGTCCCTTTGTCGACAAGTGAGCCACTTGTGTAGTCGCGGGTCAGCAGCGTGCCGTTTACGCGTGCCACGATATCGGCCGAGGCTCTGGCGCCGGCGGTTCCGGGATAGGTGCGGTATAGCATCACCGAGTCGGTGACTGGACGTGCGACATCTACGGCGAGTACCCCGTCGGAGTGGTCGGAGCTTTTATCATTGTGGCATGAGGGGAGTATGGTCAGTGCCGTGCATGTAAGCAGGGCTGTCATATGGTATATCTTTTTCATAATCGTTTAGGAATTTAGGCGTTTTACATGTCGGCGGCATCCCATCCGCCTCCGAGGGCCTCATAGAGTGTGATGAGGGCAGTGAGGGCGTTTCCACTTGCTGTCACTACCGAGTTCTGATATTCGAGAAGGTTCATCTGTGCCGTCACAACGTTGTTGAACGGCGACAGACCGCGCTTGTACAGGTCGAGCGACAGGTCGAGCGATTTGCGGCTCTGCGTCACCACGTCATCGAGTATGTCAAGGTTGCGCAGAGTGCCGGCATATGTGGTGATGGCGTTGTCGACTTCCTCCACTGCCGTCATTACGGTGTTATTGTAGCTCTCGATGCCGATTTCCATCTGTTGGCGTGCGCTCGCCATATTCGCGCGTCTCGACATGCCGTCGAAAATTGTCCATGTAAGGGTGGGCTCTATCGAGTAGGTGAGGCTGTTGCGCGAGAAGAGGTCGCCGGCGCTGTGAGCGCCTGTGCCTATCGACCCATTGAGCGAGAGTGTCGGCAGGAAGTCGCGTTTGGCTATGCCGAGTGCTGCGGCATACGATGCCAGCTCATACTCCGCCTCCACGATGTCGGGACGCCGGCGCAGCAGTTCGGCGGGTACGCCTACCGGCACAATCTGGCGGTGGTCGGGTAGGGGACTCGTAGGCTCAAGCAGGTCGTTGATGTCGCGCGGATATACTCCGAGCAGCAGGGCTATGGAGTTGATGGTGGTGCGTATCGAGGAGCGCAGAGTGGGCATTGACGCCTGTGTGGAATAGTACACGATTCGGGCCTGTGTCACATCGAGCATCGATGCGAGCCCGGCTTCATGGCGTGCTTCGGTTATCTTGACTATCTTCTCCTGCGATGCGATATGCTCCACGGCCACCTGCCACTCGGCCTGCCAGACACGCAGATTCACGTAGGCTTTGGCTATGTTGGCACAGAGTGTCACCATAGTGGCCGCATATTCGGCACGGGTGGCGTTGTAGAGCGCTTTCTGTTGCGATGCCTTGGCCGAGATTTTGCCGAACACATCGATTTCCCAGCTCATGTTGAGTCCGAGCGAGAAGTAGTCGGTTGTGGTGGCAGGCATGGACACGTTGCCCAGAGCGCCCGACGAGCGTGCTTTCGTCCAGCCGCCCTGTAGTCCGAGCGACGGATAATATCCGGCCCGTGCGGCGTTGAGAGCCTCCTTGGCCATGACTATGCGCTTACCGGCGATTACCACGTTGGGGTTGTTTTCGATGCCGCGGGCTATCAGCGAATCGAGCAGAGGGTCGCCGAGCTGATGCCACCAGTTGTCGTCGGTAGGTATCGACTGGTTGAAGTGCTCGTCGTAGGTCCAGTGTGACGGCACGGAGTCGGTAAGCGCCGCCTCTCCGGTATTGTTTCCTCCGGCATAGGCCGCCGCGGCATAGAGTGCAAGGAATGCGGCAAGGAGGGTGTGGCGCAGATATCCGGCAGGTTTGCGAAATAACAGATACATGTGGTAGAGAAGTTATTAAACAAGCTCAAAGTAAGGTTTACGCTCAGGCATTGCGGGTAGCATGGTCGCGGTAAAGTCCCGGATAGCCTGTGGCGTATTGATACTATAACCTTTCATTGCCTCAATTGGTTAGCATTCCTCTACTGTATTTAACAACTTTTAAACGCACTCTCCGTGGCGGTCGGGGTATGCCGATATGACACGCGGCCCGTGTTTTCCAACTGTCGGAAAACACGGGCCGCGGGGGTACTCAATCATATTTTGTCTATTCCTCGGGAGCGGTCCATACGAGGCGCTCGCTCAGAGGGTTGCCGTCGGCGTCAATCAGCAGCAACTGGCTTATACCTTCGCCGAGGCGTTCGCGCGGTATTCGCACCGGGGTGCCGGCGGCGATAGGCGATACGCCTTTGAGAATGCCGCGTGTATGCACCACGAGCATAGCCCCGGCAGGCACATTGCCCACGGCGCTTGCCGTGATTGCGGAGTGGGTGTTTTCGCTACCGGCCACATGGATTACAGCCGCACGGCTGTCGGCCTCGGGCAGCGCGTAGCTGTCGGTGCCGACTTTCAGGGTGTATTTTTCGCCTGTTTCGGGAGTGATGGTAAATGTCCCCATTCCGGCATGAAGTGTGTTGAACCCGCATATCGATTTGCCGTGGCTGTCGACTACCTCGCCGGCGATGTCGCGCCCGAGGCCGTCGGTGCCGATGGCTTTCACACCTACCTTGCATGGTATGCCGGGGATGAGGTATCCGCCCTCGGGATGGAGTGTGACAGAGATTGTCGTGTCGGCTGAGGGTAGCTTGATATAGCGGGCGTAGTTGCCGTTGCTTACAAGTATGGTGCCCGCCTTGCGCTCATTTTTCGAGAGCTGGAATTCGACTGTAGGCTCACTTTTCTTGATGATGCGTTCCTCTTCGCCGGCTTTTATCTTCATGGGGTTGACGGTGCTTTTGCGCTCTACGGTCATGCGGTTGTTGACCAGGCTCTTGATGTCGAAACCCTCTCTCAGAGCGTAGGGGCTGAGCACTTTTACTCCCTTTCGGAAGAAGTACTCCTGTCCGATATTGCGCATGAATGTGGTGTAGGCGCTCAGGGTGTATGTCCCCTCGGGCAGTTCTATCGGCAGGGGGATATAGCCGGTAAACCGGCCTTCGTGTTTGAGCAGTTTAACGCGCTTTACCAGTTCGCCTGTCGGAGTGGAAAACTCTACATATACGTAGCGGCTTGCATCGGCCTGGCGGTGAGTGGCGGCATCGACCACAAACGGGCGCATCCATATGGTGTCGCCGGCCAGATACACACCCTGGTCGGTGGTGATGTGTATCGCCTCCTGCGGATATTCGAGCAACTGGCGCTCCATTCTTGCCGAGATGCTGTCGGGGTGTAGGGCGGCATGCATTGTAATGGAGGCTCCCGCCGCCACGATTGTAGTCATTATCGAGGTTATTATCTTTTTCATACGAAGTGTAGTTATTGGGTGGATGGTTTTGTTTTTTCCGGAGATTGGGCTACATGTTATTTTCTGTAATCTACAGTCTTTCCTTCGGGCGAAATGCCTTCGATTGTCACTGCGATGTCGGAGGCTCCCTTTCCCGATGGAATCGGCAGAACAAGCTCGCCTGACAGATCGGCCACGGGAATCCATGCGACAGTAGCGCCGTTCTGCTCTTCGATGGTACCCTCAGGAGTATATGCCGGCATGTAATATTGTTTCCGCTTCTGATAGCCGAGTGGCATCACCGCACGGAATTCGGGCGAGAGCTTAGCCTTTATTTTACCGGGATTCTTGGTGGTGATGTTCAGTACGCCTCCGTTCCTCTCGTCAAGGATGGAGATGTTGTTGAGGGCGCTACGGTAAAACAACATCGACAGATGCGGCGGGATGAATGACACCGTCTCGTTGTCGATGAACGGGTAGATGTTTTCAAGATCGGAAAGTTTCAGTTTGTCGCTGAATAAGCCGGTGTCTATAGAGTTGGGAACATCAGAAATAGTACTCGCAGCGCCGGGAAGGGAGACGCCAATAGTGGATTCGGAGGGAATTGAGTAGGGAGAAGGTTCTGAACCGAGAGGTTGTGCATTTTGATTGGGTTTCCCTGACAGCTGCATTATCTTTGAATGCTGTTCGGGATATACCGATAGGTTCTTGTATCGCAGACGCTTCAACTCCGCCGGCGATGAGCCGATATAACGTCCGTCAACCCATACAGCCATCGGCACCTGTTGGAAATACAATTGGTCGTTGACCACGTTTACACCGGGGACATTGGCCATCGCCTGCTCGTAGCTGCGGATATCGGGATTGTCATCGGGATGGATACAGGCGGAGGCAAGTATGTCGATCGGGTTGCTTTCTTGCCGCCGCCTCGTGCCGCGCACGACTACCTCCTTCAGGGATATCTGCATGCCCTGGGGCGAGGAGTTGAGGCGCGCCACGTAGCCCTCCCAGTCATCATCTTCGGATGCCGGAGTTGGGATGATGGAGATAAATGATTCATCCTCGGGGAGTGACGTGATGGCAGGAAAGGAATCGAATTCGGGGTGGATGTTCTCTTCGAGTTTGCCCTTTACGTTCATGGCGCTGATTACGAGTGCAGTGGAGTCGGGCCATTCGAGCCCTTTTATCGAGAAGCGGCCAAGTGAGTCGGTTGTGGCGGAAGCGCCGTCGGCCATGCGCGGAGCAAGGACGTTGGCGGTGACCCCGGCGAGTGGCTTTCCGCGCCATTTCGAGCGGATTACTCCGTCGAGCTGCGCTCCGATTTCCAGCGGGTAGGGGAGTGAGTCGTTGATTTCGCCGCGAATTGCCGCCGGCATGTCGTAGCGTGTCCATCCCTGAGTCAGCATCAGGGCGTCGGCTGCGGGGTCGGCCTCACGGCGCGGTGCGCGCAGATACCATGCGGCATCCTCTACGTGCCCGTGCAGGTCGCTCTGCATCAGCAGCTGCGAAGCTATGGTGACTGTGGTGTCGGGCACACCTATGCTGCGATCGATGACCGCGACGGCCACGTCGGCGCCATCCTCTACCGCCGGAATCACCACTACCTTGCGGGCCGTGTCGATGCGGCACTGGATGCGCGTCGCCGCCCCGACATCAGTGAGAACGAAAACGCTCGCAATTATAGCTAAAATTGCCTTTTCCATACGTTTTCAGTGATATTATTGTATAAATCTGCCGCAAGTTAGCAATAATTAGATATGTTTACAATTATGTTAATGATTTTTAACCCGTCAGTCACAGGTTGTGCCTGCCAATGATTCGTATGTGTCAATCCTGTTTTATGACTGTATCGACAATATGGCCGTTGCCATCAAAGCCTTCTACGATTATGCCCAGGTGGTTTATATCGGCTGAAGGAGGTATGGGGATTGCTATGGATTCCACCGGACATGCAGAAGGAATCCATGTCAAAGTAGCTCCACGTGGGATGTCGGGGTCAGTGTCGGCAATGTACTCCGGCACATAGAACGACTTAGGCCTCTGATATCCTAATGGAGTGACGCATTTGAATTCAGGTGAGAGTGTATGGTGTACCTTCCCGGGATTTTTGGTTGTGATATTCAATACTCCGCCACGCGTATGTCCTTCGCGCCGGAAAAGTGTCGACAGATGAGGGGGTATGTATGCCACCGATTCGTTTTCCAGGAAAGGGTACATTGCCTCCAATTCCGAGATATTCAGCTGATTGTGGAGTAGTCCGCTACTTGAATAAGAGGCCTGATTTTGTCCGTATATAGCACTGTTTACCTCTGCCATGGAGGCGGAATTTCCAAGTCCGAAGTCGGAGGATTGCACGGAATTGTAGCTTGGTCTGTAGACTGACAGCGATGTGCTGTTGCGTATCCTCGATGCTCCGTCGGCCGAACCAAGATAGCGTCCGTCGACCCACACGGCTACAGGAGTCTGGTGGTACATCAGCTTGTCGTTTATTATATTTACTCCGGGGATACCGGCTACAGCTATTTCATATGATTGTATATTGCGGTCTTCTCCCGGACGGATATATACGGAGGCGAGATAATCAATGGCATTGCTTGCGTTGCGGGGACGTCGGCCGTGCACTACTACTTCTTCAAGCAGATTATGCATACCCTGTGGGGATGCCGCCAGTCTGTTTATAAACAGATTCCACTCCGACTCGTTATCTGACCGGCCGGATGATGATATATTCGCGGAAGTTTCAAGTTCCGGCTCCGAGAATGTTGAGATACGAGGGAAAAAGTCGAATTCGGGATTGATATTTTCTTCAAGTTTACCTTTCCGGTTGGTGGCGCTGATTACGAGAAATGTCGAGTCGGGCCACTCGAGTCCTGTGATGCAGAAGTGGCCGAGCGAATCGGTCAGTGCTACCGCTCCGTCAGCCATTCGTGGAGCGAGCACTTTTACTGTGACACCTGTCAGTGGCTTTCCGCGCCATTTCGAGCGGATTACTCCGTCGAGCTGTGCACCGATTTCCAGCGGGTAGGGGAGTGAGTCGTTGATTTCGCCGCGTATTGCCGCCGGCATATCGTAGCGCGTCCATCCCTGAGTGAGCATCAGGGCGTCGGCGGCAGGGCCGGCCTCGCGGCGTGGAGTGCGCAGATACCATGCTGCATCCTCTACGTGTCCGCGCAGGTCGCTCTGCATCAGCAACTGCGAAGCTATGGTGACTGTGGTGTCGGGCACGCCTATGCTGCGATCGATGACCGCGACGGCCACGTCGGCGCCACCCTCAACCGCCGGAATCACTACTACCCTGCGGGCTGTGTCGATGCGGCACTGAATGCGCGTCACCGCCCCGACATCAGTGAGAACGAAAACGCTCGCAATTATAGCTAAAATTACCTTTTTCATACGTTTTCAGTGATATTATTGTATAAATCTGCCGCAAGTTAGCAATAATTAGATATGTTTACAATTGTGTTGATGATTTTTAACCCGCCGGTCACAGGTTGTGCCTGTCAATGACTCGTATGTGTCAATCCTGTTTTATGACTGTATCGACAATATGGCCGTTGTCATCAAAGCCTTCTACGGTTATTTGGTTGTGATATTCAACACGCCGGTACAGGGTATAAGGAGTGTAGTCGAGGAATGGCGCGGTTGGTGTTAAGTCGCCGGGCTACGCCGGGCATTTCGGGGGGGAGGAGGCCAACCCCACCCTGCGAACCGCTAATGCGGCTCTTGGGTGGGGCTAACGTTGTAGACGCCCCCAAAGGGGCTATGCGCTAACGCGTTGGGTTGTGGATGGGGCCAAAGGGATAGGTGTTAAGGAGGTGTGGGCTATGCGCTAACGCGTTGAGTTGCAGGTGGGGTGGGGCGTGGTATAGTCCGCAATCGTGTTTCTTTTGATTGTATCTGTTATTCTATATGTTGGTGCATAGTTTGTTATGGCTGTCTGGGCGGCTCTTGGGTGGGGCTAACGTTGTGGACGCCCCCAGAGGGGCTATGCGCTAACGCGTTGGGTTGTGGATGGGGCCAAAGGGATAGGTGTTAAGGAGGTGTGGGCTATGCGCTAACGCGTTGAGTTGCAGGTGGGGGTGGTATAGTCCGCAATCGTGTTTCTTTTGATTGTATCTGTAATGCTATATGTTGGTGCATAGTTTGTTATGGCTGTCTGCATTCCGCCGATTTCGTTATGGTCACATTGGCAAGTCCCCGCGTTAGCGCATAGCCCCTTTGGGGGCGTCCACAACGTTAGCCTATGGTAAGAGCCGCGTTAGCGGTTCGCAGCCATAGGTCTGTGTCCCCGTCCCTTGGCATGCCCGGCGTAGCCCGGCGACTATTTCGCTAATTGGAGATGACCAAGCCTTGCGGTGTGAGGCCCTTGCCTAAAATAAATGCCGCAGAGTTGTGATGTACTCTGCGGCATTTGTATGGGGTATGTAGACTATAATCAATATTCCTTCCAGGGAGTGATTGATATCGATTCCATCGGACGGTTGATGAATGCCTTCACGTAGGCTCCGGCGAGGCGGGCGTTGGTAAGCAGCGGTATGTTGTGGTCGATAGCCCAGCGGCGTATGCGGTAGCCGTTTGTGAGCTCGCGCTTGGTGTGGTTCTTGGGGATGTTGATTACCAGGTCGACCTTGTGAGAGGCAATGAGGTCGAGCACATTCTCGGTGCTTGTACCCTCTTCGTCGGGCCATCCTACAGCCTGGGTGGCTATGCCGTTGTTGTTGAGGAAACGGGCTGTGCCTTCGGTGGCGTAAATCTTGTAGCCGCTGTCGAAGAGCGCACGGCATGCGTCGAGCATGTCGACTTTGCCGCGTACATCGCCCGAACTTACGAGCACACCTCCCTTGGGCACGTGGTGGCCTACGGATATCATGGCGTTGAGCAGGGCCTCGTCGAAGTCCTTGCCGAGACAGCCTACCTCGCCTGTCGACGACATGTCGACACCCAGTACGGGGTCGGCCTTGTGGAGACGGGCAAAGGAGAACTGCGATGCCTTTACGCCGATGTAGTCGATGTCGAATGTCGACGAATCCTGTCGGTCGACTTTCTCGCCGAGCATGATGCGTGTGGCGGTCTCGATGAAGTTTTTCTTGAGCACCTTGCTGACAAAGGGGAATGAGCGCGATGCGCGCAGGTTGCATTCGATCACCTTTACGTCGTTGTCCTTGGCGAGGTACTGTATGTTGAACGGTCCGGAGATGTTGAGCTCCTTGGCTATCTTGGCCGAGATGCGCTTGATGCGGCGTGCGGTGGCCATGTAGATTTTCTGGGCGGGGAACACGAGGGTTGCGTCGCCGGAGTGTACGCCGGCAAACTCGATGTGCTCCGAGATGGCATACTCGACAATCTCGCCGTTGCGGGCTACGGCGTCGAACTCAATCTCCTTGGCATTCTGGAGGAACTGGGAGATGACCACGGGGAACTCCTTGGACACCTTGGCGGCCTGTCCGAGGAAGCGATGCATCTGCTCGTAGTCGTAGCATACGTTCATCGCGGCGCCTGAGAGCACGTAGCTCGGGCGGATGAGCACGGGGAAGCCTACCTCTTCTACAAACGAGTCGATGTCGTCCTGGGTGGTGAGCTCCTTCCAGCGGGGCTGGTCGATGCCGAGCTGGTCGAGCATGGCCGAGAACTTGTGGCGGTTTTCGGCGCGGTCGATCGACACGGGCGAGGTGCCGAGGATGGGCACGTGGCGACGGTAGAGCTTCATGGCCAGGTTGTTGGGTATCTGGCCGCCGACGCTCACGATGACGCCGCGGGGCGACTCAAGGTCGATGATGTCCATCACGCGCTCAAACGACAGTTCGTCAAAGTAGAGGCGGTCGCACATGTCGTAGTCGGTCGATACGGTCTCGGGGTTGTAGTTGATCATTATCGACCGGTAGCCGAGCTTGCGGCAGGTGCTTGCGGCGTTGACCGAACACCAGTCGAACTCTACCGAGCTGCCTATACGGTATGCGCCCGAGCCGAGCACCACGATGTTGTTGCCGGGGTTCATGTCGTAGGGTATCGCATTCTCGGTGGCGCCGTAGGTCACGTAGAGATAGTTGGTAAGGTCGGGGTATTCCGAAGCCACGGTGTTGATGCGGCGCACCTTGGGCAGAATGTCGAGGCTCTTGCGGTGGGCACGCACGCGGAGCACCTCGGCCTCCATGGTGCCTTCGGGCTTCTCTACGAGACGTGCTATCTGGAAGTCGCTGAAGCCAAGACGCTTGGCCTCGGCAAGCACATCCTTGGGGAGGTCTTCGATTTTGTCGTAGGCGCCGAGTTTGTGGCTGTAGTCGACGATATTTTTCAGGCGCTCTACAAACCAGCGGTCAATCTTGGTAAGGTCGGAGATGCGCTCTACGGTCCAGCCCTCTTCGAGCGCCTGGGCGATGGCGAAGATGCGCAGGTCGGTGGGGTGGGTGAGGGCCTTCTCCAGGTCGTCGAACCGGATGTCGTTGTTGCCGACAAATCCGTGCATGCCCTGGCCAATCATGCGCAGACCCTTCTGTATGATTTCTTCAAATGATTTGCCTATCGACATGATTTCGCCTACCGACTTCATCGACGAGCCGATTTCGCGGTCGACGCCGACAAACTTGGTGAGGTCCCAGCGGGGAATCTTCACAATCATGTAGTCGACGCTCGGAGCCACGAAGGCCGAGTTGGGGGTGCCCATCTCGCCAATCTGGTCGAGGGTATAGCCCAGGGCGAGCTTGGCGGCAACAAATGCAAGGGGATAACCCGAAGCCTTTGACGCGAGTGCCGACGAGCGCGACAGGCGGGCATTGATTTCGATGATGCGGTAGTCGTTGGTCTCGGCGTTGAATGCATACTGGATGTTGCACTCGCCTACGATGCCGATATGGCGCACGGTGCGGATGGCGATATCCTCGAGCATCTTTATCTGCTCGGGGGTGAGGCTTACGATGGGTGCCACTACGATTGATTCGCCGGTGTGGATGCCCAGCGGGTCGAAGTTCTCCATCGGCACTACGGTGAAGCAGTGGTCGTTGGCATCGCGTATTACCTCGAATTCGATTTCTTTCCAGCCCTTGAGCGATTCTTCCACAAGAATCTGGCGTGAGTAGGCGAGGGCGCTCTCACAGTGGCGTGCAAACTCCTCGTCGTTGGTGCAGATGCCTGAGCCGAGACCGCCCAGGGCGTAGCCTGAGCGCACCATTACCGGGAAGCCGATTTCGTGGGCCACACGCTTGGCATCCTCCAGGCTCTCGACAGCCTCGCTGACGGGGGTCTTTACGTCGATTTCCTTGAGTTTCTTTACGAAAAGGTCGCGGTCCTCGGTAATCATGATTGCCTCGACCGATGTGCCGAGCACTTTCACTCCGTACTTGTCAAGCACTCCGCTCTGATACAGTTCGGTGCCGCAGTTGAGTGCAGTCTGCCCTCCGAATGCGAGCAGAATGCCGTCGGGACGCTCTTTTTTGATTACTTCCTCTACAAAATAGGGCGTAATCGGCAGGAAATATACCTGGTCGGCTACGCCCTCGGAGGTCTGGATTGTTGCAATGTTGGGATTGATGAGCACACTGGAAATGCCCTCTTCTCTCAGCGCCTTCAGAGCCTGAGACCCGGAGTAGTCAAATTCGCCCGCTTGCCCGATTTTCAGGGCGCCTGAGCCTAATAACAATACCTTTTTCATATATAAAGAAATTCCTTGTTGTTCGCGTGTCTCTGTCGCGGTCGGCGGCGTCTCTCCGGTGTCCGGCGCATTCTGCCGCTCCCTGTCATAGCGGGATTGTGCGGTTGCGCGTATTCCCACTCCCGCAAAGTTACGACAATTAAGCCGTTTCCGCAATTTTTTGGCAATTATAAAGTATCATGCGGCTCGCGGGGTGCAGTGCCCGGATTGCCCTCGGAAAAAGAGATTGTTTCCCTTGATTGGACGGTGGTGTATTGAGTCGCCGGGCTACGCCGGGCATGTCGAGGGGAGGACCGTGACCCCACCCTGCGAACCGCTATGGCGGCTCTTGGGTGGGGCTAACGTTGTAGACACCGCTAACGCGGCTATGCGCTGACGCGGGGAGTTGTGGATGTAGCTTTTTGTCGCCCGGCGGATTTGTTGCGGGATGAAGCAGTGTTGCGGGATGATGGGTGTGCGAGGAAGATATGAATGAGACTCTTTGTAGCCCGGAGGATTTGTTGCGGCACGCAGGTGTATTGTAGGGCTGTGTATGTGTGCCGGGGAGGGTGTTGTTGGAGTGTTAATTGAAAGTCCTTGGATAGCCCGTTGGATTGCAATGACAACCCTTCGCGTTAGCGCATAGCCCCTATGGGGGCGTCTACAACGTTAGCCTGTGGTAAGCTCCGCGTTAGCGGTGCGCAGCCACAGGTCAATAAGCAACATCTCGGCATGCCCGGCGTAGCCCGGCGACTGATTACTCCTTGCAAATTACAAAAAAACGGATTTAACTCACTGAGCTAAATCCGTTTGTCTTAATAAATGTCGGGGTGAGAAGACTCGAACTTCCGACCTCCACGTCCCGAACGTGGCGCGCTGCCAACTGTGCTACACCCCGATGGCATTTGCGACTGCAAAGATAAGCAATTATCTTGCAGTCGCAAAAACTTTTTTATGATTTTTATTCATTCAGATGTTAAAATCGCTGCAACCTGCTGGTTTACAATCGACGGCGATTGTGGGGAAGAGCGATTACAGGGCCACCTTCTCAGTCTTTACAGAGCCGTCGGCATAGGTGGATACCTTTACGAAGATACCTGCGGCCGGTTTGGCGGTCTCAATGCCGTTGAGGTTGAAGTAGGCTACTTTTACGGGGGCGCCCGATGCTATTGTCTCACCGATTCCGCTTGTGCCGAGCTGAAGAGGCGTGTCAAGTGTAAGTTTGGCCGAGGAGCCGAATGAGCGTTCATTGTTGTAGCTCTCGCCGAAATTTACGATAATCCACTGGTTGAATGTGATGACCTTTGAGTCGGTAATCGGATTTGACACCAATGAAGTGGCGTTCTCCGATTTGAAATTTTCGAGGTCATCCCATGTTGTGCCGGGCAGAGCGCAAAGATACCAGTCGCGTTTTTTGTCGGCGTAAATCAGGTCAGAAGGGTTGTTCTCATAGGTAAAGGTGCCGTTGTCCACTTTACGGGTGAGTTTCACGCATGATTCCATGTCGTCCCAGCCGTATACGGTCAGAGTGGTGCCGTCCACCTCGGTATATACGCGGAAATCCTGGCTATATGATGACACAAGATTCTCCCAGTCGTTATCCCAATCGAGGCGCTCCTGCGACATGGTGGCGTTGGGTGAAATGAATTTTGTGTCGAAAGGCTTGTCGTATAGTTTGGTTACAGATGTAAAACTTGTAGGCACTGACACGATTGTCCATGGATTGAGCCTGATTTCATCGTTGCTGATTGTGCCTGTTATCCTTGCGTTTTGGAACGCCTGATCCATCGGACTGCTTAGCTCTGACGCTTCAGGAGTGACCACCATCAGCATATTGGCATAGTCATCATCATAGCCGAGAGTCTGAGGTGCGGCCGATAGGGTTGCATTCTCCCAGTCTACAAATAAAGAAATTGCAAGTCCGGAATTGTTGAAATTCTGGATTTTTATTGTGGTGGGATTGCTCTCGTCGGTATATTCCGGCCCTACAGTGGCATTGGATTTGAATGCATTGTCCGAGGTATTAATCTGGATTGAGAGTCTGGCGAGCTGTTCGGCCGACAGTGGCTCCATGGCGTTGACTGCTATAGTGCCACACATAGCAAAAGCGAAGAGTAAAGTTTTTTTCATACGGAAATTTTTAAATGATTGGATAGATAAAAGAGCGTTCAGGAGTGTCGTGGATGGCATCTCCTGAACGCCGTCGATATTATATTATTTTACAAAATACTTGCGGGCTACGGTGCGTCCGTCGGTGAGGGTCATGCGGGCTATGTAGCATCCTGCTGATGGTGTTTCCGGACCGAGCTCCACTCCCGACAGGGTGTAGAATGTCACGGCCGCCACTTCGGCTCCGTTGATGTCGATACTGTCGATGCCGCTTCCTCCGTTGGCTGTCACGTTCCATCCTTTGGACTCTGCTGCGGCTACGTTGGCCCCTGCGGTGCCTGGCATAGAGCTGATGTCGAGCATGGTAATCCACTCGCTTCCTTCAAGGGGAGTCATGTCGCTTACGTCGATAAGGTTGGCAATCATGTTGTTGATGGCGGCAGTCTCCATGGCGTTGCCTTGTACTGATATGCCGCAAAGGTCCTTGTTGGCCGCGATGTCGAGCGTGGTCAGCATGTTGTTTTCGGCGGCAAGGCGGCGCAGCATGGTGTTCTTGCTTATGTCGAGCGCAGTCAGACGGTTGTTGCCGCATTCGAGCAGACTGAGGTAGGTGTTGGCGGTCACGTCAAGTTCGCTGAGATTGTTGCCGTCGGCCTTGAGCCAGTAGAGCGCGGTAAGTTTCGAAAGGTCGAGCTTACCGATTCTGTTGCCGCCTACGGTCAGCTGCGAGCAGTAGGGCGAGTTGCTTAGGTCGAGCTCTGTCAGGGCGTTGTTGTTGGCGTGGAGCAGGCGCAGGTTGGTCAGGCGCGAGATGTCAAGTGCGCCGATGTGGTTGTCGCTTACGTTCATCCACGAGATGTTGGGGTTGCCCGAGAGGTCGAGCGCGGTCAGCTCGTTATTATATAGGTATAGACCGGTGATGGTGGGCGCTACGCTTATATCGATACCGGTAAGCCGGTTGCCACTTACATTTAATGTCTCGATTGCCTTGCAGTCGGCCAGGCCTTTCACCTCGGTTATTTCGTTTTTGCCGGCATAGAGGTCTTCAAGCGCGCTCAGTCCCGTGAGGTCGAGCGAAGTCAGACGGTTGCCGTAGAGATTGATGTCGCGCAGTCCCGAGCGGTTGGCGATGTCAATGTCGGTAAGAGCGTTGTTTTCGCAGTTTACCTCTACAAGATATGCATGGGCCGGCAACAGCAGTTCGCTCACATTGTTGTCATCAATGTCGACCGACGACAGTACCGACATTCCGCTCAGGTCGAGTGTGCCGTTCAGTCGGTTGCCATACATGGTGAGCACGCGCAGAGCCGTGCAGTTGCTTATGTCGAGGGCAGCGATATTATTGTCTTCGGCATAGATGCCTGTGAGTTTTGTGTTGCGGGTCACGTCAAGTTCCGACAGCTCGTTCTTGCCAAGTTGCAGCATGGTGAGTTCCGGAGCGTTCGACAGGTCGATTGCGGTCAGGCCCTGGCCTTCGATTCTCAGTCGCGACAGTCCCTCGGCATATATCGCGGCTACGGTCGAGCCGCCGAGAGGGAGGGCCACACCCTTGTCGGCGTTGGGCTTCACATTGTCTACGGTGTACATGTCGTCGCCGACTTTCACCTTGAAGTTTCCGTCGGTAGTGCGGAAGTATATTATCACTTCCTCGTTCTTGCCGTTGAATGTCAGAGACGCGTTGGGTGCAGCCTCGCTTACATATTCATAAGCGCCTACATCGATGCTGCTCCCCATCACTCGCGGATTGCCGGCCATGTCGGTGGCCTCCTGCAGTCCGTCGGTGGATGTCCCTGCATCGATAAACTCGCTTCCGGCTCTCAGGCTCCAGTCGGCCGAGGCGAGCGAGGCTTTCTGTCCGTCGGTAGTGGCAAGACCGGTGAATGTGCTCGGGGCAGTGAAGTTCGACGCGTCGGCGTCGGGGTTGCCTATGCAGTTCGATACACCTTTCATGGCTCCCGATTCGGGCCATTCGGCAATATTTGATACGGCGGGGTCGGCCTTGCGGTTGGCGTTGTGCTGCACTGTGCAGTTGGCGGCCTTGCCCGAGCGGATGCATATGCCCGCTCCGCGGAATGCCATATTGTTGTATACCACGCACCCCAGTGCGGTGCCGCCCTGTAAGAATATTCCGCCGCCTGATCCTCCGGCGCTTTCTCCATATTCCGTTGCGTCGGCCTTGCAGTTCCATACGCGGGCATGGGTCAGTGTGCTACCTGTTGCTACGTTGATTCCGCCGCCGTTAAGACCCTGGCAGTCGGTCACGGTCACATCCTCTGCGGTAGCGGCATACTGTACGTTGTCGTTATTGTCAAGCACACCGATGGTGTACAGGCCTCCTCCTGCCGAGGAATAGCTGGTGGTGATGTGGCAGTTTTTCAGCGAGCCTCCGCTCTGATACACGGCGCCACCGGCGTCTTCGCCCACACAGTCCTCAAACAGGCAACCTTCCACCCGTGCGTTCTGGGCATACAGGCCTCCGCCTATTCCCATGGTATATGAGGCGTATGCGTAGTTTCTGGCGAAATGACAGTCGGACACCGATGCGTCGCCGGCTCCATTGAGGTATACTGCGCCGCCGGCAGCGTTGATATAGGCTTCGTTGCGCAGGTAGCATGAATTTTCATAGAAGCGGCACGCGCTGATGCTCACGTTGCCGCGCACGTATATGCCGCCTCCCGAGGCTTTCACCCGGTAATTGTTTGCGTTGCCCCCCTTGATGGTGAGCCCGTCGATTACGGTGTGTTGGCGTATTACTTCCGGCTGGTAGAGCAGATGGGTGGCATTGTTCTGTGTGCCGGGTATCTGGCTGTCCTCCTTTTTCCATGTGTTGCGGTATGTGGTGCCGGCAGTGATTTCGCGTTCCCACACGTCGGCCACATCGTCGTCGCCGTCGAGTATCGTTTCGTTGATCATCTCCCACGGGCGCCCTCCGGCTTTTACGGCACGTTCGGCCTTTGCGGTCTCGGTGCCGGCAAATCCACCGTATATCGACACCCCGTCCTTTACTACAAATGTGCGCGAGTTGCCTACGCGAGAGTCGTATATCCGTGTCGGTCGGTATGTGCCGCCGGCAATCCATACCTCGTCGCCCGCTTCCGACGCATCGATTGCATCCTGCAGATCGGTCATGGCGGTTGCCCACGACAGGCCGTCGCCACTTTCGGCTCCGGCTTTCACATAGCGCACCGCGGCGTCGGCCGATGCGCCGGCCGCCATCGTTGCAATGGCGGCTATGCCCGCTATGCGTGCATATAATCTCTCGTACATATCAATATAGCTGTAGTGTATTACTTCTCCATTTTTTAGCTCATGAGGCTATTGCCTTGTCGCGGCATTGTATAGAATGTGCCGGATTAGATTCTGAAATAATGCAGATATTATTCCGAATATTTGCAAATATATGAAAAAGAATACTAAAACAACCCGAATTAATCGCAGTTGTATATGTATTTAACTAATTTTTGCAAATATTATATACCCACTCCATTCTGATTGTGCCGGGCATACGGATGCATGAAGTAATACTCTGCCACATCCGGTATTGTTGTAATGTCGGCCAAAGTCACTAACTTTGCATGACAGTTAACACGTTTTACAAAAAAGAAATCATGCGCATCGATATCATTACCGTACTGCCCGAGATGCTGGAGTCGCCCCTGGGTTGCTCCATACTTAAGCGCGCGCAGGAAAAGGGCCTGGTGGAAATCAAAGTACACAACCTGCGCGACTATACCACCAACCGCTACCGCAAGGTCGATGACTATCCATTTGGCGGAGAGGCCGGTATGGTGATGCAGATTGAACCTGTCGACCGCGCTATATCCTCCTTGAAAGCCGAGCGCCACTACGACGAAGTGATATTCACATCGCCCGACGGAGAGCAGCTGACACAGCCGATGGCCAACAGCATGTCGATGCTCGATAACATCATTATACTCTGCGGCCATTACAAGGGGGTCGACCAGCGTATACGCGAGCACCTTGTGACACGCGAAATCACCATTGGTGACTATGTGCTCACCGGAGGCGAAATGCCCGCCCTGATTATCACCGACGCCATAGTGCGCCTGATTCCGGGAGCCATAGGTGACGAGCAGAGCGCGCTGTCCGACTCGTTCCAGGACGGACTGCTCGCCCCTCCGATATATACACGCCCCGCCGAGTATAAGGGATGGCGTGTGCCCGACATACTCCTTTCGGGCCATCAGGCGCGCATCGACGAGTGGCGCCACGAGCAGGCCATAGCGCGCACACGCTCCCTCCGGCCCAACCTGCTCAAGGACATGGGGCTTGACTGATAAACTCCCCGCCATGATTCTCAAAGAGATACATATCAACGGATTCAAGAACATAGCCGAGGCATCGCTGTGCTTCTCGCCGAAAGTCAACGCGCTGTTGGGAAACAACGGCATGGGCAAGAGCAATCTGCTCGACGCCATATATTTCCTGAGTTTCTGTAAGAGCTTTTCCGGCATGACCGACGCCCAGATTATACGCCGCGGCGACGACTTCGCCATGGTCAGGGCCACATACCTGCGCCACGGTATCGACGAGCAGCTGTCGCTCGGCATCACTCCCGGACGCCGCAAGTCGCTCAAACGCCAGGGCAAGGAGTACCAGCGCCTGTCGGCCCATATCGGGGCGTTTCCTTTGGTGATGTCGTCGCCTCAGGATGTCGATATCATCCGTGGTTCCTCCGACGAGCGCCGGCGCCTTATGGATATGGTGATATCGCAGACCGACCCTGTGTATCTCGACGCACTCATACGCTACGGACGTGCCCTCGACCAGCGCAACCGCATGCTGCGCGACGGCATCGCCGACACCTCGCTATACGCTGCGGTGGAGATGCAGATGGACATCGCCGCCTCGGCAATCCATCAGTCAAGAGCCGCATGGACCGAGCGCCTTACCTCGATATTCAGCCGATACTATTCGGCGATTGCCGGTGACGGCGCCGAGCAGGTAGAGCTCCGCTACGACAGTTCGCTCAACTCCGGCGCCACGCTTTCATCTCTGCTCGACTCGGCAAGGAGACGCGACGAGGCTGTGCGCCACACCTCGGTCGGCCCTCATCGCGATGACCTTGAAATGCTTATCGACGGAATGCCGATGCGCAGGGCTGCATCGCAGGGACAGTGTAAGACATATGCCATAGCCCTGCGACTCGCCCAGTACGACTTTCTGCGAGAGAATGTCGGCATGCGCCCGCTACTGTTGCTCGACGACATTTTCGACAAACTCGACGCTACACGCGTGGAGCGCATAATGGAGCTCGTGGCCGGCGCCGGGTTCGGCCAGATATTCATCACCGACACCAACCGCACGCATCTCGACGGAATAATACGCCGCACCGGTTCCGACTATTCGCTGTGGAATGTCGACTCCGGGGTATTTTCCCGTCTCTGAAACTCATTATTGCCATGAAGCGTACCGACCCTAAGTCAGTCAACCAGATTATCGACGAATATCTCAGCCATGAAGGGCTCACGACCACTGTCGACGAGCAGCGGGCGGCCTACCTGTGGCCCGAGGTGGTCGGGCATGTGATAAACCGCTACACCACACGTCGCTATGTCGACAAGGGTGTGTTGCATGTATACATTTCGTCGGCGCCCCTTAAGCAGGAGCTCTCATTCTGCCGCGAGCGCCTTACCGCAGACATCAATGCTGCAATCGGTCGCCCGGTGCTCACCGGAATTGTGATTCACTGATTTCTTATGCATTCCTGACTTCCGGGAGATTCCCTAAATTTTTATTTAGGTTAAAAAATGTGAAATTGAATATTATTCTTAAATCTTTATTTGCCGAATTTTCCTTAAATGAGCTATATTTGCGCCCGAACAGAGCGTCGATATATAATAATTTCGAACGCTTTTGTCTGAAGATAGTTTTTATTAAGTTAACCAAATATAAGATTTTAACATTTCGCGGGTATAAGATTATTTGCCCGTGTACCTCTGTCCCATCTCTCCGGATTCACGGGCATATGCCCGTCCATGCGTGTAAGCGCATGGAATAAATTCAAGTCTTATAGCAACATATCAACTAATATTTATTTAAACAAACTCTTGCATGAAGAACATTTGTTTCCAGATGAATCGGAAGGCATGGCTTGTGGCCATTATGGTCCTGTGTCTTTCATTCCCGGCTCTTGCACAGAAGATTACAGTATCAGGTACTGTCACTGACAAGACCGGCGAACCCCTGATTGGGGCGAGTGTGCTCGCAAAAGGCACCCAGCAGGGCACAGCCACCGACTTCGACGGCAATTACCGTATCGACGTCGATGCCAACGCCACTCTCGTATTTTCCTATGTAGGCTACGACACTCAGAACGTAGCTGTCAACGGTCGCACTACAATCGACGTTGTGCTATCCGAAAACTCGGTTATGCTCAACGAGGTCGTAGCCATCGGCTATGGTACAGTGAAGAAGAGCGACGCCACAGGCGCTGTGTCGGCCATCAAGCCCTCTGAGGTGCAGGCCGGTCTGTCGACTTCGGCCCAGGATCTCCTCGTAGGACGTTCGCCCGGTGTGGTTGTAACTACCGCCGGCGGTCAGCCCGAAGGCAAGGCCAACATCCAGATTCGTGGCGGTGCCTCGCTTTCGGCATCCAACGAGCCTCTTAGAGGGTGTTTCATAACGATTGTTAATTTGCTGTAAGCCTGTTCAAGAGCATTGCCACACCTGCTATGATGACCATCTGTCGTGCGACCTCCAATGTATCCTCATAATTTCTGCATAAACGTCGGAAGTTGTCAAGCCATGAGATAGAGCGCTCCGCAACCCATCTGCCCTTTGCCGGGATAAACTTCCCGTCAGAAGAACCAGACAAAGTGATTTCCACGTTCATGCCAAAGGTATTTCTCACAAGTTCAATCAAATCTCCGCGATAGCCTCTGTCTGCAAGAATCTTCTTGATGACCGGGTGCGAGGCGGCAAGTAAAGCCAGAAGCATCAAACCGCCTTTGGAGTCATGTATGTTAGCGGTAGTTGTCTTTACATCAAGCAGATGCCCATTCTCGTCAACTGCAATCTGCCGTTTTATTCCCTTGACTTTCTTGTTGCCGTCAAAACCTTTCGGTGAGGGATATGAGGCAGCCCGCACACTTTGAGCGTCTACAACCGCAACACTTGGTTCCGGTGTCTGACCTTCCTGAAATCGCACTTCTGCGACAAGGCTGTCAAGCAGATTCTTGAACTCGCCGATGGCACTCCATGCACGGAAATAGTAATATACGGTCTGCCATGCCGGAAAGTCATGAGGTAGATTACGCCATTGACAGCCGGTCTTGTCCACATATAGAATGGCATCAAAGACAAGGAAAAAATCATATTTGCTCGTCCAATTATCCATTGGAATTGTTTCTTTTATGAAAGCTTTCTGTGCTTCTGTTAAATCAGAGGTGTACATTTCTAAATCCTTTCTTATAATTGTCAACAAATAAACAATTTAGAAATGTCCTCTCCTTTAGCAGAGGCATTTTTTTGATGGACTATCTTAACAGTTGTTATGAAACACCCTCTTATTGTTATCGACGGTGTGCCCATGGACACAAAGGGCACTCTGGGCTCATCCAACCCTCTGTCGCTCGTAAACCCCGAGAGCATCGAGTCGATGACAATCCTCAAGGATGCATCGGCAACCGCAATCTTCGGTAGCCGTGCCTCCAACGGTGTGATTATCATCACCACCAAGAAGGGTAGCTCGGGCGCGCCGACAGTCAACTTCGCAGCCAACATGTACATCAACACTCCGCGCAACTACATGGACATGATGTCGGCATCGCAGTTCCGCAACTTCATCATCAATGAATATGGCGAAGGCTCATCGCAGGCCAACGCCCTCGGCAACACTTCTACCGATTGGCAGAAGGAGGTGCTCCGCACCACCGTCAGCTCCGACTACAACCTCAGCGTCGGAGGCACATACCGTGCTCTTCCCTACCGCGTGTCGGTCAGCTATACCAACAACAACGGTATCGTGGAGACCACCAAGATGGACCGTGCCACTTTCGGCCTCAACCTTTCGCCCAAGTTCTTCAACGGACTCCTTTCTATCAACGCCAACCTCCGCGGCGCATACATCAACAACCGCTTCTACGAGGAGTCGGCTCTTGGTAGTGCCGTGAGCTTCAACCCGACGCTCCCCGTATATGCTCCCGACGGCAACATATTCCTCAACTATACCACCTATGCCGGTACTGCCGTAGCGGGCCCGGACACCCCTGGATCGTCAATCAACACTCTGAAGGCACTCAACCCGGTTTCGCTTCTCAAGGAGTATGACTCGCAGTCCAAGGTGTTCCAGTCAATCGGCAACCTCCAGATTGACGGCGCTCTCCCCTGGCTCCCCGAGCTACACGCCAACCTCAACCTCGGCTACGACATCTCGCGCTCGAATGTCGACAATATCCACAACGCATACTCCCCCATGTCGTGGAAAAACGGTTCCGACCTCCCCTATGTAGGCGATGTGCTGGTGGCTCCCGACCAGATTGGCTCAGGAAAATATGACATCAAGTCGACTCGCGACGGACAGGGCCGTACATTCCACGAACACCAGGTGAAGGCCAACCTCCTTCTCGACTTCTACCTTAATTATAAGAAAGAGTTTGAGAGCATCCGCTCCAACCTCGATGTTACAGCCGGCTACTCATGGCAGTCGTTCCGCTGGCAGGGCAACAGCCTTACCCGTATCAACTCAGGCGAATACAACAACTTCCAGGCATATCCAACAAGCTACTACCGCAACGACCTTGCTCTCGTCAGCTTCTTCGGCCGACTCAACTACGGATTCATGGACAAGTATCTCCTTACCGTGACCGTACGCCGCGACGGTACATCGCGCTTCTCTAAGGACCACCGCTGGGGCACATTCCCCTCTGTAGCTCTCGCATGGCGCCTTATCGACGAAAACTTCATGGCTTCGCTCCGTCCCGTGCTCTCCGACCTCAAGCTGCGTGTAGGCTACGGTGTCACCGGACAGCAGGATCTCGGCGACGACTTCTTCCCCTACCTCCCTGTATACGTTATCGGCAATAACGGCAACCTCGAGCCCAACACCACATCATATCCCAACCCCATACCCGAGTCGCTCCGCGGCCAGTATGGCTCTGACTACGCATTCATCAATGTGCTCAAGCCCAACGGCTACAACACTGACATCAAGTGGGAGGAGACACACACATGGAACGTTGGTGTCGACTTCGGTTTCCTCAACAACCGCATCAACGGTAGCCTCGACTTCTACAAGCGCAAGACCAAGGACCTGCTCACATTCACCACTGTGCCCGCAGGCTCCAACCTCACCAACGCCCTCAACATGAACATCGGCGACCTTGAGAACACCGGTATTGAGTTTACCGTATCAACACGCCCGATTGTCACTCAGGATCTCACATGGTCGTCCGACTTCAACATCGCCTGGAACCAAAACAAGATTACCAAACTTACCGCAGGCAATGACCCCGATTTCTTCATCGCTGCCGGTGAAGGTATCTCGGCCGGTACCGGAGGTACTGTACAGGCACATATGGTTGGTCATCCGGCCTACAGCTACTATGTATATCAGCAGGTCTACGACCAGGACGGCAACCCCATCGAGGGTCAGTATGTCGACCGCAACGGTGACGGCCAGATTACAGAGGCCGACAAATACCTCTACCACAGCCGCGACCCCAAGGTGGTGCTTACATGGAGCAACTCGGTCAACTATAAGAACTGGGACTTCGGTATCGTGCTCCGCGCCAATATCGGCAACTGGGTATACAACGACTTCGAGGCTTCCAACGTCAGCAAGTCGTCGACTGCTTCATTACCTCTGAGCAACCTCATGGCCAACCGCTTCATCTTCAACGACCTCGGCGTAAAGGGCGCCATGAGCGACTACTTCGTGCGCAACGCCTCATTCCTCCGCTGCGACAACATCACCGTTGGCTATACATGGCCTTCGCTTATCAACGACGCTCTACGCCTCCGCCTTTATGGAGCCGTGCAGAATCCGTTCGTGATTACCAAGTACAACGGTCTTGATCCCGAGGTATTCTCCGGTGTCGACAAGAACATCTATCCACGTCCTATCACCGTGTCGCTCGGTGTGGTAGCTTCTTTCTAATATCCAAAAGGCTATAAAATCATGAAACTGAATAAAATAAAATATACCGTTCTCGCCTGTGCCGCATTGGCTGTCGGAGCTACATCCTGCGTGGGCGACCTCGACATCACTCCGAAGGACCCAAGCAAGCGCACCGACCTTACCAACGGTCTGGAGTATTACAATTACTTCGCCCAGATTTATGCCGGACTGACTATCGCCGGTGTAAACAACAACTCCGACATCTCCGTCGACGACGGCGGCGCCGGTGTATACACCCGCCAGCTCTGGAACCTCCAGGAACTCTGTACCGACGAGGCTTTCATCGGTAAGAACTGGAACGACGCAGGTCTCGACGAGCTCGACTACTGCACATGGAGCCCCGACAACCATTGGCTTTATGAGGCTATGTCGCGCTTCACATTTCAGATTAATCTCTGCAACGAGTTTCTGCGCACTATCGACAAGGCCGCATCGGTTGAGAATCCTATCCCGGCCGACGAAATCGCTCTCATGAAGCGCGAGGCTCGCGTGGTTCGCGCGCTTGCCTACTATCATATGATGGACTGCTTCGGCCGCGGTCCCTGGACTACCGAGGATTCGCCCATCGGTGTGACTCCTCCCACCGAGACACGCGCCCAGATGTTCCCCAAAGTCGTCGCCGACCTTGAGGACGCCATCAACGGCGGAATACCCAAGGCTTCCGACCAGGTATATGGCCGTGTGAGCCGCGAAGGCGCCCTGATGCTCCTCGCCAAGCTCTACATCAACGCCGAGGTATATACCGGCACTCCCATGTACGACAAGTGTGCCGCAGCATGCCAGCAGATTGTATCGACTATCAACACTCTCGTCGGTGAGAACGACGGCAAGGAGTACAAGTACCTCTTCTGCGCCACCAACGACCGCTATGCCCGCGGCGGAGAGATTCTCTGGGCCATCCCTCAGGACAACTCCTACACTCAGAGCTACGGAGGCACAACCTACCTCGGCATGGGTGCCTACAACGCCAACATCGGCGCCGACCTTCAGAAGCGCCTCGGTATCGACGGCACAGGATGGGGAGGCCCGCGCGTGCGTCCCGAGCTTGGCAGCACGATTACCAAGAGCGATGGCCGTTGGCTGTTTTGGGACGAGGGTCTCTCCAACGACCTCAGCGACATCGGCGACTGGGGCATGCCCGGCGGCTCAGGCCTGATGTGTATCAAATATGTATACACTCCCGAAGAAAACTACTATAACACCGACGGCTCTGTAAAGGTCAACACATTCAACTCGGCCGACTTCCCCCTCTTCCGCCTTGCCGACACATTCCTTATGCTCGCCGAGTGCCAGCTCAAGGGTGTAAGCTGCAACGGACAGAGCTATTTCGACCGTGTGCGTGCACGTGCCGGCCTTGCTCCCGCGGCTCTCAATGCCGACAATCTGCTTGACGAACGTATGCGCGAGCTCTATTGGGAGGGACATCGCCGCACCGACCTCATCCGCTTCGGCAAATTCACTACAGCCAACTGGTCGTGGAAGGGCGGCACTGAGTTTGGCGTCGGAGCCATCTCGGCCGACCGCAACCTCTATGCAATCCCCACACAGTATGTTTCCACTCTGGGACAGAACCCCGGCTATTAATCGCTTTACCTCAATCATTCAAGCATATTTATGAAAAAGATAACTTCATACCTTGCTCTCGCCGCTGTCGCCATGGCATTCATAGCATGCTCCGACGACACCGAGCCCAAGGCCGATTATCCCACCAACCACGATTTTCTCAATATCCCCGTGATGGCCAACCAGACCATCGTGCTTGAGACTGCCGGAAGTGTCGACTTCACTCTCTCGCAGCCCGACTATGGAGTAGCCATCGTGCCCGACTACGCGCTCCAGATATCGCTCGACCCGTCGTTTGAGAAACTACCCTCCGAGATTGCTTCGGTGGCCCCCCTCGTCTACAGCGCTGAAAACGAGCGTGCTTACTATCAGCTTCCTGTATCGTCGCAGAGCGTATCGTTTGCCGCAAGTGCCAAGGATATTGCCGACGGCATTTCGGCCATGCTCGGCTACGACGATATCGAGCAGTACAAGGGACGCGAGGACAAGTGCTATACCGGCCCTCTCTACTGCCGCGTGCTCTCTACAATCCCTACAGCCAATCCCGGCACATACGACAAGTATTCGATTCTGTCCAATGTGGTCACTCTCGCTACCGTTATCGGCTATCCTACAGTGCGTCAGCCAGGATGGATCTACCTCGTGGGCGCTCCCGAAGGCTGGGTTGGTCCTACTCCCGCCAATGCCGAGCACTATAAGGACTGGATGCTCTTCGAAAGCAAGGACGGTATCGACTCGAAGATTTACCATGGCACATTCGATATTCCCGCAGGTAAGTTCCAGTTCCGCTTCTATACGCTTCTTGACAACTGGGAAGATAACTCCTGGGGTCCCCAGAAGGATGACGCTCCTGTTGCCATCAAGATGACCGACGGCGTGTTCTCCGGCGACATCATGGAGGGCAAAGGCTCATTTGATATTGCCGACTGGGCCGGCGGATGGGTCAAGATGACCGTCAACCTCAAGGCCAAGAATGTGACTTTCAAAGCAGTGTCGGGTCCCGACGCCGAGTGATAAACCATACAGTTTCTCCGGAGCCGCCAAGGCTCGTCCCTGTCGGTTCCGGAGGAGTTTCCAAAAATCAATATTAACCACAGACATTTATGAAACTTCGCTCAAATATATGGCTTCTCGGTGTGCTGGCCGTAGGCTTTGCCGCTTGCTCCGACGATGAATACACCGGAGAGCCCCAGGTGACTCCACAGCCCGACGTACTCCCCGCCGACGCTGTGTCGGGCACCGACGTATACGCTCCCGGCTCTCTGTTCGACGTCAATGCCGAGAAGACCGACCTCGCCAAGATGATGCCCGTGCTCAACATCAGCCGTCTCGATGAGCAGCCCGCCGGATACGACCTTCAGGTGAGCATGCTCGTGGCAAAATCCGAGGCCGACCTGTCCAATCCCGCCGCACGCATCGACACCGTGCTCACCGAGCTCCCCGCCCAGTCGGGCGCTCTGCGCTCTCTCGGTCTGTCGGCCGAAGCCTTCAATGTGATCTTCCACCGACTCTATGGTCCAAGCGACGCGGCTCAGCCCATGGCTGTGCGCTTCGACGCATACTCTGTCAAGGACCAGACTTCGGCTCTGCTCGGCACTGTCGGCACTACCGGTACCGTCAGCTTCAAGCCCGTACAGTATGCCTACGCTCCCGAAAACAGCTACTGGATTGTCAATGCCGACGACCCGTCGGTAAGATATGAGATGAAAAATTCCGGCGCTTCCGTGTGGAACGATCCGAAATTCTCTGCCGTGTTCGATGTAGACCTCGAGGGCATCAACTGGAAGGTAGTGCCCGGCTCGATGGTGGCCAACCCCGTTGCCGCCCAGTGCTTCGGCCCCGAAGTGGCCGAGGACACCGAGGGCAGCCTTGTGCTCGGCGGACAGCCCGGCACCATCAACGTAGTCCAGAAGGAGCCTTACATGATCTCCATCAACATCACCAACCCCAACGACAACTATACCGAACTGCGCCCCACCTACGATATCAAGCTCGCCTATGAGGTAGTCTATATCCTCGGCAACGCTCAGGGAGGCGACGTCGCTCCGGCAGTCCTCACCACCAAGGATTATGTCAACTACGGCGGATTCGTGGCCTTCAGCGGATGGGGCTGCAAGATGACCGACAAACCCTCATGGGGTGGTGCGGAATGGGCCAACTTCGCGTTCACGGTTAGCGAGGATGGCAAGTCGTATACCGGCACTGTAGGCTCGGGTTCTTCCTCCGGCAATATCGAGGGTCTGCCCGACGGTATCTACGCATGGGTGTTCAACATCCTCTCAGGCGAGGTTACAGCCACTCCCATCAAGCAGTTTGAGCTTATCGGTACCGCTACCGGCGGATGGGGCGACGCTGACGTGCAGGTGCTTCAGCCCGCTACCGACGCCGCTGACTGCGCCACCTTCTCGGCCGACATCAACTTCACCTCCACAGGCGAGTTCAAACTCCGTGGTCAGGCCAATCCGGCCGCACCCAACTGGGCATTCTCGCTCGGCGGCGAACTTGACAATCTCATCTGGGACGGCCCCAACACCAACTTCACAGGCGCTGTAGGCACCCATAAGGTGACAATCAGCTTCAATGTGGTTAAGGAGGGCGCCTTTGCCGATGCTCCGCGCTTACATTATGTAATAGAATAAAACAGTTTCATCTGGATTCCGACATAATCCTTCCGATTATGTCTCTTCCCCGGCTGCGTCGTAACCAACCCTTACGGCGCAGCCTCGTTATTTTATCGCCCGGTGGGCGCATCCTGATTTGTCGCCGGGCTACGCCGGGCCGGAGGTGCGGGGATTTGCGTCACACCTATGGCTGCGCACCGCCAAGGCGGCGCTTACCATAGGCTAACGTTGTGGACGCCCCCAAAGGGGCTATGCGCTAACGCGTTGGGTTGCTGCTGCATCAATCCTGTCTGCTGCATCACCCTCCGGTCATTTTATTATAATGTGTAGGGCCCTATGGGGGAGGTGGGACGGTGCATTCATTTTCGTATTGGTTTGTCGCCGGGCTACGCCGGGCGGTAGATGAGGTGATTTGCTCCATACCTATGGCTGCGCACCGCCAAGGCGGCGCTTACCATAGGCTAACGTTGTATACGCCCCCAAAGGGGCTATGCGCTAACGCGTTGGGTTGCTGCTGCATCAATCCTGTCTGCTGCATCACCCTCCGGGCATTTTATTATAATGTGTAGGGCCCTATGGGGGAGGTGGGACGGTGCATTCATTTTCGTATTGGTTTGTCGCTGGGCTACGCCTGGCCGGAGATGAGTGGATTTGCGTCACACCTATGGCTGCGCACCGCCAAGGCGGCGCTTACCATAGGCTAACGTTGTGGACGCCCCCAAAGGGGCTATGCGCTAACGCGTTGGGTTGCTGCTGTATTCATTTTGTCTGCTGCATCACCCTCTGGTCTATCGTATCACCATCCGGGCATTTGCATAGGCTGCTGTCGTATCAATCCTGTCTGCTGCATCACCCTCCGGTCTATCGTATCACCCTCCGGGCATTTTATTATACGGCGTAGGGTTCTGTGGGCAGGTGAGTTGGATAGTAGTCGGTTCATGTTATGTCGGCGTCAGGCAACTCCCCGCGTTAGCGCATAGCCCCTTTGGGGGCGTCCACAACGTTAGCCCCACCCAAGAGCCGCGTTAGCGGTTCGCAGGGTGGGGTTTCCGACCCACCCTGATATGCCCGGCGTAGCCCGGCGACAATCCCTGCATTGCCTGAAACTTTATCTTATTGCCACCCTGCCACCCGTGGCGTTGCGATGCCCGGGCCGCGGAAACGAGATGCAAATGTCGGGGTAGGGGAGGGCGCCGGTTTTGTCATGGCCGGCGATGACGATATACTGTCGCGGCGCGGAGCGACTTTGCGCAGGCGTTCCTCACGGCGTCGGGCTTTACGTTCGTCTGCTATTCGCTGCTTTTCAGCCTGCTCAGCCTCCGCCTTGCGTGCAGCCTCCGCCTTGCGTGCAGCCTCCGCCTCACGGCGGCGCTTTTTTGCTTCCTCTGCCTCCAGGATAGCATCGCGACGCATGCGGCGACGCTCACGGGCGCGTGCATTGCGCTCTTTGCGAGCATCAATCTGGGCCTTTATAAGCACCCATACGGCCACGAATCCTTCGTAGTAATAATTCAGGTCGGCGATATCCGGCTCTGTGCCCTCTTCGAGATATCGTCGTATCTGCGCTTCCACATGTCCGGCGCTGTCACCGAGCCGGCGCAATGCCTCTTTCCAGCACTCGTCAAATTTGTACCGTGTCTTCATATTTATGTATGATTAAGATGTTGATTGTAATTCCTTTGCAAATATACAATAATATGTTATCGATATGCAATACTTGCTGATGTTAGTACATGAAATAAAACTATGCTAATCTTCCGCTTTTCACACACTTGGATGCTAAACGGAATTTTATGTTTTAAGATTATTTAACTCTTGTCGTCCCATTTGTCCAAGTTTGGAGCATTCCACACGATTTCATTTGAAAAAATATCTGTATATTTGCAAAGATTTTAGGAGAAAGCAATTTGCTAATTGTCAACCTTAAAGTTTATTCCTTGAAATTCAGCGTGTTGTACGTGGTATTACAGTACATATATCTCGCGCCGCGCTAATATTCTATCTTTACCGTGTCATTCCGTGGCCGTTCAGGCGCGCGGTGTTAATGCGGCCTTGGCAAAACAGATATATTTTGAATCATTATATGGTATCATTAATTTTTGGTATTCAGAACTCTACTCTCGCCGTGGTGGGCGCCCTTACAGGTGTTGCCCTCGTGGCGTTGGCGCTCGTGCTCGCGGGGCTCATCTCGCCGCGCAGCTTCAATCCTCAGAAGGGCGAGGCCTATGAGTGCGGTATTCCTACGCGTGGCGAGAGCATGGCGCAGTTCCACATCGGCTACTATCTCTATGCCATCCTGTTTTTGATGTTCGACGTAGAGACCGTGTTTCTCTACCCCTGGGCTGTCAACATGAGAGCCCTCGGCACCGACGGTCTGCTTTGCATCGCTGTATTTTTCGGAATTTTAGTGCTGGGCCTCGTATATGCCTGGCGGAAAGGAGCTCTTGAATGGAAGTAACTGCACAGGGCATGCCTTATGCCGAGTTTAAGGATAATGAATATATAGAATCGCTCGTCAGCGAGCTGCGCGCCAACGGCACAAATGTCGTGGTCGGTTCGCTCGACAAGCTAATCAACTGGGGGCGCAGTAACTCTATATGGCCGCTCACATTCGCCACCAGTTGCTGCGGTATTGAGTTTATCGCACTTGGAGCGGCGCGCTTCGACATGGCGCGCTTCGGCTGGGAAGTAGCTCGTGCCTCGCCCCGTCAGGCCGACTTCATGATGGTGGCCGGCACAATCGTGCATCGCATGGCCCCGGTAGTGCGTCGTCTTTACGACCAGCTCGCCGAGCCCAAGTATGTGATTGCATGCGGCGGATGCGCCATCTCCGGCGGCCCATTCAAGCATAGCTATCATGTAGTAAAAGGTGTGGGCGAGGTAATCCCCGTCGATGTATACGTGCCCGGATGTCCTCCGCGCCCCGAAGCCATGATATACGGTATCATGCAGCTCTCCCGCAAGATTAAGGTGGAGAAATTCTTCGGCGGAGTGAACCGTCAGGAGAAGCGCGAGGCATTCCTCGCCGCACGCGATGCCGCCGCAGCCCTCGTAAAAGAGGGTGTGGAGCAGGAGAAAGGCATGTCGGAATAATCCACTCACTTCTGCAACCGTCAAATAATTATTAACGCACCAATCATCACATAGATATGGCAAACGTTCAGGAACACATCGCCCGGCTCTTCCCCGAAGCCGTTTTCGAGGAGGGGGAATGGCTGCTGGTGAATATTCCCGATGCCAAGTGGCATACACTGGCCAAGACCCTCAAAGAGGATCCGGAACTCGACTTTGACTACCTCGTGTCGCTTGTAGGTATGGACTGGACCGAGACTCTCGGCGTAATGTACTACCTCACCTCGACACGCCACGGCCACCACATATCGGTACGCGTGGCCACCGACAACCGTGAGAAGCCCATGCTCCACTCCGTAAGCGACCTGTGGCATGTGGCCAACCTCTACGAGCGCGAGGTCTACGACTATTTCGGCATCATCTTCATCAACCATCCCGACATGCGGCGCCTGTTCCTGCGCAACGACTGGGTAGGATACCCCCTGCGCAAGGATTACGACGCATCGCCCGAGACCAACCCCGTGCGTCTCGACCACGAGGCTGTCGACGACATCACATACTCTTATGTAGAGAAGCCCGACGGAACAATCGTAAAGGAGAAGCGCACGGTATTCGCCCCCGAGGATTTCGTGGTCAACATCGGCCCGCAGCACCCCGCCACACACGGCGTGCTCCGCTTCCGCACAGCAGTCGACGGCGAGACCATCAAGAAAATCGACCTCTATCTCGGATATATCCACCGCGGTATCGAGAAACTCTGCGAGGGACTCGGCTACATGCAGACACTCCACTTCACCGACCGACTCGACTACCTCTCGGCCCAGCAGAACCGTCATTGCCTCTGCCTCTGTATCGAGAAAGCGATGGGTCTTGAGGTGCCCCGCCGCGCACAGGTAATCCGTGTGATGATGGACGAGCTAATGCGTATCAGCTCGCATCTCCTGTTCATGGGCACATTCTGTATGGACCTCGGTGCTACCACCATGCTGTTCTATACCCTGCGCGAGCGCGAACGCATACTCGACATATTCGAGAAGACTTGCGGCGCGCGCATGACATTCAACTACCACTGCATCGGCGGTGTGATTGACGACCTCGACAAGGACTTCGTCGACGACGTGAAGAAACTTCTCGAAATCATGCCCAAGGCAATCAAGGAGTACGACACCATATTCACCGGCAACGTCATTGCCCACAACCGTATGAAGGGCGTAGGCGTGCTCTCCAAGGAGGATGTCATCAGCTACGGAGCCACCGGCCCTGTAGGACGTGCCTCGGGATGGGCCTGCGACGTGCGCAAGACTGCCCCCTACGGCATCTATTCCGAGCTTCAGTTCGATGAAATCACCCTCCCCGAAGGCGACTCCATGGCCCGCTATCTCGTGCGTGTCGAGGAAATCAAGCAGAGCTGCCGCATACTCGAGCAGCTTGTCGACAACATCCCCGACGGCGACATCTGCGCCAAGGTGCCCAAGATTATCAAGCTCCCCGAGGGACACTGGTTCCAGCAGGTAGAGGCCAGCCGCGGTGCATTCGGCGTGTATATCGAGAGCCACGGCGACCAGAAGCCCTGGCGCGTGAAGTTCAACTCTCCGTGTATGAATCTCGCCGGCATCGTTCCCCACGCCGCAGAGGGCGGCAAGATTGCCGACCTTATCACCATCGGAGGTACCTTCGACTACGTTGTGCCCGATATCGACCGCTGATCGGCCGGGGACGAGGATATAATCAGTTCAAGTAAAGAATACAAAGAACATCAAGATATATGTTAGAACTATCTCACGGAGCCGAGTGGCTCAATCAGTGGCTTCTTTCATGGTGCGCACCCTGGGTGGCCGTGACCATTGAGTGTGTGCTCATCGGCGTGCTGCTGCTCCTTGCCTATTCGGTGCTCGCACTCTTCTACATCTACTTCGAGCGCAAGGTCTGCGCCGCATTCCAGTGCCGCCGAGGCCCCAACCGTGTGGGCCCATGGGGTGTGCTGCAGTCGGTAGCCGACATGTTCAAGATCCTTATCAAGGAGCTTATCTCGCTCAACCATATCGACAAATTCCTGTTTGCCCTGGCGCCTTATCTGGTGATTCTGGCCTCGATGCTCTGTTTTTCGATGCTCCCATGGGGTAGCGGACTGCAGATTGTCGACTTCAATATCGGCATCTTCTTCCTGCTGGCTGTCAGCTCGATAGGAGTGCTCGGCATACTGCTCGCCGGATGGTCGTCCAACAACAAGTTCACCCTTATCGGTGCTCTCCGTTCGGGCGCACAGATGGTCAGCTACGAACTTTCTCTCGGTCTGTCGGTTATTACAATGGTAGCTTTCGCAGGCACGATGTCGATTTCTGAGATATGTCAGATGCAGAGCGACGGCATGTGGTTCATATTCTCGGGCCACATTCCCGCTGTCATCGCATTTGTGATTTTCATTATCGCCGGTACTGCCGAGACCAACCGTGGCCCGTTTGACCTTCCCGAGGCCGAGAGCGAGCTTACCGCCGGTTACCATACAGAGTATTCGGGTATTCATTTCGGCTTCTTCTATCTGGCCGAATACCTCAATCTCTTTATCGTATCGGGCGTGGCCGCCCTGCTCTTCTTCGGCGGATGGGCCCCTCTCCACATCCCGGGCTGGGATGCCTTCAACGGCGTGATGGACTGGATTCCTTCGACCATATGGTTCATAGCCAAGGCGATTGCAATCTCGTTTATCATCATCTGGTTCAAGTGGACATTCCCCCGTCTGCGTATCGACCAGCTGCTCGCCCTTGAGTGGAAATACCTCCTCCCCATCAACCTTGTCAACCTCGTGCTGATGGTGCTGGTGGTATGCTTCGGCCTCCACTTCTAATCAGTAACAAAACGCATATTAACCCCCTCTCAACGTCATATACCTAACAATGAGCGATAAATTCGGAACAGTAGCTCAGGTGATCGGCCCTGTGGTCGACGTCACCTTCGAAGGCGAGGACAATCTCGTCCCGCCTATTTACACGGCTCTGCGTGTACCCAAGGATGATGGCACCGACCTCATCCTGGAAGTCGAGCAACACATCGGCGAGGACACCGTGAGATGTGTGGCTATGGAAAGTACCGACGGTCTGCAGCGTGGCGTACGCGTGGAGAATCTCGGACGTCCTATCGCGGTGCCTACCGGCGACCAGGTGAAGGGACGCCTGCTCAACGTGCTCGGCGATGCCATCGACCACCTGCCCGAACTTAATCGCGAGTCGTTGCGCCCCATCCATCAGCCCGCCCCCGCGTTCGACGATCTCACCATCGGTACCGAGATTCTCTATACCGGTATCAAGGTCATCGACCTTCTCGAACCCTACTCCAAGGGTGGCAAAATCGGTCTGTTCGGCGGTGCCGGCGTAGGAAAGACGGTGCTCATCATGGAGCTTATCAACAATATCGCCAAAGGCCACAACGGATTCTCGGTGTTTACCGGTGTGGGCGAGCGTACCCGCGAAGGCAACGACCTGCTGCGCGAGATGATTGAGAGCGGCGTTATGAAATATGGTGAGAAATTCACCGAAGGCATGGAGAAAGGCGAGTGGAATCTTGCCGATGTCGACATGAAGCAGGTGGCCGAGTCGCAGGCAGCCCTCGTGTTCGGACAGATGAACGAACCCCCGGGCGCGCGTCTGCGTGTGGCTCTTACCGGTCTTACCGTCGCCGAGCAGTTCCGCGACCAGGATGGCGGAGGCAAGGACATCCTCCTCTTTATCGACAACATCTTCCGTTTCACCCAGGCAGGTTCCGAGGTGTCGGCTCTTCTGGGTCGTATGCCCTCGGCCGTAGGCTACCAGCCCACACTTGCCTCGGAGATGGGTGCCCTCCAGGAACGTATCACCTCGACAAAGCAGGGTTCGATTACCTCGGTACAGGCTATCTACGTGCCGGCCGACGACCTTACCGACCCCGCTCCCGCCACAACATTCAGCTTCCTCGACGCCACCACCGTGCTCTCGCGTAAGATTTCGGAGCTCGGTATCTATCCCGCCGTCGACCCGCTGGAATCGACATCGCGAATCCTCGACCCCCACATCATCGGCGAGGACCACTACAATACCGCCCAGGCTGTGAAGCAGCTGCTCCAGAAGTACAACGAGCTCCAGGATATCATTGCCATCCTCGGCGTCGACGAGCTCTCCGACGAGGACAAGCTCGTAGTGGCCCGCGCCCGCCGCGCCCAGCGCTTCCTGTCGCAGCCGTTCTTCGTGGCCGAGCAGTTTACCGGCCTCCCCGGTGTGATGGTGCCCCTGAGCGAGACCATCCGCGGCTTCAAGATGATTCTCAGCGGCGAGATGGACGAGTATCCCGAACAGGCGTTCCTCAATGTAGGCACCATCGACGATGCCATCGCCAAGGGCAAGAAGATGCTTGCCGAAGTGAAGTAACCAACAAGATTGTAAGGCAATTAAAACACTCATACGGATATGGTGCTCAAAGTAATCTCCGCGCAGGATGTCCTCTTCGAGGGCGAAGTGGGCAAAGTGTCGCTTCCGGGAGCCGAAGGTACATTCATGGTGCTTCCAGGCCATGCCTCGCTTATCTCCACTCTTGTGCCGGGTCCTGTGGTATACGACCATGACGGACATTCCGCACGCATCGATGTCGCCGGAGGCATAGTCGATGTAGACAACGACATAATATCTGTATGCATCTATTGATATGAAACGAACCATCCTGCTACTTGCCCTCCTGCTGGCCGTGCTGCTCCCCGCCCCGCTGTCGCTGATTGCGGACGAGGCCGGCGTGCGTGCCGAGGCGCAGGCGGAAGAAGCCGAAAGCCGCTCGGAAGAGAAGAAAATCGACCCCAAGGAGATTATCTTCGAGCATCTGGGCGACGGCTACGGCTGGGAAGTGCCTTTCTGCCACGACGTGCGCATACCCCTGCCGGTAATCGTGCGCGACTATCAGGGTGACTGGCATTGCTTCAGCTCGTCGCGTATCGGCCATGGACACAGCTATACTGTGACCGACTCCGACGGTGCCGAGATGACATTCCGTCTCGGAGGCCACGACAGCAAGTGGCACAACAAGCTCGTCGGGATGCGTCCCGAGGTAGTCGACGGACAGACACAGATGGTGGAGTACCGTCCCCTCGACTTCTCCATCACCAAAAACGTCTGCGCCATATTCATCGCCTGCCTGCTGGTAATGTGGATGGTGCTTGATGTGGCCGCATGGTACCGCAAGAAAGGGTATACGGCTCCCCGCCGTGCCACAGGTGCCATCGAGGCCCTTATCGAGTTCATATACTACGGTGTAATCAAGCCCACCCTCGGCGCCAAGAGCCGCAAGTTCGGCCCCTACCTCCTCACGGTATTCTTCTTCATACTCGTGGCCAACCTGCTGGGCCTGATGGTAATATTCCCCGGCGGCGCCAACATCACCGGCAACATCGCCGTGACGCTCGTGCTGTCGCTGATTACATTCCTCATAGTAAACATATTCGGCACCAAGCACTACTGGAAAGAAGTGTTCTGGCCCGATGTGCCCCTGTGGCTGAAATTCCCCATCCCCATCATGCCGGTAATCGAGCTTTTCGGCGTGTTCACCAAGCCGGCGGCGCTTACCGTGCGTCTCTTCGCCAACATGATGGGCGGCCACATCATAGTAATCGTGCTCACGCTGCTCATCTTCATCCTCGGCGCTCTCGGCGCTGCGGCAGCCGGAGGCACTCTGGTGGTGTCACTGATATTCTCGGTGTTCATGCTCCTTATCGATGTGCTCGTGAGCTTCATCCAGGCCTACGTGTTCACCATGCTCTCGACCGTATTCATCGGTCTTGCGCAGGAAGACGGTCACCATGGAAAGGATGCCCACGAGGTCCCCGCGGCGCCCACCACCACCCGTTCATGAATCTCCTCACCCCAAAGTCATAGAAAATATTAACCCATAAATCCTACACAATTATGTTAACAGCATTAATCATCGCAGCAATCGACGCAGGTCTCAAAGGTATCGGAGCATGTCTTGGCGCAGCTATCGCAGCAATCGGCGCAGGTATCGGCATCGGCAAGATCGGCGGTGCTGCCATGGAAGCTATCGCCCGTCAGCCCGAGGCTACCGGCGACATCCGAAGCAACATGATCGTTATCGCCGCCCTTATCGAGGGTGTGGCTCTTTTCGCCGTCATCGTCTGCGTGCTGGCATTCTTCCTCTAATCTGTAGCATATCCCTGAAATGGAACTATTCACGCCTGAATTCGGCCTGGTATTCTGGATGTTCGTGGCATTCGCCATCCTCTTCTTCGTACTGTGGAAGTGGGGCTGGCCTGCCATCATGAAGAGCATCGACGACCGCGCCGATCTCATCGACAAGGGTGTGGAGTATGCGCAGAATGCCAAAGAGCAGCTTGACAACGCCCGCCAGGAGGCAAGCAAGTATATCGACGAAGCGCGCAAGCAGCAGGCCGAGATACTTCGCGAGGCCGACCGCATGAAAACCGAGATAATCGAGGAAGCGCGTGCCGCAGCCTCAAAGGAGGCCCAGAAAGTGATGGACGCCGCCAAGGTATCTATCGAGCAGGAGCGCAAGGAAGCGCGTCAGCAGTTCCGCGACGAGGTGACCTCGTTTGCCCTCGATATCGCTACAAAGGTTGTACGCGGACAGATGGCCGACCGCAAGGCCCAGACCAAGCTCGTCGACTCCCTCCTTGATGAAATGGAAACCAACAACTGACAACCGACATGGACCAAGGTCTTATCCCCAACCGTTACGCCAAAGCCCTCTACAAGTTCGCCCTCGAAAAGGGAGCGGCCGACAGGGTGTATGAGCTGATGAAATGCCTCTGCGCATCCTTTGCCGGGCAGCCCCGCCTGCAGGAAGTAGTCGCCAACCCGTTTGTGGCTACCGAAGATAAGACCGGCCTGCTCACCACAGCGGCATGCGCCAAGAGCACCGACACGGTCTTTGCCGACTTCCTGAAGCTGCTGGTGGAGAACCGCCGCATCGACATCGTGCGCCTGATAGCCCTGCGCTATCTCGACATCTACCGCCGGGCCAACAACATCTGCCTGGTGAAGATTGTCACCGCCACCGACATGCCCGCCGAAGTGGTCGGCAAGCTGCATGCCCTGGTCGAGCGTCATCTCCCCGGCGCCACTGTGGAGTACACCCACCTGACCGATCCCTCAATCATCGGCGGCTTCATCGTCGACGTCAACTCCGAGCGCCTCGACGCTTCGCTCGAGAGCGAACTGCGGCAGCTGCGTCTAAAACTCCTTAGCAAGTAAATACCCCCACAACAAGAATGATCAACCCAAGCGAAATATCGGAAGTATTAAAGCAACAGCTTGAGAACGTCAACTCAAAGGTGTCGTTCGAAGAAGTTGGAACAGTCCTTGAGGTAGGCGACGGCGTAGCCCACGTCTACGGACTCGAAAATGTGCGCGCCAACGAGCTCGTCGAGTTCGAGAATGGCGTTAAAGGCGTTGCCATGAACCTCGAAGAGAGCAACGTAGGTGTGATTCTGCTCAACAGCGTTGACCGGGTGACTGAGAATATGACCGTGCGCCGCACCGGCGAAATCGCCTCAGTGCTCGTCGGCGAGGGCCTCTTGGGTCGCGTCATCAACGTGCTCGGAGAGCCTATCGACGGCGCCGGCCCCATCAGCGGCGAGCGCCTGCGCATGCCACTCGAGCGCAAAGCCCCGGGCGTTATCTTCCGTCAGCCCGTGAAGCAGCCTCTCCAGACCGGTATCAAGGCCATCGACTCGATGGTGCCCATAGGCCGCGGACAGCGTGAGCTTATCATCGGCGACCGCCAGATAGGCAAGACCGCCATCGCCATCGACACCATCATCAACCAGCGCAAGAACTATGAGGAGGGCAAGCCCGTCTACTGCATATATGTGGCTATCGGCCAGAAGGCATCGACAGTGGCCGCTCTCGTGCAGACTCTGCGCGACAACGGTGCGCTCCCCTATACCGTGATTGTGGCCGCCAACGCCTCCGACTCGGCCTCGATGCGCTACTATGCCCCGTTTGCCGGCGTAGCCATCGGCGAGTATTTCCGCGACACCGGCCGAGACGCCCTTATCGTATACGACGACCTGTCGAAGCAGGCTGTGGCCTATCGCGAGATCTCGCTTATCCTTAAGCGTCCCTCGGGCCGCGAGGCATACCCCGGCGATATCTTCTATCTCCACTCGCGTCTGCTTGAACGTGCCGCCAAGATTATCGACAACCAGGAGGTGGCCGCCTCGATGAACGACCTTCCCGCCGTGCTCAAAGACAAGGTGAAGGGTGGTGGCTCGCTTACTGCGCTCCCGATTATCGAGACCCAGGCGGGCGACGTGTCGGCTTACATCCCTACCAACGTAATTTCGATTACCGACGGCCAGATCTTCCTTGAGACCGCACTGTTCAACCGCGGTATCCGTCCGGCTATCAATGTGGGTATCTCCGTATCGCGTGTAGGCGGTAACGCCCAGATCAAGCCGATGAAGAAGATTGCCGGTACGCTGAAAATCGACCAGGCACAGTTCCGCGAGCTTGAGTCGTTTACCAAATTCGGCGGCGATATCGACCCTGTTACCGCGCGTGTCATCGACAAGGGACGCAAGAACGAGCGACTCCTCATCCAGCCCCAGTACGAGCCTATGGCCGTCGAGGACGAGGTGGCCGTAATCTTCTGCGGCACCAAGGGCCTGCTTGAGGATGTGCCTCTCGACAAGGTGGCCGAGTTCCAGAAACTCTTCCTCCAGCTCCTCCACGCCAAGTACCAGAAAGATGTGCTCGACGCCATCGCCGCCGGCCAGCTTACCGACGATATCACCGACAAGCTCACCAAGGCCGCCCGCGAGATAGCGAGCCGCTACAAGAACTAATAAAGGAACCGACAGAGGCAGTGCGGGTGCCCGTCAAAGCCCCGCACCGCTTCGTATCAATAACTCACAATGGCAACTCTGCGAGAACTAAAGGGCCGTATCGGATCGGTCAAGTCGTCGGAGAAGATTACCGGCGCCATGAAGATGATTTCATCGGCCAAGATGCACAAGGCCGAGCAGTCGCTGCGCCGTCTGCTCCCCTTCCGCGGCCAGATCGAGACCATCATGGGCAATCTCCTGTCGGCCGACGCCGAATTCAGCTCGCCTCTGACTCTTACGCGCGACGTGACCCGTGCGGGTATCGCCGTGTGGGGCAGTGACGACGGTCTGTGTGGCGCCTACAATATCAATATCTTCAAGGGCCTTCTGCTGCGCATCAACCAGTTGCGCGAGCGCTACGGAGCGTCGCTTGAGATAACCCTGTATCCTGTAGGTAACAAGATGGTCAAGGCCACCCGCAAGCTCTCGGGCAACGGCATCACTGTAGAGGTAATAGGCGACATCCATGCCAAGAGCGACGGCGAGGCTGTGAAGGCTTTCACGTCGGCTCTCCAGCAGAAGTTTCTCGACGGGGACATCGACATGCTCGATCTCCTCTACATGAACTTCAAGAGCATGAGCCGCCAGACTCTGCGCAACGAACAGCTTCTGCCGGTAGTGCACGAGACACTTACCGCCAACGCCGTGACCGTGCAGTGCCGCCCCTATATCTTCGAGCCCGACGCCAACACGATATTCAACTCGGTGCTCCCGCTCTTCATCCTCGCAGTGGTGCAGGAGATATTCACCGAGAATGTCGCCAGCGAGCAGGCCGCCCGCATCATGGCCATGCAGAGCGCCAACGACAACGCCAAGAAACTCCTCGAGCAGCTGCAGCTTGAATACAACAAGCTGCGCCAGCAGGCTATCACCTCGGAGCTGCTCGATATCCTCGGAGGTCAGGTCAGATAGGCCGCGCCTCCGGCATAGAGGGAGCATCCGGCAGTGAGAATATTGCCGTACCGGACCGCCGGATGCCTTCCCGCAAAGACGAACCACATATAATTTTGCTATCGGTACGCGAAAAAAAGAACACCAGTCATATCTATGGGCAGTGTAAAAGAGTATTTTTCATCACTGGGCACAGGCATATCAAGCCTTATAAAAGGTATGGGAGTCACCGGCAAGGAGTTTTTCACTCCCAAGGTGACCGAGTCGTATCCCGACTCCCGCAAGGGCGCCGACCCCTCGGAACCCCGCTATCAGCAGTATGCGGCCCCGCGCTTCCGCGCCAAGCTACAGTTTATCTATCTTCCTGACGGACGCAACCGTTGTACGGCGTGCGGCACATGCCAGCGCAATTGTCCGAACGGCACCATCACCATCACCACCAAGATGGTCGACCTCCCCGACGGAAAGAAGAAACGCAAGCTCGACAAGTATATGTACGACCTTGGCAGCTGTACATTCTGCGAGCTGTGTGTCACCACATGCCCATTCGACGCCATCGAGTTCAGCAACGACTTCGAGCAGGCCGTGTTTACCCGTGAGAAACTTGTGCAGCAGCTCAACTATCTCCCCGAGCAGCCGGGCGATCCCGCACCCAAGGCTCCTGCCGCAGCACCCAAGGCAGCCCCTGCCGCACCTAAGGCCGAGGCCACCTCGGCTCCTGCAACCGAACCCGAAAAGAAAGAAAATTAAATCGTATATATGGAATCAGTTGGAAGTATTGTAATGTACTGGATAATCGTAGCCTCGATTATCATCTTTTCGATACTGACTGTCACCACACGTCGCATCCTTAGAGCGGCGACCTACCTGCTGTTTACGCTATTTGCCACCGCCGGCCTCTACTTCAAGCTCGACTATGAGTTTCTCGGCGCTGTGCAGATTGCCGTTTACGCCGGTGGTATCGTCGTGCTTGTGGTATTCTCGATACTGCTGACGACGAAGCCCGGTGACGCCAGTTCGCAACTTACTTCGCGCCGCCGTCTTTTCGGAGGTGTGGCCTCGGCGCTAGCACTCGCGGGTCTGGGCTACGCAGTGGTGGCCCGTCCTGACTTCTGGAGTACCTTCAGCCGTCCGTTTGACGGAGATTTCACCATGAATCATCTTGGTGAGGTGCTGCTCGGTACCGAGAAGTTCGGTTATCTGCTGCCGTTCGAGGCAGTGAGTGTGTTGTTACTCGCATGTATAATCGGTGGCGTGGTAATCGCCCGCAAACGTTGATCAGACGATGGACAATTTACCTATAGCAATGTATATAATCCCCAGCATCATAATGTTCTGCTGCGGAGTCTACGGTTTCGTCACCCGTAAAAATCTGATTGCGATACTCATCTCGCTGGAGCTTATGCTCAATGCCGTCGATATCAACTTTGTGGTGTTCAACCGCTTTCTGTATCCCGGACAGCTCGAGGGCATGATGTTTACACTTTTCGCCATCGCTATCGCCGCCGCCGAGACGGGGCTTGCGATTGCCATTATCGTAAACCTCTTCCGCTGGGCACGCAATATTGATATACGCGACCTTAACAAAATGAAATTCTAAGACACGGTTATGGAAATTATATCAATCTTCATACTCTGCATACCCCTCTTCATGTTCCTGCTGCTCGGCCTTACAGGCATGAAGATGAGCCATAAGCTCGCGGGCGTACTCGGCTGTCTCGGTATGGGCACCGTGCTCGTGCTCAGCTACTGGACCGCACTGAGCTACTTCTTCGGCGACTTCTATACCGCCGAGGGCACACGTGCCGCTCTTGTACTCTGGAATGTGGACTGGCTACAGTTCACACAGCATCTTGTAATCCGTCTGGGCTTCATGCTCGACCCGATATCGGCCATGATGCTCATCGTGATACCCACCATCTCGTTTATGGTGCATCTCTACTCGATGGGCTACATGGAGGGAGAGAAGGGCTTCCAGCGTTATTTCGCATTCCTGTCGCTCTTCAGCTTCTCGATGCTCGGCCTTGTAGTGGCCACCAACATCTTCCAGATGTATATCTTCTGGGAGCTTGTGGGCGCATCGTCCTACCTGCTGATCGGCTTCTTCTACAAGCTGCCTTCGGCAGTGTCGGCCTCTAAGAAGGCGTTTATCGTCACCCGTTTCGCCGACCTCGGCTTCCTGCTGGGTATCCTTATTCTCAGCTACTGCACACAGACGTTCGACTTCCTCGACATCACTTCGGCCGCTGTGGCCAACTATGAAGGCGGAGTCGCTTCCTACACCGGTCCGTTCACCGGCATCCTTACTTCATTCTCCGGAATGACCTTCCTCGGTGCCTCGACTCTCACATGGGCTCTCGTGCTTATCTTCATGGGAGGTATGGGTAAGTCGGCTATGCTTCCGCTCCACATCTGGCTCCCCGATGCTATGGAAGGCCCGACTCCCGTGTCGGCCCTCATCCATGCCGCAACGATGGTTGTGGCCGGTGTGTACCTGGTGGCCCGTCTGTTCCCGCTCTATCTGCTTGAGATGTCGGCGATGAACATCATCGCTGTCGTGGGCTGCATCACCGCATTCTATGCGGCTGTGGTGGCATGCACACAGATTGACATCAAGCGCGTGCTCGCGTTCTCGACCATCTCTCAGATTGCGTTCATGGTGACATCGCTCGGCATCGCCCGTCCCGAAATCCACGAGGGTCTCGGCTTCATGGCCTCGATGTTCCATCTGTTCACCCACGCCATGTTCAAGGCTCTGTTGTTCCTTGGCGCCGGTGCTCTGATACATGCCGTACACTCCAACAACTATACGGCCATGCACGGTCTGCGCAAGTATATGCCCGTCACCCACATCACGTTCCTTATCGGCTGTCTGGCCATCGCGGGCATACCCCCCTTCGCCGGCTTCTTCTCCAAGGACGAGATTTTGGCCGCCGCATTCGAGAACCACTGGTTCTGGGGCGCATGGCTTATGATGGTTGCGGGCCTGACCGCTTTCTACATGTTCCGTCTCTACTACATGATTTTCTGGTGGAAAGAGCATGACTGCGCTCACCATACCCCCCACGACGCTCCTGTGGTGATGAGCATACCTCTGGTATTCCTTGCCGCTGTAAGCTGTGTGGCCGGTTTCATACCTTTCGGACACTTCGTGACATGGAACGGCGCCAGCTACGATATCCACATGGTAGGCTGGGTGGCTATCTCCAGCGTGTGCGTTGCAGTGCTTGCCATTCTGCTGGCCACAAAGATGTATCTCAAGGAGAATCCTCTCCCCGACAAGCTCGCCGATACATTCCACGGCCTTTGGACCGCCGCCCACCATCGCTTCTACTGGGACGAGCTCTATATGTGGATTACCCACAAGGTGATATTTCAGTGCATATGCCGTCCGATAGCATGGTTTGACCGCCATATCATCGACGGAACGATGGACAGCTTTGCCAAAGTCACCCAGTGGACCTCATTGCAGGTGCGCGGACTTCAGTCGGGCAACGTGCAGTTCTATGTATGGATTTATCTTGTCGGAGCGCTTGCTCTGGGTACAATAGCCTGGATCTGCCTGCTGTAATCACTGATGCGAAAACACTCTGAAAAAATATAGTAATTATGATATTCTCAAATATTCTGATATATTTCGTAGTCATCCCGCTGGTGATGCTCGGGCTGCTGTTCCTCTGCCGGGACATCAAGCAGGTGCGCACAGTGGCCGTCATCGGCTCTACGGCGCTTGTGGCCCTTTCGGTATATCTGCTCTTTGACTTCCTGCATCTGCGCCAGCTCGGCGCCGACGCTCCGATGCTCTACACCGGGTCGTGGATGTGGTTTGAGCCTCTCAACATCCATCTTGCCCTCGGTGTCGACGGAATTTCCGTGGCGATGATTCTGCTTTCGGCGATTATCGTATTTGCCGGCACTTTCGCATCGTGGAAAATCGATCCGCTGCCCAAAGATTTCTTCCTTTGGCTCATTCTTCTGTCGACCGGCGTGTTCGGGTTCTTCATCTCAATCGACCTGTTTACGATGTTCATGTTCTACGAGGTGGCTCTTATCCCGATGTACCTTCTCATCGGACTCTGGGGTACAGGCCGCAAGGAGTACAGCGCCATGAAGCTGACCCTTATGCTTATGGGCGGCTCGGCATTCCTGCTGCTCGGCATCCTCGGCATCTACTACCACTCGGCTCCCGAGGGCGGACAGCTGACCATGAACCTTCTTGAGATTTCGGCCAACGGCGCCATACCCCACGGCTGGCAGACATTCCTCTTCCCGATTACATTCGTAGGTTTCGGTGTGCTCGGCGCGATGTTCCCGTTCCACACATGGAGTCCCGACGGTCACGCCTCGGCTCCGACCGCTGTGTCGATGCTCCACGCCGGTGTGCTCATGAAGCTCGGCGGTTACGGCTGCTTCCGTGTGGCCATCTATCTGATGCCCCAGGCGGCCAATGAGCTGGCATGGATATTCCTTATCCTGACCGGTATCTCGGTAGTGTACGGAGCATTCAGCGCCTGCGTACAGACCGACCTCAAGTATATCAACGCCTACTCTTCGGTAAGCCACTGCGGCATGGTGCTCTTCGCCATCCTCATGCTCAACACCACCGCCATGACAGGCGCCGTGCTCCAGATGCTCTCGCACGGTCTGATGACAGCCCTCTTCTTCGCCCTTATCGGTATGATTTACGGACGTACACATACCCGCGATATCCGTCTGATGGGCGGCCTTATGAAGATAATGCCTTTCCTGGCCGTATGCTATGTAATCGCCGGTATGGCCTCGCTGGGTCTGCCCGGTCTGTCGGGCTTCGTGGCTGAAATGACAATCTTTGTAGGCTCATGGGAGCACACCGACATGTTCCACCGCGCGTTTACCGTGGCTGCCTGCTGCTCGATTGTGATTACCGCGGTGTATATCCTCCGCGTTGTAGGCAAGCTGCTCTTCGGCCCGGTACAGGACGAGCACCATCTGTCGCTCACCGACGCCACATGGTGGGAGCGTCTGTCGGCTATCACACTTATCGTGTGTGTGGCCGGTATCGGTTGCTTCCCCAACTGGATCAGCACCTTGATCCACAATTCGTTCCTCCCCATTATCGAAGTCCTCACAAAGTAAGATAATAAGATATGGATTATTCACAGTTTCTGGTCATGCACCAAGAGATAGGATTGCTGGTCCTCATCTTATTGGTCTTTCTTTTCGACACATTCAGCTCGCGGCAGGCACCCCGCGGACTGTCGATGTTCACAGTGTGCCTCTTCGCTTTGGTCACTATCGGCGGATTCGTATATCCCTGGGATGCGACCTCGGCCACGGCTTTCGGCGGCATGTATGCCACCTCGCCTGTGATGACAGCCATCAAGAACATACTCAACATCGGCGCTCTCATCGTGCTGGTGCAGGCCATGCAGTGGGCCGACAGCGAGTTTATGAAGGTGCGCCGCGGAGAGTTCTACGAGCTTCTGCTCATCACCCTCTTCGGTATGTACCTGATGATTTCGGCACGCCACTTCCTGCTCTTCATCATCGGTCTGGAGACAGCTTCTCTGCCGCTTGCCGCCCTTGTGGCCTTTGACAAGCAGCGCTACGAGAGCCACGAGGCCGCCATCAAGTATCTGCTCACAGCCGTGTTCTCCTCGGCGATATTCATGATGGGCCTGTCGTTTGTGTACGCTCTGAGCGGCACCCTCTACTTCGCCGACATCGCCGCATCAATCAATCCGCAGAACAGCCTGATGCTACTTCTCGCCATCGCGTTTGTAATCGCCGGCATGGGCTTTAAGCTCTCGCTTGTGCCGTTCCACCTGTGGACCGCCGACGTATACCAGGGCGCTCCGACCACCATCACCTCGTATCTGTCGGTAATCTCCAAGGGAGCCGCCGCTTTCTCGTTCTTCGTGATAATGGTGCAGGTGTTCGGTCCGTTCTACGGCAAGGCCTGGGAGTGGATGCTCTATGCTCTGATTATCCTCACCATCACCGTAGGTAACCTCTTCGCCCTCCGCCAGAAGAATCTGAAGCGATTCCTCGCTTTCTCGTCGATATCCCAGGCCGGTTATATCATGCTCGGCGTGATGGCCGCCACTACCCAGGGGCTTGGCTCGCTGATGTACTATATCCTTGTGTATATCTTCAGCAACCTCGCTGCCTTCGGTGTAATCCAGGCTATCGAGAACAAGACAGGCAAGGTGGATATGGACAGCTACAACAACCTGTATTCGACCAATCCCAAGTTGGCGTTCACAATGATGCTCGCCATGTTCTCTTTGGCCGGTATCCCGCCGTTTGCGGGCTTCTTCAGCAAGTTCTTCATCTTCGCAGCCGCCACCGAACCGGGCACTCCGGCTCTCTATGTGCTGGTGCTCATCGCGTTGATCAACACTATCATCTCGCTCTACTACTACCTGCTCGTAGTGAAGGCGATGTTTATCAACAACCAGGAAGCCTGCGTGATTCCTGCATTCCGCAGCGCCGGCAGCGAGCGTCTGGCCATGACAGTATGTGTGGCAGGCATCATCCTTATCGGTATTGTGTCGTGCATCTACAACGGCCTTATCGATGCGTCGGTGATGAATCCCGAATACATATTCGCTTCATTCGCCAATTGACAATACGGCGGTCACGCTACCGCTTGACATACATAAAAAGCGGGGGTGGAAACCGAATTCCATCCCCGCTTTGCTTTTTTCTCAATCAAACGATTATTTAACTTATAATGCAATATGGATACTGAGAATGTCAATGGCATGGAGGACGAATATGATATGTCGCAATGCCCTACGGATGAAGAACTCGACGAGCGACTTGATGCATTTGTGGCCCATCTGCCGGCGGAACTGACTCCGGAGCAGATTGAGGTATTGCGCCGTCAGACAGCCCGCTCTCAAGAAAGTAAATTAACGGCTATGAGCCTGACGGATAGTTTTTTGATATAATCATATTGTCATTAACCCAAAGAGGAGGTGCATCGGTGCATGTACTGATGCGCCTCTATTGCCGTCAACATAATAAACAAACTCTAAGTCAAAAAATAATATCGAGTTGCTTATAAGTGTGATATTTGCTGATCTTTGTAGAAGATTGTTAAAAATAGACTGATTATTATGAGATTTTGCTACAGACAGCTTGTGGGTGCGATGCTTGTATCTATTGCATGGCTATGCCTGCCAATGCTCTGGGCGAGCGTGCGGTCGTGGTGATATCAAAGGATGGTACCACCAGGGAGGTTGCTTTGGGGGATGTGGCGCGCATTGACATCGGTCAGGGAAAGCCGACTCTCCACACTTCGGGAGGAGAGGCCAACGACTTGGCTTATGAGTCGCTTGACCGTATGCTTATAGGCCTGCCGTAAAGCAGATATCGAGCAAGCGTAATCCTACTCTTAGAAAGAGATGATTGTATCGTAGATACATTGGTTAACAAATGGCAAGGAGCTGCATCCGTGAAGATTAGGGTGCAGCTCCTTGAATTTTTTTGTATGTAGTCTTAGCGGTGTTTTCTCCGCTGACTGTCGGGTTATTGAAGGGAATCGGTAGTGATGGCAGTGGCTTCGGCGAAGCTGATCATGTGGATTGCCGCTTCGGCCGCTTCGGTGCCTTTGTTGCCGAGCCGGCCTCCGGCTCGGTCGATAGCCTGCTGCTCGTCGTTAACGGTGAGCACTCCGAATATCACCGGGCATTCGGCATTGAGGTTGAGCTGTGTCATGCCTTCGGTGACGCTTTGGCATACGTAGTCGAAGTGTGGGGTGTCGCCGCGGATTACGCATCCGATTATTATTACGGCGTCGAACATTGGCTGCAGGCGAGCTGCGGCGTAGGTGAGTTCGACAGTTCCGGGCACTTCAAAGCTGCTGTATGCTATGCCGCGGCTCTCGAGGAGATTGGCGGCTCCTTGGGCAAGCGGTGTGGTGATGTGGCTGTTCCAGCGGGCGGCGACGAGGGCTATTTTTGCATTTTTTGATATAACCGGCAGTTCGCCTGAGGGGGCACCGGTAGAGAGGGCTGTTGACATATCGTTTTTTTGATTTTACAGAATAGCCGCCGGAAGAGACGGCCATGGGATTATTTCTCGGGAGAGTCGTTGTCGGCGAGGAGTACTGTGGTCAGGGCCGAAAGGAGCGCCACCGGGGTGGGGGATGTGAGGAACAGAGTCGGCAGAGTGTCGGGCGAAGCGTGGGAATGGATTGTAAGCCGGCCATCGTGGGAGAGGTTGTACATGGTGTCGGTGTAGAATGAAATGTGGTCGCGGAATGCCTCGTCGGGGTCTTTCGCGCGGAATATCGCACGAAGGTCGGCAGAGGTGGTCACGGCAATGTCGGCCGCCTCAAAGTTTTCGAGGATAGCCGGCATGAGGTGGGTGATGTTGCGCACTCGCGCCGGCTCGAAGTCGGGTACATATATGACCTTTGCATTGCGTTCGCGGGCATATCGCACTATGTCGAACAGGCGTGTCCGTGCTCTTGGGTCGAGGGCGTAGTTTCCGCCGAAGAGCAGTATGTCGCCGGGATTTATTCTCGGCCATACTACGGTGAATCCGGAGTCGTGGTATGCTCCGTAGCGCGAGCTTTTTCCGTCGGAGAAGAGCAGGTGCAGCTGTGTCGCTCCTCCGGTGTATCGGTCGACGCTTTCCGTGTCGACACCGGCGTCGTTAAGATAGCGCAGTATTATGTCGCCCACGGGGTCGGAGGCAATCTCGCTTACGAGGCTTACCTGCTGTGCGGATGCGGCTATTGCCGCCGCGGCGTTGAGCAGGACGCCATGGGGTGCTGATGCGACCGGGGCTGTGCCGTCGAAGGTAATCTGCAGGGCGCATTCGCCGATTATGATTATTTTACGCATTGTCAAGTATGATGCTGTTGTGTGTGTGTTCCGTAGTTGTCTGCCGAGTGGGTGGGGTGTGTTACCTTTCGGTAGAGGATTCTTCGCCGCGAGATTTGGAGCCAAGGTATCCGCCGTGGTGGCGCAGGGCATACTGTTCGCGTGAGAATCCGGTAAGTCGCATAACATTTACCACGAGGACGTCGCCGATAACGGTCATCATTGTGGTTGAGGTGGTGGGCGTGAGTCCGAGCGGACATACCTCTGGCGCCCCTCCTGTGGAGAGTGTCACGTCGGCAATCGCGGCGAGCGGACTGTCGGGATTTCCGGTTATCACGATAAGTGGCACCCGGGGATAGAGATTGTGGGCAAGTTCTACGAGAGCGATGATTTCGTAGGTCTTTCCGGAGTTGCTGATGAGGAGCATCACGTCGTCGGGCTGTAGCACGCCGAGGTCGCCGTGCTGTGCCTCGCTCGGGTGGAGATTTACGGCGGGAGTTCCTGTCGAGGAGAATGTTGTGGCGATGTTCATCGCAATCTGTCCGGCTTTACCCATTCCAGAGGTCACGAGCTTGCCCCGGCGTCGGTGTACGTGCTCGATAATAAGCTCTACAGCACGGTCGTAGGCGTCGGAGACGGGTATGTTGAGAATTGCGTCGCTTTCACATCGGAGGATGTGCCGCATCGATTCCTGTACGTCGGTCATAGTGTATTTATGTTAATCAATGCAAATTTAGGCAATATAAATGAGAAACGGGCAAGTGCGGAAGAAAAAACGTGTCTGTATATGGCAGGTGCATTACACTATCAACATGGCAGGAGAGGGTATGGCGAAGTCGGGAGAGTTAAAAATAATTAAAATGATTTTGCGGGGAACTTAAAAAGTCGTACCTTTGCACACCGATTATGTCCAAATTAATGCATTGATTTGCACGGAGAAGCATTTTTGGCCGAATGCAACTCAACGACAAGTCAAACTAATCATCTATTAATTAAAGATTTAACGTGGATACTTTAAGCTACAAGACATTAACCCCCAACGAGCAGCAGTGCAACCGCGAATGGGTGGTAATCGACGCCACCGACCAGGTTCTCGGCCGTCTTTGCTCAGTTGTTGCCATGATACTTCGCGGCAAGAACAAGCCCACCTACTCTCCTTTCGTAGAGTGTGGTGACAATGTAATCATCATCAACGCCGACAAGGTGCGCCTCACCGGCAACAAGTGGACCGACCGCGAATATCTCCGCTATACCGGCTATCCCGGCGGCCAGCGTGTGTCGACCCCCGAGCTTCTCAAGCAGAAGTCGTTCAACAAGCACATCAAGCCCGGCTACAACCCCCTCTTCATCAAGGTGATAAAGGGTATGCTTCCCAAGAACCGTCTGGGTCGTCAGATCATCGAGAATATGCACGTATACAACGGTCCCGCACATCCCCACGAAGCGCAGAACCCCAAAGTAATCGACATCAACACCATTAAATAAGAAGTATGGAAAAGGTTAATGCAGTAGGCCGTCGCAAGGCCGCTATCGCCCGCGTAATCATGGGCGAGGGCAATGGCACCATCACCATCAACAAGCGTCCCCTCGAAGTATATTTCCCCTCGTCTATACTTCAGTATATCGTAAAGCAGCCTTTGGCAACACTCGAAGCCGAGGGCAAGTATGACATCAAGGTCAACCTCGACGGCGGCGGTTACAAAGGACAGGCAGAGGCACTCCGTCTGGCTATCGCCCGCGCTCTTGTAAAGGTTAACCCCGAGGACAAGCCCGCACTCCGTGCAGAAGGCTTCATGACCCGCGACCCGCGTTCGGTAGAGCGTAAGAAACCCGGTCAGCCCAAGGCACGCAAGCGCTTCCAGTTCTCCAAGCGTTAATGTCGTTTTTCTCCATGTGGCGGCGTTCCAGTCAGGGCGCATCCGTCACGGGAGAGACCGCACAGACCATATAATCACCTCTCCCTCGATAGTGTTTAGCATCTAAATTCCGGCGATGGACACGTTCCCTACCCCGGGATTGTAAAATTGACAGAACGTAAACAACATCCAACAACACAAATGTCAACACCTACATTTGAACAGCTCCTTGAAGCAGGTTGCCACTTCGGCCACCTCAAGCGTAAATGGAATCCGGCCATGGCCCCCTACATCTTCATGGAGCGCAACGGTATCCACATCATCGACCTCTACAAGACAGCCGCCAAGCTCGAAGAAGCATCGGCTGCTCTCAAGAGCATAGCTAAGGCTGGCAAGAAGGTACTCTTCGTAGCCACCAAAAAGCAGGCCAAACAAGTGATCGCCGACAAGGCATCGCAGATCAACATGCCCTACGTAATCGAGCGCTGGCCCGGCGGTATGCTGACCAACTTCCCCACCATCCGCAAGGCTGTCAAGAAGATGGCCAACATCGACAAGATGTCGAAAGACGGAACATTCGACAATCTGTCGAAGCGCGAGAAGCTGCAGATCAGCCGTCAGCGTGCCAAGCTCGAGAAGACTCTCGGCTCAATCGCCGACCTCAACCGTCTGCCTTCGGCCCTTTTCGTAGTAGACGTAATGAAGGAGCACATCGCAGTAGCCGAGGCCAACCGTCTTGGTATCCCCGTATTCGCTATGGTAGATACCAACTCCAACCCCAACAACGTTGACTTCGTAATCCCTGCCAACGACGACGCATCCAAGTCGATCGAGCTCATCCTCGACACTGTAGTAGCCGCCATGGCCGAGGGCCTTGAAGAGCGCAAGGCAGAGAAGGCCGACGCTCCCGCCGACGAAGAAGCTCCCGCCCAGGCTCCCCGTGGCCGTCGCCGCGTTGCCCGTCGCAGCGAGGAGGAAGCTCCCGCCGAAGCCGAGGTAAAGGCTGAAGAGGCCGCTCCCGCCGAAGAGGCATAATCCATCTTAATTACGAACCGCTAAAAACTAAAGAATATGGCAGTTACAATGGCAGAAATCACCAAGCTGCGCCACCTTACAAGCGCCGGCCTGATGGACTGCAAGAAAGCTCTCGCCGAAGCTAACGGCGACATGGACGCCGCCGTAGAGATCCTCCGCAAGAAGGGTCAGGCTGTTGCCGCCAAGCGTGAGGACCGCCAGGCAGCAGAGGGTTGCGTGCTCTCTAAGAACGAAGGCAACTTCGCAGCCATTCTCGCTCTCAACTGCGAGACCGACTTTGTGGCCAAGAACGAAGGCTTCGTAAACCTCGCCAAGAAACTTCTCGACCTCGCAGTGGCCAACCGCTGCAAGACCGCAGAGGAGCTCAAGGCAGTGACCGTTGACGGTATCACCGTTGCCGACCTCGTGACAGAGGAGTCGGGCAAGACCGGCGAAAAGACTGAAATCGGCGCTTACGAGGTAGTAGAGGCTCCCACCACCGCCGCCTACAACCACTTCAACAACAAACTCGCCGCTATCGTAGGCTTCAACCTCCCCGATGTTGACGCTCAGATTGGCCGCGAAATCTGCATGCAGATTGCTTCGATGAATCCCGTAGCCGTAAGCCGCGAGGATGTTCCCCAGGCCACAATCGACCAGGAAATCGCAGTAGCTGTAGAGAAGACCAAGCAGGAGCAGATTAAGAAGGCTGTTGAAGCAGCTCTCAGAAAAGCGGGTCTCAACCCCAACCACTTCGACTCCGACGACCACATCGAGTCGAACATCACCAAGGGCTGGATTACCGAAGAAGATGCTGCAAAGGCTCGCCAGATTATGAAGGAAACCGCCGAGGCAAAGGCTGCAAACCTCCCCGAAGCTATGATCCAGAATATCGCCAACGGCCGTCTCAACAAGTTCTTCAAGGAAAGCTGCCTCATGGAGCAGGAGTATGTTCAGGACAGCAAGCTCTCTGTAGGCCAGTTCCTCGAACAGACCCAGAAGGGCCTCGTTGCCGTCGCTTTCAAGCGCGTCAACCTCAACGCCGACTAATCCACCGATAGTCATAACAATTATTTATAGCCGGGCATCGGAGCGACATACAGCTCCGATGCCCGGCAACTTTTTTCGTCGATGTATCGGATAAGTCAGTAGCCTGTCATTATTGTGATGTGGATTATAATCGGAAATTATTTCAATTCGTAGTATTAAAATAATTCGTTATAATTATTGGACGGCTTATAAAATAATGTTAAAAACGGTAAAATATTTTGAATGCTTATATTTGAATGATATCTTTGCGAAATGAGAATGTTCTCCTGCTGTTAAATAACTTTCGATATGACACTAAAACTCTCTCTCTTCGGTACACAGTGCAATGACAATCGTGTATTGTTGTCATGCTCCGGCAGTATTCAGGATAATATGACGATTGAAGATGGCGTTGAGATAATCATATGCAATAATGCCATTATAGAATGTAGAAACCTTACACTTGGACGGAATTCATTGTTGCGTATTGAATCAGGAAGTTTGATTGTCGCTTCCGGCTGTGTGTTGACGTTAGGCGAGAATTCCCGTCTTGATGCCCGAGGAGGTACATTGAATCTTACCGGTGCACGGTGTAATTTGAAGTCAGGGGGCACGTTGTTGTTGTCTGATTTCCCCGTTAAGGGTGGAATCCTTGCGGGAGGCTGGGCTGCTGAAAATGATAGTTTGATTAACTCGGAAGACTATCATGCATTTCAGCACATGAGAAGTTATCTGGATGCTCCGATATGCAAAGCGTTTGACGGTACTGAGTTCAAGGGGCGCTGGGATATGGACAGAGCCTATCCGCAGTGGTTTGCTGATGCCGGTTGCGATGATTGGTCGGTTCCAATTAACAAGGCTATAGCTCTCAAAACAACGGGTGATGTATTTCTTCCGGCAGGACTGTATTATGTAAAGCATACGATTCTGGTGACGATGGGCATAAGACTAATCGGAGAGAATGGCACTCAGGAGGTCAAGCCTGGGCTAAATCCGGTATGTTCCACTGTTCTGGAGCCTCGTCCGACTGTGGTGAAATTGATGCCGCCAATTCCGTCGAACGTAGCGAGGCCTTCGATATCAACCGGTTTTTCACACGGTGTGGTTGTGGCGGTAAATGTGGTGGATTCGTTTGTGCAGACGGATGATATCTCATTGGATAAAAAGCCGGCTATTGGGAATACCAAGTACTATTGGAAGCGGGCTTATCCTTGTCCGGGTACTGCAATTGAGAATATCATGATTCTGAACAAATGGAATTATTCTGCCGAGGCCAAAGCTCCTGCTGCTATAAAAGAATACTGTATAGGTATGCCGTTTTTGCGTGGTATTTTTGTGGCCGGTGGTGCTCGCATTGAGAGCGTATTGTTTGACGGACTGTGGCAGTCGATATTATGGCAGTCGAACTATTGCGACTGTAAGACTTTGGCAAGATGCACTTTACATAGACCCGGATGCAATAATTTCGAGATTAATGCCAATTGTCTTCCGGTAGAGCTGAATAATGATGGCAGCCCCAAAATAGAGTCCGAATATGCAATAGATATGGGAACATTGGGAGATGCTCTGGTGTTTCATGGAAATGCTCTGCATGACCCTGAGTTTACAAAAGGGGTATGCTTACGGCAATGTCATGGCGGGGTGGTGGATGCCAATATAATCAATTGTTCTCTTGAAATATTTGACAGTAACGGATTGAGTGTCACCGGAAATCATTTTGAAGGAATTTCTCCAAGAATATATATCAATAATTCTGTGGTTAATATTGATTCCAACTATTTTGAAAGATGTGAAAACGCATCCATATATATCAGTCGGGTTTTCCCAAATGTACCGATGATCAGACTTTCCAACAATATATTCCAATGGCAGGCAAGGTATCAAGACGCGAGAACAAGCCAGGAATATGCTGATTTCGTGGAAGCTATGTCGCATAAATTTGGCTATGATGTGGTTATGCCGGCAGATATCAATGTGGAGATATCCAATTGTTACCGTACTTATAATAATTCAAAGGTTACTCCTACCGGAGTACCGTATGGCATATTGACGGCGACCGAGACTCCTGTCGGTGATAATTATAAAGTGGAAGAGAATACTAAGTTCAATTCAGTTTCATTCCTTGCTTCCTGTCAGAGCAGGGTAATGCCTGTCAATAAAGTGTTGATTCCTAATAGTTCGGCTCATAATATTAATTCGATTGGCCTATATCCGTTTTTGCTTAATATGAGTCATGGTAATTGGGTAGGCAAAAGCGGGATATACCGATATAAATATCTGATAATATGGAGCGATGAACGAAGGATTTACACATGTGGCACCGGTAATGTGAGTCTAAGGGATTTTATGTTTGACGGCGGTAATACTGTAGTCAGAAGAAGTTTTAAGGACACGGATACTACGGGAACCATTCTGATTAATGTCTCCGGGTATGATGAAATGACCGGTCTTAACTTCCTGGTTCATCTTTACCGCGGCTACCAGTCACAAAATGGAGGCGCGATTGAGTGGGAAGAAAGTATTGTGCCTGTTGCCGGAAGTCGTGTTATCTATGACAATGGAATGTGTGCCAGCGGTTTTGCGTGGAAAAAGATAGGAGCGCAGCCGGCGGAGATACCATTTAATGACGGTGTAACCGGCATTGATTATCATGGGCAAAATGTAGATGTCTATTCGACTAAATCAATTGATTTTACTATAGGAGAGTGGAGGGTCGGTGACCGTGTGTACAATGTCGGCACGGATGATTCCTGGACAATGAAAGTTAAAAAGTAATATATTGTTATGAGAAGACTGATTATAATTTTAGGTATGACGATAATGTGTATCATGGCATATGCATATCGTTGGGACTGTCCTAACCATAATATGGGCTATGGCAGGGTAAAAGATGCCCCATATTTTAAGCCTTATACGTGTGCGATGTGGGGAGAAACAGGAGGGCTGCAAGTAAAAGTCCGAAATATCTATAGTGATCGGTGGCAAAATACTCCAACGTCGTTTAGGCGTTGTACTTCATATCAAATGAATCTGGCTTTGCCGGCGCAATTGCGTATGCTTCCATTTAAAGAGGATGCCATACCTTGGGAAACCTGTCCCTCTATTTCTGATGTATATGACGAGAAGTATGGACATCAACTGACGTATGATGTATTGTCGCTGGCGAAAATCGACCCCAGGCCCTATGAGCGGGTGAGATATAAACAGGGCCAGCATATTTATCAGTCAGATGCAACTGGAGATGCTGCATATTATGATAACGATGATACAACCGAATTATGGCCTTGTACAGATCTTATGGTGGAGGGTCGTTACCAGGTAAGCCTGGATGTGTTTACAAACCCTGAATACGAAATGTATTGGGGCTTTGAATCAGTGGAACTGCCTGAAGGATTGATTCATATAGGCGACTCAGCCTGTGATAATGTGGTGGTGATTGACTCTACGCTGGTGATGCCGTCGACACTTGAATATATCGGTGATATGGCATTTTATTGCGGAGATTTTGATATAGACCTGTCAAAGGCAAGCAGTCTCACGCATATAGGTGTTAAAGCCATGTATTCAATGTCGGCAAAGGAAATTGTATTGCCGGAATCATTAGAAGAGGTGGGGGAGATGGCCTTTGGCCCTGCGTTGTCAACACAGAAAGTTTTGAATTATACCGGAAGTTCAGACTTTCCGTATGTGTATTGCAATGAATGTACCTCATATTTGGATGAAAAGACATATCGTGAGTATACTAAAGATGTGTCTTATCAGACGGACTTATGCCTGTCGAAGATTGTGTCGATGAATCCGACTCCTCCTAAGGTTGTCCAGGAATATAAACGGGATGAAACAACGGGCGAGTTGACTGACGAACTCATGCGGGAGGAGCCGTTGCTCTGTCATGAGGAATTTGCCGGTAGGATACCACTGTATGTTCCGTCTGATGCGGTCGAAGCATATCGTTCTGCTCCGGGATGGAAGAATTTTACACGGATATATCCGTTGTCGGAGTTGAGCGGAATTGATGATATACGGCATAATGGCGAACCGGTCGAGACCGGACGATATGACCTTAACGGGCGTAAGGTCGACGATAGCTACCGTGGTGTTGTGGTCGTAAGATATTCTGATGGCTCTGCCAGGAAAGAACTACATTAGTCCGGATTTCCGGTAGTGCCCCGTGGCGGGATTCCCGAATGGTAGCCGCTACGGGGCTTTATGGCCGGGGTATGTGCTGTTTAAGGGGGCTTCGGTGGATTGTCGGATGTCGACGGAGGCATAGGTGCGATGGGGTGGCGAGGCTGAGGCCTCTGAGCCATGCGTCGGGATGTGGCCGAGTGGCGTGATATGAAGAATTTGGCGATAGGGTACGGGTTTATGGAATAAAGTTTGTAACTTTGCCATAATTCGACAAAACGTTTCTTTCACAGCTTAATTATAGGTCATGGCCGAGAAATTTGATGACTTCAGCAAGACTTCAGGAAAGAAGTCCGGGACTACGATGATTGCAATCGTTGTGCTTGCTCTGCTTATTGTCGGGGCAATTGTCGCTGTGGTGATGACAACGACAAAGATGCACAGCGAACTCGAACAGCAGAAACTGGCCAACGAGCAGCTGCAGCTTACCAATGAGCAGTTGCAGCTCGCCAACGAGTATCAGGTGCTCAACACGCAGTATGCACAGTATGAGAATCAGTCGCAGTTGCTGGCCAATGACTCGCTGGTGACAAAGTATGCGGCTGCAAAATCCAAGGTCGAGAAGCTGCTTCAGGAACTTAAAAACGAGAAGCAGAAGAGCTCGAAGCGCATAAAGCAGCTTCAGGATGAGATAGGCACTCTGAAAAATATATTGCGCCACTATGTGTCGCAGATTGACTCATTGGGTAAGGAGAATGCCGCCCTGCGCGACGAGAATGCAGAAATCAAGCAGCGCAACCAGCAACTTAGCAGCCGCGTAGAGTCGCAGACCAAGCGCGTCGAGGCATTGTCGGAGCGTATGGTGCTCGCCGAGAAACTGAATGTGACCGGCGTACAGCTTATCGGACTGAAGAAAAACGGCAAGACAGAGAAGAATATCACCAAGGCCAAGCAGCTTGAGGTGACATTTACCATACCGCAGAACAATTCGACTCCTGTAGGCGAGAAGACCATCTACCTGCGTATCACATCGCCAGAGGGCACACTGCTCGGCGCCGGAGGTAGCTTCAGTTTCGAGGGTTCGTCGCTTCAGTGTACTGCACGCAAGACAATCGAATATGCCGGCGAGGAAATCGGCGGAGTAAAAATCTACTGGGATGTTAACACGGCTCTTACTCCGGGCGATTATCTTGTAGAACTGTTTGCCGACAATTACCGTCTGGCATCGCGCAAGTTTACGATGCGTAAATAAACCGCAGGAGGATTCTCGACATGATACTCTGCGGCGCATATGCGTGGGCCGACTTTGTGACGGATATCACCTCGATTGAAGTCAATACGGTCTCGTCGGTGTTCAAGCTCTGCCTGAGTCTGATGCTCGGCTGCTGTGTCGGCTATGAGCGCAAGCGTAAAGGGCAGATTGCCGGAGTGCGCACATTCGCTCTCATAGCCATGGGCGCCACTCTTGCAATGATACTGTCGATATATGTTCCACAGGAATATATGGGGCTCAAGAATGGCGACCCGGGGCGTATCGCGGCCCAGGTGGTGACCGGTATCGGTTTTCTCGGCGCCGGGGCCATCATACAGATGAAAGGGTCGGTGCGCGGGCTTACCACTGCCGCCGGCATCTGGATTATCGCGGCCATCGGCATGGCTGTCGGTGTAGGGCTTTACTGGCTGTCGGTGATAACCACCGGACTGATACTTGTGGTGCTCGTGGTGATGGAGCGCTGGGAGCATTATGTGCATTCAGGCGTCGAGTCGCGCATCATAAGGCTCAAACTGTCGGTGATAGCGGAGGATATCGAGGGATACCGCGAGGTGCTTGCGCGCCATCATATACATCTTAGCAATGTGTATGTAGAGTATGACTATATGGAGCCTGTGACACGCCTGAATCTTGTGGTGCTCGTGAGGGAGCGCACCGACTATATGAAACTGTTTGCCGAACTGCGCGATGTGAAGCCTACCATAGCGATATCGCTCGGCACGCAGGTGTCGATATAATAGGCGGCGGACAATAAGGATGGATTGAATCTACGAAATTACATATGTTGCTGAATCTGATAATGGCTGCCGCGACAGGCGATGTCGCATCCGGAGGCGGCGAGATGAGCGATATCCAGGTGGAGAGCCTGGTGAGAGACCTTGCTTTCATATTGCTGATGGGCGCCGTGGTGACGGTGCTGTTCAAATGGCTGAAACAGCCGGTAGTGCTGGGCTATATCGTTGCGGGATTTCTCGCAAGCCCTCATTTTCATTATCTTCCGTCTGTCACGACGGAGAGCAACATAGAATTCTGGGCGCAGCTCGGCATTGTGGTGCTGCTCTTCTCTCTGGGGCTGGAATTCAGCTTCAAGAAATTGCTCAACACCGGGGGCTCGGCTGTGGTGACGGCTATGATTATCGTGATAGGGATGATGTGTACGGGGTTTGCCATAGGGCATCTGCTGAATTTCTCCCACATGAACAGTCTGTTTCTCGGCGGAATGCTGTCGATGTCGTCGACCACTATCATCATAAAGGCGTTCACCGACCTGGGACTCCGGCAGAAGAAATTTGCCTCGCTGGTATTCGCGGTGCTCATAGTCGAGGACCTGTTTGCGGTGCTCATGATGGTGGTGCTCTCGTCGATAGCCATAAACAACAGTGTGGAGGGGAGCGAGCTGCTGATGAGCGTGGCCAAGCTGGTGTTTTTCCTTATAATATGGTTTCTGGTGGGGGTATACGTGCTTCCGTCGGCGCTCAACCGCATACGCCGCTATCTCAACAGCGAGACTCTGCTCATAATCGCCTTGGGTCTCTGTTTCGGCATGGCTGTGTTCTCGGTGTACTGCGGATTTTCGCTTGCGCTCGGAGCGTTTGTTATGGGGTCGATAATCGCAGGGATGAGCTACGCCGAGTCAATCGAGGCTGTGGTGAGTCCGGTCAAGGACCTGTTTGGCGCGGTATTCTTCATATCGGTCGGCATGATGGTCGACCTTAATGTCATAGTCGAGTACTTCTGGCCGATATTGCTGCTCTCGGGAGTGGTGATAGCCGGCATGATTCTGTTTGGCACTTTCGGTATGCTTATTACAGGACAGTCGCTTCGCATAGCGATGGAGTCGGGCTTCTCCCTCACGCAGATAGGCGAGTTCGCGTTTATCATCGCGTCGCTGGGTATGTCGCTCGGTGTGCTTGACCCTACTATCTATCCGATAGTGGTGGCTGTGTCGGTGCTTACCACTTTCACTACGCCGTATTTTATACGTATGGCCGATCCGGTCTACGGCTTTGTCGAGAGACATCTGCCCAAGCGCATGCATTTCCTCATAGAGCGTTATAGCGAGAACGCAAACTCGGAGAGCGAGACACGTGTGCTGTGGGCCTCGGTGCTGAAGCGATATGTGTGGCGCATACTCCTTTACAGCAGTGTGGTGATAGCAATCATGCTGTTGTGTCTGAAATATGTCGAGCCACTGCTGCTCGAGTTCTCGCCCGGCTGGGGGCGTTTTATTACCTCGGTGATTACATTGCTTCTGATGGCGCCTTTCCTTCTTGCACTGGCCATGCCCGCCTCGCGCAAGACCGAACGCGAGCGCCTGGTGGCGGCGAATGCCCATTTTGACGTGCCGCTGATTGTGATGACTATCTTCCGCCTGCTTCTGGCCTTAGGATTTATCATCTATGCCATAAGCGCCATCCATTCGATGAGAATCGGCTGGATAGTCGGTCTGCTGATTTTTGTGGTGATGCTCTGCACCTTCTCGGGGCGTCTGCGCAAGCGCCTGCAGCATATGGAGATGCGATTTTTTGACAATCTCAATGAGCGCGAGCTGCGTCGCTCGGGCAAGAACAACAATCTGGTCAGCGACATGCATCTGGCGTTTATAACGGTCGGCTACGGCTGTCCCTTTGTGGGCGACCGGCTGATGGACTCCAACCTGCGCAAGAAATATGGCGTCAATGTGGCGAGCATACAGCGTGGCGGCCATACTCTGCTTGTGCCTAACGGGGCGATGCGTATTTTCCCCGGCGATACGCTCGGTATCATCGGTACAGATGACCAAATAGAGAGCATACTCCCGGTAATTGAGCGTATAGACGATTCGGAGCCCGACACTCCGGCGATGGCCGATGTGAAGCTGACCAAGGTGCAGCTGTCGGCCACCTCCGAGCTTATAGGCAAGACATCGGCAACAGGACAGTTGCGCGATAAATACAAGGTGTTGCTTGTGGCGATACAGCGTCCTGACGGCACATACATGCATCCCGATGGCACCACCCTGTTTGAGGCCGAGGATGTATTGTGGATTGTCGGGTCGTCGGAGAGTGTAGAAAAGATGAAGTAATCATGTGGATACTGCTTGCTGTAGCCTCGGCGCTGTGCCTGGGATTTTATGACGTTTTCAAGAAACTGTCGGTAGCCGGCAACAATGTGCTGGTGGTACTGTTTCTCAACACCCTGTTCAGTTCGCTGCTCATGGCGCCTGTCATTATTGTCGGTCTTGCAGATGGATATATAGGGCTTGGCGGCACCCTGACAGGGCACTTCCGGATAATGGTGAAGGCGCTTATCGTGCTTTCGTCGTGGCTACTCGGATATTTCAGTATCAAGCATCTGCCTCTCACGGTGGCCGGGCCCGTAAACGCGTCGCGCCCTGTGATGGTGCTTGTAGGTGCCATACTCATATATGGAGAGCGACTTAACGCATGGCAGTGGGGTGGTGTGGCCCTGGGCTTCTTTTCGCTGTTCTTCATAAGCCGTATCGGCATGAAGGAGGGGCGCGGTACAGGCGAGGGCCGTTGGGTGCTCATGGCTGTCGGAGCCGCCTTCATGGGAGCTGTCAGCGCTCTGTACGACAAATGGTTGCTCGGACGCTACGAGCCTCTTGAGGTACAGGCCTGGTACAGTTTCTATCAGTTTGTGATTATGGGGATAACCATAGCCCTGATATTGCGCGGACACCGCATGCGCGGCGAGGCTGTGACACCGTTCCGGTGGCGTTGGACCATACTGTTCATCTCCCTGTTTCTTACGGCCGCCGATATCGCCTATTTCTATGCGTTGTCGTTGCCGGGAGCTATGATAGCTGTCGTGTCGATGATACGTCGCGGCAGTGTCGTAGTGTCGTTCTTCTACGGTGTGATAGCGCTCAGGGAACGTCATGTCCGCGCCAAGCTGATAGACCTATGTGTGCTTATCGCCGGCCTTGCGCTGCTTGTCATCGGCTCGATGTAGGCTTATCGCAGAGCGGGTGATGGTGAAAATCGCATGATTGAGTCGAAAAATTGTGTGAAAAAACGTGGTCCCGGATTGGGATAATACGGCAAATTTCGTAACTTTGTGCGATTTTACCCCCAAAAGTAAAGTTTTGCGGGTGAAGACCAATCAATTACGCAATTAAAAAACAGATAAAATATAAATGGCAACACTTGAAAAAATCCGCAAGAGATCGACACTGCTCCTTGTTGTGGTAGGCGTCGCTCTTCTGGCATTCATCATCGGAGACTTCTTTACATCCGGACGCACTCTTTTCGGCACAGGTACCACTATAGCCAAAGTGGGTGACAGAAAAATTGACGTGCAGGATTTCCAGCGTCGCAATGAAGAGGCATCGCAGCAGATGCAGCAACAGCAGCCTAACAGCAAGATTGATCCTGCTGTCATGCAGGCTCAGGTGCTTCAAAGCATGATTCAGGAGTCGCTCCTTGATGAGGAAATGAATCGCCTCGGCATCACAGTCACCGATGCAGAACTTTCCAAGGCTATGACCGGCGCCAACGCTCATCCCTACATGATGCAGTTTGCCCGCCAGATGGGAGCCGAGAGCCCCGACCAGGTGTATGACTATGCATTCAATCCCACAAAATACAATCTTCCGGCAGAAACTGCCCAGCAGCTGCAGCAGATGTGGCTTGCTCAGGAAAACCAGATGAACCAGATGCTGAAGATTCAGAAGCTGCAGACTCTTCTTACCGGCGCTCTTGTGGCCAACGATCTTGACGCCAAGGAGTACTATGCCGGCAACGCTTCTACAAGTCATATCGCCTACGCTTCCAAGAATTTCAGCACAATGCCCGACGAAGAGTATCCCGTAAGCGACAGCGAACTCCGCGACGCCTACAACAAGGAGAAAGAGGCTTACCGTGTGGATGACGAGACCCGCCGCGCCAACTTCATCGTTGTCAACGTCGCTCCCTCGGCAGCCGATAAGGCCGAAGGCCAGGCGCTAGTTGACTCGGTTATCGTAAATCTCCGCAACACTCCCGCCATCGATGCTGTAGCCGGCGACACCAACTTCGGTGTCAACCGCACATCGTCGACAGCAGCCGCAGTAAGCAGCCCTGTACTCCGCGCTTTCCTCGCCGACTCGGCAGTAGGCGCAGTGGCCCAGATAAGCTATATCGACGATGAGTTCACAATCGCCAAACTTATCGGCAAGAAGAATGCAGTAGACTCAGTGAACCTCGACATCATCCAGTTCCAGGGCAATGCCGCCGCCCGCGACTCGCTCCTCGCCGCCCTCAACTCCGGCAAGACCGCAGCCGACGTGGCAGACACTCCCGGTGTGCTCGACAGCCGCTCTAATCTCTGGCAGACTCTTGCCTCGGCTCCCGACAATGATGTCAAGACTCGCATCCTTGAGGCTGGCAACGGCTACTTTATCGCCGACAGCGCCGCCAACATGGCAAGCATCATCCGTGTAAACTCAAAGAAGGCTCCTGTCACCATCTACGACTACGCTACAGTAAACTATAAGGTATATCCCTCCGACGCCACTGTCGACAAACTCAACGACGACCTCCAGGCTTTTGTAAGCGGTATCAGCAATGCCGACTCCCTTACCATGAGCAAGGCTATCGCAGCCGGATATACTCTCCAGCCCGCTACTGTCACAGCCAACTCCTATATGATAGGCAATGTGCCTTATACCCGCAATGTGGTAAAATGGGTGATGGACGCCAAGGCCGGTCAGGTAAGTCCCGTACTTCAGGACAGCCAGAACGACAATCTTATCGTAGTCGCTCTCAACGATATTGTGAAGCCCGGCTATATGCCGATGAACGACGAGGCCATCAGCGCCGCTCTTACCCGCAAGGTACGCAACGACAAGAAGGCCGCCGCCATTATCGAGCAGGTCAAGGGCAAGGCAAGCGACATCAACGGCTATGCACGTCTGCTTGGCTCGCAGGTCGACTCAACCGAAGTGACCTTTGGCCAGATGTACATCCCCGGTATCGGTGTTATGGAGTCGGCTCTCCTTGGTCAGGTGCCTGTGGCTCCCAAGGGGAAGGTTTCCGAGCCTGTACAGGGCAACAACGCAGTGTTTGTATATACCGTTTATGAGGTAGACAATCAGGGCCGTCCCTACAACTATCAGGAAAATGCCGCCCGCTTCAACCAGCAGTTCGGTTCTCAGGCCGTGATGCAGAATCTTATCGGCATCATGATGGAGAAGGAGAAGGTTGAGAACAACACTCTCAAATTCTATACTGAATAATTTTAGTTCCCTAATATTATACCCGGGATATCCGGATAGGCCGGATATCCCATTTTTATCCTAATTCATCTTCTTTGCTAACCTTTTGCCGGAACACTTACCTTACCATCATCCGGCAATACCTGAAACCGAGAAAAAACACAAGAGCACAATCTTCATCGCCGAAGGTTGTGCTCTTATTTTTTGGAGGATTGAGGGTGAGATGACTTCAAATTTTTAGACAGGGAATCTTGAGGATGGCGGCGAAATCAGTAGAGGCGGCGGGCGAAGAGAGTAAGGATTAGGCCACGTACTGACAGGTATATGATAAATGCGAGCCAGAGCCCGTGGTTGGCAAGCCGTGGAAATGCTATGGTCTCGGCAATGAAGAATGCTGCGGTGGCCATCGCCATAGACATAAGCATGCGCCGTGTGGCCGTGGTTCCGATGAATATACCGTCCCATGTGAACGCAAGAAATCCGGCAATCGGCACTGTTGCGGTCCAGAGCAGATACTCGTGAGCCATGGCGTTTATGCCGAGGTCGGAACTCAGCAGATGCAGTATCCGGTCTCCCGCAAGGATATATATGGCGCAGAATATTATTGCAACGGCGGCTCCCCAGCGTAGGAGGGCGCGTATGGCACGCCGCATCATCATGTGGTCGGCTGCTCCTTTATATCGTCCGGTGAGCGCCTCGCCGGCAAAGGCAAATCCGTCCATGAAATATGAGAATAATGTAAAAAACTGCATCAGCAGTGCGTTGACGGCAAGCATGCGTTCGCCCTGTATCGCCCCCATGCGTGTAAACCACATTGTTACCGACACAAGGCATACTGTGCGCAGAAATATGTCGGTATTGACCCGGAAGAAACGCTTCAGGCGCGGCATATCGAAGATATCGCGCAAAGGCGCGCGGGCGTCGGAACAACGCCGCAGAGCCAGAAGCAGCAGGACAGAGAATCCCGTCCATTGGGCTATCAGCGTTCCTGTGGCGATACCCGCTATCCCGAGGTGGAATATGTACACGAGCGAGAGGCTTGCGACTATATTGGTGACGTTAATCAATATGGATGTCCACATTGTCACCTTTGAGTTCTGCATTCCAAGAAACCATCCCGAAAGTGCGAAAGTGGCCAGATAGGGTGGGGCTCCCCATATCAGTATATGAAAGTATTCCGAGGCCAGCGCCGATGTGGTGTCGTCGGTGTCCATAAACCGAATAATCATGTCGCAAATCGGAGTGCGCAGAGCAATCATTGCCAAGCCGGCTATGATTGCCACAAGGAGAGCCTGCCGCAGTATGGTGGCAGTGGCGGCTGAATCGTCAGCGCCGTAGGCCTGTGCGGTCATGCCGCTGGAGCCCATGCGGAGGAACCCGAACAGCCAGTAGAGCATGTTGAACATCGAGCCGCCGACTGCTATGGCTGCGATATATACAGGCGCCCCCATGTGTCCGGCTATGGTCACATCCATCAGGGCCAGGAGCGGGGTGGTGATATTAGTGACAATCGAGGGCACCGCAAGCTGTAGAATGTTGCGGTTGACCCCCGATTGCATGGGAATAGGATGTATGTTCACGAAATATTGTTATTCCGAATTAGAGCATGTTTACATAACCATTCAGGCTTTCTTTGCGCGCATGCAGTCCCAAAGGAGATAAATTATAAGCAATGCATAAAGCACGATGCCGAGAGTCTGGGTGGTGGAGCCTGAAAGCGGATTGGTGTATTCGAATCCGCAGAAGCGTGTGAGCGCTGCGAACACTCCGAACAGAGCGCCTCCGGCGATGAGACCCGATGAGATGAGTGTGCCACGGTCGCGACGTGCTGCGTTTACAGCTTCATCCTTCGAGCGAGAGCCTACCCACCATGCTATGGCACCACCTACGAGGAGCGGTGTGTTGAGCTGGAGGGGGATAAACATGCCAAGGCAGAAGGCGAGGGCCGGTACGCCGAGCCAGTTGAGGATGAGAGCGAGTACCGCTCCGGCCATATAGAGAATCCATGGGGTGTCGCCGCCCATCATGAGAGGCTCGATGACGCGAGCCATGGCATTGGCCTGTGGAGCTGCGATGATGTCGGGGTTGGAGAAGTCGTACACCTTGTTCAAGACAAGTATCACACCGCCTACAGTGGCTGCGGAAACGAGTGTGCCGAGGAACTTCCAGCATTCCTGTTTGCGGGGTGTGGAGCCGAGCCAGTAACCGATTTTCAGGTCGGTGACAAAGCCTCCTGCCATCGACAGGGCGGTGCAGACAACGCCTCCGATTACCATTGATGCCACGATGCCCGATGTGCCGCTGAGGCCTACTCCCACGAATATTGCCGATGCTATGATGAGGGTCATCAGGGTCATGCCCGATACGGGGTTGCTGCCTACAATAGCGATGGCGTTGGCTGCCACTGTCGTAAACAGAAACGCGATTACGGCGACTACCACCCATGCCACAAGGGCCTGCCAGAAGGAGTGGATGACTCCGAACCAGAAGAACAGCAACACGGCTACGAGAGCTACTACAATCATGTATACAATCGCCTTCATGGAGATATCTGTCTGCCAGCGTACTTCTTTTGCAGCAGAGCTTTTACCCTTTAGCTCGCGTCCTGCAAGCCCTACGGCTTGCACGATAATGCCCCACGACTTGATGATGCCGAGCACTCCGGCCATGGCGATTCCGCCGATGCCAATCAGTCGGGCATAGTCGCTGAATATTGCTCCCGGAGCGAGCGATGTTATTTCAGGGGCGCCGTATGTGCCGATGAGGGGTATGAGCACCCACCATACGAAGAATGAGCCGGCACATATGATGAATGCGTAGCGTATGCCGATTATATATCCCAGACCAAGCAGAGCCGCGCCGGTGTTTACGCTGAATACGAGTTTGGTCTTCTCGGCCAGCGTAGCACCCCACTGCGATGCTATGGAGGTTACGTTTTCGGCCCACCATCCGAATGTGGCGAGCAGGTAGTCGTAGATACCACCGATGAGCGAGGCTATTACGAGTGTCTTGGCCTGAGAGCCGCCTTCGGCGCCTTTCCCTTCTCCGGAAATCAGCACCTGGGTTGTGGCTGTGGCTTCGGGGAAGGGGTATTTGCCGTGCATGTCCTTCACGAAATATTTGCGGAAGGGGATGAAAAAGAGTATGCCGAGTATACCTCCGAGAAGCGAGGAACAGAATATCTCGAGGAAGTTGACTGTGATTTCAGGATATTTGGCCTGAAGGATATAGAGAGCCGGCAGAGTGAAGATGGCTCCAGCCACAATTACGCCCGAACATGCTCCGATAGACTGGATTATTACATTCTGGCCAAGCGCATTGCGCTTTCCGAGCGCCCCACTGAGGCCTACGGCGATGATGGCAATCGGTATGGCCGCCTCGAATACCTGCCCCACGCGTAGCCCCAGATAGGCGGCAGCGGCAGAGAATATTACTGCCAGCACAAGGCCCATACCCACGGAGTAGGGTGTTACTTCCGGATAGTCGTGGGCCGGATGCATTACGGGTGTGTAGCTTTCATCGGCGGCGAGCTCGCGGAATGCGTTTTCCGGTAGTCCGGCGGGGCCGTTGTCGGCTGTCGTTGCGTCAAATCCGTCGGGATTGACATTTCCATGCGATTTTTTTTCAGACATTTCGATATGTGATAATTGATTCTTTTGCGCGAATTTAGCGAAAAATCATGAGAAAGAGGGCCGCCGTCATGGGATAGACATAAAAAAATCGCTCATCGCGTCGAATTACGCGGTGAACGATAGATTGTGGTCGGACCGATGGCGACTGTGTTTTCTTGATAAGTTGTGAGTAACCTCTGTATAGCCGTTGCGGTCGTTGCTTGAATTCTGCGTATGTCTGTCCCTGTATGTTTTTCGGGACAAGGAGCTATTATATAGCTTCCCTGATTGTCCGGGCTGAAGGATTGACGGCAACAATCTGTCCGTCGGGATTGATAAGGAATGCCTTCATGCCGGCTTCGAGGTGGTAGTTGCGGGCGAGACTGCTTCGCATCTGTCCATCCCCGACATAAAATTGTGACTTCGCGTTAAGGCCGTCCCTGCGCACTATCTCACGAAAAAGGCTTGACGAACGGTCGAAGTTGACCGCCAGGTGACGGAATTGCTCATTGCCTGCGCTATCTGTAGTTGCACTGTGTAGGCGTGAGTACTCTTTTGCGGCGAGCCTTGAAGAGGCATCGGCCGAACTCCAGAACTGGAGGAGTATCCACTCGCCCTTAAGGTTGTCGAGCTGCACGAGTGAATCGGCGCGTTCGATTTTGAATACCGGAGCTTTTGAGCCTTTGGCGCCATCGACGGCGCGGTCGGTAGCTGCGGTAAACAGGGCGATCAGAGCTGCGAAGAGCACAATGATAAACATTGGTTTCTTCATCAGTTTGTATTAATGTTAGCACTTACAGTCTGTCCGGTGCTTTAGGGGGAGATGCCGCGTTGCGCCTAATAAATGTGTGCAATCGTAAATAATGGCGGGCGCGGAGCTCCGGAAGTCTGTTGCCGATTTTCGGCGCGGGCCGGCCTCTGCCGGCTCGTTTCCGAACCTCTGTCCGGAGTGGATTTTTTATTTCCACAGTGCAAAGGTACGAAAAAGTACCCGTCTGTCCAAATCTATCCGTTGATAATGACCGTTTTAGCGCAATTAGTAGGCTGAAAACGCTCTCCGGGAGTGGGTTTTAACGACTTGGTTAATCTCTGTTAAAACCATGTTTTACAACATGGTTATACGGCAATTTTCGTCTTGCGTCAGTATGATTCCTTTATGTTGAGGAACGGTCCTTTTACTTGAATTCTTGTGGGGAATCCGGCTATCCACCTCTCGCCATTGTTGGCTATGAACGGGACAAACATCACATACGACCCGACTTCCTCTCCGCCGGCGAGAGTGAATCTCCAGTTGTATGGGAGCTTGTCGGCATCGATATTGTCACCTTTCATTAATATTATATCTCCGGCCTGACAGAAAACGGGTTTTTCCGGTATAGTGACAGGATTGCTGAAATCATACCTTTCGAGTACCTTCGGCAGCACGGGAGGGATATCTTCCGGACGACCGTATATATTGTTTACAAACCGGATTTGTCCGCTTGTATACCATATGTCGACTATCGGGTGGGATAATGTCCACCACGGCGCATGGCGAATGGTATCCATATATATTGTCTCGTCGCTGTCCACGTCTTTAAGCAGCATGGTTATTTGATGGTTTTCGTCAAATATCTTGAATTGCCATAGCAATACACCGGAGTAGAACAGGCATACGGAGATTAGCGATACTATAACGGCTGTTGTCGATGACTTTTGAAAGGGGTTGATTCCGAGTGATTTAACAGTGCGTAGGAGTAATATAATCAACAGCAGATTTAATCCGGTAGTGGCGCGCGCGGGAGCTTTTAATATGATTACCATTATTGCCGATATCGATGCCGTAAGAATCAGATATTGGTTCAACCTGTCGGAAATGATTGAGTTAAGTACCTGGCGGGATTTTCTGAACGGCAGAGCGGCGATTGCGACCGTAGACATGGCGAGGAGCACCGGTGTGGTTTTTACCAATGTTCTGAGATAGGGTAGGAGATGCTGTTGCGTCCTGGAGTCCATGACGGTGAAAAATCTCGTCCAAATAGCCGGAGAGCCTGCGCTGATGATAGTTCCGCACAAAAGCGCTATGTATACTCCCCACCATTGTCCCGGCATGGAAAAACGTCGGGTTGCTGCAATGACAGATAATGCGGCAAGCAGTGGCATTGAAAATCCTTCATGGAATACTCCTGTCAGAAATGCTACGAATATAATCAGGCAATAACGGGCGTTGCGGAACCGCCGGCCCGATCCGATGCGATACGCGGCCCATATGGTGGCGAGTGTCAGCAGGGTGGACGGAAAATAGTTGAGAGCATAGTCGATAAGCATGAGTGAGCTGTAGTCATGCCAGGGGAGGAGCAGTATGCAGCATATCCATACCGACATGAGAAGAAGCGGGCTGACGGGGCGGCTGCCGTTGACCAGACTTGCTGCTGACAGATATATGGCACAGATTATCACGGCAAGGATGATGGCCCAAGCCAATTTGGGCATCCATAGTACGACGGGCGCACACAGCATGTTGGCAAGCCGGCCGTTTTCATATAGCCATAAATCGCGTACATAGTTGCAGTAGCCCGACAGCGATGGCAAAATGCTCCCGTTGTTGGCGGTGAGGTATTTGTCCCAGAACATATAATCGTCAATCATAATCGGGCATAGCCACGAAAATGAAGCATATATCAGAATGATTGCCAGGATGATAATTGACATAAGCGTTGTGTCCTTGGCTAAAAGTCCTTTCATGTGCGTCGGTTTATGATGAGTTGATATATTGAACTATTATTTCAATCAGTAGCTGACGGCGGTAGTATTGTGCTGTCGATGCCGAGTGAGTCGAGGATGTAGCGCTTGTTGTCGGCGACAATCCATCTGTAGGAGAGTTCTGCCGCGCGTTGCTGTCTTGCGATACCGGCAGTGTCGCTCATTGCGTTGCCGGCGATGGAGCCATCGTGGCGCAGAGCGAATCCGGGGATTTCCCGCAGGAGGCTTTTGCCGAATCCATGCCATGTGACGGAGTCCCATAGCCCCATGGCATCGACGATGGTCGGGAACACGTCAATCTGTCCTACGGTTTCGTCGTTGGTGAACCCCGGTAGGCCGGAGTTGACGATGGTAAAAAGCAGCCGGTCGTCGGACATGGCGGGGCTAAGACACATCCTGCGTGCTTCGTGGTCGGAGACTATTACAACGATGGTGTTTTCACGGAGCGTGGTGTGCCATAGACGGTCAATGAATGTGCCAAGGGCCTTGTCGAAGACTGCGCATGCCTCCAGATAATTTTTGTCGGTATCCTCCATGTCGGGCACCTGTGAAATCCATGTTGTCGCCGGCGGGGCCTGGATATAAGGGTCGTGCATCGACAAGGTGGTGATTACCGCGATAAACGGCTCTTGCATTTCCGAAATTATATTGTAGGCTTTGCTCAGGAGTATGCTGTCGGCTTCGACCACCGGGTCATCGTCGGCCAGAGTGTGTCTCATCTCCTTGAATCCATATGCCTTGCTGGTTGAGGCATGATTCCATAATCGTGGATTTTCAGGGATTATCTCTATTGAATAATATGTATCGCGAAGCATTCGCGGTAATGACGGATATGGGCCTTCGGGCGATATGGCGCACATAGGGTCGGATGGCGACGGGTATATGCCGGTATTATACATCAGTTGTCCGTCGCTGCTTCGGCCGTTGCCGACCTGGGGACATACTGATGTGAATGTAATGGACGTAGAGTCGGCGATGAGCCGGTTGAGATTGGGCATCGCCTTTCTGTTGCCGGCGCTCCATTCGCAGGCGGTGGTGTTGAGCGACTCTACGATTATCATTATCAGATTCTTTTGCCGGAGAGTGCCGGGAGGGGATGTCTGATGTTCCGAATCATGCCATGTCTTTATTGCATTGATGTCTTCTGCTGACATCGCGGCGGCACCGGCAATGATGTTACAGGTATGCCATGCATCAATCAGATATGCGCCGGAGATGCCATGTCGGATGATGTCGGAGTAAAAGGAGGCATTGTTCTGGAAGAAGAGTCTTGTTTTTTCAGGTAAGGAGGCATTTTCAGGCATGTGTCCTCTGCTGATAGAGTAGATCGTGAAGTCGCGGAAATGCTTGTATTGTGACAGTGAGATTATTACGGCAGAGAGTATCAGAACTGTTATTTTGGCTTTTCCTGAAATCCGGGTGCTTGCAGTTTTATCAAAGGCTGTGAACCCAGTGATAGCTGTAATGGCGGGAGGAATGAAAAGTATGAAATCATACCACTTTATAGATGACAGTGCCGAGCGCAGTATGATGCTGTCGACCGTGGTGCATAGCCTTAGCGTTGAGAATGTGATTAGGTTGTGGAAGTTGCGGAAATACAGTATGTTGACAAAAAAGAATATGGCGACGAGTGTGAAAATCGTTGTTGTGATGTATCTTCCTCTGGGCCATAACAGTATCGCCGGCAAGGTCAACAGTATGGCTTCGGGCAGTAGATGGGATATGAATGTAACGGGATTAGATGCGGGTATTTTTATGATAATCAGGAATGTAGCCATCAACAGAAGCGCTGATGTGAAATCGACGGCAAATAGGGTTAGCAGAGATTTATGTGTTATGATATGGTTTCGAAGAAATCTCATATATGAGTGATTTTATACAAAGGTATATATTTTGTGCCTAATATTATTAATTTAGGGTGGAAGTATTTGTGTAAACGAAAGTTATGTAGTAACTTTGCGGGACGCAATGCAGAGGGGGCGAAGAGTGCCTGATGGTGCTTGTCAGCGACTGGGCAGGGTGTTGACGCGATGAACGTCATGGCCGGTTCCGCAGAGGGATTGGTGACGTTCGGAGGCACGTCGACACGGCTCATGCCGGTGAAGTGCCGCCTGTGGGTTGCGTACAATTAATTAACTTATTTTATTAACCTTTTTAATGAACGAAGAAATTAAAACTTCACCCATCGAGGACTTCGACTGGGAAGCCTATGAAAAAGGCGAACAGAAAGGCACCAAGAGCCGCGAAGAACTCACCAAGACTTATGACGAGTCGCTCAACACTGTAAAGGACAAAGAAGTAATCGAAGGTACCATCATCGCCCTTAACAAGCGTGAGGCAGTGGTTAACATCGGCTACAAGAGCGACGGCATCATCCCTGTAAACGAATTCCGCTACAATCCCGACATCAAGGTAGGCGATACAGTAGAGGTATTCATCGAGAATCAGGAAGACAAGAAGGGTCAGCTGATCCTCTCTCACCGCAAGGCACGCATGTCGCGCAGCTGGGAGCGTATCAACCAGGCTCTGGAGAACGACGAGGTAATCAAGGGCTTTATCAAGTGCCGCACCAAGGGCGGTATGATTGTCGACGTATTCGGCATCGAGGCCTTCCTCCCCGGCTCACAGATCGACGTGAAGCCTATCCGCGACTACGACATCTTCGTGGGCAAGACCATGGAGTTCAAGGTCGTTAAGATCAACCAGGAATTCAAGAATGTTGTTGTCAGCCACAAGGCGCTCATCGAGGCCGAGCTGGAACAGCAGAAGAAAGAAATCATATCGAAGCTCGAGCGCGGCCAGGTGCTCAAGGGCGTAGTGAAGAACATCACCACCTACGGTGTGTTCATCGACCTTGGCGGCGTAGACGGCCTGATCCACATCACCGACCTGAGCTGGGGCCGCGTAAGCCACCCCGAAGAGGTAGTGAAGCTTGACCAGGAACTCGACGTTGTAATCCTCGACTTCGACGACGAGCGCAAGCGTATCGCCCTCGGTCTCAAGCAGCTCCAGCCCCATCCCTGGGATGCTCTTGACTCAGAGCTCAAGGTTGGCGACAAGGTCAACGGCCGCGTAGTGGTTATGGCCGACTACGGTGCGTTTGTTGAAATCGCCCCCGGCGTAGAGGGTCTTATCCACGTAAGCGAAATGTCGTGGAGCCAGCACCTCCGCAGCGCTCAGGACTTCATGAAGGTAGGCGACGAGGTAGAGGCCGTAATCCTCACCCTCGACCGCGACGAGCGCAAGATGTCGCTTGGCATCAAGCAGCTTAAGAAGGATCCCTGGGAAGATATCGAAGTACGCTATCCCATCGGCTCTAAGCACACTGCCAAGGTTCGCAACTTCACCAACTTCGGTGTATTTGTTGAAATCGAGGAGGGCGTTGACGGCCTGATCCACATCTCTGACCTCAGCTGGACCAAGAAGGTTAAGCATCCTTCTGAATTCACTCAGCTCGGCGCAGAAATCGAAGTTGTTGTTCTCGAAATCGACAAGGACAACCGTCGTCTGTCGCTCGGACACAAGCAGCTCGAGGATAATCCCTGGGAAGGACTTGAGGCTATCTTCACCCCCGGCAGCATCCAGGAAGGTACTATCGTTGAGATGCAGGACAAGGGTGCCGTTATCTCACTTGACCACGGTATGGAAGGCTTCGCTACTCCCAAGCACCTCGTTAAGCAGGACGGCTCTATGCCCAAGGTTGGCGACACGCTCGACTTCAAGGTTATCGAGTTCAACAAGGACAACAAGCGTATCTTCCTCAGCCACAGCCGTATCTTCGAGGATGAGGCTAAGGCCGAGAAGAACGAGGCACGCAAGGCACGTCGTCAGAACAGCCGTCGTGAGGAGCAGCCCGTGCTCAACACTCCCATCGAGAAGACAACTCTCGGCGACCTCCAGGAGCTCGCCGCTCTCAAGGAGAAGCTCGCAGGCAAGTAATATCTTGCTCTACGAGAATAAACGCAATGGTAGCGCGATGCCCGCAAGGGTATTCGCGCTGCTTTTTTTATATAGGATGGTCCTCTACATGCCGGATATGTACACATGTCGGGTGTGTAACCCTTTTTGGGGAAAATTGCTGGAATCCGTGCATACGGAAACGTCGGCAATTTGTTATCTTTGTAAATGTAACCTGTCAGGTTCAGAAAAACAATTGATATGGAAAAGCGGATATTACCGGATAAGGCCACGATAGGAGCGCTTGCTGATGCACTCCGTCATGCTCTTTCCCCGCGCTACGGCAACGGAGAGGCTGGTGCTATGACGAAAATTATATTTGAGGAGTCGTTGAGGCTCTCGCCGGTCAACGTTGTGTTGCGGCGTGATGAAGAGGTTATGCCGGAGACTCTGATGCGTATCGACAGAGTTGCGGCACGTCTGCTCGCCGGGGAGCCTATACAATATATATATGGACATACGCAGTGGTATGGCGCTGAACTGAAGGTTACGCCCGATGTGCTTATTCCTCGCCCCGAGACCGCGCAGCTCGTCGATATGATTGTAGACCGTTGGGGCGACAGACGCGATTTGCGCGTAATGGATCTCTGTACCGGCTCGGGATGTATAGCCGTGACGCTTGCACGCGTACTCCCGTTTGCCCGGGTGGATGCTGTCGACATATCGGATGCGGCGCTCGGCGTAGCGCGTGAGAATGCTTTGGCGCAGCATGTCAGAGTCGACTTCGCTCAGTCCGATTTGCTTTCCATGAAGACGCCTGCCGCCCCGGAGTATGATATAATAGTGAGCAACCCTCCATATATACCTCAGAGCGATGCCAAGGGGATGGACCGTAACGTGCTCGACTACGAGCCCGGTCTGGCCCTGTTTGTGCCCGACGCCGACCCGATGAAGTTCTATCGCCCGATTGCGACGTATGCTTCCGGAGCGTTGCTTCCCGGAGGCATGCTTTATGTGGAGCTTGACCCTGCCGGTGCAGAGAAAGTAATCGGCTGTATGCGCGATGCCGGACTTACCGATGTGACATCTTACCGCGATTTTGCCGGACTCACACGCTTTGCCTCGGCCCGTAAAGAATGATTATATGGATTATCGGTAAAACAATATCCACGAGTCTGATACAATTCCGGTATAAACACGAGTCATGAATCCCATATTCCCTGTATGATAAGCAAGAAGACTGAAATATCGCCCGACAAGGCTCTGGAACGCCTGGAGGCGCTTTGTGCAAAATCAGAGAGATGTACCGAAGAGGTGCGCCGCAAGCTCTATGCGTGGCGTATAGGCCCGGAGGATATCGACAGCATAATTTCGAGCCTGAAGGAGCGCAGGTATATCGACGACGAGCGTTTTGCCCATGCCTATGTGCGTGACAAATGGCTTTTCAGCCACTGGGGGCGGCGCAAGATTCTCATGGGGCTTGCTGCAAAACGCATACCCTCGGATATGGCCAAGGAGGCCGTGGATGAGGAGATTGACCAGGACAGATATTATGCCGGACTGCTTCATGCCGCATGTGCGCGTCTGTTGCGCCTGGGTGGAGTGGAGGCCGGTTATGAGGGTGGCACCAAGGTGTTGAGATCGCTTGTGAGCGCAGGATATGAACCGTCGCTGGCTGCCCGCGCTGTGCGTGAGGCGGCCATGCAGATTGCCGATGAGGCCGAAGTGTATGGCGGGGAGTCTGATTGACAGGGCCGCAGCCTATGTGGCTGACCTTGTGTTTCCACACGTATGCGCGGTATGCGGGCGCTCTCTTGTTGCGGGTGAGGAGGTGTTGTGCCTCCATTGCCGTAGCGCTCTGCCCCAGACCCACATGCATCTCATGTCGCCCAACCCACTTGAGGAAAGACTTGTCGGCACTGTTCCTGTCGAGCGCGCTGTGGCCTACTGCCACTATGACCGAGGGTCGGCATATGCACGCCTGATACAGCATGCCAAATATCATGGCCGGCCCGTGATAATGAGGTGGCTTGCACGGAGGTATGCCGCGGGATTGCACCGTGAGGGATTTTTCGACGGAATCGACGGTATATTGCCTGTGCCGATGCATTTCCTGAAAAGGATGCGCCGTGGGTTTAATCAGGCCGAGTGGGTGGCGCGCGGTGTGCAGGATGCCACCGGTCTACCTATGTTCGACAATCTTGTCGCAGCACATGGCCACTCCTCGCAGACACGTCGCGGAGGGTTCGGGCGATGGCAGAACGCCCAGTCGCTCTATAAAACAGTGCGGCCCGGCGATATCGACGGGCTGCATCTGCTTATAGTTGATGATGTGGTGACTACCGGAGCCACTGTGCTGGCCTGTGCGGCAGCGTTGCGTCAGGCTTCTCCTACTGCCAGATTGTCGGTGTTGGCTATCGCAAGCGCACGGATGTCGTGATTTTCATCGGGCACAATTGTGAGTTCAATGCCTAGGCTTTCGATGCGCTGGGCCAGTTTGTCAGAGATGCGTGAATCAGTTATGATGAGATCAATCTCGTCCATGTTTGCGATTTTGCTGAATCCGCGACGGCGGAATTTGGAAGAGTCGGCCAGCACGATGGTCTTTTGTGCCGAGCGCATCATGGCTTTGTTGAGGTCGGCCTCACGGATGTCGGTGGTTGTGATGCCGAATTCCAGGTCGATGCCGTCGACTCCGAGAAACAGTTTGCTGCAAGAGAAATCGGCCAAAGGAGCTTCCGCATATTTTCCTACAGTCGACAGCGAGCTGTGGCGCAGCGAGCCGCCGAGTTGTACTATCTCGATGGCTTCGTTGCTTCCGAGGATTTCCGACACTTGAAGCGATGCCGATATCACGGTCAGTTTATGGATAGGACGTATGGAGCGCGCCATTGCGAGCACAGTGGTGCCCGATGCGATGATTACCGAATCGTCCTTTGTGATGAGTGATGCGGCAGCCTTTCCGATGAGTTTCTTCTCCTCACGGTATAGTTTTTCCTTTTCGTTGACCGAACGGTTGTTGATATAAGGATTAATCAGAATTGCTTTTCCATGGCTACGGTAAAGTTTGTTCTCCTTTTCAAGTTCTGTTAGGTCCTTGCGTATTGTTACGGCCGACACTGCCAGTAGCGACGACAGGTCGGATACCATAATCGACTCGTGTTTGATAAGGGTGTCGATAATTAATGAGTGGCGTTCTTCTTTTGTCATATGTGTTTAGGCGTGATATATACTGACTGGTCAGAGATGCAAATATAATGAAAAGTTCCGATAAAATAGGCGTGTCATTACAGGAGCATGCTATAAAGCATGTTTAATATATTATCGGAGCGACTCTTAAGCGGGCTCTGAATCATGCCTGCACATCACGATGTCACGGCTCCGGAAACAGAGACGTGTCGGCATATGTGTCGAGTGTCTTTTTGAGCGAGTCGACCATTATGGCCCGTAGTTCGGGCGGAGACAGTACAGTCACTTTCGGACCATATGACAGTATCTCCTGCACGAAGTCGGGGGTGAGCTTTATTTTGAAATAGAATATCGAGTAGCTGTCGTGTATGACCTCCTGCTGGGAATGGTGTAGCGGTACCGAGCGGAAGTATTTCGCCTGACGGGAGTCGGTGCGCAGAGCCACACGCTTTACCTCACCTTCGTCGAACACTATACCATAACTGTCGTGAAAATAAGCCTCGGCATTGAAGTCGTCGGGAATTTCATACAGTGTAGTCAGCAGGGTCACCTCCGACATGCGGTCGAGTGCATATGTCTTGATTGTGTTCTCTTTTACATTACGTCCTGTCAGATACCATCTTTGGCGGAATATTTTCAGGAAGTAAGGTTCTACTACGATGTCGGGAGTAGGATTTATGCGCGAATAGGGATGATACGAGAATTTTATCTGACGGCGTTCCTTCAGAGAGTCGACTGCGATTGACAGATGCTGTCTGGCCGAAGGCACGTTTTCAAGAAATATCTTGTCGCCTATATCGCGTGCATCATTCAGCAGATTGCCTATCGACGCTGAGTTGAGCAGCCAGTTCATCACACTCTCGTGGTGCTCGTCGTCGTGAGCTATGAAATATTCGAATGTCGACGGATTGCATTCGATGTTGACTTTAAACAGTTCTTCTATGGCATTGCGGTATGCATAGAACGTACGCCTCGGCATCGGTTCGCCGTTGGAGAATGACGAGCGTATCCATAACTGGTTGATTTGCTCGCGGGTGAGAGCTCCATAGCGCTTTATTGTGTCGATGAGCCATATGTAGCGTGAGAAAAGATCGCGTGACATGGTATATTCAAGGTAGTATTATTTTTCCGGATAGAGTAGATATTTATGGCGCAGCTGCTTGAACCTGTATACTTCATCGGCCCATGAGTCTCTGATTTTATCGGCAGGAGTGCCGAGCAGAATCATTCTCCGTATGGATGCATTTCCTGCGAGTTTGTCAAAAAATCGGCTGAAAAATTTGTCGGCACCCCTCTGCATGTGGGAATACGCATCGATTACATAGGCTGGGTCAAATCCCGTGTTGAGAGCGTCGGCGTCGGATATGCCGCGCAGGTCTACTCCCTGGCATACCTTTCCCAAATGAGGCGGCTGCTTGGCTCCGGGCATACTGCGGGGAGTGAATGAAAATCCACGGGGCTCCATATCGGGATGTCCGTATATGGTGAACGGGGAGTCGGTGCCGCGCCCCACGCTTGCTGTCGTACCCTCCATGAGGCATAGTGACGGATACAGGCCGATGGCCTTGGTCGAGCGCAGGTTGGGTGATGGAGCTACCGGCAGGTTGTAGCGTGTGGCATGTGTATAGTCCAGGCAAGGCACAACGGTGAGGTCACACTTCAGATTTCCGTCGAGCCACCCCTCGCCATTGGCGGCGAGAGCCAGTTCGCCCATGGTCATTCCGTGTACGACAGGTATAGGCAGACGCCCGACTCCGGAGCGGAGTTTCATGTCGAGCACCGGGCCGTCTACAATCCATCCCAACGGGTTGGGGCGATCCATCACGATTACCGGAATGCCGGCTTTGGCGGCCCCTTCCATTACCTTTATCATTGTTATATGATATGTGTAGAACCTCACTCCTACATCCTGCAGGTCGATGGCTACGGCATCGATTCCATCAAGAGCGCCTTGTGGGAGCCCCGTGCTCCCTCCGGTATATAGCGACACGACCGGAAGCCCGGTTGGCGCATCGATACCGGCCGATACATGTTCGCCGGCATCGGCTGTCCCTCTGAATCCATGTTCAGGCGATAGCAGTCGGGTTACTTTAACGCCTGCTCCGAGCATGGCGTCGAGAGTATGGCGTCCGTCGGGGAGAATTCCGGTATGGTTTGACAGAAGCGCTACCTTTTTCCCCGACAGCATCGGGGCATATATTTCTGTACGCGCTCCGCCTACGGTTACTTCTGTGGCGTTTGCCGGTATCATTCCGAAAAGGAATAGTGCCACTATCGACAATATAAATCCAACATTCACTATAAATAATTGTCGTAATATATTCATATTATAATTGTTGAGGTGAGAGGATGAGTGTGTAGCGCAAAGTTATGAAAACTATTGCACATTTGTGCGATTTGATAGCTGAAATTTTGGATAACATATAAAAAGAGCTTGTTTAATGATAATCGTGAAAGGAGATGCCCGGCAGATGTTGCTTTAACTATATTTTGCATAAATGTATTAATAATGATATTTTTCAAGGAAAAAATTAGATTACTTTATGTGATTTAGTTGGAATATATTAAATTTGCAACGGAAATTTTATAAATTTAATAAATATAAACCATTAAAAATGCATTATCACAGAGGTATCTATAGCCTTATGGCTATTGGAGCGATGTTCGGGATGCAGGGATGCGTAGACCATGGTTACGATCTGTCCCAGGATATCGATATGACAATGGAGTTTGGAGGAAATCTAACCCTCCCGCCAAGCAGTGTCGCGCCCTACAGCATGAAGAAAATCATGAATCTACCCGATGATGGGAGCAGCTCGATACGACCCGACGGAGCTCTTTACGGACTGTCGGCGGGCGATTATGTGCTCGTTCAGAGCGGTAGCGGCAGCAGCACTACATTCTCCGTCGACGAGGTAGTAATCACGAATCTGTCGGCTGCGGGAGCCAACCAGTCCATACCTGTCAATTTTACAGTTCCAGCCGGTGTCACTCTGCCTACATTCGGTATTCTTATCGGTGGGAACGCGACATCTTCGGGGCTCGTGCAGAAAATCGATGCAATCGAGAATACCGTGCACATGAGCGAATCCGGTGTAAACCGCGACCTTGTAAGCCTTAACCGTATCGGTACCGATATCAGAGGCGTGTTCAACATGTGGGTAGGTATGAACAACAGTCGGATAGACGCTAAAATCAAGCGTGGTTTCCGCGTGTCATTCGACCCGTCACTCTCGCTTGAGGTTGTGTCGGCCAACGTTGACTGTGCTTTCGAGGGGAGCGACCTGGTATTCAACGCCGACGCTACTGTCAGCAGCCTTGATCTGGTAATCCGTATTACCGGCATGGACTGCTCTCGTTTGCCCTCCGGACAGGGGCTTGTAAACCACAATTTTATCTTCGACGGAAAAGTCACCACTACCGGCGAGATTGAAGTGTCGGGCGTGTCGGTTCCGGCAGGAGATGTCTCGTTTAATATAAACACCTCATTCTCACTCAGCTCGGCTGTGATTAAGAGCATAGAGGGCGTGGTAAATCCTACTGTCACTATCGACAACACCTCATTTGCCATCAACGATATTCCGGATTTTCTCAACGACGGCTCGTCCAATCTTGATATCGACAATCCGCAGATATATCTTACCGTCGATAACTCGTCGGAAGTATCGGCCGACATCAATGTCACGCTGCGCTCTGTTTCCAATGAGAAGGGGTTGCTCGCCAGTGTCAATGTCGGCGGCATACGCGTGGTCCCCGGACATAATGTAATATGTATATCACGTACCGGACAGGGCAATCGCAATGATATTACCGGCAATGTCACCTCATCAGATCTTACCAATTTGATTTCCACTATTCCCGACTATATCGAGGTTGCCGACTGTCAGGTAGCTGTAGTGCAGCAGCCGGTTGAGTTTGTACTTGGGCGAGACTACTCGTTTACTACCGCCAACGAAGTCATTGCCCCGCTCGCTTTCGGACCGGCGCTTACATTCACATATTCCGATAAGGAAGAGGGATGGGACGAAGACCTCGAGGACTACAACTTCAAGCGTGTGATTATTTCCGCACAGACCACGAATACAATCCCCCTGTCGATGACTCCCTCGGTGAGAGCCATCTTCAAGGATGACCCCAACGGCGACCGCTCACGCGACATCCGTGTGAATGTTACCGGGAATATCGCGGCAGGCACATTGTCGTCGCCGAGCCAGAGTTCATTTACCGTAGAGCTTGTAAGCGAAGTGGCCAATCTCGCCGGTCTCGATGGTATCGAATATACATTCGCGGCAGACAGTCCCATTGTCGGCCAGCCGCTCAATGAATCGCAGGCTCTTACCATCAGCAAGCTGAGTGTGACTATCGCCGGCGGCATAATTGTAGACCTCAACGACTAACCTTCAACCATCAACTTGCAATGAAGCATACTATATATAAGGCAATGGCAGTCGCTGTCGTGGCGATGACTGCATTGACCGCCTCCGCACAGGAGGCACTCCGCTCGGCTTACTTTCTGCCGGGCTACAATTTCCGCCATGAGCTCAATCCGGCGCTTGCTCCTGAGCGCGGCTATGTGGCCATCCCGGCTCTCGGTGGGTTAAACATAGGCCTCAACAGCAATATCGGCCTCAGCACATTCCTTTATCCTGTCGGCGGCGGCCGGCTCACCACATTCATGAGTCCGACTGTCGGGACCGATGAATTCCTCGGCAAATTAAAGGATCGCAACCACTTTACCCAGTCGGCAAGCGTCAATCTTCTGTCGTTCGGATTCCGCGGATTCGGCGGCTACAATACCGTGGGCATCAGCGTGCGCGAAAGTGCGTCGCTGGTGATTCCCAAGGATATGCTTGCTTTTATGAAGCGCGGCATGACAGGCCCGTCGACCCATTATAACTTCAAAGACCTTGGCATAAATGCCAAGGTGATAGGTGAGATTGCTTTTGGCCATAGCCGTGCTATTACCAAAGACCTCCGTGTCGGGGCCAAGGTGAAGGTGCTCCTCGGCGGAGCCAATGTCAACGCCCGCATCAGCGATATGGATATAACCTTAAGCGACCAGATATGGCAGATAAAGGCACAGGGTGAGATGGCCATTGCTGCGGGCAAGGGATTGCGTGTGCCCACAAAGTATGAGCTCGGCAAGGAGTCGGCCTCTTCGCCTGACGCCAATATGGTGGAATGGGGTGATATCGACTACGACAGCTTCGGTATGTCGGGTTTTGGTCTTGGATTTGACCTCGGCGCCACATATCAGCTTCTTCCTAACCTCGAGTTGAGCGCCGCAGTGCTCGACCTCGGCATGATGAGCTGGAACAATGTGATAAAAGGTCAGACTCCATCCACTACATGGACATTCGACGGCTTCCAGGATATCGCTGTAGATTCTTCCGACCCAAATTACGAGGAAAACAAACTTGGCAATCAGTTTGAGAAACTCGGCGACGATATGGAGGAATGCCTCAACTTCCACCGCACAGAGACAGGAGCAAAGCGTACTACAGGCCTCGGCACTACCATAAGTGTGGGTGCAGCCTATACCGCTCCTGTCTGGAAGGGGCTCGTAGGCGGTCTGCTCCTTACCCAGCGTATCGACGGCATGTATTCCTGGACTGAGGGCCGCATTTCCGCCAACATCATTCCCTGCGGATGGTTTGACCTGTCGGCCAACTACGCTCTTTCGTCGTTTGGCAGCTCTCTGGGATGGGTCATCAACTTCCATCCGGCGGGATTCAACCTGTTCCTCGGCAGTGACTACCAGTTCTTCAAGGTCACCGAGCAGTATATCCCTGTGGGCAATGTAAATTTCAATGTACAGTTTGGCATAAACTTCACTTTCGGAAAGCGTAAGCGCGGCTGATACTACGGAATAATAAAAAGACAGATGGCCTACGGTAAATGCCTTAGGCCATCTGTCTTTTTTATAACGGAGTGCCGGATTAAAAATAGTTTTAATATCTTTGCATTTGAAAATAAGCTATAGAAATAAACCATGAAGAAAAAACTCTTTTTTTTAATGGCCATCTTGGCCCTTGCTTCGTCTATTCATGCGCAGGAGCGTAAATATTCAACATTCTATTACCAGCGTGCCACTCTTTTTGAGGAACTTCCGGTCACATCTTCCGACATAATATTTCTTGGAAACAGCATTACCAACGGTGGCGAGTGGGCCGAGCTTTTTGACAATCCGCATGTCAAGAACCGTGGCATCAGTGGTGATGTATGCATGGGAGTGTATGACCGACTTGATGCGATACTGAAAGGGTCGCCGGCAAAGATATTTCTTCTTATCGGCATAAATGATGTAGATCGTGGCGCCTCTGCCGACACGATTGTGGAGCGTATAGGCATGATTGTTGATAAAATCCGTAAAGACTCACCCTCTACTAAGATATATCTCCAAAGCGTACTTCCCGTATCCGACCATTATAAGATGTTCAACGGACATACCTCGCGCTGGCAGGTTGTCCCCGAGATAAACAAAGGCCTTGTGCGTCTTGCCGCCGACCGTGGAGTAAAATATATCGACCTCTACTCCCATTTCATTGACAATACCACAGGCAAGATGAATATCAAGTATACCAATGACGGCCTCCATCTGCTTGGAAAAGGATACAAAAAATGGGTAGGAATTGTAAAGCCTTATGTTGATGAGGAATAATTGTATGATAAGAAATACAGGGATATTATCATTGATTATCTGTCTGCTATGCTGTCAGCTGTCTTTTGCTAAAGATAAAATAAAGGTGGCATGTGTAGGCAACAGTATCACCTATGGTACCGGACTGGCCGACCGTGACACGGAGGCATATCCGGTGCGGTTGCAGGAAATGCTCGGCGACGGTTATATCGTAGGCAATTTCGGTAAGCCGGGAGCGACACTACTCAACAAGGGGCATCGTCCGTATACCCGTCAGCAGGAATATGTCGATGCGCTCGATTTTGCCGGCGATATTGTGGTGATACATCTTGGTATTAATGACACCGATCCGCGCAACTGGCCTAATTACCGCGATTTCTTCGTCGGTGATTATCTGAGCCTGATTGACACACTCCGTCAGGTTAATCCAAAGGCAAGAGTGATAATCGCACGCATGACTCCGATTGCCGACTGTCATCCGCGTTTCCTTTCGGGCACTCGCGACTGGCATGGCGAGATACAGTCGGCGATTGAGACTGTAGCCGGATATGCCGGAGTGGAGTTAATCGATTTCCATGCGCCGCTGTATCCCTATCCTCAGCTCTTTCCCGATGCTGTGCATCCCGATGCAGAAGGTGCTGCCATCCTTGCAAAAACTGTTTACTCCGCCATTACAGGCGATTACGGCGGCCTGGCCATGTCGCCCGTTTATACTGATAATATGGTGTTGCAACGTGATGAGCCGTTGCTTATCCAAGGCATTGCCGATGCAGGAGAGAAAGTAACGGTTGCCGTCAACGGCGTGAAGGCCGTCGCCACTGCGGCCAATGACGGCAAATGGCATGTCACTCTACCTCCGATGAAAGCAGGAGGTCCGTACGAGCTTATGATATCCACCCCTTCCAGGTCTCTGAAATACTCCGATGTGCTTGTCGGTGAGGTATGGCTCTGCTCCGGACAGTCGAATATGGAATTTATGCTGCGCCAGTCGGCTACAGCTCCCGGCGATGACAGCGGATGCGCTGACAATCAGTTGCGTCTGTACGACATGAAGGCGCGCTGGCGCACCGACCCTGTGCAGTGGGATGCATCGGTGCTTGATTCGCTCAACCATCTCCAGTATTACCGTAGCGCGGAATGGAAACCGGCTACTGCCGCCAATGCATCCGATTTCTCTGCCGTGGCATATTATTTCGGTAAGATGCTGCGCGACAGTCTGAATGTGCCGGTCGGTCTGATATGTAATGCCATAGGCGGCTCGCCCACTGAGGCATGGATAAGCCGCAACGCTCTTGAGTATGGATTCCCCGAGATATTGAGAGACTGGACCAACAACGATTTTATCCAGGACTGGGTACGTGGGCGTGCCGCTCTCAATGTAGGATTGGCTGAAAACAAGTCGAAGCAGAGACATCCTTACGAACCATGCTACCTGTACGAGTCGGGTATCCTTCCCCTTGACAGTTATCCTATAAAGGGGGTAATCTGGTATCAGGGTGAATCCAATGCCCATAACAGCGAGGCGCATGAGCGCCTCTTTCCCTTGCTGATTGACAGCTGGCGCAAGACATGGGAGAACGACAGTATGCCCTTCTATTATGTACAGCTCTCGAGTATCGACCGTCCGTCCTGGCCATGGTTTCGCGACAGCCAGCGCAGGATGATGGAGAAAATCCCTCATACCGCTATGGCGGTGTCAAGCGACTGGGGTGATTCGCTCGATGTGCACCCTGTCAATAAGCAGCCCATCGGCGAGAGACTTGGACGCCTGGCATTGCATGACACTTATGGATTGACGGCCACTGTGCCATGCGGTCCGTTGTTCAGGAGCGCAGATTTCTGTGCCGACGCAGTGTATGTCGACTTTGATTATGGCGACGGCATGACAAGTTCCGACGGGGCGCCCTTGCGTACGTTTGAACTTGCCGCTACCGAAGGACTGTACTACCCTGCTGTCGCTGAAGTGACGGATGACGGGCGCTTGAAAGTCTACAGCGAAAAGGTGGCCTCCCCACGCTATATACGTTATGCATGGCAACCGTTCACTCGCGCCAATCTTGTAAACTCAGCCGGCTTGCCGGCATCCACTTTCCGCGCAGAGAAGTAAAGTCGGTTAATCTGCCGAATGGAATCCGGTTGTTCTGCCGGATTGTCGGCGTAGCCCGGGGATTAGTCGCTGGGCTACGCCGGGCATGACGGATGGTTGTGCCTTAACCTGTGGCTGCGCACCGCTAACGCGGAGCTTACATAGGCTAACGTTGTGAACGCCCCCAGAGTGGCTGTGCGCTGACGCGTTGGGTTGCCATCGCAGCCCCAGCCGGACATCCGCCCACCCATCACCATTCCATATACCCACCCATCACCTTCCCAATTCCATATACACGGATATGGCTCATTGCCTTTAGTGATGGCGTATGTAGATGACTGACGGTGTGCCTGTCGTTTCGATTGAATGCCTTAAGGATTCAATCACATTCTTCCGACAGGGCTCCACGCGCGATTGATTGTCAACCATTTGGACGTTATCAACGTTGTATATTACAGCGCCGGTAGCGGCCGAATTTGACAATTCAAATATTATGGTTAAATTTGTGGGGAATATACCGTTATGATTCTTTATGCAAAAGGAGAATGACGAGCGTATTATTTTCGAAAATATATAACCAAAATAAATAGATTTAAGATATGGACAATTCATTAGACCGTATAAGCTATGCTCTCGGCTTGAGCATGGGCAACAATTTTCAGGCTTCCGGCATTAAGACTATTAATGTTAAGGATTTCGCCGACGGCGTTGCCGCAGTGTTTGAGGGCGCAGCTCCCAAAATGACTTACGACGAGGCCAAGAAGGAGATTAAGGAGTTCTTTGAAAAGATGGAAGCCGAGCAGCGTGCCGCCGCCGAGAAGATGGGCGAGGTTAACGCTGCCGCCGGAAAGACATTCCTCGATGAGAACGGCAAGCGTGTGGAGGTAAAGACTACCGCTTCCGGTCTTCAGTACGAGGTGCTTGAGGAAGGCACCGGCAAGATGCCTGCCGCCACCGACAGTGTTACTGTGCACTATACCGGCAAACTTATCGACGGCACAGTGTTTGACAGCTCGGTAGAGCGTGGCGAGCCCGCCACATTCGGTGTGACACAGGTTATCCCCGGTTGGGTCGAGGCTCTTCAGATGATGAAGGAGGGTGCTAAGTGGCGTCTGTTTATCCCCTCTAATCTTGCTTACGGACCCAACGGTGCCGGAAATGTCATCGGCCCGAATGCCACTCTGATCTTTGATGTGGAACTTATCAAGGTAAACAATTAATCTGATTATAGAAAATATACAATTATGAAGAAACTGATTTTTGCCCTCGGAGCAGCAGCTATGCTTGTGGGCACAGCCACTTCCTGTGGCGGCAACAGCAGCTCGAAACTCTCTCCCGAGGAGCAGGCCCTCAATGACTCTCTGACTACAGCATGGGGATATGTGGCCGGCGGACAGGCCGCACAGATGCTTCAGGCTGCACCAGCCGGAGTAAAGGTCGACAAGGAGGCTTTCCTGCGCGGTGTGCAGACTGCCATTCTCGCCGATACTGCCGACCAAAGCTATCTTCAGGGTCTGAGCATGGGTGTGCGTCTGGCTCAGCAGCGTGCATATGCAATGAAAGAACTTGGCATGAATGTTGACGCAGCCCAGTGGATGGCTGAGTTCAAGAAAGCCCTTCTTGCCGACTCTCTGCCTCAGATGGATGCAATGCAGCAGCAGTTCCAGAACTGTGCACAGCGTGCCGAGCAGACCGCACAGGAACGCAAGAATGCCGAGAAAGAAAATTCTCCCGAATCGCAGGCCAACATCAAGGCCGGCGAGGAGTACATGGCCGGCCTTATGAAGACCGACCCCGCCATCAAGAAGAGCGAGACAGGTCTCTACTATAAGATTGAGAAAGAAGGCGAAGGCGAGGCTATCGGCGACAATACCCCTCTGCTTGTCAATTACACCGGACGTTTTACCGATGGCAAAGAGTTTGACTCAAGCAAGGGCAATCCCGCCCGCTTCATGGCCCGTGGCGTAGTGCCCGGTTTCGGTGAGGGTCTGAAGATGCTCAAAAAGGGTGGAAAGGCGACTCTTTATATCCCCGGTAAGCTCGGTTATGGTGTAAACGGCCAGCCCGCAGCCGGCATCGGTCCCAACCAGATGCTTGTATTTGACGTTGAGATTGTCGACGTAAATCCCCAGAACTAATAGCTGTCGCCCCTCTTTAATGACATTTTCTGTCGTATAAGAGAGAGATTACTTGAACAAATAGCAGATGCCCTGCGAAGTCTCGAATGGCTTCGCAGGGCATCTGCTATTTATAGAAAAGTCCCCGGTATTTCAATTGGCTGACGACTCTGCGGAGGTGGCAGGGGTCATTATTATTTTCATCCGCGACGAGGGGAGTATGCTTTCAGATGCGAACTTGCGTATTGCCTCGGGAGTGAGGGCGCGGAATGCATCGGTATATTCGGCAGGGTAGTCCACCCCGTCACGGTCAAATACTTTAAGTACGGCAAGCCAGTAGGAGTTGTCGGTCTCAGCCTCATTGTTGTCGCGCAGTGCGTTTTCGCGCACTCTTCCGAGTTCTTCGGCGGTGACTCCATCGGTGGCGATTCCGGCGAGTATGTCATCGACGATGCGCGATGTTTCATTCTCTTTACCATCGGGCACCTTCACATATACAGGCAGGAGGAATGTCGGTCCGTCGATTCCGTTCATATCAGGCACTACCGAACAGTGGGAATTGATTGAGTAGGTCCACCCTCTTTTCTCGCGCAATTCGGCGAGCAGACGCGATTTGTATATCTGGCCGAATGCCCGTGCCGCCACAATATTTTCCATCGTATAGGGTAATGCTGCATGGCGGAAGGTATATACAACCGACTGCGGTGTCGACATCTCGGCTGTAAATCGTATTTCCTTGTCGCCCGGAGTATAACGGTAGCCCATCTCACGTGGATATTCCCGGCGTCCGGCGGCTGGCAGCGAGGCCACGTATCGTTCCAGCAGATCGGCGAGAGAGTCGGGGGCGAAATCGCCGGTCACATAGTAGGTGAAGTCGCTGCAATCGGCAAAACGGTCACGATACAGGCCGAGCATAGTGTCGTAGTCGGCTGCTTCGACAGTCGCGGCGATAGTCTTGGCGCCAAGCGGGTGATGGTTGTACACATTGCGGTGTATGGAGTCGCCCATTATCTGTATGGCATTGCGCATCATGTTGCGCAACTGTGCCGAGCGAGTCTTCACCAGAGACTCATAAGCCTTGCGGTCGGGGCGTATGTCGGTCATACGCAGGTACATGAGACGGAATGCGTCGGCAAGCGTGGCAGTTGTCGCCGATGCCTCGACTTTCTCCTCCGTTTCCTTGATTTCTACCGATACTTTCAAATCCTTTCCTGTAAGGCGGCGCTTCAAGTCATTGGCTGAAAAACGCCCGTAAGCCGATATGGGTATTACTTCTTCAAGCATCTTGAGCGAAGGAACGATACTGTCGGTATACTGCATCGACAGTCCGCCCGGGCTGAGAGCCCTGACGAGTACTTGTCCGGGAGTCACCGGTGAGCGCCGCGCCAGCACTGTTATACCGTTGGAGAGAGTATAGCGCACGGCGTCGAATCGTCCCAGCGAGTCAATTCGGGCGATTTCGCCTCGTTGCGGTTCCGACTCGAGAATCGGGCCGTCGACCACACGGTCGACATAAGGAGTCAGAGCCAGGTCGTTGACCGAATGGAATGCCGCGCGCATATCATCCTCGTCAAAATTGTTCTCCTCTTCAGGCATATATGACAGAATCACCACTCCGCGTCCCGACGGATTGACTATCGAGCGCAGTGCGGCAGTGATATCATCGGCTGTAATCTCGGGCATCATTTCTGTCTTGGCGTTCACTCGGCTTTCGACCGATGAAATCACTCCGCCGTCAAGGTAGTGGCGCACGTACTCTCGCGCGTAGTCGGAGTTGCTTTTGCGGGATGCTTTGCGCAGTTCTGCTCCAAGTGTTTCCGACAGCTGAGCTTTGGCATGTTCAAGCTCAGAAGGTAGGAAGCCGAAGTCAAATGCGCGCTTCATCTCCCGGTACCATGCGGTAAGGCTCTCTACCTCGCGTCCGGCCTGACACAGACCGCGAATCATGAGTGAACGGGCCGGACGCGACATCAGATACTTGCGGTCGCCGAGACCCATGTGGTGGAATGCACAGTCGGGCTCCGACTCGAGTTCGTCAAAGCGATTGACAAGCATGTTGAGCATCAGGTCGCTTACAAGAGCGGCTCGTATTTCATCGGATTCCGAGGTATAATCGGGTGTATCGTGACGGAAGTGTAGCTGTACCATGTGTACAGGCTGTTCGTGGTCGGTCTGGCATGACACTATAAGATTGTCGCTTACAGGCACTGTGGGTGCAGTCGTTTTACTGGCGCCTTTTGGGGCCTTTATCTGTGAGAAGAGTGATACGATACGAGCCTCGATTGTGTCGGGATTGATGTCGCCGACAATGATAATCGCCTCGTTGTCCGGACGATGCCATCTTCGGTAGAAATCCCTAAGGGTTTTAGGCTTGAAGTTTTCCACGACTTCCATCTTGCCTATTGGCATACGCTCTCCATAGATTGACCCCGGGTAAAGTGTAGGTAGAGCGTTCTCCAGCATGCGGTTGGCCGACGAGTTGCGGTGACGCCATTCGTTCACTATGACACCGCGCTCGTCGTCGATATCCTTGTCGGACAGGGTGAGCGCGCAGCTCCAGTCGCGCAGTATCAGCAGGCATGAATCCACTGCCGACATGCGGCCTGACGGCACCTTGCAGATGTTGTATACCGTTTCGTCGGTCGATGTATATGCATTGAGATTTTTTCCGAATTTTACACCGAGAGTTTCGAGATATGATATCAGCGAGTTGCCGGGGAAGTGTTCAGTGCCGTTGAAGCACATGTGTTCGAGGAAGTGGGCGAGTCCACGCTCATTCTCGCGTTCGACCACCGAACCCATGTTTCTGGCGAGGAAGAAATCGGCGCACCCTGCCGGCACGGTGTTGTGGCGGATATAATACGTGAGTCCGTTGGGGAGTGTGCCGACACGCACTGCCGTGTCGTTTACAGCCGTGTATGCCGATGCCGACAGGCACGCGGCAATAGCCGTGATTGTCAGTAGAATCTTTCTTATGTTCATAAATTTACAAGACGGTAAATGATTGTTTATTGCGTTTATGTCAGAAGATAAATTGGATGGAGGCGTTTCCGCCATTGGCGGTGGGGCCTTCGGTGTAGTCGCTGTGGCGATAGCCCAGAGATATCCCTATGGCATGGTCGGCACGAAGGCGCCGGCTCAATGACATTGATATGGAGCCGGTACGGAGTGTGCCAAGGTTCAGGCCGTCGGATACAAAGGCGGATGCTTCGATGCGCCAGTACCATCTGTCGGCATTGACAGAGGCTATTGCTGCCGTGATGGCTACATTGTTGGATTCAGTCCTGCGGCTTGCGGCCGGAGAGGCGTAAACTTCCGACCGGTATGTGTATCCCCACTCCGGGGTAATGCTCCATGTCAGTGATTTGCCGGTGAATTCGTAGAACATCGAGGCAGATATCTGCCGCAGGTTGTCGGCATACATCTCAAGCGAGCCTATCTGTGGGTATGTACCCGTTACGGCATCGCCGAATATATTCTCTGAACCATGTCGGCGATATAAATCCCCCTCAGTCTTTATCCCCCATGAGTGGCTTTCTCCGGAGTGACGCCATGCGACATGCAGCCGGGCCTCGTTGTGCCAGGCCGAGGCCATAGGTAGACGGTTAAGGTCTTTGAGGATATGGTCGAACAAGAACCGAGAAAATTCGGCGTCGACACTTAGGCCGGTACGCGAGGCTCTGACCAGCGTCACCCGGGCCAGATAGCGCTCACCGTCGTAATAATTGCAGTAGCCTGTGCCGGCGAAGCGTGCGTAATGGTTGCCGAGACCTGTCAGATGATACACCTTGGCTTCTCCCGTTTCGCTCATGAACATGAGGTCGCAGGTCTGACGGTACTTTCGATATGCTCCCGACAGGCCGATATAGTAGTCGGCCCATGTGCGCAAAGCCACGCCTGCGTCGATGTCGAGTGTTCCGGTGGTATTGCGCGGACGCGGGTCGATATTGCGGTAATACAGACCGGCATCATACGACAGCGATACTCCCCATGCCATATGCCTGTAGCGGTCGGAGTAGCCGCCCGAGAAACTGTATCGCTCGGCACGCATGTCACCTCCCACTTCATCTGCCGTTACGTAAGGGTAGGTGAGGCTGATGTCGGATGTCTCGTTGTATCGTACATCCCGGATTATGCCGTTGGTATAGCCGGCTGTGCCCCACAGCGTGGATGTTCCGCTCTTCAGCTCTGCATCGGCACTGAAAAATCCATATTGCTCTCCGCTTCCGGTCTGTGGATTGACGGCCTCGGATATATATTCACCTTGCCATCCCGCACCTACGGTACCGTAGGTAAACGGAAGTCGGAACTGGCGCATCGCCGGAGAGGCATATGGTGCGCTGACAAACCTTGTGGTCTGTGCGTCGACAGTCAGTTGCCGTTGCAATATTGCCGTTGCGGCAATGCTGTCGGCCGTCTCGTCGGAGGCATATAGGGCGGGAGTGGCTACCAATATTGGCAGGATAAGAAGATAGCGGTTCATCGGTGGTTGGCTTGACGGTAGGCGGCTTCGGCGTCGGGAGTGACGGGTGTTATCCCGTCGAATGTAAGAGTAGTGCAGGGAGTGCCGTTGGCATCGGCCGCAGTAGCCTGAAGCTCGATTTCAGAAGCAATGCAGTCGGGATTGAAGTCAGCCGACGAGTCATTGGTATCTTTCAGCACAGGTGTGCCGTTGTCGTTTATGTACAATACTTTGCGGCGCACCGAGTGGAAATAGCGTGTCTTGTCCTTGTCGATAGTGCCGCAATGCGTCCAGCCCGTGTCTATTGAGGCATCCACCACGTTCCATGCGTATCTTGATGCCACAGAGCAGCATACTGCGTCGACAACCCATTCGTTGGGCATACGGAATGCCGATGTCTCCATCGGAAACACCCCCGCCTCGGTTATGATGTCGTAATTGTAGGTATACAGATAGTCGCGCAGATATGTGTCGCGGTCGACAGGTATGCGCGATATTCCGTAGGCCCGGAAGCCGCGGTTGTGCAGCACAAAGAAGGATAATGTATAGCAATACCATTTATCGAGATTGGGTACTGTCGGAGAGTCGATGTCAAGATTGTTGGGCTTGGTCGATACATCGTACCACTCGAAATCAGCCTCCGAGAGGTCAAACGAGTTGGGATTTATAGTGCGGTGGTCGATGCCTGTGTCGGCGAGCAGGAAATATTCGCCCGGGAGAACCGGATGGTCGGTGCCCGAGCCGGGCACCGTGTAAAGGGCCTGTACGGTGACAGCTTCAGGAAGAATGTCGGGAGTATAGTTGTATTTGTCGACAGTGGTAAATTTAGACTCCCATAGGGTTATTCCGTCGGCATACAACACGTGGTCGGTGTTGTTGTACAGCTTCACATAGTCGTCGCCGTAATACTGGTTGCCCGAGCTTTGCAGAGTCCCGGAGAAGAATACCTCGGCGATTACCAGATCGTCGGCGATGCGGTTGTTGTAGGCCTGCATCACGATATTTACGGGCGTGGACGAAGCCGGAAGGACCACCGAGCGTCGGGCTGCCTTCAGTTGAGTCACCGTGCCGGATGGAAGTCTCACCTCGGCCGAGTAGTCGATATCGTAGAGACCCGGCATTACCGAGATATCGTCGCCTTCGAGCCATTGTGATGTTAGTCCCGACGATACGTTACGGAACGAGAGATTGCCGCGCGTCACATCAGCATCGGAATCGAGGTCGGAGGGGCGCTCAATCTGTATGTTAACGCGGGCCACGTCAACCGCGCCCGACAGGGAGTCATCGCCGCATCCGCACAGTAGCGCCAACAGCGGCAGTAAAGCAAGTAATATATGTTTCATATCGGTCAATTATGTTTCATATAGTGAAGTTAAGCTCCATGCCGAAATACGGGTCGGAGGAGCGTCGTACCAGTATACCGTTGGAATAGTATGACGGCAGGTGGTCGAAAAGCCTGTTGACAAACATTGATACATTGAGGTAGCGTCCGATACTTTTGGTGGCCTTGAGGTTGACATAGACTGCCAGTGGTACACGGAATGTGCGGTATGTATCTTCGTTGTAATGCTTTATGAGGAACTGTCGTGCAGGGTCTGACGCATCGGCGGAGGTGTATGGATGCAACAGACCGTCAGCCGCCGACAGATAGCTGACGGGAGTGCCGTTCTGGCGCAGACGTGTCGATTTGGTCCACCACATGCATTGTATTGAGGTGGTGAATATGAGTCCGCGCTTTGGAATCTGGGTGTCGAGCATGAAGTTGGTGTTGAACTGTTCGTTGACACGTCCGTCGCGATAGTCGTACAGGCCGATATACATGTCGCTTACGGGAGTCTGGCCTACGACATCGGTGACTGTTGCATACAGCATCTGCGAGTTGGAATAGGTAGAGCGAAACCATGCTCCGGTGACGGTTAGCGCCGTAGCGATTGCCGGTATGCGCATAGTGTTAAGCTGGAACTCGATACCCTCCTTGTCGATACGGGTACCGTTGGTGGCGCGTCGGAATCCGTCGAGCACTGTCACATCCTCATACGGGAGTGACTCAAGTGCCGGTGGGGCTTCGAGCTGCGCCGGATTAATGGCCGAGGCATCGTATTTGCGGTAGGAGTATGGCGCGTAGTATGACGAATAACGGAATCCGTCGTTCATCTTTTCCCGGAAATATGTCACCGACATACGGTTCCCCTCGAGTTCGGCTCCGAGGCGTATTTCCCATTTATGATTGCGTGCGGAGCGCAGCGAGTAGTTGGTGGCATCGTCGATATATGTGCGCAGACTCACACGGCTGTGTTCGCGCGGATTGGCAACATCGTAATAGTTGAGTTGCACGAAATCGTTGTATGCCGCCTGAGGAAACAGGTAATCTACTGTCGGCATCTTGGTAGTGAGCCCCCATCCTCCGGCGGCGAGGAGCCTCAGCTTGCGGTCGCCTATCCGTATGGCAGGGAAATTCCATACGATGTTGGCGCGCGGGTCTATGTATACCTTTCCGTTCAGTGAGTAGCGTCGGTCAAGACCTACAAGGCTTATTGTTCGTGCGCCGGCCTGAATCTCTACCGAGTTTCCTCCGACAGGTACTGTAGCCTGTTCCTCTATGAATGACGATACTACCTGTAGGGCAGGTATGTCACGATAAGCTCTCGGACGCGATGTCCAGGATGCCGACAACGGACGTGTGAGGTCGTATACCTGGCCGTGTCCGTAATTTTTTGAGAAAGTATATTCGACGCCGAGTTTCCAGTCGTTGGATATGCTGCCGAGAGGAAGCGAGCCGTTTGCGCGTGATTTGATAAATATATTTACTGGCCGGCCGTCGCTAAGATAGTCGGCGATATATTCGCCGAGCAGATAGCTGCCGTCGTTCACTCCTTCGGCCATGGATGTAGGCGCTACCGACGCACGTTGTGGGGCCACCTGCTTGCGACGTGTCAGTCTGTCGTTTTGGTAGCTTCCCGAGGCATTAATGAGAATCCCTTTCAGCAGTGAGCCGTGAGTGAATCTCATCGAGAAATCGGATGTGACCGATGTGCGCCGATACTCCGAACGGTACTCGTCGACTTTCCGGTATGAGAGGTCGGGGTCAGACTTGGCATTGTCGAAAGAGCCGGTGAAGTCACCTCCGAAAGAGAATGACGTGACTGTAGCCGGACGTATCCAGCGCATACTCAGTCGGGCCGAGGCTGTCAGGCGACGGTAGTTCTCAAGCGAATTACGTGGGTCGCTCTTGGAGTCAAGCCACCCGAGATCGGCATTTATCACATGTTCGTGGCCACGTATGCCGAACCCCTTGCCGACATAGAATAATTTGCTGTATTCGTCGGCCTTGAAGCGGGCATAGAGCGGAGTCGAGCGGCGGATACGTTTGATATTGACCAGGCCGGAGGTTAGATTGCCGTATTCAGCCGAGGGAATGCCGCGCACAATCTCGACTGATTCGATATTGTCGGTAGAGATTGTGCGCATGTCGACTCCGCGGTTGGTGGTGTTGCGGGTATAGTCGGGTGAGGTGGCGTCGGATGTGGTGCCTACTGTCTGTAGGTTAGCGTCGCCGTTGACCGGTGTGCCGTCAATCATAAACAGTGTGCCGAGCGATGTCACGGCATAATCAGGATTGGTCACGTCGGCACCTGTCGCCCCCTTGACTCCCGTCTCCCGGAGGGCTATCGAATTGACTGAACTCATATCGGGGTCTTTCGACATGCCACCCGGAAGCAATTCGAGAAGATCGGTAAAACTTGTCGGCTGAAGATGAGCCATAGCGTCGCGCCCGATACGCGATGAGCTTGTGATGCCTGTCGACTCCGAGGCTGTGACGGTGACTTCGCCGAGCGCAATGCCCGAACGCTTAGGGTGCAATGTGATTGACATGTCGCCGCTCAGGGTAATCCGGCGCGTCAGAGGGGTATATCCTATATATGATATTTTCAGAGTATAAGTGCCCTTTGGCAGAGACAGGGAGAAGTGTCCGTCAATGTCGGTAGCCGATATGTGGTTGCCCGGATTTACCGATATGGATGCTCCTGTGAGAGGCTCGTTGTCGGCGGAATCGCGGACATTGCCGGATAGAGTGAAACTGTCGGCTGAAAATACGTGTACAGGTGTCGAAAATGCGATAATGAAAAGTATTATGCTGAGGAATAGCTTCATATACAGGGCATATATTCTTTGTGAATGCAAAGTTACGGACCCTGCCGAGCGTGAGAAATACCTAAATTTTAGTATTTAGACGGTATATTCAGACATTTTTTTGCCTAAAATATGGTATTTTTTGTGAATAAACGTGCCGTTAACTTTGCATGCGGAAAATCAACCAATCATATTTAACTTAATTTCAATATGAAGAAATTTACTCTTCTTGCATCAATGGCGGCAGTGTGTGCCCTGGGTGCTTATGCCGCCGATGGCGATTCGCAGTGGATCAACTATCTTGACGGCCCGACTTCGAGCGGCGTGTGTCCGCTTGTCATAGAGTATGACGACAACAGTGTATACTGGCTTTCGACTGCCGGCACTGCTGACGGCAATCTGCAGATTACCTACAATGGCGAGAGTCTGTTTGAAGGCTCAAAGTCGACAACTACCTCGGCCAATCAGAATGTTTGTCTTGTAAAACTCGACAAATCAGGGAACAAGCTCTATACTCTTTACAGTAACAGCGGGGAGACATGGACAAACCAGAACGGAGTCGTGGCAACTGCCGACGGAGGTGCCATAGTTGCTCTGCGTATGCGCCATGCGCAGGGATATGAGTCGGAGCCTATCAATTTTGTCGATGGCAAAGGGGACAGCCACACCATTGACTGGCAGTGTGGCGAGAGCCGCTATAATGCGCTGATAGTGCTTAAGGTCGATAATGAAGGAGCGATACAGTGGTCGCGTCTGATTGATGTAGAGCATCCTGTAGTCAACAACAAGGAGGTGACAGTATCGGTCGATCTGCTTGCTGTGGAAGGTGATGATTACGGCAATGTGTATCTTGGAGGACGCTATGTAATGCCTATGCATTTCCCCAACGCCGACGGCACGGAGACTGTGCTCACCCCCGACAATATGGATAATTTCGACGGCGACTTCACACAGTATGACAACGGCGATCTATTCCTTGTGAAACTCGACAGCAACGGATACTTTGCGGGCAATGCCGCCAACAAGGGCATTGTGAAGAAGGGTTCGATTCAGTCAATGGTGTGGGCCGACGGCGCTCTGTATGTGCATGCTTATATGAAGGGTGTCGAGGGCGAGAACTGCGAGTTTGGCGGAGTGACTCTGTCACCCCTTGCCAATGTGTTCAATATCGTGCTCGGCAAGTTTGACTCCGACCTCAATGCCGACTGGGTGTCAATCTACAACGGCGAGCGCGACGCCACATACAATGCCAATGTAATCCAGAACAGCTCAATCTCCAAGGCCGGCAATAATATATGGCTCGGAGGCATGGGCAACGGCAAGTTCTACGATCCGTCGACAGGAGTGGCCGTTGAGTCGAAAAACAAGATGCGCGAGGGGTATATCTTCAAGGCATCGGCTACCGACGGCCGTCTCGTGGCCGCACAGGCAACAAGCGCATATAACGCCAAGACTGGAATCATCGGCTACTTCGGTGCGATACAGAATCCCGCCGGCACCGGCGACGTGTGGGCTTACGGCTACAACTGGGGTGTGAATCCCGCGCCTATCTTCATGCATGCGATGGACGCTAATACGCTCGCTTACGACGAGAGTGCTTCGTTTGACCTTATCACAGGCACAACAATCACAATGTACAATATCGCCTACGACCCCAAGGAGGGTGTAGTATACTATACGGGCCGCACAAAAGGCACTCCGGCACCAAAGGGTCTGGAAGCCGGTGAGAAAGCAGTAAACTGGAAGGGCTTTATCGGCAAGGCCATACTGCCCGAGAGTCTGAAGCAATCGTCGTCGACATCCGCCATATCCGGCATAGCAGCAGCCGATGGCATAGAGGTAATGGGCGGAGTCGGATGCATAAATGTCGTAAACAACGGCGGTAGCGACACTACCGTGATTGTGTATGATATTGTGGGCCGTCAGGTCGCAGCCGAGCGCGTGGGCGCAGAATCATCGGCAAGCATAACGCTCCCACGAGGCATCTATCTGGCCGTAGGCAAGAAACTGATGGTCAAATAGACAATCTCTTACAACTGAATCTATTTTGGAATTTTCGGTTTAGCGGATTGAGGCCCACCAAGGCACACGTCCGTATAAATCGATACGGTTAGTCCCGACTTCAAAGCTATCGGCTGGAACAAGGCCGATAGCAGGAGCCGGGACTCCTGTATTCAGACGTACCGGCGATGTCTCCACGCGCACGAAATCATATAGGCCTGCGTCGATAAACGATTGCAGTATGGCTGCGCCACCCTCTACGAGCACCGAGGTTATGCCTTTTTCCCGCAAGATGGCCAGCATATCCGCAGGGGTGGATACACCGAGGGTTATCAGTCTGTCGGTATCGAGGCATGTCGACACTGGATTGATGCGTCCCCGTCGGTCGGCCACTACGGGAGTGGCGTCGCGTCCTGGCCATGCGCGTGTGGTCAGCGACGGATTATCAGCTATGACAGTACCGCTCCCTACGAGTATGGCGTCGTGGAGCGAGCGCAGACGATGTACGAGCATTGTCGACAGTGCAGTCGAGAAGCGGGCCGGAGCTCCGCCGGGACAGCGTTCGCGGTCGATGAAGCCGTCGGCGCTCTGTGCCCATTTCAATGTCACCCACGGACGGCCGAGGCTGTGGGCTGTCATGAATACCGGGTTCAAGGCCCTGCACTCTTCCTCAAGAATGCCTACGGTCACTTTACGACCGACTTCGCGTAGCATGGCCACTCCGCGTCCGGCCACCCATGGTGCCGGATCAAGTGTGCCGACTACCACACGCGGTATGCCGCAGTCGATTATGAGTTTCGAGCATGGAGGCGTGCGTCCGTAGTGGGAGCATGGTTCGAGGGTCACGTAGATTGTGGCCTCGCGCAGCATGTCGCGGTCGGCTACCGAGGCCACGGCATTGACCTCGGCATGTCCTTCGCCACACCGTCTGTGCCATCCCTCGCCGATAATCCTCCCGTCGGGTAGAGCAATCACGGCTCCTACCATAGGATTGGGCGATGTGGTGCCGAGTCCGTGGCGGGCGAGCTGTATGGCACGGCGCATCATCAGCTTGTCCATATTGAGGGAGGGTGTGTTCATTGTGCGGGGCGGGTAGAGATAAGCGGCAGGAGCATGTCGTGTATAGCCGGCGATGCGGCCACAAGGCTTATGTTGCGGTCGGTGCGGAACTCCGTGCAACTGCCTCCCGCCTCGTTTACGATAAGCATTGCGGCGCTCACGTCCCAGCGGTGGAGGTTGAGTTCCCAATAGCCGTCGAGAAATCCGGCTGCCACATAACACATGTCCATGGCCGCCGACCCGAGTCGCCGCAACCCGCGCACTCGGGGCATTATGCGCGACACATTGTCGAGATTGTTGTCAGGCGTCTCGCCCTTGTCTACCGGAAATCCTGTCGACACCACAGCGTGGTCAAGCGAACTCTTTTCGGCGCAATGTATGGGGTTGCCGTTGAGAAATGCTCCGGCGCCCTCCACGGCGTGGAACATCTCGTCGAGATATGCGTCGTAGACCACTCCCACCACCGGGCGTCCCTCATACTCCACGCCGATTGACACACTGAATATCGGCAGACCCTGTGAGAAGTTGGTGGTGCCGTCGAGCGGGTCGATTACCCAGCGGAATCCCGGGGCCTGCACAGTCTCACCCGATTCCTCCGAGAGTATGGAATGGTCGGGATATTTCCGGCGTATGCTGTCGATGATAAGTCGTTCGGCGGCCTTGTCGGCGGCTGTCACTATGTCGGCATCGTTGAGTTTGGCGGTGATGTCGAGTTCATTTCCGCGGAAGTAGCGCATATGTACCGCTCCTGCCTGGCGTGCCAGCGACATGGCGTCGAGCAATATACCGTCGAGATGAGGTCTGAGGTCTTGCATAATTCCTTTTTTAGACTATAATATTTGATATCAAGTTGGTGCCTTTATTTATGCAGACGGTGCGCACTACCGGGTATCGGACGTACGCACCGTCTACTTTATATATAATAAGGTATGGGGAGAGGTGAATGTTCGCTAATGACGTGGGGAGAAACGGAGGGTATCAGTCCTTGTTGCGCTGATGTATCGGAAGCTGACGCTTGAATACCTCCTTGAATGATATCAGTGACTCTGTGCGGGCCAGGCCGAGCGCCTGCAGCTCTTCGTGGATGAGGTGGAGCAGGTGGTCGTTGTTGCGAGCATATAGTTTGATAAACATGTCGTACTGTCCGGTGGTGAAGTGTACTTCCACTACTTCGGGTATTTCGCGGAGACGCTCTACAACTTCATCAAACTTCGACGGGTCCTTGAGGAAGAAGCCGATGTAGGCGCATGTGTCGTAGCCTACCGAAGCTGCGTCGATAAGGCATTCAGAGCCTTTGAGCACACCCATTGCGGTGAGCTTCTGTATACGCTGATGGATAGCAGCGCCTGAAACACCACACTCGCGTGCTATCTCAAGGTAAGGCTTACGACCGTTTGACGACAGTGTATGAAGAATTTTGTAATCCAGAGAATCCAATTGAGCTCTTGCCATAAACTTATATTTTAATGTACTTGTTTAAAGTTTGTAATGAATTGTTGAGATATGAAAAAAGATAAAGTGAAACACTCTTCCTTTTTCAAAAAGCAAAATTACGCATAAATAATGAAACTTTCATAAAGTTCCGCTAAATTTGTAAAACAATCGTAAAAAGCTACCTTTGGCAAAGTCCGGATTACGCATATGAAACCTGAATTTATTAAAATTACCTCTCATGAGAGTATGCCTATCTCCATTCTGTCGCTTTATCTGCTGGCCTTCCCTGCTGATGAGAGGCGTCCGTGTCACCATCTTTTTTCACTTATCGACGGTGGCGAGCCTGCTTTCGATTTCCGTGTGATATATGCCGGGGGGCGTATAGCCGGTTTCGTTACGACATGGGACTCTGGCGAATTTCTTTATATCGAGCATTTCGCCACTCTCGACCATATGCGCGGCAACGGCATCGGCGGGGCGGTAATAGAGCGGCTGAGGGAGGAATCCGACAAGCCTCTTCTGCTTGAAGTCGAACTCCCCGACTCGGGGCCTATGGCCGTGCGACGTATCGACTTTTACCGCCGACACGGTCTTGAGCCGCGCTACTCGTTTGAGTATATGCAGCCACCTTATGCCTCGGGACTCAATCCTCTGCCTATGGTGCTGATGACTTCTGGTGACATTGATCTTGACAGCGCACGCGAATTTCTTTATTCGCGGGTATACAAGGCAAGAGGGTGACGGCAGGTTGTCGCAGATTTATTAAATTTGCAAAAAATCAAGAATACATGGCCAAGATTCACTACCGTAAGACTGCCGGCATGCTCCTTGTGTCAGCGCTTCTGATTCCTGCGGCACTGTTGTCCGGATGTATCGGACATCAGGAGCAGAAACCCGCGGTGACGGTCAGCATACAGCCGCAGAAATATATACTCGAGCAGATAGTCGGCGACAAGTGGGACGTAAAGTGTCTGCTCGGGAGCGGTGCCAATCCGGAGAGCTACGACCCCAGTATGACCCATCTGCTTAATCTGGAGATGTCGAAAGCATACATGCGTGTTGGCAACATACCGTTTGAGAGCGCTATCATCAACAAGATTCACAACAACAATCCCGGACTGCGACTTTACGATACCTCGGAGGGGGTGGCGCTCATCACGGGTACACATGCCCGCGAGGGAGCGGGAGAGGAGGTGGCTGCCGAAGTTGATCCGCATACATGGACGTCGGTGCGCAATGTCAAGAAGATGGCATCCAACATGTATGAGGCTATGGTCGACATAGACCCGTCCAACAAGGGATACTATGCCCGCCGGTTCAAGACATTTATTCAGTCGCTCGATTCGCTCGACATGGCGCTAGACTCAATACTGCGCCCGTGCCGCGGAGCGTCGTTTGTCGTGTGGCATCCATCGCTCAGCTATTTCGCCCGCGACTACGGTCTCCACCAGATAGCTCTCAGCCCCGAAGGTAAGGAGATGTCGGTTGAGGATATAAGCCGCGCTGTGGAAACGGCACGAAGTGACAGCGCCCGTGTGATGTTCTTCCAGAAGGATGCCGACTCGCGACAGGCCCAGACCGTCAATGACCAGATTGGCGCACGGGTAGTGGAAATCAATCCTCTTGACTACGACTGGAAGGGGGAAATGCTGAATATAGCCAATGCCATGGCATCTGACTCACAATGAACAGTACGATAATCGAGATGCAGGGCGTCTCGCTGCGCTACGACCGCCGGGTGGTGTTGAACGACATCGACTTTAGCGTCAGGCGGGGCGATTTTATGGCTATAACGGGGCCTAACGGCGGGGGAAAGACTTCGCTTCTGCGCATGATGCTCAAGCTACTGCCACCGACAGCAGGGAGTGTCGTCTACCGCGACACCGACGGACACGAGGTGACGCGTCTGCCTATAGGCTATCTGCCTCAGAAGAATATGGTCGACTCGCGGTTCCCCATTACGGTGCGCGAGGTGATAGCCTCGGGGCTGCTCGGGGTGAATACCGACAAGGCATCCCGCATGCGCCGCGTTGACGATACCATTGCGCTTATGGGCCTCTGTGAGCGTGCCGATGCGGCCATCGGTGAACTGTCGGGCGGACAGCTTCAGCGCACGCTGCTCGGGCGGGCCATGATATCAGCTCCCGAGCTGCTTGTACTTGATGAGCCGCTGAGTTATATCGACAAACGGTTTGAGCATCAGCTCTATGATATAATCGGACAGTTGGCCGGTGATACTACCATTGTGCTTGTGAGCCACGAGATGTCGGCAATCGCAGGCATGGCCAACAGGCATATAATTGTCGACCATTCGATACATGAATGCTCGGCCCATCATCATTACGTGGCCTCTGAGTGCGACGAATAGTTAGAGAGCAGTGCGCCATGACAGATACAGTATGGATATGAACAGTAATATAGAGTATAAGGAGATTAAGACTTTTGGCCGCGATGAACTGGAGCGGCTGTTCCTGTCGGTCGAATGGTCGTCGGGACGCTATCCCGAACGTCTGGTGCAGGCCATGCAGCGGTATGAGACAGTGCTGTCGGCCTGGGACGGCGAGCGCCTCGTAGGTATGTTGTGTGCGATGGACGACGGGGTGATGACGGCATATATACATTATCTGCTTGTCGACCCTGAGTGCCAGCATTGTGGCATCGGGCGGCGCCTCGTGGAAATAGCCAAGGAGCGATATGCCGATTACCTTAAGATTGTGCTTATAGCCTATACGCATGGCACAGGATTTTACGAGAACTGCGGTTTCCATGCAGCCCACGATTCGGTAGCCATGTATCTGACCGAGATGGGCGACTAGTCGCCGGGCTACGCCAGGCATTCCGTGGAAGGGGGCCAACCCCACTCTGCGAACCGCTAAGGCGGCTCTTGGGTGGGGCTAACGTTGTAGACGCCCCCAGAGGGGCTATGCGCTGACGCGTGGAGTTGCATATGTAAACCAAAAATAGAGGGATGGCAATACAATCGCAGTGTTCATCCACGGATGGCACGTGATGTTGAGGTGGCGAGGATGATGGAGGGAGATTGGTATGTGTTCATCCCTGGATGGCGCGTGATGTTGAGACGGTGGATTGGCGGATGCCCGGATGGCTCTGCGATGGCAACCCAACGCGTTAGCGCATAGCCCCTCTGGGGGCGTTCACAACGTTAGCCTATGGTAAGAGCCGCCATAGCGGTTCGCAACCATAGGTGAGAGGTGACAATTTGGTTTTTGCCCGGCGACAAATGGGATGGTGTTTGTTGTTAAGTAACATCGGCATACGACGATTGTGAGCGATTTCGCGGAGTGGGGGATTTTTACTAACTTTGCCATGGAAATATCACTTTGCTTTTGAGGAGATTGCCGGCATATTAACCATTGCTGACACCCCCGCGAAGCTATGTGGATGCCCCGTGTTTTTGAATCATACAAGCAACTTACATAATTAAAACAGAACTATCATGGCATTGCAATGCGGCATAGTCGGTCTGCCCAACGTGGGCAAATCGACCCTTTTCAACTGTCTGTCAAACGCTAAGGCTCAGTCGGCCAACTTTCCATTCTGTACCATTGAGCCGAATGTGGGCGTAATCACCGTGCCCGACGACCGCCTGACCAAACTCGTGGAGATGTGTCAGCCCAAGAGCGTGGTGCCCGCCACGGTCGAGATTGTCGATATTGCCGGTCTGGTAAAGGGTGCTTCCAAGGGCGAGGGCCTGGGCAACAAGTTCCTGGCCAACATCCGCGAGACCGATGCCATCATACATGTGCTCCGCTGCTTCGACGACGACAATATCACCCATGTCGACGGCTCGGTTGATCCCGTGCGCGACAAGGAGATTATCGATTACGAACTTCAGCTCAAGGACCTCGAGACCGTAGAGAGCCGTATCGCCAAGACCCAGAAACAGGCGCAGACCGGAGGCGACAAGGTGGCCAAGATGCAACTTGATGTGCTCCTCCGCTACAAGGAGGCGCTCGACCAGGGTCTGCCTGCACGCTCGGTGAGCTTTGACGGACAGGATGAGCAGAAATTTGCCCGCGAACTGTTCCTGCTCACCAACAAGCCTGTGCTCTATGTATGTAATGTCGACGACGGCTCTGCAGCCACCGGCAACGCCTATGTGGAGGCCGTACGTGAGGCCGTGAAGGGGGAGAACGCCCAGATACTGATTGTGGCCGCCCAGACCGAGGCCGATATCGCGGAACTCGACACTTGGGAAGAGCGTCAGGAATTTCTTGCCGAAATCGGACTTGAAGAGTCGGGTGTTAGCCGACTGATACGCTCGGCCTACGCGCTGCTCGACCTTCAGACCTACTTTACCGCAGGTCCCGACGAGGTTCGCGCCTGGACATTCATGCGCGGCTCCAAGGCTCCAAAGTGTGCCGGTATCATCCATACTGACTTCGAGAAGGGATTTATCCGTGCCGAGGTAATCAAGTATGACGACTATGTGGCCCTCGGAGGCGAGACCGGCGTGCGCGAGGCCGGCAAGCTCGGTATCGAGGGTAAGGAATATGTGGTGCAGGATGGCGATATAATGCATTTCCGCTTCAATGTGTAAGAAGTGCATGCCTGACCCGTGCCATCTCGGGGCGAAGGATCACTTGAGCATGTGAACAAAATGTGTGGTGTAGCGGTTTTTATATTACAACGTTTCACACATTTATCTATGAGATGCAATCTACGCTTACTGTTAGCAGTAGTGCTTATCTACCCCTTGTGCGCAATGTCGTCACAAGGGGTAGATGACCTTATTTCGCGTCTGCGCGGAAAGGTGTGCTACAATGCGACTGTCGATTTCAAGGTGCTTATGTCACTACAGGACGATGTGGCGTATCATGTCGACCTGTATTCCGCCGCATCGCCGGCCGACACACTGGCTCCATGCGATTATCTGATACGGTGGTCGGTGCCGGGGTCGGAGAACCGAGTCGCTACCGACGGCTTCTCGGCATATTTCAGCGGCAATCTGTTCACATTCCGCGGCGAGCGTATGGTAGAACGGCATTTTCTGTCAGACCCTATGCCTTTTCTCCCCTCGGGACGCACGCCGGGCGCGCAGAGGCGCACACAGTTTGCCGAACTGTTGCCGCAGTTTATCGCCGACGAGATAGAGGCTATAACCACATCGTCGGACTACCTGTGGCATTTCACCCCCGACACTATAGTCGACGGGCGCGCGGCCATGGCTCTTGGCGCGCGGCTTGAGGTGAACGGCGCTGTGTCGCGTGAGGCTCTTTATCTCTTCGACCGTGAGAGCGCCATGCCTCTGTGCATCACCACCGACAACAATCCGGGCGCTCTGGCCGAGCAGACCATTGTGGCGACATACACCGCTCCGGAGGCACCTCTGGCGTGTGCCCCGCTTACCGACAGTCTGCTCGCCGACATGTACCCCGATATATTCGAGAAGTATCGAGAAAATACTTTTGCCATAGTGAATCTGCCGGGACAGCCTCTGCCGAGATTCGCTCTGCCTACCCTTACCGGCGAGCGGTATACATATTTAGGACGCACTCAGGGATTCCGCCAGCCTACTATGGTGGTGCTTTTCGAGCCTGAGTCGTCGTTTGCCCGGGCTACAATCGAAGGGGTGAGAAGCGCGGCCATGCAGCTGCCTTACAACGCCGACATCCTATGGGCCTCGGTGAGCAATGACCGTGACGCTGTCGACAGCCTCCTCCCGGCCGACAGGATGGGGGAGACTACACTTGTATCGGCCAAGGCTTTGGCGCGCGACTGCGGCACCGCCACATTTCCGGTGGTGATACTGGTCGGGAGCGACGGAGTGGTGGCCGATGTAGTTGTCGGCTACAACAATTCGCTTGTGTCCGATGTTATTCAGAAAGCGGCGATGCTCCGTTGAGAGTGCTCTCAAGTCGGACCCGTGGCTTACATTTAACATGTTCATAAAAATAATTCTGTCGAAATGGAAACCGTATATTTCAAAGGTAACGAATGCCATACCTGTGGAAATCTGCCCTCGGTAGGCTCCACCGCTCCCGATTTCTCGCTTGTGACCCCTGAACTAAAAGAAGTGGGCCTTTCTGACTTCCCCGGGAAGAAGATAGTGTTGAATATTTTCCCGAGTCTTGACACTCCGGTATGCGCCACATCGGTGCGCCGGTTCAACGAGAAGGCCGCCGGAAAAAAGGATGCCGTAGTGCTCTGTGTGTCGGTCGACCTGCCTTTTGCAGCAGGACGATTCTGTACGCTCGAAGGGCTGAAGGATGTAATTCCGGCGTCGGCGTTCCGTTCTTCGGAGTTCGCGCGCTCGTATGGCGTTGAACTTGTCGATGGTCCTCTCAAGGGGCTGCTTACCCGTGCTGTCGTTATCATTGACGCCGACCGTAAGGTAATATACCGCGAGCTTGTCGATGAGATTACCGGTGAGCCCGACTATGATGCAGCTCTGGGAATGCTCTGACGCAACAGACCACTTATATCGCACATCATTATACTACTATCCCCTTAGAGGCGACTGTCGCTTCTAAGGGGATAGTAGTATAATGATGTATATGCTGTCGATATCTACAATCACCATCGTAGCACTACCGCTACCGAATCGATGTCGGCGGCAAAGGGGGGTACAAGTTTGGCTACGCGTATCATTCCACCGGCTATGAGCGGGAAACGTCGGGTAAGAGCCATGCGCAGTCGTCCGGCCACATGTTCGAGAAGCTGCGACGGCACAGTCATTACTTCACGCACCACTGCCACAGCTTCGGCATAGTTGAGAGTATCCTCAAGACGGTCATCCGCGATTGCCCCGTCGGCGGGATAGCGGAGGTGCACAGTTACTTCAAACAGGTTTCCTACCTTGCGTTCCTGCTCGCCTACGCCATGGCGGGCAAACAGTCGCAATCCGTTTACTTCTATAGTAAGGTCATTCATGATTTACAGTCCATATAAAATGTATGGGGAGTTACCATCCTCCCGATGCTCCGCCTCCACCGGTTGAGCCTCCTCCAAACGAGCCTCCGCCGAAGCCTCCTCCACCGAATCCACCGCCTCGGCCACCAATCGGGGGAACGATTACTACCGGAGGGGCGGCTTTCGGGATAGTGTAGTTGCGGGCATTGTCTTTGTGGCAGTTGCGGCAGTTGTATATCTTCTGTCCCCAGCCCTCCTCTCTTGTAGTCGGACTCTTGACTATGCGGTCGGCCACGAGTGTACATGCGCGTGCGCCGCAGTTTGGACATGGCGTATAGTTTTTCGAGTGGTTGACATATGGAAGGATGTCGGTCTCACCGCAGTTGGGACACAGCCACACGTCGTAGTCGACTGAGTCGATGCGCTCTTCGGTGTCCTGGGCGGGTGTGAGGTAGGCGTTGTCCGACTTCTCGTCGAGGCGCTTCATCTTTGTCGAGCAGTTGGGACATTTGCGCGATGCTGTGCGCAGACGGCGCATGATAATCATGAGCGGCACAAATACCACAAGCCCCATACCGATGGTGGCAAACGAGATAATGAGCGCCGGCAGTTGCAGTTGCTGTAGCCTGATGTAGCGCTGGTAGCGGTTCTGACGACGTGTCGACACGAGCGTGATTATAAAGAATATCAGCATAAGGGCAGCGATAAACATGCTTATCTTTATCCATATCCCGAAGAAGTCGATGGTCTCCTCCCCGCCGCGGCGCCGGTCGTTGGCATATTTCGACATAAGCTCCTCGGTAGCGCCCGGGGTTGTGAGGAGATAGCTCAGATTGCCTACCGCGTCGGCCACTCCGCCGTCGGTGTCGCCACCTTTGAAATATTGGTTGGAACTGCGTATGATGCGCCCCGCTATTATGTCGGGCACTACGCCCTCGGCCCCGTAGCCGGTGCGTATCACAGCCTTGCGGTCGCCCATGGCCACGAGGTAGAGCACACCGTTGTCGTTGTCCTCCTTGCCGATGCCCCAGTCGGTAAACAGTTCGGTGGCGAAGCTGTCGATGTCGCCACCCTCGATGCGGTCGACTACCACTACGGCGAGTTCGGCCGACGATGTCTCCCACACGCGTCTTATGGCTGCGTCGAGGCTGTCGCGCATGGCTGGCGACAGGAGTCCGTCGGGGTCCGACACATAGCGCCGTGCATCGGCCAGGTGTACGTTGGGTATATCCTTTACGGAGTGTACGGCAGCCCCCGCTGATATGGCGGCTGCAAGTATTATCAGGAAGAATGTCAGAATCTTGCGTGTCATAACGTATGTATCTTATACGGCCGGAAGAGAGTGGCCGTTGAGTTTGCGGAATAGGTCGAGGGCATAGACGTCGGTCATCGCCGACATGTGGTCGAGCACGGCCTGTATTCTTCCGAACAGGGTAGGGGCCGCCGTGTCGTACTGTTGCGGCACTTTGCTCAGAAGCAGTTCGGAATAGTTGAGCGACGGGTTGCGTACGGCATGTATCAGTTTCTCCAGCAGGAACGATATGATGCGGTTGCCCGCGAGCTCGATGTCGACCACATCGCCCGCACAATATATCTTTTTCCATGCAAGGTCAGAGCAGTTGCGGTAGCCCCGGCACTCCTGTTCATCGATATGATCGAGCAGGGAGCCTGAGAAGGCACCGCGCAGTATAGTATCCTCGTTGTCGAGGAATGCGCGTGAGCATTGGCTGACAAGCGAGCCGATGACACACGAGCGCATATAGGCGATTTTCTCGTTGGGGTCGGCCACCTTGTCCATAATCTCCATCATGCGCGAGCGCCGCTCTTCGGAGAAGAATCCGAGAAACATGTCGGTCACTTCGCGTGTGCTTACCACATGCAGCTTATGGGCGTCCTCCATGTCCATCACCTGGTAGCAGATATCGTCGGCAGCTTCCACAATGTAGACGAGCGGATGGCGGCAATAGCGAGTGCGGCCGTCCGGTGCAGGTAGGGCTATAAGACCGAGCTCGTCGGCGATACGGCGGAATGTCGATATTTCGGTCGTGAAGAAGCCGAATTTGCCGTTGGCTCCGGCCAGCGACGATTCATAAGGGTACTTTACGATAGAGGCGAGCATGGAGTAGGTCATGGCGAAACCACCCGGGCGACGTCCGTTGAACTGATGGGTTAGGAGCCTGAACGAGTTGGCATTCCCCTCGAAGTGTGTTATGTCGGCCCACTGTTCGGGTGTGAGCATTGGGCACAGTCCCGCACCCTCTCCTTCGCTGAAGAAAGTCGATATGGCTTTCTCGCCCGAATGTCCGAACGGCGGATTGCCGAGGTCGTGTGCGAGGCATGCGGCGCCCACGATTTCGTCGATAGCATCGAGTTTGCCTACCCATGGCTGTGATGCATGCCGCTTGCGCAATTCGCGAGTGATTTCATTGGCCAGACTGCGTCCTACCGAGGCCACCTCCATTGAGTGGGTCAGTCGGTTGTGTACGAATACCGAGCCTGGCAGAGGAAACACCTGAGTCTTGTTTTGCAGTCGTCGGAATGGCGACGAGAACACCAGCCGATCGAAATCGCGCTGGAAGTCGCTGCGAATGCCACTGCGCGCGTCGTGGTAGTGTTCCAGTCCGAACCGCTTGTCGCAGATGAGTCGGTCCCAGCTCATGGCCGGCGGGGTGCTTATGGTATTGTCCGGGGTGTCGGTAGTCATTGTTGCTTTCTGTTTGCGAGTTGGTGTATTATTCCGGCGGCGGTAGCCGGAGCATCGTTTGTGCCGAGAATAGCGCGCATCTCGCGGTATCCTTCGAGCTGGTTGTCGTGGCCCGGGCGTCCGGGAAGTATGTTGCCGAGTTCACGTCCTACCAATTTGGGAGTGCACATGTGTACGAGCATTTCCGGGATAATCTTTTTCCCGGAAATCAGGTTGGGGAGCGATACGTAGGATATTTTCAGCAGTTTCTCCATTATTTTGTAGGAGAGCTTTATTCCGTTGGCTCTGTAGCATACTACCTGTGGGGTGCCTATCAGGGCGCATTCCAGAGTGGCTGTGCCTGAGGTCACGAGCGCCACTTCGGCGTGGTGCATCAGTTCGAATGTGTCGCCGCTCACAAGCGGTATGCCCGGAGTCAGATAATATCCGTAATATGACAGATCGATGCCCGGAGCCGCCGCCACTACCGGCATATAGTCGGGGTACATGGCTGCGGCCGCTTCCATTATCTGGAGATTGTTTTTGATTTCACTGCGTCGGCTCCCCGGCACGAGCGCTATTATCGGTCGGTCGGGTAGATTGTGTCGCCGTATGAATTCTTCCCGTGATGATGCGCGGGCCAGTCTTTCATCGACCTCCTTTACCGACGGATTGCCTACGTATGTGGCTTCGTAGTTGTGGCGGTCGCGGTAGAATGCAGGCTCGAATGGGAGTATGCAGCACATCCTGTCGACCAGACGGCGTATCTCTTTTACTCTCCATTCTTTCCATGCCCATACCTTCGGCGATATATAGTAGGCCACCCGGGTGCCATGCTTGCGGGCATAGGCTGCGAGTTTGAGGTTGAAGCTCGGATAGTCGACAAGCACGAGCACATCGGGACGGAAGTCGTCGATGGCTTTGCGCGCGCGCTTCATGTTGGATGCAATCTGGGGCAGATGGCGCAACACCTCGCTGAATCCCATGAAAGCCATCTCGCGATAGTGGATTACCGGCTCGCATCCGGCTGCGGCCGCCATGAGGTCGCCGCCAAGAAATGCTATCTCCGCAGATTTGTCGGTGTGCATGATTGCTGCAATCAGTTCGGATGCATGGAGGTCGCCCGAAGGCTCTCCTGCCGATATAAAGTACTTCATCGCTCGTAGGTTTAGATGATTTTCCACAAAGATACGTAATTATTTGCTCTTTGAGAGTGGAAAATGCGTAGGAATTCGTTCAGCCGCTGAACGCTACATTGTATTTGCGCAGCATCATGAGCGGATGGTACGACTCTTTGGCGCGTCGTAGGCCCTCGTCGCCGGCATCCTCCTCGCGGTTGATGAATGTCACTCCGTAGCGGTCGAGCATCATGGCTGCAAACTCCTTGTTGATTGTCTCACCGGCGCCGTTTATGTCGTGGAGCATTTTCTCGATATGCACATAGAGAGTGTCGGCTATGACTTCTCCGATGGCGAATGCCACTATACCGCGGTCGGGAGTCATCAGAGCCGCTCCATCCATGGGCAGTGAGTCCCAGTGGTCGAGCAGCCGCATCACTTCGTTGCGCTCGATTTGTGCCGTCACATGTTCCTCGTCGGGAGGCAGAGTATCAAGAAACGTCTTTATCCGGGGTACCATGTCCGGTGTGAGGTCGACAAGGCTTGCTCCCGGATGGTCGGAGGTGAACCGGTTCACATGGTTGCGTTTTTTGCTGTAGCGGTTGCCGGAGAGTGTGGCGAGGTCACGGGCATTATATAGATAGTCGGCCCAGTCGGTCAGCTCCTCTATGCGGCATTCGCCGAGTTGTCTTAGTTCCTCGACACGGTCTTCGGGCACGGCTGAAAATACAAGCGGAATGTTTTCGGCCATACAATATTCCTTAAGCAGTGCTGCTGCGTCCGACAGCGGCATCTCGCCTATGGGTATAGAGAATGCCGGCGTGGTGCGGTCATTCTCTTCTACGCCTTTTACAAATAGGGTGTTATCGACAATAGCGTATTCATAATTGAAATAATGTGCCCACATAATCATTCCTGCGATGGTGTAGTCGCATGTACGGCTGTGGGAGCGGGCGAGCAGCGGGCTGATAGTGGCGACAGCGTTGTAGTCCATTTTATGGAAACGCAGTCGGGGTATTACGGCAGTAGTTGACAGATACATAAAGCAGATTATTGTTGATTCATAACAACCCGTGTGGATTATTCCATTGTACCACGGATTAATTATAAAACAAAAAGAATAGCATAAATGCTTGCATTGTCGGAGAAAAACCCATACCTTTGCGGCAACACATTGAAATTGATTGTATGCTCGTAATTTGCGGTATACGCCTCTCTTCTCCATGTCATGAGACATTCGTCTGCCGCTCTGCGGCTTATGAATAAGATACAAGTCTATAACTAACATAAAACTATGTTGATACAGAGATATTTTTACCCGGTTGGGGTTGTGCCGGAGCCTTGTGGCTTGCGGCTGTTCCGGTATATATACGGTTCAAGCATATGATGCCGGTAAAAATCCCGATTGCTGTAATTAATATTTAAGACGTAATTAGTTGTCAGGGACGCTTCTATATGTTTTACTGACTTTTGAAGCATCAGGACAATTCAAACGATATCGCACAATCAACATTCACTAAATTTTTCGGGAAAGCCGTAGTCGTGATGACTGTGGCTTTTTCATTTTAATAAAAAAAGTTAAATGCATTACTGTAACAGATATTTAACATAAGAGATATGCTCGAAATACTAAAAAATTGTTTCCTTTGCGCTGAATAGTTTAATAAACCATAATTTATATCACACAGATGGAAATATCCGGAAAGATTGCTGTATGGGCTTTAGCGGGACTTATAGGCGGTGCTTTTACCGCATGCGGTTCTTCCGACAGCGATGAAATTCTTACAAGTACAGACGGTATACATGGCACAGTTACACCTCCTTCTACCGAACCCGGTGCTGTCGACCCCACTGTGACAGGAGTATTGACTTCGTCACAGGCGGGCAAATATATTGAGGCTACAGCTACTCAGCTTAAGCAGTTGTGCAATCCGCAGGACCAGAGGGGTGCGGTGGAGTCGCTGATGGTCATAGCCAATGTGCTTGACTCCTATGGCGTTGCCGGTCAGAATTCCGATATGGGCTACTCACATGCGCTGGCAAAGGCCACTCGCTCTATGGCACAGAACACTGAAAGCGGCGATTATGCCGGCATATCACGTGCGGTGCAGCAGGTATCCAACAGTTTCACGGTCAATCCACGGGATTACCTCGGAGTATATACGCCGGTCTATGATGACGAGGAAGAGGAGTATGTATGGGCCAAAACCGCCGACAGTTTCAATGCCATAATATTCCGTTCCGAAAAGGATCGTGTGGAAGTTTCGCTGACTGTCAGCGGCGAGAGCTGGACAGGAAAGTTTGATACGGTTGACTATGACTACGACGGTTACTGGGACGACAAGAACCAGGTGTGGGTATCCAACGACACGGAAATCACCACCCACTGGACTGTCAATGTTCCTGCCAAGCTGACATTTGTAATGTCGCATAACGGTGATAATGCAGTAAGTGCAGTGGTCGAGAGCAACTACAGCGAGAGTGCACACACATTTGCAGTCAAGTCATCGGCACAGTTGGCCAATATTAGCGCCAACGCCGAGGTGACAGGTATCGATACAAGCATTTCGGAGAAATGCAACGCTTCAATCGGTTCGTCGCGTGTGCTTTATTCTGTAGCCGAGGTCAAGGGCACCAACCTTTGCAACCGTCAGATGCTTGAGCAGCTCGGCAACGCCGGCCCGGATGCCATTGCCTCACAGATCGACAATCTCTTCAAGGGCGCTACCGCCAAGGTCGACCTTCTCGACCGCATACAGATTAGCTCGTCATGCAGTTCTCTCAAGGCTATTGTTGCCAATGGCGATTATGATGAAGAGGTGCTCCAGGAGGTGAATGCCTTTGCCGCAGCACTCAACAGCAGTGTGACCACCACCCTGAATTTCGGCAACACCGACTATGAGCAGGGCACAATCACATGGGGTGCGATGCCACACACATCATGGGGATATACATGGTATGATGTAGAGCCTATGGTGGCGCTTGCCGGCGGGTCGGCGATGTCGTTTGGCGACTTTATCGACAGCGGTGCACTCAACGGTTCTATAAATGCGATTAAAGGTATTGTAAATACATATCGTGGTGCATTCGGCCTCGATTGATTGTCAGGAATTGAAATCAACATCGGCAAGTCAACGATTTATGGCAGGAGTCGCGCGGTCAGCGTGGCTCCCGCTTTTATGTATCGGGACTCTCCCGGGTAGGAGTGAGACCGTTTTCTCAAGCCCCGACAGCATAGGGTATCCCGACAGTGATGTCACGCTTGAAGAGGTGACGGTCGAGGCGCGGTCGCGCAGGCCGGCACGCCTGTCGGCCGACGGTGCGGTGACACTCGATGCCACTGTCACCGGGCAGCGGATGAGAGCTTTCGGAGAAGCTGACGCCATGCGCTGGATAGGCACTTTGCCTGGCATATCGTCGGCCGGAGATTATGCTTCGGGAGTATCTGTCGACGGTACCGAATATTCCCACACTTACTACGGCATAGGTGGCGCTCCTGTGTTTTTCCCTTATCATTTCGGAGGCATATTCTCGGTATTCAATGCCGAGCATTATCCGGTGGTCAGAGTGGAGAAATCAGTGCATACACCGGATATGCCTCCGCGCCTTGGCGGACGCATCGAATTCTCTCCACGACGCGGTCTATCCGAAAGGCTTCGCGGGGTGGTCAATGTAGGGCTGCTCGCGAGCAGTGCCACAGTTACGGCGCCTGTAGGAAAGAGGGCCGACATTACCGTCTCGGGACGGTTGAGTTATATCAACGCACTATATGGCGGCGTGCTCAAGGCCAATTCCACTGATATCGACTACGGATTTAACGATTATAATCTTACTGCCCGCTTTATCGCCGGGAGTTCCGACCGGCTGGCGATGCACTTGTTCTACAACCGCGACTTTTTGTCTACCGCCGACAAGCGTTATGCCCTCGACACACGTTTCCGCTGGCATAATTTTCTGGCTGCCGCAGAGTGGGAGCATAAGGCACGGCGTTTCCAATGGCATCAGAACCTGTATTGCTCCACATTCGGCTCTACATTCGGCATGACAATGACACGCATATCGGCCAAAGTGCCCTCATCTATCACTGAGACAGGCACACGCGGACATGGCGCTTACGATTTCGGTGGCAGTGCCGGCATGCGGCTTCTGATGGGTGCCTCCGCATCGTACATATCCGGTATTCCGCAATGGGCATCGGTCGACGGCTACGGTAGCGCCCGGCGTCCCGATAGGGTCAGTTCGTTTTTGTCACGCGGACATGTAGCGGTAGAGCTATCTCCAATTAAAAGTCTGACACTTACCCTCGGGAGCAGTCTCACTGTATATGGCGCCCGGGATTATCATCCGGTGTTTGTCGACCCTATGGCCACACTTGAGTGGACATCAAAGGCAGGTACTTTCAGTCTGCACGCTTCAGGCTACACTCAGACTCTCCATCAGGTGGGGTTCAGCGATATCGGGCTTGCATCCAATTTCTGGCTTGCCGCATCCCGCTCGCTCAAAGCGCAGAGAGCACGCACACTGGCCGCCTCCTGGATGTATGCTCCTGACAATGCCGGCTGGGAGTTGTCGGCCGACATATATTACAAGCGGCTCAGCGGGGCTTCGGAGTATGACGGTACTACCATCACACTGCTTGATGCCGATTATGACAGCATGGAGCATATCATAACCGGCGACGGCCGCAATTATGGCCTCGGATTCATGGCCTCGAAAGTGGCAGGACGCCTTACCGGCTCCGTGTCGCTTGCCTGGGGACGTGCGCAACGGCGCTTCCCCTCAATCGGGAGTGACTGGGTGACAGCCGCTGTCGAGCAACGCCTGTCGGCTACGGTGCAGGCACATTACCGCCTTAGCGGGTCGGTGGGGCTTGATGCCGTATGGACCTATGCCACCGGGCGACCGGTGACTCCGGTCACGGCTCTGTACCTTATCGGCGAAAATGTGATTTCGGAGTATGGCGAGCGTAATTCACGGTGTATGCCGCCTTATCATAGGCTTGACCTGTCGGCATCGTGGAGTTTCCGGATTAAGCAATGGCCAGGTATCGACAATATGCTTGTGTTGTCGGTAATCAATGCCTATGGACACAATAATGTGTCGATAGTGACATTCGGCTATGATACCGATGAGAATGTGTTTGCCCGCAGGGAGGCCTCGTCGCTATATAAGTTTATGCCATCGATTGCATATGTAATGCGTTTTTGAATGAAGAGAGTGTTTTATATCGTGACGGCATGTCTTATACTCGTGTCATGCCAAAAGACCATTGATGATGATACCGCAGGCACAGGGCGTCTCGTGGTGGAAGGCTGGATTGATTCAGGCGGACATCCGACAGTGATTCTCACCCGCAGTTTTTCTCCAATGTCGACCGAATCCACTACTTTGAGCGATCTCGTGGTGCGTTGGGCCAATGTCACTATATCCGACGGAGAGCGCACCGAGACTATGATAGGGCGTATCGACAACAGCATGACACCGCCGTTTGTGTATACTACCGCACAGATTACAGGTGTGCCGGGGCGTACCTATACCATAACCGCGGAGTATGAGGGGGAGAGGATAGTATCATCATGCACTATGCCTCGTCCGGTGGATATAAGCCGTATAGATGTGGCTCCGGTAGCTGACTCGGATACCCTCCGCGAGGTGTCGCTTACGTTTGTTCCCGGTATTGGCAACGACAAGTGTTATCAACTTGCGGTGTATGACCCGTCGCTCAGCGGGAGGATGCTGCCATGCTTCATGGGTGCTTATGCGGCATCGTCATCGGGTGGCGGCGGAGAGGTGACTCTTACTGTGTGCCGCCCGAGTATTGACACCGACGGAGGAGACTATACCCCATATTTTCGTACAGGGCGCACCATTATGGTGGCGCTTACAGCAATAGCTCCCGAAGTATGGCGTTTCTGGCATGAATATGACGATTTTACTGCATTCGGCGGCAATATATTTCTTGCCGGTACGATTCCGATGCATGGCAATATCGACGGAGGCTACGGCATATGGAGCGCCCGCGGTGTCGATGTCCGCACGATAATAATAGAATAAACTACTGCGCGTATGGCACTCGATAGGAGTGGCCGTACGCGCAGTAGTTTATGTCAACCTATGGTCAATGCAATTACATCAGCTCGACTGAACGTGAGATGAACGATGACAGGTCGGAGCCGCGGAGCAGTCCGTTGCCGAGCAATGCAAGGTCGATGAGTTGCTTTACACGGGGCTGTGTGGCCGCGAATTCGGAGATTGTCTTGTTTTCGGCGTCGCGGAGTTCGCTTACCTTCTTTTCGAGGTCGGCGAGCTGTTTGTCGGTCTCGGCATCGGTCTTGTCGCCGGCTGCTTTTGCCGCGTCGCGCAGACGTGTTATTTCAGCGTTGGCGGCTTCAATATCAGTCTCTACGGGCTGTACCTTGGCGTCAAGAGCCTCGGCTGCCGCATCGCGTATCTCCTTGATGAGACGGTGTTCGGTGTTTACGATGAGGTTGTAGCTGTCGGGCATTTCAGCGTAGAAAGCCATGCCGGGCTGCATAGCCGCCATGTCTTTCATACGGCGCATATACTCGTTCTGGGTTATCATCACAGGTGCGGCAGTGGCAGAAAGGGCCTCGAAACTTACAAGGAACTCGGCTTTGTCGACAGCGGGAATCTGCGAGCGGAATATGGTAGTGAGCTCGTTGCGCTGCAACGGGGTGAGGTCGGCAACCTTGCGGTCTTCTTTGGATATGAGGTTGTCGATTACATCGGAATCCACGCGCACGAACCGGCTCTTCTCGACCTTTTGCTCAAGCAGTCCGATGAAGTGGGAGTCGAGTTGTCCGTCCATCACCAGCACATCGTAGCCGCGCTCGGTGGCTGCGTTGATATAGTTGTATTGGGCAGTCGGGTCGGTGGTGTAGAGATATACGGTAGTTCCGTCCTTATCGGTCTGAGTAGGTTCGATAAGGGCTTTGTATTCGTCGAGAGTGAAGAATTTGCCCTCGGTGTCCTTGAGGAGCACAAATTTCTTGGCGCGGTCGGCAAACTTTTCGTCGGTAAGCATGCCATACTCGATGAAAATCTTGATATCGTCCCACTTGGCTTCGAAGTCGGTGCGGTTCTGTGTGAAAATCTCGTCGAGACGGTCGGCGACCTTGCGTGTGATGTAGCCCGAGATTTTCTTTACTGCGGAGTCGCTCTGCAGATATGAACGGCTTACGTTGAGCGGAATGTCGGGACTGTCGATGACACCCTGCATGAGCATCATGAACTCAGGCACGACACCTTCTACCGAGTCGGTGACGAACACCTGGTTGCAGTAGAGTTGGATGCGTCCCTGTCGGTTGATGTCGATGTTGCTCTTTATCTTCGGGAAATAGAGTATACCTGTCAGCGTGAAAGGATAATCAACATTGAGGTGTATCCAGAAGAGGGGATCGTCCTGACCGGGATACAGTTCGCGATAGAATGCGCGGTAATCCTCGTCGGTAAGGTCGGCCGGCTTTTTGGTCCATGCCGGTTCGGTGTTGTTGATTACGTTGTCGCGGTCGGTGTCGGTCATCTTTCCGTCCTTCCACTCCTGCTGCTTGCCTGAGATTACAGGTACGGGTAGGAAGCGGCAGTATTTTTTGAGCAGGGTGTCAATGCGGGCCTGTTCGAGGAAGTCCTTGTTGTCATCGTCGATGTAGAGCACTATGTTGGTGCCGCGCTCTTTTTTCTCAATCGGCTCCATTGTGTACTCCGGCGAACCGTCGCAGCTCCACATCATGGCCTGCGAGCCTTCTTTGTAGCTGAGTGTGCGTATCTCGACTTTCTTGGCAACCATAAACGCCGAATAGAATCCGAGGCCGAAGTGTCCGATTATATTCTCAGCGCGGTCCTTGTACTTTGCCAGGAACTCTTCTGCACCGGAGAATGCAATCTGGTTGATGTATTTGTCGATATCTTCGGCAGTCATGCCTATGCCGTGGTCGCTCACGGTAAGGGTGCCGGCCTCTTTGTCGATGGCCACGCGCACGTTCATATCGTCGAGTGTGCCTTTGTATTCGCCGAACGATGAGAGTGTGCGCAATTTCTGTGTGGCGTCGATGGCGTTGCTCACCAGCTCGCGCAGAAATATCTCGTGGTCGGAGTATAGAAATTTCTTGATAACGGGGAAGATATTGTCGGTCGTTACCCCGATTTTTCCTGTCTTGGTATCCATGGGTCTGTTTTGGTTATTCATTCTATGTATAACACATTGCAAAACGTGTGCCACTCCCGTTTCCGGTTAAATTTCTATAATCATACTGACAATTTGTCTGTTTTGAAAAAAAGGAGATGCATGGGCATCTCCTTTTTTATCGATAAACGATGGGAATTACACGGTAAGAATCTCTTTTTCTTTGGCGGCGAAGAGATCGTCGATTTTCTTGAGATACTTGTCGTGGAGCTTCTGGGCCTGTGCTTCGGCGTCCTTCTCTACATCCTCGGGCATACCCTGCTTTACTGCTTTCTTGAGGCCGTCGATGGCGTCGCGGCGGGCATTGCGCACCGAAACCTTGGCGTTTTCAGCCTCGGCCTTCGATTGCTTTACGAGGTTTTTACGGCGCTCTTCGGTAAGCGGCGGGATTGAGAGGCGTATCACTTCTCCGTTGTTTTCAGGGGTTATGCCTACTTCGGAGTTGATGATGCCACGCTCGATTTCCTTGAACATCGCTTTTTCCCAAGGGGTGATTACGATGGTGCGTGCATCGGGCACGGAGATGTTGGCGACATTTGAGATGGGCACTGCGCTACCGTAATACTCCACACGTATGCCGTCGAGGATTTTCGGGTTGGCTTTGCCGGCACGTATGTGGGCCAGCGACTCGTCGAGATAGGCCACGGCCATCTCCATTTTTTCCTCAGCGGGGTCGAGATAGTCTTTTACTTCCATATTATATATGTTTTGAATTGTCGGATCAGTAGACGAGTGTGCCGATTGGTTCGCCGGAGAGTACGCGGGCGAGGTTGCCGGGGGTGTCCATGTCGAATACGATAATCGGCAGTCCGTTCTCCTTGCAGAGTGCGGTAGCAGTGAGGTCCATTACCTTAAGGCCGCGGGTGTATACTTCGTCGTATGTGATTTCTGAGAATTTTGTTGCAGTGGGGTCTTTTTCAGGGTCGGCGGTGTATATGCCGTCGACACGTGTACCTTTAAGCATCACGTCGGCCTCTACCTCAATGCCGCGCAGTGCTGAGCCTGTGTCGGTAGTGAAGAACGGATTGCCTGTGCCGCCGGAAATGATGGCTACTTCGCCTCGTTCCATTGACTCTATTGCACGCCATTTGCTGTAATGCTCTCCGATTGGGAACATGTTGATGGCAGTGTATACTTTGGCCGGCTGACCTACAGCGCCGAGAGCCGAGCTGAGTGCGAGCGAGTTGATGACTGTGGCAAGCATGCCCATCTGGTCGCCTTTCACACGGTCAAAACCTTTGGATGCTCCCTGGAGACCACGGAATATGTTGCCTCCGCCGATTACAATCGCCACCTGCACTCCGGAGGCCACGATTTCGCTTATCTGCTGGGCATAGGCGTTCAGACGCTCGGTATCAATGCCGTGACCTTTGCCTCCGGCGAGAGATTCGCCGCTAAGTTTCAAAAGTATGCGATTATATTTTGTTCTCATTGCAATATATTTGTAAATTTGGATTTCAAACAGGATTATTCCGGTTCCATTTTGCAAATATACGAAAAGCATTTTCAGGATGAAACTATTGCGTACAAAAATATGCGGGTGGGTGGTCGCGGCAATCTTGATAGCTCCGGCATGTGTGTCGGCCGATACTCCGTCATCCACACAAAAGCGCAGCTATGAGGCTACGGCGGTAAAGGCCGGGCGATTCTTCAAGTACAGGGAGTGGGCCAACGCCGCGGCCATGTATGAACTGATGCTTGAGGAGCAGCCTAAGGTGTGCGATACGTATGCCCATGCGATAGTGACGGCCGGAATGCGCTCGCTTCCTGACTACGAGATTGCTCTTGCCGAGAAGGCGCAGGCCAATCTGGTACCTGTGGATTCGCTGCTGCAGGGTGTGCGCCTTGTGAGTTTCTCGCTTGGAGAGACTTCACAGTATGAGAAGTTTCTGCTGTTGCTGAAGGAGCGCCAGAGGTGGCTCGGACGCAGTATTGACAAGCAGTTGCTGCAATATTATCTGTTCAGGCGTAATGCTCAGGAGATTGAGAAGTATAGCCGTATAATGCTTTCGGGCGCTCCCGACAATGCCGATTTCATGCTTGCTCTCGCGCAGGGAAGGCTGCTTAACGGAGACTATGAGGGAGCCATGGCCACATACAGGGATGTGCTTGCTCTATATCCCGACAATTATACCGCTTTGCTTTATCTGGGCAACTACTGCAGGGACAACGGTAAGGCTGCCGACGCACTGCATTATCTTAGACGGGCACAGGCATTGAAGCCTACTCCATATGTTGATGAGTGCATATCGCGTCTGGAGGCAGGAGCGGAGAGTAAGTGAAATTTTTTTAATGCAACACCATAAACGATTGTAGCGGCGTTATATATAATATAACATGACCAAAATATGAAAGGTATAGTTCTCGCCGGTGGTGCCGGCACTCGTCTGTATCCTGTGACCACAGGAGTGTCGAAGCAATTGCTTCCGATATATGATAAGCCGATGGTGTACTATCCTGTGTCGGTGCTGATGCTTGCCGGCATACGCGATATATTGATAATATCCACTCCCGACGATTTGCCGGCGTTCAGGCGTCTGCTTGGCGACGGCAGCCGCCTCGGTGTAAGATTCGAATATGCCGAGCAGCCGCGTCCCGAGGGGCTGGCACAGGCATTCATTATCGGTAAGGATTTTATCGGTGATGACGACGTTGTGCTCGTGCTCGGCGACAATATATTCTACGGGCAGGGCTTTAGCGGAATGCTCAACGACGCTTCGCGCATAGTGAGGGAGCAGCGTGATGCTGTAGTGTTCGCCTATCAGGTGCAGGATCCCGAGCGCTATGGAGTGGTAAGTTTCGATGAGTCGGGCAAAGCAATAGACATTCAGGAGAAACCGGAATTTCCTGCGTCGGATTATGCCGTTGTAGGGCTGTATTTCTATCCCAACGATGTGGTAAAAGTGGCGTCGGAGGTAAAGCCTTCGGCCAGGGGTGAGCTTGAGATTACGTCGGTCAATATGAGTTATCTCGGAGAGAGCCGTCTGAGCGTGAAGAAATTCGGACGCGGATTCGCATGGCTCGATACGGGCACTGTCGATTCTCTGCTTGAGGCGTCGAATTTTGTCGCCGCTATCGAGAAGCGTCAGGGATTTCAGATTGCGGCGCTTGAGGAGATTGCGTTCCGTCGCGGATTTATCACGGCCGAGCAGCTTCTGGCGATTGCGGCTCCGCTTTCGGGGAATGCTTATGGCGCATATCTCGTGCAGCTTGCCAATGACGGCCCCAATCCGCGATAACGGCACTATCATGGCTAAGCATTATCCCTTTCTTGATTTAGGAAAAGTTAACGCTCCTTATGCTGTTGCTCTGAAGGATGCCTGCGCGCGCGTGATAGATAGCGGCCGATACATCGGCGGCACTGAAGTCGAGGAGTTTGAGCGCGAGCTTTCCGGACTTGTAGGCACACGCCATGCCGTAGGGGTGGCGAGCGGGCTCGACGCGCTGAGACTAACGCTTTCGGCATGGATTGAGCTGGGACGCCTGTCGCCGGGCGATGAGGTAATTGTGCCTGCCAATACCTATTTCGCATCGGTGTTGGCGGTAAGTACTGCCGGTCTGCGTCCGGTCCCTGTCGACGCGGACGCATCGACCCATAATATCGATACTTCGCTGCTTGAGCGTGCTATGACACCGCGTACGCGTGCCGTCATGCCTGTGCATCTTTACGGGCGTCCGGCCTGGGACAGTCGTATCGCGGATTTCGCCTCGGCCAACGGTCTGCTTGTCATCGAAGATGTGGCGCAGGCTATCGGAGCGTCGCTTGCCGACGGCCGGTGCTGTGGTGCTTTGGGCGATGCGGGATGTTTCAGTTTCTATCCTACAAAGAATGTGGGTGCGCTTGGTGATGCTGGTGCGGTAACGACTGATGATGCAGAGCTTGCCGACATGTTGCGCTCTCTGCGCAATTACGGCTCAGGAGGCAAGGCTTATTATTTTGACCATCTCGGAGCCAATTCTCGTCTCGACCCGATACAGGCTGCAATGATACGTGTGAAGCTGGCGTATACCGGGCATGAGAACGACGGGCGGCGAGAGATTGCCGCCACATATGATGCGGAGATTGCCAATCCGCTGGTGTTGAAGCCGGAGCCCGGGCCTGACAGGCATGTGTACCACCAGTATGTCATCACTACTCCGTGGCGCGATGAGTTGCGAGGCTATTTGCTTTCCCGGGGCGTGGAGACGCTGGTACATTATCCGTGCCCGCCACATCGTCAGAACTGCTATCCCGATTTGGCCCGGTACAGTATGCCTGTCGCTGAACGTCTCGCCAATGAAGTTGTGAGCCTTCCAATCTCACCTGCATGCACATCGGTTGATGATGCCCGTGAGATTGCAGCTATTATCAATGAATTCCGAATTTGATTCTCCACAATGATGACAACTGTTGAAGATATAAAAGTGACACCTTTCTGCAAGATTGCCGACCGTAGGGGCAATCTTACCGTAGCGCAGTCGGGAACTGATCTGCCGTTTGAGATACAGAGAGCCTATTGGGTGTATGATGTGCCCGGAGGAGAGTGCCGCGGCGGACATGCACATAAGGAGTGTCAGGAAATGATTATTGCTATAAACGGGTCGTTCACTCTTACATTGGACGATGGTGTGAACCGTCGCTCGTTTCTGTTGAATCATCCGTATGAAGGTGTGCTTGTGCCGGTGGGGATATGGCGTACTCTTGACGATTTCAGTTCGGGTGCTGTGTGTATGGTGCTTGCGTCGCACAGATATGACGAGGAGGATTATATACGCTCGTACGATGAGTATCTGCAGTCGCGCGGTCTATCCGTCGGTCGGTAAATGTGGATAACCAGGTGTAGTTATCCTATGCGTGTCTTGTCGGTATTTGCGCTGTGACGCTTGGGATTGGCCGGAAACCATCCTTTTTTTACTCGCTGTTCCTGCTCTACGACTTCTTTTATGCTCCACAGCGATGAGAATGACACTACACCGAGCAGACTTGACCATAGCACATCGCTCACGGCCACGGCAAGAATCATGAATATTATGCCGGCGGCGAGAAACCACCAGCGGCATGCTGTGCCGAAGTAATAGTGTCCTTTGATTACGAGGGGATGAAACAAGCCTATGATTAGAAATGTGGCGGCTCCGATGGCTACGCCGAGAATATGATGTTCCTGCAATAAAGCGGCGATATTCATAAATAAGGGAGGGTGGATGTAGCCCGGAGGGGAATCGAACCCCTATCTAAGGTTTAGGAAACCTCTATTCTATCCGTTGAACTACCAGGCCATAGGGAAAACTGCGACAAAGATACGCAAATAATTGCAAATACAGGTATAGTTGACGCGTGAATATCCGGTTTTTGGATATTATCAATGGATGTTTTTGCAGCCAAACCTGCAATTAAAGGAATTATGAAGTTGGATTATAGTAAATAAATGCGTATCTTTGCATCCGCATTGGCGCTCGTGGCGTAATTGGTAGCCGCGCCAGACTTAGGATCTGGTGACTTCCGTCGTGGGGGTTCGAGTCCCCCCGAGCGCACAAGGAAAGGTCGTTGGCAGTGTCGTCTGACATTGCCAACGACCTTTCCTTGTATATGCATTTACTATTATGAGTTCTCTTAGACAATCTCTTATTGGAGTTTTGCCTGGATGTCAGGCGTAGTCCCCGGCTAATAGATACAGATGGGTAAAAAAAAGAGAGTGCGCCCGAATTGGGGCGCACTCTCCGGTGTGTATAGATGCTTTTGAGCTAAATCATTGTTGACTTAGAATTACATTCGGCTTTAGAGGGCTTTTGTCTCGACAGCCTCGACATTGATAATCTCGGGCTTTTCGATTACGGCCTCGATGTCGTCTTTACCGGCAACGATGAGCGAGTTGTACTCGCGCAGACCTGTACCGGCGGGGATTAGGTGTCCGCAGATTACGTTTTCCTTCATGCCTTCGAGGGTATCGGTCTTGCCGTTGATGGCAGCCTCGTTGAGCACCTTTGTGGTCTCCTGGAATGAGGCGGCCGACATGAAGCTCGATGTCTGAAGGGCAGCGCGTGTGATACCCTGGAGTATCTGCTCGGAGGTAGCGGGCACGGCGTCGCGTACGGTGATTATCTTGAGGTCGCGGCGTTTGAGTGCCGAGTTCTCGTCGCGGAGTTTGCGTGCGGTAATAATCTGACCCGGCTGCACGCTGTCGCTGTCGCCGGCGTCGACTACTACTTTCTTGCCCCAGATGCGGTCGTTCTCTTCCATGAACTCGCGCTTGTCGACAATCTGCTGTTCGAGGAAGCATGTGTCGCCCGGGTCGAGGATGTTGACTTTGCGCATCATCTGGCGTACGATGACTTCGAAGTGCTTGTCGTTGATCTTCACACCCTGCATGCGGTATACATCCTGCACCTCATTGACGATGTACTCCTGTACGGCTGTCGGGCCCATGATGTTGAGGATGTCGGCGGGAGTTGTGGCGCCGTCGGACAGAGGTGTGCCGGCACGCACGTAGTCGTTCTCCTGCACAAGAATCTGTTTTGACAGAGGCACGAGGTATTTCTTTGTCTCGCCAAGCTTGGAGGTGACTGATATCTCGCGGTTACCTCTCTTGAGCTTGCCGAACTTGACCTCTCCGTCGATTTCCGATACGATGGCGGGGTTTGACGGGTTGCGGGCCTCGAAGAGCTCGGTGACACGGGGGAGACCACCGGTGATGTCACCGGCGTTGCCGGCCGAGCGGGGTATCTTGACGAGGACGTCGCCGACCTTTATGTCGTCGCCTTCCTTGAGTTCCATTACGTGGGCGCCCACAGGGAGAGCGTAGGTCTTGAGTATCTGGCCGTTTTTGTCGAGAATCTGAGCCTCGGGCACGCGTGTGCGGTCTTTCGACTCGATGATGATACGGTCCTCAAGATTGGTCTGCTCGTCGTAGTCGACGCGGTATGTGACGTTCTCGATGAGGTTTTCGAAGTGGATTTTGCCGCCTACTTCCGAGATGATAACGGCGTTGAAGGGGTCCCATTCGCAAATTACGTCGCCCTTCTTGAGGGTGGCGCCATTGTCGAAGTAGAGTTTCGAGCCGTAGGGGATGTTGGCCGAGGTGAGCATCATCTTTGTGTTGGGGTCGACGATGCGCATTTCGGCGAGACGTCCGATTACGACTTCCACGGGGCGTCCGTTGGCATCCTTCTCCTCGGTCTGTACGGTGCGGAGCTCATCGATTTCGAGCACACCTTCGTAGCGAGAGGTGATGGTGGAGATGGCAGCGATGTTTGAGGCCACACCACCGACGTGGAATGTACGGAGGGTAAGCTGTGTACCGGGCTCGCCGATTGACTGTGCGGCGATGACTCCGACAGCCTCGCCTTTCTGCACGAGACGGTTCTTGGAGAGGTCGCGGCCGTAGCATTTGGCGCATACGCCCTTCTTGGACTCGCAGGTGAGTACCGATCGGATTTCAACCGATTCGATGGGTGACTCGTTGATGCGCTTGGCGGCAATGTCGTCGATTTCGTCGCCTGAGGCTACGATGAGTTCTCCGGAGATGGGGTCGAATACGTCGTGTACCGATACGCGGCCGAGGATACGCTCGCCGAGCGATGCCACAACCTCTTCATTGTTTTTAATCTCCTTACATACGAGACCGCGCAGTGTGCCGCAGTCCTCTTCGTGAATAATCACGTCGTGGGCGACGTCGACCAGACGGCGGGTAAGGTAACCCGCGTCGGCGGTCTTGAGGGCGGTGTCGGCAAGACCCTTTCGGGCACCGTGGGTAGAGATGAAGTATTCGAGCACCGAGAGACCCTCCTTGAAGTTGGCAAGAATCGGGTTCTCGATAATCTGGCCGCCTTCGGCACCGGCTTTCTGGGGCTTGGCCATAAGACCACGCATGCCGGCGAGCTGACGAATCTGGTCTTTCGAACCACGGGCACCAGAGTCGAGCATCATGAATACAGAGTTGAAGCCCTGGTTGGCGGCAGTCATCTGCTTCATGAGGATGTCGGTAAGACGGGAGTTGACGTGTGTCCAGATATCGATAATCTGGTTGTAACGTTCGTTGTTGGTGATGAAGCCCATTGCATAGTTGTTGAGGACTTCCTGCACCTGCTCGTTTCCTTCGGCCACGAGCTGCTCTTTTTCCGGTGGAATGAGCACGTCGCCGAGGTTGAACGACAGACCACCGCGGAATGCCATGTAGTAGCCGAGGTTCTTGATGTCGTCGAGGAACTGGGCTGAACGTGTCACACCGCATGTGCTGATTACATCGCCGATGATGTCGCGGAGCGACTTCTTGGAGATAATCTTGTTGACATAACCGATTTCCTTGGGCACGCTCTGGTTGAAGATGACGCGGCCTACGGAGGTGTTATCGACAAGGTGCTGGATGGGGTTGCCCTGTTCGTCGATATCGTCCACAACTACCGAGATGGGGGCGTGGAGCGATATGCGGCCTTCGTTGTAGGCGATGAGCGCCTCTTCGGGGCCGTAGAACTTGTGGCCTTCTCCCTGTGCACCGGGGCGGAGTTTGGTGATATAGTAGAGTCCGAGTACCATGTCCTGTGAAGGCACGGTAATAGGAGCACCGTTGGCGGGGTTGAGGATGTTGTGGGCGCCGAGCATGAGCATCTGGGCTTCGAGCACGGCCTCGTTGCCGAGGGGAAGGTGTACGGCCATCTGGTCACCGTCGAAGTCGGCGTTGAATGCCGTACATGCAAGTGGGTGGAGCTGGATAGCCTTGCCTTCAATCATCTTGGGCTGGAATGCCTGGATACCGAGACGGTGAAGTGTCGGGGCTCGGTTGAGGAGCACGGGGTGGCCTTTCATCACGTGCTCGAGGATGTCCCATACGACAGGTTCCTTGCGGTCGACAATCTTCTTGGCCGATTTCACGGTCTTGACGATGCCGCGCTCGATGAGCTTGCGGATTACGAAGGGCTTGTAGAGCTCGGCTGCCATGTTCTTTGGCAGGCCGCACTCGTGCATCTTGAGCTCGGGGCCTACGACGATAACCGAACGTGCGGAGTAGTCGACACGTTTACCGAGAAGGTTCTGACGGAAGCGTCCCTGCTTTCCTTTAAGGGAGTCGGAGAGCGACTTGAGGGGACGGTTTGCGTCGGTCTTTACAGCCGATGACTTGCGTGAGTTGTCGAGCAGAGAGTCGACGGCCTCCTGGAGCATACGCTTCTCGTTGCGGAGAATCACCTCGGGAGCCTTGATTTCGATAAGGCGCTTCAGACGGTTGTTACGTATGATTACGCGACGGTAGAGGTCGTTGAGGTCGGATGTTGCGAAGCGTCCGCCGTCGAGGGGAACGAGGGGGCGGAGTTCGGGGGGAATTACAGGCACAGCCTGGAGTATCATCCACTCGGGCTTGTTGCGGTGGCGCGAAGCACGGAATGATTCTACAATCTGGAGGCGCTTGAGGGCCTCGGTCTTGCGCTGCTGCGAGCCGTCGGTGTTGGCACGGTGGCGCAGTTCGTAGGATAGAGAGTCGAGGTCGATACGTGTGAGAAGGTCGTAGACAGCCTCGGCGCCCATCTTTGCGATGAACTTGTTGGGGTCGGTGTCCTCGAGACGGTCGTTGCCTTCGGGGAGACGGTCGATGATGTCGAAGTATTCCTCTTCGGTGAGAAGATCGAGTTTGTCGACGCCTTCGGCTGCTCCGGGCTGTATCACGACGTAGCGCTCGTAGTAGATAACTGCGTCGAGCTTCTTGGAGGGAAGTCCAAGCAGGTATCCTATTTTGTTAGGCAAAGAGCGGAAATACCAGATGTGAGCCACGGGCACTACCAGCTTGATATGGCCCATGCGCTCGCGGCGTACCTTCTTTTCGGTCACCATTACACCGCATCGGTCGCATACGATGCCTTTGTAGCGGATGCGTTTGTACTTTCCGCAATGGCACTCGTAGTCCTTTACGGGGCCAAATATCTTCTCGCAGAAGAGGCCGTCGCGTTCGGGCTTGTATGTGCGGTAGTTGATGGTTTCAGGCTTGAGGACCTCTCCGCTCGACTTCTCGAGAATCTCCTCGGGCGAAGCGAGCCCGATGGAGATTTTGGAGAAACCGGTCTTTGTCTTGTTGTCTTTTCTAAAAGCCATTATATATTTACCTTTCTTATAAAGATTACTGCTCTAAGTTGATGCTCAGACCGAGGCCGCGCAATTCGTGGAGAAGAACGTTGAGCGACTCGGGGATGCCGGGTGTAGGCATGGGATCGCCTTTGACGATTGACTCGTAGGCTTTGGAGCGTCCGTTTACGTCGTCCGACTTGATGGTCAGGATTTCCTGCAGGATGTGGGATGCGCCGAATGCCTCGAGCGCCCACACCTCCATCTCACCGAAACGCTGTCCGCCGAACTGGGCCTTACCACCGAGGGGCTGCTGGGTGATGAGCGAGTACGGGCCGATGCTACGTGCGTGCATCTTGTCTTCGACCATGTGGCCGAGTTTGAGCATGTAGATGATGCCTACGGTAGCGGGCTGGTCGAAGCGTTCGCCGGTACCGCCGTCGTAGAGATATGTCTTTCCGTAGCGGGGTATGCCTGCCTTATCGGTCCAGTCGTTGAGGTCGTCGAGCGAGGCGCCGTCGAAAATCGGGGTGGCGAATTTCTCGCCGAGTTCGCGTCCGGCCCATCCGAGTACGGTCTCGAAAATCTGTCCGAGGTTCATACGGGATGGCACACCCAGCGGGTTGAGGCAGATGTCGACCGGAGTACCGTCGGCGAGGAAGGGCATGTCTTCCTGGCGCACGATGCGCGACACGATACCTTTGTTACCGTGACGTCCGGCCATTTTGTCGCCTACGCTGATTTTGCGCTTCTTGGCGATGTATACCTTGGCCATCTGCATGATGCCCGAGGGAAGTTCGTCGCCGATTGATATGTCGAATTTTCTGCGGCGGAGTTCTGCGTCGATTTCTTTCGACTTGCGGATATAGTTGGAAATGGTAGCGCGGATTAGGTCGTTCTTATGAGCGTCGGCAGTCCATTTCGAGAGGTTTACAGTGTCGTAGTTGATGTCCTTGAGTGCGCCGGCGGTAAATTTGGCTCCTTTGGCCACGATGTCGGCTCCGAGGAAGTCTTTGACACCGTTGGAGGTTTTTCCTTCAGTGAGGATAAGGAGCTTGTTTACTAGAATATCGCGGAGCTCGGCCTGACGCTTCTCATACTCTTCGTCGAGTTTGGGGAGCTGGGCGTTGGCGCTCTTTGATTTCTTCTTTGTGGCGCGCTGGAACAGGTTTGTGCCGATGACGACACCCTTGAGCGATGGAGTGGCCTTAAGCGATGCGTCCTTGACGTCGCCGGCTTTGTCGCCGAAGATGGCGCGGAGGAGTTTTTCCTCCGGAGTGGGGTCAGATTCGCCCTTGGGGGTAATCTTACCAATCATGATATCGCCGGGGGCCACGTGTGCGCCCACACGGATGATACCGCGTTCGTCGAGGTCCTTGGTGGCGTCTTCGCTGACGTTGGGTATGTCGGAGGTAAGCTCTTCCATACCGCGCTTGGTCTCGCGTACTTCGAGGGAGTACTCGTCGACGTGGACCGATGTGAGGATGTCCTCGCGTACCATGCGTTCGTTGAGCACGATGGCATCCTCATAGTTGTATCCTTTCCAGGGCATGAATGCCACCTTGAGGTTGCGTCCGAGAGCGAGTTCGCCGTTTTCGGTCGAATAACCTTCGGTGAGAATCTGGCCCGGCACTACGCGCTGGCCTTTTGTGCATATCGGGCGCAGGTCGATGGTTGTGCTCTGGTTGGTCTTGCGGAACTTGGGGATGTTGTATTCTTTCACAGCATCTTCAAATGCCACAAACTCCTCGTCCTCAGTGCGGTCGTAGCGGATGCGGATTGTCTTTGCATCGACAAATTCGATTACACCGTCGCCTTCGGCCATAATCTGTGTGCGTGAGTCGCTGATGAGCTGTCCTTCCAGGCCGGTGCCCACGATGGGAGCCTCGCTGCGGAGCAGAGGCACGGCCTGGCGCATCATGTTTGAACCCATGAGTGCGCGGTTGGCGTCGTCGTGTTCGAGGAAGGGGATGAGCGATGCCGCGATTGAAGCAATCTGAGTCGGCGACACGTCCATGAGGTCGACTTCGGCAGGTGCGACGATAGGGAAGTCGGCGTCCTGACGGGCTTTGACGCGCTCGCGCTCGAAGTCGCCGGTGATGGTGATGGGTGCGTTGCCCTGAGCAATAATCTTGCCTTCCTCCATTTCGGCGGTGAGGTATACCACCTCGTCGTTGTTTACGTTGACCTTGCTATCCTTAACCTCGCGGTAGGGGGTCTCGATGAATCCGAGGTCGTTGATTTTGGCGTATACGCAGAGCGAGGATATCAGACCGATGTTGGGGCCTTCAGGGGTCTCAATCGGACATAGACGGCCGTAGTGGGTGTAGTGTACGTCTCGCACCTCGAAGCCTGCACGCTCGCGCGACAGACCGCCGGGGCCGAGGGCCGACATACGGCGCTTGTGGGTAATCTCAGCCAGGGGGTTGGTCTGGTCCATGAACTGCGACAACGCGTTGGTGCCGAAGAAGGTGTTGATTACCGATGATATGGTCTTGGCGTTGATAAGATCGATGGGAGTGAAGTCCTCGTTGTCGCGCACGTTCATGCGTTCGCGGATGGTACGCGACATGCGTGCGAGGCCTACGCCGAACTGGTTGTAGAGCTGTTCGCCTACGGTGCGTACACGACGGTTGCTGAGGTGGTCGATATCATCGACATCGGTCTTTGAGTTTATAAGCTCGATCAGGTACTTGATGATTGCGATAATGTCCTCTTTTGTAAGAACCTTCACGTCCATCGATGTGCCCAGACCGAGTTTCTTGTTGATGCGGTAGCGGCCTACTTCTCCGAGGTCGTAGCGCTTTTCGGAGAAGAAGAGGTTGGTTATCACCTCGCGTGCCGAAGCATCGTCGGGAGCCTCTGCATTGCGCAGCTGTCGGTATATATATTGTATGGCCTCCTTCTCAGAGTTGGATGTATCTTTCTGGAGAGTGTTGAATATGATGGAGTAGTCGCTGGCCGAAGCATCCTCTTTGTGGAGCAGGACGGTCTGCGCGCCGGCGTCGATGATATCCTGTATCATCTCGTCTTCCAGCACTGACTCGCGCTCTACAACTACTTCAGTACGCTCAATCGAGCTGATTTCGCCGGTATCTTCGTCGACGAAATCCTCTACCCACTTCTTTACGACGCGGGCAGCCAGCTTGCGGCCGATTGCTTTCTTGAGGTTGGTCTTGTTGACCTTAATCTCTTCGGCGAGGCCAAAAATCTCAATAATGTCTTTGTCGCTCTCAAGGCCAATCGCACGGAGAAGTGTGGTCACGGGGAGCTTCTTCTTGCGGTCGATGTAGGCGTACATCACGTTGTTGATGTCGGTGGCGAACTCAATCCAGCTGCCACGGAACGGGATGATACGGGCGGAGTAGAGCTTTGTACCGTTGGCGTGGGTGCTCTGACCGAAGAACACGCCGGGCGAACGGTGAAGCTGTGATACCACAACGCGTTCGGCACCGTTGATCACAAATGTTCCCTGTGCGGTCATATAGGGAATCGGGCCGAGATAAACGTCCTGGATTTTGGGTTCAAAATCCTCGTGATCCGGGTCGGTACAGTATAGTTTTAGCTTGGCTTTGAGGGGTACAGAGTAGGTCAGTCCGCGTTCCAGACATTCAGCGATGGTGTATCTGGGCGGATCGATATAATAATCGAGAAATTCCAGCACATAGTTGTTGCGGGTATCCACGATTGGGAAGTTCTCGGCAAAAACTTTGTATAGACCCTCATTTTTGCGCTTTTCCGGGGGAGTGTCGAGTTGCAGGAAGTCCTGAAACGATTTTAGCTGCACCTCCAGGAAATCGGGGTAAGGAAGAGGATTCTTTACCGATGTGAAATTGATACGGGGTTTAGTTGCGGTAACAGACATTTAGAGAAATGGTTAAGAGAAGTATCGCAGCGGAATCAGTGAGGATGCCGGTTGTCTACGGATATTGCCTGATGCATCCCGATACGATACTTCAGGTGAAGTGTACTTAAAATATAGCACAAAAAGGTTAAGAATCATATAGTATGATTCTTAACCCGGTTACCTGGTGACAGGTAAAATTATTTAAGTTCAACTTCAGCGCCAGCCTCTTCGAGCTGCTTCTTGAGACCCTCGGCGTCAGCCTTAGAGAGACCTTCCTTAACAACGCCGGGAGCGCCGTCAACGAGTTCTTTAGCTTCCTTGAGGCCGAGACCTGTGAGCTCCTTAACGAGCTTAACAACGGCGAGCTTGCTGGCACCAGCGCTCTTGAGTACTACGTCGAAAGAGGTCTTCTCCTCAGCGGCAGCAGCACCACCGGCAGCGGGAGCGGCAACGGCAACAGCAGCAGCTGCGGGTTCGATGCCATACTCTTCCTTGAGAATCTGAGCAAGTTCGTTTACTTCTTTTACTGAGAGGTTAACTAATTGTTCTGCAAAAGCTTTTAAATCTGCCATTTTAGTATGATTTTTTTGTTTGTTCGAATTGGGTATTGATTATTCTTTGTTGGAGAGAGTTTCAAGGATGCCGTGGAGCTTGGTGCCACCCGAAGTAAGAGCGGATACCACATTCTTGGCCGGAGACTGGAGCAGAGCGACAACATCGGCGATGAGTTCGTTCTTGCTCTTGATTGCAGCCAGCGTGTCAAGCTGATCAGCGCCAAGGTAGACGGTTTCCTCTACATAGGCAGCCTTAAGCAAGGGGAGCTTGGCGTCTTTATCTTTCTTGAGGACATCTTTGATGAGCTTCGCGGGAGCATTGCCAACATTAGAGAACATGATGGATGTAGCTTCCTTGAGAGCGGGGTAGATTTCAGAATAGTCCTGGTCGAGCGACTCGAGAGCCTTGTGGAGAAGAGTATTCTTGACAACAAGGAGCTTGATGTCGGCCTTGTTGCAGGCACGGCGCAGGTCAGAAGTCTTTTCTGCGTTGAGACCGGCGGTCTCTACCAGATAGAAGCAGCTGTACTGTTTGATGGTGTCTGCAATCTTTTCTATAATAATTGCTTTATCTTCCTTCTTCATTGTGAATCGTCTTTAATGGGTTAGGCATCCACTGACTTTGAGTCAACCTTGATGCCGGGACTCATGGTGCTTGAAAGATAAATGCTCTTAATATAGGTGCCTTTAGCGGTAGCGGGCTTGAGCTTGATCAGAGTGTTGATGAACTCGCGTGCATTGTCGCGCATCTGCTCGGGGGTGAAGCTCACCTTGCCGATAGACGAGTGTACAATACCATTCTTGTCAACCTTGAAGTCGATCTTACCTTTCTTTACCTCTTCGACAGCTTTGGCAACGTCGTTGGTAACGGTGCCGCTCTTGGGGTTCGGCATGAGGCCACGGGGACCGAGGATACGGCCGAGGGCACCGATTTTACCCATGATGGCGGGCTGAGTGATGATTACGTCAACATCGGTCCAGCCACCTTTGATTTTGTCGATATACTCGTCAAGACCCACATAGTCGGCACCGGCAGCCTTGGCTGCAGTCTCGGCATCGGGGTTGCAAAGTACGAGCACGGTAGTCTTCTTACCAGTGCCGTGAGGCAGAGTGACAACGCCGCGTACCATTTGGTTAGCCTTACGGGGATCAACACCCAGACGTACGTCGATATCAAGCGAGGCGTCAAACTTAGCGTAGTTTGTCTCCTTTACCTTATCGGCGGCTTCGAGGAGTGAATAAGCCTTCCCTGCTTCAATCTTCGCTAAAGCTAACTTTTGGTTTTTAGTAAGTTTTGCCATGTCAATTGAAGTTATTAGTTATTTTCCGGGAATGCTCCCTTTACGGTGATACCCATGCTTCGAGCAGTGCCGGCGACCATGCGCATTGCGGATTCGACAGTGAAGCAGTTGAGGTCGGGCATTTTGTCTTCAGCAATAGCCTTAACCTGCTCCCAGGTGATTTCGGCAACCTTCTTACGGTTAGGCTCGGCAGAACCGCTCTTAACCTTGGCAGCCTCGAGGAGCTGGATGGCAACAGGGGGAGTCTTAACTACAAAGTCAAATGACTTGTCGGTGTAGTATGTAATGACAACCGGAAGAACCTTTCCAGCCTTGTCCTGGGTACGGGCGTTGAATTGCTTGCAAAACTCCATGATGTTGATGCCCTTAGAACCCAGAGCGGGACCTACTGGCGGTGAAGGATTTGCTGCCCCACCTTTAATCTGCAATTTGATCTGTCCAGCAATTTCTTTAGCCATTTTTTTACAAATTTGATGGTGTTGTATAAACGTGCGCTATATTGACGCAAACAATGCTCGTAACCGCATTATTTGGCCAACTCACGCTCTACCTGCGACGCTTCCAGCTCAAGTGGTGTACGACGGCCGAAAATCTTTACCTCTACCTTGAGTTTGCGTTTCTCGGAGTCGAGATCGACAATCTCACCGGTAAATCCGGCAAATGGGCCGACGGTAACTTTGACATGTTCGCCTACAAGGAAGTCATTGAATCCATCCTCGTTAGCGTCATTAATCTCATCGGCAGCGCCAAGCATACGCATTACTTCCGACTGACGGAGCGACTCGGGGGCTGAGCCTTTCGAGCGTCCGCGAAGGAAGTCGATTACGTTGGTGGTGTTGCTGAGCTCATGAATCACTTCTCCGGTAAGGGTTGCCTCGATGAATACGTAGCCCGAATAGAGGTTGCGCTCTTTTACGACACGCTTTCCATTGCGGGTGGTCACAATCTTCTCGGAGGGAATCAACACCTGCGATACGTAGTTGCCAAGATTGGTATTCTTGATCTGTGCATCAAGAAGCTCCTTGACTTTAGCTTCTTTTCCTGATATGGCACGAAGCACGTACCATTCTTTTTTCGATTCAGCCATGATTTACTACGCCTGCGGTATTAAAGTCCGTAAATGAAGTGCATGAAATGATCGATGATCTGGTCGAAGATCAAGATAATCAGTGCGATTATGACGGAAGCTATCAGCACTATGCAACTGCTCTTGATCAGCTGGGTCTTAGTAGGCCAAGAGGTCTTATACCGCAGTTCGGTATAAGACTCCTGAAGGTCTGTAAGTAGTTTAAAATTCTTCATTTCTCAATTTTTGGCACGGGACGAGAGACTCGAACTCCCGACACCCGGTTTTGGAGACCGGTGCTCTACCAACTGAGCTAGTCCCGTAGGTTGCGTATCCGCGTCATCATCGACGCGGATACGCCGTTATAGTAATGGGGAATGATTATTCAATAATCTCTGTGATCTGACCGGAACCTACGGTGCGGCCACCTTCACGGATTGCGAAGCGGAGACCCTTGTCGCAAGCAACGGGGTTGATGAGCTTCACGATGATTTCTACGTGGTCACCAGGCATTACCATCTCAACACCTTCGGGGAGGGTGATCTCACCGGTCACGTCAAGTGTGCGGATGTAGAACTGGGGACGGTAGTGGTTGTGGAACGGAGTGTGACGACCGCCCTCTTCTTTCTTCAGGATGTAGACAGAAGCCTTGAATTCGTCGTGAGGCTTAACTACGCCCGGGTGGCAGATAACCATACCACGCTTGATATCTTTCTTGTCGATACCGCGGAGGAGGAGACCAACGTTGTCGCCGGCTTCGCCCTGATCGAGGAGCTTGCGGAACATCTCAACACCGGTAACAACCGACTTGAGGTCAGCGCCAAGACCCATAATCTGAACTTCATCACCAACCTTAACGATACCTGTCTCGATACGACCGGTGGCAACAGTACCACGACCGGTGATTGAGAATACGTCCTCAACAGGCATAAGGAAGGGTTTGTCGATATCGCGGGGAGGCAGGGGAATCCATTCGTCAACAGCGGCCATGAGTTCCATAACCTTCTCTTCCCACTGGGGCTCACCGTTGAGAGCGCCGAGGGCAGAGCCACGGATGATAGGAGTGTTGTCGCCGTCGTAGTCGTAAGACGAAAGAAGGTCGCGCATTTCCATCTCAACGAGGTCGAACATTTCTTCGTCGTCGACCATGTCGCACTTGTTCAGGAATACAACGATACGGGGAACGTTCACCTGACGGGCGAGAAGGATGTGCTCGCGGGTCTGGGGCATAGGACCGTCGGTTGCAGCAACCACGATGATAGCACCGTCCATCTGAGCAGCACCGGTAACCATGTTCTTTACATAGTCGGCGTGTCCCGGGCAGTCTACGTGAGCGTAGTGACGGTTGGCAGTCTCATACTCTACGTGAGCGGTGTTGATAGTAATACCGCGCTCCTTTTCCTCGGGAGCATTGTCGATCTGGTCGAACGACTTAACTTCAGAGAGACCCTTCTTGGCCAGCACGGTAGTGATGGCAGCGGTCAGAGTAGTTTTGCCGTGGTCAACGTGGCCGATAGTACCGATGTTGACATGCGGTTTGGTTCTTTCGAATTTTTCTTTAGCCATAACTATTGTTATTTTGATGAGAATATTTTCCTTTTAACAAAGCAACCACGAACATGCGTTGCATATCCGAGGCTACAGTAGTGAGCCGATGGCGGGATTTGAACCCGCGACCTCTTCCTTACCAAGGAAGTGCTCTACCCCTGAGCTACATTGGCAACATTTGCATGTGGTTGGATTGAGCGGAAGACGAGGCTCAAACTCGCGACCCTCAGCTTGGAAGGCTGATGCTCTATCAACTGAGCTACTTCCGCAAGTAATTGTGGGCGAAGATGGATTCGAACCACCGAAGGTATAAACCAGCAGATTTACAGTCTGCCCCATTTGGCCACTCTGGTATTCGCCCGATAGGATAAGATTTCGAGATGGCGTCTTGAATTCTTGAGCCTCTTGTCGGATTCGAACCAACGACCCCGAGATTACAAATCACGTGCTCTGGCCAACTGAGCTAAAGAGGCATCTCTTTCTTATCATATCTGTTTGACTGCGCTATGTCGGTCAAGCGGGTGCAAAGTTAAGCACCCTTTTTGATATATGCAAATTTTTTTGAGGAAAAATTTCAATGCACTGTCGTTTTTCTTTTTCAAGCGACTGTCGGGCAGTCGGTTGTTGCATCCTTCAAGGCTTTCCTTTCCGGTATTGCAGCGCAAATTTACTACTTATTTTTGAATTTCCCATCAATCCAAGCAATATTTTTTGTAAGTTTGCAAATATTCACATCGTAACCCCTACTCTCCACACTCCTTAAATAATGGATTATCAGATAATAAAGAGCCGTTTGGAGTCATTGAGGACTCTAATGCGCAAGAGCGGAATTTCTGCCGCAGTCATTCCACATGTCGACCCACATCAGAGCGAATACATGTCGTCGCACTGGCATGTGCGTGAGTTTTTCTCCGGATTCAACGGTTCGGCGGGCACTCTTGTGGTCACTCTCGATGGTGCGGCCCTCTGGACCGATTCCAGATATTTTCTCCAGGCGGCCTCCCAGCTTGAGAATACTACTATAGAGCTGATGAAGGATGGCCTACCCTCCACACCCACTATCTCGTCGTATATTATTAATGTGCTGCACGCGGGCGATACGGTAGGAGTGGACGGCATGTTGTTTACCAAGCGCTCGCTTGATTCACTCGAAGGAGAATTTTCAGGAGCTTCAATATCGGTAAACCCCGATTTCCGTCCGGCCGACACATTATGGATCGATCGTCCCCCGCTTCCATCCGATCCTATATATATACTGCCCGAGCAATACGCCGGAGAAATGTCAGGTTGCAAGATTCAGCGTCTGCGCGAGGCTGTCAATGGCTCCGGAGCGGAGGCTATCTATATTACTGAGCTCGATTCGATAGCATGGCTTCTCAATCTGCGCGGCAGCGATGTCGACTTCAATCCGGTATTTACTTCTACATTATATATAGGGCCTAACTCGGGTGTATTGTTTATCGATACTGCGAAAGTGCCCGACGATGTGCGCACATATCTGGCCGGATATAAAATCGATGTGAAGCCGTATGACAGTGCCGCAGCGTACCTATCCGGGTCTTCACTGCCCGTGCTTGCCAATCCGGCCACTCTTCCGGCCACTCTTGCGCGTACTCCCGGCATCGACTGGATTTATGCTCCATCGCCTGTTCCTGCCATGAAGGCGGAGAAGAATGATGTGGAGCTGCGCAATCTGCGCCATGCCATGGTGATAGAGGGTGCGTCGATGGTCAATGCCATTTACCACGTTACCGAACGTCTCAACCGCGGGGAGACTGTCACCGAGCTTGATGTCGTGGACACTCTGAGCCATTGCCGCGCCGCACATGCCAGCTACCGTGGCGACAGCTTCGGTACGATAGCCGGATATGGTGCCCATGGCGCTATCGTGCATTACGAGCCTACTCCGGAGTCCAACGCCACACTGCGCCCAGAAGGATTGTTGCTCGTCGACACCGGTGCCCAGTATCTCCACGGCACCACAGATATCACACGCACAATCTCGCTTGGAAATCCTACCGATGACGAACGCCACGACTTCACCCTTGTGCTCAAAGGTCATATCGCGCTTGCCCGGGCAGTATTTCCCGAGGGTACACGTGGCGCGCAGCTCGATGTGCTGGCCCGTCAGTATCTGTGGCAGGAGGGGAAGACATATCTGCACGGCACAGGCCATGGGGTGGGATTCTTCCTCAATGTGCATGAGGGACCGCAGAGCATCCGCCTTCAGGAAAATCCGGTAGCATTGCGCCCCGGGATGGTGACATCCGACGAGCCGGGCCTTTATCTGTCGGACCGCTATGGCATACGATGCGAGAATCTTGTGCTGACTGTGGGAGCCGGAGATACCGAGCATGGCCGTTTCCTGAAATTCGAGGTTCTGTCGCTATTTCCGTTCGACCGGAATTTGCTCGACTTCTCGATTCTTACCGATGACGAAATAATGTGGCTCAACGACTACCACCGCAAAGTATGGTCGGAGCTTGCCGACTATCTGCAGGGTGCTCCTCTCAGATGGCTTGAGCAGGCGTGCGCGCCAATCTCGCGATAAGAGCATGTTTTAAAAATAAGAGCATATAAAAATGAATTTCAGATAGTAATGAGTTAATTTTTACGGACGATGCTCTAAATAGATATATTCCAAGTAACATATCCCTTTCTCTTCATATATTAATATGGCACTTATAAAATCAGTATGCGGATTTACTCCGCAGATAGGCGAGGGCACATTCCTTGCCGACAATGCCGCCATCGTAGGCGATGTAGTGATGGGACGCGACTGCAGTGTATGGTTCAACGCTGTAATCCGTGGCGATGTCAATGAAATCCGTATCGGCGACCGAGTGAACATACAGGACGGGTCGGTGCTCCATACCCTCTATCAGAAATCGACTATCGAGATAGGCAACGACGTGTCGATAGGCCACAACGTGACCATTCATGGTGCGAAAATCCATGATTATGCTCTTATCGGCATGGGCTCGGTGGTGATGGACAATGTAGAGGTAGGTCGTGGCGCTCAGGTTGCCGCCGGAGCGGTAGTCCTGTCGAATACAAAAATCGGCGATGGCGAGCTTTGGGCAGGTGTGCCGGCTAAATTCATGAAGATGGTTGATGCCGAGAAGTCGCGCGAAATAAATCAGAAGATAGCCCGCAATTATCTCGCCTATTCAAAATGGTACGGCGAGAATCCGCCTGAAGGACGCGAGCTTGTATTGTAATCCATGTTGCTGTCGGTATAATACTGCGTCAGTCAAACAGCTCACCAAGTATCTCCATGGAGCGCAGGCCTGTAAGACGTGCGTAGTGTAGACCGTAGTAGTCAAGCATCACGGAGAGTATGCGGCGGCGCTCGTTGCGGCTGAGACGAAATGCCTTCAGATTGTCCCAGCGCATGCGGCTCAGCAGCCTTACGGCCTCCGCATCGTCGCCCATGAGGAAATGGCGGTGGAGCGGAGGAGTGGGACGGAATATCCCCTCAAGCATGTCGAATACCATTCCGGGACGATAGGTACCCATGTCAGGCTCTATGCCTATAAAGCGTCCGAGGCGGTAGAGGAATGCCAGGTGGAAATTGGCTGCACCCTCAACGGCGGCGTCAAGCGCCGTAATAGAGTCGGCCATGAAGTCGAAGAGAGCCTCGTCGGCCTCACCCTCGGGCACTACAACGCCGAGAAGTTCGGTCAGGAACATGGCCATCGACATCTTTACCGGATCGGCATGAATGGCAGGCAGAGCAGTCATGGAGCGCATGTCGCGCACTGTGGCCAGCTGACGGGCTCCACGCAGGTCGGCTATACCCTCAATCATACTCAGCGGCATTGTCAGCGCCCTGCGGCGGGCGGCTTCGCGCCCGTTGCCTGCGGGCATCATCACTGACAGTCGTCCGCGCTCGCGGCTGTATAGCGACAGTATGTTATTGCGGTCATTGTAGCGCACTGTGCGCAGGCATATGGCATGAATCGTAGTCAACATATGTCCAAAGTTACGGATTTCAGTCGGGGTTAACGACAGTCGACAGAAAATATCATCAGTCTTATGCTACCAAAAGACTTTATAAGCCCCTTCCCGGGCCTTGAAGAGGCTCTTTCCGAAGAGCCTGCGGTAAGCGTGCGTGTCAACAGAGCGAAAGGTATCGCAGTTCCGCACGGTGCAGAGTCGGTGCCATGGTGCCCGTCAGGATTCTGGCTCGGCGACCGGCCGCAGTTTACGTGGGACCCGGCCTTGCACCAGGGTCTCTACTATGTGCAGGACGCATCTTCGATGATTACCACGCTTGCGGTAAAGCAGGCTGTGTCACTTTTAGGGCTGACGTCGGGGGTGCTGCTGCTTGACGCGTGTGCAGCCCCCGGCGGAAAGACAATAGCGGCCATTGACGCGCTTCCTCCGGGGTCGATGGCCGTAGCCAATGAATATGTGCCGGGACGCGCCGCCATACTCGCAGAGAATCTGGCCAAATGGGGAAGCCCTGCAAAGATGGTCACACGTGGCGATACGGCACGGTTCAGAAGGCTGCCCGGCACATTTGATATCGTTATGGCCGATGTGCCCTGCTCCGGCGAGGGTATGTTCCGAAAAGATCCTGAGGCTGTACGGCAATGGACTCCGGCTTTGGTCGAGGAGTGTGCCGCGCGCCAGCGTGAGATTGTGGCCAACCTGTGGGAGACTCTCCGAGAGGGAGGCATATTCATATACTCGACCTGTACGTTCAACCGCACTGAAAACGAGGATATGCTCGCATGGCTTCTCGCCGAGTATCCCGACGGAATTCATATATCGCTTGATATCCCCGACGGGTGGGGCCCGGTTACAACCGACGGATGCACACACTTTGTGCCGGGCCGAGTGCGTGGCGAGGGACTGACTATATTTATGGTATCAAAGGGGGTGCCGGGTTCAGGGATGCGACAGCAGCCGTCGCGACGTGCGTCGTCGGCTGACAGAAACCGCAAGTCTAAAAAAACTTCTGCTCCTGTGTCCCCCGATTGCTTCCGATGGCTTGACAGCGGCGAGGAGTATGATATCCGTGATGAAAACGGTCGTATAGTGGCTGTCCCGACATTATGGAGCGCTCAGGTAAAGGAGATGTCGGGTAAACTTGACGTAGTGGGATGCGGCCTCGAACTCGCGACTGTAAAAGGGCGGGATGTCATTCCGTCGCAGTCGCTGGCCCTGTCGACCGCGTTGAGGAGGGGCGCATTTCCGGAAGTGACGGTTGACTATGCCGCTGCTGTGGCCTATCTGCGCCGTGAGGCTGTGGCAATGCCCGACGGTACTCCGCGTGGATTCGTTCTGCTCACTTATGGCGGGTATCCTTTGGGATTTGTAAAGAATATCGGAAATCGTGCCAACAACCTATATCCCGCCGAATGGCGCATACTTTCCACTCATATCCCGCCAGTGCCACCATCGGTGGTATGATGGACAGAGAGCATATCCTTTAGGATATAAGAATGCGGCTGTGTCGTGCAAACATCCGACACAGCCGCTCACCTTTTTTATGTACCTATTTATTAGACAGTAGTCAATTATTTCTGATGGTGCACTGCAACACCAGCGGAGTCCGTACTCCGGGCCGCACTTCTCCGCTGGCGATAATTGCCGAGCTGTCGGAAGCGGCTACAGCTGTAGTGGTTACAGCCAGAGGATACGGAGACTCGCACACATCGGTAAGCTCGCCGGTCGACGGATTGTATCGGCGTAGCATATGTGAGAATCCGGGGTGCTGAGGGTCGGCGGAAAGTATTTTTTCGACGCCGCCGAAGAGCCATATATCACCATCGAAATTCAGCGCCGTGGCGGCCATTACCGGGAAGTCGCCACGGAGAGTGCTCCACTCTCCGGATGCCGGGTCATATACAAACCCGGCAGTGCTGATTTCAATTTCCTTGCCGGGACCGAAATTTCTTCCGCCAAACATGTAGAACTTTCCGCCGGCCGCCGCAGCCACGCTGAATCCGAGTTCCGGACCGGGCCATGGTGGCAAAATCTGCCAGCCGGCCTCTTTCCGCTCAGTGTCGAGCATGACAAACGCGTGTGACGCACACTCTACGCTGTCGCTGCATATTCCGCCTGCGAGAAACACCTTGGTGCCTACAAGCGCGCCTGCCGAGTTGGCCAGGGGGAACGGCAATTCGGGATAGATGTCGGATCTTAATTCGGGACGTCCATCTTTTTCTGACAGCATATATACCGCACGCGAGCCTCCGTCGGCATTGTTGCCGCCGATGAGCATTATCCCCTCGGGTTGTGGTATTGACACGCCGTAGGCCAGCGGCTCGGGGAGGAAATCAGGATATACGCTCCATTTCTCAGTAGAGAAATCATAGCTGTAGAGAGTGCGGTGCCACACCTTCTTTGCTCCGGTCCAGGGGAATCCGTCGGGGAAATTGGCTCCGCCGGCAACCATGAGTGTTTTACCGCATATGCCGGCGAATGCTCCGGCTACACCGATGTTGACCGAATCGCCCGGTGCGGGAGGGAGCTGCAGGGTATCGTTCCATGTTACAGCCGTCTCGCGGGCGGAAGGCTGACAGGATGTTGCCATACATGCCGACAGACAGAGCGAACCTGCTATCAGCGACTTGAAAATTTTATCTGCAATCTTGTTCATTTGAGGAAATCTTGGTCAGATTAAGGTTAAAGTATACGTGCATAAGCTACCGGCAATAGTCTCCGTCGGTTTCCATGCCATCTTTATAGAAGTAACGTATATGTACCCTTATATCATATACTTGTTATAAAAATGATTGTAGAAGCAGAGTAAAATTTGGGGGACACAGCCGGTGTTATCTCTCCCATTTGGGGGAGTATGAGGGGTCGAATACCGAGTTGAGCACATGGGCCAACCTGTAACCGGCCTTGAGCAACTGGTTGTCGGTAAGTTGGATCATATCCTGCAGGAAATCGAGAGTCTCGGCTTTGTTAAATTTGCGCTCGGGAGTGATGATGTCGTAAAGCGGACGCATGATTCTGGCGTTGGCCTCTTCCCATTCAATCAACGAGCCTTTTACTATCTCGGCCTTCTCCTCGTCGGAGCAGCGGTCGAGATGGTATACATAGTCGGAGTAGTACCATTTGTGTCCTTTCTCAAACACGCCTCCGTCAAAAAACTTGTGGAACTTGTACTTCTGGTCGCCGTCGAGATAGAAATAGACGTTCTGCGACTTGTCCTCAAAGAAGTTGTGGCCGGGGCAATGCATGTCGCCGATGAGATGGACGAGTATCTTGATCGACACTGCCACAGCCGAGTCGGTCATGTTTTTGTAGCCTCCGTTCTCCACCTTTGCCATCTCGGTGTTGATGCCAAGATTGGAGCGGTAGCGATCCTTCCACACTTTTGACTTGCAGTTGGCGTCGAATGATGCACTGTGCCATCCGTCGGTGTGGTGGTAGGCAGGCTGCAGACGCACATTGTCCATCCATGAGGCATAGTACACAATCGACTTTCCGTCGAGATACTTCTCGATGGTGGCTTTAGCGGCGGGGGTAAGGTTGGCCTCGGCAATGGCGGCTACGGCATCGTGGCCGATGCGTCCGAATGCCCATGCGTTTACACAAATGACGGCTGACAGTATTGCGAATATGATTCTTTTGAATGTCATGGCGTTATATTTATTGCATAAAATGTATCCGGAGCCGGGGGACTTCCGGCCCCGGATACTGTGATGAAACATTGTTTACTTCATTATATTATACAGAGTCTTTACCTCGTCGGCCGAAAGCGCGTAGTCGTACATAATAATGTCGTCAAGCGAGCCCGGGAACGGATTGTTGATCTGGCAGTCCTTGGTCTTTGACTTCTGCCATGTGCAACCGATAAAGAACGGGTCCTTGAACAGGTCGGTGGCAACCTTGCCATTGAACGAACCCGAAAGTTCGCCGTCGACATAAACACTTGCTACGGAATTATTATCCACCACGTTTCTTATAAATGTCACACAATGCCATTGCTGGTCAAATACCGTCTTGTCCTGTGTAGATACGTTCCATTCGGTGCTTGTGGCAAACCAGCGCACATATCCTTCAGCAGATGAGGCGGTTTTGTTCAGTCGGCACCATGTCTGGCTCTGGCCTGACGCTCCGTTGGGGAGTGTGTTGGCCGGACGACCGATATTGAACATACCGGCCTGCGAGGCTTGCATATTCTCGATTTTTACCCATATGATGAGTGTCCACGACGACAAGCCGCCGGGAAGCTTGGAGCAATCCTCATCATTTATCTTCAGTACGGCGTAGTCATCGGTGTTGGTCTTCGTGTTGCCGTCGCACTTTACGGATTTGGATCCTTCGTGGCGCGAGCCCGACTCAAGATTGAGTTTCCACTTGGAGGGGTCGGAAGAGTACTCCTCGATGCGGATATTATTGGGGCCCATGTCGGAGAGCGAGCCTTCGAAGGGGAACCACATGCTCAGGCCGGCAGTCGGGAGCACCATCACGTAGGCATCCTTCTCTATGGTAGAGCTGTTGATTTCGTTGTAGGCGCGGAGGGTCACCTTGTATCGGCCTGCGTTGGAGTACTTCACGGTGGGGTTGCGGTCGGTCGATGTCGGGGTGTCGGCGCCCTCGAATGTCCAGCTCCATCCCTCGGGACGTCCCATTGTGCGGTCCTCGAATGTCACGGTCTGGCCGGCGAGAATCATCAGCGGAGTGGTTGTGCCGAACTCGGCGGCCACGGCGTCGTGGTCGATTACGTTGAGATAGTCGGCCTTGGTGACTGTTGAGTTGGCATTGGGGTTGCTGACAGTAAGGGTCACGGTGTATAGACCCGGCTCGAACTTCAGCACGGGATTCTGCTCGGTCGACTTGACGGTCTTGCCGTCGGCAGTGGAGAATGTCCAGTCCCACGAATTGGGGAATCCGATTGAGCGGTCGGTGAAAGTAACTTCGTCGGTATTGTAAGCGTTGAGCTTGTCGGCCTCGAAGTCGGCAGTTATCTCGCCGGGGTATGCCACCGTGATATACTCGGTGTATACCCTTTCGGAGCTGTTGTCGCCGCGGCCCACGCGCAGGGTCACTGAATATGTGCCCGGCTTATTGTAGACAATCTCAGGCGAGAAGAGCTGTGATGTGGCAGGCTCGCCACCCTCAAACTCCCAGTCCCATCGGGCGGGATTGCCCGACGACTGGTCCATGAAGCACACTTTGTCGCCGGCAGCCACCTCGGTGCGGTCGCTCTTCATGTTAGCTTCCAGCGGAGCCACCTTTACTTCGTCCTCGCAGCTTGCGAGAAAGAGCAGTGTGGCCGCGCCCAGTATATATGATCTGTAGTTCATCGTAGTCAGTTTAATGGTTAATCATTATTTCACGTCGTTGAGCTGGAACTTGCGGAATATGATGCCGCCCTGGTTGAGGTAGCCGTATTCCGACAGCACAGCGATTTCGCCGTCGGAGAAAGCCGCGATATCGCAGTAGCCGCCTACTTCCTCGCCAGTGTAGTCAAAGCCCTTCGACCATGTGGCGCCGTCGTCGAAACTTGCACGCAGGGTGTTGTGCAGGCGGCGTGCCTGCCATGCGGGGTTGCAGGTGAGGAGCACGTTCTTGCCGTTTTCGCCGCCACCGTAGGAGTAGGTGTAGATCGAGCCCTGGCATCCGGGGTCGGGAAGGTCCTTCATGAGCTGTGCAGAAGTCCAGGTGATGCCTCCGTCGTAGCTGATGGAGTGGCCGCGATATCTGTCGGCCTCGTCGTCGCTCTCCATGCGGATGCTCATCAGCAGACTGCCGTCGCTGAGCTCGCACACACTGGCCTCGTTGGTCTTGGGCGTGGGTACGGTGCCGCCGTGGTGCCATGTCTCGCCGTTGTCGTCGGAGTACATGGCATTGGCGTAGAACTCGGCGCCTTCGTCGTTGGCCTTGTGGTAGCCGGCCACCACAAGGCGGCCCTTGTTGGGCTCAAGCTGCTTGACGATGCCGTGGCAGGGGCCCTGGGTGTAGCGGCCCACGCCTGCCGGACGCACGGTGTTGGTGATGTCGCGCGGAGTGCTCCATGTCTGGCCCTCGTTGTCGGAGTATGTCACAAGAATCTTGCTGTTGCCGTAGCTCTTGTTCATCACCATCACCACGCGGTTCTTGTCAGGGAGATAGATGGGACACGGGTTGTGGCATGTGGCGTCCTTGTCGTCGTAAATCACCAGGAGATCCTGCCATGTGTTGCCACGGTCGCCCGAGCGGCGGAGCACGATGTCGATGTTGCCGGTGTCCTCACGTCCGTCGACACGTCCCTCGCAGAATGCCAGCACAACGTCGTGCTTGGTGATTACCATCGAGGGGATACGGTATATGGCATAGTTGTCGGTACCGGTGGTGAAAGGCTGCGACTGGTTGAGCACGACAACCTCCTTGTCGGAAATAACAGGGTCGATGTCGGAACATCCTGCAAGCGAGGCGCCGAGCATGCCGAGTATGGTAAATGCTTTATATGATTTCATAATTAATAGCCTTCGGTCTGGGTTAGATTCTCATTGTAGTCGCGCATGTTGAGCGTGATGGGGAAGTAGAGCGGAGTGCTCTTGCCGTTGAGGTTGGGCACCTCATTGTAGACATTGATAGTACCCGCTCCGTGTGCACGCATCAGGTCGGGCCAGCGCTTGAGCTCGAAGCAGAGCTCGAGGAAACGCTCGTCGAGGATGGCTCGCTGCACCGATGTCTGGTCGGTCGGGCCTGAGTAGTCGCCGATGCCTGCACGGTTGCGTGTCTTGTTCATCAGCGATACTGCAGTGGGCACGTTGCCGCCGCCAAGGTAGCAGAGGAGCTCGGCCTTGAGCAGATGGGCGTCGGCCAGACGGTATACCACGATGTCGTTGTCGTAGTAGCGGTCCTTCTCGTAGGGGGTGCCGCGGAACTTGTTCTGGCATGTGAAGAGCACCTTGCCGTCTTTGTTGATACCCTCGATGAAACATACGGGCTTGCGCTTGTCGGCCGAGGTGAATGCAGCCTTGATTTTAGCCGACGGGGCATAGTAGGGAGCCGCGATGTTACCGTTGGAGTAAGGTATCTGGTCCTTGTTGACGGCGCTGCCCACCTGGCCCTGCACTGCCGACTCGGTGAAGTTGAGGGCATACATGCTGTCGTACTCGCCGAAACGCACATATATGGCGAAGATAATCTCGGAGTTGAGACGATGGCTCACGTCGAAGATGTCGGCATAGTTGTCGACGAGCTTCACGCCACACTGCTCTACCTCATCGAGGCATGCGATGGCATCGGTAAGATTCTGCTTGTCGCCGCTCTTGAGCACGGTGTAGTTCCACGCAAGGGCCTCGGCCTTGAGCATCAGCGCCGACGGACGCGAGATGCGGTACTTGTTGGGTATAGAGCTCTCGGGGAAGAGGCTGAGCGCGGTCTCGAGGTCGGAGAGAACCTGAGCCATCACCGCCTCCTTGGGCTGGCGCGAAGGCTTGGTGCTCTTGTCGGCAGTCTCGGTGGGATTGAGCACGATAGGCGCGTCGCCCCACATCTGGAGCAGGAGCATATAGTCGTGGGCACGCATGGTGTAGGCCTGGGCAAGAATGCGGTTCTTGGCATTCTGGTCGCTGAAGCTGATGGCGGCCGTGTTCTTGATAATCATGTTGACGTGGTGGAGATTGGTGAAAATCACCTTCCAGTCGTAGCCGTTCTCGTTATCGAGGCGCTGGGTGTGGGCTCTCGACACACCGCCACGCGAACCGGGCTGCAGGGCGTCGCCACGGTCCTCGCCATAGGTGACACGGTCGATTAATGAACGGAAATTGCTGTACGTGCCTGTGAGGTATCCCTCCACGTCGCTTGAACTTTGCCAGTAGTTGGCATTGGAGATATCAGATATCGGATCTATTTCCAGCTGACTCTCACATGCGCTCAGTGACAGGGCGAGTGCTCCGAGGTATATAAATCTTTTTAAGTTCATATTCGTGGTATTTTTATTTCAGGGTGAAGTTAAGAGTGAACAGGAAAGAGCGCGGACGCGGATATTGCCCGAGGTCGGCCCCGATGATTTCAGGAGTCAGGCCTTCGTAGGCGGTGATGTATCCGAGATTGTACACCGCGGCTGTCAGAGTAACATTGTCGAGGTGGTTGCGCTGCAGGAACTTGTTGCGGAGCATATAGGTGAGAGATACCTCGCGGAAGGCCAGATAGTCGCCCTTGGAGATGTAGAGCGAGTTGGAAGTTCCCTCGTTGCTGCCGTATGTGCTTGTGAATCCGAGCGGACAGTTGGCGCCGTTGGCTCCGCGCACATGATTGCGCTTGCCGTCGCCCAGGTCGGCATTACAGTCGTAGCGCGGTATTGTGGCGATGTCGCCCTGCTTGTGCCATGTGGCCGATGTGGCTGTCTCGTGTAACGTGGCATAGTTGTGGCGCAGGTTGCCGTTGGCCTGTGCACGGAATCGGTTGTCAATCACGTTGCCGCCTGAGAAATCGGTCATGACGCGCAGAGTGAAGTTCTTGTAGCGGAAAGTGTTGTTGAACGAGCCCATATGGTCGGGGTTTATGTATCCGCAGAGATACATGTCGTACCGGTCGATGATACCGTTCTTGTCGAAGTCGTGCCAGATGGCGTCGCCTCCAACCTTGCCCTGGCCGAGGCGGGTGGCATGCACAATATTGTCGTAGGGAGCGCCTGCGGCTTCCTCGTCGGTGGCATATACGCCGTCCATCTTGAATGCGAACTGTGCGCCGAAGCGTTCGCCCTCGGCGAGACCGCCTACCTCTATATACTTGCCGAGCTTCTCATCGAAGATGACACCGCCGTTGATACGGTTGCGCGGGACGCCGTTGTTGGGGAGCTTGCCCACAATGGTGCGGAAGAATGCGAATCCGGCGTCGATGTCCCAGGTGAAGTCGCGGGTCTGGATGGCGGTGGCGCTGATGGATGTCTCGAGGCCCTTGGTGATGAGCGAGCCGTAGTTGGACTTGATTGAGGAGAAACCGGTCTCCGACCAGAGCTTTTCGTCGATAAGACGGTTGGATGTCTCCTTACGGTATACGTCGAAGGTAAGAGAGATGCGGTTGTTGAAGAGACCGAGGTCGAAGCCGAGGTCGGCCGATGTGGTCTCCTCCCAGAGGAGGTCGCTGTTGGCGAGCACGGTGTTGAGCAGACCGGCCTCGCCGCCGTAGTTGTTGCCTGCGGCATACTTGCCCTGGGTGTTGGCGAGCGAGAGGTTGTCGTTGCCGGCCTTACCCCAGCTGCCGCGAATCTTGAAGTTGTTGACTACCGGAGTGAGCTTTTCGAAGAAAGCCTCGCGGTGCACGTTCCAGCCGGCCGAGATGCCGGGGAAGGTACCGTATTTGTGGTTTTCGGCGAAGTGCGACGAACCGTCGTAGCGGATGCTGAGCGAGAGGAGGTACTTCATGTCGTAGTTGTAGTTGATACGTCCGAAGTACGACGACATCTTCTTGTAGGACTGTACGGTCGAGGTATTGGAGAGATTGAGCTCGCCTACGCCGTTGATGGTCTCGATTTTGTCGGATGTTCCGTTCATACCCTGAAGGGTGGAGTCGAAGGCGTCGGTGTAGGTATGTGTGTAGCCTACCATGAAGTCGAAGTTGTTCTTGTTCCAGAGGATCTTCTTGTAGTTGGCTACGATTTCATACTGGTAGTTTTTGTTCATGTCGCGCTCACTCTTGGCAATGCGTGATTTCTGCACCTCGTTGGCGCGTTCGAACTGATGGTTTTTTGTGTTGTCGAGGCGAAAGGAGAACTGCGGGCGAATGTGAAGGTCGGCTATAGGCTCCCAGTCGAGCTGGGCCATGAGGTTTGTGCGGTCGACGGCGTTGTATTTCGACTGGTAATACACCTCATGGAGTCGGGTGCGGAACGATGCTGTGTTTTCGCCCGGAGCCGGGCGTCCGTCCTCGTAGTACTGGCGTGTGGTGGGAGGCATGAGCGAGGCGCGGGCCATAACGTTGTTTTCGTTGAGGCCGACAAACTTACGCGAGATGTAGTTGACCGACGAGCGCACGGTAACGTTGTTCATCACCTTGTACGATCCGTTGGCGGTGAAGCTCCAGCGGTCGTAGTCGTTCCCTATGACTATGCCGTCCTGCTTCAGATATCCGAGGCTCATATAATATGTGCCGCGGTCGTTGCCTCCCGAGAAGTTGATGTTGAAGTCGTGGTTGATGGGGTTGCGCATGAGATTGTCCTGAAAGTCCTCGTTTTTAAAGAGGAGCATCTTGCCCGGGGTTGCCGGGTCTTCCATGGTCTCCCAGCCGCGGTTGGTCAGCAGGTTCTCTACATATCCCTGGCCATATCTGGTAATCCAGTCATCGAGAAACGCGCAGTTGACATAGCTGTCGATAACATTGTTGGTGCTCATGCCGAATGATCCGTTGAGATACTTGTCGGGATTGTAGGCCCTCGTGGCGGCTTCTCGTGTAATCGAAAGATACTCGCGTGCATCGCTGATAGGTATGCGTTTCGGCTGATGGTCAATCGACAGGCCATAGCTTACAGAGATGCGTCCTGCACCCTTTTTGCCCTGTTTTGTGGTAATCATCACGATACCGTTGGCCGCTTTCGCACCATATATAGCTGTCGAGGCTGCGTCTTTCAGCACCTCGACCGATTCGATATCGGCATAGTTGAGGTCGGTGATTGTGCGTATCACACCGTCGATTATGTATAGTGGAGCGTCGGAACCGGGAGTGGTTGTAGTGCCGCCACGTATGGTGACCGCCGGACTGACACCGGGACGTCCCGATGAGAAATTGACCTGCATGCCTGGTACTTTTCCCTGAAGCATCGACATGACATTGTTGCTCGGCATTACAGCCATATCCTCGGCCTTGACTTTGGTGATGGCGCTTGTTACTGTGGCTCTCGACTGAGTGCCGTAGCCGATTACTACCACATCATCGAGATTTACGGCATTGTTGTCGAGGGTGATGTCAATCTTCTGCCGGCCGTTGACAGGAATCTCCCGTGTAGTCATGCCTACATAGGTCACGACGATTGTGCCATTGGCGGGAGCTGAGATTGAAAATTTTCCATCGATGTCGGTCATAACTCCGTCGGAATGACCTTTCACACGTACTGTGGCTCCGATGAGCGGCTCGTTTGATGAATCGCTCACTTGCCCTTTTACCGTTATCACGGCCTGCGTCGCTGTCTTGTCGGCGGGTGACGCGTAGCTCTCGGCGGGCTGCATGGCCATACCTAAGGCCAGCAATACCGTCGCATAGCGGTATACTTTTCTAAAATTACAAAATTGATTCAACATAGATTGGTGTTATTGGTGATATAAATTCAGGTTCATGCATGCTGTCTGCATCCGCTACTGTCTGCTGTCGATGATGAGGCATCGCTGTCGCTCATGTCGACTGTAGTCGGGCGCAGGCAGGTAAGTATTACTATTATTGTGAATGTGACGAGTATTGACAGCATGGCGAAATCGCGGCCGAGATTGCCGGTGTCCATAGAGCGGCCAAGCAGGTCGGTGACGGCGGCGCCTGCAAACACGCTGCACATGTTCATTATACCGTAGGCCGTGGCCCGGCTGCGCGACGATACAAACTGGCACACGATAGGCATGTTGTTGGCGTCGAAGAATCCGAATCCTACTCCGAACAGCACTGCTCCGGCGACAACGGGGAGCAAAGTGTGGCCGTAGCCGATACAGAGAAGAGCGGGAATCATCAGCGACAGGCCTATGGCGGCTGTGTAGATGCGACCGCGCACATTGCGCATCACCCAGCGGTCGGATATAAATCCACCGAGCAATACTCCGGCAAACGAGGATACGGCAATTGAAATCGTGGCGATTGGTCCGGCGACCTCCATATCGATGCCGAGGCTTGAGGCGAAGAGCGAGGGGAGCCAGTTTTTAGTGGCCCATCCGGGTACCGACGGCACGCAGAAATAGAAGAGAATCACCCAGAAGGATACGTTGGCAAGCAGCATTGCCATACCCTTGAATACGGGGAGTCGTTTCTTTTCCTCGGTCTTCACGGCGCCGATATGGCGCGGTGTGTCGTAGAGCAGGAACATAAGCACCACACTGTAGGCGATACCGATGAGGCCGAAGCTGTGGAATGTGCCGTGCCATCCGTACATAACAGCCAGAGTGGCGCCGAAGCCGCCCATGGCCTGACCGAAGTAGATGCCGGTCATATTGATGCCTATGGCCAGCGAGCGAGTGCGCTCACGGTGGTAGTCGGCTATGAGTGACAATGCAGCCGGCATATACAGAGCCTCGCTCACTCCCATGATGCCACGCAATATGTACAGCTGGCTGAACGATGTGGCATATCCCATCATGAATGTGACAAACGACCATACGAACAGTGCCGACACAATTACCCACTTGCGGCTGATGCGGTCGCCGATGATTCCGGAGAATGGGCTCATTATGCCGTACACCCAAAGGAACACGGCCATCAGACGTCCGAAGTTGGCCGCAGACTCGAGTTCGGAGATATCAATCATGATTGACTCGCGCATAGTGGATAGCATCTGGCGGTCCATGTAGTTGAGCATCCCTACAATCCATAGCAATGCTACAACTATCCAGGCATATGTGCGGGTGTTTCTGTTGATTAATGATGCCATTGTGGTTTATTTCTGTTTGAGGATTTCATTTAATTCGATTCTTACGAACACCATGTCGGCCAGACCGCTTTCGTAGAGTATTCCGATTGCATCCGGATTTATGGCTGTGATGCTTGAGTATCCCATGCCCTGTGTCTCGTCAAACATGATGCTGTTGGCTTCGGGCCAGGTGGCGCCGTCGTCGAGGCTTGCCCTGAGAGTGAGATTGCGACGCAGTTTGTGGTGGACAGGGTTGGCAAACAGCAGCACTGATGCCTTGGAGCTGTCGGGAGCGATGTATTCGTGGCGGTATAGGCTTGCCATGCATGTCGGCTCGGTCAGCACCTTGCGCGAGGTAGGATGCTCGGTCCATGTGCGGCCAAAATCGGTGGTTGTGCACACGCGGCGTCCGTTGGGGCTGAGGTGCCCTCGGTTGCGGTTGTCGCGCATGTTGAGCATTATCGAGCCGTCGGACAGCTCTGCGGCATTGCACTCAGTCACATCGTCGTAGGCCGGATTGCCGGTGGTCCATGTGCGTCCGTGGTCGGTGCTGTATGTTATATTGCTGAATGGGATGCCCTTGCTGTCCCGTCCCTGGGTGGGGAATACGAGCGTGCCGTCGGAGAGTGTGATACCCTGGCCGGGCGCAGGGGCAAACAGCCACCATTCGGGGCGCTTTGTGTGGGCTGTTATGTTGTCGGGAAAACTCCAGGTTACTCCTCCGTCATCACTGTGGGTAATCAGGAACTGGCATGTACTGCGAATGTCTGTACCGGGCTGAGAGCCGCGACCTTTCCATTGGTGTATCCAATAGTCGGATGTGCTGTCGAGCCCTTCAATCCACTTGCCGTCGGCGTCGAGCATCCCGTGCATCCACAGTCCGGCTACAAATATGCGGCCCGTATTGCGGTCGACCAGTATGCATGCGTCGCTTACGCCGTTGTGCTTTTCCGCGAGTCCGCCCCATGTACCCATATCAAGTACGGGCTGCATCGGAGTCCAGGTCGACCCTCCGTCGAGGCTTCTCTGCAGAGCGATGTCGATGTTTCCCTGGAGGTCGCGCGCGGAATCATATCGAGCGTCGTAGATGGCGAGAAGTGTGCCGTCGGGGGCTGTTGCGATGCCGGGTATGCGGCATGACGCGACTCCATCGCGTCCGGCAGTATGCAGGGCTACTCCTGTGCGCAGTAGAGGAGATGTGTGACTGCGGAAACGCAGGGTGCCTCTGTCAGTGTCGATGCGGGCGCATTTCAAAGATATGCGGTGGGTAAGGTCGATGGAATCGCGCAGCGTCACTCCGAGCCACATGTAAGTGGTGTCGGCAGAGAGAGGTGCATTGAGCACGAGCTTCACTTTTGCCTGTCCGTCGGTCGTGGCGCTGCCGATACAATGTACTCGGTCGAAGGAGGTGGAATCGGCCGAGACATACAGTCCTATGGACCGTATATCGGTAGGGTCGGTACTTTCGCCGAAATCCAGCGTCATCCCTTTCAGAATAGTGGCATTTCCGTCGGCGATAGCTGTCATCCGTAAGGCCGGCGAGTGGGTTAGTCGCGAGAGTACCGGTACTGCCGGATGCCGGAATTCTATTCGAGGACTTCCTGCCATGGCTGACAGACATGCTGCGGCATATAGCGAGGCTATGGCGAATTTTAAGGATGCATTCATGGTGGTTATGACGGGAGAGTTGATGGTCGGTGTGATAATGTCGTGTGGCTTTTTGTACTTTTATGTTAAAAATACAAAAAGCAATTAGCTGCTGTTTCGGATTCTATATATCTTTGTTGATTCATACATAGATTGAAGAGAGGATATTGACAGCTTTCCCGACTGTTCCCTAACGAGGAAACTCCGATAGCCTCTCTTTTTATTTTTTCACGAATCCGAGTGCATCAAGATCGGCTTCAAGAGCTGCATATTCCTCCTGAGCAAGAGGCGAGAGTGGCGGTCGGCATTCTCCGCATTTTATGCCTATGAGGTTCATGATTGCTTTGCCGCCGCGTACTCCACCGCCGTAGCGTATGATAACCTCGACTGTCTTTATTGATTTCTTCTGAAGTTCGCGGGCTGTTGTCAGGTCGCCGTCCTCCATTGCCCGGAATATGCCGTCGTATATTTCAGGGATGTAGTTGTATGTGCTGCCCACACCGGCTTTCGCACCCATGGACAGACCGGCAATCAGTATCTCGTCGTATCCATGCAGCACTTCGAAAGCGCCTCCGTCGAGGTCGATACACATTTCCATTTCCATAAGATTGTTGTGGGTAAACTTTGTTCCCGCCAGATTTGGAATAATCTTTCGCCCTTCGGCAAGAATTCTGTCGACGGGTAGGTTTACTCCGGTGATTGATGGCATGTTGTAATAGTAGAACGGCAGTTCGGGCGCAGCGTCGGCGATTGGTGCGAAGAAGCCAATCAGGTCGTTTACAGTGGCCGGCTTGAAAAAAGACGGTGCGATGCATCCTATCCCGTATGCTCCGATTGATGCTGCATGTGCGGCAATCTCAATCGAGTCGCGCTGGCAGTTGCTTCCGGCATGGCATATTACCTTGAACCGTCCGGCAGCGGCGGTAATCCAGCATTCGAGTATCTTCTTGCGTTCTTCGACGGTGAGGGATGAGAATTCTCCGGTAGTGCCGTTGACAAATACACCATCGATAGCTGTTGATGCTATATAATCGGCGTAGGGCTTTATCTCGGCATAATTTATATCCCCGGTTTCAGTCATTGGGGTGAATGTGGCGGCTATCATGCCGCGCAGACGTGGGAAATTTGGCATGTGATGATATTGATTAGGGTTATTATAGAGCGTATTATGGGTCCGGACGGCATATAGTGTCCCCTGTCGCCCGTCGTTATATATCGTTTATCGGCTGAATATCAGTCGGATGTAGTGGACGGGACGTTGCGGGAGAAAACTCCGCTACGGTGTTTATTCTTTAGAGTTGAAGGAGTGTTCGCGCATAAATATGCGGTAGAGCTCGAAGTGGCGCTCTATTGCGTTGCGATATCCTTCTTTGTCGCCTGATTTGAGATATGAAAGCAGGTCGGCATGGGATGCGGTAGCACCCTCGGCCTGGAGACGCTGGTTGATTTGCGACAGTTCCTGACGGAATTGTTTCTTTATATATGTGAGTACAGGGTGGATGATATCCTGGAACTCGGCTATGGTCTTGTTGCCGGTAATCTCATAGAGTTTCGCATGGAATGACGATTCGCTCGACACGGCATACTCATTGTTTTCGATGACCTTGCCTATGCGCACTATCTCTTCCAGTTCCTTTATATCTTCAGGCTTTATCTTGTCGAATATATCGGCCGATATGCCTATTTCCAGAGCGATACGGAATTCGAGCAGATCGAGCACTGTATCCTCGCTGAGAAAGCGCGGGTCAATCACACGCTTCATGCCTCCGAGTATTGTGGGCTCTGCGAGAATCATCCCTTTTCGAGGACGAGAGTGTATCATCCCGAACATTTTCAGCCGGCTGAGACATTCGCGTAGCACACTTCGGGCTACTCCGAGCTCCTCGGCCAAAGTGTTTTCGTTGGGAATAGGATCGCCAATCGACAAGTTGCTGCACTTGAAGTGGGAGAGCAGGCATTCCTCGACCTGGTCGACAAGCGATGCGCCTGATGGCTGGAGTGACAGTGCCATATTGTTGAGTGTTTTTTAGGGTTGAGCTAAATCGATTTAGTAGGATTTATCTGATTTGTCTGACAAATAAATCTGTCGCAAAGTTAGTTCTTAATTTCTTTCTTGCAAATTATTTAACCAAAAAATAAGTATGAAGGTGGGATTTTAACACTTTGGGTTGGTAATAAGGTTAAATTTATTGTATGATATTGCTAAAATGAGGCTTATGATGAAAAGACAGGGTTCAAGGCGCGCAAGCCTTGAACCCTGTCGATATGGTATAGGATATTACCAATGTGTGTCCGGATATGGATACACATTAATATATATAGGAAGAAATCGGTTATTTTGCGATGGGGCAGCCTGAACAGCGGTTGGCAATTTCGGTGAAGAAGTCGTTGCCCTTGTCGTCAACGAGGATAAATGCGGGGAAGTCCTCTACCTCGATTTTCCAGATTGCCTCCATGCCGAGTTCGGGATATTCGAGGCATTCTACTTTCTTGATGCTGTTGTAGGCCAGAATTGCAGCTGGACCGCCGATAGAGCCGAGGTAGAATCCGCCATGCTTGTGGCATGCGTCGGTCACCTGCTTTGAGCGGTTGCCTTTGGCAATCATTACCATCGAACCACCGGCAGCCTGGAACTGGTCGACATAGCTGTCCATACGTCCGGCGGTAGTGGGGCCGAACGAGCCGGATGCCATGCCCTCCGGAGTCTTGGCGGGGCCTGCATAGTAGATGGGGTGATTTTTCAGATAGTCGGGCATAGGCTCGCCGGCGTCGAGGCGCTCTTTGATTTTAGCGTGGGCTATGTCGCGGCCTACGATGATGGTGCCGTTGAGCGACAGACGTGTCGATACGGGATACTTTGTGAGTTCGGCCAGAATTTCAGGCATGGGACGGTTGAGGTCGATTTTCACAGCGTTGCCTTCGCCCTGATTGCGCATTTCTTCCGGAATAAGTTCACCGGGGTTGGTGTCGAGTTTCTCAATCCAAAGGCCGTCCTTGTTGATTTTAGCCTTTACGTTGCGGTCGGCCGAGCAGCTTACACCCAGACCTACGGGGCATGATGCTCCATGGCGGGGGAGACGGATGACACGGATGTCATGGGCGAAATATTTGCCTCCGAACTGAGCGCCGAGGCCTATTTTGTGGGCTTCGTCGAGCAGAGTCTTTTCGAGTTCCACGTCGCGGAAAGCGCGGCCGTATTCGTTGCCTGTAGTGGGGAGGTTGTCGTAGTATTTTACCGATGCCTTCTTTACGGTGGCAAGATTCATTTCAGCCGATGTGCCGCCGATGACGAACGCGATATGGTAGGGGGGACATGCGGCTGTGCCGAGCGACTTCATCTTCTCTACGAGGAATGGCACGAGCTTCTGGGGATTGAGCAGCGCTTTTGTCTCCTGGTAGAGGTAGGTCTTGTTGGCAGAGCCTCCGCCCTTGGCCACGAAGAGGAAATTGTATTCGTTGCCGTCGACAGCGTAGAGGTCGATCTGTGCGGGAAGGTTGCATCCGGTGTTTACCTCGTCGTACATGTTAAGCGGAGCGTTCTGCGAGTAGCGCAGGTTGCATCCTGTGTATGTGTCATATACACCGTGGGATATCTGCTCTTCGTCGCCTCCGCCGGTGTATACGTTCTGGCCTTTCTTGCCGATGCATATTGCCGTACCGGTGTCCTGGCAGAAGGGGAGCTGTCCTTTAGCCGCGATTTCAGCGTTGCGCAGCATTGTGAGAGCCACAAACTTATCGTTCTCGCTGGCTTCTGGGTCGGTAAGGATTTTGGCTACCATCTGGTTGTGCTCGCGACGGAGCATGAACGAATTGTCGTGTGTTGCCTGACGGGCAAGCACGCGGAGCGCCTCGGGGTCTACCACGAGCATCTCGCGGTCGCCCCATTTCTCAACCTTCACATAGTCGGATGTGAGGTGATAGTACTCGGTTTTGTCGGGCGACATAGGGAATGGCGCCTGATATACAAAAGGTTTTACGGGCATAATTATACGGTTATGGTTGTTTGTCTGCGAAATTAGCAAAAAATGTCTAAATTTGCATTTCCCAAGCCATGTAAATCATGTAAATATTGTTAAGCTATTGTAATAGCAACTGAAAATTCACTCACACATGAAGCGCGAGACACTCCTGCCGCCATATGCCGAGTCACTATGGCTGCGCCATTCAACACTCATAGTCATCCTTGAAGCCGCCATTCTGCTTCTGCCATTTCTGGGAATGGCCCTTTTCCATTCGAAAGGCGAGCCACGCGAGGCGATAGTAGCAGTCTCCATGCTTCAGACCGGCGACTGGATACTCCCTGTGAGCAACGGTGATGTAATCCCCTACAAGCCGCCGCTGCTGGCGTGGTGCATAGCGCTTCTCGCAAAGCTGTTGGGCGGCGAGGTCACAGAGTATATATCGCGTATGCCGTCGGCTCTCGCGCTTATAGCTCTCACAGTGTGGACATTCCGCTTTTATGTCGACAATGGAGCGCAACGCGGGCGTGCCATGGCTTGCGCCACGATACTGCTCACATCGTTTGAGGTGTACCGTGCAGGTATGGCCTGCCGTGTGGACATGCTCCTTACGTTCTTCATGGTGGGTGCGCTGTTCACTTTATATAATTACTGGAAGCGAGGTATGCACGGATTTCCTGTGGCACCTGTGCTGATGATGTCGGGAGCCATGCTTTCGAAAGGGCCTGTCGGGGTGTTGCTCCCGTGTGCCGTGGCCGGACTGTTCATGCTGGTCAGGGGAGTATATTTCTGGAGAGTCTTTTCAAAACTTCTCGGTATTGCCATTGCATCGTGTGTTATTCCGATGATATGGTATGTCGGAGCCTATGCACGTGGCGGAGAGGAATTCCTCCGTCTTGCGCTTGAGGAGAATTTCGGACGCCTTACGGGAACAATGAGCTATGCCTCCCATGAGAATCCGGTGTGGTATAATTTCCAGACCGTACTGCTGGGAATGCTTCCTTACACTCTGCTCGTTCTGTTCAGTATGCTTTCTCTGCACCGCATCAAGGTGTGGACCCGCATACATGTATATGTGCAGGGCTGGTGGAGACGTTTCCGTGCGCTGGAGCCTGCCGAGTGCTTTACGATAGTATGTTTTGTGGTTATATTTGTGTTCTACTGCATACCCAAGAGCAAGCGCAGTGTGTATCTCCTGCCCGTATATCCTTTTCTGGCATGGTGGGTGGCTGGCTACGGGTGGCATCTTGTAAAGGCCGGCAGCCGGGCCATCTCGGCTTTTATGTGGACTATCTGTCTGACGGCGATTACCGCTTATGTAGCCTATGTGGTGGTGCAGTGCGGATGGTTTCCCTACAGTCTGCTCCACGGTCGCCACGCTCTTGAGCAGGCCATGATGGTGACATCGCTATACAACAGCGGCGGAGTGGCACAATGGGTGTGCGTGTCGCTGTCGACCGTAATGGCAGCCGTGACCTTGCTTCTGTGGCGCGGACCTAAGAAACTCTCGTTCCCGGCTACTCTGACCACTATATGGCTCCTCTATATAGCTTTCGGCGGCACATATCAGCCCGGAATCATAAATGCCAAAAGCGACAGGGCGATTGCTGAAGCCGCAGCCAAAGTGCAGCCTGAGGGGCCGATATATGCACATGTTTCGACCGACATGCTCCGATTCTTCACCGCCGACTTCTATACAGCTGACCGTGTGAGGCCGTTTGAGCTTGACAATCCCGAGGCGGGGGTGATGCTTATCGGGGTGGAGGATGGCCGCAAATGGCTGCCTGAGCATGCCGACAGATATGAGTTTCAGTTGCTGAAGCATTTCAGGCAGCGCAGTTGCGACGTGCGCCAGGAAGTGCTGTTGCTGCGTTTCCAGGCAAAATAATTTTATGAAAACAGTTTGCCAAGATACGGGATTGACGTAATTTTGCAGGTCAAATTTATTCAAGAAATCAATCAATAAAAAAGTCATGTTATCGCGTGAGAAATTATGGATGTCTTATAAAGACTACGTGATAATCGTATTAGGTCTGGCCTGTTATGCTTTCGGCTTCTCGGCATTTGTGTTGCCTGAAAAGATTGTAATCGGCGGTCTGGTAGGAGTAGGCTCTTTGGTATATTTCCTTGGCGGAATACCTGTGGCCATTACCTCGTATGTGCTCAACCTTCTGCTTCTTGCCATGGCATACAGGGTAGTAGGCAAGCAGTTTGTATTGCGTACGGTGTTCAGCGCTACGGTGCTCAATGGTCTGATAGGTATATTGCAGCCACTGTTTCCCGAGCCGCTGATAGCCCAGCAGACATTCATGAACATTATCATAGGCGGTGCTCTTTGCGGAGTCGGAGTCGGTCTGGTGTTCTCCCATAACGGAAGTACCGGCGGCACGGATATCGTGGCCGCCATGGTGTCGAAACACAATGACGTGTCGATAGGGCGTATGATGATATATTGCGATTTCCTTATCATATCGTCATCGTTTCTGGTGTTCCATCAGATTGACAAGGTGGTGTATGGCCTTATCGTGACATTTCTCGCGTCGTACATGGCCGATCTTGTCATTAACTCCAATCGCCAGACCGTGCAGTTTATCATCATATCGAAACATTGGCGCGAGATTGCCGACGCTATCAACAATAATGCCCACCGCGGCTGTACTGTGCTCGACGGCATGGGCTGGTACAGCAAGGAGGCCGTGAAGGTGCTCCTCGTGATGTGTCGTAAGTATGAGTCGGGAAATATATTTCGTATCGCGCGCTCTATCGACCACAACGCTTTCATCACCCAGGCCAATGTCAACGGTGTCTATGGCGAGGGATTTGATGCTGTGAAGATGCGTATAAAGAGTACTCGCTCCGGCATGGCAAAGGAAATATTGCCGCCTACTCCAGAGCCCGGCACTGTCGCTGAAGTTGAGAGACAGGGAGATATAACTTCGGCAAGTGTGAAAAAAAGTGAAGAGGGGACACTCAATTCCAAATTTTAGTTATCTTTGCAGCCTGCAAAATTCAGAGCGGCTGAGCAGTGCTGTATCCGCCTGTGTGCCTGATTTTAAACCTAATGAATATTCTGACGTAGCAGAACAGATATAATTCACCGTAACGAAATATGAAGCTCCTACAATCCAAGCTGGCCAAATATACAGAGCCGCAGAAAGCAAAAGCCCTCGGGGTATACCCTTATTTCCGTGCCATCGAATCAGAGCAGGATCCTGAAGTCATCATGGATGGCAAGAAGGTACTGATGTTCGGCAGCAATTGCTACAGCGGTCTTGTAAATCATCCCAAGGTAAAGGAGGCTGCGATAGAGGCCATCAGAAAATATGGTACCGGATGTGCCGGTTCGCCCTTCCTCAACGGTACGCTTGATCTCCACAAGAAACTCGAACAGCGTATCGCCGAATATATAGGCAAGGAGGATGTAATGATATACTCTACCGGATTTGAGGTAAATCTGGGTGTCGTGTCAACTCTTACAGGTCGTGAGGACTATGTGATTTTTGACGAGCAGGATCATGCGTCGATTATCGACGGACGGCGCCTGTCGTACTCCCATGCTTTGAAGTACAAGCACAACGACATGCAGTCGCTCGAGCAGCAGCTCAAGAAGTGTGACCCCGACAAGGTGAAACTGATTGTCAGCGACAGTGTGTTCTCTATGGAGGGCGATGTGGCCAACATCCCCGAAATGGTGAAGCTGGCTAAGCAGTACAACGCAAGCGTGATGATTGACGAGGCCCACGGTATCGGAGTGTTCGGCAAGGGTGGACGCGGTGTGGTAGACCACTACGGTCTTACCGACGATGTCGATCTCATCATGGGCACATTCTCCAAGTCGTTTGCGTCGCTTGGCGGATTTATCGCTACCGACAAGGAGATAACCAACTTCCTGCGCCACCACTCGCGTTCATATATCTTCACCGCGAGCATCACTCCCGCATCGACAGCTGCCGCATTGGCTGCCATCGACCTTATGGAGCAGGAACCCGAACGTCAGGAAAACCTCTGGAAACTTACCCACTATGCTCTCGACGGTTTCCGCAATATGGGCATTGAGATTGGTAATACTTCTACTCCGATTATCCCTCTGTTCGTACGCGACAACTATAAGACATTCACAATCACCCGCGACCTTCTTGAAGAGGGCATCTTTGTAAACCCTGTGGTTTCTCCCGCCGTGGCTCCCCACGACACTCTCATCCGCTTCTCGCTGATGGCCACACACACAATGGAGCAGGTGACTACCGCTCTCGAGAAGATTCAGAAGGTATTCCGCGCCAACGGCATCATCGACTAAACCGTCCCTGTGGATAAGTAATATCAACCGTAACATAAACAAGCGCCGTATCGTTTTCATGACGATACGGCGCTTGTGTTTCAATTATCATGTGGGTATGTGGACGTTGAAATCATGGCACTGAGGGGAGCCGGAAATGACGGCGGTCGTAGCTGCGGGCCCAGCGCTCGGTAAAGCATGCGATGATGAAGTAGGAGGCTGTCAGTACCCAAAGCATGCCATACTGGGTCGACATGTCTGCAAGAGTGGCTCCATTGGCATTTATGCCGACAAATCCCTCGACACCCCATGTAGCAGGGATGAATCCGGAAATTATGCTCCACAGCGGGTTCATGGCAGTGCGCGGCCATGTGAGTCCCGACAGGAACAGGAATAATACGGAGGTAAACACAAATACCGGGAAGCAGCTTTCACGCTCTGATATCATCACTGAGAGAACCTGCCCGAGGAATATCGATGCCAGCAGCATCGGGGCCATGAAAAGCAGGTAGTCGGCAGTGGCGCCGATGTGGGGCAGGCTGAACATCACAGGTATGTAGTGCAGGATATATACGGTAAGAGGCATGTAGATGGTAAATACCGCAAGTGCCCTACCGAGGATTGAGGCCGACAAGGGCCCTTCGATTTCCTGCGGGTCAATGCCACCGTTTATTCGGCGTCGCTCACGCGACCCTCCTGCAAGCATCATTACGCCGAGCACGGCACTCTGCTGCAGGATGAGCACTACGAGTCCGACCATAATGAATGATGCAAATCCCTGTGTGGGGTCGCCGAGGAAGAACGATTGTGTGTCGACTCCTTTCACGGATTCCTGTGGTGCGGTGACAAATGCTGCCGGAGTACGGTCAAGGGCCTCTGTGCGTATGTCGGCACCGAGCTGCAGTTGCAGGTCGGTCATCGCAAAGAGTATGCTGCGGTATCTCAGCAGCAGGCTCATGTCGGTGTAAAGGGGTAATACCGTCTGCTCGCTGCGTCCGATTTTGCGGGCATAGTCCTCCGGGATAACCAGTATTGAGTAAACCTTACGCTCTTTGGCCCAGTCCCTGGCTTCTTGAAGCGACGACGCATAGCCGGCCACACCTATATACTGCGTGGCGTCAATCATGCGTACGAGTTCGCGTGACTCGGCAGTGCGGCTGTTGTCGACAACGGCCATAGGCAGGTCGGTGACGACTTCCGGATTGTAGATAAGCGTGTAGGTGACCGGATAGAGCAGTGGCAGAGCTATGAAAAACAGCATTACCCCTTTGTCGCTCCATATGAGCCTGTAGCCGTTGAGGAGCGAGCGGTAAAGTGTCGTCCACCATTGTCTGATATGTGAAAATATGCGTGGCATGTATGTATCAGGGTATGTATACTGGATGATATGCGTAGCGTTTCAGCTTCCACAGCATTGTAAACGGCAGCGCGAGGAATACAATGAGGCCCACAAACTCCCAGCGGCAGTAGTATAGCTCATAGCCGTTGAGCGCGGTGTTGATATATATAAGAAAATAGTAGCGGATAGGCAGTATATAGGAGAATATGCCTACGCCTCCATACATCTGCTCGACGGGAAATGAGAAGCCGGCTATCGAGAACGACAGTATGCCGATAAGTGAGAGTATCGACAGCGCGAACCTCAGATTGGGAATTATCGAGCATATGGTAAGCGCGAAGGCCTGGCTTGCCGCGATAAACAGCAGCATGGCTGTTACCATTCCGAGTGTGCTCCCGTTGAGGGGGAAATGGCTGAATCCGTAGAGCATGCCGAGCATGGCCATGCCTACGGTGGCGAATATCAGATATTGCGGAATAAGTTTGCCGAAGCAGGCTTTTACTATAGAGCCGCCGGCATCCTGTATCCAGCGTATCGAGCTTCCGCGTTTGATTTCCTGAAGGAATGAGAAGGCTGTAATCTGAAAGATTATGAGTTGCAGGGCACAGGGGATAAACGAGTTGCTGAGATATATCGAGTAGTTGGTCCAGGGGTTGCCATAGGGATGTACCTGAGTTACCACCGGCTGTATCATGTTGCGTATCATGCCTTCGTCGACTCCGGCACTTACCAGCGATGTCACCATTATGCCGCCTGTAGTAGTTACGGCAGTCTGTTTGAACGATTTGAACGACAGGGAGCCGGGCACATAATATGCAAGATTGACATAGTAGGTGATGGTGGTCTCTTTTCCGCTTACGGCATCGCGCTCAAAGTTGGACGGAATCATGAAGAACCCGTATATCTTGCCTTTGCGCAGCAGTTCCATGGCGTCGTGGTATGTCTCCGGAGAGTAGACCACGTCGACAAGTTCGTTGGCGGCGAGATTGCGTGCGGTGCGACGTGAGGTTGTGGTATGGTCGAGGTCGACGATGGCGGTAGGGAGCTGCAACGGCAGTCCTTCTCTCATCAGGTCGATCAGAAACCACGCCGTAACCATCGGCACCACTACCATTACAATCAGGTAGATAGGCCTGCTTACCAGTTGGCGGAATCCGTCGATAATGGCTTTGCGCATAGCTTATTGTTTATTTGTCGGAGATTGATTAGAGGCGAAATGGTTGATGATGCCGGTGAGCATTCCCGGCAGTTATCAATTGGGTTTGTGCCAGATGACGGTCATTCCGGGGCGGAGGTCGTCGACCGGTTCGTTAGGACGTACTTTCACCTGAAATGTGCGGGAGTCCCACTCGCCGGTGGCTTTTGTCGCACGCCATGCCGCGTAGTCGCCCATGTCGCGCACATAGTATACCGTGCCCTTTACTTTCTTTTCAAGAGATGGTATCTCAAGCTCGATTTCAGTGCCCATGGTCAGCTTGCCGAGCAATTGTTCGCGCACGTTGAAAGTGACCCATTTGTCCTGAATCTTAAGCAGGCTCATGATGGGTGTGCCGAGCGACACCAGCTCGCTTTCGTGGGGATAGATTACGTCGATTTCACCGTCGTAGGGAGCCGTCAGGTACTGGTCCTGCAAAAGGGCCTGTACTTCCATCACTCCTCCGGCTGCAGCATCGACCATAGCCTGTGAGCTCTCCTTGTCCTGCTTCTGTGCACCCTCCTTGGCCATCTGGTACTGGCTTCGGGCTGCGCTTTCGCCGGCTTTTGCCGCCTCAAATGCAGCTTTGGCTTCGTCGCGGCGCTGCTCGCTTACTACATCCTGCTTGTAGAGATTCTCCATGCGGTTGTAGGTCTTTTCTGATATATTTCGTGCGGCGAGAGCCTGTTGCCATAGGTCGTAGGCGCTCTGTATGATTTGTGAGCGTGTGCCGGCGTCAATCTTGCGGTTCTGGGCTGCTGCGGCATTTTTTACAGCCTCGGCCTGATACATCTTTGCATCGGCGAGTGAGCTGTGGATATGCACGAGTGTGTCGCCGGCTTTTACTTTCTGTCCCTCTTCCACGTATATTTCCATTACGCGTCCGGGCAGTTTGCCTGATATGCGGATTGATGTGGCCTCGGCCTGTCCTTCAAGTACATCGGACGAGGGCTTCAGAAACAGGAATCCGATTAGGGCCACCAGTGCGGTGACGATGACCACTATGACGAGTGATCCTACGAGCTTGTTGTCGCGCTCCTGTTTGACCGGTGTCGGTGTTGAATCGTTGGTTGCCATATGAGTATATGCGATGAAGTGATTATTATTCGTGGGTATATTCGAGAGTTCCGAGCACCTTTGACAAGTATACACGGCAGAGGCATACGTCGATTTCTGCATCGATATTCTCGGAGTTGGCTTTCAGCCATGCTGTCTGGGCCTCCATGACGTTGTCGGTGGTCTGTACGCCGGCCTTGAATCCGAGTTGTGCCTGGCGCAGGTTTTCATCGGCCTGACGCAGGTTGGCGCGTGTCATGTCGTAGGTCTTCATGGCTTCGCGAGCCTTGTAGGCCGCCTGGCTTACCTGGAGGTCGACCATCTCTTTGGCGTCTTCGAGTCGCAGGCGCATGATGTTGGCCTGAGTGCGCGCGGCGCGGTATTTGTTGTAGTTCCCGCCCCAGTGCCACAGCGGTATGCGTATCACGCCTCCGATGTGCCATGAGCCTCCGAATTTTTTCTCGAAGCCGTCGTTCATGTTGGGATTGCTTACCGTATATGAGCCGATGAGGGCTGCCGTAGGTAGCATCGACGACATGGCTATCTTGCTTTGCTGGTCGGCTATTTTTATTCCGAGTTCCAATGCGTGCAGGTCTTGTCGGCGTGAATACACATCCGGCATATTGTATGTAGTGGCTACAGGGGCGTCGTCGGTGTGAGGCGCATATTCGTCTTTCAGCGCCATTTGGGTGTTGACCGGGAGTCCGCATATCTGGGCGAGCGCCATTCTGGAGAGCGACAGACCGTTTTCGACCTTTACGAGATCTACGTTGGCTGCATTGAGTTTGACGTCGACAGTCAGGAGGTCGGAACGTGTAGCTACCCCCTGGTCAATCATGGCCTGCACATTGCGGTGCAGAGTATCAAGTAGGGCTACGTAGCTCACGGCGAGTTTCTTCTTCGCATTGAGCGACACTACCTGCCAATAGGCGGCGTCGACGGCATATATAATGTCTTGTGCGCCGTTTTCATGCATCGATTTGGCCAGTTCCTCGGCATATCCGGTAATCTTGTTCATGGCTACAATCTTGCCACCCATGAATATCGGCTGCGTAAGGGTTACGGCTCCAAAAAATACATTATGCATGTCGAAGCTCATCGCCGACTTAGGCAGATATGCCACTTGTTTGGGCACCGGCTTTCCGTCGACTACAAGCGGCAGACCTGTGGCCGGATTTGTCACCAGGTCGAATGTGTATCCCTGTCCGTCGAAGTTCATTATCGGCAGATGCTGGTCGGCTCCGAGTATGTTTATGTCATTAGAGTTGTAGACATATCCTCCTGCGAAATCAATCTGGGGGAGATATGCGGCAAATGCCTCTTTTTTCTGGTAGCCTGCAGCGCGTATCTGCTCTGCCTGGATGCGCAGCTGCTTGTTGTTGGCCATGGCCATGGCGCGGCAGGAATCGAGCGACACGGTTTCGCCGCCGATTTCAGGCATCTGAGCCTGCATTGTGGCGGACGACGCGATTAGAGCCAGTGATACAGCCGCTTTTAGTCCGCGGTAGAAGTGGATGTGAGGAAGTGTCGGTCTCATAAATAATAGTTGCTTGTCTGTGTCCGAATACTCGGCGCAAAGTTAATGCAATAAGGTAACAAATGTATAATCCCAAAAGTTGATAATTTGCGACGAATGGAGTAAAATGTGGTCAGTTTTCCCGATATGAAAATTTGAATCTTTTCCATGTGGTGATGAACCATGTCATTTTACGTTTGTTAATACGATGACAGAAATTTTTAAAAATATAATAAAAGTTATGAAAAAGATTATTATTGCTCTAATGATGATTGTCGGTATTGTATCCGGTGCACAAGCCCAGACCGAACTTACCGTAAGTTATGGTGCATATACCCAGATGGATGCAATGGACTGTCATGACGGAGGACCGTCGGTCAATAATGCATGGGGTGCTCTCAATGCCGGACTTAACTTCCATGTGGCTCCCGGATTCTGGCTCGGTCCGAGCTATACATTCTCAAGCACATCGCGCAAGCATTATGATGAGAATAAGTTCTACTATCATGCCATTATGCTCAATCTGCGGTATAATTATTACCGCAACTCGATTGTGACATTGTATGCAAAGGGTGCCCTCGGTTCGGTAATCATGCATGAGACATGGCCCGATGACAGCAAGAATAAAGCATACTGCGCATTCCAGATCAATCCTCTCTGCGCTCAGGTAGGGCTGAGCCGTTCGGTGGCAATGTTCGGCGAGCTCGGCTTCGGCGCCCAGGGCCTTATACAGTTAGGCTTCAAGATTGGCCTCTGATTTTTACTATTCGGGAAATTTTATCGCTTTACATATAACTGAATAATCATGCGCTGCATCGCTTCAACGTGGTGTGGCGCATATTGTTATCTATCATTAAACAAGCTCTTAATAATAATCCGAGGCTGCGCCGTAGGTTTAACGGCGCAGCCTCGGATTATTATTAATATTGGTTTATATTAGGGATTGATGCGGAGGAGAGTTCCGGAGGAGTGGGCGGTAATGGCTGGAGCGTACTGGCTCTGTATTGTAGCGAAGCCTGAGGCGAAAGTGCCGGCGTTGTTGACATTGAGCAGGTAGCTTAAGCGGTAGGTACCTTTGGGCATGTGGCTTATGAATATGTTGGTAGCGGCGTCGCGGTTCTCGCGGTAGAAGCAGAGCCCTTCGGCCCATATCGGAGCTGGCATTTGGTCAATAGGCTCAAGACAGGCGGCACGATTGTCGACTATAGCCACATAGTCGATGTCGCGTGCAGCGGTAATAATCAGATTGACCTGTACTACATCGCCGGTGCGTAACGAGTCGGCGTTGACCCATTTCTCTCCGTCGGGTGTAGCCACGCGTTTGTATATCGCTTTCTCAATCGAGAGGTCGGAGCACGATGCAGCTTTGACGTCGGCCATATCGCCTGTATACCGGCTTATGACGGCTCCCCACGATGGGCCGGGCTGAGACTTGCCGATAGAGAGAGTTTTTCCGGATGGCTTCAGGGCGGATATGTCGGTGCGTATCTCACCGAGCATACTCTCGATATTGTCGGGTGTCACGGTATTTTTGCCTATAGTGATGGTTACGGGCGATGCCGGGCGTGTCCATGTGGTGCCGGTGCGCAGTATCGATGCAATCGTCTGTGACGTTACTACCGAAGTACCCCAGTCGGTAGCTTCTTTCTGTATAATCAGCCACTGGCGTATGCGGTCTATGTCGGGCGATAAGGGGTCGACTGCGGCAAAAGCGTCAAGGATAATTGCTGTAGAGCCTATGCGTCCCATCGACCACCATGACTGCGAGTCGAGCGACGGCCACCACATGCCTCTTTCAGGAGATGTGACAGCAAACTCGCGTAGCGACGCCACGGCCAGACGTGCGGCATCTGTCTGTCCCTGTGCTTTGAATATCAGGGCGGCGATTGCCTTGGCACCGGCATTCATGTCACGCCACGATTTCAGAAGCGACGCCACAGTACGTGATGTAAGTGCCACGCATTCTCCCGGACGCTCTGTGTCGGGGTACATCGAGCGTATGTATACATATGTTTCGTCGGTGGAATCGCGATGCTTGCGTGCGTATTCGGCAACACTCTTGTCCATATAAGCGAGGCTTTTTGCAATTATCGCATCGAGATTTTTATCGGCCGGAAGCCATCCGAGCTGTTTGAGGCGACCGAATACGAGCAGTGCGTTTTCAGTAGCCCATAGAGATGACTGCCTGAAAAGGGGAGTCCATGCCAGACCTCCGTCGTCACATTGTAGTTTTTTTAGCAGAGCAATCGACGAAGCATAAGTGGCGCGTATTTCCTGCGGGTCGAATAGCAGGGCAAGGCGCTCCATGCGCTCGGTCTGTGAGCGTGCGTCCATTACCCACGGGGTGGCGTTGAGCAGCACAATCTTAAGATCTGAATTGCGCTCAAGCATTGATGTAAGCGTAGAGTCAGAGCGGTCGGAACGACTCCATTCGCGCAGCACCTCGGCGATTGCCGGCTGTTCGCGCAGTATACCTTCGGCCACGGCCGCAGAGAATATGGCGGCGGAGGCCGACAGAGCGTCGCGCGACTCAGATGAGCGGATGCCGGGCAGAGCCGTGGCCACATACCAGGCGGGATTCTCGCAGAACTGTAGGGTCACGCGTGCGTCCTTGCCCATCTTCGGGAGTTTTACGGCATAGCTGAGTGTATCGGCCGGAATATAGAACGGTGTCGACTCGACTACCGGCTGCGAGGCTGCAAGCACAGGCAGTATTGTCTGCTCACCGTCGGCATAGCGTCCTGTGGATGCCTTCACACGGTATCCGAGCATAATGGCGTCGGCAGGTGCATCGACAGTAGTGGATATGGTAGACGAGCCTCTTGGAGCTACATCGGTGGTGTAATCGCCGGAGTGGAGCACTGTGCCGGATGCCGGATCAAATATCTCGACATGCACAACCACGGTGGCCGTGCTGTCGGCATTGTTCATCACAGTAGCGCGCACTTCGGCTTTGTCGCCGTTGCGCAGGAACCTTGGCAGATTGGGCTGTACCATTATCGGGCGCGAGGCAATTATCTCGCGCGTGGTGCTTCCGGCAATCATGTCGGTATTGTATGCGATGGCCTTGAGCGCCCAGGTGGCATTGGCGTCGGGTGCGGTAAATTCCACTTGCAGTGAACCGTCGGCACCGGTGGTGAGCATGGGAGCGAACAAGGCGAGCGGAGTCTCTGCGTCTCGGTAAGCAAACTCTTCGTTGTCATTACGTGGGGCGCCTGCATTTTCTATATCGGCACCATCCTTGTCTGCTGCCATCTCTTCGGAGTGTAGCATTACTGCACCTCCGGTGTCAGAGGCGCTGAAATTTGCCTCACGCTCTACATGGTCTTCAGATGTACCCTTGGCTGCTGACAGTGCCATTGTAGGCATTACCTCTTCAAGGACTTCGTCGGTACAGGATACCGAGTTGACGGTCCGTGCGCCATACATCGCTTTTCTGAGCATCCTCACTGAGCCGTAACCTACGAGTGGACGTCCCCATGTGATGTAGTCAAGCGACGGCATCGACGGGCAGGTGAACTGTTTTATAGGTACTGTGCGCGAGTTGTCATACCATCCGAGGCCATTGTTGATGTTGAGCGAGGCTATCGGATAGGGTGAGCGCTGAGGATAGAATGCAAAGCGCTGAGGAGTGATGGCATCAAGCGCATTGTTGTAGATATCGAGCATGAGGGCAGCTTGTCCAGATGCAGAGTTCTTGTCTCCGGTGACGCGGAATGTCCATCGTTCGGTTTCGCCCGGTGCTATACGGTCGCGGAAACTCTCGACAGCTATATCGAGCGCTTTAACTACATTATCGCGTGTATAGTCGACCTGTAGATTTTCGTATCGGTAGCCGAGCGCACAGGCCATGCTGAGTGTTGCTGTCGGGCAGTCGGCGGGTAGATTGCGGGTGAAGCGGTGCATTCCCGGGCCGACGTTGAGCCATCCTTTGTCGATGATGCGTTCACCCGATGACAGCACGTATACAATCCATGTCTCGGGAGCGGTGGTTGCATACAGCTGGTCGATACCGGCTCCGACGGGTACCGTAGCAGTCGACGAGGGTATCCACAGCAGAGCGTCGGGGTCAGGTGATGCACTGTCGGTAGGACGATATATCACGACATCATTGATTGTCACGTCATCGGCCAGTGTGGTGTCGGCGGTTGCCACTTTCAGAGTGTATACTCCACTTTTTATTACAGATAGGTCGATTACCGGGCTTGCCGACTCGAATTTGCCGCCGGCGGCCACTGTCGAATCCTTGCGCAGGAACTTATAAGAGATGGTCGCGTTGTGCTTCACCCCGTTGACTGTGGTAAGCTCGAGGTTGAGCTTCATGGGCTTGGCTGCATCCACATTGTTGTCGGGGAGAGTAGCGCGGAGTATAAGCTGCTTGCCAAGAGAGAATGCTGTGGCGGCAGTGCGGTTTTCGCCGGATGCGGAGGTCACGGTGATATCGGCTGTGAATATACCTTTGTCGACAGGCGAGCCGGCCAGCAGCGCGTCGGTACATATGATTGAGAAGCGCCCTACGGCATCAGTAGTGTCGGCGAGTGAGGCAAACGATACGGGGGTGTTCCACCACGCACGGCCTCCTGCAGAGAGGTTGACTGCAACCGATGCATCTGCCACCGGGAATCCGGAGTATGTGACAGCACGTCCTTTTATCGTCACATCGCCTCGGACAGGGATATCACGTTCGACATCGGTCACTTCCACGAAATATGTCGGCAACTTATAATCGGCAACTTTGAAATAGATGTTGCTCCATCGCAGATTCTTGTTCAGCTCCTTGTCGGTAAGGGTAAAGCGTATGGCGAAGTCGCCGGTAAGCCCGTCCATGGGGATTGCAAAGCGGCCGGATACACGTCCGAACGGATCGGTGGTCACTACAGCGGTGTCGACCGGCTGCATGTTGGCGTCATACATTACCGCGCGCAGTTCCTTTCCGGCAAGCGGGGCGCACGACTGGTGCAGCCACGATTGAGCCACAGCCGCCCACTCTACGGTGTCGCCCGGATGATAGAGTGCGAGCGAGGTAAAAGGCTGTACGGAGTAGGCGCGCGATGGCTCACGGTAATAGTTGTTCATACCGACTGACTCGGCAAACCTGTCGTCGCCTTTGCGTGCAAAGACAATTCGGGCCTTCGGATTCATTCGGGCCATGCCGTCGGCGTCGGTAGTACGTGTGTCAACAAGGGTGAAGGTACGGCGGTTCTCATATCCTTGCAGGGTGACGCCCTCAACCGGGCGCCCTGTGGAGGGATTTACTACAAAAGGCCACGCCTCATCTTTGAACGAAAGCGAGCCGAGTCGCAGACCGGAGCAGTGTACATAGGTATAGTTGCCAGTCTCGATGGTCTGGCCGGGGAACACTGCGGCTACTATATAGGTGCCTGGACGGTCAATAACCACCTTGCGCACTATTGACGAGCGGAAGGGCGCTACCGAGTCGACGGTGACACGGATACTCTTTGCCAGGCGCAGTTGAGCGATGTTTTTCTTTGTCACCTCGTAGCCCCAGCTCCATTCGCCCCATTTGTATGGCGCTTCATATACATTGACCGTAAAATCACGTGCGTTTCTTACGCTTAGATTGAGCTGCAGCGAGTCGCCAGGAGTCACGGTGGACGGGTACCGTACGGTGACAACCGGTTGCTTGAGGCGCTCGACATTGCGAGTGAGCCAGTTGCTGCGGAAATATCCGGGATGAGCGGCGGTCTGCTCTTTGCATGCGGCGATATATCGGTTGATTGTGGTAATCGGAGCTTCCTGGCCGCTGACCATGTCATAGGCTTTGATTAGTATCTCGGCGGCGTAGGGTGATGCCTTGTGGGAACTCCATAGCGAGTAGAGTGCGTCGAACATACGTGAGCGCACACTCTCCATATCTTCTCCACGGGAGAATAAATGTCTGTTGACAAACTCCAGTCGGCTGAGGTCGGCTGCAATCAGAGCACCGGGTGTGTGGCGGGCATGTCCGATCCATGTTGAGTATATGTCGAGAATGCGCTGTGCCATAGGTTTTGGCACGGTTATGCGCATCGTCAAGAAATCTCCCCAGGGGCATAGCAGACGCATGGGGAGCATGTCGGTCTCTCCCAGGTTGGGTAGCAAATCTGTAGCCTGCATTGCCACGAAGTCGAGCACTGTAGGGTACATTCCGGCTATACGGCTGTCGACAGATATCACTTTGGAGTATCGGGCCGCAGGAGTGGCTGCAAGAGCGTCAGGTCGGGCGACGGCGCTGTCGATGAGGGCCGTTATGGTGTCGCGCCACTGGGTGCCATTCCAGAGCTTGTAGTCGGTCGACGGCTCGGCCGGCTGTTCGCGCCGATCGTAGGTCCAACGGTCATGCCGGTATAATGAATAGTATATTTTTGCTGTGAGTAGGTCGACAAGAGCTTTGTCGGATGGTGACGACAGCAATTTCTCCGCTTTGCGGCAGTTGCCGAGCACTACCGATGCGCTGTCGGCGTCGATGTCGGTAAGGGATACCGACAGGTTCATAAGTGCTCGTAGAGCCAGAGGCCCGTTGTCGGTGGCAAGAGCCTTGTCGAACATTTCCTTGGCATTGGCCGATACTTTGGCGGGAAATGCGAAGTCGGGTTTTGCATACGGATCGGATGGCTTCGCGGCCAAAGCAGCGAAAACGGAGGCCATTACGGTCAGGAGTATTGATATACGGCGTAGCATATATAAGAATATTGATTTGATGTCAGATAGTAGAACAAGCGGCATGTGCTTAAGGGTTCATTGTTCAGTCATCCCCCTGGCACCTGCCGCTTGCTGTGTCGATATGTATGTAGTCGGTATGGCTATACAGTGTCAGTCATTGCTGTGTTTCTGTTTCATCCGCGAATGCTGCTTCATCACTTCGCGAGTAAAGCGGCGCTCTGACTGTGTAAGCCGGTATATCTGTGCTGGGGTGAGTATTCCTTTGAATTTCGCATAATACTCTTTGGCAATCTGCACCTCTTTGGCACGGGTCTCGATTACGGCTTCTGTGGCTTTTTCGTATTCGAGGTCGTTGACCTGTGTCTTGCTGTGGTTTATTTTATGTTCGAGCTGCCGCGAGTCGCGCTGAGCCTTCATGATGCTCTCGCTCATGGCGTCGTAGAGCGGGAAAAACTTTTCCTGCTGTTCCTGCGACAGCCCGAGGTCTTTTATCAGAAAGTCATGTTTGTATACGCGCATCTGCTTGAACCATTCCTGACGGTTCATGCGGCTGTCGGCTTTGTCCTGAGCTGATATGCTTGTCGTAGATGCCGTTGCTACAAGCAGTAGCAGGATGGATATGAGTCGTGAAATATACATATATATACTTAATTGTATTGGTCGTCGATATGGAACGATGCCGGAGTGTATCCGTCTTCGTAGAGTTCTTCGAGGAGGTCGTACTGGTCGATGTCGGTATCGTAGTACTGGTATACCTGGTCGGAAGCGAGTACTCTGGCAATGGTGGGGTTGTCGGCCATCCGCTTGTAGGATGTAGTTCCGGCGATGTCTCCGAACATCCACATCATCAGCCAGATGCCTCCGAACATAGCCGCCATGTAGGCATACGGGCGTATTTTCATCCACAGTGTGCGCTTTTGCGGGGATTTTTCGGCATGTTTCGCCGGCAGACGATCCATCATCGATGCCGCGAAGGTGTCGAAATATCCTTCCGGCACGGTCATGCCGTCGGTGCGCGGCAGGCGGTCTAATATGTCGTTACGTTCGCGATTCATAATCCACGGATTTTATTCTGAAGGTTTGACAGATTTGGTCGATGGTGGTTTAATCGCCATCGGCAAAATATTGCTCGATTTTTTTTGCGGCGTGGTGGTATGATGCTTTAAGGGCGCCTACCGATGTGCCGAGAATTTCCGACATCTGCTCGTATTTCATCTCGTCGAAGTAGCGCATGTTGAATACGAGGCGTTGCTTCTCGGGCAGAGATGCTATGGCTTTGCGCAGACGCAGAGCCAGCTCGTCGCCGTCGATATTTGTGTCGGCCTCGATGAGGTTGACCAGATGCGACTCCTCGTCGTCAAGCGATATGTGCAGGCGTTTACGCTCCCTGGCAAGAAACGTAATGCTCTCGTTGATTGCTATTTTATGAAGCCAAGTCGAGAGCTTGGCATCGCCTCGGAAGTTCTCGATATTGTCCCAGGCTTTCAGGAAAGTATTTTGGAGCAGGTCGTTGGCGTCCTCATGGTTTTCGACCATGCGTCGTATCTGCCAGTACAGGGGCTGCTGGTAGAGGGCAATCACCTCGCCGAATGCGGCACGGCATTGTGCCGGGTCGCGCAATCGGGCTATAAGGGTAGGGTCGTCCATTCGGGTATCGTCAGCCATAAGTATAATTTTCTGCGAAAATACGTATTCTTTTCGTAAATTGCGGATGCAAAATTGTTAAAGTGTTAAAAAACGGAATCCCGTTCCGGGTGTTAATATATTTATAATTGAATAAGCGATGATGACTTTCGACAATATATTTATTGCGCTGCTGCTTACGCTTATTGCAGGCATGGCTACGGCTATAGGCGCTCTTATGGCATTCTTTACAAAGAAAGGCAACAACCATCATCTGTCCGGTGCTCTGGGATTGTCGGCGGGTGTTATGGTCTATGTGTCGTTTATGGAACTTGTGCCCGATGCGGTCGAGAGCATGGAGGGTATAGTGGCCGACCCCAAGCTGGCTATGCTGTATGTGCTGTTGAGTTTCTTCGGAGGCATGGCTCTTATAGCTCTTATCGACTGGCTTGTGCCGGAGGATGAGAATCCTCATGAGGTACACCACTCCCCGGGTACCCCACTCGATGGAAGCCGACTGAAGCGTACGGGCATGATGCTCGCTCTGACTATCGGGATACACAATTTTCCCGAAGGTGTGGCTACATTCGTGTCCGGACTCGAGGGTGCCGACATTGCTCTGCCTATCGTAGTCGCTGTGGCTATCCACAATATCCCCGAGGGTATAGCTGTGAGTGTGCCGATACTTCAGGCCACAGGCAACCGTCGCAAGGCCTTCTGGTATAGCGCGTTGTCGGGACTCGCCGAGCCGGTCGGCGCACTGTTCGCATTGCTTTTCCTTATGCCTATATGGACTCCTGCAGTCAATTCGGTATGCCTTGCGGCTGTGGCCGGCATCATGGTGTATATAGCTTTTGACGAGCTGCTTCCCAACTCCGAGGCCTACGGCCACCACCACTGGGCCATAGGCGGAGTTATAGCCGGCATGGCGATAATGGCTTTCGGGCTGCTACTGTTCTGACATGGGCTACCCAACGGACATCTATGGCGATGTGGGTAGGTGAGTGATAGGTAGAGTTTGTTTAGAAGTTCTCGCGTCGGTTGGGCCGTGTTTTGGGGATTGTGATTTCAAATTTTCATATTCGAGTTAAATTTATTAAAGATTATTTGGAAAATATTTGGATATGGCAAATTTATATATTATATTTGTGAAAGTTAATAACCAATACATTTCCTGCCATGAAATGCAGTATTCCTTTCCTCATTCATATTAAATAATAAGATATATGAGAATTGTTAAGTTGTCATTGCTGATAGCAATATGTTTGTTATGTATGACGGCATGTCGGTTTCATGTGCTTGATGGCCCTGTTATCCCTTGGAAAATTGAAAATAGATCAGAGATTAGGATAACTATGATAACCGGTTATGGAGGTGAAGATTACTTTGTTCCATCTGACTTTGTATCGCAAGCAATAATTACCATGCCTCCTATGACCCGTCATCAAGCGTATAGAAACAATGCGCATGACCTAGATACAGAACTGAAGTTGCATAGCAATATTGAGTTTCATTTCTTGTTGGAAGATAGATCGGAGATCAATTCGATTGACATTTCAACTGTAAAGAAATCTATGGCGTATTTTAGGTTAAATAAGCAGTGGATGAATGACCATAACTGGACAATAATTTTTCCGGATGACTGTACTGTGAATCCTGACTTGTGGAAGATTTGCGATCTTGATGCGTTTGTGGAGAAGTACGGGCCGCTCAAAGCTAAGGGCTGGGATGAAGTGTGGCAGAAGTGGGAGGAAAACAAGCGCACCGGCGAGGTTGAGACGGAGATGGCTGAATTTCCTCCGCTTTATTGCGAATAGCGGACACAACATATGGCGTGTGGTATCACAATAAATGGGGATTGCCGGAGCGCACCGCTGTGTGTAACTTTGCGGCATGAAGAGTTGGAAATCCATGTCGCGGGGCTTCGGGGCTGCCGCGCTGATTTGTGTGGCGGCACGCTCCGCCACAGTTATGGGCGCCGGAGTGCCCTCGGCCCATCCTGTAGCCTCGGCAGAACCGTTGGCCTCGTCGGCCGAGTGGGCCGACAGCACTGTGACTCTCGGCGAGGTCGGGGTGACAGCAATCAAGTCGACTACCGGGCTCAACCGTCTGCCGCTGGTGGCCACGGTAGTGGGCGAACGTGAGGTGGAACGTCTCAATATCACTACTATCAAGGATATGAGCGAGGTGGCCCCAAACTTCTATATCCCCGACTATGGGTCGAGGATGACCTCATCGGTATATATACGAGGCATCGGGGCGCGCATCGACCAGCCTGTGGTAGGGCTCAATGTCGACAATGTGCCGTATCTCAACAAGGACAATTTTGATTTCGACCTAAGCGATGTGGAGCGTATCGAGCTGCTGCGAGGCCCTCAGTCGACGCTCTACGGACGCAATACCATGGGTGGCCTGATTAATATCTACACGCTGTCGCCACTGAAGGTGCAGGGGCTTCGGACTGTGCTGGAGTATGGGAGCCGCAACAGCCTGCGTGCAGGGGTGTCGTACTACGGGCGCATCAATTCCGGTCTTGGCATGGCAGTGAGCGGCAACTACAGCCATACCGACGGATTTTACCGCAATCAGTACAACGGTCAGAAATGCGACGGTGAGAACCAGGGCTCGCTGAGGTGGAAGACCGTGTGGCACCTGTCGCCCGAACTGAGGGTAGAGAATACGGCTTCGTTTCAGATATTGAGGCAGGGAGGATACCCCTATGCTTCCTATGCCATAGGCGAGACTACCGGTAAGATATTTGAGCAGGACGGGGTGGCTCCGTACCTGACGGGTAGCGTGAACTACAATGACACCTGTTTCTACCGGCGCACGGCGATTGCCGACGGCCTTACCGTGGAATGGCGTCCGGGTAGGGTGACGCTGTCGAGCATCACTTCTGTGCAGTATCTCGCCGACAATATGACCCTCGACCAGGACTTTCTGCCGCTCGACTTTTTCACGCTGACACAGCGCCGGCATGAGTGGGCCGTAACCCAGGATTTTGTAGCCAAGGGCACCGTCGGGAGCCACTACAGCTGGCTGGCCGGTCTGTTCGGATTTCACCGACACACCTCGATGTGGGCTCCGGTGACATTCAAGGCCGACGGCATCCGAGGGCTAATCACATCGAATATACCGCTACAGTCGGAGTGGCATGGCGACAGCTTTGTGCTCCACAGCGACTTCTCCAATCCGGTCGACGGTGGCGCCATATATCACCAGGGGTCGTGGCAGCAGGGGCGATGGACTTTCACGCTCGGGTTGCGTCTTGATGTGGAGCATACGGCACTCACCTACAACAGCCGCTGTGCCACCGGCGTGACTGTCAATGTGCCGATGGGGCCGCTGGGGACACGTCCGGTGAGCCGCGATGTATCTATCGATGACCACGGCCATCTGTCGAAGACCTACGTAGAGTTTCTTCCGAAGATTGCCGCCACATATTCGTTTGGTTCCCGCGGCGAGAGCAATGTATATGCCTCAATATCGCGCGGATATAAATCGGGCGGATACAATACGCAGATGTTCAGCGACATACTCAAGGACCGTCTCTACGGAGAGATTATCCCTGCGCAGATGCAGGAGATGCTCGGCATGACGGCCGAGAGCTACACGGTGGAGGAGGTGGCTTCGTATCGCCCTGAGCAGAGCTGGAACTATGAGGCGGGAGCCCATCTGTCGCTTCTCGGCGGAAACCTTACGGCCGAGGGGGCGCTCTTCTTCATACAGTGTCGCGACCAGCAGCTTACCGTCTTTCCGGAAGGGAGCGATACCGGCCGACGGATGACCAACGCCGGACGTACCCGCAGCTACGGCGGCGAGCTGTCGCTGCGCTGGCGCACACCTGTCGATGGGCTTAGCCTCAGCGGCTCGTACGGATATACCAATGCCTGCTTCCGCAGCTATCGCTCCGGCAACGAGGATTTCCGGGGGAAGCAGATACCGTATGCTCCTCGCAACACACTCTTTGTCGGCGCCGATTATCGTATCGGAACAGGCGGCAAGGTGTTAAATAATGTTATATTTGATGTAAACTGCCGAGGAATCGGGCGTATAATGTGGGATGACCAGAATGCTGTAGAACAGCCGTTTTATGCACTGTTGGGAGCGTCTGTCACATTTGAGGGACCGCGGTACTCGCTCTCGTTATGGGGGGAGAATCTTACTTGTACACAATATGACACGTTTTATTTCGTTTCTATAGGAAACTCCTTTGTACAGCGAGGAAAACCGTGCAGCCTCGGGGCTACATTGCGAATGAAATTCTGAAACCGAACATTATTATGAATTTGACAAAAACTCTATTTATCGGGGCTCTTGCCATAGTCGCTCTTTCATCATGCAACAGCAGTGAAGAACCAAGTTATGTGCAGACTATACCCCGAACAATGCTTGTGACCACGGTCAACAATTCGACCTCACAGATGCATACCACACTCACATCGGCCAATGTAGGGCTCGACCTGTATAACAACACTACGGCCACATTCTCTATTTCCAACGTGCGTATGCCCAACGACGTGATGAAGGGGATAGGTGCCGGTCCGATGAAATATACAGCCAACTCCATAAGCTACACATTTGTGCCGCAGGCCACCACTACCTTCACCGGTGTGAGCGATCCGTCGACATTCCAGTTCTATATGGGTGGCGTGAATCTTATAAATTCCCGCCTTGACATAGTCGAAGACGATGTGACCGTGCTCGGATACAGCCACAGCATGTATCTGTTTACTTCGGCTGCAATAACCGGTGGCACTACCCCCGTCACTACCGTGGATGCGAAGAAGAATGTGATACAGGTGCTCATCCAGAACGGAGATGCCGACAGCCAGTACAAGGCCACAATCTACTGGATGAACCCTGAGTTTGACAACAGCGTGAAGATTGACGAGAACACAACTCTCGGCATCGACAAACTGGTTCCTGCCATCGACCCCTCGGCAGGTACTCTCACCATCTCAGGAGGAGCTGATGCTCCTATTGTACCCAAGCGCGTGGAGTGGGGCTCGTCGACTCTTACAACCGAGATGACCGAGTACAAGATAAGTAATGTCGTGCTTACTGTAAATGATTTTGCTAATAACGTCGGACGCCTGTCCTTCGACTTCGAATATACACCGAAGGCTGCTGAAGGAGACGAGCAGGTGCCGGTGACTACCACATATCACTTCAGTGGAGTGCTTCGCGAGACTCCGGCCAATATGTAGCCGACTCACTGATGGGAATATATAAGCCGCGCCCGGCCTGGATTGCTTCCAGACCGGGCGCGATTATTAAATATGGTGTCTCTGACAGCGGGACGGCATGTCGGCAGTGTCAATCGTCCTCCTCGTCGTATATCTGGCGCTCAAGGAAGAAGCGTTTTGTAAACAGGAAGAACAGAGCCGTACCCGCTCCCTGCATTATAGCTGTAGACCAGAATGCGGCGCTGTAGCCCGCGTACTCTACCAGCATTCCGCCGGCAAGGATGCCTATGCCCATGCCGCAGTCCCACGCAGTGAGTATCGAGGAGTTGGCTGTGCCGCGTTGGTCGTGTCGCGCCACTTTCACAAACATGGTCAGCATGGCCGGATACATGTGTCCGTTGCCAAGGCCTATCAGGATGGCCGACAGAAAGTAGGCCCATGGTTGCTCGACAGCTGCAAATAGGATGTATCCGGCAAGCGATAATGTCACCCCTTCGGCGCAATTGGCTGTAAGTTTGCCCAGGCGGAGAGCTTTTGCCCCCTGCAGGCGTGATGCAAACAGTCCGAATGAAAGTAGCATGAAGAATATGCCGGTGCCATTGGTCATCTCCAGCTGCTCCTTGCCGTATATGGCCACGTAGTTGCTCATCACCCCCCAGCACATGCCGAACATGGCGATGTTGACGGCCATGAGCCATGCACGTGTGAGAAAGAATCTGTCAAGGCTCATCTTCGGCTTGTTGCGCATTACATGGCGATAGGGTAGCTTTATGCGTGACACGGAGTAAAATCCAATCAAGGCCAGCACAAAGGCTATCCAGAAGAGCATTTCGAAATTGTCGGTGGCGGAGTAAATGTAGATTCCGACAGTAGGGGCAAACGCCATGGCCAGATTGTTGCTGAGTCCGTAGTATCCTATCCCCTCGTTGCGTCTCTCCGAGGGGAGTACATCCATGGCAACGGTGCTGTTGGCCACGGTGACGGCTCCGAATGGCAGTCCGTGGAGGGTACGCACTATTGCGAACATCAGCATCGTGCCCGCGCCGATATATCCCCAAAAGAGTATAAAAAAGAAGAAGAAACATATCACCAGCACCTTCTTGCGGTTGAAAGTGTCGACGATGAATCCGCTGAACGGACGTATAAGGAGTGCAGCGATGACGTATCCCGACAGTACTATGCCGATGAGGTCTTTGTCGGCGTTGAACTGCGCGTCGAGGTATATGGGCAGCAGTGGCGTCAGCAGATAGAATGAGAAGAAAAGCAGGAAGTTTCCCGCCATGGCCCGCATGTAGTTGGCGTTCCATAGCTGGGTGTCCGCGTCGTTGTCAGTGCGTATGCCTGTGGTCATAGGTCTTTATATTAATTAATGTGTGAAGGTGGAGTTGTCGAAACGGCGTGCAAAGTTAATAAGCACATCTCTTTCTATCAATTTTTTTGTGTCACCCCTGAGACAATGGATGTCAGGATATATACTGTAACAAAATTGTAATTAACTAAGTATTAACAGAATGGCTTAAATAGTGTGAAAGAGGGGTAAAACTGACCAATTATTCCGACAAAATCAATGTTTTGCGCACAAATCGGCTGTTTGTGCATAAAAAAGTTTTAGTAATTCGATTAAAATTACTTACTTTGCACTGCAAAATCGCAAATCATTAATAATTAAAATTTATAACTATGTCTGAAATTGCATCTCGAGTAAAGGCTATCATCGCCGACAAGCTCAATGTTGATGAAACCGAAGTAACCGAAAACGCAGAGTTCACCAAGGACCTCGGCGCAGACAGCCTCGACACCGTAGAGCTCATCATGGAGTTTGAGAAGGAGTTTGGTATTTCTATTCCCGATGACAAGGCCGAAGGCATCACCACTGTAAAGGACGCTATCGACTTTATCGAAGAGGCTAAGAAGTAATTCAGCCTTCCGCTCCCAACAAAACAGACTCAAATCTAACCTCACTAAATGGAATTAAAGAGAGTTGTCGTAACAGGACTCGGAACCCTCAATCCGCTTGGCAATGACGTGGACACCACGTGGAAGAATGCCGTTGACGGAGTGAGTGGAGCCGGCCCTATTACACATTTTGACGCCTCTAAGTTCAAGACACAGTTTGCCTGCGAGGTTAAGGACTTCAATACCAACGATCACTTCGATCGTAAGAAAGCCCGTCAGCTCGACCTCTACGCACAGTATGCGATAGTAGCGGCCAAGCAGGCAATCGATGACGCGGCCCTCAACAGCGAGGGGCTCGACAAGAACCGCGTCGGTGTAATCGTGGCAGCCGGCATCGGCGGTCTGCATACCTTTGAAGAGGAAGCAGGCTACTTTGCCCTCCACGGTGAAGAGCAGGGGCCAAAATACAATCCTTTCTTCATCCCCAAGATGATTGCCGACATCGCGAGCGGCCATATCTCCATGGAGTATGGCTACCACGGTCCCAACTATGGCGTGGTATCGGCTTGCGCCACATCGACCAACGCAATCATCGACGCGTTCAACCTTATCCGTCTTGGAAAGGCTGACGCGATTGTCACCGGCGGTGCCGAGGCTGCCATCTATCCTGCCGGGGTAGGTGGTTTCAACTCGATGCACGCCCTTTCTACACGCAACGACAGCCCTGCTACCGCATCTCGTCCGTTCAGCGCATCGCGCGACGGATTCGTGATGGGCGAAGGCTCGGCAGTGCTCATTCTCGAAGAGCTTGAGCATGCAAAGGCTCGTGGCGCCAAGATTTACGCCGAAATAGTAGGCGGGGGAATGTCGGCCGACGCATACCACCTCACAGCTACCCATCCCGAAGGCCTGGGTGCAAAGCTCGTGATGGAGAATGCGCTCGAGGACGCAGAGATGAAGCCCGAGGATATTGACTATATCAACGTGCACGGCACGTCGACTCCCGTAGGCGACAAGTCGGAGGTGAAAGCAATCAAAGAGGTGTTTGGCGATCATGCCTACAAACTCAATATAAGCTCCACCAAGTCTATGACCGGCCACCTTCTCGGTGCAACCGGTGCGCTTGAGGCTCTGTTCTGCATCAAGGCGGTACAGGATGACATCGTTCCTCCTACCATTAACCATGCCGACGATGACCTCGACGAGGAGATTGATTATAATCTCAACTTTACTTTCAACAAGGCTCAGAAGCGCACAGTCAACGCTGCTCTGTCGAATACATTCGGCTTCGGCGGTCACAACGCTTCTCTGATTGTGAAGAAGTACGCTGAGTAATGCATGACGCGCGGCGCCACGGTGCCGCCTTTCATGACGATATAACTTACGCAGAGGCGAGGCCGCAGGCTTCGCCTCTGTTGCGTTGCGACTATGCCGATTTATGATGCGACATAGCAGGGCGATTGCTCTTGTCGCATAAGTTTTGTATATTTGCTCCATTCTCTAATTATGATAATGACATGTCATCATTGCCTTATACATTTAATATAATAGTGGCGGCCGGCAGTGGCTTGCGTTTCGGTGCCGACCTGCCCAAGCAGTTCTGTATGCTGGACGGTCGACCGGTGCTGTTCCATACGATAGAGGCATTCCGCAAGGCTTTGCCCGACGGTGAGATACTCCTTGTGCTGAGCGAAAGCCATGTGGACATGTGGCGCGATTTGTGCTACCGGTTTGACTTTGTGTCGCCGGATATAGTGTGTGGAGGTTCGAGTCGATGGGAGTCGGTAAGAAACGCGGTGATGACTTTACATGTAGAGAATCCGGAGAGCGTGATTACCGTACACGACGGCGCCCGCCCTCTTGTAAGCTCCTCGGTGATACATGATGCGGTGATGGCTGCCTGCATGCCTGGAGTCGATGGCGCGGTGCCGGCGATAGCGATTACCGACTCTGTGAGGATGCTTGATGATGACGGTTCGTCGATGCCTCTTGCCCGTCAACGGCTGCGTGCCGTACAGACTCCGCAGGCTTTTCCTGCCGGACTGCTGAAAGAAGCATATGGATTACCGTTCTCTCCGGATTTTACCGATGATGCTTCGGTGATGGCTGCGTACGGACATGAGAATATCATTCTTACCGAAGGCTCGGCCGAGAATATCAAGATTACGCATCGTGGTGATCTCGCTCTTGCGGAATTCATACTTGATGGTCGGCGTTGACAATCGGACAAACGGATTCTCCGAATAGAGGCTGACTCACCCTTACTATTTACGGATGGACAGACTGCGCAACAGCAATGTGATGTATCTCCGGGGCATTGGCCCTAAACGTGCCGAGTTGCTCGACAAGCAACTCGGCATACGCAGTTATCGTGATCTGTTGTACCATTTTCCTACGCGTTATCTCGACCGCTCATCGGTATATCGGGTTGCCGACTTCGAGGGCGATATGCCCATGGTGCAGGTCAGGGGGCGGTTTGTTACGATGACCGAGCAGGGCGAGGGCGCCAAGCGACGACTTGTCGGGCTCTTTTCCGACGGGTCGCAGATGATGGAGGTGGTGTGGTTTCGCCGTATAAAACAGATTAAGGAGGCATATCATGTCAATACTGAGTATATACTGTTCGGAAAACCGGAGTCGTTCAATGGCCGCTGGTCGATGGTGCATCCGGAGATTGACACGCCACAGTCTCTAACGGCGGCCCAGGGATTGCGGGGAGTATATCCGCTTACCGAGAAACTGTCGGCCCAGGGGATAGGCTCACGGCAGATATTCGGATGGGTGCAAGCGGTGTTGGCGGCTACTCCTTCAATACGGGAGACTTTACCTCAGCCACTTGTGGCGCGTCTCGGACTGCCTGATTTGCGCCAGGCTCTGCATGACATTCACAATCCTTCGTCGAACGAGCGGCTGCAGGCAGCACGTCTGAGACTGAAGTTTGAGGAATTGTTCTATCTGCAGCTCGACATTCTGCGCTACAGCCGTAGGCGCAGTGTGTCGGTTGGGGGATTCCGGTTCAGCAGGGTAGGTGATTATTTCAATCGTTTCTACTTCGAGCAGCTTCCATTTCCCCTTACGGGAGCACAGAAGCGAGTGATAAAAGAGATACGGAGCGATATGGGCAGCGGGCGGCAGATGAATCGTCTGCTCCAGGGCGACGTAGGGAGCGGGAAGACGCTTGTAGCGCTACTGACGATGCTTATTGCGCTTGACAATGGGTATCAGGCATGCCTCATGGCTCCGACCGAGATATTGGCGACGCAGCATTACGATACTGTAAGCCGCCTTGTGGCTCCCCTCGGGATAAATGTGCGCCTGCTTACCGGTTCGACCCGAAAAAAAGAGCGTGATATCACTCATGCCCAGCTTCTTGACGGCAGTCTGCATATTCTTATAGGTACGCATGCGGTGATTGAGGATAACGTGCAGTTTCGCAATCTGGGGTTTGTAGTTATCGACGAGCAGCACCGTTTCGGAGTGGCGCAGCGTGCGCGTCTGTGGAAAAAAAACAGTGTTCCGCCTCATGTCCTTGTGATGACAGCAACGCCTATTCCTCGTACGCTCGCCATGACGGTGTACGGCGACCTCAGTGTGTCGGTTATCGACGAACTGCCCCCCGGACGTAAACCGGTGACAACACTTCTGCGCTATGACGACAATAGGGAGCAGGTGTTCAGGTCGGTTGGCCGCGAGCTTGCGGCCGGACGTCAGGTGTATGTGGTGTATCCCCTTATACAGGAGAATGAAAAACTCGACCTGCAGTGTCTTGAAGAGGGGTATGACAGTATCTGCGAGACATTTCCGAACTATAAAGTGAGTTTTGTGCATGGCCGGATGAAACCTGCAACCAAGGATTATCAGATGCAGCAGTTTGCGTCGGGAGAGGCGCGCATCCTTGTGGCTACTACTGTTATCGAGGTAGGAGTCAATGTGCCTAATGCATCAGTAATGATTATAGAGAATGCCGAACGCTTCGGGCTTTCTCAGCTCCACCAGCTTAGAGGGCGCGTAGGGCGTGGTGCGGCCCAGAGCTTCTGTATCCTGATGTCGAAGCGTAAGATTGCAGCCGACACAAGAAGACGTCTTGAGGTAATGACCTCGACAACCGATGGATTTGTTATTGCCGAAGCAGATATGAAGATGCGCGGCCCCGGAGATATCGAGGGCACCATGCAGAGTGGTATTGCATTTGACCTTAAGATTGCCGACCTTGCCCGTGACGGGCAGATTGTAGAACTTGCCAGGCGCGAAGCGGAAGCGATGCTTGACGAGGATCCGTCGTTGTCGATGCCGGAGCATGTGGTTGCTGCGCGCGAGCTGTCGATACAGACATCGCGTGCGGTGGACTGGTCGCGAATAAGTTGATATGGCAGGCGGTGATTGTGAAATGTTTTTTAACTATTGTTTAAATTGGGGTAACACTTCCGTTGAAGTCTTGGTTTAGAGATTGTCTAAATTTTATTGATTAAAAATTTTATGGCAGCGAAATCAATTATTTCTTCCGCTGATTCATTCAGTATCTCATAGTTCCGGGCGAGTCTGCGGCAAGAGTCAAGCCATGCGAAAGTCCTCTCAACCACCCATCTGAGCGGCTTTGGCAGGAATCCCTTAACTCCATTGGGGGTATTGGATACCTCAAGCTCGATGCCGAAGTCTTTTTCAATGTCTTTGTCCACGTCTCCCCGATACCCTCGGTCGGACAATACCTTGCGCAGGTCTTCCCATACATCATCCGCCAGTCCGCATAGATCATGAGCCATTTTTGAATCGTGAATACCAGCGTTACAGACTTTCCTCGCAAGGATGAAGCCATTGCGGTCGGTGATGATATTCCTTTTGACACCCTTGACTTTTTTGTTGCCGTCATATCCGTTATCTCCCTGTCTGCTACCCCATCTGACACTTTGGGCATCCATCGCGCCAACACTCGGACTTGATGCCTGGCCGCGTTTGCGACGTATCTTTCTGACGAGTTTCTCAAGGAAATGCTCGACACGACCCTCTTGTCTCCATTTATGGTAGTAATAATAGACACTTTTCCACGCGGGATAGTCGTGAGGCAACCTTCGCCATTGACAACCGCTGGCCAATAGGTAGAGGATAGCTTCAAAAACTGATTGTAGTGAATATTTTCTCTTGCGTCTATCATTTTCAAGGAATTCTTTGTTTATATAAGACCACTGACCCTCGGTCAGATGTGTCTGATAGAGATTGATTTCGTGCATAATATTAGCCTTTTCTCTTTCAACACTCTGATTGAGGGTTTGTTATGCCTAATAACATTATTTCGCACTAATTTTTAGACAATCTCTTAAAACATGCTGTAAAACATATTTTTATAAGTCGTTGGTCTGTTGGGCTTTGCGGTGTGTTTTTGGATGTGATTGTGCTTTTTCACACTTTTTAGCCTGTCATTTTATCACTAAACGGGGAGAAAGTGTTATATTTGGGAAACGGACAATAGAAATGTTAAAAAACTAACACTCATGGAGCAGACCTTAGTAATACTGAAACCTGCGGCAGTTCACCGCCATATAATGGGCGAAGTTATATCTCGCTTTGAAAAGAAGGGTCTATACATCACCGGAATGAAGATGATGCAGCTTGACGAGACTATCTTGCGTGAGCATTATGCCCACTTGGTAGACCGTCCTTTCTTTCCATGGATACTGGAATCAATGATGGCGGCTCCGGTAGTCGTGATGTGTGTGGAAGGCAAGGATGCCGTTGAGGTGGTGCGACTGATGGTCGGAGCTACCAACGGACGTAAGGCTCTACCCGGAACTATCCGTGGCGATTTCTCCATGAGCGGTCAGGAAAATATAGTTCATGCTTCCGACAGTATCGAGAACGCGCAGATTGAACTGGCGCGATTCTTCAAAAAAGAAGAAATACTCTCTTACGTGCCGTCGGATCTGAGATTCTATTATGCTCCGGACGAATCGATGTAACGACAAAAACGAATAAAATAAAATGCAGTTCAATATAGTAAAAATCTCAGCCTCATTACTTTTAGGATTAGCAGCAATATTTCCGGCTACGGCGCAGGACTTGCGTCGCCCGGCCCAGCATAACGCCAACCACGAGGATCTCCTTGCAATGCAGAAGACAATATCTTCTGAAATAAAACTTCAGGAGACTCTCGATTATATGGATGGCATTTTCAAGGAGGAAGAAGCTCCGGAAAACGACCTTTATGAGACCTACAAGAACGACCGTACGGTCAATCCGTTCCGCAACAGCGAAGTGCCGGAAACCGCCACTATCGATGTCAGCGAGTTCTGTATGCCTACTATGGGATATGTTACGTCGCCATATGGCTATCGTCCGCGTTTCCGCCGCATGCATAAGGGGATTGACCTTAAGGTGCAGATTGGTGATACAATTCGTGCCGCGTTCTCCGGCTATGTACGTCTTACAAACTTCGAACGTCGTGGTTATGGCAACTATGTGATTCTGAGTCATAATGACGGATTTGAAACGATATATGGTCACCTGTCGAAATTCCTTGTGAAATCCGGACAGTATGTAAAGGCCGGAACTCCTATTGCGCTTGGCGGCAATACCGGACGTTCGACCGGTCCGCATTTGCACTTTGAAACGCGCTTTATGGGATATGCAATCAATCCCGCGGCTATATTCGACTTTGAGAACAAGACCACGCATACCGATACTTATACGTTCAATAAGTCGACTTTCAAGAATGCCCGCGACTATTCACCGAAGAGTCGCTCTACGAAATCGCTTGCCTCCGGCAAGAGCACAAAGTCGAAAGGCGGAACTTATACTGTGAGAAAGGGTGACAATCTCGGCAAAATAGCACGTGCTCACGGGACTACAGTAGCCGCTATTAAGAGAGCCAACGGGCTCAAAAGCGATAATCTGTCGATAGGACAGCGCTTGAAGCTCTAATATTCAGGAGCTTATCGCTACTGGGCGATAGAATTCTTATAAATATACAGGGGGAAGATATTTTTAGCGTAAGCAGTATCTTCCCCTGTTTTTTTATTGAAACGATTTTATTTTTATTTAATGATGAAACGAATTATTATTGCCGTCGGTATGCTGTTTTTTGCCGTATCGCATCTGTGGAGTGCATCGCGCGGTCCGATAGTGGCCAACCCTATTAATCTGAATTATAAATTCGGTCTGACAGAGGGAGATGGTAAGCCATGGCGTGAAGCAGCTGACCCGGTCATAGAAATGTGGGGTGACGATTATTATCTGTTTGCGTCGAAGTCGAGCGGATATTGGCGCTCTCACAATCTTGCCGACTGGGAGTATATAGCAGCTCCGTCAATAGAGACTATCAATGAGTATGCTCCGACTGTGTGTGCGATTGATGGTTATCTTTATTATATGGCTTCGGATGTAAACCGGATATTCCGCACAGCGACTCCCGCTGACGGGACTTCATGGAGCGAAGTTGAATGTCGGTTTAAAATCGGACAGCATGACCCGTGTCTGTGGCAGGATGATGACAAGAGAGTATACCTCTATTGGGGATGTCATGACAAGGATCCTATCTGTGGAGTGGAGGTTGATGTTGCAAACGGTTTTTCTCCAGTCGGCACACCTGTGGTGCTGATTGATCATAATATTGACAGTTACGGATGGGAGGTGCCGGGAGAAAACAATGATGAAACATTTCATAACGGGTGGAACGAAGGCCCGGCTATGATAAAGCATGACGGGAAGTATTATCTCCAGTATGCGGCGCCAGGCACTCAATTCCGTACATACGGAGATGGAATATATGTAGGCGACTCACCCCTCGGGCCATTTCAGGCAATGGAAGGTAATCCGTTCTCGTTTAAGCCTGGTGGATTTATCGGTGGTGCCGGTCATGGGCATACGTTCCGCGACCGCTACGGCAATTTATGGCATGTGGCAACGATGAAGATTTCCGAACGGCATATGTTTGAGCGGCGTCTTGCGCTTTTCCCCGTGGAGTTTGACGGGAAATCGCAGACAATGCGTGCCTATACGGAATGGATCGACTATCCGTTTGTCATTCCTCAGCAGAGGTTCAGTCCGTCAAGAAAATCGTTTTTGTGTGGTTATCGGCAACTTGCCTCAAAGGCTGTGGCTAAGGCTTCGTCGTCAACTTCCGGTCATGACGCCTCATATGGAGCCGATGATATTGTAGAAACATGGTGGGCTGCCGAGTCGGGCCGGAAAGGGGAATGGCTTGAACTTGATCTTGGACGTCAGTGCCGTATTGAGGCTGTCCAGCCTAATTTTGCCGACGACGGCGTCCCTCTGATGCGGCCTGCTGCATCGCCTATGGTATATGCGTACCATATCGAGGGGTCGGATGACGGGATAACCTGGACTACATTTGTTGACCGCAGCGGGAATACTGAGGATGATATGCCTCACGAACTTATCATGCTTGACAAGCCTGTGAAGGCCAGGTATGTGCGCATTGTAAATGACCGTGACATAGAGGGCCGGTTCTCACTGTTTGATTTGCGGTTGTTCGGCAGTGACGGCAAGAAAGTACTTGACCGTAAAGTGAAGCATACCGTGTTGAGAAATCCTGACGACAGGCGCCGCATTACGGTCAGATGGGATGCTGTTCCGCATGCTGAACGCTATATCGTGCGTTGGGGCATAGTCGGCAGCGGGGTGTTGAATAATTCGGCTGAGGTCGCGTCAGACACCGAACTGGAAGCCGGATGGTACAATCGCGATTCCGATTACGACTTCGAAGTAAGAGCTTATTGACAACAGGCACGGGCAGCATTGAATTGTCCGTGCCAATTTTGTTTAAAGAAGATGGATGAGCGTGGAAATTTATTAACTTTGCATTCAGAAAAGTACAATCATAAAATAAATCAGAAATGGCAAAGAAAGCACTTCTTATGATACTCGACGGATGGGGCATCGGCAACCATTCGAAGGGTGACGTGATATTCAACACACCTACGCCCTATTGGGACTATCTTGTAAGCACATATCCTCATTCACAGCTTCAGGCATCGGGAGAGAATGTAGGTCTGCCCGACGGGCAGATGGGCAACTCGGAGGTCGGCCATCTTAATATCGGTGCAGGACGCGTGGTATATCAGGACCTTGTGAAAATCAACAAGGCATGCAAGGACGGCTCGATACTTAAGAATCCAGAAATAGTAAACGCATTCGGCTATGCACGCGACAACAGAAAGGCCATACACTTCATGGGCCTGACTTCAAATGGCGGTGTACACTCTTCGCTTGACCATCTTTTTGCTTTGTGCGACATAGCCAAGGAGTATGGCTTGGAGAAAGTATATATCCACTGCTTTATGGATGGCCGTGACACAGACCCCCGTAGCGGAAAGGGATTTATCGAGGAACTTGAAGCCCATTGCGCCAAATCGACCGGAAAGATTGCCTCGATTATCGGTCGCTATTATGCCATGGACCGCGACAAGCGCTGGGAGCGTGTCAAGGAGGCTTATGACCTGCTTGTAAACGGTGTGGGCAAAAAGAGCTCTGATATGGTAAAAGCCATGCAGGAGTCGTATGAAGCCGATGTCACCGACGAGTTTGTTAAGCCGATTGTAAACGAGACTGTCGACGGGACAATCAAAGATGGCGATGCTGTAATCTTCTTCAACTATCGCAATGACCGTGCCAAGGAGCTGACAACCGTACTTACTCAGCATGATATGCCTGAGGCCGGAATGCACACAATTCCCAATCTGCAATATTATTGCATGACTCCATATGATGCATCGTTTACAGGTGTGCATATTCTTTTCGACAAAGAGAATGTGACCAACACTCTGGGCGAGTATCTTTCATCGCTTGACAAGAAGCAGCTCCATATCGCTGAGACAGAGAAGTATGCCCATGTGACATTCTTCTTCAATGGAGGTCGTGAGGCCCCCTACGAGGGTGAGGAGCGCATACTTGTGGCATCGCCCAAGGTAGCCACTTACGACCTCAAGCCTGAAATGAGCGCCTATGAGGTGAAGGACAAACTTGTGGATGCAATCAAGAGCCGTGAATATGACTTTATAGTTGTCAACTATGCTAACGGCGACATGGTGGGCCATACCGGTGTGTATGAGGCTATAGAGAAAGCCGTAAAGGCGGTCGACGAGTGTGTCAAGGACACCGTTGAAGCTGCAAAGGCTGCCGATTATGAGGTCATCATTATTGCTGATCATGGTAATGCAGACAATGCAATCAATGCTGACGGCACTCCTAATACTGCACATTCGCTCAACCCTGTGCCCTGTATCTATGTGACAGAGCGCAAGGATGCACATGTGGAGGATGGTCGTCTGGCGGATGTGGCGCCCACTATCCTAAAGATTATGGGTATAGCTCAGCCTTCGGAAATGACCGGCCATGCTTTGATTGGCTGATTATAAAATTGTTATAAAGATAAATCCTCCCATTTACAGCTATTGTAGAGGGGAGGATTTGTCTTTATGGCAATATTCTTGAGGATATAATCGGGCGATATGGCATAAGTTGCCGTTGGAAGTCGGTTTGCTGGCAAATTGCTGGATTGAACTGCATATTTTTGTTTTGTACTATAAAATATTGTTAAAAGTATAGCAATTTGTATGAGAATATTTTGTGGGATATCATTAAATGCTTAAATTTGCATCGTGTTTTTCATGGTATTAGATTTAAGGTTAACTAAGATTGATTGTCGGGATGACAATCAATTTTTTTTATACCTTTATGTCTGATTTGATGATGCGTTATTTTATGGCATCATATATGTGCTCCGACGGCAGATATTTTTGATCGGAATATTTTTATGAGAGTTAGTTATTTTGCATCGATATCCATATGTGCATTAACAGATAGACACATATGTAAATCTGGTGACATGGATGTGTAATTATGCACGGCTTGATATGGGTGTTGCCTGTATCAGATATATTATTGCCTTTTTTGCTTGTAATAAATCTATTTCGGGGCATTCTCTCACAAATTTTTGCTATCTTTGTGTAGTCGGCAGGGAGAAATCTGTTGACTGCAAGAGGCATTTAGCTTGGTTCTTTATTCTGAAATCGCCAATTTAAGAATTAATCGAAGAACAGGAAGTGAGGAATGCCCCTTTGCTGTGTTCGTATATGTTTGTGAGCACCCGGTAACGGATGCTCTAACGCCATACACGAGAACGGCGTGGGGTACGTGTATTTTCTCCAATCCTTTCGATTAGCGTGTTTGGCGATACGTAGAATAAGAGGATTCGGGCAAAATCGGGCTCCGCGCCTTTTGTATATTATCTTAACCGCTGAACCGGGTGGAGCTCATAGGCATGATTACTGCATATGAGATTATCGTTGTTGGCAATGTTTCACCTGGATGTCGCAGGTTTGGGTTTGGGAACCGAATTCAGGTATGAGCCATGAACATATACCGGATATTGCATTTGGTAGCGTCAAGGAGAATTCCGGCATCTGTGAAACTTCTTGGTTTATGTATGATGCATCTTGTCGGACGGCGCACTATCGGAATATTCATGGATCCTGTTCTTTCGTGTAATCTACGTTGTAGAATGTGTTATTTCAGTGATGCTGAAAAACGGAAGTCGATGCATGGCATGATAACAGGAAGCCGCCTTGATGCAGTAGCACGTGCGCTGTATCCACGTGCGTTGAAACTACAGATAGGATGTGGCGCCGAACCTACATTATATCGAAATCTTGCCGGGATTGTAAGGCAGGGACATGCTTACGGTATCCCCTACATATCGCTAACTACCAACGGTCAGTTGATTGCCTCCGGCTATGTGTCGCTTATAGATCTGGTGAGGGCCGGTCTGAATGAAATAACCGTCTCGGTACATGGTACGAGTCGGAAAATTTATGAAGAAATGATGCTGGGGGCCACATTTGATCGTCTGTCAGGGCTGATTGATTGCTTGATTGACGTTAAGAGTGAATTCCCGGGCTTTAAAATACGGATTAACTACACTGTGAATTCAATGAATATGTATGATTTGCAGGGTGATTGTTTCTGGACGCTATGGAAAGGGCTTGAACTTGATATAGTGCAGCTACGTCCTGTGCAGGATATGGGGCGCACGGATTGGAATGATTTTGATATGGTATCTCTGAAAGAGAACTATGACAGCACTATCGGCAATATAATCAGAGGATGCAAGGAGCGTGGGATTACATGTATAGCTCCTGGCAGAGAACAGCTTGATGAGGTGGCTACATTGCAGGATGGTGTGTCATCGGTGATTGAGGACATTACGTACTGTTATGTGAGTCCGGAGGAATGTTATAAGAGTGATTTCAATCCCGATAATGATACATATGAGAGCTATCATAGACGAAATGCTACTGCAATAAAGTTGCTTAAGTCGGTATGGAGTCGAAAGGAACGTATGCGTAATGCAAGCAAAAAACTGAATTATGATTTGAAGTGATTGTCGCGGCAGTCTTGAGAATATAATAAAGCCGGATGCATGCATAAATTTGTTGTGGCATGCATCCGGCTTGTTATTTATGATTTTAAAGCATTGAGTTCAGCTTGTCGACAAGTGTCGCTTTAGACTGGGAGCCGGCCAGTCGGTCGACGAGTTTGCCATCTTTGAAAAAGAGTATTGTAGGTATTGACATGATGCGGAACTGCTGGGAGAGGTCCGATTCTTCGTCGACGTTGTATTTTCCGATGTTGGCTTTGTCGCCAAATTCAGCGGCAACTTCATCGATGATGGGAGACATGCGCACGCATGGACCACACCATGTGGCCCAGCAATCGATAAGTGTAGGACGGGATGAGGCGATGTAGTCGTTGACGTTTTCGTCGGTAAATTGTATTGCCATGACTTTTTATTGTTGGTTAATGTTTGGGTTTATATTGGATATTGTCTATGACTGTACGATGTCGAAGTCTATAGCCATTTCTTCAAGTGTAGTGAGGGAGTGGCGCGTTACCGGCATCTTTAATGCGGTCGACAGGCGGATAGATCTGTTCAGATCATGGTCATGAATGCGCAGGTATAACGGCGTGCGGTTGTCGGTGGATGACTTCATTATGTCGTTCAGCACTCCATGTAGATTTTCATTGATTTGCTCGGTGTCGAGATTCAGTGTGATTCCAGACACGAGTTTTCCTTTTTGCTGTTCGAGCAGTGTGATTGACGCAATCTGGAATCGGATATCGGAATTGGCAAAGCGACGGCCATAGCGTCCGCGTATTATAATAGGTGTACCCTTTATGCCGAATTTGCCATAATCAATGTAATCCTGTCCGAATAGTGCAAACTCGGCGCTTGCTGAGTAGTCTTCGATTTTAAGGATTCCGAAAGGACCCTTGCGACCCTGTTTTATCTGGTAGTCGCAGACGAGGCCGGCAAGAGTCAGTTCGCGGTCTTCTACGGGGCCTTCTTCGTTGAATTCTTTGAGTGTCTGGGAGCATCCGTATCTTAATTCGACAAAGTAGGGGTCAAGCGGATGGCCCGAGAGGTACATGCCCACGAGGTCGCGTTCTCGGTCGAGACGTTCTATGTCATTCCAGCGCGGTGCCGATTTTATCGGTGGCCGTCCGGCAGTGTTCAGCGATTCGTCGAAATCACCGAACAGGGAATTTTCCTGACTACCTTTGGCATTCTGGTAATTCTGCCCATATCTTGCGAGAAGTTCGGCGAGAGTCTCCCCTTTGTTGTTTGCAAGGAAGAAATCCTCTCTGTTTACTTCAGGGAAGCAGTCGAACGATCCGGAAAGCGCGAGTCCTTCGAGCGTGCGTCGGTTGAGGGCGGCCTTGTCTACTCGTTCTACAAAATCGTATATCGACTGGAACTGCCCGTCTTTATTTCGTGCTCCGATTATTGCGTTTACCACATTGGCGCCGATGCCCTTGATTGCGGCAAGACCGAATCGGATGTTGCCTTTTTTGTTTACACCGAATGCACTGAATGATTCGTTGACATCGGGGCCTTTTACGTTGATGTGCATCGATTTGCACTCATCCATAAAGTTGGTGAGCTTTGTGATGTCAGTAAGGTTACGGCTGAGCACGGCAGCCATGTACTCTGCCGGATAATTGGCCTTGAGGTATGCGGTCTGGTAGGCTACCCAGGAATAGCATGTGGCGTGGCTCTTGTTGAAGGCGTATGAAGCAAATTTCTCCCAGTCGGCCCATATTTTTTCAAGAACATCAGGCTTGTGGCCGTTTGCCTGACCGCCTTCGAGGAATTTGCCTTTGAGATGATTCATCTTGTCGATGAGTTTCTTTCCCATCGCTTTTCGCAGGGTGTCGCTTTCGCCTCGGGTGAAGTTGGCAAGCAGTCGGGAGAGGAGCATGACTTGCTCCTGATATACGGTCACGCCATATGTATCTTTGAGGTATTTCTCCATCACCGGTATATCGTAGACAATGGGCTGTTTGCCATGTTTTCGGTCGATGAAGTCGGGGATATAAGCCATTGGTCCGGGACGGTAGAGGGCGTTCATGGCGATAAGGTCCTCAAATACTGATGGCTGTAGTTCGCGGAGATATTTCTGCATGCCGGGTGATTCAAACTGGAATGTTCCGGTTGTTCGTCCTTCGCAGTAGAGTTGATAGGTCTTGGAATCGTCGATAGGAATAGTGTCGATATCAATCTCTATGCCGTTGGTGAGGCGTATGTTGTTTACAGCTTCTTTTATTATCGACAGGGTCTTAAGGCCCAGGAAGTCCATTTTGATAAGTCCGGTTTCCTCGATGACGCACCCTTCGTATTGTGTGACGAGTAGTTTTGAGCCATCTTTGTCGGTAGCGGTGCTTACGGGTACCCAGTCGGTGATTGGGTCGCGTCCGATGATTACTCCACATGCATGCACACCGGTGCCTCGTACATTGCCTTCGAGCTGTCGCGCGAATTTCAGTGTCTCACGTATCTGTGCGCTCGGGCTGTTTAGCTCGGCCTTGAATTCATCTACATATTCATAGCAGTTTTTAAGGGTTGGTTTTAGTTCCTTACCGTTGACTTCCGGCATGTGCTTTGGAATCAGTTTGGTGAGACGGTTGCCTTCGGCCACAGGAAGCTGCTGCACACGAGCCACATCCTTAAGTGCCATTTTTGCAGCCATTGTTCCATAGGTTATGATATGAGCAACCTTGTCGGCGCCATATTTATCGGTAACGTATTTCAACACGTCGGCTCTTCCGTCATCATCAAAGTCGATATCGATATCAGGGAGTGAGATTCGGTCGGGGTTGAGGAAGCGTTCGAAAAGGAGGTCGTATTTCAATGGGTCGAGCTGTGTGATGCCGAGGCAGTAGGCAACCGCTGAGCCGGCGGCAGAACCACGACCCGGGCCGATTGACACGCCTCTGTCGCGGCCGGCTTGTATGAAATCTTGTACGATGAGGAAGTAACCGGGGAAGCCCATGTTTTTTATTGTGTCCAGTTCGAAGTCGAGACGTTCGCACTGTTCTTTTGTGGGAGTTCCCCATCGGCGTTTTGCTCCTTCATATGTCAGATAACGCAGATAGTCGTCATTGTCGGTAAAACCGTCGGGTAGTGGGAAGTTTGGCAAGATTGGCTTATGGTCAATGGAATATGTAGTCACTTTATCGAGAATTTCCATTGTATTCTCGATGGCTTCGGGGATGTCGGAGAATATATCGTTCATCTCCGACTGAGATTTCAGCCATTCTTGCTTAGTATAACGCATGCGCATAGGGTCGTCGACAGCCTTGTTTGTGCTTACGCATATCAGGCGGTCATGTGCGTCGGCATCATCTTCGTTTACGAAATGGACATCGTTGGTTGCGACAATTTTGATGTCAAATTTGCGAGCAATACGTATAAGTTCGGGGTTTACTTCCTGCTGTCGTTCGAATACTTCTGTGTTTGCACCGGGTAGATTAGTTTTATGGCGCTGGATTTCTATATAGTAATCGTCCCCGAATGTGTCTTTAAACCATTTTACCTGTTTTTCGGCCTCTTCGATATCTCCTGCTTGTATCAGGCGGGGTATTTCACCTCCAAGGCATGCAGAGCATACGATAAGCCCCTCGTGGTGCTCGGCAAGAGCTTTCTTGTCGGTACGCGGGTGGGAATAGAAGCCTTCGGTCCATGCCTGTGATACTATTTTTACCAGATTGTGGTAGCCGGTCTCGTTTTTTGCAAGGACTACAAGATGTCGGCCGGTGTCTTTTTTGTCGACATGGGTATGCAGAGATTCTTTGGCTACATACATCTCGCATCCAAATATCGGCTTGAATATCTTTGAGTTAAGGGCGTTTAGCTCTTTTTGAAGGTCTTCGGTTGCATCTTGATTGTTTTGTTCCCGAGCCTGCTCAAGCGATTTTTTAACCTCTTTAATCTGGTCGTTTACCTTACTGTTCTTCTTTTTTACATAGTTGTAAAATTCCTTTATTCCGAACATGTTGCCATGATCGGTTATTGCTATTCCGGGCATTCCATCGGAGATAGCCTTGTCAACTAATGCTGTGACTGATGCCTGTCCGTCGAGAACGGAATACTGAGTGTGTACGTGGAGATGTATGAATGGTGACATTTATTTCTATGGAAAGTGTTCCCCAAAGTTACGATTATTTTATCAGATTGTGTTGACAGTTTCGTTAGCGTGGATAGTTAAAATTTATGCACCGCGCAAAAATGTGTACTGTTGTTTGTGGGCAAGTCGAGAGTCGTTTCTGCATCAAATTAGATACACATATATTATATAAATCAAGCCTTGTGTAAACAAAAGTTAAAATGATTTTGTTATTTATTTGAGGGATAATAGTATAGTTTTAAAAGCATGTTTTACGACATAATTTTCTCATCGAAAAATTTGGAGGTAATGTAGAAAGTGTCTAACTTTGCACTCGCTTTTGAGAAACACCCCACGGGTGAACGACTCAAGGCCGTCCGGCAGAGGCCGAGGCGAGGCAGACGCCAAGAAATAAAAACAAAAATTTCTTCGAAAAAGTTTGGAAGTTAAGAAAGAAAGTTATTAACTTTGCAACGCTTTTCGCTTCCGGCCTTCCGGGCCGCAAGGGAGCGTCTGACAAGAACATTGAAAGCATTTACAATAGACAAGTAGTACAAGAGAAAGGGTCTGCTGCCGCAACGACGGCGGCATGACATGAAAGTCTCTTAGTCAATTTCTGAGCCAAGCGCAATAAGCGGTCGGGACATGACACTTCGGGTCGGCGATTCTTTGGTTCACAAACCGCGCAGCGGTCGTGAAAGCAATAGAAAAAACAAAGACAAAATACATACAACGAAGAGTTTGATCCTGGCTCAGGATGAACGCTAGCGACAGGCCTAACACATGCAAGTCGAGGGGCATCGGGGAGCGAAGCTTGCTTTGCTCCGCCGGCGACCGGCGCACGGGTGAGTAACGCGTATGCAACCTGCCCGTTTCAGCGGGATAACCCGGAGAAATCCGGCCTAATACCGCATGTGGCCGAGGGAAGGCATCTTCTTTCGGCCAAAGGAGGCGACTCCGGAGACGGATGGGCATGCGTGACATTAGCTTGTTGGCGGGGTAACGGCCCACCAAGGCGACGATGTCTAGGGGTTCTGAGAGGAAGGTCCCCCACACTGGTACTGAGACACGGACCAGACTCCTACGGGAGGCAGCAGTGAGGAATATTGGTCAATGGGCGAGAGCCTGAACCAGCCAAGTCGCGTGAAGGATGACGGCCCTACGGGTTGTAAACTTCTTTTGTCAGGGAGCAATTGGGTCCACGTGTGGGCTTAGCGAGAGTACCTGAAGAAAAAGCATCGGCTAACTCCGTGCCAGCAGCCGCGGTAATACGGAGGATGCGAGCGTTATCCGGATTTATTGGGTTTAAAGGGTGCGTAGGCGGAATATCAAGTCAGCGGTAAAAATTCGGGGCTCAACCCCGTCGTGCCGTTGAAACTGATGTTCTTGAGTGGGCGAGAAGTATGCGGAATGCGTGGTGTAGCGGTGAAATGCATAGATATCACGCAGAACTCCGATTGCGAAGGCAGCATACCGGCGCCCAACTGACGCTGAAGCACGAAAGCGTGGGTATCGAACAGGATTAGATACCCTGGTAGTCCACGCAGTAAACGATGAATGCTAATTGTCCGGAGGGATTGACCTCTGGGTGATACAGCGAAAGCGTTAAGCATTCCACCTGGGGAGTACGCCGGCAACGGTGAAACTCAAAGGAATTGACGGGGGCCCGCACAAGCGGAGGAACATGTGGTTTAATTCGATGATACGCGAGGAACCTTACCCGGGCTCAAACGCAGGAGGAATACATTTGAAAGGGTGTAGCTCTACGGAGTCTTCTGCGAGGTGCTGCATGGTTGTCGTCAGCTCGTGCCGTGAGGTGTCGGCTTAAGTGCCATAACGAGCGCAACCCCTATCGACAGTTGCCAACAGGTTAAGCTGGGAACTCTGTCGAGACTGCCGGCGCAAGCTGAGAGGAAGGCGGGGATGACGTCAAATCAGCACGGCCCTTACGTCCGGGGCGACACACGTGTTACAATGGCGGCCACAGCGGGAAGCCAGGCGGCGACGCCGAGCGGAACCCGAAAAGCCGTCTCAGTTCGGATTGGAGTCTGCAACCCGACTCCATGAAGCTGGATTCGCTAGTAATCGCGCATCAGCCACGGCGCGGTGAATACGTTCCCGGGCCTTGTACACACCGCCCGTCAAGCCATGGGAGCCGGGAGTGCCTGAAGTACGTGACCGCAAGGAGCGTCCTAGGGTAAGACCGGTGACTGGGGCTAAGTCGTAACAAGGTAGCCGTACCGGAAGGTGCGGCTGGAACACCTCCTTTCTGGAGCGACCGCGCAAGCGGTGAACTCAGTAAGGAAACGACGACCTCAACGAAGGCAAAACGTCAGCCGGACCGCAAGGTTTGGCCGGAATGACAGAGAGATGTTTCGGGTCATATCCCGGACTCTTTACTGCTTGGATATTGTTTTTACCTAATACGCATCATCCACTCCCGAAGTCGGTGGTTGAAATGCAGAGTCTCTTAGCTCAGTTGGTTAGAGCGCCACACTGATAATGTGGAGGTCGGCAGTTCAACTCTGCCAGGGACTACGATAACAGGAAGGAGCACATTGACATACTGGAAGCAGTCATGATAAAAGTCATGACAGACAAATCTAAATACGAGTGACCAAATTGGCAAAGTATACTACAATATACGGCGGGCTCATCTTATGATGAGTCAAGTCAAAAGACACCAAGGAAAGGAGACAAGGGCACATGAAGGATGCCTTGGCTCTCGGAGGCGAAGAAGGACGTGACAAGCTGCGATAAGCCGCGGGGAGGGGCAAATACCCATTGAGCCGCGGATTTCCGAATGGGGCAACCCACCGGAAGCGATTCCGGTATCTGCGGTATGCGCAGAGGCGAACCCGGGGAACTGAAACATCTCAGTACCCGGAGGAAAAGAAAATAACAATGATTCCGCAAGTAGTGGCGAGCGAACGCGGAGGAGCCCAAACCGGAGATGTGGCAACGCATCATCCGGGGTTGTAGGACCTGACGACAAATTTGGTATCCAGGATAGCCGAACCGGCTGGAAAGCCGGGCCGTAGCGGGTGAAAGCCCCTTAGGCGAAATCCGGAGGATATTGAAGAGACAGGCACCTGAGTATCGCGGGACACGAGAAATCCTGCGAGAATCAGCCGGGACCATCCGGCAAGGCTAAACACTACCGAGAGACCGATAGCGAACCAGTACCGTGAGGGAAAGGTGAAAAGAACCTCGAACAGAGGAGTGAAACAGACCCTGAAATCATGTGCCTACAAGCGGTTCGAGCCCTTGAGTGGGGTGAGAGCGTGCCTTTTGCATAATGAACCTACGAGTCACCGTCGCCGGCGAGGCTAAGTGTCATCAGGCACGGAGCCGGAGCGAAAGCGAGTCTGAACAGGGCGTCAGAGTCGGCGGAGGTGGACGCGAAACCAAGTGATCTACCCTTGGGCAGGTTGAAGGTGGGGTAACACCCACTGGAGGACCGAACCGGTAAGCGTTGAAAAGCTTTCGGATGACCTGAGGGTAGGAGTGAAAGGCCAATCAAACTTGGAGATAGCTCGTACTCCCCGAAATGCATTTAGGTGCAGCCTCGGGGTCAGTACCGCGGAGGTAGAGCGACCGATAGGATGCGAGGGCTTCACCGCCTATCAAGTCCTGACGAACTCCGAATGCCGCGGCACGATCCCCGGGAGTGAGGGCGCGGGTGCTAAGGTCCGCGTCCGAGAGAGGAACAACTCAGACCACCGGCCAAGGCCCCCAAATGCGGGCTAAGTTGAAGACCATAACGAGGTGGGATTGCCTTGACAGCTAGGATGTTGGCTTGGAAGCAGCCATTCATTTAAAGAGTGCGTAACAGCTCACTAGTCGAGTGATCCCGCATGGATAATAATCGGGCATAAGTCCGCTGCCGCAGCCGTGGAATCTCAAATAGCTTTGAGATTGGTAGGGGAGCATTCCGCACGCCGCAGAAGGTGAGGCGCGAGCCTTGCTGGAGGTACCGGAAAAGCAAATGTAGGTATAAGTAACGATAATTGGGGCGAGAAACCCCAACGCCGAAAGACCAAGGGTTCCTGATCAACGCTAATCGGATCAGGTTAAGTCGGGACCTAAGGAGAAGCCGCAAGGCGTATCCGATGGACAGCCGGTCAATATTCCGGCACCCGGCGCAAGAGTGATGCGGCGACGGAGAAGTGACACATCCGCGTGCTGACGGAATAGCACGTTAAACCGCGTAGTTATATACGGCGCAGTCAAGTACACGCTGTATGATGAAACGGGACAGTACCGAGAAGCCCCGGCGGATCGGACAGAGATGGTAATCCGGCTCCCAAGAAAACCCGCTAAACAAATCTTGCGTTGGCCCGTACCGTAAACCGACACAGGTGGTCGGGTAGAATATACTAAGGCGCTCGAGAGAATCATGGTTAAGGAACTAGGCAAATTGACCCCGTAACTTCGGGATAAGGGGTCCCCGCTGCAAGGCGGGGCGCAGAGAATAGGTCCAGGCAACTGTTTAACAAAAACACAGGGCTATGCAAAGTTTAAAGACGAAGAATATAGCCTGACACCTGCCCGGTGCCGGAAGGTTAAGAGGAGATGTCATCGCAAGAGAAGCATTGAATTGAAGCCCCGGTAAACGGCGGCCGTAACTATAACGGTCCTAAGGTAGCGAAATTCCTTGTCGGGTAAGTTCCGACCTGCACGAATGGTGTAATGATCTGGACACTGTCTCAACCATGAACTCGGTGAAATTGTAGTATCGGTGAAGATGCCGATTACCCGCAACGGGACGAAAAGACCCCGTGAACCTTTACTGCAGCTTAGCACTGTGACCGGGTGTGCGATGTGTAGGATAGTCAGGAGACAGCGAATCAGGGACGCCAGTTCCTGAGGAGTCGACGTTGAAATACTGACCTTCGCACATTTGGTCTCTAACTCTCGTTTGAGAGGACACTGCTTGGTGGGTAGTTTGACTGGGGTGGTCGCCTCCAAAAGAGTAACGGAGGCTTCTAAAGGTGCGCTCAGGCCGATTGGTAACCGGCCGCAGAGTGTAATGGCACAAGCGCGCTTGACTGGGAGACAAACAAGTCGCACAGGTAGGAAACTAGAGCATAGTGATCCGGTGGTTCCGCATGGAAGGGCCATCGCTCAAAGGATAAAAGGTACTCCGGGGATAACAGGCTGATCCCTCCCAAGAGCTCATATCGACGGAGTGGTTTGGCACCTCGATGTCGGCTCGTCACATCCCGGGGCTGGAGAAGGTCCCAAGGGTTAGGCTGTTCGCCTATTAAAGTGGCACGCGAGCTGGGTTCAGAACGTCGTGAGACAGTTCGGTCTCTATCTGTTGTGGGCGTAGGAGATTTGCGAGGGTCCGGCACTAGTACGAGAGGACCGTGCTGGACAGACCACCGGTTTACCGGTTGTACCGCCAGGTGCACCGCCGGGTATCCGCGTCTGGACAGGATAAGTGCTGAAAGCATCTAAGCACGAAGCCCTCCTCAAGATAAGATCTCCACATAGGGTCGTTGCAGACTACGACGTAGATAGGTTGCAGGTGCAGGGGCAGCAATGTCCACAGCCGAGCAATACTAATAGCCCGAACCCTTTCCGGGGAGTATAATCCCCCCAAATAACAAGTGATAGTATACGACAGCAGGAGTCGTGAGTAAATGATTTGTCATTGCTTCCAGAGTGCTACCGACCTGACCCATACCGGCCGGACGATAAGTACCGGTGACAGGAGAAGATAAAACTAAGGTGGCCATAGCGCGGGGGCTCCACCTCTTCCCATTCCGAACAGAGAAGTTAAACCCCGCCACGCCGATGGTACTGCGAAAGTGGGAGAGTAGGTAACCGCCCCCTTCACGACAGAGCCTGATGATACATAATCATCGGGCTCTGTCTTTTTTTGTATACCCCGCTCTCATCCTACTGCTCTGTTGTTTCACATGATGTGGCATAAGTTGTCCTTGTTGCCTTCGGAATGACTAACTGTCGGGTGTTGCACGTACTCGGCGTCCTCTGGCAATAAGAGTTTGTTTATTATTAAACAGTCTCTAAGAATAATGCGCAGCAGCCAATACGGAATCTGGCTACTGCGCATTATAAATCTTGTGGGAGTTATTGATGTTTTTGGTTCAAGGCACGTCGTAAATCATCTAATGCATCATCATGCATATATCGCATTTTATTTAGATATGCTCGGTAGAGATATAATTCATTGTCGGTCGGGTTGTGTTCAAGTCCGGTTGTAATATCGGCGGAGGCATCGTTAAGTCGACCAAGCATAAGATAGCATACCGCTCTTGCTCCATAGAAGTGGGATGACGGATCTTTGGCGAGTATTTTTGTGTAAAAAGGAATCGCTTTCTCCCACTGTTCGGTTGCTGATAGATATGATGCGTTGGCGATATTGGTCTGAATACTGTCAGCAGCGATATCAATCATTGCCTGGCACTGTTGACGTGACGTTAATGTATCTCCTTGTCGGAGCGACAGCATTGCATTCATGTATCGTGCCTCTATATTTGAGGAGTCAAGGCTCGATATGGCCGCATAGTCTATATTTGCGATGCTGTCACGTCCCATAGCCAGCAGTATGTCTGCCCTATTGGAAAGAACGGTGACACTCCGGGGAGCCAGATAGTGGGCTTTGTTCAGGGAATTGAGCGCAAGGCTGTCGCGTCCGAGGTTGTACTGCACGACTCCGAGATTGGAGAGAATAAGCACATTAAGAGGATTATCCGGATTTGATGAAAGCGCCTGAAGAAGGTATTGCTCGGCTTCGTCCCAATTTTTGTCAGCTATAGCTATATCTGCCTTTCCCATAAGTTCGATATACTCTTGGGGCAGGTCTGGTGTATTAGGTGCATCGGCTATTGCCGGCGATGGTGAAAGTAGTGCTGTAACGGCTAATGCTATATATGACAGATTTTTATTCATATCGGCATCTTATATTTGGAAATTCGGTGGTATAGCAGCTTAGCGTCGGGAAAGAGAGAATATGTCCTCATTATCCATGACAACTATGCCCTTGCGCATTAGTTCGCGTAATTTCGTGACAATTTCTTCCTGGCGGAATGCTGATTCGTGGAAGAGATATTTGAGAGAGCGTGGTTTCTGAGCAATCATATACTTTAGCGACTCTTCAAGTTGCTGATTTTCGGCTGCGCTAAGCCTGCGCATTTTCCTACGCCTGCATTCATCGCATTTGCAACATACTTCAGATGGTGTCTCGCCAAAATAACGGAGCATTACATTTACCCGGCATTCTACAGAGGAGAATGCAAATTCTTTCATAGCGTCAACACGTACCTGCATGCGTCGGCGCTGGTCTTCATATACGCTTACCGGGATTGTTATATGTGCAGGGAGTTGCCTTGATGCTGTATAAAGTATATATGGAGTGGTCTTGCGAGGTATGTACTGCAACACATGCATGCGCGATAGCATCACGAGAGTCTCGCATACCTGTTGTTCGGTGATTTCTGCTCGCTGTGCGATTATTGCTTCGTTTATAGGTGTGAAATCGGCAAACAGTCCCGTATATGAGCGCATGAGCAGATTGAATACATTTTCGTGGACTGGAGACAGCTGTATATGGTATAAATCCTCCTTGGTAGATACAATCATTACTCTCGACTGTGTCGAGACTTCATCCATAAACTCGATATGTCCGGCTTGTGTGAGAATATGAAGCGCGCTATGGGCCGGGCGTGTCTGAAGTGAGTATGTTTGGGCGAATTTTCCGAGATTAAACTCGAAGATTCGGTCGAATCCTTCACCGACGGGGAGGCTCAGAAAGTTGCCGGCAAGTTCGTATACTCGCCGTATGTAATCTTTTGGGGGGAATGAATCATCGACTGCCTTTGTAAGACGGGCTTTATCGTGAGGTGAGACAACCAATACGGCGAACGCAGGTTTGCCATCGCGTCCGGCACGTCCTGCTTCCTGATAATATTCTTCAAGAGAAAGCGGGCAGTCGAGGTGTACTACAACACGTACATCAGGTTTGTCGATTCCCATACCGAATGCATTGGTCGCAACTATTACGCGAGTTTCCTCATGCTTCCATTTTTCCTGTTTCTCGGCTTTCTCCTGGGCTTGCAGTCCGGCGTGGTAGTAATCTGCCGATATTCCTTTTGAAGCCAGCATATCGGCAATCTCGCGTGTGCGCTTTCGCGAACGCACATACACAATGGCGCTTCCGAATGTGCGGGAGAGTATGTTTACAAGCTGGCGTTCTTTATCATAGTCGTTGCGAACGATGTAAGATATATTTGGTCGGGAGAAACTGCGTGAGAATACGTTGCGGCTACGGAATTCCAGACGTCGCATTATATCATCGACAACTTCCGGAGTGGCCGATGCTGTAAGTGCAAGCACCGGGACTTTGGGAAAGCGTGCCCGCAGCGACGCTATTTTCAGGTATGACGGACGGAAGTCATATCCCCATTGTGATATACAGTGGGCCTCATCTACAACGATAAGGCTTATTTTCATATCATGCAGTGTCTCAAGGAAGCGCTCCGATTGAAGTTTCTCCGGAGATAGATATAGCAGTTTCGCTTTACCAAGTCGACATCGGTCCACTCCCAGTTTATGCTCTGACCGCGATAGGCCTGAGTGCAGACACACAGCCCTTATGCCTCTGGCAAGAAGGTTGTCGACCTGATCCTTCATGAGCGATATGAGCGGTGTCACCACGACGGTAATTCCATCGAGAGCCATTGCCGGAATCTGGAATGTAAGCGACTTGCCACCCCCGGTAGGGAGCAGCCCGAGAGTGTCGTTGCCTTGTAATACAGAGAGGATAATTTCTTCCTGAGCCGGACGGAAAGCATCGTATCCCCAATATTTCTTGAGTATATCGTGGATAAGAGGAGAGTTGTCGGTACAATCAGTCATCGCAGATATTTATATCCTTGACATGGAGCTGAATTGAGGTCGTTGAGTTGGGATGCTTGTTTTCCTCAATGGTGTAGCAGATATCGAACGGTTTGCGCGAGTGGATGTAGTCGAAATACTCACCTTTGTTGAAGGCTATGCCGTTAAACACTTTTCCGGATGTGTTGTCGACAAGTTCAAGTTTGACATGCTCCAAATGGCGCCCAACGAGTTTGCTTGTGCCGAAGTCCATTACACGCCGGGTACAGAATACCGGCTTCTGGTTTCCGGGGCCGAATGGATTGAATTTTCGAAGCAGGCTGATGAACTGCGGGGTTATCTCGGCAAATGTCAGCATCGCATCGATTTCCTGCTGTGGCTTGAGCTGAGTGGGGAGTATGTTGTCGGCCACGAATTTCTCAAATCTGCGAGTAAATTCCGGGATATTCTCTTCTTTCATGGACAGCCCTACCGCGTAGGTGTGACCTCCGAAGTTTTCCAGCAAATCGCGACATGAATCGATGGCGCTGTATATGTCAAATCCCTGAACCGAACGTGACGAGCCTGTAGCAAGTCCATTTGAGAGCGTGAGCACAACCGAAGGCTTGTAATATAGCTCTGTGATGCGCGAAGCAACAATACCGATTATACCCTTGTGCCAGTCGGAATTGTATATTACAATTGACTTCTTGTCTTGGAACTTGTCGGTATGTTTCTCCAGAATGGAGTTGGCTTCTTCTGTTATACGCTTATCGAGTTCCTTACGGTCCTTGTTGTACTGGTCGATGTTTTTTGCTATGTGGTATGCCTCTCCGAAGTCGCGGGCTACAAGTAATTCCACAGCTTCTCGTCCGCTCTGCATGCGGCCTGAGGCATTGATGCGCGGACCGATTTTGAATATTACATCTGATATGGTGATTTCCCGGTTGCCGAGCTGGCATATCTTTATTATGGCGCGTAGTCCTACGTTCGGGTTCGAGTTCAGACGGCGCAACCCCCAGTATGTCATGATTCGGTTCTCGTCGACCATTGGCACTATATCCGCAGCGATGCTTACCGCAACAAGGTCAAGCATGTTTTCAAGTTCGGTTGCCTGCAGTCCGTTGCTCTGTGCAAATGCCTGCATAAACTTGAAGCCTACGCCGCATCCCGAAAGATGGGGACACGGATATGTGCTCCCTTCGAGTTTTGGATTAATAATAGCGGCTGCCGGCGGGAGCTCGTCATCCGGTACGTGATGGTCACAGATTATAAAATCGATGCCAAGAGTCTTGGCATATTTTATTTCATCGATGGCCTTTATGCCACAGTCGAGAATGATTATCAGGCGCACGCCTGATGCGGCAGCTTCGTCAATAGTACGATACGATATGCCATATCCCTCGTCATAGCGAGTAGGGATATAGTATTCAATATTGGAGTAGTAATTTTGCAGGTACTTGTAGACGAGAGCCACGGCAGTTGTGCCGTCTACGTCGTAGTCGCCATACACCATTATCTTCTCCTTCAACCCCATGGCTTTGTTCAGCCTGTTTACAGCCTTATCCATGTCGGGCATCAGGAACGGCGAATGCATATCGCGAAGCGAGGGGTGGAAAAATTTTTCCGCCTCCTCGACTGTGGATATGCCACGCTGTGCCAGTAGCTCGCTAACAGGCGGGCAATCGGCGTATTTTGACGCCAATTCCGTCTCTGATTTTTGTTTGTCGGCTGTAAGGGGTAAGTAAATCCATTTACTTATCATTTATGTTTTTTTTATTTTTTGCATTGCAAGTGGCCGCCATATATTGATATGTGGCCGTGAGAGAGGCTGCGGAGAATGAGATGCCGTATCATCGCGCAAGAGGTTGGAGGAGAGCCGCGAAAGCATCCATGATGTAATAAGCGCCAATATATAGGAAAAAAGCGCCATATACCTATTTCGGGTATATAACGCAAATATAGCCATTTATTTTGTAATGGCTGCTATGGGTAGAGGTATTTAAGTTAATTTAGATTTTTGTACAATTGAGTGCGTAAATCGTGTCTGATGCAATTTTAACAGGATTGCCTCAACCGTGACTAATTAAGATGGCTGATCGGTACGATTCATGTGCACATCAAGCTGCGGGAACGGGAAGTTTATACCCAGAGGGGGGAGTTCCTTATAGAATCGTTCATTCATGGTGAAGAATACTCCCCAGTAGTGCTCGGAGCGTGTCCAGGCTCTTACAGTCAGGTCAACGCTGGAGGTGTTTAGATTTCCGAGCGCGACAAATGGCGCCCGGTCTATTTTCGGAAGCATGGCTAGAGCGTCTTTATGAAGATTTTCGATAGGCCGCTTTATTGCATTCCCGACATTCTTTTTGTCTTTCAGATGGCCCAGCCATGATTTTGCTTGTGCTTTCTCCTCTGATTTTTCTACTTCCTGCTCGGTCTTGCTGTCAAAATCCGAGTTTTCAAGATCCTGCTCCATAAGCGATTCATCAGGAGCCTGGTCGTCAATTTCGTCAAGATATTTTTTTATCACACGCGGGTCGCTCAAGAGAATATCAAGAATCCCCTTTTTGGCAACATCATAATCGTCGCCATATGCGATTGATACTGTCCAGTCGACACGACGGTATGGTTCCTTTGAATAGTTGTTGACCGAGCTTGTCGACAGTCCTCCGTTAGGTATTATTATTTGCTTGTTGTCGGTGGTGTTTATTATTGTGGAGAATATCTGAATCTCCTTTACTGTACCGGCATATCCTTGCGCTTCAATATAGTCACCGATTTTGTATGGCTTAAGCAGCAATATCAGCACGCCGCCTGCGAAATTCTGCAAAGTGCCGCTTAATGCAAGGCCGACAGCGACACCGGCTGAGGCAAACAGCGCGAGAAACGAACTTGTCTCCAGGCCGAGAATTCCGACTACGGTGATTACAAGTATGAAGTACAGTGCGATGTTTACAAGGCTCAATACAAATGTCGCCAGGCTCTGGTCAAGTTTGCGGCGAATAAATATCGAGGCTATTATGTGATAAATCTTGCGTATGATGAACCTGCCGATGTAGAATACAAGTACAGCTATTGCAAGATGGAATGCAAATTCAAGAATGCTGTTGACACATCGGTTGATAATTTCATCAAATGACATACCTTCGAGCATTTTAAACTCTTTTTCGATAGACGGTATCGAGTCAGAGGCGGCTGCTTCGGCTGCTTTAGGAGCCACTGCCGACTCTGCGCCTTTTAATATTTCATCAATCTGAATCATAGATTATGGGTTTATGAAGCGTTATTGAAAATATGGTTCTACGACGTCGTGATACCACTTCAGGTCGTCATAATGATATTTGGTCTGTAGGTTGGAGCTGCCCGGTATGAATGCCGAAACTCCACAGATATCATCAAGAGGATAACGCTGCCAGATTTTTTCTGTTGCACGGCATATTGGTATGAACTGTTGCAGTTCCATGCGAAGGCGGCCAATAGCAGGCTCGTCATCGCTGATTGATGACATATAGGCGTCGAGATCATAGAAGTAGCTGTCCCAGCTCATGAATCCATACTGCTGTATTGAATATGTATCGTTCGGGACGTGTGTATTGTCGGCATATATGGATTTTACTGCTTCGCTCACAGCCTCAATCCGCGACATATCATAGAGTGAAATCGCTATGCCGCAGTGGTCGCCATCGCGCTGCTGGGCGGCCACTACTTCGTGGGTATTGGCTACAATTTTGTGGAAGTCGATATCTTCGGCAAAGAATTCCGGGATATTGCGCTCGTAGTCCATTCCGGCGTATGGAGTCTCTGTCGGACTGGCAATGATGTAGTCGGCTACGTCGCGGAGTTCATACAGAGTCTCTATATTGCCCATGAAGCAGCAGTCCATGTAGATGAACCGGAACTGATGGTTACCAAGAGCATCGGCAAGGTCGGGAATTGACATCTCGCGATCCTGTCCGCTGAATCCGATATCCTGTCCCCAAGAGCGAGAGGGTGCTATCCAACCCGAAGCATGACTCCATAGGAGCAGGCCGTATTCTTCCGCCGGTGCGATGTGATGGATATCGGCAATCACCATTTTCATAACGTCGGGGGCGACACTATTGATATCTGACGGATATGTTTTGAGGACATTGACAGTGTTTTTCGTTATTTCCACCAATTGTGCCTCTACCTTGGGATAAGATATCTTGCGGAATACAATAAGTCGACCTCCGTTGGCAAGAGCTCCGTTATTGGCCGCACTTACCATTGCGTTGAAATTTTGTGTATGAGGAAGTGACGGGCTGTTGTTGGCAGCCATGTATACAAGGACTGTGCGCGATACCATGGCGGGTTCACGAGCATCAATATCGTCAGAGTCCTCACATGAGGAAAATACGATAAATGATGTGAGTATCAGCAGTATGTATTGTAGCTTGTGCTTCATTTCCGCAGTATTCTTTTGAAAAAACAAATTTACGAAAAATAGCGTTTAAAATTTCTCAAAAAAATATAATGATGGCGGATATTGAGGTTTGCAGGAGCCGGCTACTGCTTAGAGGGTGTCACTGACCGGAGAGAGCCCGAGCCGCCGTGCTTCGTCATGCATAAGCTCCAGTGCTGCTGCACGTTCGTTTGGAATCACTCCGTCAAGTATGGCATTTTTAATGGCCTCTTTGATGGTGCCGACTTCGCGGCATGGGCGCAGGCCGAAAATTTCCATGATTTCCTCGCCGGAAACAGGAGGCTGAAAGCACCGTATACGGTCACGCTCCTCGAGTTCGGTCATTTTACGGCGCACAAGAGCGAAATTGTCGAGGAAGCGCTTTACTTTCGCTTCATTTTTCGACGTTATATCAGCCTCGCAGAGTGTCATCAGATCATCGATATCATCGGCTGCATCAAAAATCATACGGCGTACGGCAGAATCAGTAACCACATCTTCGACCAGAGCTATCGGACGCATGTGGAGTTCGACCATTTTCTGCACATATTTCATTTTCTCATTCATAGGGAGGCGCATATCGCGGAATATACGCGGTATCATTCTTGCACCTATGAAATTGTGGTTGTGAAATGTCCATCCGAGTTTTGCATCCCAGCGTTTAGTCACCGGTTTGGCTATGTCGTGGAACAAAGCCGCCCATCGCAGCCACACATTCTTTGATTTGCGTGCTACATTATCGACAACCTGAAGTGTATGATAGAAATTGTCTTTGTGTCCTCGTCCATTTACAGTCTCAACACCCCTCATGGCGTCGAGCTCGGGAAGGATATGTATGAGCAGCCCGCATTTTGCCAGGAGTTCCCATCCGATTGAAGGCATTGGTGATGCCATAATCTTCATCAGTTCATCTGCAATACGCTCTCGGGATATGATACCGATGCGGTCGGCATTGCGTGCGATGGCATCGAATGTCTCAGGCACAATAGAGAATCCCAGCTGGGTGGCAAAGCGTATAGCACGCATCATGCGCAATGGGTCGTCGGAGAATGTAACGTCAGGATCCAAAGGGGTGCGTATGAGCTGGTCGTCGAGATCAGCAAGTCCGTCGAACGGATCAATCAACTCGCCGAACTCAGCGGCATTCACACATATGGCCATTGCGTTTATGGTAAAATCCCTGCGCGACAGGTCATCGTCGAGTGTCCCGTCCTCGACAATCGGTTTCCGGCTGTCGCGGGAGTAGGATTCCCGACGGGCTCCGACGAATTCAAGTTCGAGGTCGTGGCGCTTTACCTGTGCTGTGCCGAAGTTGCGGAACACATGGGCCTGACACCCTTTGCCGAGAGTTGCGGCTACAGCCTCGGCCACTTCGATGCCGCTGCCTACCGTAACGAAGTCGATATCCTTGGAATGTCGGTGCAGGAATATGTCGCGTACATATCCACCAACCACATAACATGGCCGGGACAAGGAGTCGGCTACATTGCCGACGTGGTGAAATACAGGCTGATTAATCTTATCGGCGAGATTCATTCACTAATTGCTTGTTGTTAATGCTTGGTTTGCAAATATGATTATTCGAGGCTGATGATATCTTCAGGGGAGTCGGTGATGCGTTCAAGTCCGCCGGATGTCACAATGTATGTATTCTCGATACCTACCGCTCCAACTCCGGGCACAACGAACTTCGGTTCGAGGGCGAGCACATTATTCTCTTGCAATATGTCGCGACTCCTTGGTGCGATTACCGGCAATTCATTAATCTCAATGCCAACTCCATGACCTATGAATCCGGCTTTCTGGGTGTATCCCATGAAATGCCTTTCAAGGCCGGCTGCTTTTACTGTTTCGATTGCTTTCTCATACATGTCGGAAGCCTTTGTGCCAGGACGGCCCATCTTCTCCAGCTCTCGGCATATGTCTATTGAACACCGGTGGGCTCGGGTGGCTTCCTCCGATATATTTCCGTAGGAGAATACTCGTGTCATGTCGGTCATATATCCTGTAAAGTTGCCATTTGCATCTACCATCACCGACATTCCCGGTTTTATTATAGAGCCGTCGGCGCCGACAGGGAGAGACGGGTCGAGTCCGGCTCCGCCCATGGCGAAATCATAGGGGGTAGGGTTGTCGGCATTGTCGCCGGCAAGCACATTGGCCATGAACAGTTCCATAGAGTCGCCCGATATACGGAACTGGCCGAGGCATCCTTCCAGGCGTGATATGCGCTCAATCTCAATCTGAAGCTCAATATCGGTCATGCCCGGACGGAAAATGTGAGGTATGCGGCTGTACACTCTGGCGTGTTTGATTCCGGATTGCCTTAGCATTTTTAGCTCAAGGTCGGTCTTTACAGCACGAGCCTCGCGCATAATCTTCGAGGCATCGGCGATGGCGCATTCCGGGAAAACAGCTTTGAGACGTTCGATTGTGAGGTATGATGTTACGGCGAGTTCAAGCCCGAGAGTGCCTGGCAAAGTGTATCCGCGTGAGGACAGTTCCGCAGGAATCAGCTCCGGTTTGTGTATATAGCATACGTTGTCGCCTTTAAGCCCTTCGGGTCGGCGCACAAAATATATGGGATTGCCCTTGGCCGGAATATAGACCCATCCGCTGATGACACGTCCGAGGGTATAATATATGTTGGTGTTGTCGGTAATAAGTATAGCATCGATGCCATGGGCGACAATCATCGACTGTATCTTCGATATTCGGCGGCTGATTTCTTCAACCGGCGTGAGTGCATATAGTTCCATAGGAAATTGGGGATGAGGTGGGTTATTCTATTTAAGGAACGAGCATTATGCCTAAATGTTCGATGTCGGTAATGGTGTCGGTGCGCATTATGTGCCGCACGGTTATAGAGTCGCCCCGCAGCAGGCGCACAGCGTTGGGAAGAGTGTCGGAGAACTGATATGATGCTCCGAATCCCTGGCCTTTCCAACGGCCGTATAGGTCGGCAAGCACGCAGTTTACGGTGTCGCGTACCGTAGTACCGTCGTTGCCGGTGCGGGTCAGTTCGAGCCAGATATTGGAATATGGGTATCCGTTGTTGTGTCTCAGCGATACTACAAGGTGTCCGTCGGCTATAGAGTCGGTCATGTTTGTTGTCGGGAAGCCGATGGTGTCGCCATATGCCCATCCGTCGGCCGACAGTTGTCTGAATTCGCAGTATGTCACATCATTGCCGCCACAAGCCCACATAATGAGCATTGTGGCGGCAATGGCAATGAGGTTACATGTGTGTCGTCGCATGATTAATTATAGCTTTTTGACGATTGCCGGCAGTATCTGTGTGACCGATTCATCACTCAGGCTTCTGCTGGGGCTGCTGTTTTGGCTGTTTTGGCTGACGAGGCTGCTGGCGCTGTTTGTTGGGTTGTTGGCGTCGGTCGTTGCCTTTGTCGCCACGTGAGGGCTTTTGAGTTGCATCCTGAGGCTGTTGTGGCTTAGGCTGCTGGCCTTTATCCTTGGGTTGAGAATTTCCGCCTTTGCGGTCATTGGCTTTAGGCGGACGCTGTTGCCCATCCTTTGGTCTGGGCTGCTGATTTCCGTCTTTTGGCTGTTGCGGTTTCTTCTTTTTCTTCTTTTTGGTCTTGTCAAATCGGGTGAGACTGTCCTGCCCTACGAGGTCAATGAAATCCTTCTTAGGCTGTGGCTTTTCAGAGCCTTCCGGAATCAGAGACAACGGCTTTTCGCCGGCTTTGTTGAGCGCAATCACCTCGAATGCCCGTTTTGCCGGGATTGTAACGAGGTTGGCTGCCATCTGTCTGTCGGTAGAGTATGTAATCTCGCGCTTGAATATGTCGGTCTTGAAGTGGAAGTATGTGTTATCGGCTGTTTCCAGACGGATGTCTTTGGATGGCATCTGTCTTACGCTTTCTACATAGGCATCGACCTCGAAGTTGAGACAGCATTTCAGCTTTGCACACTGGCCCGCCAGCTTCTGGGGGTTGAGCGAGATGTCCTGGAATCGGGCGGCGCTTGTAGCTACGCTTACGAAGTTGGTCATCCAGGTGGAACAGCACAGGGGACGTCCGCATGGGCCGATTCCACCGATGCGGCCGGCTTCCTGACGAGCTCCTATCTGTTTCATCTCGATGCGTACTCTGAATGTCTCGGCGAGAACCTTGATGAGTTTGCGGAAATCGACACGTTCGTCGGCAATATAGTAGAATATGGCCTTGTTTCCGTCGCCCTGATATTCGACATCGCCGATTTTCATGTTGAGATTGAGATCTTCGGCTATCTTTCGGGCTTTTATCATCGTGTCGTTTTCGCGGGCTTTTGCCTCTTCGTATTTTTCAATATCGGACGGCTTTGCCTTTCGGAATATGCGCTTTATCTCTGCGTCACGCTTCAGTCCGGCTTTTTTCATCTGTAAGGCTACAAGGCGTCCGGTGAGAGTGATTTCGCCGATGTCATGTCCCGGAGAGGCCTCTACGGCCACAAGGTCGCCCTTTGCGATGTCAAGTCCAGTGGTATTGCGGTAATATCCTTTGCGGGTATTTTTGAACTGTACCTCAACGATGTCGAAGTCAGCATATCCTCCGGGGATATCATCAAGCCAGTTGTGGCAGTGAAGTTTTCCTCGCGGCGCTTTCCTGCAAGAGTCGCATCGGCGCGGTGCCGGTGTATGTGCAGACACCGGATGCATCTCTTCGGCTGTAACCTCAGATTGCTCCTTTGTCGCAGCCGCAGACTCTCTGTCGCTATTTGCGACAGGAGTCTTGATGGAATCTTCCTGCGGTGTTGCGGGTATGTTTTCGTTATCGGTGTTCATTACTTTGCAAAACTTACCGAACGGGTTTCACGGATTACGGTAATCTTGACCTGTCCGGGATATGTCATTCCGGTCTGGATGCGCTTGGCGATTTCGGCGGAGAGTTTTTCGGTCTCGGCATCGTCAATCTTGTCGGCGCCGACAATCACGCGGAGTTCGCGGCCGGCCTGAATGGCGTAGGTCTTTATTACTCCGGGATATGAAAGAGCGAGCTGTTCGAGGTCGTTGAGGCGTTTGATGTATGCCTCTACAATCTCGCGGCGTGCTCCCGGACGTGCTCCGGATATAGCGTCGCATACCTGTACGATAGGAGCGAGCAGAGACTGTTGCTCGATTTCATCGTGGTGAGCTCCGATGGCGTTGCATATCTCGGGCTTTTCCTTATATTTTTCGGCAAGTTTCATGCCAAGGAGTGCATGGGGCAGTTCTGGCTCTTCGTCGGGTACTTTGCCTATATCGTGTAGCAGACCGGCGCGACGTGCTTTCTTCGGGTTGAGTCCGAGTTCCGAGGCCATGATGGCACAAAGATTGGCTGTCTCGCGCGAATGCTGCAGGAGGTTCTGTCCGTAGCTTGAACGGTATTTCATCTTTCCGACAAGACGGATAAGGTCGGGATGGAGACCATGGATACCGAGGTCGATGGCGGTGCGTTTTCCGGTCTCGATTATCTCTTCTTCAATCTGGTGGCGCACTTTTGACACGACTTCTTCGATGCGTGCGGGGTGTATACGTCCGTCAGCTACAAGCTGGTGGAGTGCCAGACGGGCTATTTCGCGGCGCACTGGATCGAATCCGGAGAGTACTATGGCCTCAGGAGTGTCGTCGACGATGATTTCTATGCCGGTGGCGGCTTCAAGAGCCCGGATGTTGCGTCCTTCGCGACCGATGATGCGTCCTTTTATTTCGTCGGAATCAATATGGAATACTGTGACAGAGTTCTCGATGGCCGTCTCTGTGGCTACACGTTGTATTGACTGTACTACTATACGCTTGGCCTCTTTGTTGGCGGTGAGCTTGGCCTCGTCCATTATATCGTTGATATAGCTTTGGGCTGCTGTCTTGGCTTCGTCGCGCAAGGAGTCAATCAGTTTTTCCTTTGCTTCTTCGGCCGATAGACCTGATATGTGTTCGAGAGTGTCCTGAGCGGTACGTGTGAGTTTGTCGAGTTCTACGCGCTGGCTTTCGAGCACTGCGGCCTGGGCGTCGAGGTTGGCTTTGAATGTCTCGTTTTCGTTGCGCTTGCGTGCGATGTCGCCCTGCTGCTGGTTGAGCTGTATCTCGCGCTGTTTCAGTCGCGCCTCATTCTGCTGCACTTTTGCCATGCGCTGGTTGGCGGCCTTGTCGGCTTCGGCTTTTATGTGGAGTTCTTCTTCGCGAGCTTTGAGCAGTTTTTCCTGCATCAGCATGTCGGCTTCTTTTTGGGCTTCCTCTATAATGGTTTTCGCTTTGCTTTTAGCTGAGGAACGCTGTATTGCGGTCATTACTGCAATTCCGATTATGAATGCGCCTATTCCGCATACGAGCCCTAATACGAGTGGGGTCATGATATGGTTAAGTGTTAGATAAATAATTAATTATAAAAATACAGCAAGCACCATCGCAGACAATGCCGTGCGGACTTTTCCATAATCGGACTGTCTCCGCAGGGTAGTGTATAGCGTGGTGCTGGCATGTGGTCAACTCTCTCGTGGGTTGGCCGGGAAATGTGATGAGCCTTTCCATGATGAGGCTCGGGTTGGACGGTTTGCCGGATTGCGTATGAGTCGTTGTCCCCGGGCCTTTATCTGGCGGTGCATATCGGAGATATGATTCTATGGCCGATAGGCTGATTATTTGATGTCGAGGAGTATTTTGTCGAGGGTTTCCTCAAATGAGGCGAGGTGGCGCTCCACCTCCTCGTTTTTGCGATACTCCTGTATGTAAAGTCGGGCAAAGTAGATTGCTGTCATTGCCAGCACGTCGGAGTCAGACTGGTCGGCGGCTTTTTCGTCCATCCATTTTGCCCATACGTGGTTGACAAAGTATTCGGCTTGTCTTACCTCTTCTTCTTCTTCGCCGAGCGACACAGCCATACGCAGGGGGCGCTGGTTGGCCACTTTTATGGTAATATTCAGTTTATCTTTCATTGCATCAGTCGGATAAGTCGGAGATGCACTTATCGATTTCCCGCACCAATCTGGAAATTACAGCGCGGCTACGTTCGACATCGGATCGCGAAGGTATAGCCGTTGTCACTACCGTGAGGTAGTCAATCTGTCGTGTGAGAGTCTCGACCTGTTGGCGCAAATCTGTGACAGTCGACTGTAGTTCCGCGATACGAGCGTCGGCAGCCCTCTTTTCGCCGAGCAGTGCGTTGTAACGGTCGGTAAGCCCCAGTGTCTTACGTGATACGCGTTCAAGCCTCTCTTGCAAATCGGTTGCCATTTAATCCAAATTTCCACAAATTTACAATAAAAATTCCGATATGCAACATTCTGTCGGGAAAAAGCGCGCTTGTGGATATGAAAAAATGGAAAAATGGAAAAATGTGTGTCGTTTGACGGTCACAGTATGGGACTCAGAAGCCTTACCATGGATTCTTTGGCTTTCTGGGCTCTTGGACGTTTCTGCCAGGTGCCCGGATGTACGCGTTCTGACATGGCAATGTCTTCGAAGAATATGTGTGTCATTTCCGCATTGATTTCCCTGGAATATATCATAACATTGCTTTCGAAGTTGTGTTCGAAGCTGCGGAAGTCGAAGTTGGCCGAGCCGACAGATATGAATTCGTCGTCGACGATTACAGTCTTGGCATGCAGCATGCCGGCATTATAGAGATATACTTTCACTCCCGAGCGCAGGCACTCCTGCACGTATGAGAATGACGCGTAGGTCAGTATCGTCGAATCGCTTCGGGCGGGTATCATGATGCGCACATCGACTTTGGCGAGGGCTGCGGCCTGAAGTGCGCGCAACAGTGAGTCGGTCGGCAGAAAATAGGGGGTCTGGATATACACCCTGCGTCGTGCGTTGGCTATGGCTTTGTGAAACAACATGGCGATGTTGCTCCAGTGGCTTGTCGGCCCGGAAGTAATCAGCTGTATGCCGGCTCCAGGATGGTGTTCCTGTCGGGTAGAGGGTGTGTCAAGTATGAGCGGCTGGCCCATGAACGACCAGTCGACCGCCACGGCATATTGAAGGGCTCCGACGGCGGGGCCTTCGACACGCAGGTGTGTGTCGCGCCATATGCCGGATCCGGTCCCGTCGATATATCGGTCGGCGATATTCATTCCACCTACATATCCGATGCGACCGTCGATTACGGCGAGTTTCCGGTGGTTGCGCCAGTTGACGCGTGTCGCGAAATGTGGGAATGTGACTCTGAAGAAAGGGTGTACCTCTATGCCGGCTTCCTGCATCTGTCGGAAGAAGCGGTTGGGTGTGTGGAGCGAGCCGATATGGTCGTATATAAGTCGTACTTTCACTCCCTCCCGGGCTTTGCGCATCAATGCGTCGGCAACGGCTGTGCCGATGGTGTCGTCTTTGATTATATAGTACTCCATCAGCACATAGCTGTGTGCGGCATCGATGTCAGCAAGCAGAGCATCGAATTTGGTGCGTCCGTCGGTGAAGATATCTATCTTGTTGCCGGGGTAGTATATCGCTCCCTGGAGTGTCTGGGCCATGCGTATCTGCTGATGGCTTTCGGGTGTGAGAGGGAGCGACTGTATGTCGACGGGAGGGTATGACTCCTGTCGGCGCAGACGCCGTCGGTTGCGGCGTGTAATCATGCGTGTGTTCTTCAGCGAGCGTCCGAAGAAAATGTATAGCACCACTCCGAATACGGGCACCATTAGCAGCACCGTAATCCATGCGAGAGATTTTACTGGATTGCGGTTCTCGGATAGTACAACAGCTACAAGGCTGACAATTGTACCGGCATATGCTGCAATGAGGACGATGTAGTACCAGGCCATCCTTGGAATCGGTATTGCGGTGTTTTTTTTGTTTGACGGCCCCAAGATAGCGAATTTTATGGAGAGGTAATTGCTCGAAAGTGTTAAAAAATGCATAAAGGCCATAGCATCGGTGCTATGGCCTTTATATTATATTGCGTATGATTCCGTTATGCTTCTGCTGTTTCGGCAACAACTTCGAAAGGAATCTCTACACTTACTTCCTTGTGGAGTTTTACGGTGCAGGTGTACTTTCCGAGGGTCTTCACGGCGTCTTTTACAACGATAATCTTGCGGTCAACGTTGTGGCCGAGCTTAGCGAGGGCTTCGGCAATCTGAAGAGCGCCTACAGAGCCGTAGATGGTGTCGTTGGCACCGGTCTTGGCTGCGATGGTGAGGAGTTCTACGCCCTGAAGAGCAGCGGCTGCAGCTTCGGCGTCGGCCTTGATCTGGGCGATCTTGTGAGCGCGCTGGCGCTGGTTCTCGGCGAGAACCTTGAGGGCGCTCTCAGTGGCGATGACAGCCTTTCCCTGAGGGATGAGGTAATTGCGGCCGTAGCCGTTCTTTACTTCTACGACATCATCCTTGTATCCAAGGTTAGCGATGTCTTCTTTTAATATGATTTTCATATGTGATATTGCTACTTGGGTGAGGATTATTTCATCAGGTCGGTAACGTAGGGAAGCAGAGCCAGATGACGGGCACGCTTTACGGCCTGGGCTACGCGGCGCTGGAACTTGAGTGAAGTACCTGTGATGCGGCGGGGGAGAAGTTTGCCCTGCTCGTTGAGGAACTTCTTGAGGAATTCGGGATCCTTGTAGTCAATATACTTGATGCCGCTGCGTTTGAAACGGCAATATTTTTTCTTCTTTACGTCTACCGACAGGGGAGTGAGGTAGCGGATTTCTGATTGTGCTTGTGCCATTGTTTAGTCCTCCTTTGCTTCTACGGTTTCTGTTGCGTTGGTCTTGGCGCTGCGGAGCGAGCGGCGCTTTGCTGCGTACTCAGCTGCGTACTTGTCGAGGCGGAATGTGAGCCAGCGGAGCATGCGCTCGTCGCGGCGGAACTGAGTCTCGAGCTTCTTGATGGTAGTGGGTTCGGCGTCGAACTCGATGAGGGTGTAGAAGCCGGTCGACTTCTTCTGGATGGGGTAGGCGAGTTTGCGCAGGCCCCAGTTCTCTTCGTTGACAATGGTACCGTTGGCGCTTGTGATCACGTCCTTTACCTTGTCTACCGCTTCCTTCATCTGAGCATCAGACAAAACGGGAGTTAAAATGAAAACGGTTTCGTAATGATTCATGATTGTGAATTATTAAATAATGTGTCGGAAAAACGACTGCAAAGGTATGGAAATTTCCGGATGTGACAAAACTTCCCATCTAAAACTTTTGGTAAATTTTTAATTAGGTGCATTTTAAGCGCTCGGCTCTTGCTGTATTAAACTTTCTCCTCGTGGTATTCACTACTGGCTGGGTATGATAGCTTACACGTTTATTTTGTATTTTGATTGTTATGTCGGAAATTCTGTGTATTTTTGTAATAGGTAACATGAAATATCTGATATGGTCGATATGGAATGACACAGATGTCATCAAGTCAAGTATGCATCAAGCTCCATCGTAGTCGTTACGGGCTCGACCAGTCTTCAGAAAACTTCCAATGAGAATAATTGAAATATGACTCAGGAACAGCAAGTTATAGATGTTTTGCGCGCTCAGGGAGGGTTCGCTACTTTGCGTCGGCTAAACGAAGTTATCGATTTTTCAACATGGAAAACTAAAACTCCCGAAGCCAGCGTAAGAAGGATTGTCCAGAATAGTGATGCCATTTTTCGAATTCAACCGGGATTATGGGCGCTTGAGGAATCGAGAGAGGAGGTTCTTGGTAAATTCAAGATTAAGAATGGTAGCCCTAAAAGTGTTGAGATGTTTAATCATGCTTATTATCAAGGTCTTTTAGTGGAAATTGGGCGTTGTAGAAATTCTTCAACATATGTACCTCCACAAGATCAACACCGATTGTTTTTAGATAAGAAGTTAGGTGATTTAATCGATTATAAGACTATTCCGCAATTCACATTTGAGACTTTATTACGTAAGGCTAGGACTGTGGATGTAATATGGTTTAATGAAAGAAATATGCCTACTCATTTCTATGAGATTGAGCATACGACAGATATAAAGAATTCCTTGTCAAAATTCTACGAACTTCAAGATTTCTTTTCATCATTTCACATAGTGGCTAACAGTTATAGGGAAAATGAATTTAATGATAAAATCAATGCATCTATATTTTCTCCGATAAAATCTCGGGTTGTATTTATTACCTATGACAAGGTGGCGTCTTTACATTCGAATCTTTCTCAACAAAAGTTGTTGATATGGTAAACTATGTGTGAATTGAATTTATAGAATATATAATCGAAGGATATAGTTTCAATCCAGACATTAATGTCGATTTGGAGAGTTGTCAAGTATTAGAGTATTGAACTGCACCCCAAAAGTTTTGTGTCTAACTTTTGGGGTGCAGTTCAATTTGACAGAGGCATTTTTATGGCTTGGCTTTAACTTTTGTTATTAAACATTCTCTAAGAAACTCTTTTTTATCATGCTTTTACAATCGTCTTATAAATTGTTGTGATGAAACATAAGACGGCTTTTATCTGAACTTGACATTGGAGGTGTCCCATATTCCAGAATTGGAGCCTGTGATATTGCCGGCAGCATAAATGAAATAGTTGTCGGCCGTGATTTCCACTGGATTTTGCGGATTGATACCATTTTCGCTGCCGGTGTAAGAGTGTGCGAAGCGTCCTGATACGTTGGCAGAAATGACAGTAGGCTTGTCGGCACATTGCAACTGTCCGCATATGAGTCCGGCGATACTTCCTGAGTTGGCAATGACACATCCGGTGTTGCTTACATCATTCAGAGTGAGATTTCTGACAAGACCGAGTATGCCTCCTGTCTGAGTCTTTGCATCGGCGTCGCAGACTACAGTGCCAGAGTTAGTGCAACTCTCGATAAGACACTTGTTGGAAGCCTTGGTGTTAGAGGAAAAGCCGAGAATGCCGCCGACGCGCAATCCCGCGCTCCATCCTGCTTTGGCGGCTTCTGCTGCTCCGGCATGTACGATGCCTGAATTCTCACAGTTGCGAAGTGTGAAGTTGCCCGATGTAGAGCCGAGAATTCCGGCCACACGGTTGGCCTCTGCATATATATAGCCCGAGTTCACACAGTTTTCTATTACGAGCGGTTGTGATGATGTAGCTCTGGAAAATCCGATTATTCCGGCTACTCCGGAGCCGAGAGAGTTGTCATACATATCAGACTTAACTTGTCGTATGATACCGGAGAAGCGGCAGTCGCTGATTGTCGAAGAGTATGCGTACCCTGCAATCCCCGCAATTGTACCCATTGCTTTCCGGGCTCCTTTATTGATGACTGACTCAAGCACTGTACCCTCAACGGTGACGTTGTAGATTGTCGATTGGAATGCCAGTCCGGCGATAAACCCGTAGGCTGATCTTGTACCCATGCCTTCGTTGACAATCTGCATGGTGCAGCTTGTGTCAATCACAAGGTTCTTCACGGTAGCTGATGACAGTACGCCGAACAGTCCGTAGCATTGCTCAGAATCAGTCGACATGGTGAGGTTGCGTATCGTGTGGCCGTTTCCGTTGAATATCCCGCAGAATGCATGACCGTCGTTGCCGAGTGTAGTGGCGCCGTTGGTGATTGTCGATCCGCGCAGATTGCCTGCCGGCGTCCATTGTCTGCCGGTCATGTCGATATCGGCAAGCAGTACAACCTCTTGGTCATCGTTGAGCCATGGTTCGAGTGTGCTTCCTGAATTGACGGCTGCCGCGAAGTCCATGAGTTGGTCGGGGGTTGATATTCCTTTATCTATTATGAAAGGGGCTTGAGTGAATTCCACGGTTGTTTCTCCCAGTTCGGCTGTGGAGAATATGATTTTTCCGCTTCGGGCCTCAGTATCCTTGTTCTCTGCAATCGTGAATGCCGGCATATGATATGGACCGTTGGGCATAAGTGATATCCATGACTGATCCGAGGTGTTTACGCTGTAGTCGAGATTTGTGTTAATGGTTATGGTAAGTGTACCGCCTGCTGAAGGGATGTAGGTCGCTGACACATTTTCGATATTGAATCGGAAAATGTCGATCGGCGTCTGTTCGATGGTGTAGACTATTTGCTCGGTGCCGGGGTATGATATTGTTATGTCGGCTGTGCGTGGAGTCATGTCGGCTGCGATGGGATATGGCCTGATATCAAAGCGCTCGAGGTTGTTTACAGGCGTGGATCGTGATATGATTCGGCTTATCCAGTCGGCATCGCACTTCACGTCGTACTCCACGTCGGAGTATATCAGTATTTCGAGCGTTCCACCCTCTCCGGTAAATCGGTTGCCGCCTGAGGCGATTGCTTCCATGGTTGCCGGGAGTGTATTGTCATCGATATTGTCGCTGCAAGAAGTTCCCAACAAGCCCGCCATTACAGACAATGCTGCGATAAGGAAATGTTTTCTTTTCATCATTAAAGGTATTAACGGGTAATCATGTAGTCGGACTCGTTCCCGAGTACAGTTTCTTCGGCAAATGCACGCAGGCGTGCTGCCACTGTCGGGTCGCAGCCACCGTCGGAAACATTTTTGTCAAATTTTTCTCCGAAAATCACAAGGTAGTTGACACATGATTTGAGATATGCGCCGTTGCGGTTGGGGTGTTTTGAGTCGGTATAGAACAGATCGGACATACCTGCGGCGACGGCCTTGTCGAATGCGACACCTATGGGAGATACCCAGTCGACATTATTATCGGCTTTCGCTATAGCCAGAGTGCCGTTGAGCAGGTGCTTTTCAAATTCCGACGATGAACCGAAGTTATTCCAGTTGCTTTTAGGGAAAGCCCATGTGTTTTCAAGGATGATTTTCGATGTCGGCGAGCCGTTGCGGAATCTGGCTGTGAGAGCCTTGCAGTCGGACAGTGTAGTTTCCTGCGGATTATTGGCATAGTCGGAATAGCGAGTCGACTGTTCCTGAAGGATTATGTAGTCGTAGCCGCTGCGGTCAGTTATGTCGCGCGAGAGTTCTAATTCCATATGGTTGCTTAGGTATTGTGATCCTTTCGCGTTAATCCTGATGTCGAGCTGGTGTCCCTGCGAACGGGCAATCTCTTTGAGCAGGAATGCCGAGGCAAAGTAATGGGTGAATGAGTTGCCGAGTATAGCCACTTTTTTTATATCCTTTCGGGCAATACCCGGATAGGCTGTTGCTGTGCAGAAATGGAACTCATGGGAGGGCAGATAGATTTCACCGCTGTTGGTTGGTGACAATTTTGCGTCGAGTCCGTTGCGTTCGCCTACTACTCGGCAACGTACTCTTACCATGCCGTCGATTAACGTATTGTCGAGTGTGAAACTCTGTGTGAATGATGTGTGTTGATATGAACTGAAATGTTTTGTGTAAAATGAATATTTTACGCCGTCGTCATTTGTCGACAATGTGCTTTGATCCGGGCATCTCCATTGGCCTCCATCATAAATCTCGCAGATCCAATATTTGGGGGCACTGTTGTTGGCTGACGATATTGTAAGCATGAAATCGACCGATGTGCCTGCCTCAAGTTTGCCTGATGGTATGGAGAACAGCAGGTAATCGCCGGTATAAAGTCCCGACACTGCAATGGAGTTTTTGTATGCGGTGGAGATTGAACGGTTTAACTTTAGATTGTTGACACCTACCGCCGATACAAAAGACCGTTGTGAGCCGGTGTCGTAATTGGCTTCGGCTGCACCGGAGATTAACCATCCGCAGGATGCGGCTTCACTGTTGGTGTAATACCATCGCGAAGGGAATGCCGGTTGACAGTCATGACCGGCGTGTTTTACTTCGATTATGGATGTCTGTCCCGACTCTTTGCCGACAAACGAGATTAATGCCGAGCGGCCGGTTGGGTATGGTCCGTCGGGAGTTATCGATATTGTGAATTCCTTGCTGGCCGTCATGCCTCCCTCAGGCACTCCGGCTATCTGTAGCCATTCGGCGTCTGAGGTTGTCATGTCGATATCTTCATAAGGTGATACGGTTATGTCATGGTAGCGACATTCAGTAGCGGAGAAGAAGACTTCTTTATCCGATAGCCCGCAGCATCCGTCGCGCGTAGTTGCCGACTGTTGTACGTTTATCTTAAGATGGGAGGATGTGGTATATATGCATATCTCACCTTGTCGATTGTCTTTGCCGGAATTGGGTGAGACCTCCACCGACAGGCGGTAATGTCCGCTCTTGTGGTATCCGCCGGTTGGCGTCATAGTCATCCACGGGTCGGATGGTACTATGGATTTCCAGGTGTTTCCTTTGCCTTTTACTCCTAAATTTATTATGTATGTGCCACCGTCGGACGGTACTGATATGTCGGTAATATCGGCTGTGATTTCACCGATGGCATTTGCATCCCGTATGTCGTCGGACGAGCATGCGTATAAGCCGCCCGATATGAGCATCATGGCGAATAGAATGTTGCACTTCATGGTTGGAATATGATTTTATAGTGATTTTATTTCGTGATTATGTGATAAAGCAGGCAGCAGGTGCATTGTGCTTAAATTATTACACCGGTTGAATGTTGGATTTACTGTATTCTAAATGTGTTATGCAACATGTTTTATCGGAAATTTGTAAATTTGCCTAATGAAATTATTATACAGCATAATATGTCAGATTTTTTAGCTGCCCGACTATCGGAAGTGCTTGACAACGGCAATGGAATTACTGTAGATGAGGCTGTTGAACTAAACGACAGATACTCAGTCGATGAACTGGCGGATGCCGCCGACAAGGTGCGCCGCCGCTGGCATAATGATGAAATAGATACATGCTCTATAGTCAATGCCCGCTCCGGACGTTGTTCCGAAGATTGTAAATGGTGTGCCCAGTCGCGCCATCATCACACGGGAGTGTCTGAGTATGATATTATCCGGGAGGAGCAGGCTCTTGAAGCCGCGCGGATGAATACGCGCCATGGCATACGGCGATTTTCGCTTGTGACATCAGGCAGGAAGGTGGCGCCGGCGGATATTGACAGCTTCTGCCATATATATCGTAAAATAGGAAAGGAGACACCGCTGTATCTTTGCGCCTCGATGGGATTGCTGGGGCTTTACGAGCTTCGCCGCCTGAAAGAGGCGGGTGTAAAGCGCTACCACTGTAATCTTGAGACATCAGCGTCATATTTCCCCTCGCTATGCACCACCCACACACATGCTGACAAACTGCGCACAATCGCATTGGCCCGCAGTGTGGGTATGGAGGTGTGCTGTGGCGGGATAATAGGCATGGGAGAGACCATGCGTCAGCGTCTCGAACTTGCCGCCGAGGCCCGTGATGCCGGAGCCGTATCTATACCTATTAATATATTGAATCCGATTCCCGGCACTCCGCTGGAGTCGACACCTCTGATTTCCGAAGAAGAGATAGTGCGCACGGCTGCGTTGTTCCGCATGATTGCTCCGCGGTGCATACTGCGTTTTGCCGGTGGGCGAATGCGCCTCAGCCATGACACTATGCGGCGTATGCTGCTTGGTGGTGTAAACGGAGTGCTGATGGGCGACATGCTCACTACGGTAGGCAACACTGTGGAAGACGATAAGCGCCTTTTTGCTGAATCCGGCTATCGGGAATCGCCTTTGAAGGCGTGAATTACGGAATTTTAACTTTAAAATAAGGATTAAAGGGAGTTTTTGCGTAAATTTGCATCCAAATTCTCATCCCTGCGCAGGAAATTTCTCTGCGCACATACTCTCCAGGACGAAAATCCCCTCCAAGTGGAAGAAACACAGAAACCAAATACCCTGCGCCGGAGCATGAGCTTCATGAAGCGCCACCCGATATTGTTTAATTTCCTGCTGATAATGCTTGTCGGCTTCGGTGTCATATGGATGGCGCTGATTAGTCTTGATATATGGACCGATCATGGCTCGTATGAGGTAGTGCCGGATATGAAGGGCCTGTCGTACGACCAGGCCGTAAAGGCTCTTGAGAGTGTCGGGCTTAAGCCTGAACTTTCCGACTCGATATATGATATGACTACCGCACCGGGCACTGTGCTTGAGCAGTCGCCAAGAGCGCGTACGAAAGTGAAGCCTCATCGCACGGTTTATCTCACCGTTACCGCTTTCTCGCCCAAGATGATATCATTGCCGGCTGTGACAGATATGTCGCTACGTCAGGCGCGTTCCACTCTTGAGGGTGCCGGAATCCGCAATATACGCGAGGTATTGGTGCCGAGCGAGTACAAGGATCTGGTGCTTGGCGTGAAATTCAACGGTGTGTCTGTACAGCCTGGCGCGAGAGTCCCGACCTCTGCCACAATTACTATCGAAGTCGGAGAGGGACTCAGTCTTGATGTAGACAGTGTTGACACACTTGAGGCTATAGAGAGTGACCGTGAAGCGTCTGTGCTGAATCTCGAATAGGTGTTCCCCGAAGATGTGTTATGATATTGCCTGCCATCTGTAAGTGTATCTGTAAATTATCCCTATGATTTCTACTGACGATATAGAGAAGAACGTTGTCGACTATGTCCCTGACGAGTTGGTCGGGGCAGATTCTGCTGTAGACGGGGATGACGACGGTGGCGAACTTTACGAGCATTTCCGATTTGTAGCCGACAAGGGACAGGAATTATTACGTGTCGACAAATTTTTGGTAGCCCGTCTGCAGAAATCTTCCCGCAACCGCGTGCAGCAGGCTGCAGAGGCGGGTTGCATTCTTGTCAATGGCAAGGCTGTAAAGAGCAACTACAGGGTAAAACCGTTGGATGTGGTGCAGGTGGTAATGGACCGTCCACGCTACGAGTTTGAGATTATCGCCGAGGACATTCCGCTTGATATTGTATATGAGGATGACGATTTGCTGGTGGTTAACAAACCGGCAGGACTTGTCGTGCATCCCGGGCATGGGAATTACCACGGCACTCTTGTCAATGCGCTGGCATGGCATTTCCGTAATACTCCGGATTATGATGTCGACGATCCTCGTATGGGGCTTGTGCACCGTATCGATAAGGACACATCCGGCCTGCTTGTCGTGGCCAAGACTCCCGATGCAAAGACAGCGCTCGGACGCCAGTTTTTCGAGAAAACTACCAAACGCGAGTACATGGCAGTGGTATGGGGCGCTCCCGATCCGGCCGACGGACGTATAGAAGGAAATATAGGGCGTAATCCGAAAGACCGTCTGCAGATGGCTGTTTTTCCCGACGGCGACCAGGGAAAGCATGCCGTGACGCATTATTACACCCAACAGACTCTGGCCTATGTGAGTGTGGTGAAATGCGTCCTTGAGACAGGCCGGACTCATCAGATACGTGTGCATATGAAGCATATCGGACATCCTCTGTTTAATGATGCCCGATATGGAGGCGATGCAGTGCTTAGGGGTGTGGGAAGCGGCAGCTACCGTCAGTTTGTGGCACACTGCCGCGAGTTATGTCCCCGACAGGCTCTCCATGCGCGTACTCTCGGATTTGTGCATCCGCGCACCGGCCAAGAGATGTTTTTTTCCGCACCTTTGCCTTCCGACATGGAAGCGTTGATAAAGCGCTGGGCCGATTATGCCGGCGGATTAAGTGTGTAAATTGCTAAATGTAGTTAATAGATAAGAACTTATATCAGAACAATAAGTGATATTTGCTATCTTTGAGAATCGTAACTTTTCAGTAGACTAAGATTATGGCAGATGAATTGACAATGGATACCAGGCAGTTTGACGAAATTGCACCGTACTCCGATGATATATTCCATGAAAAAATGGCCGGGTTGATAAAGGAACCCGGATTTGAGCATGCTGTGAAGTGGGTGCTCCCGGAGATTGATTTCAATGATTTCTGCAATGGATTGCTTGAAGTCAAAGACAAGACCACCTTCCAGCGCAAGATTATGTGGCCCTTTCTTGAGATGCTTGCATCCAAGACAACATCCGGAATCACAATATCCGGTCTCGACAAAATCGATAAGACAAAAGCATATACCTTTATAACAAATCACAGGGATATTGTACTGGATACGTCCTTCCTTAATCTCTGTTTCCTGCGTGCAGGCTATCCTACTACCGAGGTGGCTATAGGCGACAATCTGCTTATATATGCATGGATCAACGACCTTGTACGCCTTAACAAGAGTTTTATCGTTAAGCGTGATCTTCCGCGCGTGAAAGCCCTCGAGGCCGCGCAGCAACTGTCGGCATATATACACTATGCGATTACCGGCAAAAACCAGTCGGTATGGATTGCAGAGCGTCAGGGACGCAGCAAGGATTCGAGTGATATGGCTCAGGACAGTCTCATAAAGATGCTCGGTCTGGCTGGCGACAAGGATTTTATAGGCAATCTTGAGGAGGTAAACCTTTTGCCTGTAAGTATCTCTTATGAATATGATCCCAACGACTATCTGAAGGCGCGCGAGTTTCTGCTTCGCCGCAATGATCCGGACTTCAAGAAGACTCAGCGCGACGACCTTTTCGCCATGGAGACCGGCCTGCTCCAGCCTAAGGGTCGAGTACATTTCGAAGTAGGCAATCCTGTGAATGACGAATTGTCGCACATGGATCGCGCACTCGACAAGACTGCCGTGGCCCGGGATGTATGCCGTATAATAGACTGTGACATTCATTCAGGCTACAAAATCTTCCCGATTAACTATATCGCGTTCGACCAGCTTTACAACACCGACAAATGGGCCGATCGATATACCCGCCAGGAAGTTGTGGATTTCAACAATTATCTGCATGCGCAGATATTAAAGGTGGATATCCCCGAGCTGTCAGAGGCTGATACCCAGTTCCTCTATGAGATGATGCTTACTATGTATGCCAACCCGTTGAAGAACAGTATTATCGCCAACGATGTATGTCTTGATTCCGAATCCGATAATATATAAAGGCTCCTATATTCGGCTATACTGAAAATATCCTCTCCGTTTAACTATAATATTGTTATCTCCCGATGCGACTCCCTATATTACCGATGATAATCCTTATCGCTTTCAACCTTCTGGTCGACGGATATATATGGAGTGTGTTGCGTCGAGTGGTATGCAACCGTCGTGTCTCAAAGGCATATGCGGTCTCATCGCTGTTGCTTATACTTTATGCAGTGGTGATTGTGGCTCTTCCGCGGAGGCGCGGAGGAGATTCTCTGCTGTTGGCCGACATGTGGATGCTCTACAGCTATTTTACCATCTACGTGCCAAAACTGGTATTTGCGCTTTTCAGCCTGTCGGCCATGCTGCCAATGCTGTGGAAGAGGCATATCTCCCGACCGTTGTTACTGACAGGTACTGTTGTGGCAGTTCTAACATTTGTTGTAATGTGGTGGGGGGCACTGGTCAATCGTACAAGGTGCCAGGTAAAAGAGATTACTCTATGTTTTGACCGACTTCCAGAGGCGTTCGATGGATACCGTATGGTACAGTTTTCTGATTTCCATGTCGGCACCTATGGCTCCGACACTACCTTTGTGTCTGAAGTAGTCAATACCATCAACGGCCTGAACCCGGATGTGATATTCTTTACAGGCGATATCGTAAACCGCCGTACCGATGAACTTCCGCCTTTTACCGCTACATTGAGCCGGCTTTCAGCTCCCGACGGAGTTATATCTATACTTGGCAATCATGATTACGGCGATTATAGCGAATGGCCGTCGGCGCAAGCCAAAGCCGATAATCTCACCCGTATGCATGCCTTGCAGGCCGACATGGGCTGGAGTCTGTTGCTTAACTCTTCTGAAATACTCAAGCGTGGCGGCGACTCTATAGCTGTAGTAGGCGTTGAAAACTGGGGAGACCCACCATTCAGTGTATACGGCGATCTAGGAAAAGCATATCCGGCTCTCGGCGATTCGGTATTCAAGATATTGCTTACACACAATCCGGCACATTGGGTCGAGGAAGTCGCCTCATGCGATTCTGTTGAGATTCCCTTGTCGTTATCCGGTCATACCCATGCCATGCAGATTGAGGTTGGCGGATGGTCGCCCGCCAAATATCGCTATCCGACATGGGGTGGTTTGTATTCCGATTCCGACGGAAGCCATATGCTCTATGTCAACATCGGCGTAGGCGCTGTGGCTCTTCCGATGCGTATCGGAGCCACTCCTGAAATCACCCTCATAACTTTGCGGCGCTGCCAGGCAGAGTCGGCCACCTCATCGCAGACAATTATAAAATAATCATATAGCATCTTATTCTCAGACTCTTACATAATCGATGAACAGCGAGTTTGTATCTATCATTGCCGAGGAACTGAGCATCCCGCGCAAATCGGTAAATGCCACCGTAAAATTGCTCGAAGACGGAGCCACCATACCATTTATCAGCCGTTACCGCAAAGAAGCTACCGGCGCGCTTGACGAAAATGCCATACATAATATCGAGCGCCGTTACCGCTCTCTCGAAGCTCTTGAAAAACGTAAGGAAGCAATATTGGCCTCAATGGAGGAGCAGGGAAAACTTACTGACGATTTACGCAGACGCATCGAGGACACCCGTGAGGCCTCTACTCTCGAGGATATATACATGCCTTTCCGTCCCAAACGCCGCACGAGGGCTATGATTGCAGCTGAGAAAGGTCTGGAGCCGTTGGCCCGTATGATTATGTCGCAGAATCTCGATTCGCTCGACAAGGCTGTCAAAAAATTCATCAAAGGCGACGTGGCCGATGCCGAGGCGGCTGTCGGCGGTGCTTCTGATATTATAGCCGAGTGGATAAGCGACAGCGAGAAAGCGCGTTCGATAGTACGTGCCCGCTATATGCGCAATGCCGTGATTACCTCAAAGGTGATGTCCGGTAAGGAAGAGGAAGGCCGCACATATGAGAATTACTTCGACTACACCTCTCCACTGCGTTTGTGCACCTCACATCGTCTGCTTGCAGTGCTTCGTGGACAGAAAGAGGGGATATTGAAGGTGAATGTGTCGATTGACGACGATGAGATGATTGAGCGTCTTACTCGTATGTTTCTTCGTTCGACAGCCTCTGACGAAGTGGCTGCTGTGATTCGTTCTACTGTCCGTGACTCATACCGCAGGCTGATAAAGCCTTCGATTGAGACTGAGATTATGAATGCCGCCAAGGGCAAGGCCGACGATAGCGCGATTGCGATATTCGCCGACAATGTTCGTCAGGTGCTGATGGGCTCTCCGCTTGTCGGAAAACGAGTGCTTGCCGTGGATCCCGGCTTTAAGAATGGGTGCAAGATTGCCGCTCTCGATTCTCAGGGTAATGTTCTGTGTACCGACCAGATATTCCCCAATGCTCCGGTCAACGATTTTCATGGAGCTGCATTCAAGGTTTGCTCTATTGTCGACCGCTTTGAAATCGATGCCATAGCTCTTGGAAACGGCACTGCCTCACGAGAGACTGAAAATTTCCTTAACCAGTTGCGTTATCCGCGGCCGGTACGTATATATATCGTAAACGAGAGTGGTGCGTCGATTTACTCTACGTCGGAGGTCGGTGTGCGCGAATTCCCCGATCTTAAGGACCTCGACCGTGGCGCCATATCCCTTGGACGTCGCCTGATTGACCCTATGGCCGAACTCGTGAAGATTGAGCCGAAGCATATTGGGGTCGGGCAGTACCAGCATGATGTAGACCAGACTAAATTGCGCGATGCGCTCGACTTTACTGTAGGAAGTTGTGTAAATGCCGTCGGGGTTAATGTCAACACGGCATCCCGCGAGCTACTGAGCTATGTCAGCGGCATCGGTCCGACTCTGGCCGCCAATATTGTAAGCTATCGCGCCGAGAATGGCGATTTTACATCACGCCGCGAGTTGCTCAATGTGTCGCGTATGGGAGAGAAGGCATTTCAGCAGTGTGCCGGATTTCTCCGTATTCCTGGCGCTCACAATATTCTTGACAATACCGGAGTGCATCCTGAGCGTTACGACCTGGTCGAGGCAATAGCTTCCGACCGTGGCACTACGGTTGATGCTCTTGTAAAGGACCCCAAGACCCTCCAGAACCTCGACTTGTCGCCATATGTTACCAAGGAAGTCGGACTTCCGACTCTTACCGACATCGTGCTCGAACTGGAGAAGCCTGGCCGTGACCCTCGTGCTGTAGATGAGGAGCCGGTAGAGTTTGATACCGGTATACATGATATCCGCGACCTTCATGCAGGTATGGAGCTGCAGGGTGTGGTCAACAACATAACCGCTTTCGGCTGTTTTGTCAATTTAGGTATTCATGAGAATGGACTAATCCATATTTCACAGCTTGCCGACAGGTTTGTGTCGTCGCCTCTTGAAGTAGTGCAGATGAATCAGAAAGTAAGGGTGCGCGTCATGGATGTCGATTATATGCGCGGACGCATTGCCCTTACGATGAAGGATGTTTCGCAACTGCCGCAGGCATGAGAGTTGACCTCCCCGATACGATGTGTATAGTGGGCGTTGGATCCAACAGTCCCGACCGTGCTGTAAGGGTAGCCGAGGCAATCGGCTGGCTTGGCCGCACGTTTTATCCTGCTCTCTTCTCGCCTGTTTACTCCACCCCTGAGTGGAGCGGAAGGTTTCCGGAGTATCTCAATGCTGTAGCCGCCGTAGGTGTCGCTCCTTATGTCGGATTTGATGAAGTCAACGCCTCGCTGAAACTTTATGAGCGCCGTTGCGGGCGTGTTCCTTCCGATAAGACAACCGGAATAGTACCCGTCGACCTTGATATTGTGGTATGGAGGGGTGAGGTATGTCGTGAGACGGAGTTTCAGCGGCCATATTTTTCAGAAGGCTACAATATGGTAGTCAAACAACTGGTATCAATGAAGAAATAATCATTAAGATGAACCGCAAGGATTTTGAAATAATGGCTCCTGTAGGGAGCTACGAGTCGCTGCATGCCGCCATTGACGCCGGTGCTGATGCCGTGTATTTCGGCATAGCCGGGCTCAATATGCGCTCGCGCTCTTCAATCAACTTTACTCTTGACGACCTGCGCTCTATTGCCGCGCTCTGTGCCGAACATGGCGTAAAGACCTATCTTACAGTCAATACAATTATATATGACTCTGATATCGATAGATGTCATGAAGTAATTGATGCCGCGCGCGAAGCCGGTATTACAGCGATTATCGCAAGTGATATTGCGGCGATAGTCTATGCGCGCTCAGTCGGAGTCGAGGTGCATATATCCACACAGTGCAATATCTCAAACATTGAGGCTGTGCGCTTCTATTCGCAGTGGGCCGATGTGGTGGTGCTCGCTCGAGAGCTCAATATGGAGCAGGTGGCTGCCATCCACAAGGCTATTGTTTCAGATGACATACGTGGTCCAAAGGGCGAATTGGTTAAAATCGAGATGTTCTGTCATGGTGCTCTTTGCATGGCCGTCAGTGGCAAGTGCTATCTGAGCCTTCATGAGATGAACTCAAGTGCAAACCGCGGCGCATGCACCCAGATATGCCGTCGTGGCTATACGGTGCGCGACCGGGAGACCGGCGATGAACTTGAGGTAGACAATAAGTATATCATGTCGCCCAAGGATTTGAAGACAATCCACTTTCTCAACAAGATGATTGATGCCGGAGTGAGTGTGTTCAAGATAGAGGGACGCGCACGTGGTCCTGAGTATGTGAAGATTGCGGTCGAATGCTACGATGAGGCATTGAAAGCTATTGCCGACGGCACATACTCCGACGAGCTTGTCGCCGGATGGGACGAGCGTCTTAGCCGTATCTTCAACCGTGGATTCTGGAACGGATATTATCTGGGACAACGTCTCGGCGAGTGGTCATCGAAGTATGGTTCGTCGGCTACACGCACAAAGGTATATGCGGCAAAGGGCATACGTTATTTCTCTAAACTTGGGGTGGCAGAGTTCCTGATGGAGGCGGGCGAGCTGCATGTCGGCGACGAGATTGTGATTACCGGTCCTACTACCGGGGCCATGATTATCAAGGTAGAGGAGATACGAGTCAATCTCAAGCCGGTGGAGAAGGCCGTCAAAGGTGATAGCTTCTCAATTCCGGTTCCGTCAAAGGTGCGTCCTTCCGACAGGCTTTACCGTTGGCAGGAAGTGTAGTTTTTTCGTATATTTGCGGAAATGTAATATTCAATACATAAATGAAACAGACTTTATCCAACGACTTGCTTACAGTGACAATCGATGCATTTGGCGCCGAGTTACAGGAAATAGTCAACAAACGTACCGGCTGGCAGTATCTTTGGCACGGCGACAAGACATTCTGGGGCCGGCGCTCACCCGTGCTTTTCCCGATAGTAGGGTCGGTATGGGACGGATGCTATCGCATGGACGGCAAAGAATTCAGGCTTGGGCAGCATGGCTTCGCGCGCGACAGAGAGTTCGAAATCATAACCGATACTCCCGACGATGAGGCTTGGTTTTCACTCGAATCCGATGACAGCACCCTGGCGTTGTATCCCCGTCGTTTTCGTCTGGAGATTGGCTACCGACTGCAGGAAGCAAGGCTGACAGTGATGTGGCGTGTCATAAATCTTGATGACAGGGAGATGAGTTTCCAAATAGGCGCACATCCGGCCTTCAACTATCCCGGCTTCAATGTCGCGGACGATGTGCACGGATATTTTTGCTTTGACAGCCGTAGTCTTGAGAAGCAGGTGATTGAAGAGAAAGGGTGCATCGGAAATGCTACCGAGCCTGTAGCGCTTGACGAGGACGGAATGCTCCCGGTCATGAGCGATACATTCCGCAACGACGCCATAGTGCTGGCCGACCATCAGGTGCATAGAGTGTCGATGCTTGACAAGAACCGCGCGCCATATCTGTCGGTACTTTTCCAGGCTCCCCTTGTCGGGCTTTGGTCTCCATCCGCGCAGGCTCCTTTCGCGTGTATTGAGCCATGGTGGGGCAGATGTGACCGTGTGGGCTTCTCCGGTGATTTTTCTGAGCGCGATTATGTCAACAAAATTGCACCGGGCGAAACATTCTCTGTCTCTTATATGGTTATTTTCGATAACTTCTAATCTAACAGAACTGCTTGGCTAATTTACCACTCTTGCAAATTAGGCGAAAAACAGTAACTTTGTAGTTATCCAAACAACAATAAGATGAAGCGAATTCTGACTATGCTTATTGCAGCGATGCTGTTGTCGGCTTGCGGAGGTCTGTCAAGCAAAGAAAAACAGATAGTCGGACTGTATTATAATCCGGCTGTATCTGACCGGGAACCGGTATTTGAGCTAAACAGCGACGGGTCCAGTGTAATGAGAGCCATACGTCCCGATGTGCTGACTCTGTCGGTGAAAGGCACATGGCATATCGTCGGCGACACATTGGTCATACAACATAACCTCGCTACCGTCACTGCCGAGGGCGATACAGCTATTATCGGTACTGTCGCTCCCGTTTTTAAGGCAATTGTGACTGACCATACCGACTACACTATGACACTTGACCGCGATGGCATTGAATATGAGTTCATAAAGAGAAATGCCGTTGCCGGCGAGTAATTGATATGAGTTATGAGAATACACCTGAATAAACACATTTCCATTATCCGTGTCAGGGCTTGTGTGCTTGCATGCGCGGTCGCTGCCGGAATGACAGCCGCATCATGTTCGTCGCCTTCTGTCTCAGAGCAGAAAGATGATCTTGAACAGGCTCAGGCCCTTATTGAGCGCTTGGATTACCGTAGCGCACAGAGTATATGCGACGAGATAAGGCAATACCAGACCAAAGGCGACGCACGCGATGCCAAGGTGCTCGGGCGGTTGTCGATACTTTATGTGAAACTGTCGGATGCCGGCGGACATGAGGAAAATATCGAGTATGCCTACCAGTGTTTTCTTGAAGCCTACTCTGCCGACAGCATTGCAGCGAATGAATATTACAGCTCGTTGAGCATAGACGAGATGCCACAAGGGATGCTTCTTGCCGGAATTGTGCGTAATACAATAAGAATTCCGGATATGGAAGAGTCCGACTCTGTAGCCATTAAATAAAGGAATAAACACAATATAGACCGATGGAAGTAGATTTCCGCGATACTTTGCGCGCGTTGCTTGATAATGGCGGCATGCCTGTTGAGGAGGCTGTCGGGTGCGAACCCGATGCTGTTTCACAGGCTTCCGGGAAAGAATATATGTCGAAGGCTCGTCTGGATATCTTTTTTGAGAAGAAAGGGCGTGGTGGAAAGAAAGCTACAATTATAGCCGGTTTCCCCGACGGGATGGATGATGACGATATCGCTGCGCTTGCTTCCGGCCTCAAGCAGAAACTCGGAGCAGGAGGCTCGGCCAGAGGTGGCGAGATACTTATACAGGGTGATCTCCGTGCTGACCTGAAAAAGGCTCTTGAAGAATTAGGCTGGAAAGTGAGAGTATGCTGAAGATACATAAAGCCTCGGCCGGCTCCGGAAAGACATTTACACTGACAAAAAGCTATATCAAGCTGCTTCTTGGCGAAAAGCGTCAAGACGGTTCATACCGACTGTCGGACGGGATTAACCGTCATCGTTCGATTCTTGCCATTACATTTACCAATAAGGCTACCGAGGAGATGAAGGCCCGTATCGTCGGGCAACTCGCTCTGTTGGCCAACCCCAATGGAAAGAGTCCCTATCGCAGTGATTTGTGTGCGGAGCTTAAGTGTTCCCCTTCCGACCTTAGCGAGCATGCGTGTAAGGCGCTAAACGCTTTACTTATCGACTTCGGCAACTTCAATATAAGCACCATCGACGCTTTTTTCCAGATGGTGTTGCGCACATTTGCACGTGAAGCTAACTTATCAGGCAACTATGAGGTAGAGCTCGACGAGACTCAGGCGGTGTATATGGGCGTTAACGCGATGTTATCATCGCTCAATTCCTCCGACGGCAGTAAGATTGAGGCTTCCCGTCGCCGTCAGCTCATGGTATGGCTCAGGCAGTATATGCTGCAGAAACTTGATGAGGGCAATTCGTTCAATATATTCGTACGCAACAGCAAGATAACCGGCGACCTTGTAGAATACATCAAAAAGTCGCTGAATGAGACATATAAGCTCAACCGGGCGACAATAGTCGGATATCTGGAAGAGCCGGAACGAATCATGCGGTTCAGCGCGGCTATAAACCGTGCGTACGAGCGTCGGCGCAAGCGGTTGGCGGATGAGGCCGATGCAACTGTCAGGCTGCTTAGTGACAACGATGTGCTGAAAGGCGTGCATAAGAATGTAAGCACACCATTCTCCAATTGGGCCAAGGGTGAGATCGATGTCAGGAAAGACCTTACGGCCACTGTTAAAAAGGCTGCTGTCGATCCGTTGGCATATTTCACTAAAGACTATAAAAATACCCCTTCCGACCTTGTAGGCGCTGTGGGACAACTTGCTTCCTATGCGGTAGAGGTGTGGGATGAAATGCGAGCGTTCCAGGTTCTGAGATCCAACATATTCCATATGGGGATTATCGGTGAGGTGGAGCGACACACTGCAGAGGTGCAGCGTGAGAATAATGCCATTCTGCTGGGAGACACTGGCACCATACTGAATACTATAATAAACCAGGAAGAAGCACCTTTTATATATGAGCGTCTCGGCATAAGGCTGCGCAATTTCCTTATCGACGAGTTCCAGGATACGTCGAGGATACAATGGCTTAATCTCAGTCCGCTTGTAAGGGAGTCGCTTGCCACGGGCAACGACAATCTGATAATAGGCGACGAAAAGCAGGCCATCTACCGTTTCCGCAACTCCGACCCCTCGCTCATAATCAAGGATGTGCCGGAGGAGTTTGCACAGCAATGTGAGATGCATGGCCATGTGATATCCGAGAATACCAACTGGCGTAGTGCCCGCGAGATAGTGCAGTTCAACAACACGGTATTCATATCTCTTGCACGCCAGCTCGGGTTGGGCGCCATATATGCCAATGTCGTACAGAATGTGCAGCATACCGATGTGGCGGGTTATGTCGAATTCGCCTCATACAGCGACGCCGACGAGAGTCTCGACCGGATGATAGAGCATATACTCCGACAGCTTGAGGATGGATATAGGCAGAGAGACATCGCGGTGCTATGTGCCAGGCGCAGTGAATGTGCCGAGGTGGTGGCGCGCTTGCTTCGTGCCAAGGCGGAGAATGGCGATGGGCCGCTCGCCGACCTGCAGATTATAACCGACGAAGCTCTGGTTGTAGGCAATGCACCTTCTATAAGACAGATTGTAGGAGTGTTGCGCTACGTCGATGCCCATGTCGTGCTGTCGCATAAGAAGGGCGCTGACACTACCGCCGCCGAGATTATCAATCGCTTTGAGTTCTTCAGGGCTATGGGGCATTCCGGAACCGAGGCGATGCGCATGGCTTTCTCCGATGAAGGCGCCGAGGCCGACCGTGCTGCGCTTGAGGCTGCGGAAATGGAGTGTACCAATGTGCCGTCGATTGTAGAGCGTGTGGTGGCGCGATGCCTTAGTCCGGAGACATGCCGAGACGAGAATCTTTATATCACGGCATTTCAGGATATGGTCATCGACTTCTGTTCGCATGGAGATGCCGACCTGCATTCGTTCATGAAATGGTGGGACGAAAAAGGGTGCGCCCGCAGTCTTGCCGTACCTGAGGGTGTCGACGGTATAAGGGTAATGACCATACACAAGTCCAAAGGCTTGGAGTTTGCCTGTGTGCATGTGCCGTTGCTATCCGGTTCGTTGAGTTCGCCTGACAATATGATGTGGGTGTCGACACACTGTCCCGACTCTGAAAAGTTGTTGCCTTTGTTCTGTGGCCCGGAATTTGATAAGGACGATGTGCCTCCTATGATTCCGTTGAAGGCTAACACCGTAGGAAAGATATCCCTCTTCTCCAGCCAGTATGATGAGGCGGTGTATGACGAGGTTATCGACCGTCTCAATCAGGTGTATGTGGCCTTTACACGCGCATCCCGCGAGCTGATTGTAGGATATCAGGAGGGGGCGTCGGAGATTTCCGACAGGCTGGAGGCCGCATTCGCTGAAATGACTACTGAGATGTGTGCGTCGGTCGCGGAGCAGCGGTCGTTGCCGGATGGTACGCTTGTGCCTCTTAGCGATAAGACTGTGCGAGTTGTTGAGGAGCACGATGGTGTGGAAGAGGAACGCGAGGTGCTGAAGATAGGCTCACAGGTGTTTTCGGGAGACAGGAATGACAACCGCGGTGAAATGTTGGAAATGCCGTCATATTATAGTCTTGACAATGAGGAGATATGGTCGATGAACCGCATCGAGGATATGGCCGACATGGAGCGTCCGCGTCAGCGCGGCATAGTGCTCCATTCGGTAATGGGATATGTGCGCCATGCCTCCGATATTGACCGGGCAGTGTTGCGTGCCAATATGCGTGGCATTCTTCCTCATGTAGAGATGGATGAGATTGCCGCTATACTGCGTGAGGCATTGGCCGACAGTAGGGTGAGGCGATGGTTTGAAGGCTATCGCAAACTGTTGCGTGAGCGTACGCTCGCCATTCGGTATGAGGAGCGCGACCGCACTACCGGTGAAAAGACCGGCGAGGAAGTAATCCGCCATTACCGTCCCGACCGTGTGGTATGGACTGCCGACGGTGCGATCGAGGTGGTTGACTACAAGTTTGGTGACGAGGAGTCGTCGCGTTATGTGCGACAGGTGCGCGGCTACATGAATCTTTTGCGCCGCGCCTACAAAGGCACGACCGTGCGCGGCTACCTGTGGTATCCTCTTTCGGGCAACATCATCACCTGTTGAGCAGCATAGGTTTACGTGGCGCTATATGTTGTCGGATGCGGTGGCTTCGTCAGGCGTGTAGTCGTCATAGGTGCAATCTCTGAGCTTGCGCATGAGACGGAGCTTGCGTTGACGCAGTGTCCCGGGTGTTATACCGATAAGCGTTGCTATTGCCGCATTTGTAAGGCCTGATGTAAGCAGATGGTAAAGAATCATATCATCATCTGTGAGCATTGTGCGGTAGACAGTGATGTCATTACGACACAGTAGTATGAAGTGTAGCAGGCTATCGCGTTCATCCTGATTGAGGGGATGTACTTTTTCGGTTGTTTTACATGAGTTTTTATTGTCTGCTCCGATGGCGCTCTTAGGGGTTTGCATGCATTGCAGCGCGTTTATCTTAGGCCACGCCTTGCAGTCATGATATAGTGCTGATGTGAGTCGGTCAATCGTGCTTTTAAGTTGCTCGATAGTTTCTTCTTTGTTGGTAATATCGTTGCAAAGGGTATCTATCCGGTCATTGCCCTGTCGGATGATATCGGTGTAGACCGGCGAACGCATATGTGCAAGCTCCCGGTTCTTGCGCTTTAGCTCCAGTTCCCGATGTGAATGGATAATAAGTAGAAACATCAGAATGGCTATTACGACAATCAGGAATATCGTTAGCATCGATACTCCTCTAAGGATGTCTCCTGTAGGGCCGCTTTGCTCAAAAATCAGATTGAACATGCTGGCGCATTCAATAGCCGCAAGCGATAGTATGGCATTCATGTATTGTAGGCATCAAGGGTAATTCCAATGCGAATATACGAAATTTTATGGTACGTGGAGATTTTATTGATGAATTATTGCGTTACATATTGGTTGAATATTCAAAGTCGTTTGTGAATTATTATATTGATTATCAATATGATTTTGTGTGATAAAGAAAAATGTAACGTTACAAATTTGGGTTTCATCATTTTGATGTCATATCTTTGCTACCGTCGATGGCCATCGCATTTAATCTTAACCATATTAAATCTTTAGCAATGAAAAAAGTAATTTTCATTTTAATGTTCTTTGGAATCCTGTTTGCCATGTGTGCTTGCCAGGATAGTCACGAACCATTTGCGATGGACGCAAATGTAACATGTGTTGATAATGAATCAGTGGCCATTGATAATTTGATTAATTCGTTAGATAGTCTTAACAGTCATTATCAAATGTACGCTTGTACTATATCAAGAAGCGGTGATAACCTACAACAGCAAGAGCAACCTCCTCTCGATTCATTACATTTAATTCCATCATGGGTTGATGAAGCCGGAACATGTTGGGCCTCTTTAGGTGGCGGTATTACTGGGGAGATTCTTGGTACTGTGGTAGGAGGCCCAGCAACAGGAACACTTCTTTCTTGGTTACTCGGAACTGCATATGGGTGTGTTTTTGGAACAGTTACATCTTCGATTGCTCAATATCTATATGATTGCTCTGGATTAGCAATGGTAACAAATCCGGGTTATATTTATTTCCCGAAGTTGAATCTTCCTGTTTTAGGAAGTGATTGTTGTGGAGATAGATTTAAAGAATATTATAATGCAGTACAGTTTGATCATAATAAGGTTTTGAATGAAATTCGAAGTGAAATAGAGGTAAAGGAAGATCCGACTGTAGATGACTTAATAATTATTCTTCAGATGTGTGTTGATAAGTATAATACATCTGCTCCTGATTCCTTAAAAATTAGTATATCATCTGAATTACAAAATACTGGTATTTCCTATGCAACTAAATTGGCTCATATGTCGATGACTGCTCTTTCTGGCGAAATGTCATATACTCAGTTTGTTGATAGTACTTGCTCTATGCTTCAAAAAGAATGTAATGTTAGTTCAGAAAGAATTAAAATTATTAAAGATTTTAATTCTCAGGTTCATGCTCAATATGGTATGTTGCCTGAGGCAATGAAGTCATCTTATGCGACAGATATCGTTGAACTTGTTCAAAATAGTACTCTTCCTGTTGAATTAAAGGATGATGTTTTGTTTGATGTTATGTTTGGAATGAACAGTGCAGACTATTGGATAGAGGTTATAGAATAATGTATAATTTTCAATGGTAACTACTCAGGTATCTGATCATGTATAAGTGTATGATTATCAGGTGCGACAATTTGTAAGTTCATAGAATTTACAAATTGTCGGGGTACTTTTACAAACATTGCCATTCTCAATAATCTAATATTCATACGATTTGAATACCTGAGTAGTTACTAATACGACAGATAACATTATAGAAATATAATTACCGTTATAAAATGTTTGAATTAATCAGAAATTGGATGATGTTGTGTGGGGCTACCCTTATTGGCTATGACATGTTGAAGTATGTGGCTTACATAGGGGACTCGCTTGAGGAGGAGGTGCTGCGTTCAGCCGGCTTTCTGCTGATATGCGTGATAGCGGGGCTTGGAGAAGTTTTTTCTGTTGGAAACGGCAAGCCGAGTGTATTTGATATACGTGTGTTCCGGGTGCCTTATTCTATGCGTGCGGTTATCGTGGAGAGTGTAGCTGCCGTGTATATGGGGTATCTTGCGTGGATGGCTGTCAGATTTGGCGAGGTTCCGAGGATAATCGGTTTTGCCATGCTGTCGGTGGTGTTAGCGGTAGATGCCATGGTGCGTCGGCGACGCATTAGTGATAAGTGACGGTCATGATGAGGCTGCATTCTGGCGGCTGTCCATTGTCCTGTTCGGGAAAATATGCGGACAGTATATGGCAAATGGAGGATTATTGTCAATACCTCTACGCACAATGATTCGGTAAAATTTGAGGTTGTTCAGCCTTGGCTAAGCCGCTAACTGAGCCAATCGATGATTTATTTTCTGAATTATTTTGAGATGCGGAGATTTTCCGCAAGTCGAAATAATTGTTGAGGCGAGATAAGATTCAAACATAAGCCGCTTGAACTGCGCTACCGAAAGATCCGGATAATCCTTCCTTATGACCTCTTTGCAGACATTGAGGGCTGTGAAGGAAAGATTGAACGCAAAGTCAAGCCGGGCTTTGTCGCGGGTCTGCTGTGACTGAAGTCCGGTGAACTGCTTGGCATCGCGTATGCCGAACTCAATCTGAAAGCGGGTGCGGTAGAAACCGATGATCTTTTCAGGCCTCATGTCGGTGTCGGTAGAGAAGTAAAGAAGAGACTCTCCGTTTTCAACCGGACAGACCACGATACGGATGTCGCGTTTCAATGCCCTCGAATGTACGACCGCCGTGTGACATCGGGTTTTGTTTCCTTTGGAATCCTCATATATGAATGAAGTGAACACGGACATATCAAGGTTGGAGAAATCCACTTTCTCTCCATACTTTTTCTTTCTGCCGCGTCTTCGCGGGGCGGAGGAATCCGGTATGGCCAGATACCTCAGATATGAATTGGCACGTAATCTCCCGACAAATCGGAATCCCATGCCAATCACTTCATTTACAAACTCATATTTGGAGAAAAATGCATCTGCGACCAGAATATCCGTCAGTGAAAGCAGCTCAGTAGCCTTTGACCTGACAAGTGCCACATACCAGTCAAGCATTGACATTTGTTTCTCGGATTCAAGAGTCCTGAAGTCCGGTGACTGGACAGCACCGAGCATCACGCATGTATGTTTACTCAGACTTATTGCTCCAATTGCCATTATCTCCAGACCGCGTTTCACACGTTGTGCCACCCCTGACCAGAAACGGCCTATGCCATACGTCAGTCTGCCTGCTTTTGAAATGAACGACGGATCGATTGCCACTGCCATGTCATCGGTCGGTCCAAAACAATCCTGCGCCATACCTATGTTGACTTTCATCCAGTCTACGGATGTCTTGAAATTGGAGGCAAAGGTCTTGGCTGTACGACCGCCATAGCGCGACAGCCGGGTAAAATTGACTTTGCCCGGAATCAACGCTACAGTGCGTATTGTTAAAATCAGCCAGTTGAGGAACCTTTTGCTCATCTTGGTTGTAGTATTTTCAAATACCGACTTACACCGAAAGGTGAAGTCTTTGAGAATCGCCAATACGTTCATACGCTAAGTTTTTTATAATGAACGATTTGGCGATTCATTTGTATTTGATAATTCGTTATATTAACTTAAGTTTCAACTACTTCGGTAATTTTTACCGAATCATTGTACGCAGTCAAGTCATACTTTTATGGGAAGTGACATAAGGGGTAGTTCGATGCGGAAAGTGGTGCCGCGACCGAGCTCGGAGGCGGCGACGTAGATGCGGCCGTGGTGGTATTGCTCTATGATGCGGCGGGCGAGGGCGAGACCGAGGCCCCAGCCGCGTTTCTTTGTTGTGTAGCCGGGGTTGAATATGGTCTTGAACCGATTGCGCGGGAGACCCTTTCCGGTGTCGGCGACTTCAATCCATGCGTTGCGGTCGGAGCGTCCGGTAGTGACGGTGATGGAGCCTTCGGCCTCCATGGCGTCGACGGCGTTTTTAATGAGATTTTCCATTACCCACTGGAAGAGTGAGTCGGATAGATCGACCATTAGCGGGCCGTGGCAGCAGTCAACAGTGAGGTGTATGCGCGACGAGATGCGTGTCGACATATATGATGCGGCATCGCTCACTACAGTGTTGAGGTTGGCAGGCTCGAGTGTGGGCTTTGAACCGACCTTCCCGAATCGTGAGGCTATGGTGGAGAGGCGTGTCACGTCCTTGTTCATCTCCTTTACCATGTCGGCGTCTACTCCAAGCGATTCGAGGAGTTCCATCCATGCCATGAGCGACGAGATGGGTGTGCCGAGCTGATGGGCTGTCTCTTTGGTCAGGCCTACCCACACCTTGTTTTGCTCAGCCTTTTTGGTAGAGATTACGGCAAAATATACGAGCACTACAAACACAAGCATCACCACTACCTGGATGTAAGGGTAGTAGCCGAGCATGCGGAGCAGCCGGCTGTCCTCGTAGTAGAGATACTGCGACTCTCCGCCGGGTATGTCGATCACAATCTTTTTGGATGTGTTGCGCAGGGCGTTGAGGCGATTGTTGAGGAATGCCTGGTTGACCGGGGATATGTATAGCGGGTCGAGTGTGTCGGGGGGCTCAGGCAGGTCAAAGTTGCGCTGGTCGAGTATGTTGCCTTCGTCGTCGGTGAGCAGCACGGGTATATTGCGGTTGCTCTGGATTATGCTCAGAAGAAAGTCGATGTTGTCGGATGCCGCATCTGGGTTTGCAATCTCTCGGGTAGCATCGGCCCATATCTCCATCCGCTGGCGCTCCTGTTCGGCGAGTTTCTTGACAATATTGTCGGATATGCACAGAAATAGTACGGCGAGCCCCACTGCGATGAGCAGGAATACCACAGTGCCGTAGCGGCGCATGTCGTAGATATTGGCCATGATTTTATAACGGTGGATGGTGACAGTATATTATAGGATTTGTTTAGACAATCTATAGTTGATGTAACATGTCGGCCGGGGTCAGACCGGTGACAGGGTGGGTCCATTCCGGTGCGAGCCGTAGCATCGGGAGCAGTACGAATTCGCGCAGGTGCATGCGCGGGTGGGGGAGTGTCAGGCTATTGCCGGCGGGTGTAAGGGTCATATCGATTGCTGTATCGCCATAGGCTATGAGGTCTATGTCGATGAGTCTGTCGGCATAGCTTCCGTCGGGCTTTCGGTGAGATGCAGGAGATATATAGCGCTCGATTGAGAGCAGAACGTCGAGGAGAGCTTCCGGAGAGAGGCGCGTGTCGAACACAAGACCGATATTGAGGTAGGGTGAGTCGGAGTTGTATCCCCATGGCTCTGACTCTATGGCAGAGCTGAGCTGAGGCTTGACGTTGAGTGTATCAGCAATCAGGGCGACCGCACGAGCGATATTGGCCCGTCGGTCGCCCTGATTGCTGCCTATGTTGATGTAGGCTGTGGGCATTATTGGAAATATTTTCCTTTAGTTACTTTTGTCAGAGGGTTTTCTTGACTTCGACTTCCTCGAATGCCTCAATGAAGTCGCCTTCCTGGATGTCGTTGTATCCGGCAATTGAGAGGCCGCAGTCGTAGCCGCTGAGCACCTCCTTGACATCGTCTTTGAAGCGCTTGAGCGAGCCGAGTTCTCCGGTGTATCGCACGATACCGTCGCGAATCAGGCGCACTTTGCAGGAGCGTTTGATTTTTCCTTCGCGTACAATAGCGCCGGCTATAGTGCCGACTTTGGAAATCTTGTATACCTGAAGCACTTCTGCCGTGCCGATAACCTCTTCCTTGATTTCGGGGGCGAGCATGCCTTCCATGGCATCCTTCACCTCTTCGATAGCCTGATAGATTACCGAGTAGAGGCGTATTTCCACTCCGTCGCGCTCGGCGGCACGGCGTGCTGCCTGGCTCGGACGTACCTGGAATCCGATGATTAGGGCGTCGGATGCGGCAGCCAGTGCTACGTCGCTTTCGGATATTGCGCCTACGGCCTTGTGGAGCACGTTGACTTTGACCTCCTCGGTCGACAGTTTGATGAGGGAGTCGGATAGCGCCTCGATTGAGCCGTCGACGTCGCCTTTGACGATGATGTTGAGTTCGTGGAAGTTGCCGATAGCGCGACGGCGTCCGATTTCTTCGAGTCCGATACGCTTGTTGGTGCGCAGTCCGAGTTCACGCTGTAGCTGTTCGCGCTTGTTGGCAATCTCGCGTGCTTCCTGTTCGGTGGGCATGACATTGAATGTGTCGCCTGCCTGAGGTGCGCCGTTCAGTCCGAGGATGAGCACCGGTGTGGCGGGACCGGCTTCTTTCACACGCTGGTTGCGCTCGTTGAACATTGCCTTTACCTTGCCATAGTTGGAGCCGGCGAGTACAATGTCGCCTACACGGAGTGTTCCGTTCTGAACAAGTACGGTTGCGACGTATCCACGGCCTTTGTCAAGCGATGACTCGATGATGGAGCCTGTGGCCGGACGAGAGGGGTTGGCCTTAAGGTCGAGCATTTCGGCCTCAAGGAGCACTTTCTCCATGAGTTCGTTTACACCGAGACCTTTTTTTGCGGAAACGTCCTGTGACTGGTATTTTCCACCCCATTCCTCAACGAGGTAGTTCATCTGGGCGAGTTCTTCCTTGATTTTGTCGGGATTTGCCGCCGGTTTGTCAATCTTGTTGATTGCAAATACAATGGGAACGCCAGCGGCAGAGGCATGGTTGATGGCCTCGACGGTCTGGGGCATAACGTTGTCGTCGGCGGCAACGATAATGATACAGAGGTCGGTTACCTTGGCTCCGCGGGCACGCATGGCGGTAAAGGCTTCGTGGCCCGGGGTATCGAGGAATGTGATACGGCGTCCGTCTTCAAGTTTTACGTTGTATGCGCCGATGTGCTGTGTTATGCCGCCAGCTTCGCCTGCGATTACGTTGGCGTTGCGGATATAGTCGAGGAGCGATGTCTTACCGTGGTCGACGTGGCCCATTACGGTTACAATCGGTGGACGGTTGACGAGGTCTTCCTCGTTGTCTTCTTCCTGATGGATTGCCTCGACTACCTCGGCCGATACATATTCGGTCTGGAAACCGAACTCTTCGGCTACAATATTGATAGTCTCGGCGTCAAGGCGCTGGTTGATGGATACCATCACACCGAGATTCATACAAGTGGCTATGACTTCGTTGATGGGTACATCCATCATTACGGCCAGGTCGTTGGCGGTAACGAATTCGGTGAGTTTCAGCACTCGGCTTTCGGCTGCTTCGGCTTCGGCTGCCTCGCGTTCGCGAGAGTGGAAGGCCTCACGTTTCTCTTTACGCCATTTTACGCCTTTTTTCTGGCCTTTGTCTTTGTTGATAAGGCGAGCGAGAGTTTCTTTTACCTGCTTCTGTACATCCTCTTCCGATGCAGGGGCCTGCTGTGGAGCATTGCGGCGGTTGCGGTCTTTGCCTTTTGCATTGTCTCGGTTACGTCCGTTGGCATTGTTGTTGTTGCCGCCATTGTTGCCTCCGCGGGAGTTATTATTGCCTCCGCGGTTCTGTCCGGGCTGCTGCTGGTTGGATGTCTTTTCAATGTCGACCTTTTCTTTGCCAATGCGGTTGCGCCGTTTTTTGCCTTGTCCGGCTGCAGCATTTGCCCCGGTGCCTGTAGCTCCGGCTCCGGCGGCTTTTGCGTTACGCTCATTGCGGCGTTCTTCCTTTGTCTTTCGACGCGGGCGAGTCGACTGGTTGATTGCGGAAAGGTCAATCTTTCCGATTACATTAAGCTGGGGAGCTGGATGAGACCCCGGTGTTGTAAATACTTCGGGCTCTTCTTTTTTAACCTCGGTTTTGGGCAATTCTTCTTTCTGTACGGGTGTCACTATGGGAGCCTGTGGTTCTTTTTGGGGTTCAGTTTTTGGTGTCGATGCCGATTTCTCTTTGTCAGGCTGAGTGGGGGCCTGTGTTTCCGATTCTTTTTCTTTGGCCGGAGTCTCGACAGGCTTTTGCTCAGGACGCTGTTCGCGGCGTGGCTCTGCCACAGGCGCGGGTGTGGTCTTCTCTACTACGGGAGCTTGGGGCTTCACCGGAGTTTCGACGGGTTTTGGCGCGGGTGCGGGTTGAGATACCGGAGTCTCCTGTTTTACCGGTGCAGATTCAGCCTTTTCAGCCTGCGCCTGTGCGGGTGTGGCTTTGGGCTCCGGTTTTGGCTCGGTTTTTGGTTCCGGCTTATGTTCGGTTTTGTGTCGCACGGGCTCTCCTTTCGAGTCAAGATCGATATGTCCGACAACAGTCGGCCTCACCGCAGGTCCAATCTTAATTTCCTGAGGTTCTGAGGCTGTCTCTTTTGCCGGACGTGTCGCTCTCTCTTTCTGGCGGTCGGATGAGAGCTTCTCCGACTTGCTCTTTTCTGCCTTGTCACTGCTGTATTCACCCATGAGAAGGCCGTAGGCACTCTCATCAATCCGGGCATTGGGATTCATGTCGATATTTATGCCTTTGGACTGAAGGAATTCAATGACAGTAGGAAGCGCGATGTTTAAGTCTTTTGCTACTTTGCTTATTTTGTAATTCGCCATATAGTGATTTGGGAAATTTTTCGGTTGATGGTTGAAGAGGGAGGTGGATAATCGGCAGGAGCTGCCCGTGTGAGTTATTAATCCTCAAACTCGGCTTTGAGAATAGAGAGCAGGTTGTCGACGGTGTCTTCCTCAAGATCGGCTTTGTCGATAATCGACTGGCGGTCCATCGCAAGGACATTTTTGGCTGTAACGCATCCGATGCTCTTGAGAGCGTCGATAATCCATGCGTCAATTTCGTCCTTGAATTCGTCAAGATAGATATCATCGTTGAAGTCTTCGCCGTTGTCGCGGTATACGTCGATTACGTAGCCTGTGAGTTTGGAGGCAAGTTTGATGTTGAGTGCGTTCTTGCCGATGGCGAGGGGCACCTCCTCGGGACGCAGGAATACTTCGGCGCGTTTTTCTTCTTCATTGAGGCGCATCGATGAGATTTTCGCGGGGCTGAGTGCGCGCTGGATAAATAACTCGGTATTCTTGGTGAACGGAATCACATCGATGTTCTCGTTGCGAAGTTCGCGTACAATGCCGTGGATACGTGAGCCTTTTACGCCGACGCATGCACCTACAGGATCAATGTGGTCATCGTAGCTCTCTACGGCAATTTTCGCGCGTTCGCCGGGGATGCGGGCTACTGCACGGATGCTGATGAGTCCGTCGTGGATTTCGGGTACTTCAAGTTCGAACAGACGGCGCAGGAAGTCCTCGGATGTGCGCGATACGATGATGCGTATGTTGTTATTTTTGTTCTCTACGGTCTTTATCACGGCGCGGACATTCTCACCTTTGCGGAAGAAGTCGCCCGGTATGGCTTCGGGACGGGGCAAAAGCAGTTCATTGTCTTCAGAGTCGAGCAGCAGTGTCTCTTTGCTCCAGGTCTGGTATACCTCTCCGTTTACGAGTTCACCCTCTCGACCTTTGAATTGTGCGAAAATGGCTTCTTTCTGAAGGTCGAGGATTTTTGACTGGAGAGTCTGGCGAAGATTGAGGATAGCGCGGCGTCCGAATTTTTCGAAAATAATTTCGCGGGTATGCTCCTCTCCTATTTCCACATCGGGATTGCTGTCGGCGCGGGCGTCGGACAGTGAGATTTGGGTATAAGGATTCTGAACCTCTCCGTCGGGCACGACTTCAAGATTCTGGAATATCTGCACGTCGCCTTTGTCGGGGTTCATGATTACGTCGAGATTCTCGTCGGTGCCGAACATTTTAGCAAGGACGTTGCGGAATGATTCTTCAAGCACGGATATCATTGTAGTCTTGTCGATGTGCTTGAGTTCTTTGAACTCGGCGAAACGTTCCACCATATTGGTGGATTCCTCTTTCTTAGCCATAGGGGATATGTAGTGTTGGGTTACTTGAATTCAATAAGATATTTTACGTATTTGCATTCGTCGGGAGTGAGGGTAATAGGCTCCTCTACTTCGACAGGCTTTTTCTTGCCCGGTTCCTTTACCTTCGTTTTAATTGTTATTACGAAAGATGAGTCGGTGTCGCTCACAGAAGTGAGTGTGCCTTTTATCTTGCGTCCGTCGCGGGTAAGAACTTCGACCGGATTGCCTATATTCTTGATATACTGGCCGCGTACTTTGAATGGTGATGTGAGGCCCGCAGATCCGACTTCAAGTTCGTAGTCTTCGACATCGCGGTCGAAGCGTTCCTCAATTTTTCGGGTGATGGCCACGCACTGGTCGATGTCAACGCCTTCGGTGCTGTCGACTTCGACGACTATTGTATTGCCGGGGCGCACATCAATGTCAACCAGAAAGAGCGGTGTGCCCTCTATGGCTTCATTTACAGTGGCTGTAAGCAAATCTTTGTCAATCATATTGTGAGTTTATAAACAATCGGAGGGGACTTGCGGTCCCCTCCGAGCTCGATTATGCTGCAAATTTAATATAATTGTCGTGAAAATGCAAATAAGAATAATCTATTGAGGGAGGGGGTGATAATGTTCGGCTGAATATTTAACACGATTTAACTAATCAACTTCTTTTACGAAGAATATTTCAGTGGGGAAGTGGTCGGAATAGCCATTGAGAAACTGTCCGCGCGAGAATGTGCGCAATGGATAGTTTTTATATATGCCGGATTTCGTGCGCAGGAAAGGAAAGTTATGTACTGTAGCTTTCCAGTATTGCATTCCGTCGGATGTGCCAGGAATCAGGTTGCCCGATACGATAATCTGGTCAAACAGATTCCACTCGCCTTTGTAGCATAATGTGCCGACTCCATTGTCGAGAATCCACCAGAAGGGGTTGTAGAAGCCGTGGTGGGTGGCTTGCTCGCGTTCGCGCACAGCTCCGAGGGCTACAGCGCATGATTTGTCGGAGGGGTCATCATTGAGGTCGCCCATAATCACTATTCCTTGGCCGGGGTTCACGCTCCACAGCGAGTCGGCGATGGCTTTCGACAGGGTTGCCGCTGCTTCGCGAAGTGGGCTTGACTCTTTCTGGCCTCCGAGTCGCGAGGGCCAGTGGTTTACGATGAAGCTCATTGGAGCTTCGAAAATTTTACCTGACACAACAAGCTGGTCGCGTGTGAGAAAATCCGGTTGGTCGGGGATTACCAGACGGTGGTTGTTGACGTTTTCAAGCGTAAAGAACAGGGGGTTGTAGAGCAGACCGACATCGACTCCGCGCCGGTCGGGAGAATCGTGATGTACAATCTGTAGATTCCACGGTTGTTTTCCTCTGGCGGCAAGGGTGTCATCGATTGCATGTACGAGGTCTTCGATGACATTACGGTTTTCAATCTCGCTTATTCCGATTATGGCAGGTCCGAGCGGAGTTTCTGGAGTATCAAACGAGGATATGGCTTTTGCAAGGTTTCCGATTTTTTTCCAATATTTATCGGAATTCCACATTCTGGCGCCTTCTGGCGAGAATTCAAGGTCGTATGTCCCGTTGGAATTTATTGTGTCAAACAGGTTTTCAAGATTATAGAAAGCGACTCCGGCCACGAGATATTGCCGTGCTGATGATGTGTCGGCGTTGTTGTCGGCAGCGGCTTTGGGTGTAGTGACGGCAATGACGGTCACGATGATTGCCAGAATTGATGTCAGGAGAAGTCTGCGCATTGTGGGTGATAGGGATTGGTTTATAGTCGAAGCGGTGCGGATTGTCGTTGGAAAATCCGGCACCTGGCTTATTCGGATTGTCTTTTCGGCGCTAAATTACGCAAAATTTTGTAATTTTGCAGAAACTTTCCATTTATGGATATACTTATATTAAATGGTCCCAACCTCAATCTTCTTGGAGTGAGGGAGCCTGGAATTTATGGAAACCGGGATTTCGAAGGGTTTCTGGATGAATTGCGCAAGCGTTATTCCCAGCATAAACTGCATTACTTTCAAAGCAATCATGAGGGCGATATCATAGACCGTCTTCAGGAATATGGGTTCGGTATGGCCTCCGGTATAGTGCTTAACGCCGGTGCATATACCCATACCTCGCTTGCTATAGCCGATTGCATATCTGCGATAAGTACTCCGGTGGTGGAGGTTCATATAAGTAATGTGCATTCGCGCGAGGCTGTGCGCCACCATTCGATGATATCTGGTGTGTGTCGTGGTGTAATCGCCGGTTTCGGTCTTGACAGCTACAGGCTGGCCATAGAGGCGCTGGCATGTGGTGCATGTTAGAAACTGTTTAAAATTCATATTACTATGCTTTTGAGAGTCTTGTCTGCGTCTTTTTGCTTATTCTTCGGTCATGTAGCTGCGGCTACACTCCCTCATCACAAGCAAAAATCCATCAGACAATCCTTCTCAAAATCGGTATCATATAAATTTAAACAGTTTCTTAGAGATAGTACAATTATTAAGGAAATAAAAGGATGAATAAGTTTACAAAGATAGTAGCCACAATTTCTGACCGGCGCTGTGATGTGGAGTTCCTTCGCGAACTCTATGCACACGGTATGAATGTGGTGCGTATGAATTCCGCCCATCTGCAGCTGGACGGATTTAAGAAGATAATAGAGAATGTAAGGGCGGTTTCGTCAACAATAGGTATCCTTATGGATACAAAAGGCCCGGAGATACGTACTACTACCAACGAATCGGATGCTGAAATCGAGTTTCGTTCTGGCGACAGGGTTGTCTTTGTCGGTAATCCGGAAGGAGCTACCACTCATGATGTAATATGTCTCTCATATGACGACATTGCAAGTGACGTGCGCGTAGGGGCTCGTATCCTTATTGATGACGGTGAGTTGTCGTTTCTTGTCGATGATGTGCGTGGCTCAGAGATATATGCTGTGGCAGAGAATGGCGGAACTCTTGGCTCTCGCAAGAGCGTGAATATCCCCGGGGTCAAGATTGCTCTGCCTTCGCTTACTGAGCGTGACCGTCGTAATATCGGGTATGCGATTGATCTGGATGTCGATTTTATTGCGCATTCGTTTGTGCGTAGCGCGGAGGATGTGCTTGATATACAGCGTATACTTGATGCCCGCAACTCTCATATAAAGATTATATCCAAGATTGAGAATCAGGAGGGTATAGATAATTTCGATGAAATCCTTGAGGTGTCATACGGCATTATGATAGCGCGTGGCGATCTCGGGATAGAGGTTCCAGCCGAGCGTATTCCTGTAATACAGCATGAGCTTATAAAGAAATGTATTGATGCTCACAAACCGGTAATAGTGGCTACGCAGATGCTTCATTCGATGATAAACAATCCGCGTCCGACCCGCGCCGAGGTGAGTGATATTGCCAATGCGGTGACACAGCATACCGATGCGTTGATGCTTAGCGGAGAGACGGCCTATGGCAATTATCCGGTAGAGGCTATAGCGACAATGTCGCGTGTGGCGATGGAGATGGAGCGTTCGCTTGGCTCGCATCGGCCGACTCCAAAGGTGGAGGCTGACCAGACGTCGTTTCTTGCGCGCCAGGCTGTGGTGTCGACCAATCTTCTGGGTACACGTGCTATACTTACTGACAGTTATACCGGGCGCACGGCCAGATATATTTCGTCATATCGTGCGAGCTATCCAACATTGGCTATATGCTATTATCCCTACGTGGTGCGTCTGCTCGCTCTCAGTTATGGAGTGTCGGCTCTCTATCAGCCTCGCATGGAGACAACGAGGGTATATCTGCAAAATGCATTGACCCATCTTATAGAAGGTGGCCGTCTTACATTGGCCGATCGAATCGCATATCTTGGAGGTTCGTTCGGAGAGGGCCATGGTACCTCGTTCCTGGAAATCAACAGCGTCGAGGCCATCATGGAAAATTTTCAGTCGTATACCCTTCCCAATCTTGAGGATGCTTCTCACTGACCGCGATACTGAACGATATATACTCGAGCATATTGATGCCGAGCCTGCGGTACTTGCCGAACTGAATCGTACGACACATGTGAGATGTCTTTATTCCAATATGTGTTCGGGGCATCTGCAGGGGCGTATCCTTAAGATGCTTGTCAGGATGATAAGTCCGAGGCGGGTGCTTGAGCTCGGCACATTCACCGGCTATTCCGCATTGTGTCTGGCAGAGGGACTGGAGAATGGCGGCGAAGTGCATACTGTTGAAATCAATGATGAGCTTACCGACATGATAGAAGGGTATTTTGAAAAAGCCGGGTATGGCGACAGAATTCATCTTCATGTCGGTGATGCGTCGGAAATCGTCCCTTTGATAAGCGGTGAGCCATGGGATATTGTTTTTATCGATGCCAACAAACGCTCGTATTGCGAATATTACCGGATGGTACTGCCTCTGGTGCGTAAGGGCGGTTTTATAATTGCCGATAATACATTATGGTATGGCAAGATGACTGATGGCAGTGCTCATGACGCTCAGACACTCGGAATCATGGAGTTCAACAAGATGGTAGGTGCTGATGCGTCGGTGGAGAAAGTAATATTGCCTTTGCGCGACGGACTTACTATAATATGGAAGAGAGATTGAGCCATAGAGGTAAGTCAGGTGTTATATTAGTAAGATTATAATAAAAATTCAAGTTATATATGGAAACAACCCGTCAAGCCAAGATATCGCGTCTGCTTCAGAAGGAGTTGAGCGAGATATTCCGTCAGCAGACAGCAAAACTGCGGGGCGTGCTCGTGTCGGTAAGTGCTGTGAGAGTATCGCCCGATTTGAGTGTGGCCAAGGCTTATCTGTCGGTATTCCCTTCAGATAAGGCCGAGGAGATGCTCGACAGTATCAATCATAACTCCAAGACAATCCGTTATGAGCTTGCACAGAAAGTTCGTTATCAGCTGCGCAAGACTCCGGAATTGACGTTCTATCTCGATGATTCTCTTGACTATCTGGAGAATATCGATAATCTGCTGACCCGCGACAAGGAAGCGCATCCCGGTCGTTTGGATGACGCCGTCGCTGAGGGTAATCATGATGCGTAATTGCTGAGGAGTGGCAATGGTTGCGCTCAGGATAGCTTGGCGCTATCTTTTTTCGAAAAAATCACATAGTGCGGTCAATGTGATTTCGGTCATTTCTTTGGCCGGGGTCGCGTTGGCCTCTATGGCTATTGTGTGTATAATGTCGGTATTCAACGGATTTACCGACCTTGCTCTCAGTCAGGCTTCCGTGCTGTCACCTGACCTTCGGATAGAGCCTTCCGAGGGAAAGATAATCGGGGGTGTTGATTCTCTGTTGGTAGAGTTGCGCGGTATTTCCGGAGTGGAATTAGTGGCGCCTGTGGTCGAGGAACGTGCGCTTGCGATATGTGGGGACAAGCAGATGCCGGTAAGGATAACCGGTGTTACCGATAATTACGGTATGATGTCCGATATTGTCAGGGTAGTGAAAGAGGATGGGGTGTTTGCTATGCATGACAGTATATTGGGTGATATGGCGACATTGAGTGTGGGTGCTGCCCTTACTCTTGATGCGAGGCCTACATCGCTAAGCCGTGTCGCAGTTTATGTGCCAAGACGAATCGGACGCATAAACACGACCAATCCGGCTATGTCGTTTCGAGCCGATACACTGGTTGTGAGCGGCGTTTATCAAACAGATCAGGCTGAGACGGATGCTGACGGGATGGTTATTCCTATATCTGTAGCACGCCGATTGCTGGAATATGAGGATGAGGCAACGGCTTTGGATGTGAAAATCTCATCCGGAGAGCCTGTCGGAGAAGTGGCAGACCGTATGAAGCTATTGCTTGGTGAAGGTTATACCGTGAAGGATCGTATTGCCCAGCAGGAGGAATCGTTCAGGATGATTTCTGTCGAGAAGTGGGTTACATTCTGTATGCTTGCATTTATACTCGTGATTGCATCGTTTAATGTGGTATCTACATTGTGTATGTTGGTTATTGAGAAGGACGCCAACATACGTACGATGCTTGCATTAGGGGCGTCGCAATATATGGTGGCCCGTATATTTATGATAGAAGGATGGCTGATTTCGCTTATTGGTGGTGTTATCGGTGTGACTGTAGGAGGCGCGTTGTGTTTGATACAGCAGATTTTTGGAATTATATGTCTTGGTGGGAATCATAATTTGATGACTACCGATGTATATCCGGTGCGTCTTGACGGAAGCGATATGCTCGTAGTGCTTGCTTTGGTGGCTGTCGTGGGCTTTACCACATCGTCGCTGACTGCAATGATAGCTAGAAAGCGTATGTTGGTTGATGCTGGAGAGTGATGTGAATTATGCTGCTGTATGTCAGTGGGATTGTGTACAAATACCTGTTTGGGGAAATAAATTTTGATAAAAAGTTTTCGTTATAACGGTAAAATCGTGTAAAAACAGTGTATTATTTAGATAAACATGCTATAGGCAAATTTAACTAAAAACAAGCTCTAAAATATTCTCTGAATTAGCGACATGTCGTCAACTGAGGAATCTCGATTGATTTTGGAATTGCGCTCAGGCTCTGATAAAGCATTCAATGCTTTGTATCAGAGATATGTGTCGCAGTTGTACTACTTTAGCCTCAGATATACCAAGTCGGCCTGTGATGCCGAAGAGATTGTGCATGACGTATTTGTGAGGCTATGGAACATACGCGGTCATATAAAGTCTACTGAGTCATTGCGGCCGTTGCTATTCGTTATGGCCAAGCATTATCTTATTAATGCCTTCCGATCGAATGTTAATTCTTGTGTATATGAGGATTATCTGAATTATACAGATATTATTGATGACAGTGCGTCGCATAAAATGGAATATGATGAGTTTTGTGTCCAGTTGTCCGATGCTCTAAACCGGCTTCCTGAGAAACAGCGTAGAGCTATCGAGCTGTCGCGATTTGAAGGAAAGTCGGTCAATGAGATTGCCGAGATATTGAATATCAGCAAGCAGACGGTGTATAATAATATACATATGGGTCTCAAACGGCTAAAATGTCTGTTGGAGGGGTTGACGTTGCTTGCTATCGTGGGCGCGAATTCAATACTTAAGTAAGTCACGAAAATTATGAAATATATGTATGATTTAGAAACGTTATATTTCCGTCAGAATCTTTTCGGCGTTTTCCATTGGAACATCAGCGTTTATCGACGAGTCCGAAATGACTTATCGTTAATATGTAGCCCGTCACATCCATTGTTCCTTGAAGGAAGGAGTCTGGGAAATATCTCGTAGAGATTATAAAATGATTATTATGACTTACTTAATCGTATGAGATATGCATGACCTTATTCAGAAATATAGAGATAATGAACTTTCGGCTGAGGATGTAAGAAAGCTCAGAAAGTTGCTTGACGGAATGTCGGATAACGAGCTCGCCGGGATATTGGAAAAGGACTGGGAGGTATATAAGGCAGATGGAGAACAGCGTCTTCCGACAGGTATGGAATCACGTCTGCGAAGGAATATACATAGTGTAGTAGGTAAGGTACATTCAAAATGGCATATAGCCTTTGTGACGGTGGCATGTGTAATGGCGGCAATAATTTGTGTGGGACTTGGATATATTGCACATGTAGGTATGCCTATGTCGGAGGCGGCACATGATGTATATATATCGGCTAATGATACCGGTGGCACCAGTGTTACATTTCCCGATGGTTCAGCGGTGTCAATGAAGCCTCAGTCGTACATCTCGTATCATGTGCCTCCTTCTGCCGAAGGCGAGCGGAGTATACAGTTTTCCGGTACCGGCCATTTCTGTATTGCGAGAATTCCGGAAAATCCGTTTACGATATCATCGGATATGCTTGATGTGACTGTGCTCGGTACGGAATTTTATCTTTCGGCTGAAAATGACGGAAAGAATGCGCGGCTTTACTTACAGGAGGGACTTGTAAGATTTCAGTCGAAGCTCTCCGGCGAAAGTGTGGAGTTGCATCCCGGCAGTCTGGCTTCGCTTGACTATGAGTCGGGACGTATATCAGTCTCTACTGACAGTTCTCTTGTAGATGTGTTCAGTAAGTCTGATGCCGTCTGCCTTAATTATGAGAATACATCGCTTGGTAGTGTGGTTGAGTCGCTCAATACATGTTATGCGCCATTCCATATTACTTTAGGCTCTGCCGAACTCGGCAAAATGGAGTTTACGGGTACGCTTCCTGCAAATAATCTTATGGAGGCTCTTTCTGTACTTGAATATACAGCTAATCTCAGAATATCGGTAAGCAACAGTGAGGTGACGCTGTATGACTGAAAGGCAGCCGTAGGATTCATAAACAATTTTTCGCTCAGGCGACTCTTCTTATTTAAGATATTGGCGTATAGGGTGTTAATCCGGTGATTCCCGTTTAGGAAAGTATGACATCGGTTGTGGACGGAATGAAAAAATATGTTGTATAACATATTCTGAATAGAGTAAAATATAGCTGTCGGTGATGTATTAGTAGGTGTAATTATAAACCTAATTAATACCGACAATCGCAGTTATGTACAAATCAATTCTACCACGGCTGATTACCGGGTTGTTTGCTATGCTGATGTTGTGTAGTAGCGCACTGGCACAGCAACGCGTTACGGTCAATATTAATCAGTCAAATCTGAAGACCCTGTTTGATACGATTGAGAAGCAGACGTCATATCGTTTCTCTTACATCAACGGAGTGCTTGAAAATGAAGGCCCTGTAACAATCCGACAGGAAAATGTCCCTGTGGCCCGTGTACTTGAGCAAGCCTTGAAAAATACGGGTCTGACATATAAAATAATGTCGGACAAACAGATTCTTATAACCAAGAAGCCTGTTGCGGGTGATAACCGCGTTACAGTTACCGGCACTGTCTATGAAAGCGAGGGCGACCCGGCAATAGGAGCATCTGTAATGGTCAAGGGAGCCAAAACCGGAACCAGTACGGATATTGACGGACATTTTACGTTGACAGGGGTGCCGTCAGATGCTGTAATCATAATATCGTATATAGGTACTGTACCTCAGGAAATCAGCGCCTCTGACAAGGCTAAATTTGCGAATGTGGTGTTGAGCAAAAACACCGAGATTCTTGACGAGGTGGTTGTGGTAGGCTATGGCACACAGTCGTCAAAACTTGTCACCACGTCTATAAGCAAGGTGAAACTTGATGATATCGACCAGGCCAACGACTATAATCCAATCAAGATGCTTCAGGGTCGTGTGCCCGGTGTCAACATATCCAACTCATCAGGAACGCCAGGCGCGACTCCTAATATCCAGGTGCGTGGTGTGGGCTCAATCAATGGCGGCAGCAAGCCTCTTTATGTGGTCGATGGTATTCCGGCAGAGTCTTATCCAAATATCAATCCGTCGGATATAGAAAGTATAGAGGTGCTGAAAGATGCTTCGGCTGCGGCAATATACGGTTCGCGTGCCAATTCGGGAGTAGTGATTATCACTACCAAGAGCGGAAAGAGCGGCATGACCAAGATTGATGTCTCAGGTCGCATAGGCTTCGGGAAACTTGCCAAGGATATCGAGATGGCAAATGCCATCGAATATGCCAATGCAATGCAGGCTGCCATTGACAATTATAATGTCCAGATGGGGCAGAATGTGCAGTTTTATATGCCCTCTGTAATAGAGGAGACCGACTGGATGAAGATGATTACCCGTGAGACTACAGAGACAGCTACAGGTTCGATAAGTATATCCGGAGGAAACGATGCGACAAATTTCTATGCATCGTTTGGAGCCAACCGTCAGGAGGGATTTATAGAGACGTCTGCATTCAAACAGTATAATCTGCGTACGAAGATATCTCATAAAATCAACCGTATATTCAAGCTGAATATCAATCTTGCCGGTGCGGCTTCGGAATATAATCAGGTCGAGGAGAGTTCGACTTCACTCAAGGTGCTCCGTACGGCTCGTGAGGTTCAGCCCTGGTATGGCGCTTATGACGCTGATGGAAGCTATAAGAAGAATGGTGTGGAGATTGTGCGTCATAATCCGCTGATGCTTATCAATGAGGAAAAATGGACGTTGAAGAAGTATCATCTTTCTGGAGTATTCAATCTGGAGATTACTCCGTTCGAGGGGTTTAAGTGGACTCCTCAGGCCAGTCTGTATACCATACTCGACAATACTACCAAAAAGCTGACCGAGCGTCATGACGCTCGTAAGAATAATTCGGGGTGGGGCGCCGTATCAGAGCAGAAGGACCAGTCGTTCCGCTATGTGATTGATAATGTGTTTACTTATAATAATTCTGCCGATAGACTTATATACAGTGTGATGGCCGGACACTCATTTGAGCGCTATACTTATAATAAGTTTGGCGCGCGTTCCGACAACTATGCCAATGATGCGTATCCGTCATCGAGCTTCGACTTGATTAATCTGTCGACCAACATATTCCCGGGTGATATAAGTTATACGGGTTATTCTCTTGAGTCGTACTTCGGGCGTGTGGCTCTTAACTGGGATAATCGTTATATTGTAAACGCATCGTTGCGTTGCGACGGTTCGAGCCGATTCTCTAAAGGTAGTCGTTACGGTTATTTCCCGTCGGTATCATTTGCATGGCGTGCCACCGAAGAAGCGTTTTTCCCTAAAGATGCAATCGTCAACGATGCCAAGTTACGCCTTAGCTGGGGCAAGACCGGCTCGATGGCCGGCGTGGGAAACTTTGCTGCACTTTCCCTTATTGGTGCTGGAGGTGCTTCGTATAATGAATCAGCCGGTTTTCTGATTTCTCAGGATGCGCGTTCGCTTACCTGGGAGAAGGCCAATCAGTATAATATCGGTGTTGATGTCGAGTTTTTTAATCAGCGTATGTCGTTTACTGGCGATGTGTTTTTACAGCGTACAACCGATTTGTTGTATTCCAAGCCAGTCAATTCGACGACTGGATATACGTCAATTTCATCAAATATCGGTACTCTCGAAAATCGTGGTGTCGAACTTGCTCTTACCGGTAAAATTCTCACCGGCGATTTCAAGTGGACTCTTTCGGGCAATATCTCGTTTGTAAAAAACAAACTTGTAAAACTTATCGACGGATCAGATATAATCCTGATGGGTGCTGCCAATGATAAAGTTGGTGGCAATATGCATGCTCTTATAATCGGTCAGCCACTCAGTACATATTATATGCTCCGTATGGATGGCATATATCAGCGCGACGATGAGGTGCCGGCCAAACTGTATGCAAAGGGTGTGCGTGCCGGCGACGTCCGCTATTACGATTATAATGGCGACGGCGATATCTCTGAGGCTGACCGTATGAATGTCGGGAAGGCTTCGCCTGATTGGTATGGCGGTATCACATCGACATGCTCCTGGCGAGGTTTTGACCTTAATATATTCGGACAGTTCTCCTATGGAGGCAAGATTATGGCCGGATGGCGTGGCGTCGGATCGGAGGGTACCGAGCATATGGGTTCTTCATTCTCCTCAATAAAGGTTCACGACGCGACAGAACAGGTTGTACAGTTTTATAACATCAGTAAAGCGGCAGCCACGACTTACTGGCGAGGTGAGGGGACATCCAATACGATGCCTCGTATGATTTATGGTAACGGTGTGCATCAGGGTTACACGAATGGCAACGGCTACAACGGACAGACCTCTACACGTTTTCTTGAGGATGGTTCATATTTCAAAATCAAGTCGGTAACACTCGGATATACTCTTCCTGGAGATTTGTTGCGTAAGTTGAGTATAGATAATCTGCGTGTGTATATGACGGTCGACAACCTTCTGTGTTTTACCAAATATTCTGGCTATGATCCGGAAGCATCGTATACTGCTGATCCGTCGAGCACAGGATATGGCTCAGACTTTGGTCTGCAGCCGATTATGCGCACATTTATTTGGGGGCTTAACTTAACTTTCTAACAATCTACTAAAATGAAAATGAGAAATTTGATATACAGAACTTTGGTTGTTGTCCTTGGAGTATTGACGATGAGTTCGTGTGCCGACATGCTTGATGACATAAAGCCGAAAGACAAAATTGATGCCGGTATGATGACCGAATCAGACCTCTCGAAAGTGGTCAATGGTGTATATGCCACAATGGAGAGCCATATGAGTGCCATGTGGTGGGATGGCGATGTAATGGGCGAGAATTTTCGATCGGGTCCAGGAGGCAATCTTACCGATCCGCTTGATATGTCACCGTCGACAGCTTCGGTTAAGTCGCGCTGGAGTAATTGCTACACCTCGCTCAAGCAGGTTAATTTCCTGATTGAGAACTACGAGGGTAATTCCAATCAGAATGCTCAGGTGGTACGCACGGCCGGTGGTACCGGTTACTTTTTCCGTGCGCTCATCTATTACAATGCCGTGATTCGCTGGGGCAAGGCTTCGATATTGCGTAAACGTCAATATGATGTTGTTCCGTTGTCTGATGAGGATGATGTATGGCAGTTTATTATAGAGGATCTTGAAAAGGCCGAGCAACTGCTCCCTGATTTCTATGATCGTTTCTATGTCTCGAAAGCTGCCTGCAATGCATTGCAGGCCAGAGTATATCTGGCGACAAAACAGTATGATAAGGCTGTGGCTGCAGCCGATAAGGTGATTGGTGTGCCGGCGTTGTCACTCACTAAGACATCGATTGACTGGGCAAAGATGTTTGTATACAATAGCGTAAGTTCAGAACTGGTGTTTGCCCTTGCTAACAAACGCACTACATCTACGATTCTGTTTTATCAATATATCAACGATGTGGATGGCTCGTGGAACTATTCGGCCACTCATGAACTTTATGCCGGGCTCTATGCCGATGCTGAATATCGGCAAGGCGATATACGAGGCAAGGCTGTGTTTGGCTCTGATGCTACGCGCATAATAAAGTTCCCCAACGAACTTGAGGGACAGTTTGTGAAAAATGAGACTCCGAGTCAGACACCAATACCTGTGTTGCGTCTTGCCGAGGTATATCTCATAAAAGCCGAGGCTCAGGGAGCGTTGGCCGGTATGTCGACGATGACAGAGTTCCTTAAAGCGCGTTATAGCAGTGCCTCTCTGCCTGCGTCAATGAATGATATTGATTTTCAGAATCTTGTGCTTGACGAACGCAGACGTGAGCTATACTGCGAGGGATTCCGATGGTATGACTTGAAACGTACCGGAAGACTTGATTTATTCAAAACGCTTAATGGCCGTACTCATTTAATGTATTGGCCTATTCCCCAGACTGAGATTGATCTGGCCGGAGCCGACAACTATCCTCAGAATCCTGGATACGGAACTACAAATTAATCATTTAGTATGCATGAAATGAAAACATTTGCTATAAAACCCTATATAATGCTGTGCCTGTTTTTGTCGGTTGTGGCGGCTGGCTGTGCTGACGATATATGTGTGGACAAGGATTCGCTTACTGCACAGTTCTCGTTTGAGAAATCGTTTTATCTCACTAATGAGGAGGTATTCATAAGGAATACTACACAAGGTGGCAGCGGTAAATATGAATATGAATGGGACTTCGGCGACGGACGTACATCTTCCGAAGCTGAGCCTCATTTGATGTTCAATGAAATAGGCGCCTATACAATAACACTTAATGTACGTGATAGTAAAGGGCGCTATGCAATGGCCCATAAGATATTGTCGATTGAGCCGGAACCACTTCCGGAAGTTGGCAACATGGTGCTTAAATGGGTTGCTGACCAGCCTCTTGGAGCTGTAAGGTCGATTGCTCCGGCTGTGAGTGATGACAATTATGTGTTTATGACCTCGGAGGATCATATCGCACGTAAATTTGACGGTTCTACCGGACGGCAGATATGGCAGTTTGATCTCCGGAATGCTGCTGACGGACCTTCTCCTGAGGGTAATACCCATGTGTCACCATCGATTGATGCTGATGGGACATCTTATTTTGGAACCGGTAATGCATCTGGAAAGATTGCACGGTTGTATGCAATTAATCCTGACGGTACTAAGAAGTGGGTGATGAGCTCTGATGCGAATACCGGATTCTGGAATAAGGGAAATGCAGCGACGCCTCGATTACATTATATAATATGTCCTGTTGGTGATAATTATATTTATGTCGGTAATGCAGGTGGTGCAGGGTCGGTGCTTGCCGTTGATAAGTCTACCGGTTTTCGTTCGGGATATGCTGCTTCGTCGGTAAACGACGGAGGACCTAATGGCGGAGTTACAGGCGGACTTGTGTTGTCAGGTACTACTGTAGCATGGTATGGTGCTAAAAACGGTGTGTTCGGATGCTCGGCTTCTGCTCTTGACGCAGGTGGAAATGTGCCATATTGGCAGGTGTCTAACGGTAAGACCTCCGACACAGGTAATGGTGCGCTTGCGGTAGGTGCTGACGGCACAATATATGGGTGTGCTCGTCTTACACAGGGTGAGCATGCGGGAACGTCGTGTGTGTTTGCGATATCACCCTCCGGATCCGAACTTTGGCGCTGTTCGATAGGCATTACCGGAAATCTTGATCTTGGTGGTGTGGTTGTGGCTTCTGATGGCTCGATTATTGTGACTGCCAAGCGTACTGCCGGAGAGTTCAACGGAGGTGTGTATTGTGTGTCACCTGCAGGGCAGTTTATGTGGAAATACGGTATTGCCGAAGATGTGTCGGGCTGTGCTGCCATTGACCAGGCCGGAAATATACATTTTGGAACAGAATCAGGCAACTATTATATCATAAAGCCTGTAGCGGGAGATGACCAGCTCGTTCTGAAAAAGGATATCGCAGCCATGATTGCAGAGAGTGATTCACCTATGGCATCGGCCTGGAGTGCTGGAGGCGGCAAGATATGGAGTTCTCCGACTATCGGAAATGACGGTACTATATATATAGGAATAACCAATAACACCAATAATACTTCCAGCGCGCTGGTTGCACTTCATGATGATGGAATTACAGGAGCAGCACAGTCGGCATGGCCTATGCGTGGAAAAGACGCTCGGCATACTTCGCGTGTGGTGGCCGGTGGCGGATCGTCAGATCCCGGTACCGATCCTTCGGTCTCCGGTCAACTTCCTCTTACATGGAATATGAAAGAGGATATGAAGTCGCTTGCTGCCAATCCTCGCAAAGTATGGATGTGTGCACACCGGGGTATTACCGGGGCTGGTATAAAATCAGGTGTGCCTGAAAATTCTATTGCAGCAATTGATTGTGCTGTAAATGCCGGTGCGGAGATTATTGAGATTGACGTGCGTCCGACTAAGGATGGAGTGCTTGTTCTGATGCATGATGAGACGATTGATCGTACAACTACGGGCTCCGGTAAGGTTGCTGATTTAACATATGCTCAGATTCAGCAGTATTTTCTTAAGGATTACAATACCGGAAAACCTACGGCTTATAAAGTGCCTACACTTGAGGAGGCTTTTAAGCATGGACGTGGTCGGATATATTTTAATTTGGATATATCTAACAAACTTGTCCCGGGAGATGCAACCAATTCATTGATAACTATGGCAAACCTTATTCAGAGTCTTGATATGGACAATCAGACTGTAGTATACATTGGTGGAAAAATGAGTGTTGCGAATGCGTTGAAGGATTATCCCTCGCTGCTTATCCATCCATATGTGGCAGTAAAGTCGCAGATTGATAGCTTTTCGGCTCTTGGGTCAGTTTTCCTTTTCCAGATGTCAACTGACGATGGAATGAATAATGCAACAATTGTGTCTCAGATAAGAGAGGTAGGTGGGCTACCGTATGCTAATTCTTTGAATGGACCTGATAATAGCATGACTGCTGGCAATTTTGATGGTGTCGATAAATTGGTTAATAATGGAATTAATATAATTCAGACTAATTATGCTGATATTCTTGGTCCGCATTTGAAATCTATAGGCGTAAGGTAATATTGTTAAGCAAGCTATTATACTATTCTGACGTCACGCTGAAAAAAACTTTGGCGTGACGTCTTATTATATCAGCAAATTAGGTTAAACATGCGATTATTGTTCGATAGGTGGCTATCTACTTGTTTACGGCAAATTCAGTATACATCAATATATGGAGGGATATAACTTGTGTAAACAAAAGTTAAAATGATTTTGTTATTTATTTGAGGGATAATAGTATAGTTTTAAAAGCATGTTTTACGACATAATTTTCTCATCGAAAAATTTGGAGGTAATGTAGAAAGTGTCTAACTTTGCACTCGCTTTTGAGAAACACCCCACGGGTGAACGACTCAAGGCCGTCCGGCAGAGGCCGAGGCGAGGCAGACGCCAAGAAATAAAAACAAAAATTTCTTCGAAAAAGTTTGGAAGTTAAGAAAGAAAGTTATTAACTTTGCAACGCTTTTCGCTTCCGGCCTTCCGGGCCGCAAGGGAGCGTCTGACAAGAACATTGAAAGCATTTACAATAGACAAGTAGTACAAGAGAAAGGGTCTGCTGCCGCAACGACGGCGGCATGACATGAAAGTCTCTTAGTCAATTTCTGAGCCAAGCGCAATAAGCGGTCGGGACATGACACTTCGGGTCGGCGATTCTTTGGTTCACAAACCGCGCAGCGGTCGTGAAAGCAATAGAAAAAACAAAGACAAAATACATACAACGAAGAGTTTGATCCTGGCTCAGGATGAACGCTAGCGACAGGCCTAACACATGCAAGTCGAGGGGCATCGGGGAGCGAAGCTTGCTTTGCTCCGCCGGCGACCGGCGCACGGGTGAGTAACGCGTATGCAACCTGCCCGTTTCAGCGGGATAACCCGGAGAAATCCGGCCTAATACCGCATGTGGCCGAGGGAAGGCATCTTCTTTCGGCCAAAGGAGGCGACTCCGGAGACGGATGGGCATGCGTGACATTAGCTTGTTGGCGGGGTAACGGCCCACCAAGGCGACGATGTCTAGGGGTTCTGAGAGGAAGGTCCCCCACACTGGTACTGAGACACGGACCAGACTCCTACGGGAGGCAGCAGTGAGGAATATTGGTCAATGGGCGAGAGCCTGAACCAGCCAAGTCGCGTGAAGGATGACGGCCCTACGGGTTGTAAACTTCTTTTGTCAGGGAGCAATTGGGTCCACGTGTGGGCTTAGCGAGAGTACCTGAAGAAAAAGCATCGGCTAACTCCGTGCCAGCAGCCGCGGTAATACGGAGGATGCGAGCGTTATCCGGATTTATTGGGTTTAAAGGGTGCGTAGGCGGAATATCAAGTCAGCGGTAAAAATTCGGGGCTCAACCCCGTCGTGCCGTTGAAACTGATGTTCTTGAGTGGGCGAGAAGTATGCGGAATGCGTGGTGTAGCGGTGAAATGCATAGATATCACGCAGAACTCCGATTGCGAAGGCAGCATACCGGCGCCCAACTGACGCTGAAGCACGAAAGCGTGGGTATCGAACAGGATTAGATACCCTGGTAGTCCACGCAGTAAACGATGAATGCTAATTGTCCGGAGGGATTGACCTCTGGGTGATACAGCGAAAGCGTTAAGCATTCCACCTGGGGAGTACGCCGGCAACGGTGAAACTCAAAGGAATTGACGGGGGCCCGCACAAGCGGAGGAACATGTGGTTTAATTCGATGATACGCGAGGAACCTTACCCGGGCTCAAACGCAGGAGGAATACATTTGAAAGGGTGTAGCTCTACGGAGTCTTCTGCGAGGTGCTGCATGGTTGTCGTCAGCTCGTGCCGTGAGGTGTCGGCTTAAGTGCCATAACGAGCGCAACCCCTATCGACAGTTGCCAACAGGTTAAGCTGGGAACTCTGTCGAGACTGCCGGCGCAAGCTGAGAGGAAGGCGGGGATGACGTCAAATCAGCACGGCCCTTACGTCCGGGGCGACACACGTGTTACAATGGCGGCCACAGCGGGAAGCCAGGCGGCGACGCCGAGCGGAACCCGAAAAGCCGTCTCAGTTCGGATTGGAGTCTGCAACCCGACTCCATGAAGCTGGATTCGCTAGTAATCGCGCATCAGCCACGGCGCGGTGAATACGTTCCCGGGCCTTGTACACACCGCCCGTCAAGCCATGGGAGCCGGGAGTGCCTGAAGTACGTGACCGCAAGGAGCGTCCTAGGGTAAGACCGGTGACTGGGGCTAAGTCGTAACAAGGTAGCCGTACCGGAAGGTGCGGCTGGAACACCTCCTTTCTGGAGCGACCGCGCAAGCGGTGAACTCAGTAAGGAAACGACGACCTCAACGAAGGCAAAACGTCAGCCGGACCGCAAGGTTTGGCCGGAATGACAGAGAGATGTTTCGGGTCATATCCCGGACTCTTTACTGCTTGGATATTGTTTTTACCTAATACGCATCATCCACTCCCGAAGTCGGTGGTTGAAATGCAGAGTCTCTTAGCTCAGTTGGTTAGAGCGCCACACTGATAATGTGGAGGTCGGCAGTTCAACTCTGCCAGGGACTACGATAACAGGAAGGAGCACATTGACATACTGGAAGCAGTCATGATAAAAGTCATGACAGACAAATCTAAATACGAGTGACCAAATTGGCAAAGTATACTACAATATACGGCGGGCTCATCTTATGATGAGTCAAGTCAAAAGACACCAAGGAAAGGAGACAAGGGCACATGAAGGATGCCTTGGCTCTCGGAGGCGAAGAAGGACGTGACAAGCTGCGATAAGCCGCGGGGAGGGGCAAATACCCATTGAGCCGCGGATTTCCGAATGGGGCAACCCACCGGAAGCGATTCCGGTATCTGCGGTATGCGCAGAGGCGAACCCGGGGAACTGAAACATCTCAGTACCCGGAGGAAAAGAAAATAACAATGATTCCGCAAGTAGTGGCGAGCGAACGCGGAGGAGCCCAAACCGGAGATGTGGCAACGCATCATCCGGGGTTGTAGGACCTGACGACAAATTTGGTATCCAGGATAGCCGAACCGGCTGGAAAGCCGGGCCGTAGCGGGTGAAAGCCCCTTAGGCGAAATCCGGAGGATATTGAAGAGACAGGCACCTGAGTATCGCGGGACACGAGAAATCCTGCGAGAATCAGCCGGGACCATCCGGCAAGGCTAAACACTACCGAGAGACCGATAGCGAACCAGTACCGTGAGGGAAAGGTGAAAAGAACCTCGAACAGAGGAGTGAAACAGACCCTGAAATCATGTGCCTACAAGCGGTTCGAGCCCTTGAGTGGGGTGAGAGCGTGCCTTTTGCATAATGAACCTACGAGTCACCGTCGCCGGCGAGGCTAAGTGTCATCAGGCACGGAGCCGGAGCGAAAGCGAGTCTGAACAGGGCGTCAGAGTCGGCGGAGGTGGACGCGAAACCAAGTGATCTACCCTTGGGCAGGTTGAAGGTGGGGTAACACCCACTGGAGGACCGAACCGGTAAGCGTTGAAAAGCTTTCGGATGACCTGAGGGTAGGAGTGAAAGGCCAATCAAACTTGGAGATAGCTCGTACTCCCCGAAATGCATTTAGGTGCAGCCTCGGGGTCAGTACCGCGGAGGTAGAGCGACCGATAGGATGCGAGGGCTTCACCGCCTATCAAGTCCTGACGAACTCCGAATGCCGCGGCACGATCCCCGGGAGTGAGGGCGCGGGTGCTAAGGTCCGCGTCCGAGAGAGGAACAACTCAGACCACCGGCCAAGGCCCCCAAATGCGGGCTAAGTTGAAGACCATAACGAGGTGGGATTGCCTTGACAGCTAGGATGTTGGCTTGGAAGCAGCCATTCATTTAAAGAGTGCGTAACAGCTCACTAGTCGAGTGATCCCGCATGGATAATAATCGGGCATAAGTCCGCTGCCGCAGCCGTGGAATCTCAAATAGCTTTGAGATTGGTAGGGGAGCATTCCGCACGCCGCAGAAGGTGAGGCGCGAGCCTTGCTGGAGGTACCGGAAAAGCAAATGTAGGTATAAGTAACGATAATTGGGGCGAGAAACCCCAACGCCGAAAGACCAAGGGTTCCTGATCAACGCTAATCGGATCAGGTTAAGTCGGGACCTAAGGAGAAGCCGCAAGGCGTATCCGATGGACAGCCGGTCAATATTCCGGCACCCGGCGCAAGAGTGATGCGGCGACGGAGAAGTGACACATCCGCGTGCTGACGGAATAGCACGTTAAACCGCGTAGTTATATACGGCGCAGTCAAGTACACGCTGTATGATGAAACGGGACAGTACCGAGAAGCCCCGGCGGATCGGACAGAGATGGTAATCCGGCTCCCAAGAAAACCCGCTAAACAAATCTTGCGTTGGCCCGTACCGTAAACCGACACAGGTGGTCGGGTAGAATATACTAAGGCGCTCGAGAGAATCATGGTTAAGGAACTAGGCAAATTGACCCCGTAACTTCGGGATAAGGGGTCCCCGCTGCAAGGCGGGGCGCAGAGAATAGGTCCAGGCAACTGTTTAACAAAAACACAGGGCTATGCAAAGTTTAAAGACGAAGAATATAGCCTGACACCTGCCCGGTGCCGGAAGGTTAAGAGGAGATGTCATCGCAAGAGAAGCATTGAATTGAAGCCCCGGTAAACGGCGGCCGTAACTATAACGGTCCTAAGGTAGCGAAATTCCTTGTCGGGTAAGTTCCGACCTGCACGAATGGTGTAATGATCTGGACACTGTCTCAACCATGAACTCGGTGAAATTGTAGTATCGGTGAAGATGCCGATTACCCGCAACGGGACGAAAAGACCCCGTGAACCTTTACTGCAGCTTAGCACTGTGACCGGGTGTGCGATGTGTAGGATAGTCAGGAGACAGCGAATCAGGGACGCCAGTTCCTGAGGAGTCGACGTTGAAATACTGACCTTCGCACATTTGGTCTCTAACTCTCGTTTGAGAGGACACTGCTTGGTGGGTAGTTTGACTGGGGTGGTCGCCTCCAAAAGAGTAACGGAGGCTTCTAAAGGTGCGCTCAGGCCGATTGGTAACCGGCCGCAGAGTGTAATGGCACAAGCGCGCTTGACTGGGAGACAAACAAGTCGCACAGGTAGGAAACTAGAGCATAGTGATCCGGTGGTTCCGCATGGAAGGGCCATCGCTCAAAGGATAAAAGGTACTCCGGGGATAACAGGCTGATCCCTCCCAAGAGCTCATATCGACGGAGTGGTTTGGCACCTCGATGTCGGCTCGTCACATCCCGGGGCTGGAGAAGGTCCCAAGGGTTAGGCTGTTCGCCTATTAAAGTGGCACGCGAGCTGGGTTCAGAACGTCGTGAGACAGTTCGGTCTCTATCTGTTGTGGGCGTAGGAGATTTGCGAGGGTCCGGCACTAGTACGAGAGGACCGTGCTGGACAGACCACCGGTTTACCGGTTGTACCGCCAGGTGCACCGCCGGGTATCCGCGTCTGGACAGGATAAGTGCTGAAAGCATCTAAGCACGAAGCCCTCCTCAAGATAAGATCTCCACATAGGGTCGTTGCAGACTACGACGTAGATAGGTTGCAGGTGCAGGGGCAGCAATGTCCACAGCCGAGCAATACTAATAGCCCGAACCCTTTCCGGGGAGTATAATCCCCCCAAATAACAAGTGATAGTATACGACAGCAGGAGTCGTGAGTAAATGATTTGTCATTGCTTCCAGAGTGCTACCGACCTGACCCATACCGGCCGGACGATAAGTACCGGTGACAGGAGAAGATAAAACTAAGGTGGCCATAGCGCGGGGGCTCCACCTCTTCCCATTCCGAACAGAGAAGTTAAACCCCGCCACGCCGATGGTACTGCGAAAGTGGGAGAGTAGGTAACCGCCCCCTTCATGACAGAGCCTGATGATACATAATCATCGGGCTCTGTCTTTTTTTGTATACCCCGCTCTCATCCTACTGCTCTGTTGTTTCACATGATGTGGCATACGTTGTCCTTGTTGCCTTCGGAATGACTAACTGTCGGGTGTTGCACGTACTCGGCGTCCTCTGACAATAAGAGTTTGTTTATTATTAAACAGTCTCTAAGAATAATGCGCAGCAGCCAATACGGAATCTGGCTACTGCGCATTATACTATCTGATGTATTATCGGAGGGTTAGTGGAGGCTGTCCACCTCTTTGAGCCACGCGGCAGAAGAGGCATCTGACGGCATGCGCCAGTCTCCGCGGGGTGACAGGCATACGCTTCCTATCTTTGGTCCGTCAGGCAGGCAGGACCTTTTGAATTGTTGTGTGAAGAATCTGCGATAGAAGGTGCGTAGCCATTTCCGGATTGTATCTGTGTCATATACTCCATGGAATGTATGCTTGGCAAGATAATATATCCGTCGGGGAGTAAATCCGTATCGGAGGGTATAATATAGGTAGAAGTCGTGTAGTTCGTAGGGCCCCACTAAATCTTCAGTCTTTTGTTTGATATTCCCCGTTTCATCAGCTGGTATAAGCTCCGGACTTATGGGGGTATCTACAATATCGAGCAAAATTTGCCGTTCGTGTGTGTCTTCAGAAGTAGTGGCACACCATTTTACCAGATGTCTTACAAGCGTTTTCGGGACGCTTGCATTGACACCATACATTGACATATGGTCACCATTGTATGTGGCCCATCCCAATGCGAGTTCTGATAGGTCACCTGTGCCGAGTACCATGCCTCCGACTTGGTTGGCTATGTCCATCAGTAGCTGGGTACGTTCGCGGGCCTGTGAGTTTTCATATGTCACATCATGCACGTTTATGTCATGTCTGATATCTGCGAAGTGTTGCTTGACAGCAGCTGTAATAGATATTTCACGCGAGGTGACTTTCAGCGATTTCATCAGTTCGACAGCATTGTCATGTGTACGGTCGGTTGTGCCGAAACCTGGCATTGTCACACCTATGATTCCATTGCGGTCTAATCCGAGCACATCGAATGTGCGCACTGCCACAAGAAGAGCAAGCGTTGAATCCAATCCTCCGGATATGCCGATTACGAGGTTTTTGGTGTGCGTTACATGCAATCTTTGTGCAAGGCCACTTATTTGTATATTTATAATCTCCTCACATCGGGAATCGATGGTTTCTCCATTACCCGGTACGAAGGGCAGTGGGTTGATTTTGCGTATCAGCCCTTCCTGGCAGGATTCTGTCAGTCTAACTGGTACATGCCGTACCGGTTTGCCATTTTCTTCAATTTTGCGTGCGTCACCAAACGACATTATATGCCGTCGGTCCCGTCGTATCGCTTCAATGTCTATATCTGCGATTACGTGAGATGAATGGCGCGTCCAGCGTGGAGCTTCAGCCAGCAGCGTGCCGTTCTCATATATAATTGCTTTGCCATCAAATGCGAGGTCGGTTGTTGATTCTCCGAATCCGGCCGAGCTATATACATATGCGCTGATACATCGAGCTGATTGCTGGCTTATCAATGACTTGAGATAGTCATATTTGCCAATCAGGTCATCTGATGCCGACAGATTGAGTATAATTTCGGCGCCATTGAGTGCGGCACGGGTTGATGGTGGTATAGGAGTCCACAGGTCTTCACATATTTCAATCCCGATTCCTACGCCATCGATGTTGATTACGATATCTGTGCCGACAGGAGCCTTGTCTGCTCCCCATTCAATAATGTCTGCCGGAATACTGCCTGCCGGGACAAACCACCGTCGTTCATAAAATTCATTATAGTTTGGCAGATAAGTCTTTGGAACAACGGCTATAACTCGGCCGTTTGCCAATGCCACGGCGCAGTTATATAGATTGTCGCAAATCTCAATCGGAGCTCCGACTACAAACATCATGTCATATTCAGATGATGCTTCTCTTAGCCTTGCAATACCTGATGCTGCGTTGTCGATGAGTTCTTTTTGATGGAAAAGATCACCGCAGGTATAACCTGTGACACATAGTTCCGGGAACACTGCCACTCTTACGCCGGAATCACTCAGTTCCTTCAGTTTCTCAATAATATAGTTCACATTAGCCTCGACATCCGCAATTTTTACTTCAGGAATGACTGATGCTACGCGGAAAAAACCGTGTGTGCGTGAATCTTCTGTAGCCATGTTGGCTGATGTATATTTCCCTGTTTGGGGTTTGTCATTCGACATATACTCTATGATTTTAGTTTTTGCAAATATACACAAACTTGAATCCTTGACAAGCGTGTGGTTTAAAAATAACGTTGCCGACATATATTTATCGGTAATATGATACAAACATTTTTATGTCCGTTTGTGTTGTAAATATATCGGTTTCTGCCCCTTATTTTTAGCGACGACTACCGATCCGATTTGATAACACACTGAAATAAATCATGGAGACGGAGTCCGCAGGATTTATCGCCTTCAACCCTAAAACATCACACACCATGGAAGAGAAATTCATCCTTTCACTTGACCAAGGAACCAGCAGTTCGCGTGCCATCGTTTTTGATCATAATGGTACCATACGTTCGGTAGCGCAACGCGAGTTTGAGCAGATATTTCCTCAGTCAGGATGGGTAGAGCATGACCCTCACCAGATTTGGGCCTCTCAGGCATCGGTTGTAGCCGAGGCGATATCCCAGATTGATATCAACGGACTTAATATCGCGGCGATAGGCATCACAAATCAGCGAGAAACAACCATAGTATGGGACGTCGACACCGATCTTCCTGTATATAATGCAATCGTATGGCAGGATCGGCGTACATCAGAGTATTGCGACCAGCTCGCCAAGGAAGGATGGGTAGACAAGATTAGAGAGAAAACAGGCCTGATACTAGACGCCTATTTCAGCGCTACCAAAGTGAAATGGATTCTTGACAATGTCCCGGGTGCGCGCAAGCGTGCTGAAGAAGGGAAACTCCGATTCGGCACAGTCGATTCATGGCTGGTATGGCGTTTGACGCGCGGTACAGTCCATGTGACAGATGTTACCAATGCCTCACGCACGATGTTGTTCAATATCCACACTCTTGAGTGGGATGAAGAGCTTCTCGCTCTGTTTGGAATCCCGCGCTCAATGATGCCTGAGGTTAAATCCTCGAGCGAGGTATACGGCTATACTACCACCACACTTTTTGCGCATAAGGTGCCTATCGCCGGAATGGCCGGTGACCAGCAGGCGGCTCTTTTCGGGCAGATGTGTGTCGAGCCAGGTGCTGTGAAAAACACATATGGGACAGGATGCTTCCTGCTGATGAATACGGGCAACGAGGCGATAGAATCAAAGAATCGTATGCTCACCACTATCGCTTGGAAAATTGGCCATGAAGTGACATATGCTCTCGAGGGCTCGATATTTGTAGCCGGCTCTGTAGTGCAGTGGTTGCGCGACGGGCTCAAGTGTATCGAGAAATCATCGGACGTAGAGGCTCTTGCCGCATCGGTGCCTGATACCGACGGGGTTTATTTCGTGCCTGCACTGACAGGACTTGGCGCCCCCTATTGGGATCAGTATGCACGTGGAGCCATATCCGGCATCAGCCGAGGCACCACAACCGCACATATTGCACGTGCCGCTCTTGAAGGAATAGCCTATCAGGTATATGATATCGTAAAGGCTATGGAGCGAGATTCATCACTCCCGATTGCCAATCTTAAGGTTGATGGAGGTGCGTCGCGAAACGATTTGCTCATGCAGTTCCAGAGTGATATCCTTTCGTGTGATGTGCTCAGACCGCGTGTCACCGAGACAACAGCTCTCGGGGCCGCATATCTTGCCGGACTTGCAGTAGGTTATTGGAAGAGCCTTGACGAAATACGTCAGCAATGGCAGGTAGAGCGTCATTTCGAGCCTGCAGGAGACTCCGAGACAATCAAGAAAGAGATTGACGGATGGCATGATGCCGTCAGTCGTGTTGTCCATACAAAGCCTATGGATTCCATATGATTGCCATCGTTTGAAAGAAGAATGTTCAACTATTAAAAAGGGTTATTTATGGAAACTTCTACATGGCAATGTTTTGTGCAGTGTATCTTTGAGTTTATCGGTACATTTGTGCTTATTCTTCTCGGCTGCGGTGTATGTGCCTGCGTAAGTCTGCGCAAATCAAAAGGAGAAGGCGGAGGATGGATTGTAGTCACTCTCGCATGGGGTCTGGCTGTTTTCTGCGGTGTGCTTATTGCCGGACCATGGTCTGGCGCTCATCTCAATCCTGCTGTTACAATAGGACTGGCCGCCGCAGGAAAGTTTCCTTGGGCATATACCGGACCGTTTATTGTTTCTCAGATATTGGGAGGCATGCTCGGCGCGATGTGTGTATATGTATTTTACAAGGATCACTTTGATGCCACTGAAGGCGCGGAAGCCAAACTTGGTGTGTTCTCTACAATCCCTGCCATCAAGAATTACTGGCGCAACTTCCTTTGTGAGGTTATCGGCACATTTGTGCTTGTTCTTGTAATTCTTTTTATCGGCGACGAAGGCAATACTGCGGCTCTGAACACCGTTAAGGGCGAGCATGAACTTATTGGGTTGGGCAGTGTCGGCGCATTGCCGGTAGCGCTTCTGGTTGTAGTAATCGGCATGAGTCTCGGCGGTACTACCGGTTATGCCATAAATCCGGCTCGCGACCTCGGTCCTCGTCTGGCACATGCAGTGCTGCCTATCCGAGGGAAAGGTTCAAGCCAATGGGACTATAGCTGGGTTCCTGTATTCGGCCCGGTAGTCGGAGGCATTATTGCCGCTCTGCTTTACTGGATTGTCAAGAGTATGATGAATGCCTGATTTTCCGGTACGCTTAGATAACATTAACGGCTATCCGATTTCGGATAGCCGTTAATGTTATATTTATATTTTGACAGATGTTGCTGTCTGACGGTTATTGTCCAAGATACGTTTTAAGGAGTTTGCTCTTCTGCCCTTTCAGCCGGCGGATTGCTTTTTCCTTAATCTGACGTACACGTTCGCGGGTAAGGTCGAATTTGGCTCCGATTTCTTCAAGAGTCATCTCCTGACATCCTATGCCGAAGAACATTTTCAGAATCTCGCGTTCGCGCTCATGCAGTTGCATAAGGGCACGGTCTACTTCTTTCGATAGAGATTCCTGATTGAGAGTAGCGTCGGCCATAGGCGAATCATCGTTGGTAAGGACATCAAGCAGACTGTTGTCCTCACCCTCTACGAATGGAGCGTCGACCGATATGTGGCGTCCCTGTACCTTGAGGGTATCTGCGATTTTCTCTACTGGCACGTCAAGTACATCGGCAAGTTCGTCGGCCGAGGGGCGACGTTCGTTTTCCTGCTCGAATTTTGACAGAGCCTTGCCGATTTTATTGAGAGAACCCACCTGATTGAGTGGCAGACGTACGATACGCGACTGTTCGGCAAGGGCCTGAAGTATAGACTGGCGTATCCACCATACGGCATAGGATATGAATTTGAAACCTCTGGTTTCGTCAAATTTCTGTGCTGCCTTTATCAGACCAAGATTGCCCTCGTTGATAAGGTCAGGAAGAGAGAGGCCTTGATTCTGGTATTGCTTGGCAACCGATACAACAAATCGCAGGTTGGCGCGCGTAAGTTTATCAAGAGCTCTTGCATCGCCCTGGCGTATGCGCTGAGCCAGCTCCACCTCTTCTTCTACAGAGATTAAATCCTCACGGCCAATCTCTTGAAGATATTTATCGAGCGACGCGCTCTCACGATTTGTGATTGACTTGGTTATCTTTAATTGTCTCATCTGTAATTACACACGATATTAAGCATGCAAAGTTACAAAAAAACAGGGAGAGATTTTCTGCTTTTAAGTAAATTTTACTATTAACGATATGAAAAAATCAAAACTCTCGTCAAACTCCTGAAAAGAAAGCCCGGACTGACCTCCTTTTACGGAAGCCCGTCCGGGCCTGATATCTGAATTAGGGGTTCGTATCAATATAACACCTCCGGAAATTTAAAATGATTTTATTTACAGAAATTCAATAAATAATAGTACACGTTAACTCAACGTACGGTGTCAAATCGGCGAATCCCATTATTGTCATTCGGTAAGGTCCACAGCGTAATATACACGGCGTCCGGTGGGATATATGCCTGTGATAAACATAACCTTGTCGGTATCGTTGCTCTTCATTATGGCGTCGTAGATTTTCTCCACGTCATCCTGAGTACGTACTCGCATATTGTTTATGTCAAGGACTATGAATCCGTTCTTTATGCCTGCCTCCTTGAATTTTCCGTCCTTGAGGCCGCTGACCTTAAGTCCGGATGCAAGCTGATATTCTTTCTTCTCCTTGTCGGTAAGCGGTGCGAACGCACAGCCGAGAGCCGAGATATTGCCGGCCTGTGTCACCTTGGTAGTTCCCTGGTTGTTGCGCAGAGTTACAGAGGTTGACGCAACTTTGTTGTCACGCACATATTTGAGTGTGATTTTGTCTCCCGGACGGTACTTGCTTATCTCTCCCTGAAGCTGGGCCGTATTGTGAGTCGGCACATTGTTTATCGCGATGATGATATCGTTGGCTTTGATGCCAGCCTCCATTGCGGCACTTTGGTCCATCACTTCCCCTACGAGTATACCGTCATTGGTGGCAGTAATGTTTTTTTCCTTAGCCATCTGCGGAGTCAGTTCGGTAAATGCGATGCCAAGAATAGCGCGCTGCACAGTGCCGTATTGGCGAAGGTCGGTCACGATTTTCGTAACTATGGTAGCAGGTATCGCAAACGAGCATCCTGCATAGTTGCCTGTCTGGGAATAGATGGCGGTATTGATGCCGATTAGTTCGCCATTGATATTTACCAGGGCGCCCCCTGAGTTGCCGGGATTCACGGCTGCATCTGTCTGGATGTAGCTCTCTATGCCCATCCTGCCATTGTGCGGAGCGCTCTGCATACCTCTGGCTTTGGCGCTTACGATACCGGTCGTCACTGTAGAGGTGAAGCCGAACGGATTCCCTACAGCAAGCACCCATTCTCCTACACGTAGTTTGTCGCTGTCGCCAAAAGGAATCACGTGAAGGCCATTCTCCTCGATTTTAAGGAGAGCGACATCGGTCGACGGGTCTGTGCCTATTACTTTTGCATTGTATATGCGGTTGTCGTTAAGGGTCACTTCAAGTCGGTCGGCACCATCGATTACATGGTTGTTGGTCACGATATAACCGTCCTCGCTTATTATGACTCCTGAGCCGAGGCCTTTCTGTACCTCATCTTTTTCGTTGCCCTGTTGTTGGGGCTGCTGGCGGCGCGGTTGCTGGCCGAAGGGGCTGCCGAAGAAGAATTCAAACGGGTCAATATACTGTCCGCCGCCCCCCTGCGAATATTGCTGGCGGTTGCTGTAGCATTTTATCGATACCACTCCATTGATAGTGGATTCTGCCGCATGTGTGAAGTCGGTAGGTGGGGTCACTGTGTTTGCTACCGTATAGAATGCGCCACCTGAGTGCGACGTTCCATCTTCATTGAACAGTGCGGTTACTGATTGAGCCACACTGTCGGTGCTGTCGATACTGTTGACTGCCAGCATAGTGATGGCTGAGCTGGCCACGGCTACGCCACAGGCCAGTAAAGCTGTTTTTGCGTACAGGTTCATAGTTGAATATGATTGATTTGTTTTTAGAATCGGTAACTTTTATGTCAATTCATTGCATTGAGAGTATTATTCCCGGAGTTGGCAGTCATTGAGATAATGATGTCCGGGAATGTCTCAAATGTTAAAATAGAAAATTCATTATGTTAAAATTTAACGTTTAAATGATTTGACGCAAAAATAACGCTTTAGTTTAATTCAATAGTACATTGCTCCCCAACCTTAAATCTATTTAATACTACCCGTGTTGAAATTAAGTGAATTTGACATATTAAATGTGAAAATCAATTAAATCCGTCGGTATGATGCGTTGCGGCTACAGTCTTAGGGTATCGAGTATACGAGTATATATCTCTATTGCACCTCGTATTTCCGAGAGCAGGATATACTCGTCGGGCGTGTGTGATCTGGCTGAATCCCCGGGGCCGCATTTAACTGAAGGCCATGGCATGAGTGCCTGGTCGCTGAGGGTAGGGGAACCGAATGGTTCTAGGCCCATCATAACCAGACGCTCAACGATAGGATGTTGCGCAGGTATCGATGACGGATTCAGTCGGGTAGAGCGCGGTGTCAATGTGCATCCGGGTACACGTGCTCGCATCATTTCCAGAGTGTCGGCATTGGAGTAAGCATCGGTAGTGCGCACATCGACTACAAACCGGCATATGTCGGGTACGACATTATGTTGAGTGCCCGCCTCAATCTGAGTCACGGAAATCTTAACCGGACCGAGTGTCGGCGACACCTTGTCAAACTGCATTTCACGTAGTATCCCAATCACATCGATAGCTTTGTATATTGCATTGACACCTTCGTCGCGAGCCGCGTGTCCGGCAACCCCATGTACTTCTCCGTCAAGCACCATGAGGCCTTTCTCTGCGATAGCGGGGCGCATACCTGTCGGTTCTCCAACAATGGCGACATCAATCTTCGGCATCACTTTGAGAGCCGACTCGATACCGTCGCGTCCGCTCACTTCCTCTTCGGCCGAGGCGAGCATCACGAGATTGTATGTCCTCGGCCTTCCTGCCATGTATGCGAAAGCCGCTATGAGCGACACAAGCGACGCACCCGCATCGTTGCTCCCCAGGCCGTATAGCCGGCCCGTATCCTCGTCTTCCTCCGGTGAGTATGGGTCGCGCGTCCATCCTGCCACAGGTTTTACCGTGTCGATATGTGAGTTTAGGAGAATGGTCGGTTTGCAAGGGTCATACCCCGGCACTACAGCCCAGACATTGTTGCCGTGACGCGAAGACTTGAGGCCAAGATTGGCAAAACAGTTCTCGACCAAATCGGCCGCGGCATTCTCGTTTCGACTTGTAGAGGGTGTGGATATGAGGTTGCGCAGAAGGTCGACAGCCATATAATAAAGCTCGTCGATATCAAATTCGTCCATATGTCAGAGTAATTTTATGTCAGCTATGGGCAAAATTACTAAATTCCGAGGTCAATTATAGGAAATTTTGATAAATTTGCAGATACGTTAACCGGAATCTGGTACAGTATTCCAAATTCATAGACAGATATATAATAAATCATGGTGAATTTCTCTCTCGAAGGGCGTATTGCCCTCGTTACCGGTGCCGCATATGGTATCGGTCTGGCCATAGCTCAGGCTTATGCCGAAGCTGGTGCTAAAATTGTGTTTAACTGTTCGCGACAGGAGACCGTCGACCGCGGACTAAAAGCGTACCGCGACCTTGGCATCGATGCAAAGGGCTACGTATGCGATGTCACCGACGAAGAGGCCGTAAAGGCTATGGTCGCCGACATCGAAAAAACTGTGGGTACAATTGATATTCTCGTAAACAATGCCGGCATTATCAAGCGCATCCCTATGGAAGAGATGGATGTTGATGATTTCCGTCGCGTTGTCGATGTCGACCTTATAGCTCCGTTTATCGTGTCAAAGGCTGTGATTCCCGGCATGATAGGCAAAGGTCACGGCAAGATTATCAATGTGTGTTCGATGATGAGCGAGCTTGGCCGGGAGACAGTGAGCGCCTATGCGGCCGCCAAGGGAGGGCTCAAGATGCTCACACGCAATATATGCTCAGAATACGGTGAGGCAAACATCCAGTGCAATGGCATAGGTCCGGGATATATCGCCACCGAGCAGACTGCGCCGCTGCGCGAACGTCAGGCCGACGGCTCACGCCATCCTTTTGACCAGTTTATTGTATCAAAGACTCCTGCCGGACGCTGGGGCACACCTGAAGACCTCATGGGGCCTGCCGTATTCCTTGCTTCCGATGCCTCCGACTTTGTCAACGGACATATCCTCTATGTCGATGGCGGCATACTTGCCTATATTGGAAAACAACCAAAGTAATCATGCGCTTTATCCTTCTGATATCCTCCGGAATTGCATCTGTAATTGCCGGATGCGGTAATCCGTCTGTGATAGAGATAAGCAATACTATTGATGAGGCAAGAAAGAACGAGATTGTAGAAATTCCTATGGCAGAGCTTTCACTGCCATCTGGTCGTTCATTCATGATACGTGATGCATCCGGCGCAGAAATGCCGTATCAGATTACGTATGACAGTCTGCTCATATTTCCTGCTACTGTGGCTCCTCTCGCCACCGCTGTGTATTATATCGAAGAGGGTGTGCCCGCTACGGTCGATACCGTGGCGGTAGGACGCGTTTATCCCGACCGGGCCGACGACCTCGTATGGGAAAACCAATGGTCAGGCTATCGGGCATATGGTCCGGCCTATCAAGCCAACGGGGGTATGGTATTCGGTTATGATATCCATACTAAAAGTGTCGACTATCCTGCCGTCGACGAGCGTTATACGCGTGAACTCACACAGTCCAACTGGGATCGGTTGCACAGACTCCGGGAAGAGGGGCGCAGTGAGGAGGCCGACTCTCTGCAGCGTTGGATTTCATACCATGTCGACAGTGGTACCGGTATGGATCCGTATACGGTAGGCCCTACACTTGGAGCCGGGGCGTCAGCATTCATGCTTGCCGACTCGACGCTGGTATATCCGCGTAGCTATCAGTCATGTGAAATTCTTGACAACGGCCCTCTGAGATTCACTGTCGACATGATTTTCGGACCATTGGCCGTAGGGGGCGACACTTCAGTAATCGAACATCGGCTGCTTACTCTTGACTCCGGTGCGCTGCTTAACCGTGCAGTAGTGCGCTATGACAGTCTTTCCGATTCCCGTACGCTTGCCACCGGTATTGTCGTGCACCGACAGAATCCGGACGGAAGTATGTGGGATTCTGATTTAAATATCATAGCCTATGCCGATTCTACCGACAATCCATGTGCCGGCAACGGCGTGATATATATCGGAGCCTTTATCCCGGCGTCGGGTGACGCCACACATCCGACAGTAGCTTTTCTTCCATTGCCGGAAATGAAAGCCGACGCTATCGGACATATGGCGTTGCTCAGCAGTTATGCTCCGGGAAGTGACTACGTGTATTATTGGGGAGCGGGATGGAGCAAGCATGACATACCGACACCTGAATATTGGATGGACCTCATGCAGTCGTTTGCGCGCCGAATCAACTCACCTCTGGAGGTAACAGTATTAAACAAGCTCTAATAATAGAAATAAATAATGGAAGAAGTATTTAAATATATCATCGGTCTGGGTGCGGCCGTGATGATGCCCATTATCTTTACGATACTCGGGCTATGTATCGGCATCAGACTGGGTGACGCTCTTAAGAGCGGCCTTAAAGTCGGAGTCGGTTTTGTCGGGCTGAGTATTGTGACAGCCCTTCTGACTACCACTCTCGGACCTGCGCTCGACGGAGTGGTCGAGATATACGATCTGCAGCTGCATGTGTTTGACATGGGCTGGCCCGCGGCTGCGGCTGTCGCCTACAACACTGCGGTGGGTGCGTTTATCATTCCGGTGTGTCTGGGTGTCAACCTTCTGATGCTGGTGACACGCACTACACGCACCGTCAACATCGATCTCTGGAACTATTGGCATTTCGCCTTTATCGGAGCTGTGGTATACTTTGCCAGCGGCTCGCTTGCAACGGGATTCTTCGGAGCTATCGTATGCTATATAATCACACTGGTGATTGCCGATATGACTGCCTCAAAATTCCAGCAGTTCTACAAAGGCATGGATGGCATTTCTATCCCGCAGCCATTCTGTGCCGGTTTTGCTCCATTCGCGTGGATTATCAACAAGGCTCTTGACCGGATTCCCGGTATGAATCGTCTGGAGATTGACGCCGAGGGACTTAAAAAGAAATTCGGACTTCTCGGCGAACCGCTTTTCCTGGGAGTGGTGGTCGGCATAGGTATAGGTTGCCTTACATGTCGCTCATTTGGCGAGATTGCCGACAGGATTCCTTACATCCTCGGCCTCGGCATAAAGATGGGTGCCGTGATGGAGCTTATACCGCGCATAACGGTGCTCTTTATCGAAGGGCTTAAGCCGATATCCGACGCTACGCGTTCGCTGATAGCGCGTAAGTTCAAGGGCGCCGAGGGACTCTCCATCGGTATGAGTCCGGCTCTTGTCATCGGACACCCCACCACGCTTGTCGTGTCGTTGCTCCTTATACCTGTGACATTGCTCCTCGCCGTGGTTCTGCCGGGTAACCAGTTTCTTCCTCTGGCCTCGCTTGCCGGCATGTTCTATGTGTTTCCACTCGTACTCCCGTTTACCAAGGGCAATGTAGTGAAGACTTTCATCGTAGGCCTGGTGGTGATGGTGATAGCGCTTTATTCGGTTACAGCACTCGCATCGTGGTTCTCGCTTGCGGCCCGCGACGTATATGCCGCTACCGGCGACAGTGCCGTGGCCATACCTCAGGGCTTCGAGGGTGGAAGCCTTGATTTTGCCGGCAGCCCGATGGCATGGATTGTATTTCAGTTCACTAATAATATGGGTTATATAGGTGTCGGACTGATATCACTTCTGACCATGGGTCTGGTGGCATGGAACCGATTCAGAATAGCCGGTTTATCTTCAGCCCGTGAGCCCGAAACAGTATAATAGACTCAAGTTATAACATACAGCAATAATGAAAAAAAATTTAACATTGGCCCTCGCTATGACAGCAATTGCAGCCTCCGCACAGACCAGTTATAGTATACTCCGCGCATGCCATCCCGATGATGTGAAGCATTATGATACAGACCAGTTGCGTTCGCACTTCATGATGCCCAAGGTAATGGAGCAGGACAAAGTCAATCTTACCTATTCGCTCTACGACCGTATTGTGTACGGCGGAGTTGTTCCGGTGGAAAAGGCTGTTGAACTCGAGTCAATCGAGCCTCTGAAATCGCAGTACTTTCTTGAACGTCGCGAACTGGGTGTGATAAATGTCGGCGGCGACGGTATCGTAAGTGTCGACGGCAAGGAGTATGAATTGCACTTCAAGGACGCGCTCTATGTGGGGCGCGGCAACAAGAATGTTACATTTCGCTCGAAAGATGCCGCCAATCCCGCACGTTTCTATCTCAATTCCACTCCTGCCCACAAAGCCTACAAGACCCAGCTCGTGACTATCGACGGACGCAAGGGCTCAATCAAGGCCAACTCTTTTGCCGCCGGAAAGATGGAGGAGAGCAACGACAGAGTAATCAATCAGCTCATCGTGTCGAATGTGCTTGAAGAGGGTCCATGCCAGCTGCAGATGGGACTGACCGAACTGAAGCCAGGCAGCGTGTGGAACACTATGCCGGCACATACCCACGACCGCCGTGTCGAGGTGTATTTTTACTTCAATGTGCCTGAAGGTAATGCCATATGCCATCTTATGGGCGAGCCTCAGGAGAACCGTCTTATCTGGCTCCACAACGAGCAGGCTGTTATGGCTCCCGAATGGAGCATTCATGCTGCGGCCGGCACAAGCAACTATATGTTCATCTGGGGCATGGGTGGAGAAAATCTTGACTACGGTGACATGGACAAGGTGACTTATCTTGAAATGCGCTGAAAATAGACTGTATCGGGTTCTATTCAGAAGACAGTTAATGCCGGAGACGCTGAAATCTCCGGCATTTTTTGCACGTGCGCGCATATTTGCCTGAACAAATAAATATTAGTAACTTTGCGGAACTTTTTAAAGCTATTCAGATTACACTAATATCATCCGTCATATAGTATGAGCAAGAAATTTAACGAGTACGACAAGCTCAACCTCTCTGAGGTAAACCGTCAGGTGCTTCAGGGCTGGAACGACGAGCACTTGTTTGAGCAGAGCATGAAGGTGCGCGAGGGCGCTCCGTCGTTTGTGTTCTATGAGGGTCCCCCTTCAGCCAACGGAATGCCTGGCATTCATCATGTTATCGCTCGTACTATCAAGGATACTTTCTGCCGCTACAAGACCATGAAGGGCTTCCAGGTGAAGCGTAAGGCCGGCTGGGATACCCACGGTCTGCCTGTTGAGCTCGGCGTGGAGAAAAGCCTCGGCATAAAGAAGACTGATATCGGTACAAAAATTTCGGTCGACGAATACAATGCAGCCTGCCGCCGCGAGGTCATGAAATATACCCGCGAGTGGGAGAATCTTACCAATTCGATGGGATACTGGGTCGATATGAACGATCCGTATATCACCTACGACAACCGCTTTATCGAGTCGGTGTGGTGGCTTCTCAGCCAACTACATAAGAAAGGCTATCTTTACAAGGGCTATACAATCCAGCCCTATTCGCCTGCGGCCGGAACCGGTCTCAGCAGCCATGAACTGAACCAGCCGGGCTGCTACCGTGATGTGAAGGATACTACAGTAACCGCACAGTTCGTAATCGAAGAGCCGAAGCCCGAGATGGCGGAATGGGGCACACCGGTGTTCCTCGCCTGGACAACTACTCCCTGGACTCTACCCTCGAACACCGCTCTGTGTGTGGGTCCCAAGATTGAGTATGCCCTTGTGCGCACTTTCAACCCCTATACAGGCGACAAGATTTCGGCCATCATGGCAAAAGACCGTGTGGCCGCATACTTCAAGCCCGAAGGTGCCGAGGCCGAGATGGTATACACGCCCGGCGACAAGGTGGTTCCTTACCGAGTGGCAGCCGTATATGCCGCCTCCGACCTTATCGGCATGCGTTACCGTCAGTTGATGCCTTGGGTGAAGCCTTGCGAGAAGGTGAACCATCTGGCGCCGGAGTTTGTGCGCGGGTATGCCTCCGCACATCCCGACAAGACATTTACCGCCGGCCGCGATACTTTCGTGGAACTTGCCGATGAGGCTTTCCGTGTAATTCCGGGCGACTATGTTACGACCGAGGACGGCACGGGTATCGTGCATATCGCTCCGACATTCGGTGCCGACGACGCCAAGGTGGCCAAGGCAGCCGGAGTGCCGGGCCTTTATATGGTGACTCCCAAGGGTGAGACTCGCCCGATGGTTGACCTTACCGGAAAATATTATACGGTCGACGAGCTTGCGCCCTCTTTCGTAGAGGCTTGTGTCGATACATCCGCATATACCCGCCATGCCGGAGAGTATGTGAAGAATGCCTACGACCCGCGCTTTAATCCCGACGGAAAATACGATGAGGCTGTCGCAGCCAAGGCCGAGGACCTCAATATTGTGATAGCGATGGAGATGAAGAAGGCCGGCGAGGCTTTCCGCATCGAAAAGCATGTGCACAACTATCCACATTGCTGGCGCACCGACAAGCCGGTGTTGTATTATCCGCTCGACAGTTGGTTTATACGTACTACCGCGGCCCGCGAGGCACTTATGGCCAACAACAAGACAATAAAATGGAAGCCCGAGGCTACCGGGACAGGCCGATTCGGCAAGTGGCTTGAAAATCTCCAGGACTGGAATCTGAGCCGCAGCCGCTATTGGGGCACTCCGCTCCCGATATGGCGCAATGCCGACGGTACCGAGGAGATATGTATTGACTCGGTGGCCACTCTCTATAGCGAAATTGACAAGGCTGTAGAGGCCGGGGTGATGAAGAGCAATCCTTACCGCGACCGTGGATTCGTGCCGGGCGATTATTCTAAGGATAACTATGAGAAAATAGACCTCCATCGTCCGTATGTCGACGATATCGTGCTGGTAAGTCCTACCGGACAGCCTATGCACCGCGAACTCGACCTTATCGACGTATGGTTTGACTCAGGCTCGATGCCTTATGCCCAGATTCACTATCCGTTTGAGAATAAGGATGCATTTGACCGCGGTGATCTTTTCCCTGCCGACTTTATCGCCGAGGGTGTCGACCAGACTCGCGGATGGTTCTTTACTCTTCATGCCATTGCCGGCATGGTGTTTGACTCCGTGGCATACAAGGCTGTGGTGTCCAACGGGCTCGTGCTTGACAAAAACGGCAACAAGATGTCGAAGCGTCTCGGCAACGCTGTCGACCCGTTCAAGGCCATAGAGACTTACGGTTCCGATCCCTTGCGTTGGTATATGATCAGCAACTCGTCGCCATGGGACAATCTCAAGTATGACCCCGCAGGCGTGGAGGAGACTGTGCGCAAGTTCTTCGGAACACTATTCAATACATATTCCTTCTTCGCTCTTTACGCCAATGTCGACGGATTTGACAATTCCCAGCCGCAGATACCTGTGGAGGAGCGTCCCGAAATCGACCGCTGGATTCTTTCGGTACTCAATACCCTTATCCGCGAGGTCGATGCTGATCTTGACGACTATGAGCCGACCAAGGCGGCCCGTGCAATCAGCGAATTTGTACAGGACAACCTGTCCAACTGGTATGTGCGCCTTAACCGCAAGCGTTTCTGGGGCAAGGAGATGGATGCTGACAAACTGTCGGCATACCAGACACTCTATACCTGTCTTGAGACTGTAGCTCTGCTGATGGCCCCTGTGGCTCCATTCTTTGCCGACCGTCTGTATAAGGACCTGACAGCCGTGACACGCGGTACTACCGAATCGGTGCATCTCGCCCTCTTCCCTCAGGCGGGCGCAAGTGACACTGACCTCGAGGAGCGTATGCGATTGGCACAGCAGATTACATCGATGGTGCTTGCACTTCGCCGCAAGGTAAACATTAAGGTGCGCCAGCCACTGGCTACACTTATGGTGCCTGTCGCCGACGAGCGTCAGGCTGCCATGCTCCGCACTATGGCCGACCTTATTCTCAGCGAGGTCAATGTGAAAGAGATGCGTATAGTGACCGATGAGGATGGCGTGATGGTAAAACGCGTTAAGCCCGACTTCAAGAAGCTCGGCAAGAAGCTCGGCAAGCAGATGAAAGCCGCCGCCGCTGCACTTGCCGCACTGTCGCAGGCCGATATCGCCCGCCTCACCCGTGAAGGCTCGATTACTCTTGACCTTGACGGAGGGGAGGCCACTATAGAGGTGGCCGACGTGGATATCGTGAGTGAGGATATCCCAGGATGGGAGGTCGCTACCGACGGCACTGTCACAGTGGCTCTGGATGTGACTGTAACTGACGAACTGCGTCGTGAGGGTATCGCCCGCGATGTGGTAAACCGCATACAGAATCTACGCAAGGAGCGCGGATTCAACATTACCGACAAAATCCGCCTTCAGTTTGCCCCAAATCCGGCTACCGACGAGGCGCTCGATACGTTTGCCGACTATATAAGCCGTCAGGTACTCGCTACCGAGCTTTCTGTCGCCCCGGTCGACGAATCGGATTCAGATGCTGCAGTTCTTGATATCGACGGTATCACTTTGGTGGCAAGAATAAGCATTGTATAATTACTTATCCCCCTACATTAACACATATGAGTGAAAAAACTCGCTATACCGATGAAGAGCTGCAGGAGTTCAAGGAACTCATACTGAAAAAGCTCGATAAGGCTCAGAAAGACTATGAACTGCTGAAGGCCAACGTGATGAACAGCGACGGCAATGACACAGCCGATACGTCTCCTACATTCAAGGTACTCGAAGAGGGCGCAAGCACTCTCGGTAAGGAGGAAGCCGGCCAGTTGGCTCAGCGTCAGATGAAGTTCATACAGCATCTGCAGGCAGCTCTTATACGTATTGAAAACAAAACATACGGTATCTGTCGCCAAACAGGCAAACTCATACCCAAGGAGCGCCTTATGGCAGTGCCCCATGCTACTCTCAGCGTAGAGGCCAAGGAGTCGGGCCGCAAACGCTGATATACACCTATTGTCTCCGTACCGGTACCTTTCAAGCGGTTGCCGGTACGGGATTTTATTTAAACGTTTTTCCGTATATGAGGCTTTCCAAGGGATGGCTTGCCGCCATTATTATAATTGCCGTGCTGCTTGTGGACCAGATTGTAAAAATCTGGATTAAGACCCATATGTATCTTGGCGAGAGTATTTTTGTTACTGATTGGTTTCAGATATATTTTATCGAGAACAACGGCATGGCTTTCGGTATGGAGATGGGGAGCAAGCTGTTTCTTACCCTGTTCAGAATTGTGGCGGTAGGCGCGCTTATATACGCAATATTCCGCATAAAGGATAAGCCACGGTATTCTGCGGGTTTCATGGCATGCGTGGCGCTGATTACTGCCGGTGCTGCCGGCAATATCATCGATTCGGTGTTTTATGGGATGATATTCAATAATCCTATGCCACCGGCTGTCGCCCAGATGTTTCCGCCTGACGGGGGCTATGCGCCGTTGTTTCACGGAAAGGTAGTGGATATGCTTTATTTTCCGTTATTCAGCTTTTATTGGCCCGACTGGGTGCCGTTTATCGGCGGCCAGTTCTTTCTGTTCTTTCAGCCGATATTCAATATCGCCGACGCCGCTATTACGGTGGGAATTCTCGTCTTGATATTGTTTTACTCAAAGGCCCTGTCCATTCCCGAGGATGAGGAGCCTAAACCTACTGTAGAATGATGCGCCATCGCTCTCTTCTTGTTCCCGCCTCACTGATTCTGCTTGGTGTCGCAGGTGCCTGTGACCGCACTCCTGACTATGTGCTTAAAAAAAAGCAGATGGTCGATCTCCTTACCGACATACATAAGGCAGAGGGGGTGGTCGACCTCAACCGTACCCGTTATGGCTCCGACTCTATGCGTAAGGTCATGAAGCAGTCGGTGCTACTGAGGCATGGGGTCACCCAGGAGCAGTTTGATACATCTATGGTGTGGTATGGCCACAATATAGAAAAATATATTGAGGTGTACGACGATGTGATAGCTCGGCTTGAGTCGGAGGTTGCTGAAGTTGATGCTGACCAAGGTGGGGCGCGTGTCGACATGGCTGTTGTCGGTGACTCGGCCGATGCATGGCCCGAGAGCCGTATGCACCGTTATTTCTACGGACAGCCCGATGCTATGGTGCGTTTCAATCTGAGGCGCGACGAAAACTGGGAGACAGGAGATATCTACACCTGGCGTTTCTATAAAAGCAATATGCAGTCACCGCTTTACTACGCCATTGCCGCGCAGTATACCGACGGAACTTCCGATTATATGACCGGCACAACCACCGGACAAGGCTGGAGCGAGATAGTGATGCAGATTGACACAGCCCGTACGGCACAGAATGTGTATGGCTTCGCCACAGTATCGCCGGCTCCTGGAGAGGCTGCCTATATCGACAGTATCGCACTTGTACGCACGCGTTTCTCTCCCGACCATTACGACCGCGCGTCGGTGCGTACGTATACTCCCGGCCGCGAATAACCCATATGTCAAAGTTACAGTATCTGGCTCTCGGTGTGCTTCACCGCGGACGCTTATATCGCAATTCTATAGTATCGGCTGACGGGGGCAATGTGATAATCCGCCCGTTTGACGGAGAGGTGCCGCAGACGATTTTTGTATCGGGCGTGGTGGCTGTGTGTGCCTCCGAGCGTCTTACCGATGCCCATCGTCGAGCCCTTACCCTGCGCGTGCAGGATGCGCCTCTGCTTGACCGTGCGATAATGCGAGTTGACCGTTATCTTTCGGCTAATTCTTTGTATCTGTCCGACTCTTCGCCGGAGGCAGATGTTGACACCCCTGTGCTTCTGCTTCTGCCGCGCCGGTAACGGGTTTAATAGGCATTAACGAATATTCCCCTTAATATAAAGAGAGCGTTTCACTATCGGTGAAACGCTCTCTTTATATTAAGGGTGACTCAGTGTATCAGAGCTTGGAGTAGATGCGGATGTTGTCGAGGAACCAGCGGTTGGCGGTGGCTGCGGGCCACTGTTCGTCAATCTGACGGATTGTTATTCTGGTATCCTTGTCTATCTTTATGCCGTCGAGGCTGACAGTCGCCTTTATCCATTCGAGTACGTGACCGTTGGGCCAGTTGTGGGTCGGTACGGTGAGGGTGGTCTCGTCGCTGCCGTTCTTGATTATTACAATAAGGTCGACGGGGTCAATCTTGCCTGAACCCTGGCGCATCGGACACCAGTCAAATTCAAGAAGCACACCTGATGCGTCGGCAGGTACAGTTTTAATCGCGGGGAGGACGATGCCGGCCTGGTAAGATGTTTTTCCGAATTTCAGGTAGTTCTCCTGAATGTAGATACATTCTCCAGCTGTCTTTGTGGTGACGCGGAGGAACTCGTATCCGAGGCTCTCGGCATATTCGAGTGCTGTGGTACCGTTGGCGGATGCCTTGACAATCTGTGGGGCTGTGGCATTGAGATCGTCGGTCTCGACAGTGCGGCCGGCTCCACTTGCCTGGGCGAACGGTGCAAGCCATTCGAAATCTTCGCTCCAATAGATTACCTGGGCTTCTCCGAGGTCAGTCACGGATTCGAGGTAGATGCGCACATATGGTGCAGCCACGCCTGCGAAATAACCAAAGGCTTTTATGGTATGTCCTTCGAGGTCGCTCAGATTGACTGATGCCGGCACATCGGCAAGTGTTATGGCATATTTGGCATCGGCTACTGTGATTGTCTTGCCAGCAAGCACTCCCTCAACGGCCACATAGTCGCGCTTTGTCGAGGTATATGTGTCGATATCGGCTGTGATATCGGTAGCCTCTGCTCGGTTTATGGTGTTGTTGCTTGAGTTGACAGTCATCTCTTCTGCCTCGAGATATGCCATCTTCTGGCTATCCGACATCTTCTGGGCTTTTACTGTCACCTTGTCGCCTGCCTGAGCCTGCTGTTTGCTCTTCAGATAAATGTAATCCGAGCAGTTGTCATCGGATAGTATGTAGCCTTCGGAGGTCTTTGATATTACGAGAGCATCGGTGAAAACCATATAGGTCTCGTCGGCTACTTCATAAACTTTGTCGGGAGTATACTGTGTACAGTCGCGGTAGTTGTCGCCTCTCTGAGAGACAACTACGGCAGAACGGCTGGCAAGTGTGGCGCCCTTGAACACCAGTTCAGCTTTCCTCGGGTTATCGAGCGCACCTTCGCGGAGGTTGTCTATTACGCATACTGTCACTTCGGTTATGCCTTCTCCGGTGGCTGGTGACACTGTAATCCATTCCGGAGCCTCGGCTTCCCATCGGGCATCGGAATATACTGTGATAATCTGGGGAGTCGCCTCCAGACCGTCGAAAGTAAGGCTGTTGGCGCTGGCAAGCACTGCCTTGGCCTTTGATGCGTTGTCATCATCATCGTTGCATCCCGATACGAGGCACGCGGTCAGCAGCACGAGCGCTGTCATTATATAATGTTGGATTTTCATCGTTGTAATTGTTGTTAAATAAACAATGAGGTATTTATAAGAAACTGTTCATGATAAATCAGACCAGTCGTTTAGAACCAGCCGGGGTTCTGAACAAGAGGATATCCGGCTGCCTTATATAGATCGATATCGTAGGAGGATATGGGGTAGTAGTAGTCGCGATCTTCGTTGAAGGGGGTGCGTTCTACCGTGCCATGATAGTTTACATATCCTTTGTCGCCCTGTGTGAGCTTTACTTCCGAACCAATCATGTATACCTGTGCGCCGGCCACGTCGGGCTTGGCCTGGTCGGCTCTGTAGAGTACAATCTCAGGTTTTCCGTCGCCATCAAGATCGTATGAACCGGCTCCGGGGAAATACATTCCGGTGATAGGCTGGTCATAGCATTTTCCGGCTTTCCATCGGCGTATGTCGGCCCAGCGGTCGCCCTCCTGGCTCAGCTCTACGGCACGTTCGCGACGAATCTCAAGAATCACGCCTTTGTTTGCTCCGCCTACGTTGGGATATCCGTATTCTGTCGACGAGAGATAGTAGTCTGGGTTTGCGTTGGCTTCAGCCATGTCGAGATGAGGCATGCTCACGCGGTCACGTATTTTGTTGACGGTCTTGTCGAGGTCATCCTGTGTGAGTTCGCCAAGTTCGGCACGTGCTTCTGCGTAGTTGAGCATTACCTCGGCAATACGGAATACGGGAAGGTCGTTGCTGCAGTAGTCGTTGCGTGTGACGCCGTCGGGCACGAATTTAATCGGGTTGTAGCCGGTCACTGACTCCGAGAGGTTGGGATTATGTACCTTCTTGTTGAGGGTAAATCCGGGAGTGCGAATTGACTGGCTCAGGCGAGGGTCGCGGTTTTTGATTTCGTCGGCATATGTCATTTCCTGCCATCCGGCACGGTCGGTAAATTTTGTGCCGTCTTTCATCAGATACATGTTGATAAACTTGCGGGTGTATCCTGGCATGCCGCGGGCTGTTGTAAATGAGAATCCATATGCGTCGTGGCACATTGGAATCTTGTTGTCATACTTTATGGCGAGGATATACTCGTCGGCGTTGGCGTTTTCAGCTATGAAGAGGTCGCGGTAGTCGGATGCAGGCTTGCCTGACGACCATATTTTGTATGGACCGTTTTCGATAAGTTCGGCTGCAGCCTCGGCCGACTGTTTCAGATAGTATTCCGCATCGTGACCTTCAATCTGTAGTCCGTGGTATTTGCGGAATGTACCTTCAAAGAGGCAGAACTGTGATTTCAGAGCGAGAGCAGCCCATTTTGTCACACGATAGGGCACATTGGTCTGCGCTTTGTGGTCGGGCAGATTCTCGATTGCATAATTGACATCCTCGAGCATCTTGGTCATAACCAGTTCGCGTGAATCGCGAGCTTTGTACAGCAAGTCCTTGTTGGTAGAGCCTATCTGAGTGTCGTACCAGGGCACATCGCCAAAGCGCACTACCTTGTCGAAATAGAAATATGCACGGAAGAATCTGGTTATAGCAGTGTATTTAACTACGGCTGAAGGATTGTCGCACTTGTCGACATTCTCCAGAAGTGTGTTGATACGTCGCAGGTCGGTCCACTTCCATCCACCGCCGCCCGAGGTCTTCGGGATAGGGCGGAATGATCCTCCGCGGAGTTCATTGCTTAAGTCCTGGGCTACGATGAGGTCGCTCTGACTGTCGTAGGCTTTTTTAGGAAGGATATTGTTGTAAAACGGGTTGGAGAACAGCATCAGGTCGTTCTCGGTATTGAAGTAGTCTTTGTCGGTAATGCGGTCCTGGGGTTCCAGATCGAGCGCGTCGTCGCATGATGTCGCTCCGACAGCAAGAAGCATCACGATGGGGATTATATATTTTTTCATGATTATACGGCTTTTACAGGATTAGAATGTAATGTCGAGGCCAAACATGAATGTCTTCTGCCAGGGGTAGAATGCGTTGTTGGCGTCGGCACCGGTCTTGTCTCCGCGTTGTATGGCGGCTTCGGGGTCAACATATTTTGTATGCTTCTTCATGGGCGACCAGTAATGGAGGTTTTCTCCGGAGAAGTATACGCGTACCTGGTCTATGCCTGCCTTCTTTGTCACTTTTGCGGGAATGGTGTATCCTACGGTGAGATTTTTCAGACGCAGGTAGCGGGCGTTCTGCAGGTATCGGTCGTTGGCATCGCGCAGGTATCCGCCGGTCGACATATTGGAGCGCGGGCGTATGAAGTATGCGTCGGGATTGTCCTCAGCCCATACATTGTCGAGGAAATTGGTCGGAATGAAGGAGTTGTAGGGATATCCGTATGCACCCCAGAAGGGCATCGACTGGTTTTCGGGATACCAATAGTGGTTGCCGGTGCCCTGGAAGAATACAGAGACGTCGAATCCGAAGTATCGTATGCTGCCTGTGATGCCATATGATAGGCTGGGGAGCGAGTTGCCTATGATAGTGCGGTCGCCGGGAGCGTCGGCAGTCTCGTTGCCTGTCTCGCCGATGAATCCATCGCCGTCAAGGTCAAGAATCTTGAGGTCGCCGGCTTTCCATCCGCCGGTAAGGTTGCCTGTGAGTCGCGATGAGAAAGTATGTGAGGCTGCATATTGGGCGGCTTCTTCATCGGTCTTGAACAGTCCGTCGGTGCGGTAGCCCCAGATTTCACCGATGCGCATTCCTACGTAGTATTTCTTTGCGAATGACTTTGTAGGATTATCGTACTTGGTGATTTCGCTTCTGTAGTCGCTCAGGTTGAATCCTACGCTGTAATCGAAGGGATTGCCGAAGAGCTGGAAATTGTCGCGCCAGCTCAGAGCGATTTCATATCCTTTGGTGCGGAGATCGGCGGTGTTCATGTCGGGGACATCGGCGCCGTATACCGACGGCAGGGCTATACCTTCGGTAAGCATGTCCTTGGTGTCGCGGATATATGCGTCAGCGGTAAAGTTGAGTCGGCCGTTGAGCATCGAGTAGTCGATACCAAGGTTATACTGGTTGGCTTTCTCCCAAGTGAGGTCGTCGGCAATCGGTGCGCTGAGGCTGGAGTATTTTCCGATTGTGCCGTCGCCGAATGTGAAACTGTCGAAGTCTTTTATCGACACGAGGCGTAGGAATGTATAGTAAGAGGATACATTCTGGTTGCCGAGGCTACCGTAGGATAATCTGATTTTAAGATTGTCAACGATGTCGCGTGCTCCTGCGAAGAATGATTCTTCAGAGATACGCCATCCGAGAGAAGCCGAAGGGAAGAATCCCCAGCGAGAGCCGCGGCCGAAACGCGACGAACCGTCGTAGCGTCCGCTGGCTTCGAAGAGGTAGCGTCCTTTGTAGTCATAGTTCACGCGTCCGAATATGCCTGAGAGGACATACTGGTTCTGTCCGCCTCCATAATTGTTGTCGGAAGCGAATCCGGTAGCGAGCTTAAGGTCGTCGAGTGCGGACGACGAGAGGTTGCCTGCGGCTACGTTGATATCCTTGCTCTTCCATGATTCATTGTTGTAGCCTGCCGTTATTGTGACATTGTGGGCATCGGCAAATGTGTCGTTGTATGTGGCGTAGATGTTGTATGCAAGATAGTTGCGCGTCTTTACCGATTCGTCGAGTCGGTCTTCTCCGGCACCTGTTACGTATGATTTCAATGCTTCGTCGGGATACACACGATATGTCATATTCTGCGAACGGCTTGTGTTGCGCAACTGGTAGAACCGGAATGTGAAGTCGCCGGTGATGCTCAGCTGCTTGATGGGATTGATGACCAGACGTGTGGTGTTGGAGAAGTCGTTGATGCGGTTTACATTGCGGTGAGAGCCTTCTCCAACAAGGATGTGGCGGCCGTTGGCTACATTATAGGATGTGTAGGGAGTGGAGTAGAGCCATGTGCCGTCGGGATTCTTCTGAGGGAAGCATGCCAAAGCGTGGCGTGTGGCATAAATCATAGTGTTTTCAACGGAGCCGTCGCCCTGGAACTCATACTGTGAGGAGTAGTATGATGTATTGTTGGACATTGTAGCCCATTTGTTGATGCGGAAGTCAATCTTGGAGCGCAGATTGTATTTGCGGAAAATATCAGGATTAGTCTTGATTATGCCTTTCTGCCAGTCAAGTCCACCGGAGAGGTAGTACTTGACATCCTTGGTCTTTCCGCTTACCGATACATTGTGCTGTGTAGAGGGATGTCTCTCGCTGAAGAATGTATGATACCAGTCGTAGTTGCCGTAGTATACCCACTGGCGGCGTCCGTTGCGGGTCTCCTCTACCACCCATGGACGGTCGGGGTGCTCGGTCTTGTCGTTGACGCGGGCAAGGAGTTGCTGCATGTCGTAGTCGGTATAGTTGATATAGTTGGTGCCGCGGGTGGCATTCTGGAAGAGATTTACGATGTATACCGACCAATAACCGGTGTTAATGTAGTCGGTAGAGGTGGTGGGTTCTTCCCAGCCTACACGTCCGCTGTATCGCACGGTAGCTTTGCCGTCCTTCTCCGAGCCGCTCTTTGTGGTGACGAGAATCACACCGAAGGCAGCGCGTGCGCCATATACGGCGGCAGCCGATGCATCCTTGATAACGGAAATCGACTCTACGTCGTTGGGGTTGACGCGTGAGAGGTCGCCCTCGGCTCCGTCGATGAGCACGAGGGGATTGGTTTTGTTGATTGAGGTGGTACCGCGCACATTGATTTTAGCCGACTCGCCGGGCACGGATGATGAGGTGGTGACGTTGAGACCGGCCACAGAGCCCTGGAGCATGTTGGTAAGCGAATGTGACACACGGTTTTCGAGTTCCTTTCCGCCTATGCTTGCGACAGCGCCGGTCACATTGACTTTCTTTTGTGTGCCGTAGCCTATCACGACTGTTTCTTCGAGCATCACGGCGTCTTCCTGCATTACTACCTGCAGATTGTCGGTGCCGGGTGCTACTTTTATTTTCTGGGTCTTGAAGCCTACATATGTGAATGTCAGCTCGATAGTCGAGGAGGGTACTTGAAGGGTGAACTTACCGTCGATATCAGTCATACCGCCGTTGGTGGTGCCGCTTACCATTACGGTAACGCCTGCCAGCGGCTCATCCATAGAGTCGAGTACCTGTCCGGACACCTTTCTGTTCTGGGCAGCTGCCGACAATATGCCTATCAGCGACATAAGTAGACAGAGAATTAAGGACTTAGTTGGTTTCATAAAATTTCATCCGGTTTTAGATGTTGGTTAATTGTTTTGTCGGGCATGGAAAATGTCATTGCATGTATGCATCGGTAGAGAATGCTTTCGGACGCTTCATTTCCTCTGTCCATGTGTGGCCGAACTCATCCTTCACGGTAATGTTGAGTGTCGATGTGGCATCGGGAGCCTTTACCTTGAAGAAGTGGACGAACAGTTCGGTAATAAAGCTCGGCGCGCTCTTCAGGTTGGCTTTGTTGAAGCGTTTCACTGTGAGTGCTGCAATGTGGAGCGGGTCGTACGCGCCTACAGGAGTGCATGTAAGGGTTTGTCCGCTTTCGGTAGTTACGGTGATTGTCCACGATGGATTCCAGTTCCATACGTTAATCAGAACTTCGTTGTTGGAGTTGGCCGGATATGCCTGGATGTACTTATTGAAAGCGTTGGTCGCTGTTGTTGTACCTGACATGTCGGGTACGTCGTTGAGGCTGAATCTTACCTGATTGAGGTCGTATGAGCGGAACTGTACATCTTCATTGAGATTAGTGCCTTTGTAAATCCATTTGATGTCAGTGCCGTTGATATCCCAGATGGCATATCCGCCGGGTGTGCCGTCGGTAGACAGATGGAGTCCGGGGGTCAGATGTCCCGACCACCACCATGAGGCGCATATGGCTGCGACGTTGTGTTCCATGATGTCGCGTCCGCCTGACACCTGATGGCCTGCGGGCACGTTGTAGTTCATGTGGGTATGTCCGGTCACAAAGTGTACCTTATATCCGTCGAGGAGCGAGAGCAGACGGTCGGTACTTGCTGCATCGTGGTCGTACTTGTAGCTTCCGGTCTCGGTAGGACGGAAGAACGGAGCGTGTGCGGTAATAATGACCGGTGTTGATTTATTGACATAGGCGAGATCCTTTGCGAGCCATGTGAGCTGGTCGTCGGACAGATTTTTTGTATATAGTCGGGCCGTTGTGCCGTCGTAGCCGTCGCAGTCAATGTCGTCGAGCACGATGTAGTGGACCTTTCCGATATTGAACGAGTAGTAGCCGGGGGCGAGGTGTGTACGGTACTGCAGTGCTGCGTCAAAGTCGTTGAAGGCCTTGTAGTCGTAGTCGTGGTTGCCCATGGTGTGGAATATCTGTATATCCTTTACCTGCTCGTTGATGGTCTTGATATAGTCGGCGATTTCATATTTGTTGTCGTACCAGTAGAGGTCCCATGTCATGTCGCCGAGTGTGATGGCATACATCTTCTGTCCGCTGCATGAGTTGCGGTAGTTGTTGAAGTCGGCGGTGAACTGCCGGAACTGTGCGGCGTCGTCGGTGCGGTTGGCCAGGTGCATGTCGCCGAGGAAGAATACCTTGTAGGTATCCTGTCCGTCTACCTGTGTGAGGCGGAAGTCGGCGCGTTCGGCTTTGGTATTGTCGGCTGTAGTAAGACGGTACATTCGTGGCAATACTCCGTCAGCCTCCACTTCATATCCCGATGGTACGGATATGAATACATAGCCGTAATGTTTGTTGGACTTGAGGTTGTATACACCGTTTTCGTCGGTAGTGGTGACTTCGATGCCATCAGATACCACGACACCCTTTACACCTCCTTCGTCGGTGGAGACAAGGCCGTAGATTGTGGCGCCTTCGGCCGGCTCGATAATGCTTTCTACAATGGCAACGGAAAGTTGTCCGAGAGGTATGCGGCGGTCGTCTCGTTTTATGTATGCCCGGTATGAGCCATCGGTAACGCTTGGATTGAAGCGTACTGTAAAGCTGTTTTCTGTAGCGCTTACAATCGGCGAGATGTGCAGCACACCGTTTGAGGCCTCGAGCATGAGAAAATCGGTAGTCAGAGGCACAGAGCCCGATGGTACATTGAATGTATAGTCGCCGCCCTGCATTATGTCGATTTTGGCAGGTACAGAAAAGTGTATGCCGGAATCGCTAATCGGCGGATTGTCGTCGGATGAAGAGCAACTTGCCGCTGTCAGAGGCAGAAATACTGTCAGGATTGCTCCTATCAGATATTTTTCAATTGTTTTCATATTTTTAATGTTAGTTTTAGGTTAATTCGTTCTATTATCGAAGCAGGCTTGGCTTGTCGGTGTTAAATCATTAAATTCCGTGCTTTCTTGGCATACATTCTAAGAATTTGTCGATTTGTAAGGCTATTCTTTCGTTTGGAAAGCCTGTCGCTTACGCAAAGTTAAAAATAGTTAGAGAAATTATATATATATTATTAAACAAAAAAAGTTAAATAAAAGTTAAATAAAAACTTAAATAGGTTAAAAATGAGACTCAAGGTAAAAGCATAGTGTATTTTTATACATATAAAGCCGTCCGGACTGGTCCGGACGGCTTTATGCTTATGATTTTTTTGATAAAGAAGTCTGATCGTCTACAACATCTATAGGGAAGAGAGCTGGTCGATTGTGGCTTTTAGATAATTGACTGTGGCTGCAGTGGTGGAGCGAGTGTCGACGATGCCCATTTTTATTGGATTCAGGGCTTTTTCCAGTCGGTCAAGAGAGGCTGCATCGCCGTTGGCGATGAATTTTTCTCGCAGCAGGCGTGCTTTTTCACTAAGCTGTATGCCCTCTACGAGACGTTCGTAGCGCACTGACGAACGTCCTTCGGGGTATATGAAGTATGTGTCGCCTGGGGCAAATAGTTTGAAGCGGGAGTCGTCAAGAGGATTGTCGGTCCAGTTCATGAAGCTCCAGTGGAGATATCCGTCGTGGCCGGTCGAGGTGCAGTAGACCGGAATCCACACGGCATCGGCCGATGCATTGTTGGAGAAGAGGTTGGGCTCGGGGCGCGAGCAACAGGTATAGAGATTTGTTACTAATCCTTTTTCGCGGCGTCGCTCTACAGTGCCGGGGGGATATGCTTCGGTAAGCAGGATGGTATAGCTGTAAAGTTTGTCGATAAGCTCGGGATGGTAGTTGCCGGCGAGCGATATCTTAAATCGGGGTTCCGCTTCCTGTATTATGGCGTAGGCGTTGAGCATGTCGGACAGGCTGCGCTCGTCCATGCTTATCATTGTGCGTTCGAACCATCCTTTTTCTTTGAGGTGGGAGGCGAATGCTTTCAGGAAGTTAAGCCATAGGTCGCGGTATTCAGGAGTGTCGGTAGTGGTCTTTAGGAATCTGTATTCGCCGGCGCTTTCATCGTAGTAGCGGAAATTCATTTCCCATGGAATCATGGTGAAGCATTCAATCATGCCGTCGATGCCGTTGTCGGCCATGAACTGCACCCATCTGTCGAATATTCTGTAGTCGTAGCTCCAAGAGCCGTCGGCCTTTTTGGTGGTCTCTATCATAGGGAGGAAAAGGTCGTTGCTCTGCTCTCCCCAAGGCTCGTAGAACAGTATGGCCGAGACGGTGCTCTGACCGGCCCGGGCGAGGTATTGGGCGTAGGGTTTAAGGAGATTGAAGTGTTCCTTGCTCCAGGGCTCTACCTTGCCATAGCGGGCGACGGAGTAGGGCTGTTGCCATAGATTGAGATGAAATGCTTGTTGTGAGGGCTTGGGCAGGGTCATTTCCGATACGGAGATATTGAGTGATATCTGCTGTCCGTCAACCGAAAGTGTCTCTTTATATTTGCCGGGCTTTGCGTCGCGGGGCACTTCGACTGTCACCCATACAGGGCGGGTTTCGCCGGAAAGGTGCACACTGCCGGCTTGGGTGTCGATTATGTCGGGCACGCGCCAAGCGGGGAGAGTGTCGGGGTGTATTCCGCAGTTGCGGAAATCGTCGGTGAGCACATAGTCGACAAATGAAGCGCTTGCAGGCAGCTGGCCTGATATCTTGGCTGAGCACACTGCGGTCTGTCCCTGTGGTATGTGGATTAATGCGACAGCGCCTACGCGTTCGCCGCGCCATGCGTGAATGAGGGTGTCGGTTGTAAGTTGATTGGGCAGGGCATAGTCGGACGCATAGTGGATATCTTTTGAAGCCCATGTGAGTTGTGCGCACATTGATGCCGCGTTTGCAAGCATTGCGGTTGCGATAAGTATTGATTTGCCTGTTTTCATGGAAAAACGTAAATGTCGTCGGGACCCTGCATATCGGATAATGCAGTAGTGGCGACGGCTGTGTATTTTCAGTTGATTGTGAGAAAAAAATCAGGCGACAGGTCGCGCGTAGTGGCGCGGCATGCCGCCTGATGTATGTGTGGGTATGTCAGTTTAATGACAGCGATTATTCAGCTTTGCCTTCAGAACCGAGAACGGCTACAATCTTGTGCTTGTAGAGTTTCTCCATTTCTTCGCGGGCCGGACCGAGGTATTTGCGGGGGTCGAATTCGGCGGGCTTTTCGTTGAATACACGACGTACGGCAGCGGTCATTGCGAGACGGCTGTCAGAGTCGATGTTGATTTTGCATACATCCATCTTTGCAGCCTTGCGGAGCTCTTCTTCGGGGATACCGATGGCATCGGGGAGCTTGCCGCCGTTTGCGTTGATGATGTCGACATACTCCTGGGGAACGGAAGATGAGCCGTGGAGTACGATGGGGAAGTCGGGGAGCTTGGCCTCAACGCCTTCAAGCACGTCGAATGCGAGTGGCGGGGGCACGAGGCGTCCGGTCTTCGGGTCGCGTGTGCACTGTTCGGGAGTGAACTTGTATGCGCCGTGTGAGGTACCAATCGAGATGGCGAGGGAGTCGCAGCCTGTGCGTGTAACGAAGTCGATTACTTCCTCGGGGTCGGTATAGGTGTGGTGGTCGGAAGATACTTCGTCCTCTACACCTGCGAGAACGCCGAGCTCGCCTTCTACAGTTACGTCATACTGGTGAGCGTAGTCTACCACTTTCTTTGTGAGGGCAACGTTTTCCTCGTAGGGGAGGTGAGAGCCGTCAATCATCACTGAAGAGAAGCCATGGTCGATGCAATCCTTGCAGAGCTCGAAGCTGTCGCCGTGGTCGAGGTGGAGTACAATCTGGGGATGTTCCCAACCGAGGCTCTTGGCATAGTCAACAGCACCCTGAGCCATGTAACGGAGCAGAATCGGGTTGGCGTAGTTGCGGGCGCCTTTCGATACCTGGAGGATTACGGGCGATTTGGTGTCGGCAGCAGCCTTGATGATAGCCTGGAGCTGCTCCATGTTGTTGAAGTTGAATGCCGGAATAGCATATCCGCCATGTACGGCTTTTGCAAACATCTCGCGGGTGTTTACAAGGCCGAGGTCTTTATAATTTACCATGTTTGATTAAATTTTTTATGGTTGAACGAATTGGCTTTATGGGATAAAGGAGCCTGTTGCAGTCTGTTGGCCGCTTGTGCTCCAAATCTGATGCAAAGATAGTAAACAATTGGAATATGGCATAGCCAAATTAATGAAAAATTTCAGTAATTATGTCATATTCGCAAAAAGGCGCCACATTGTTATGCGGACGCCTTTTGTAGAATTGTACAGGTGTGTTTCTGTATTATTCTCCGGGGATGATAGCCTCGCTGGGGCATACTTCAGCACAGCTGCCGCACTCGATGCAGGTATCGGGATCGATGTGATAGATATCGCCCTCTGAGATAGCCTCAACGGGGCATACGGGGAGACATGTGCCGCAGGCAACACACTTGTCGGTAATTACGTAAGCCATTTCTGTTTAAGATTTTAGATAATTATACGAAAGTTCTTTATAGATAATTCGTCGCAAAGATAAATTATTTCTGTCAATAACCCTATTTTTTTAACAAAAAACTTTGTCGACATGGTCTTTACGTTGGCTCAACGCAGGCAAATATCGCCGAAGTGCCCAACCAAGCCGCACCGGAGTGTGTTACATTACATATTTTAATATTATAATGTCATTGACTTATGAAAGGGAAAACAAGTTTTTGGATGCAGTTTTTTGCGTTGGCCGCAGGTATAGTGCTGATATGCATGCACGACAGGATAAACCTCGTGCAGTGGGTAATTGTGTTTGTCGGTGTCATGTTTGCCATACCGGGCTTGTTCGGGCTTATTGAGGCGCTTGTCGGCCGCCGTAAGAGCCGCCGTGGCGGTCCGGTGCCGATACTCGCTTCTGTGGGTTCGCTCATTATCGGGGTGATAATGATTGTTTGTCCGGTTCCGTTTGAGTCGGTGTTTGTCTATTTCCTTTCCGCAGTGCTGATACTTGGCGGCATATGGCATATCTGGATACTGTCGGTTGGCGTGCGGCCTATCGTTCTGCCCGTGTGGCTGTATGTGTTGCCGGTGCTTGTGGTCATTGCGGGCATATCGATTCTTCTGGCGCCTGTAAGGGAGACCGAATCCATATTCACACTGATAGCCGGAATCGCTCTGGTGTGCATTGCCGGCAACGGTCTGTTCATATACCTTGCGGCATACGGACAACACCGCCGGACAGACGCCGACAGCGCCGGTGACGAACGAAGGCTGGACGCCGATGTGCGCCGACTTGATGCCGACGTCACTTCCGTGAAGAAGACGGATGGCAGCGACATTCCGGCAGGCTGGGAGTAGTAGATATATGTTATTCGATGGGCACCGACAGGTCGGGAAAACGGGCGCGGACATAGGCGCATACGAGTTCGGCCACGTTGTCCATCGACATGGAGTCGGAGTCAATGGTGAGATGGTAGCTTGCCGCATCTCCCCACACTTTGTCGGTGTAGAAATTGTAGTAGTTTGCGCGGAGTTTGTTGGTTTTTTCGGCAATTTCGCGGGCTTTCTCTTTGGTGATGGAGTCGCCGCGGCGCATTATGCGTGCTATGCGTGCCTCCATTGGCGCGTGGACAAATATATTTACACATCGGGGAAAGTCGCGCAACACATAGTCGGCCGAACGTCCGACAATCACACATGAATGTTTCATGGCGAGATTGTGGATTAGCTCTGACTGTACCCTGTAGAGGTTGTCATCGCTGATTGACGAGCTGCCGGCGTATGCATTATATGGCGAGTATCCCATTGTGAAGGAGAACATTCCGCTCAGGAATTTGGGAAACTTCTCATCGTTGCGTTCGAAGAAGTCAACGCTTACGCCTGCATTATGAGCCGCTTGGCGTAGTAGTTCTTTGTCGTAGAAAGCGATGCCGAGTTTTTCGGCTATCAGGCGTCCGAGCTCGCGTCCGCCGCTACCAAACTGGCGTCCGATGGTCACGACAAAATTGGGAGGTGTGGTCTGCTGCATTTTTTTTAGATGTTCTGTTAAAGAAAAAGAACGGTTGCGTGCGTAAAGTTAGGCATATTCTCGTTAAAATTCTTATCTTTGCCGCAAACTTTCCTGAATAAACACGCTCTCATTATGAATGAAGATTTGAAAAAGGCTGTTGGAAAGGATCCGGATGGCCTTCTGACATACGAATACATCGCCAACCATATAGGAGAGATTGACGAAGTGCTCGATGAACTCATCGACAATATGATTAGCGTCGATCTTAACGGACAGTTTCTGGTGAGCGCAGCCCATTATCTCCATGCAATCGACGGCGTACGGTATCACGGTGCTATCGAGCGGCTGATAGCCGCTGCTATTGACCGCGATCGTGAGCACAGGTATATCGGCGATTTATTGCCAGCTCTCTGGGGTGAGGATTATGCCTCCCATGTGGCTGAGCTTAGTGCCGCCGATAATAATTTCCGTCGCATCTACAAACGTCTTTTCCCCGAGGCCATAATCTGACCTGAATTCCCACTTAGCATTACTCTATGCCAAAATTCGCAACAAAGTGTCTGCTCTGCATGTTTACATTGATGATGTGGGCTTGTGCAGGAGCATCACCCTCATCCGACAATAAATCAAATCCTGAAAACGACATGACTGAATCCGACTCCATCCCAATGACCACACCCTCGGCCGAGGGCGATGTGCTGGTTGACATCTCGACAACTGCCGGCGATATACAGGTGCGCCTTTTCGGCGATACACCGAAGCATCGCGACAATTTCCTCAAACTTGTGAATGAGGGATACTACAACGGTGTGCTTTTTCACCGCGTCATAAATGAATTCATGATTCAGACCGGTGACCCCGATTCGAAAAATGCATCGGCCGGACAGTCGCTCGGAACCGGTGGCCCCGGATATACCATTGAGTCTGAAATAGTATATCCGCGCCATTTCCATCGCAAGGGTGCGCTTGCCGCTGCTCGCCAGGCCGACCAGGTGAACCCTGAGCGCCGCAGTTCGGGCTCGCAGTTCTACATTGTGACCGGAAAAGCATACAACGACGGCCAGCTCAAGCAGATGGAAAATCAGATGAAGATGATGCAGCAGCAGGGCATATTCAATCGTCTGGCAGCGGAGAACCGCAGCAAAATCATGGAAATGCGCCGTAATAATGACCAGGCCGGCATACAGAAACTGCAGGAGGAACTGATTGCTGTCACAGAAAAAGAGGCGGCTGCAAATCCCGTCACACTTACTCCCGAGCAGCGTAAGGTATACGGTACAGTAGGGGGAACCCCTCATCTTGACGGCCAGTATACGGTGTTCGGTGAAGTGACAAAGGGTCTTGATGTAGTTGATAAGATACAGCAGATGCCCACCGGCGCGGCCGACCGTCCTCTTGAGGATGTCAGAATACTTAAAATGACAGTCGTTAAATAAACATGGCAACCCGATTCACTCTTCCTAACGGACTCCGGGTAGTGCATGAACAAGACAGTGCCACCGCAATGGTGGCACTTGATGTACTATATAATGTAGGCGCGCGCGACGAGCATCCCGACCATACCGGCATGGCTCATCTTTTCGAGCACCTGATGTTTGGCGGCTCTGTGAACATTGCGGATTTTGACGGGGCAATCGAGCAGGCCGGAGGGCGTAACAATGCATGGACCAATCAGGACTATACCAATTTCTACGATATAGTGCCTGCCCAGAATGCCGAGACTGCGTTCTGGCTTGAGAGCGACCGCATGCTATCTCTTGCATTCTCGGACAAGGCTCTTGAGGTGCAGCGCAATGTGGTGATGGAAGAGTTCAAGCAAGTGTGCCTTAATCAGCCCTATGGCGATCTGGGACATCACATGTCGGCTCTGGCATACAAGGTGCATCCTTATCGCACTCCGGTTATCGGAAAGGAACTGGGCCATATAGAGAGTGTCACTCAAGAGCAGGTACGCGAATTTTTCCGTACGCACTATGCTCCCAACAATGCCGTACTGGCTGTTACCGGAAATATCACTCTGGACGAGACACGCCGTCTGGCCGAAAAATGGTTCGGGCCTATACCGCGGCGCATTGTGGCTCCGCGCACATATGCACCCGAGCCGGAACAGACAGAGGCGCGGCGTATTGTTGTCACCGGCAATGTGCCCCAGACTCTTGTGGTCATAAGCTATCCGATGCCCTCATGTACCAATCCGGATTATCCTGTATGCGATATAATTACCGATTTACTGGCGGCAGGGCGCACTTCGCGCTATTACCGTAGGCTGGTAATGGAGTCTGGATTGTTCTCGTCGGCCGATGCATCGATTACAGGCTCTGAGGAGCCAGGACAGCTCTTGCTTCAGGGTATGCTGCGAGACGGTGTTTCTGTCGATGAGGCTTGTGACGCGCTTGTAGATGTGGCACGCAGCCTTATTGTAAATCCGCCGGATGACCATGAGTTGCAGAGCGCACTTAACCGATTTGAGACCCAACAGGTGATGAGTAATATCAGTTATGTAAATCTGGCCTCCACACTGGCTCTTGACGAGATGCGCAATACCACCCAGGCCAAGACTCTGGCCTGCTACATGGGCATTACACGAGAGGATATCGTGCGTGTAGCATCATACATATTCCGTCAGGAGCGTAGCTCCACGCTGATATACTGTCCCCAATGATGTAGCCTGTCTTATACCTTAGAGGTCGGTTGTTGATGCCCTAAAAGGGCATTTACAACCGGTTTTGTCAAAAAAATAAAGAATAATTCAAAAGGTTTCTAAAAAAATCCCTATATTTGGCTTCTTAAAGCTAACTAACCACCATTATTGTTATGGAATTGCGTGACCAATCTTCTGCGGAGCTTGAAAATATCAGGCCCGAGGAAGTCTCCTTGCCAGCGGAGGTCTCTGCCGACGCTCCTGCTGTGACTGACTCTGTTGTAGAATCAGATGTCAATGAAGTATGTGAAAATGAAACCGTGCCTGTAGGAAATGCCGGCGGAGAACTTGTCTCTGAACCTGAAGCCTCCGCTTCCGTTTCGGAGTCAGTAGTTGAACGCCCGATGACGAAGGAAGAGGTAATCGCCCGACTGGAAGAAATTTCTTCCCGTTCGGGCGCTGATGTAAGCCGCGACGAGGTGACTCGCCTGCGTCAGGCTTTCCACGCATTCCGTAAGAATGAACTTATTGCGGAGAAAGAGGCATTCATTGCCGATGGCAATGACGAGAAGGATTATCTCCCCTCGCTTGATCCGCTTGAGGAGCGCATGACAGTACTCCTTAATATAATAAAGGAAGCAAAAGCCGAGTTCATTGCCCGACAGGATGAGGAGCGCCGTGCCAATCTTGCACGCAAGCGCGATATAATCAGAGAGCTTGACGAGATGGCAGCCGACACCGACAATGTCAACCGTCATTTCCCCCGTTTCCGTGAGCTCACCCAGGCATTCAAGGATGCCGGTGAGGTGCCTCCTACCGATGCTACCGATCTTTGGCGCGACTATCAGGCCGCTGTAGAGCGGTTCTATGATCAGCTTAAGGTGAACAAGGACCTCCGTGATTATGATTTCAAGAAGAATCTGGAGATGAAGCAATTGCTTATCGAAGAAGCTGAGAAACTTGAAGAAGAGGCCGATGTTGTCACCGCTTTTCGCCGTCTGCAGGACCTACACGAAAAATGGCGCGATGTAGGTCCTGTGGCCAAGGAACTGCGCGACGAGATATGGAACCGCTTCAAGGAAGCCTCCGCGATAATCAATAAAAAATACCAGGCATTCTTTGAAGAGCGTAAAGAGCGCGAGCGCGAAAACGAAGAGAAGAAAACCTCAATATGCGAGCGTGTCGAGAAAATAGATATCACATCCCTTGCCAATCACTCGTCCTGGGAGCAGGCTACTAAAGAAATCCTCGCGGCACAGGAGGAGTGGAAGAAGCTCGGCTTTGCCTCAAAGAAGGTAAACAACGCTCTTTTTGCCCGTTTCCGTAAGACCTGCGATGACTTCTTTACCGCAAAAGGCGATTATTTCCGACAGGTGCGGGATATGCGCACATCCAATCTTGAGCGCAAGACTGCCCTCTGTGAGCGCGCCGAGGCTCTGAAGGACAGTACCGACTGGAAGAAGACCGCAGATGCCATTACCGAACTGCAGAAAGAGTGGAAGACCATAGGCCCTGTCGACAAAAAACACAGCGACATCATCTGGCGACGTTTCATTGATGCGTGCGACTACTTCTTCGAATGCCGGAAGAAAGCCACATCAGGCCAGCGCCGTACCGAGCGAGAGAATCTCAAGAACAAGGAAGAGATAATCAAGACACTGAAGGCTATCGCCGACGATACCCCTCGCGACGAGGCAATCGCCAAGGTCAAGGAATTGCAGAATGCATGGCAGGCGATAGGCCACGTTCCTTTCCGAGACAAGGATCGCGTCAACGAAGAGTATCGTACGGTTGTCGGCAATCTCTACGAGCATTTCGACATACGAGAGAAGCGTGCCCGTATGGAGGCTTTTGCCGGAAATATCCGAGAGATGCAGGGCGATGGCAACCGTCTCGGCCGTGAGCGCGAGCGACTTGTGCGTGCTCTTGAGCAAAAACGCGCAGAAATTAAGACTTATGAAAATAATTTGGGCTTCTTTAACGTTACCTCTAAGAGCGGCAATGCCCTGCTGCGCGACATGGAGCGCAAGATTGACCATCTTAAAGAAGACCTGAAAGCCCTTGAGGAGAAGATTCGCCTCATCGATCAGAATATTTAAGATTCCTGATTGTCGGCAGATGCCGGCATATGGGTTCCGGGTGGTGTTTGTAGCTGAATCGGCATGATGCAGATTCGCCCTCACGTCCGGATAGGAAATTAAACGTGTGCGGTTTCCGGTAGCCTGAGGGCAATCGATGCCGTACACGTTTTGTTTGATAAGATTGTGAATAAAAAAGGCAAATACGGTAAGTATCTCTCCTTTATAGAGACCATAGCGGGATTTATTATTGTCAATCTCGCCTTTGTAGTCGCATGTCTTTTCGATACCGACATAGTCGGATTCCGGTGGAAAGTGTCGTGGCTCGTGGTCAATGTCAGTTATCTGCCGGTAGCGATGATGTTCAATCGCTTCCCTATGCCGCGTTCGATTCATGTCGACAGAGTTGTCGTGCGCTCGATAGAAGGAGTGGGTATGCATGCGCTGTTCTTCTTCGCGCTGCTTACTTTTCTGAATTCATGGGTGCACAATGATTCGTTCTATTTGTGGTTTTATGGACTTATGATAGTGCTTCTGCCGTGCGGGCTTGTGGCTACACGCATGCTTGTGAAGCGCTTCAGACGTAAGGGGCGCAACTACAGCACTGCGGTCATTGTGGGCACCGGAGAGACTGCCCACAGGTTACGCTCGGAGATGCTCGCCGATGCCGGATATGGATACAAATGCCTGGGTTTCTTCTCGATAAACCGCGACAGTATGCCGGCCGACGACCCTTTGTGTATAGGCAACATCGATACTCTCGAGGAGTTTATACAGAAAAACGAAGTAAACGAGATATATTATGCCGAATCGGGTGAGAACTATGCCTCGATGAAGCGAGTGATGCGTATTGCTGATGATCATGTGGTGCGCTTTTTCTATGTGCCGTTGCTTAATGCCTATGTGAGTCGTGCCGCACAGTTGTCCAATATAGGGCAGGTGTCGGTGCTTGATGTGCATCCTGATCCTCTGTCGGGATGGATGGCGCGCACTGTAAAGCGCGGTTTTGACATTGTGTTTTCTTCTATCGCGCTTCTGTTTAGTCCGATAGTGTTTATCCCCGTGGCGATTGCGATTAAATGCTCCTCGCCTGGTCCGGTGTTTTTCCGTCAGAAGCGCACCGGATATAAGGGCCATGAGTTTATGTGCTGGAAATTCCGTACCATGCGTGTTAATTCAGGAAGTGACTGTGTGCAGGCTACCCGAGGGGATGCGCGTGTCACAAAAGTCGGCGAATTCCTGAGGCACACATCTATCGATGAGCTACCCCAATTTATTAATGTGTGGCTCGGCGACATGTCGGTAGTAGGGCCGCGACCTCATATGATAAAGCATACCGACGATTACCGTAAGATTATCGACAAATATATGGTGCGCCATTTTATTAAACCGGGTATCACAGGATGGGCGCAGATAAGAGGATTCCGCGGCCAGACGGAGGAGTTGTGGCAGATGGAAAAGCGTGTCGAATGCGACATATGGTATATGGAAAACTGGAATCTGTTTCTTGATATCAAGATAATAGTCCTTACGATAGTCAATGCCATAAGAGGCGAAGAGAATGCATATTGATTAATCCAATAAAACGACCTGTAACATGCCGCACCCTATAGACATTCTGCGTAAACTTCACAATTTTCCTGACGAGATAATAGAGCGGGTGCAAGAGCTGATGGTCGACGAACATGTAAGGAAAGGGTATTGCATAGAGAGCCTGCGTCCTACCCCCGGTGGTACAGCTTTTTATATCAAGAAAGGGGCTGCACGCACTTTTTATATCGATAAGGGACGTGAGTATACTCTTTCATTTGCATTCGATGATGATTTCATCATTACAAACACCCTTACAGGGATAGGGCCCGGGGTGCCGATGAACGTGATGTTTCTTGAGGATTCCGATATTGTGACTTTTGTGCACAGCGAGATGCACCAGACCATACACGAGGGCATATCCGATGTCAGTCCACTTGAATGGACCATGTTCCTTAATGCTATTCTGTATGAATATGCAGGATATCTGGAAGAGCGCCTGTTTAATCTGTACAATGCCTCGGCACGTGAGCGCTATGAGTGGGTGCTCAGACGTTACCCCCGTCTGGGTGAGGTTGCCACCACCACACAGATAGCGTCGTTTCTGGGTATAACCAAGGAGACACTCTATCGTATCAGAGGTGGAAAATACAGTGCGCGTTAATACCATTTAGCGTGATTAGGCTGTGCTTTAGACTTCTATTTCGAACATTTAAATTAAATTAACTACTGTGTATGATATATGTCATATAATATAAGTGCGGCTGTGAGTAACTTTGCATCGCGAAAAAGTGCAGACCAAAATAATCACAACCGCCGTACCCTGTTTTATTCCTCGTTAATTCAAGCCGGCGGCGCTCCAATAGTTACAGTAATCAAAAGTTATATAAGTTTTTAAAGCAACGTTATGAAATTGAATTCCGCAAAGACCGTCGGAACTTCGCTCATAGCCGGGGTAGCCGTAGTGCTTGCCTCGTGCGGCGGAGGACAGCAACAGCAGCAGATGCCGGTACCTCAGATTGCCACAATGACAGTGGAATATGGTAATTCCGAACTCGAAAGCGCCTATCCGGTGACCATCAAGGGGCGTACTGATATCGCAATCCGTCCGCAAGTATCAGGATTTATTACCAAAGTTCATGTAGACGAGGGCCAGCAGGTGCGTAAAGGCCAGGTTCTCTTTACTCTCGACCAGGTGCAGTATCAGGCTGCGGTAGATGCTGCCCAGGCAGCCATACGCGTGGCTGAAAGCGCAGTCAACACAGCCCAGCTTACCGCCGACAACAAACGTCGCCTGTATGATAAGAACATAATCAGCGAGTATGAATGGCAGATGGCCGACAACCAGCTCAAGCAGGCCAAGGCCCAGCTTGCATCGGCCAACGCTCAGCTTGTTACAGCCCAGAAAAATCTCGCCTATACTGTTGTCACCGCGCCCAGCGACGGTGTTATCGGTTCTATTCCCAACCGTGAAGGCTCTCTTGCATCGCCCTCGTCGATGGAGCCTCTCACAACAGTGAGCGACAACTCTGAGGTGTACGCCTATTTTTCTCTCAACGAAAAAGACATTCTCGGCATGACTGACAATGGCGCGCGCAGCCTCAACTCTTCGGTCGACGCTATGCCTCCGGTATCACTGCGTCTTGCCAATGGAGAGATTTATCCCGAGAAAGGAAAGGTGGCTACTGTCAGCGGAGTGATAGATAATACTACCGGTGCAGCCACAGTACGTGCTCTTTTCAATAATCCTTCGGGAATGCTCCGCAGCGGTTCTACCGGCTCAGTGCTGATTCCGAACTCTTTTGAGAAGGTAATAATCATACCGCAGTCCGCTACAAGCGAGCTTCAGAACATCCGTTTTGCCTATGTTGTCAATGACAGCAATAAGATTGTGGCTACTCCGATTCAGGTTTCTCCCATATCCGACGGAAAGAACTTTATCGTAGTGTCGGGTCTTGAGGTCGGACAGCGTATCGCCGTTGAGGGAGTGGGTACATCGGTAAGAGACGGCATTACAATCCAGCCTGTAGATGCCTCCACTCAGCCTCAAGGAGCACCTCAGGCCGCTCCTGACGCTGCCAAGGAATAATTCTCTCCATCATAAAGTAGTCACAATACTCAATCGGACATGAAATTAGATACATTTATTAACCGTCCTGTGCTATCGACGGTTATATCGATTTTTATAGTTTTGTTGGGTCTGATTGGTCTTTTTTCGCTTCCAATTACCCAATATCCCGATTTGGCACCGCCTACTATCCGAGTATCGACCACCTATACCGGTGCGAATGCTCAGGCTGTGCTGAATTCAGTAATCGCTCCTCTTGAGGAGTCAATCAACGGCGCCGAAGGCATGACCCATATGGAGTCGACTGCCACAAATACCGGTGCCGCCGACATCACAGTATACTTCAAGCAGGGCTTTAACGCCGACATGGCTGCTGTTGATGTGCAGAACCGTGTCGCTAAGGCTACTAATCTTCTGCCTGCCGAGGTTACCCAGGTAGGTGTGCTTACCCAGAAGCGCCAGACATCCATGCTTATGGGTGTGGCTCTATATTGCGACAATGGGGAATATGACGAGGTGTTCATTGATAACTATATGAAAATCAATGTCATCCCTCAGCTTCAACGTGTCAACGGTGTGGGTGACGTAATGTCGTTTGGCGCCGACTATTCTATGCGTGTGTGGCTTAAGCCCGACGTAATGGCCCAGTATAAGCTCATGCCGTCGGATATCGCCGCAGCTTTGCGCGAACAGAATGTCGAGGCTGCTCCCGGTGCGTTTGGCGAACAGGGCGACCAGTCGTTCCAGTATACCATTAAGTATAAAGGACGTCTTACCACTCCCGAGGAGTTTGAAAATATAGTTGTAAGTGCTAACTCTAACGGTCAGATTCTGTATCTAAAGGATGTGGCCGACATTGAACTCGGCCGTGTGACCTATGGCTTCGGCAACAGTCTGAACGGATATCCGTCGACTTCGGCGATGATTTTCCAGACAGCAGGCTCCAATGCGACTCAGATTATCAAGGACTGCGAGAAGGAGATTGACCTCCTTGCAAAAGACCTTCCCAAGGGTCTGCACTTCGCTATCCCGATGAACAACAACGACTTCCTTGAGGCGTCTATTCACGAAGTTATCAAGACCCTTATAGAGGCGTTTATCCTTGTGTTCTTTGTGACCTACGTCTTCCTTCAGGACTTCCGGTCGACCATCATTCCCGCTATTGCCATCCCTGTGGCACTTATCGGTACATTCTTCTTCATGAACATTATCGGGTTCTCGATCAACCTTATCACCCTGTCGGCTCTCGTGCTTGCTATCGCGATTGTGGTTGACGATGCGATTGTGGTGGTCGAGGCGGTGCATGCCAAACTCGATGTGGGATACAAGAGCGCCCGTAAAGCGTCGATTGACGCTATGAACGAGATTGGCGGCGCCATCATATCCATTACTCTGGTAATGATGCTTGTGTTTATCCCTGTATCGTTCATGCCAGGCACCTCTGGTGTGTTCTATCAGCAGTTCGGTATCACCATGGCTATCGCTATCGGTCTGTCGGCTCTTAACGCGCTCACCCTGTCGCCGGCTCTGTGTGCTGTATTCCTCAAGCCCCACAATGATGACAAGTCGCTCAAAGAGCGTATGGGTACAGCATATTCCGAGGCCGCAGATGTAATGAAGAAGCGTTATTCGTCGGTATGGAAGCTCAACCTTCCCCCGATGGTTACATTCCTCTTCCTCGCAGCTACGATTACTTTCATGGTACTCGGCTGGTATCAGTTAGAGGTGATATGGAAACTCGCAGTCGGTGTGGTATGCGCTATCATAGCTATCATGGGCATCTTCAGCGACCGTTTCAAGGAAGGATTCGAGCTGGGATATTCACGCCTGCTTAAATTCTACAACAAGGCTTCCGGATTCTTTATCCGCCATAAGATTACATCATTTGGAATAGTCGGCGTCAGCATCGCGGTGCTCGTATGGCTTATGTCGATTACACCTACCACCCTTGTGCCTAATGAAGATACCGGATATCTGTTTGTGATGCTTGACATGCCTCCCGGCACTTCCCAGGAGCGTACCGCAGCCACTCTCGACAAGATGGACCAGGTAATCATGAAGATTCCCGGAGTGAAGTATACCCAGAAGATTATGGGTTATAGCTTCCTTGCCGGACAGGGTAACACCTACGGTACATTCATCGTGAAGCTCGACGATTGGTCGGAACGTGACGAGTCGCGCAGCAACGAGGCGATTATCCGCCAGATTTACGGCCTGACGTCAACTATCAAGGACGGACGTATCGTGGCATTCGCTCCTCCTATGATTACCGGTTACTCTCTTACCAACGGTTTCGACCTCAAGATGCAGGACAAGACCGGCGGTTCGATTGACAACTTCTATGGAATCGTACAGAATTTCCTCCGTGAGCTGATGGCACAGCCTGAGGTACAGATGGCTTACTCTACATTCAATCCTGCCTTCCCGCAGTATATGATTGACATTGATGCCGCCAAGGCCAAGCAGGCCGGTATCAGTCCCTCGACTATCCTTAGCACACTACAGGGATATTATGGAGGTATGTACGTGTCCAACTTTAACCGATTCGGTAAGATATACCGTGTGATGATGCAGGCCACTCCCGAGTCGCGTGTATCGCCCGAGACTCTGTCGAGCATTAAGATACGAAACGGAGCAGAAATGGCATCTTTGTCCAATTTCGTAACCTTGAAGCGTGTCTACGGTCCCGACCTTCTCAATCGATTCAACATGTTTACATCGATTTCTGTCACCGGCCAGCCGGCTCCGGGATATACTTCCGGCGACTGTCTTGCCGCGGTAGAGCGTGTGGCTGCCGCCACTCTGCCTGCCGGATTCGGCTATGAATACTCCGGTATGACACGCGAGGAGGCAAGTTCGTCGGGCAACGGCACCGCCATGATTTTCGGTCTCTGTCTGCTTTTCGTATATCTTCTGCTTTCCGCTCAGTACGAGAGCTACATTCTCCCCTGGTCGGTAATCCTCTCGATTCCGTTCGGTCTTATGGGTTCGTTCATATTTGCAGGAATCGATGGCATATCCAACAATGTGTACCTGCAGATTGCGCTCATCATGCTTATCGGACTTCTTGCGAAGAACGCCATCCTTATCGTTGAGTTCGCCCTTGAGCGTCGCCGTACGGGTATGGCGATTGTCAATGCTGCTATCCAGGGTGCATCGGCTCGTCTGCGTCCTATCCTCATGACCTCGCTCGCTCTTGTCATCGGTCTGCTCCCGATGATGTTTGCCCACGGAGTAGGCGCCAACGGTAACCGTGCCCTCGGTACAGGATCTATCGGCGGTATGCTTATCGGTATGATTCTCCAGGTACTTATCGTTCCGGCCCTGTTTGTAGCATTCCAGATGATTCAGGAGAAGATTTCTCCCATGAAGTGGAAGGATACCGACAATACCGGACTTGAATCGGAAATCGAGCAGTATTCACATTAATGCTCTAATCAATTTATATTCGTAATGACAGTCAACAGAATATCACGATACGCTTTCATTCTTGCAGGTGTGGCAATGCTTTCGAGCTGCCACATCTACAAGAAGTTTGAGATGCCCGATGACAAACCGGTACTTGCCGAGTATGTCGAGGCACGCGATGCCGCTATGGACTCTGCTTCTTTCGGCAACATGCGCTGGCAGGATATGTTTACCGACCCGATGCTGGCCGACCTTATCGGACGCGCTTTGGTAAGCAACGTCAATCTGCAGAATGCCAAGCTCAACGTCGACATGGCCCACTCCCAGCTTAAGGGTGCGCGCCTCAGCTATCTTCCGTCGCTTACCCTCGCGGCCTCCGGCAACAAGGCTTACTATGATATTACAGGCATGCGCGACATGCCCTGGACATATCAGGTGCCTTTGTCGGCAAGCTGGGAGATTGATATCTTCGGCAAGACCCTCAACACCAACCGTCGCGCCAAGGCAGCCCTGCTTCAGAGCGAGGCTTACGAGCAGGCCGTGCGCTCGCAGATTATTGCGGGAGTGGCCAATTGCTATTATACAATCGCCATGATAGAGAAGCAGCTTCAGATTACGCGTGAGACCGCTAAGCTATGGGGACAGAACGTAGAGATTATGAAGGACTTCAAGGAGGCCGGCCGCGTCACAGAGGCTGCCGTCGTACAGAGTGCTGCAAACTACTACAGCATCCAGGCTTCGATTACCGACCTTGAGGTAGCTCTCAATCAGGCCAACAACAGTATGTCGCTTCTGCTCAACGTGGCTCCACAGTCGTGGGGCATCTCTCCCGACGCCGTATTCCGGCTCCCGGGAGTAGTAAGCGCCGGAGTGCCGATGCGCGAGCTCGCAGCCCGTCCCGACGTGCGTGCCGCAGAGCAGTCGGTTGCTGTGGCATACTACGCCACCAACCAGGCCCGTGCCGCATTCTATCCGGGCATTACCATCTCGGCTACCGGTGGATTTACCAATTCGGTAGGGTCAATGGTAATCAATCCGGCCAACTGGTTTGCCAATCTTGCCGGCTCGCTTACCGCGCCTCTGTTTGCCCGCGGCCAGCTTATCAGCAATCTTGAGGTTGCCAAGGCCAATCAGGCGGTGGCTATGAATAATTTCGAGAACACTCTTATGAATGCCGCAGCAGAAGTAAGCGACGCATATCTGACTCTTGAGAAGAGTGCCGAGAAGTCGGAGCTTCTTTCGCATCAGGTGGCCGAGCTTGAGAAGTCGGTAGAGTATACGATGGAGTTGCTTTCATACAACGGTTCCACATCATATCTCGAAGTGCTTACCGCACAGCAGACCCTTCTGCAGGCACAGCTTAATAAGGTGAACTGCGACAATACCCATGCACGTGCTGCCGTAAGCCTGTACCAGGCTCTTGGCGGCGGACGTTAATCCTTAAATTTTCATATGTCATGATTAGTCCATTAGCACATGTCGACCCTGCTGCCAAGATTGGCAACAATGTCAAGATTTACCCCTTTGCTTTTATCGATGCCGATGTCGAGATTGGCGACGACTGCGTGATTATGCCCTATGTGAGCATCATGGACGGTACACGTATAGGCCGGCATAATAAAATCTATCAGGGTTCGATTATCGGTGCCGATCCTCAGGATTTCCGCTGGAAAGGTGAAAAGACTTACTGTGTAATCGGCGACAACAATATAATCCGAGAGCAGGTGATTATCAACCGAGGCATACATGCCAATGGTGCCACTACCATTGGAAATGACTCCTTTATCATGGCCGAGGCTCATATCGGTCACGACAGCCAGATTGCCAACAAGGTTGTGCTCGGCAACGGCGCAACTATCGCCGGCGACTGTAAGGTTGGCACCTGTTCGATACTTTCGTCCAATTCTGTGCTCCACGAGCGCAGTGAGGTGGGCGACTGGGTGGTGGTGAAAGGCGGTTGCCGTATCACCGGCAATGTGCCTCCATATGTCATTATCGCCCACAACCCTGCCACATATTACGGTATCAATGCGTTTATTATGCGCAAGCATGGATTTACCGACGAGCAGATCGACGATGTGGCAAAGGCCTACCGTCATATATATCAGGCAGGCACCTCAGTGTTCAACGGTCTGAAGCGTGTCGAGGCCGACGTAGCGCCGAGCGATGTACGCAGCAATATCGTCGACTTTATCCGCGGACACCAGCTCAAGATTGTGGCTGTGCCAACCGAACTGGAGTAATATCGTTAATTATCTTTATAAGGCGGCTGTATCGAGTCATTTCGATACAGCCGCCGTTGTATATGAGCGGGGGATTTTGTACTTTTGTTGACAGCAACACCGATATCATGGTATAGGTGTCGGTTTTAGATAAAAATATAATTTAATACCTTATAATAGATATGAATGCTATAATTCCTCCTTTTAAGTTTGTCCCTTACCTGAAGTCGGTACTTTGGGGTGGTAACAAGATTGCCCCGTTCAAGGGTATAGTCACTGACCAGAAATCCATCGGCGAAAGCTGGGAAATTTCCGGTGTGCCCGGACATGAATCGATAGTGGCCGAGGGCGACGACAAAGGAATGACCCTCCCTGCGCTCATCGAGAAGTATGGCGCACGTCTTGTCGGCGACAAGGTATATGCCCGCTTCGGCAATACATTCCCTCTGCTTATAAAACTTATCGACGCCGAGAAGGACCTTTCCGTTCAGGTACATCCCGATGACCGGCTTGCCAAGGAACGCCACAATTCACTCGGAAAGACCGAAATGTGGTATATCGTGGATGCCGAGCCCGGCGCTAAAATATATGCAGGACTTTCGGAGCAGATTACCCCCGACGACTATACACGCCTTGTCGGAGAAAAGAAAATCATGGATGTGATAGCCTGTCATGATTCCCACGACGGCGACCTCTTCTTCCTTCCCGCAGGACGTATCCACGCTATCGGCGCAGGCAATCTTCTTGCCGAGATTCAAGAGACCAGCGATATCACCTATCGCGTATACGACTTCGACCGCCGTGACGCCGAGGGAAATACCCGCGAACTCCATACAGAGCAGGCCAAGGATGCCATCGATTATAAAGTGTATCCCGAATACAAATCGGAATATGACCGTGAGGCTAAGGGCGAGGTGCCTCTGATTGATTGTGAATATTTCGATGTAAACCTTGTCAAGGCCGACGGACATCAGGATATTGCCATCAATCATGATTCGTTTATGGTAATCATGTGTCTGGAAGGCGAGTGCCAGATTATCACCGACCATGGAACAATTACCCCGATGCGCAGAGGCGAGACTATCCTTGTTGCAGCCGCTACAGCTTCGGTAGAGGCCAACGGAAGCGCCACACTCCTAACCGCACAGGCTTAAGCACTACAACACTCTTTGTATGGAATCAGTGAAGCAGCAGATAGAGCGGCTACGCGCCGAAATCGACAGGCACAACCATCAGTATTATGTGCTTAACTCGCCGGAGATTTCCGATTATGATTTCGACATGATGCTCAAACAGCTCGAAAGTCTTGAAAAAGAATATCCCGAATATGACGACCCGCTTTCGCCCACGCATAGGGTCGGGTCGGATATCAACAAGGCCTTCGAGCAATGGGAACACAGGCGTCCGATGCTGTCGCTTGGCAACACTTATTCCATAACGGAAGTTGACGAATGGGTGGCTCGTGTCCGCGAGGGTCTCATGGACGAGCCGTTCCGGATTGTCGGTGAAATGAAATTTGACGGCACGTCGATATCGCTCACCTATGAGCACGGACGTCTGGTAAGGGCCGTGACCCGAGGAGACGGCACCCGCGGTGACATTGTTACCGATAATGTGATGACCATACGGTCAGTACCGCTAACCTTGCAGGGGTCGGGATGGCCCGATGAGTTTGAAATACGTGGAGAGATACTCCTCCCCTGGAAGGCTTTCGACAGGCTTAACGCAGAGAGGGAGTTCAATGAAGAACCCCTCTTTGCCAATCCGCGTAATGCGGCAGCCGGTACATTGAAGATGCAGAATTCGGCCGAGGTAGCACGCCGCGGCCTTGATGCCGTGTTCTATTATCTTCTGGGCGACAATCTCCCGTATGACAATCATTTCGACAATATGGAGGCTGCACGGAGCTGGGGCTTCAGAGTGTCTCCTGAAATGAAGCTGATGACCACTATTGAGGAGATTGACGCCTATATAGCCCATTGGGATGTGGCCCGAAAGGAATTGCCATGGGCCACCGACGGACTGGTGTTTAAGGTCAATAGTCTTCGACAGCAGCTCAATCTCGGTTATACAGCGAAGTCGCCCCGCTGGGCGGTGGCGTATAAATTCGCTGCCGAACGCGCTCTGACGCCACTGCGCTATGTGTCGTTTGAGGTAGGACGCATGGGAGTCGTTACCCCTGTCGCCAATCTCGATCCGGTGTTACTGTCAGGCACTGTCGTAAAGCGTGCCTCTCTCCATAATGCCGATATTATACGCCGTCTCGACATACATGAAGGCGATCATCTCTATGTGGAGAAGGGTGGAGAGATTATTCCCAAGATTACCGGTGTTGATGTAAGTGCACGAGTGCCAGGTTCTATGCCGGTAGAATTTGTCACAGAGTGTCCCGTATGTGGTACGCCGCTTGTGCGTGTCGAGGGAGAGGCTTCCCATATGTGCCCCAATAAACTCGGATGTGCCCCCCAGATATGTGGGCGTATCGAGCATTTTGTGGGTCGGCGCATGATGAATATCGACGGTATAGGTGAGGAGATGTCAGTGACTCTGTATGAAAACGGTTGGGTAAAGGATCCCGCCGATCTCTACAGTCTCGGACGTTATCGCAATGAGATGCTTGAGCTCCCTGGCATGGGGCCGCGCACTATCGACCGTATGCTCGAAGGGATTGAAGCCTCAAAGCAAGTAAGTTTCGACCGTGTCATATTCGCCCTGTCAATCATGTTCGTAGGCGAGACTGTGGCCAAAAAGCTGGCTCGCTCGCTACGCAGTATGGATGCTCTCATGAGTGCGGATTTCGATACGCTCGTAGCCATCGATGATATAGGTCCCCGTATAGCCCAGTCGGTTGTCGACTATTTCTCCCATCCGCTCAACCGCGATATTGTAGAGCGTCTGCGTGCCGCCGGTGTATGTATGTCTATGCCCGACGAGCCTGAAGGGGTTGCATCCGGCGTATTCGACGGTAAGACTGTGGTGATTTCCGGAACATTCTCCCATCACAGCCGCGACGAGTATAAGGAGATTATTGAGCGCAATGGTGGCAAGAATTCAGGTTCGGTAAGTAAGAAAACCGATTTTATACTCGCCGGCGAAAATATGGGGCCGGCCAAACTTGAAAAAGCCCGTACGCTCGGCATAACTATCCTTAGTGAGGATGAGTTCCTCAACATGCTGTCAGCTCAGCAATAATCCAATCAGTAATATTATGACACCCAAAGAACGTCTCAAAATAGAAGAGCGCATCATTACGATGCTCAAGACGGTGTTTGACCCGGAAATCCCCGTCGACATCTATAGTCTTGGACTGATATATAAGATTGACCTTGCCGATAACGGTGACCTTACAGTCGACATGACGCTTACGGCCCCAAGTTGTCCTGCCGCCGACTTCATAGTCGAGGACGCTCGTATAAAACTCGAAAGCATCGAAGGGGTCAACAACGTGACCATAAATATTGTGTTCGAACCTGAATGGACCAAGGACATGATGAGTGAAGAGGCCAAGCTCGACCTTGGTTTTCTCTGACCGCATTTCAGAAGGCATGGTATATTTTATCTCCGATCTACATCTCGGCGCAACATATCTGCCCGATGCGCACGATTATGAGCGGCGTGTTGTCGACTGGCTTTACAGCATCCGCCATGATGTCACCGAGCTATATATGCTTGGTGATATACTTGACTACTGGTATGAATACCGCACGGTAGTGCCAAGAGGGTATATTCGCTTTTTCGGTGCGCTCGCGTCGCTTGCTGATGCCGGAGTGAAGATTTATTGGTTTATCGGCAACCATGATATATGGCTGTTCGATTATCTGCGCGATGAAATCGGTCTTACCGTTGTCGATGGAGTTCTTGAGACGGAGATTCTTGGCAAACGCTTTTTTCTTACACATGGAGATGGGGTTGGTAAGCTCCCACTTATATTCCGTGGCCTAAGATCCATATTCCGCAACCGTGTCTGTCAGAAACTCTACAGCGCTATTCATCCGCGCTGGACTATACCGTTTGCCCACAGATGGTCGACATCAAGCCGAGATTTCTGCAAAGATGACATTCCACAGTTCTCGGGACCGTCGTCAGAGCCGTTGGTCGCTTTCTCGGAATCATATTCAGCCACGCACCCTGATGTTGATTATTTTGTCTACGGTCATCGCCATGTGTTGGTTGATTATCCCCTTTCAACCGGCGCTCGTATGATAATTCTCGGAGATTGGATTCACCATTTCAGTTTTGCAAAATTCGATGGGGACACCATCTTATTGTATAGATGGAATGGAGAAACAGAAGAGAAAATCGGAGATTAATAAAAATTTACTTAACGCCGTTAATTTGGACTGTTTTTGTTAGTTATTGTAAATCAGTACTATATGAAATATTGCGAGCGGACTTTCCTAAAAATGATTAAAAAACATGTTGCTAAACATGCTTTTTATTTTTGTCACCTCGCAAAAAAGAATGACCTTTGTAACGCAAACCTAAAACAATCTTTTTTACCTTAGAAATTGTACCTATTGGAAACCCATAAAAGGGAGCTTGACGATAAGCTCCTTTTTATTTTTTTATACCCACGGTTCCGGGCTCTGCATCTTGCCGATTATTGTCAGAGCAATTCGAAATTTTACTACTATTAAACAAACTTCTTCGTATATTTGTGTGATATAGAAAGGACATATGAGCTACTTCGATACATTCATAGTGTTGACCCTGTTGGAAGATATATTTAAAGGGGTCAAGGATTTGGCTACCTCTCCCGAGACAGCCGGATGTTTTTGGGGCATTGTCGTAGGGCTTATTGTTGTATTATCAACAGCATTGCTTCTGGTTAGTATCGTCGGTTGATACGCCCTGGATATTAGTATGGATATGAAAAAACAGGCAATCAACCATGAGGTCAACTGTCTGTTTTATAGTGGAGCGGCAAACGAGGCTCGAACTCGCGACCCTCAGCTTGGGAAGCTGATGCTCTACCAACTGAGCTACTGCCGCAGATTTTATGTGCCACTTGTTTGTTGTGGCTTGGTTAACATTGCAAAATTAGATATTATTTTTTTATCGGGCAACCATTTTGCGGAAATAAATTGGAATCGGTCAATATCCCATTGGCAAAAATTTCGTAAATTTGCGCGTTAATAGCCCGTTTCGGGCTCATTTATTTTCCAACAAGACTATGAATATTTCATATAACTGGCTAAAACGCTATATCGATCTGGGCCTGGCACCCGAAAAGCTCGCCGAGGTTCTGACTTCAGTAGGTCTTGAGACCGGTTCGGTCGAAGAGGTTGAATCGGTAAAAGGCGGTCTGCGCGGTATCGTAATCGGCAAGGTGCTCACATGTGAGGAGCATCCCAATAGCGACCATCTTCATATAACGACTGTAGATCTTGGTGACGGACAGGCCACACAGATTGTATGTGGCGCCCCCAACGTAGCTGCCGGTCAGACTGTGGTTGTCGCTACGGTAGGCACCACTCTTTATGACGGTGACAAGGAGTTCCAGATAAAGAAATCCAAAATCCGCGGAGTGGAGTCGTTCGGTATGATTTGCGCCGAGGATGAAATCGGCATAGGTACTTCTCACGACGGCATTATCGTGCTCGCTGACGAGGTTGCTCCAGGTACTCCTGCCGCCGAATACTACCGGCTTCAGAGCGACTACATGCTTGAGGTAGACCTCACGCCCAACCGTGTCGACGCCGCCTCTCACTATGGTGTGGCCCGCGACATTGCCGCATGGCTTGACTGCCATAAGGGAGAGTCAAGAGTCGTGCGTCCCTCAGTCGATGCTTTTTCCATCAACCGTCCCGACGGAGCGCTTGCCGTGGAAGTCGACGATTATGCGGCCTGTCCACGTTATAGCGGTCTGACAATCCGCGGCATCAAGGTTGCCGAGAGCCCCGAGTGGCTGAAAACACTACTCAACACCATCGGCCAGCGTCCTATCAACAACATTGTTGACATCACCAACTTCATACTTTTCGGCATGGGCCAGCCGCTCCACTGCTTTGACCTCGACAAGGTGAAAGGAGGAAAGGTAGTCGTGCGCCATTGCCCCACAGGTACACCGTTTACCACCCTCGACGGTGTGGAGCACAAACTCGACGAGGCCGACCTGATGATATGCAACGCCGAAGAGCCAATGTGTATCGCCGGAGTATTCGGCGGCCTTGATTCAGGAGTTACAGAGGCTACTACCTCGATATTTATCGAGAGCGCATACTTCAATCCGACATCTGTGCGCAAGACAGCCCGTCGTCAGGGACTGAGCACCGACGCTTCGTTCCGTTATGAGCGCGGAACCGATCCCAATGCAACTCTCTATTGCCTCAAACTTGCCGCAATATTGGTGAAAGAACTCGCCGGCGGCGAAATCTGTGGCGAACCGGTAGATATTTATCCCGACGAGGTGAAACCGTTCCCGGTGCGCCTCGACTTCGCGTATCTCAACGGTCTTGTCGGCAAGGATATCCCCGCCGACCGAGTTGTGGCCATTGCCGAGTCGCTTGATATGGAGGTTGCATCGCGCGATGACAATGGTGTCGACCTCCTTGTGCCGACATATCGCGTCGACGTGCAGCGTCCCTGCGATGTTGTAGAGGATATACTCCGCATATACGGATACAACAATGTCGAGATATCCGATTCAGTCAAGTCGTCGCTGTCATATAAGAATTTCACTGACAAGGCCAACAATTTGCGCGAACTTGTGAGCGAACAGCTTACCGCGCAGGGCTTCAACGAGATACTCAACAACTCTCTGACTGCGGAACGCTATTTCGAAGGTTTGACCGAGCCGAAATGCATGCCTGTCAAGCTGCTTAATCCTCTCAGCACCGACCTCAATGTGCTGCGCATGACGTTGCTCTTCGGTGGCCTTGAGGTAATCGAGCATAATGTAAACCGTCGCGACCCGGATTTGTGCCTGTATGAATTCGGCAAGAACTACAGCTGCAATCCCGAGTCGGAATCGACCGCCGAAAATCCTATCGCGCCATACACTGAGACCGAATTGCTCGGCATATGGCTCACCGGCGATATCCGTCCTGCCGGCTGGACCGCTCCTGCCGAGAAGGCCACATTCTTCCATCTGAAAGGTGTGGTCCAGCAGGTGCTCGCCCGTCTTGGTGTATCGCCAAGAGAAATCGAGATGGTTCCCGCCGAGAATCCTCTGTTTGATGCCGCTACCGAAATCCGGACACGTTCGGGCAAGTCGCTCGGTGTGATGGGCATTGTGGCAAAGAACATGCTAAAGCGCTGCGATGTGAAAGTCGAGGTGCTGTATGCCCAGCTCGACTGGCTCGCGCTCGTACGACTTGCCACACGCCACAGGGTTACGTTTACCCCTCTGCCAAAGACTCAGGCCGTAAAGCGCGATCTCGCTCTGCTTCTCGACAAGTCGGTGACTATGGCGCAGGTCGAGAAAACCGTGCGCGACAGCGAGCGTAAACTTCTGCGCGATGTCGCACTCTTCGACGTATACGAGGGTAAGAATCTTGAGCCCGGCAAGAAGAGCTATGCAATAACCGTCACTCTGCAGGACAACGAAAAGACTCTTCAGGACAAGCAGATTGATGCCGTAATGCAGAAAATTGTCACCAACCTCACCAAGCAGTTCGGCGCGTCGCTCCGATAAGACACCATTAATAAATAATATAATTAACAACATACACCTACTATGGGAAGAGCTTTTGAATACCGCAAAGCAAGAAAACTGAAACGCTGGGGCAATATGTCGCGTACATTTACCCGCATAGGCAAGGAAATCACCATCGCTGCCAAGGCCGGCGGGCCCGATCCATCCACCAATCCGCGTCTGCGCGCGCTCATGCAGAACGCCAAGGCCGCCAATATGCCCAAGGACACTGTAGAACGCGCTATCAAGAAGGCTACCGACAAGGATGCCGGCGACTACAAGGAAATAACATATGAAGGATACGGCCCCCACGGTATCGCCATATTCGTAGAGGCAGCTACCGACAACAATACCCGTACCGTGGCCAACGTACGCTCATACTTTACCAAGCATGGCGGCAGCCTCGGCACACAGGGCTCGCTTACTTTCCTTTTCGACCATAAGAGCGTATTCAAGATTAAGCCCAAAGAGGGTGTCGGCCTTGAGGATCTTGAGCTTGAGCTCATCGACTATGGTGTAGACGAACTTGAGGATATTGTCGATGACGAGACCGGCGACGAGCAGGTAATCCTCTATGGAGCGTTTGAGGAATATGCCAACATCCAGAAGTATCTTGAGGACAATGGATTTGAAATCATATCATCGGAGTTTGAGCGTATCCCCAACGACCTTAAGGATGTAACCCCCGAGCAGCGTGCGGCTATCGAGAAACTGCTTGAACGCATTGAGGAGGACGAGGATGTACAGAATGTATTCCACAACATGCGCGAGGAGGCCGAATAAGCCGATACTGACCGAATAAACAGAGAATTAGCCATACATCGGATGACAGCATGCATGCTACCTGCCTGCCGCTGTCATCCTTTATTATAGATATACATGCATAACAGTATTGACAGGAATATGGAGTTTGATATTGACGACATGCGCGAGTTTCTTGAGCGAGAGGCCGCGTTGATCAACCGGCCGGAATTTATCAGCGACGACCCGGTGCAGTTTCCCCGTCGCTTTGAGTCGCTTGCCGATATAGAGATCGTGGCCCTCCTTTCCTCGGCCATAGCTTGGGGCAACCGCAAGATGATATGCCGCGACGCCGACCGCATGCTTGCCCTGATGGAGCATCAGCCTTACAGATATATGATGGAGCGAGGCTACGAGGATCTTGACCCGGATATGAATATACATCGTACTTTTTTTGCACGCAATCTTTCCAACTTCCTGTCGGGTATACGCGGCATATATGTGCGTCATGGTTCGTTGGCCGATTTCGCCCGCGCCCACAGGGTAGGGGAGGACGTGGCGCCGGCGTGGCGGCTTGTCGAACTCGTCAACGCCGAGCTCGACAAGGCTACTGATGGAATACACGACTCACGCTGTCTCCCCGGCAATCTTGCAGTTACTGCGCTAAAGCGTGTCAACATGGCTCTGCGATGGCTTGTGCGCGACGACGGCATCGTCGACATGGGCGTATGGAAAGGCGTCATTGACAAATCGCGTCTATACATACCCCTTGATGTGCATGTGGGCAACACGGCCCGATCGCTCGGACTTCTTGAACGTCGAGGCAACGACCGACGTGCCGTAGAGCAGCTTACCGGCGTGCTGCGCACTATGCGTCCCGCCGATCCGGTCTACTATGATTATGCCCTATTTGGCATAGGAGTTACCGGCAAGCAGCTTGACTGACATAAGAGCATGTTAAGAAACTGTTTAAAATTCATATTACTATGCTTTTGAGAGTCTTGTCGGTGTCTTTTCGCTTATTCTTCGGTCATGTAGCTGCGGCTACACTCCCTCATCACAAGCAAAAATCCATCAGACAATCCTTCTCAAAATCGGTATCATATAAATTTAAACAGTTTCTTAAAAATTGACTATATTTTTTAAACATGCTCTTAGTATATACAAATCATTGAATTATTTGGCGTCAATTATTTAACTATGGTTGCATATACGGAATGATTGTTGTAAATTTGTAAAAATAGTGAATAACATTATACCAATCGGTGCAAATTATATAAATAAATCACATTTATTGTATGAAAAAAGTTTACCACAAGTTTATGTCGCTCTTAGTCGTGCTGGTTGCAGCGCTACAGGCCAATGCCGGCACATGGAGCTACGACTGGCCCATATCGGCTACAAAAGATAAGGAAGCCGGATTCTATAATTTGGGCAGTGATAAGACTCTTACTACACAGACTCGTATCTTGAAGGAGCGTGAATGGACTATTAATGTGCCGGAAGGATGTTATCTTGGGTTCACTACTACATCCGGACAAATAGTAGGTAAAGTTGAGAGTGGAGTTCTCCCTGTTGATGGGTTCAATCTTGTTTCCGGCTCTTTTGAGGGGAAAATCAAGCGAGTGTCTGTTCAATCAAGAGTTGTGGCTTCCGTAGCGGAAGTGACTGTCAGTGTCAATGGCAAAGCGTATACCGCATCAGAAACACCGTCTTCTATCGCAGGGGATAAGCTGGTTGAGCACACATTTACCTCCGATGATATCCAGGAGGGTGAGATAAAGATGGAGTTCTCGCAGACCGGAGCGTCAAAACCATTCTACATAAAAAAAATCGAAGTAGAATGGGAGGAAGAGGCACCCGCGTTTGAGGCACCCGTACTATCGGTGGCCGCAGGCACTTACGATGAGGCCCAGACTGTCAGCATCACTGCTCCGGAAGGATGTGAGATTGTGTATACTACCGACGGAAGCAATCCGCGTGCATCTGAGACTGCGATTATATACAGCGCTCCGTTCACTGTCGCCGAAACCACTACTGTAAAGGCGGTTGCCCGCAAGGAGGGCGTTTACGGAGCTGTTGCTACAGTGCAGTATGTAATTCGCAAGGATCCCGGTATCAGCTTTGAGAAGAGCGAGCTTACCGTAGAGTGGCCCGACGATGCCGCCGGTGTTTATCTCAACAATCCCAATCGTGTGAGTGTCAGCTACCAATGTGACGACAATGCTGTGGCTTATGTCGACAAGACCGGCTGGATAACAACTGTAGAGAAAGGCGAGACTACCGTTCGCGCCATCTTTACAGGTGATGACACTTATTATCCGGCTGAGGCTTCCTACAGACTTTATGTAGTGGCCAAGCCTCCGATGGATGCGCCGGCGATTACTCCCGACGGAGGTGTATTTGATGAGGAAGTGACTGTTACTTTCACAGCCACCGACGAGCGTGCCCGTACTATATGGTATGTAATAGGAGACGCAGAGCCTGAAGTCGACCAGTGGGGACTGCTCCAGGAATTTGAAATCAACCATGAACCCGCTATGACCAAGACATTTACAGAGAGCACCACTATATGGGTGCAGGCTGTAGGTGATAACATATGGAGCGATGTGAAGAAAGCAACGTTTACTGTAAATCAGAAGCTGGCTGCGAAATTCACTGCCGCACAGACCGAGGTAAGCGTAGCCTCATGGCATTTTGACTCCGAGGATGAAATGTCGGACTGGACAGTGACCAAAGACACCCAATGGACAATGACTGCAAGCGATTACAGCTATACCGTGCCGGCGTTTACTTCGGTAAATCCGTCAAGCAAGTATTCTCTGTATCATCCATATGACCGCAACTATGTGTCGGATGCCGCATATACTCCCGAGATGGTTATTCCCGAGAACGCCAAGGTGCGTTTCTGGGCTGTGTTCAATCCAGTGTGGATATACGACGCCAACCTTCAGCTCATAGTTGTTGAGGGCGGAAGCAACGGGACTGTCGTATGGGATGCATTCCGCGTATCGCAGGAGGCTGCTATTGATGATGCAAAATGGACACAATATACTGTAGACCTGTCGGCTTTTGCCGGAAAGACCGTAGAACTCGCATTCCTTTATCAGGGCACATATGGCGAGGCCGTGATGATTGATGACATGGAAATCGTCACAGCCAATACCGGCGATGATGCTGTGGCATCAATTGTCACAGGCGAGCAGATTGACTTTGTAGACCTTTCGAGAGGTTATCCGGTGGCTTGGGAATGGAGTTTCCCGGGTGCCGAGACTGAGACCTCTGTGGAGCAGAATCCTACTGTTGTTTACAGCAATGCCGGCAGCTATGATGTGACCCTCACAGTCACCAACGAGAAAGGTGAGAAGAATACTGTCACCCGCAAGAACTTTATCAACGTGCGTGGCATTCCTCCGACGGCAGTAATCGGTGTGCCTGCTCAGGCTTACTATTCTCCTGAGGCCGCATTGGTGGTGCCCGTGGGTGTCGACCTTACATTCACCGACCTTACAGAAGGAAAGGTTGACAGCCGCGAATGGAAGATAGAGGGGGCCGACATCACAACCTCAGCCGACAAAGAGGTGACATTCCGCTATACACAGGCCGGTGTCTACGATCTCGACCTTACCGTAAAAAATTCGGTAGGAGAGTCCACCACATATCTCTATCAGATAAAGGCCGGGCAGGAGGCTAACGTATGGAACATCGCCGCATCAGAGAATCCCGACCTTACCAGTATCGCTCTTGGATGGTACGGATATTATGGTGGCACCAACTGGCTTGACATGCCGGCGTTTGCCGAGAAGTTTGCCAAGCCTCTCGCTCCGGCCGAGATATCATCGGTAAATGTCTACTTCGCCAAGGCTACTGTAGCGTCGGCTGATGCTCCGGTAGTTGTTTCAATAGCCAAGGCCGAGGACGGTCTGCCCGGTGAGGTCATCGCAACTTCACAGCTTAAGGCTTCGGAACTTGTCGACGCCTCTGAGACATACAATGATCCTACAGTGTTCATGTTTGAGTCTCCCGTACGTGTCGAGACTGAATTCTTTATTACCATCGGTGAATTCCCCAATGAGGATGGCGACGATATCGCCATGTATCTTGCACGCCGCAATATGGGCGACCGCAATACAGCTTTCCATCAGCTTGAGGTACTTGACGACAGCTACCGTCCCACCGGAGAGCGCGAATGGGTTGAAAACACCGACGAGGGTGGTATTTCATTTGCCATCTCGCCGCGACTCACCTACATCGGCGGTACATCGGGCATAGATTCTGTCGATGGAGCTTATGACCCTGAGGCTCCTGCCGAGTACTACAATCTGCAGGGTATCCGCATACCCTCCGACCGTGTGGTGCCGGGTATATATGTAGTGCGCCAGGGCGGCACTACAAGAAAGGTACTTGTGAAGTAACGCCAACACTTGGTTCTTGAATACGACGCGCCGCAGTCCGGTCATGGGTTGCGGCGCGTCTCGCATCTTTTTGGCTCGGTTTTTGTTATCTCTTTTGATGGGACTATTGTGCGGCAGCTGATATTCTGCCTTGGCATATCTCCCGCAAACTACGAAATCATACATATGGCTACAACACCACAACAATATATCCAACGTATTGACAGCTGCATAGGCGAACGCAGACTCAGGGATGCCTTTGTACAGTTACGCGCTTTGGCTGCTCTTGCCTCCGACTGGCGCATCACCGAGGATATCGACCGTCTGGAACAGACCTACCGGATGATGCTTGATTATGCGGCAAACGGGCAGTCGGACCCTGGACGTGACGACCTTTACACCTCGATAGTGGCAGGGATACGCTGTATAGCAGACCGTGCGCGCTATCGTATTGAGCGACGCGATTCACCGACTATGTATTACTCGACATTGCGGTATGAGGCTCTTCAGAAGGGTGACACCATGCAGGGGCTGCTTGACCGTTATCTGTCGCTGTCCGACCGTCATTCGGCGTTTAATGCCATACTCGGTAGAGGGGAGGCTGACAAAAAGTCAGATGCCAGGGAGCGTGAGTCTTTGGAGCGGCGTATTTTCATGCGGCTGTGGGTCGCATTCCCGATGTCGGCCGAACTTTCCTCTCAGCTTAAGGATGTATTTGTATCTGCCGCCTATAGCGATGATTTCAAGTCGTTGCTCATTTCATCCCTGCTGCTCGGACTCCTTGAGCATTACGACGAGCGACGTCTGATGCTCTTGCTTGACGTGTATGCATCCAGCCCCTCGGGACGCCTTGCCATGCAGGCTCTGTGCGGAGCTCTCATGGCCATGTATATATGTCGGAAATCAGTTGATGTGACACGTCTGAAACCACGGATAGAAGCTCTCCGCGACACCACTGTTTGGACGTCCGATGTGCAAAAGGTATTCATGCAGTTTATACGCTCGCGCGATACCGACAGAGTATCACATACTATTAATGACGATCTCATACCTCGTCTTAAGAAGTTGCGTCCCGATATGCTTAAACTCGACATGGATGCATCGTCGATTGACGACCTGCAGGAATTGTTGTCGGACAATCCGGAATGGAACGACATGCTCCGCGACAGCGGGGTGGCCGACAAACTCAAGGAACTGATGAAGATGCAGGAGGAGGGTGCCGACGTGATGATGCCTACGTTTGCCCAGTTGAAGACTTTCCCCTTTTTCCACGAACCGGCCAACTGGTTTATGCCTTTCCGTGCCGACCACACATCGATAACCGACGCTCTCGGCGATGAGGCTGCGAAAATCGGTGGTCTGATTGCCGCCGCACCGTTTCTGTGTGACGGCGACAAGTATTCGTTCTGTCTGGCACTGGCTGTAGCTCCGCAGGCTCAGCGGCGTATGATGTTGTCGCAGATAAATCCCGAGGTGCTTTCCGAACTGGAGATGCGCCAGGCCACTCTTGATGCGTCCGGCGATGCTTCGGCTCGCGACACTGCCGCCGGCAAATATGTGCAGGGGTTATATCGATTCTTCAAGCTGTTTCGGCGCAAGGGGGAGTTTGCCGATCCGTTTGCCCGTCCGCTCAATCTGCTTGCATTGCCGTTGCTTGAGAAAGATCTACATTCGCCCGAGACACTGAGTGCGGTGGGCGAGTTTTACTTCCAGCGCGGATATTATGAGGATGCAGCAGAAGTGTTGGAGATGCGTGTCGGCTCAGGCCCTGTCGATGCCCAGATGTTTCAGAAACTTGGCTATGCCTATCAGCAGACCGGTAGGCTGGATGAGGCTCTCCGCAATTATTCGCAGGCCGAGCTGCTCAATGCCGATAGCCTGTGGACACGTCGCCGGCTTGGCGCCGTGTGCCGTCTGCTCGGTCGCACGGAGGAAGCCCTCGAGCATTTCCGCATTGCCGAGAAGGCCCGTCCCGACGATGCCTCGATTGCGCTCAACATCGGACACTGTCTTGTGGAGCTCGGTCGCCACAAGGAGGCCCTCAACTATTTCTTCAAGGCAGAATTCATGGGTAAGAAACCGGAGCGTGCGGTGCGTCCTTTGGCCTGGGCACTGCTCCTTACGGGCGACACTGCCCGTGCCCGTGAATATTATTCGCGCCTCATCGCTTCACTGCCCACCTATGCCGACTATCTCAATGCCGGATACGCTGCCATGCTCGACAATGACATGCCCGAGGCTATCAGGCTTTTCTCTATGTCGGCCGACAGTTTCGACGGCGATTTTACCGGATGGCTCGACCGTTTCCGCTCCTCGCTTCCCTCTCTCTACCCCCTTGGCTTCGACCCGCTGCTTCCGCCTCTCATTGTTGACACACTCCTCTACCGTCATTCGTAATTTCGGGAGACATTGCAGAATTAAAATAAATTTTCTACGTTAGATAATAAAAACGGGGCATGAGTGTCCCGTTTTTTATTATCTTTGCATAGTTTACCGTTAATGAAAGATATATATATAATATAATGTTCAGCAAAGAAACATATACAGAACGGCGCCGCAGACTTGCCGAAAAGGTGGGCGGCGGGCTGATACTGCTGCTTGGCAATGATGAGTCGGGCCGCAATTTCGAGGATGCGCCTTATCCTTATCGTCAGGATTCGACATTTCTCTATTATTTCGGACTACCATATGCAGGGCTTAACGCAGTAATCGATGCCGACAGCGGCGAGTCGATACTGTTTGGCGATGAGCTGTCGATTGACCATATAGTGTGGATGGGAACACAGCCTACGCTCCATGAGAAGGCCCATAATGTGGGTGTGGAGCATGTAATGACTTCCGACAGTCTGCGCGGTGTGCTTGACGCTGCGCGCAAGGCCGGGCGGACGATACATACGCTGCCGGAATACCGGTCGGAGCATACATTAAAGCTGTGGCGTCTGCTCGACCTTAAGCCCGGTGACCATAAGGCGTCGGTAGACCTTATACGTGCCATAGTGGATCAGCGTAACCATAAGAGCGATGAGGAAATCGAGGAGATAGAACGTGCCTGCAATGTGACCGCCGACATGCATATCGAGGCTATACGCTGTGTGCGCCCCGGCATGTATGAGTATGAGGTGATGGCAGCGCTTGAGAGAGTGGCTGCAGCCAACAATTGTACGCTGTCGTTCAACACCATATGTACCATCAACGGGCAGACTCTGCATAATCCCTATCATGGTAATCTGATAAAGCCCGGCGACATGGTGCTGGTGGATGCCGGCGCCGAGACCCAGATGGGCTATGCCGGAGATATGACTTCGACCATACCGGCCGACCGCAGGTTTACCCCGCGTCAGAAAGCGGTGTACGACGTGCAGGTGGCCGCACATCAGGCTGCGGTGGAGATGCTGCGTCCTGGAGTGCCGTTTATCGATGTACACAACCGTGCGGCTGAGGTCGTGGCGCAGGGGATGAGAGAGCTTGGAATGCTGAGTTGTTCTGCGCAGGATGCCGTTGAAAGCGGTGCATATGCGCTGTTTTTCCAGACCGGTCTCGGGCATCTTATGGGACTTGACGATCATGATATGGAAAATCTCGGCGAGGTGTGGGTAGGCTACGACGGAAAGCCGAAGTCGACACAGTTTGGCCGCAAGTCGTTGCGTCTGGCTCGTCCGCTTGAGCCTGGCATGGTGCATACCATCGAGCCCGGGGTATATTTTATTCCTGAACTTATCGACCTCTGGAAGAAGGAGGGCCGGTTTGCCGACCAGATAGTCTACTCCGAGGTAGAGAAATGGCGCGACTGGGGCGGTGTGCGAAACGAGGAGGATTTCCTCATTACCGATACCGGTGCCCGCCGTCTTGGCAAGAAAATCCCTCTTACAACCGATGAGGTCGAGGCGATGAGATAAATTTGACACTCTCTTAGGCTCTGTTCCCCGGTGTTGACAGATACTGGGGAGCGGGAGTTTAAGAGCTTGTTTAATAATAAATGTTGCCGTTAGGGTCGTATAGCTTGAGTCGATTTTCGACATGTGACGAAGGAGTGTACTTTATGTACATGACTGAGGAGCAAGGCGAAAAGCTGCCAAGATATACGAGACAAAAGGTAACTTTATTACCTAATACAATCTCTTGCCTGCTTGTAAGATAAATGCAAAAATATATCAACGATATAACACAAATTACCTCCTGTCGGTCATTCGCCGGCATATTTCCGCCCGTTCTTCGGTCGTTATGGGACCCCATAACTCCCTCATCACAAGCGAAAATCTGCTCGCCGACTGACCGCCCTGACGGTAACATTTATTATTAAACAAGCTCTTAATGTGGAGATGTACGGGTATGTCAGAGGTATTGTACCGTATCTCCATATGCAACCGGTTGATTTGTATATGTATGTTGTAAAGAATAATAGACTATTTCCATGATTACATTTCTTTTGTGTCTGTCTGCGTTGATTGGAGCGTATTTTGTTTATGGAAAATATCTTGACCGACAGGCAGGTATTGACAGAGAGAAGCCGACTCCGGCTCGGCGTATGGCCGACGGTGTGGACTATATACGTATGCCACGCTGGCGTACTTTTCTGATTCAGCTCCTCAATATAGCCGGAACCGGACCTATATTCGGTGCCATACTTGGCGCGTGTTTCGGTCCGGTGGCTTTCATCTGGATTACTCTCGGCGGAATATTTTTCGGCGCTATGCACGACTATATGTCGGGGATGATGATTGTAAGAGGGGACGGGCGTAGTCTGCCCGAAATCATAGGAAGGTATCTCGGACCCGGAGTGCGGGATTTCGTGCGCGTATTCTCGATATTCCTGATGGTGCTGGTCGGCGCGGTGTTTCTGCTCAGTCCGGCGCAGTTGTTGGGTACTCTTGTCCCTTCTGTGCCACAGACATGGTGGGTAGGCATAATCCTGGTGTATTATGTAGTGGCTACCATGTTGCCGGTCGATAAGGTGATAGGCAAACTGTATCCTATATTCGGGGCCGCGCTTATAATGATGGCTCTCGGATTGCTCGGTGCTCTGCTTGTAGGGGACTATGGCATACCGGAGATGACCACATTTCACAATTATCAGCTCGATCCGCATGCTTTGCCGATAATCCCGGCTATGTTTATCACAATAGCGTGTGGGGCGATTTCCGGCTTCCATGCTACGCAGTCGCCTATGATGGCGCGCTGTGTTGGGAATGAAAAAGAGTGCAGAATGGTATTTTACGGAGCCATGATTTCCGAGAGTGTCATTGCGCTTATATGGGCGGCAGTGGCAATGGCTTTCTTCGGGGGAGCCGGTTCCCTGAGCCGGATTATGGCGGAGAACGGCAATAATCCGGCTTGGGCGGTCGATGTGACTTCGCGCGGTACACTCGGTGCGATCGGCAGTGTGCTCGCTATGCTCGGTGTAGTGGCTGCGCCCATCACATCGGGTGATACGGCTTTTCGTTCGGCACGCCTGATGATTGCCGATATATTCAATATCGACCAGCGGCCTCTTGTCAGGCGCTTTATGATTTGCCTGCCATTGTTTGCAGTAGGATTCGGCATAACTTTGGTCGACTTCGGTGTATTGTGGCGTTACTTCGCATGGGCCAACCAGACACTCGGCACTATAGTACTGTGGAGTATAGTGGTATGGCTTGCGTCGAGAGGTCGTAATTATGTAGTCGCCATGGTGCCTGCGGTCTGCATGACATATGTCATCACCTCGTTTATGTTTATCGGTGAGCAGTTCTTAGGTATGCAGAACCGGGTGGCGGCTTATGCGCTGGCCGGAGTGGCCACCTTGCTGATTGCCGCGGTGGTGATAAAGCGGATTCTCCCTTATCTGTCGAAAAAACGAGACCTTATAGTTGATTGACAGAGATATATGGTGAAGGTGGCTCAGGATTCTCCCCATCGGTGGCGCAGCGGGTATCTCTCGGGGTGTATTAGCAGGCGCAGTGAGGTCGGATAGGTGAAGTAGGCCCAGATCCAGTTGACAAGCACAGCTACTTTGTTGCGCATGCCAAGAATCGATATTAGATGCACGAACATCCATGCCATCCATGCCGGCCATCCTTTCAGGTGCAAGCGTTTCAAATCGGCTACAGCCCGGCCTCGGCCTATTGTTGCCATAGAGCCTTTGTCGTGGTAGCTGAATGTGCGATGCCAGGAATGTCGGTTGAGGTTGTGGGCAAGTGTGCGGGCTTGCTGTATGGCTACTTGCGCAAGTTGCGGACATCCACGGGGATTGTCGGATGTGGCGTGCAGCGAGATATCACCGATGGCCATTATATCATCGCCAAACCCTATGGCTCGGTTGAATTCGTCGACAAGTATGCGTCCGCCGTGGCCTAAGGAAAATGGGGTGCCGGTAGTATTGAACGTCGCAGCTGTAACTCCGGCTGTCCAGATAACCATTTCGGAATATATTGATTCTCCGTCGGCAAAGGTCAAGGTGTTGTCGCTGTAGCTTTTCATCTGGCGCCCGAGTTGCACGTCGACCATCAGATGGCGCAATGCTTCGAGTGCATATGCCGATGCTTCGTTGCTCATTGTCTGCAACAATCGGTCAGAGCCTTCAGCCAGAGTGATTGTCATTTCGTCGGGGTTGATTGTAGGGTACTCCCTTTTTAAGAGGAAGCGCTTCATCTCTCCAAGCGCGCCGGCAATCTCAACACCTGTAGGGCCGCCTCCGATTACAGTGAAGCTGAGCAGACGCCGGCGCTTGTCGGCATCGTGGCATATGGCGGCCCGCTCAAATCGGTCGAGAATCTCATTGCGGCAACGCAGGGCTTCGGATGTGCGCTTTATCGTGAAAACGTATTTGTCGAGGTCGGCCATGCCAAAGAAGTTGTTGCGTGTGCCGGCTGCAATGACAAGCCTGTCATATGATATAGTCTCGTATTGGGTTGTGACAGTCTTTTTGTCCGTATCGATGCTTTTTACTTCGCCAAAATGGTATTCTGGCAGAGGTTTGAGTTTGCGCATCTCTCTGCGGAACGGGAAAGCTATGCTTGCCGGGTCGAGGCCCGCCGATGCAATCTGATAGAATAGGGGAGGAAAACTATGATAGTTGTTGCTGTCGATAAGAACCACATCGTATAGTCGCCGATTGATGTGCTTTACAAGGTATATTCCGGCAAAGCCGCCTCCGACAACCACTAATTTTTGTTTCACACACATGATGTAATTGTTATTTTTATCTAAATTGTCTCATTTTCTAACTTTATCACGTAACTTTACACGGAAATGGAGGTCTGAAACAGTATCGCCGTTTTGCCGTGCCGGCATATGTCATCCGGCAGGATTACCGCATTTTGTCGCAATGAAAATGAAATATCTAAAGTATATACTGTTTTTCTCAATATTATGTTCATTCGGCGGGAATGTCCATGGACAGATTAACACCGACCAGGTAATGCGTGTCGGTCAGAATTCACTGTATCTGGAGGATTATGTCCTGTCAATACAGTATTTCAACCAGGTGATAGCTGCCAAACCTTATCTGGCACAACCATATTTCTATCGTGCGATTGCTAAGATTTCGCTGGAGGATTATATTGGAGCCGAAGATGATGCTTCGACTGCGATATCATATAACCGGTTTATCACCGGAGCCTATGAGGTGCGCGGTGTGGCGCGACAGAACCAAGGCAAACTTAAGGAGGCCGTGGAGGATTATGACCGTGCACTTGAGCAACTGCCAGAAAGCCGTGGACTGCTGCTCAATAAAGCTCTTGCTCTTGAGGAATTAAAGGATTATAAACGGTCGGAAGCCACTTATGACGAACTGTTTCGCTATCATCCGCGATATGATAATGGCCTTGTGGGTCGTGCACGGCTCTATCTTGCGATGGGCGATACGGCAAAGGCAAGCGCTGACATAGACCGTGCGCTTGATTTGAACAAGAATAATGTGAACGCATACGTGATGCGAGCTGACATAGCTATAAATTCAGCAAAGGACTATGCTCGTGCGAGAAACGATATGGATGAGGCGATAAAATTACAGCCTCATTTTTCTGGATATTTCGTGAACCGCGCGTTTCTTCGATATCAGCTTGATGATTATTTCGGAGCCATGGCCGATTTTGACTATGCCATACAGTTGGATCCTTCGAGTGTGCCGGCATTATTCAATCGCGGTCTGCTTCGTGCTGAGGTAAATGACAATAATAAGGCTATTGATGACTTCACACGTGTGCTTGCGCTTGATCCGGATAATTACAAGGCAATGTATAACAGGGCTTTGCTGTCAAAGGAAATTGCTGATTACTCAGGGTCAAATGCTGACCTTGACAAGGTGATAGCTGAGTTCCCTTCTTTTTCAGGCGCATATTTTGTGAGGTGCGAGAACTACCGTCTTATGGGTGAGCGTGCAAAGGCCGAACGCGATTATAACAAGGCTATGGCTCTGTCTAAACAAGCGGTTCCGGCCGATGAGGGTGCTGATGTTGATGCGGATGCCGGCGGTTCGCAGCAAGGTAAGGAGGAGACTCAGGAGCAGGTGGCAGCACGCTTTACATCGCTGTTGACTGTAGACAACAATGCTACTGTAAAAGAGGAATATGCAACCGAGGGCATAAAGGGGCGTGTGCAGGATAGGAATCTGGCGATAGAAGTTGAACCTATGTTCACCCTTTCATATTATGTCACAACAACGGAAATCAAGGAAGTCCCATATTATATAAAGGAAGTGGATGACCTTAATGCGACACGTGCTCTCAGATTTCTGTTGATGACAACTAACAGGGAACCTCAGCTATCGGATGAGGATGCCATCGGCAAGCATTTTTCATCAATAGAGTATTATAACGGGTATCTGGAAACACACCGTCCGCGTGCGATTGATTATTTTGGGCGCGCTATGGACTATTATACTCTGCATAATTATGCTTCGGCAATGGCTGATCTTGACAGAGCTATCGCTCTTGCTCCTGATTTTACGCTTGCCTATATGCTAAGAGCTAACGCTCGCATGAAAAATGCCGAGATGGATCGTCTGTCGCGTGATACAAAACGCGAGGGCATCCTGCCGGAGATGGCCGGACAGACATCAAAAATGGTGGCGGCCGAAGTGATGGCAGACCTTGACAAGGTAATAGAACTGTCACCGAGAATGGCAATAGCATACTATAATAAAGGTAATATGTTGCTCCAGTCGGGCGATTATACATCCGCTTTGAGCGCATATTCCGTCGCTATAGATATCAAGCCTGATTTCGGTGAGGCGTACTACAACCGAGGATACATATATCTTAAACTTGGCAATAAGGAGGCTGGCGTGGCAGACCTTAGTAAGGCCGGGGAGCTTGGAATAGTGCCCAGCTATAATCTTTTGAAGCGTTTTACACGTTGAACTCAGATTTCTGTTGATGACAGTAACCGTAATACTTCAGGTGAGAGGCATTTACGGATGGTATAATACGGTACGGACACATCAATGCTTCCGGTCGAATAGGGTGCTATGTCGTATGGGTTGTAATGGAATACGATATTGTAGCCCTGTAGGTAGAACTCCGGACTTACGAAAATCTGGTTTGAAAAAATCCCATAATTGTCGAGTTCGTTGAGTGATCTTACCTGGCACATTGCCATGAGTTGTTCTTGAATTGCCTTTAACAAGGTTTCATCGCATCCGGCTTTGAATGCAAGCTGAGGAGTGATGACACGGGTGGAATCGAAATCATAGTTTATAAAACGTGATACAGTCATGCCGTGGGCGCCTCCATCATATGAGGCTGTCATTATCTGATATACGATATAGCTTGGGCTGAATGTTATCGCTGATGCGATTTTGTCGCGATATAGAGTCATCGTTTGTCCTTCCGAGGGGATGGAGTCGATTTCTTCCATTATATATGTATCGCTTCCTTCCGGCGAATCGAGGGCGGCAAGAATAGTCTCGTCAATTGAAGTTTTCGGAGTTTCATATATTGCCGTTATTATCGAATCCTGAAGTGGCTGTATATTAATGCCTCCTAATTCTTCGGGCCATTGGATTGTTAGATGCACCTTGCTGTAGATTGGCAGCGAATCTGCAAAAACTGCATTTGCGCCTTTGCATATATAGTTGCGTGTCGCGCTCTTTACCGTTTGCACAATCTGGAAATTGGATATAGTACTTTCGTTGGATGTGTAGGAGGACTTGTGGCTACATGCGACTGCAATTATGCTAAGGAGTATGGACGATGAAATATACAGGGCTTTCATTAGGCGTTATTTTTATGGAAGAAAATTTGAAAGATAAATTTTGCGCTTATTTTTTGCGCATGATGACTTGATAATTATATAACGTGTGGTATGTCCATTTTGCTCATCGTGTATATAGGGGAATAATGAGACTTTAAAGTATTTGTGAACAAAGGTTAAAGTAGGATTGTTATTTGTTTGAGGGATAATAGTATAGTTTTAAAAGCATGTTTTGCGACATAATTTTCTTGTCAAAAAATTTGGAGGTAATATGGAAAGTGTCTAACTTTGCACTCGCTTTTGAGAAACACCCCACGGGTGAACGACTCAAGGCCGTCCGGCAGAGGCCGGGGTGAGGCAGACGCCAAGAAATAAAAACAAAAATTTCTTCGAAAAAGTTTGGAAGTTAAGAAAGAAAGTTATTAACTTTGCAACACTTTTCGCTTCCGGTCTTCCGGGCCGCAAGGGAGCGTCTGACAAGAACATTGAAAGCATTTACAATAGACAAGTAGTACAAGAGAAAGGGTCTGCCGCCGCAACGACGGCGGTATGACATGAAAGTCTCTTAGCCAATTTCTGAGCCAAGCGCAATAAGCGGTCGGGACATGACACTTCGGGTCGGCGATTCATTGGTTCACAAACCGCGCAGCGGTCGTGAAAGCAATAGAAAAAACAAAGACAAAATACATACAACGAAGAGTTTGATCCTGGCTCAGGATGAACGCTAGCGACAGGCCTAACACATGCAAGTCGAGGGGCAGCGGGGAGCGAAGCTTGCTTTGCTCCGCCGGCGACCGGCGCACGGGTGAGTAACGCGTATGCAACCTGCCCGTTTCAGCGGGATAACCCGGAGAAATCCGGCCTAATACCGCATGTGGCCGAGGGGGAGGCATCTTCTTTCGGCCAAAGGAGGCAACTCCGGAGACGGATGGGCATGCGTGACATTAGCTTGTTGGCGGGGTAACGGCCCACCAAGGCGACGATGTCTAGGGGTTCTGAGAGGAAGGTCCCCCACACTGGTACTGAGACACGGACCAGACTCCTACGGGAGGCAGCAGTGAGGAATATTGGTCAATGGGCGAGAGCCTGAACCAGCCAAGTCGCGTGAAGGATGACGGCCCTACGGGTTGTAAACTTCTTTTGTCAGGGAGCAATTGAGTCCACGTGTGGGCTTAGCGAGAGTACCTGAAGAAAAAGCATCGGCTAACTCCGTGCCAGCAGCCGCGGTAATACGGAGGATGCGAGCGTTATCCGGATTTATTGGGTTTAAAGGGTGCGTAGGCGGAATATCAAGTCAGCGGTAAAAATTCGGGGCTCAACCCCGTCGTGCCGTTGAAACTGATGTTCTTGAGTGGGCGAGAAGTATGCGGAATGCGTGGTGTAGCGGTGAAATGCATAGATATCACGCAGAACTCCGATTGCGAAGGCAGCATACCGGCGCCCAACTGACGCTGAAGCACGAAAGCGTGGGTATCGAACAGGATTAGATACCCTGGTAGTCCACGCAGTAAACGATGAATGCTAATTGTCCGGAGGGATTGACCTCTGGGTGATACAGCGAAAGCGTTAAGCATTCCACCTGGGGAGTACGCCGGCAACGGTGAAACTCAAAGGAATTGACGGGGGCCCGCACAAGCGGAGGAACATGTGGTTTAATTCGATGATACGCGAGGAACCTTACCCGGGCTCAAACGCAGGAGGAATACATTTGAAAGGGTGTAGCTCTACGGAGTCTTCTGCGAGGTGCTGCATGGTTGTCGTCAGCTCGTGCCGTGAGGTGTCGGCTTAAGTGCCATAACGAGCGCAACCCCTATCGACAGTTGCCAACAGGTTAAGCTGGGAACTCTGTCGAGACTGCCGGCGCAAGCTGAGAGGAAGGCGGGGATGACGTCAAATCAGCACGGCCCTTACGTCCGGGGCGACACACGTGTTACAATGGCGGCCACAGCGGGAAGCCAGGCGGCGACGCCGAGCGGAACCCGAAAAGCCGTCTCAGTTCGGATTGGAGTCTGCAACCCGACTCCATGAAGCTGGATTCGCTAGTAATCGCGCATCAGCCACGGCGCGGTGAATACGTTCCCGGGCCTTGTACACACCGCCCGTCAAGCCATGGGAGCCGGGAGTGCCTGAAGTACGTGACCGCAAGGAGCGTCCTAGGGTAAGACCGGTGACTGGGGCTAAGTCGTAACAAGGTAGCCGTACCGGAAGGTGCGGCTGGAACACCTCCTTTCTGGAGCGACCGCACAAGCGGTGAACTCAGGAGGAAACGACGACCTTAACGAAGGCAAAACGTCAGCCGGACCGTAAGGTTTGGCCGGAATGACACAGAGAGGCGTTTCGGGTCATATCCCGGTCTCTTTACTGCTTGGATATTGTTTTCCCATACCGCATCTTCATGATGTGGAAACGGGGGATTAGCTCAGCTGGCTAGAGCACCTGCTTTGCAAGCAGGGGGTCAACGGTTCGAATCCGTTATTCTCCACACAGGAAGGAGCACATTGACATACTGGAAGCAGTCATGATAAAAGTCATGACAGACAAATCGAAATACGAGTGACCAAATTGGCAAAGTATACTACAATATACGGCGGGCTCATCTTATGATGAGTCAAGTCAAAAGACACCAAGGAAAGGAGACAAGGGCACATGAAGGATGCCTTGGCTCTCGGAGGCGAAGAAGGACGTGACAAGCTGCGATAAGCCGCGGGGAGGGGCAAATACCCATTGAGCCGCGGATTTCCGAATGGGGCAACCCACCGGAAGCGATTCCGGTATCTGCGGTATGCGCAGAGGCGAACCCGGGGAACTGAAACATCTCAGTACCCGGAGGAAAAGAAAATAACAATGATTCCGCAAGTAGTGGCGAGCGAACGCGGAGGAGCCCAAACCGGAGATGTGGCAACGCATCATCCGGGGTTGTAGGACCTGACGACAAATTTGGTATCCAGGATAGCCGAACCGGCTGGAAAGCCGGGCCGTAGCGGGTGAAAGCCCCTTAGGCGAAATCCGGAGGATATTGAAGAGACAGGCACCTGAGTATCGCGGGACACGAGAAATCCTGCGAGAATCAGCCGGGACCATCCGGCAAGGCTAAACACTACCGAGAGACCGATAGCGAACCAGTACCGTGAGGGAAAGGTGAAAAGAACCTCGAACAGAGGAGTGAAACAGACCCTGAAATCATGTGCCTACAAGCGGTTCGAGCCCTTGAGTGGGGTGAGAGCGTGCCTTTTGCATAATGAACCTACGAGTCACCGTCGCCGGCGAGGCTAAGTGTCATCAGGCACGGAGCCGGAGCGAAAGCGAGTCTGAACAGGGCGTCAGAGTCGGCGGAGGTGGACGCGAAACCAAGTGATCTACCCTTGGGCAGGTTGAAGGTGGGGTAACACCCACTGGAGGACCGAACCGGTAAGCGTTGAAAAGCTTTCGGATGACCTGAGGGTAGGAGTGAAAGGCCAATCAAACTTGGAGATAGCTCGTACTCCCCGAAATGCATTTAGGTGCAGCCTCGGGGTCAGTACCGCGGAGGTAGAGCGACCGATAGGATGCGAGGGCTTCACCGCCTATCAAGTCCTGACGAACTCCGAATGCCGCGGCACGATCCCCGGGAGTGAGGGCGCGGGTGCTAAGGTCCGCGTCCGAGAGAGGAACAACTCAGACCACCGGCCAAGGCCCCCAAATGCGGGCTAAGTTGAAGACCATAACGAGGTGGGATTGCCTTGACAGCTAGGATGTTGGCTTGGAAGCAGCCATTCATTTAAAGAGTGCGTAACAGCTCACTAGTCGAGTGATCCCGCATGGATAATAATCGGGCATAAGTCCGCTGCCGCAGCCGTGGAATCTCAAATAGCTTTGAGATTGGTAGGGGAGCATTCCGCACGCCGCAGAAGGTGAGGCGCGAGCCTTGCTGGAGGTACCGGAAAAGCAAATGTAGGTATAAGTAACGATAATTGGGGCGAGAAACCCCAACGCCGAAAGACCAAGGGTTCCTGATCAACGCTAATCGGATCAGGTTAAGTCGGGACCTAAGGAGAAGCCGCAAGGCGTATCCGATGGACAGCCGGTCAATATTCCGGCACCCGGCGCAAGAGTGATGCGGCGACGGAGAAGTGACACATCCGCGTGCTGACGGAATAGCACGTTAAACCGCGTAGTTATATACGGCGCAGTCAAGTACACGCTGTATGATGAAACGGGACAGTACCGAGAAGCCCCGGCGGATCGGACAGAGATGGTAATCCGGCTCCCAAGAAAACCCGCTAAACAAATCTTGCGTTGGCCCGTACCGTAAACCGACACAGGTGGTCGGGTAGAATATACTAAGGCGCTCGAGAGAATCATGGTTAAGGAACTAGGCAAATTGACCCCGTAACTTCGGGATAAGGGGTCCCCGCTGCAAGGCGGGGCGCAGAGAATAGGTCCAGGCAACTGTTTAACAAAAACACAGGGCTATGCAAAGTTTAAAGACGAAGAATATAGCCTGACACCTGCCCGGTGCCGGAAGGTTAAGAGGAGATGTCATCGCAAGAGAAGCATTGAATTGAAGCCCCGGTAAACGGCGGCCGTAACTATAACGGTCCTAAGGTAGCGAAATTCCTTGTCGGGTAAGTTCCGACCTGCACGAATGGTGTAATGATCTGGACACTGTCTCAACCATGAACTCGGTGAAATTGTAGTATCGGTGAAGATGCCGATTACCCGCAACGGGACGAAAAGACCCCGTGAACCTTTACTGCAGCTTAGCACTGTGACCGGGTGTGCGATGTGTAGGATAGTCAGGAGACAGCGAATCAGGGACGCCAGTTCCTGAGGAGTCGACGTTGAAATACTGACCTTCGCACATTTGGTCTCTAACTCTCGTTTGAGAGGACACTGCTTGGTGGGTAGTTTGACTGGGGTGGTCGCCTCCAAAAGAGTAACGGAGGCTTCTAAAGGTGCGCTCAGGCCGATTGGTAACCGGCCGCAGAGTGTAATGGCACAAGCGCGCTTGACTGGGAGACAAACAAGTCGCACAGGTAGGAAACTAGAGCATAGTGATCCGGTGGTTCCGCATGGAAGGGCCATCGCTCAAAGGATAAAAGGTACTCCGGGGATAACAGGCTGATCCCTCCCAAGAGCTCATATCGACGGAGTGGTTTGGCACCTCGATGTCGGCTCGTCACATCCCGGGGCTGGAGAAGGTCCCAAGGGTTAGGCTGTTCGCCTATTAAAGTGGCACGCGAGCTGGGTTCAGAACGTCGTGAGACAGTTCGGTCTCTATCTGTTGTGGGCGTAGGAGATTTGCGAGGGTCCGGCACTAGTACGAGAGGACCGTGCTGGACAGACCACCGGTTTACCGGTTGTACCGCCAGGTGCACCGCCGGGTATCCGCGTCTGGACAGGATAAGTGCTGAAAGCATCTAAGCACGAAGCCCTCCTCAAGATAAGATCTCCTCCATATAGGGTCGTTGCAGACTACGACGTAGATAGGTTGCAGGTGCAGGGGCAGCAATGTCCACAGCCGAGCAATACTAATAGCCCGAACCCTTTCCGGGGAGTATAATCCCCCCAAATAACAAGTGATAGTATACGACAGCAGGAGTCGTGAGTAAATGATTTGTCATTGCTTCCAGAGTGCTACCGACCTGACCCATACCGGCCGGACGATAAGTACCGGTGACAGGAGAAGATAAAACTAAGGTGGCCATAGCGCGGGGGCTCCACCTCTTCCCATTCCGAACAGAGAAGTTAAACCCCGCCACGCCGATGGTACTGCGAAAGTGGGAGAGTAGGTAACCGCCCCCTTCATGACAGAGCCTGATGATACAGAATCATCGGGCTCTGTCTTTTTTTGTATACCCCGCTCTCTTTATGCCGCCCACAGCATATGCGCTATACGTTCATCACATAGAGCTCACTTAGATGCATGAATTCTTTCATTCATTATGTTTGGGTATGAACAATTCCTGGGTCGGACTTTTATTAATGAATGGAGAAACTAAAAATTTTGTGTATCTTTGTCAATTAAACATATTCAATGGATGGTTTGGTAATAAAGAATACAGGTAGCTGGTATGTCGTTTATACTGATGATAAGCGAGAGATTCCGGCTAAGATTAAAGGCAATTTCAGAATTAAGGGCATACGCACCACTAATCCTGTAGCTGTCGGCGATAGGGTGTGTGTGGTTGTCAATGACGATGGGACAGGGTTCATAACGTCGATTTATCCAAGAAAAAATTATATTATCCGTAGGGCGAGCAATCTCTCCAAGGAGTCACATATTTTGGCATCAAATATCGACAGGGCATATCTGGTTGTGACGATTGATCATCCGGTGACTTCAACAACATTTATTGACCGTTTTCTTGCTTCGGCAGAGGCATATAATGTGCCTGTTACCATTGTGTTCAATAAGACTGACTTACTTCAGGACAGTGATGGGCGTGAGCTGCTCGATGCGGTCGATTACCTATATTCTTCGATTGGCTATGATACCATTATTGCATGTGCTAAGGACGGAACCGGGATTGAGGATATGACCCGAGGTATGGCCGGAGGTATTAATCTTCTTGCCGGCAATTCAGGAGTAGGCAAGTCTACAATAATCAATGACTTGATTCCGGGAGTGTCTGTACGTACTGCTGAGATATCCCAGCAACATGATACCGGGCAGCATACAACTACATTTTCAGAGGCCTACCCACTTCCGGTTGGAGGTTGGGTGATTGACACACCTGGAGTAAAGGGATTTGGTACGATTGATTTTAAACGAAATGAGGTGGCCCATTATTTCCCGGAGATTTTCAGAGTTTCATCCGGATGTCGTTACGGCAATTGTACACATACACATGAACCCGGTTGTGCAGTGCTGCAGGCGCTTGAGGACAATATCATAGCTCGTTCGCGCTATACCTCATATCTCTCGGTGCTTGAGGACTCAGATTCCGACAAGTATCGCAAACCATTTTAATGATAGATAGGTCATAAAAGCAGTCATGTATATGAAATCTCTTAATTCTTTATACTTCAAGAGGAGTCTTTTCCGTTACTTTTCGGCTTTTTCGTCGGTTAGGCAGCTCGACACACTCATCCCTCGTTGTGGGAAAATCAAGCGAAAATCCTGTCGCTGGAATATAGAATAATTTTGATGACTTACTTAAGTAAATTGTATATATCATGACAACGATTCTAAGGACATATGAAACCAGTATCAACGAACGCTATATTGAGGTTGCAACAAAGGCTTTGAAAGATGGGCAGTTGATAGTATATCCGACAGATACGCTTTACGCAATAGGTTGCGATGCTCTTAATGCGCGTGCTATCGAGAGAATCTGTCATCTGAAGAATATTAATCCGCAAAAGGTTAATCTGTCGATTATATGTAATGATATATCGCAGGCTGCCGAGTATGTAAAGATTGACAATAGGGCTTATCGTATTCTGAAGTCGTGTTTGCCTGGTCCATACACATTCATATTGCCTGCCGCCACTACATTGCCTAGGATATTCAAGGGACGTAAGGTGGTTGGAGTACGTATTCCGAATAACGATATAGCCCGGTGTCTTGCTCATGCGCTTGGCAATCCGCTGCTATCAGCCTCGGCGCTGAGTGAGACTGATGTAGATTTTATGCACGAAATCGTAAATCCGGAAATGATAGCACGCAGATATGAATCAGAGGCATCATTTATTATTGATGGAGGTGAAGGTCGCACTGTATCATCTACAGTAGTCGATCTTACTGATAGTTCCAATCCGGTAATTGTCAGAGAGGGTGCCGGGAACTTTGAGATGTAGTTTTATCGTCATTCTTCATCAGGCATTTTTATCGGCGGATATAAATGATATATCTGTAATTTTTTTCGATTAAAGGGAGTTCATTAAAGAAAAATTTCTTTAAATTTTTCATGTCTATAAAATTATTGATTAATTTTGTGATGCTCATGTCGGAAATGGCGTGATGCATTCTGTCATTGCAATAGAAACAAGCATATAAACAATAATAAACCCAATCAAAATTCAATTATGTCAAAGGTAACTGTAGTAGGTGCCGGTAATGTAGGTGCCACCTGTGCAAATGTATTGGTTACACGTAATGTAGCCGACGAAGTAGTACTTATCGATATCAAGGAAGGTCTCTCTGAGGGAAAGGCCATGGATATCATGCAGACAGCCAATCTGCTTCATGTCAACACTCACATGACCGGTGTGACCAATGACTATGAAAAGACAAAGGACAGCGATATCGTTGTTATTACTTCAGGCATTCCCCGCAAGCCCGGCATGACACGTGAGGAGCTTATCGGTGTAAATGCCGGTATCGTTAAGTCGGTTATGGAGAATGTACTCAAATACAGCAAGAACCCCATAATCATCTGTGTTGCCAATCCTATGGACACACTGACCTACCTTATCCACAAGACATCCGGTCTGCCCAAGAATCGCATTATCGGTATGGGTGGTGCCCTCGACAGCTCTCGCTTCAAATATTTCCTTAGCCTTGCATTAAACGCTAATCCTAACGAAATCGAGGGCATGGTTATTGGTGGTCATGGCGATACAACAATGATTCCTCTGGTGCGCTACGCTGCTTATCGTGGTGTTCCTGCTACAGAATTCCTCCCCAAGGAGCAGCTCGAAAAAGTTGCTGCCGACACAATGGTGGGCGGTGCAACTCTGACCTCACTTCTCGGTACATCGGCATGGATGGCTCCCGGCGCAGCAGCAGCCGAACTCGTGCGTGCCGTACTCCACGATGAAAAGCGTGTGATTCCCTGCTCTGCTCTCGTTGAAGGCGAATATGGAGAAAGCGACATCTGTATCGGTGTTCCCTGTCTTCTCGGCCGCAACGGTATCGAAAAGATTGTAGAACTCTCTCTCAACGAAGAAGAGAAGGCTCTCTTCAAGAAGAGCGCCGAGGCTGTGCGTAAGACTAACGGAGCTCTTGCCGCTGCTCTCTAATGCGTTTAGATTCCGGCATTAATCCGGAATGACGATTAGGTGTTTCCTATTCGAACTAAAATATAAGGCAGAATGTTTTCTGATATAATGGAAACTTTCTGCCTTTATTATCTTTTGGAAGTTTTATTAGTCTGGCATACACAGTGCACGCCGGAATTTTATGTGGCCTGTGTCTGTCGATAAATCAGTAATATATAAGAATGAAAACAATCAAGTTATTAGTATGTGCCGTATTGCTTTCGTCTGCTATGATTGGATGCGGCAGCCGGAGCGCACAGAATGGTGAAGCCGAAAATACAAATGCTGTTGAGAAAACCGAGGAGGAAATCGCCAATGCAGTTCCCAAGCCTATTGAGCTCGGCCCGAATGATATCCTTGAGTTTGGTGAGCCTCAGCCTATGCCAATTGTCGTAGATTTCTCTGCTTCATGGTGTGGTCCGTGTCGACAGATGCACCCCATCTTCGATAAACTGGCTAAGAAATACCATGGGAAGGTACAGTTTATATATGTGGACATTGACAAGGCTCCGCAACTTGCCAAGCAGTATGGTGTGGAGGCCGTGCCTACATTGCTGTTCGTAAACAAAAAAGGTGAGATTGACCGTAATATCGGTTTTATGTCGGAAGATGCCATGGAGGCGGCTGTTCAAAGCATCATGCCAACAGATACAGCTCCGCGCATCGAGCCTCGTTAAAAAAAAGTCCTGACTAAAAGTCAGGACTTTTTTTTTGTGGGCGCTGAGGGATTCGAACCCCCGACCCTCTGCTTGTAAGGCAGATGCTCTGAACCAGCTGAGCTAAGCGCCCGTTAGGGAAAATTCGGAAATTCCGAACTTAATCATTGAGGATACTCGATTTTAAGATGACTTCTCATCTGTGGGCGCTGAGGGATTCGAACCCCCGACCCTCTGCTTGTAAGGCAGATGCTCTGAACCAGCTGAGCTAAGCGCCCGTTAGGGAAATCCGGAAATTCCGGAACTTTAATCACTGAGAACACTCGATTTTAAGATGTCTTTTCATCTGTGGGCGCTGAGGGATTCGAACCCCCGACCCTCTGCTTGTAAGGCAGATGCTCTGAACCAGCTGAGCTAAGCGCCCTGTGTTCTCCGTTAAAGCGATGCAAAGTTACGGCTCTTTTATATAACTTTCAAATTTTTGAGCGACTTTTTTTTGAAAAAATTCGAGTCGAGGTTGCTTTATTCGTGCGTAACAGGTGTAATATACTGAACTGTAGGCGTTTGTAAGAAAGGCGCTTTTCTCGAAAAATATGATATATTGCTCATTCGATAATATTGGCTATATGAGTACAACGTCAAATGTTAAACACAATAAAAATTTTCATTCATGGTTAAACCTTTTTTTGTATAAATACTCCAACAAAGCGTACTAATTTTCCAAAAAAAGATTGTCCTCATAAAATATCACTACGCGTTATGCTGAAATTCTTACGTAAGCCGTTGATGGCTTTCGCATTAATTATTTTTACTGTTGCCGGTGCAAAGGCTTATACCGTAAGCGGCACTGTTACCGATTCAATAGGAGAACCGATGATTGAAGCTACAGTAAGGCTTCTGTCAGTAAAAGACAGCTCTTTTGTTAAAGGTGGAACAACAAATATCGACGGACGATTCAGTCTCTCAGGAATAAATCGCGGCAACTATATCGTACAGACTTCATATATAGGATATGATCCTTCCAATACAGATGTCAATGTGGCGTCATCAAATGTACGTCTTAAGCCAATTGTGCTTAAGGAATCTTCGATTATGCTTAAGGAGACTGTTGTGACTGCGGTTAAGACAGAAATTGTAGTGAAAGAGGATACCGTTGAGTACAATGCAGGCTCCTACAAGACTCAGCCTGGTGCCGCTATGGAGGAATTGCTGAAAAAGCTCCCCGGTGTAGAAGTTGATTCTGATGGAAAGATTACCGCACATGGCAAGGAAGTCACAAAAATACTTGTCGATGGCAAGGAATTTTTCTCCGATGACCCAAAAGTAGCCTCAAAAAATCTTCCTGCGACTATGATTGATAAGCTCCAGGTTGTAGACCGCAAGAGCGATCTCGCGCGCCTTACTGGTGTCGACGACGGCGAGGAGGAAACTGTAATAAATCTTACCGTGAAGCCAGGTATGAAAAATGGCTGGTTTGGCGTGGCCAATGCCGGAGCGGGCACCGATAGCCGCTATGCAGGCGATTTTAATGTAAATCGCTTCTGGAACGGAAATCAGATAACATTTTTGGGCAATTTCAACAATATAAACCAGCTTGGATTTACCGACAGCAACGGTAGCCGTTTTCGTCGTTTTGGAGGAGACAACGGCGTGAATACGTCTCAGTCGCTTGGATTCAATTTCAATGTCGGTCGCCAGGACGAGACATTCCGTGCCGGTGGAGATGTATTGTATAGCCACACGGATCAAGATACACGCAAGCGTCAGGAACGACAGTATATATTTCCCGACTCGGCGTCATACCTCAATTCGCAGAGCACATCGCGCGACAAAGGACACAACGTGCGTGGCGACTTCCGTATAGAGTGGAAGCCCGATTCGTTTACCACACTGGAACTGCGCCCGAGATTCTCATTCAATTTCAATCATTCGCTGAGTGCCGACAGTTCTCTTACATCCGCCGGTGATGCAATGCGTTCGCCTGTCAACCGCAGTATAAACACCGGCGATTCAAAAGGAAACTCCTATGAGGCCGGTGCCGAGTTGTGGTTCAACCACATGTCCAAAAGTCATCCCGGGCGTTCGTTCTCACTTATGGCCGAGTATTCAATGTCTAATGTGCGCGAGGACGATTACTCCTATTCATGGAACAAGTTCTTCACCCCGGGCGTAGACCCCGACGATCTGCAGGACCAGTATACCGACAATCACACGTGGAGCAATACCGTAGGATTTCGCGCCACATGGACCGAGCCTATAGGTGATGCGAAGAAGGGACGTTTCATCGACATAAGCTATCGCATGAGCTATCGTTGGAACAATGCCGACAAGATGGTGTATGACCATCCTGTCACATATCCCGGCGATGGATCAGATCCTGTGATTGACTATCTTGAAGAGGTATGGAACCCCGACCTTTCCAACCGTTTCCGCAACACCTTCTTCAACCAGCGCATACAGGTTGGATTCAAAAAGATAAGCAAAGATTTTAATTTCAATGTAGGAATCGGGCTTACACCCTCCATGTCAAAGAGCGACAACCTTATCAACACCGAAAAAAACATTTCGCGATGGGTGTGGAACATAGCTCCGTTCCTCCGTTACCGTCACAAACTGTCAAAGACTCGCAGCATCACACTCGATTATCGTGGCCGTACCTCTGCCCCATCAATGACACAGTTGCAGCCCGTGGCCGACATGTCCAACCCTTTGCGTATTGTCGTCGGTAATCCCAATCTCGACCCATCGTTCTCCCACAATGTTCGTCTCCGCTTCCAGGACTTCAATGCCGACGCACAGCGCTCCATAATGGCTATGGCTTACGCGCAGGTCGTGCAGAACGCCATAGTCAGCAAGACCACATTCAACCAGCAGACCGGCGGTCAGCAGACCACATATGCCAATGTTAATGGTAATTGGAATGCCGGATTCTTTGCGATGATGTCAATGCCTCTGCGCAATCGCCACTGGCAGACAAACATACATATCTTCTCACGCTATACCCAGTCGATAGGGTTCAACAACGGTCAGCGCAACCGTAGCGGGGCATTCAATTTCCGTCCGTCACTCGGGCTTGCGTTCCGTACGGATGTCTGGGATATCGAACTTCGCCCGTTCTATGGACTCCAGACTACCCGCAATTCGCTCAAAAGCGTAAACAGCAACGACATTACCAACTATGGCGCCCGTTTCAACGGGCAATGGTATGCGCCTTTCGGCTTGGTATTGAGCACCGACCTTAGTTTTACTGCCAACCGCGGCTATGCAGCAGGCTACGATTCCGACGAATGGATGTGGAATGCCCAGATTTCCTATCAGTTCTTGCGCGAGCGCAACGCTACCATATCGATAAAGGCCTATGATTTGCTACAGAACAAAAAATCGCTTAACCGCAGCGTAACAGCGAGCTATATCGACGATACAAGTTACAACTCGCTCACACGCTATTTCATGTTGTCATTCTCGTATCGTTTCAATACATTCGGGAAAGGTAAACGCCCCTCCGGATTCAATGAAGCCGTAGGGCCTGGCGGCCATGGCGGACCTCGCAGAGGTCCCGGCGGCGGACGTCCACCGCGTTTCTGATATTGCATATGATTAATGTATTGCTTATGATGTCGCCAGTTTATCACCGGATAGGCGACATCTCTTTTTGCGTATTCGGGTATTTATCGTTAATTTTGCAGGAAATCGATTCTGCAAATCAATAACATATGAATTTAAAATTTTCAAACATCATCATGTCAGCAGCATTGCTTGCCACCACGGCCGCATGTACCGGCACATCATCGGAGGATGGCAAGATGATTGACAAACCCGATTTCAAGAGCGCCGACGGCATCTTCACTATCGAGGCGCTTGAGGCGCTCGGACGTGTGTCGGGCCCTGTAGTGTCGCCCGATAAAACCAAGGTCTTGTTCGGAGTAAGTTATGAAAGTGTTGAGGAAAATGCCTCAAACAATGATCTCTATGTAATGAATGTCGACGGTACCGACACTCAGCGTATTACACGTACGCCCAAATCCGAGAGTAACGCCGTATGGATTGAGAATGGCAAGCGTATCGCTTTCCTCTACCCCGATGGCGATGCCATGCAGGTATGGGTCATGAATGCCGACGGCAGTGGCCGCAAGTGCGTGAGCAAACTCGAAAAAGGGGTGAGCGGATTTGTAATCTCTCCCGACGAGAAACATATATTGATGGTAAGCAACGTGAAATACTCACGTAAAGCCTCCGATGTATATTCCGATCTACCCAAGGCCACAGGTCGAATCATTGACGACCTTATGTACAAGCACTGGGATGAATGGGTGACAGAGATTCCTCATCCTTTCCTCGGGGCTTTTGACGGAAACGAAGTTACCGATGTTACTGACATAATGGCCGACGAGCCTTACGAAGCTCCGATGAAGCCATTCAGTGGTATTGAGTCGTTTGCTTGGTCGCCCGACAGCAAAAAACTCGTATACGTGTCGCGCAAGAAAACCGGTGTGGAGTATGCACTCTCTACCAATTCCGACCTCTATCTCTACGACCTTGCATCAAAGAGTGTGACCAATCTTACCGAGGGGATGGGCGGCTACGACACAGCTCCCGCATTCTCTCCCGACGGCACTCAGCTTGCGTGGCTCAGCATGGAGCACGACGGGTATGAGAGCGATAAAAACCGGATAATGCTGATGGATATGTCTACCGGCGAGAAGCGCGACCTTACAGCCGCATGGGACTATACTGTCGATGCCATTTCCTGGCAGCCTTCCGGCCGCGGACTTTTCTTCCTGGCATATCGCGACGGTGTGCGTCCGGTATTTGCAATCGGTCTTGACGGAACAATCAGTGTCGTAGCCCAGGGTGAATTTGACTACGACGGTCTGGCCCCTGTAAGTGATGCCGCACTTGTGACCATGCGCCATTCCATGCTCCGTCCCAACGAACTATATTATGCGGCTTCCGGCGAAGAACCCCGGGCTATCTCCTCCGTCAACGATGACATCTATGCTCAGCTGACTATGCCTACCGTAGAGCGCCGCATGGTACCCACCACAGACGGAAAGGAGATGCTTACCTGGATTGTAAAACCTCAGAATTTTGATCCCACACAGAAATATCCCGGACTTCTGTACTGCCAGGGTGGGCCCCAGCAGGCCGTGAGCCAGTTCTGGAGTTATCGCTGGAATCTTGCTCTTATGGCCGCTCACGGCTATGTGGTGATTGCGCCCAACCGCCGCGGCCTCCCGGGATTCGGCACAGAATGGAACGCGCAGATTTCCGGAGACTATCCCGGACAGAACATGCGCGACTACCTCTCGGCTGTCGACCATGTAAAGACTGAGCCATGGATTGACGCAGCTCATATCGGTGCCACCGGAGCAAGCTACGGAGGTTTCTCGGTTTACTGGCTTGCCGGCAACCACGACCACCGTTTCGCATGCCTTATCGCACATGCCGGCATCTTCAATATGGAGGCACAGTATCTTGAGACTGAAGAGATGTGGTTTGCCAACTGGGACATGGGTGGCGGCGCATGGAATGCTCCTGCCGACACCAAAGACTTCCCGGACTACGGAGCATATTGGAACAAGAGCAACCCCACCGCACAGCGCACATTTGAGATGTCGCCCCACCGTTTCGTCGACAAATGGGATACTCCCATACTCATTACCCACGGTGAGTACGACTATCGCATACTGTCGTCGCAGGGCGAGATGGCATTCAATGCCGCCAAGCTCCGCGGAATACCTGCCGAGATGCTTATCTTCCCCGACGAAAACCACTGGATTCTCAAGCCCCAGAACGCTATCCTCTGGCAGCGTGTATTCTTCCGTTGGCTCGACCGCTGGCTAAAGGGCAAGCCCTACACCGCCGATACCGACAATACTGCCGAATAACCCTCCATTATATGTTATACAAGGCCGCATCCTGCATTGGAATGCGGCTTTGCTTTTTGATACAAATTACCATTGATTTACGTCAATGTGCCGGCTGTTTTAGGGAGATAAAGATTTCATAATTGTTTGTGAAAAAATCGTAATTTTGCACCCTTGATTGCAGATTGCGTTTTTTATCCCTTGCTTGACGATTTATGTCTCTTAATGTATAAATAAACAACGATATATCGACCTATGAAAATAGATTTAAAAGGACATGTCTCAATGTTTGGAGCCAATGCAATTTGGGGTGTAATGTCTCCAATAGCTAAATTTGTAATGATCAGTGGCACAATAACCCCGTTGGTAGTAACCAATTTGCGTATTGCAGGAGCCATGATTCTGTTCTGGCTTGTATCTCTGTGCATGAAACCGGAACATGTTGGGTCGAAGGATATGGCAAAACTCTTTGGAGCATCGTTGCTTGCAATCATCTTTAATCAAGGATGTTTCATTACCGGTCTGGGAATGACATCCCCGACAAACGCGTCCATAATTACTACAAGCATGCCGTTATGGGCTATGGTTCTTGCAGCGTTTTTTCTGAAAGAGCCTATAACCGGAAAGAAAATAATGGGTATTGCGGCCGGTGCCACTGGTGCGGTGCTCCTTATTCTTGGAGGAAGTTCGGCAGCCGGAGCTGTATCTTCGTCAATATGGGGCGATTTAATAGTCATGACAGCACAATTGAGTTATGCTCTCTATATAGTGCTTTTCAAGGATTTTGTATCCCGTTATTCAATATTTACCGTAATGAAGTGGATGTTCACGTTTGCTTTCATATGTATGGTGCCTTTTTCTACTCGGCAGCTATCGGAGACAAGATGGGATGCTGTCACATCTATGGAATGGGGAGCCTTGTCATTGGTTGTTGTTGGGGCGACATTTGTATCTTACATACTTGTTGTAATCGGTCAGAAGCGCCTTCGTCCTACTGTGGCGGGAATGTATAATTACATCCAACCTCTTGTGGCCTGCATAGGTGCAATATTATGGGGTATGGATACATTTGGCATAACAAAAGCGTTTGCAATACTATTGATATTTGCCGGAGTATTCCTTGTAACCATGAGCAAAAGCCGCAAAGACATGGAGGCGGAGGAAAATACAATTTCAGAGATTGCAGACCCAGGGCTGGCGCATGAGATTTAACTCAAATTCAGTCAAAAATTCACCTGATTATGTGAAATAAACTTTCAGATATTGCATATATTGCTGAAAATGGATATATTAGAGGTATGCAAATAGAAATTTTCAGCAAAGTAAAAGACCCGCGTGACTTGGGCAAGGTTAAACATGAGCTCGAGGATGTGCTCCGAATGGCACTCATCGGCGTGTTGTGTGATTGTGAGGACTGTGACGACATATCGGATATGGTTACAGACCGAGAGGAAGAATTCAAGGCCGCCGGATTGCTGAAGCTTAGCAACGGCGTCCCGTGTGGTGACACGATACTTCGTGTTGTAGAGTCTGTCAATCCCGCTCAGCTCCGGGCAAGTCTTGATTGCTGCCGAGGCCACATAATCGAATCCCTGTGCGGCAATCAGGTCATCATTGACGGTAAGAAACTGCGGGGTGAAAATCCCAGGAGTCCCGGATGCCACGGACTGTATATCCTCAATGCGTGGGTATCTGAAACAGAAATCTGCGTTGCCGAAAAGCCGGTGGATGGCAAGACCAACGAACTTACGGTTCTGCCGTCCGTATTGTCCTCTTTATGGCTTACAGGGGCATTGGTTTCAGTCGACGCAATGGGGACCCACCGTAATATCGCAGAACAGATCATGCTCCAGGGCGGCGACTATCTGATGGCGCTTAAAGACAATCAGCCGATACTCAAGAGCTTGACGGAAAGTATCTTTAGTAGGACTACTCCATTATCGGTATACACAACCGAGGAAAAGGGGCACGGAAGAGTTGAGAAGAGAACCTGTTCAATTATGGATACGACACTTTTGGAACAGGAGGGAATGTACGAGAAGTGGCCCGGTCTTAAACGTATCATAAAGATGGAGCGTGAGCGTACTGAGAACGGTGCCCGCTCGCGTGAAACAATCTACTATCTCAGCAGCGTGGAGAAAGATGAGGCTTCTTACTATGCGATGCGTATTCGTGCGCACTGGGGTATCGAGAACAAACTGCACTGGCATCTCGACGTGACGTTTCGGGAAGATATGTGCCGCGTACGCGCCAAGAATGGCGCTGTCAATTTTTCAGCGATGCGCAAGTATGCATTGGAAATGCTTAAAAAGCAGAACGATAAACTCAGCCTTAAACGAAGACGCAAAAAATGTATGTGGAGCACTGAATATCTGTACAAAGTCTTTAAGGATAGTTAAATCTCATGCGCCAGCCCTGTTGCAGACCGATAGGGTATTGGCCAAGTCGCGGGGATTTGCTAATTTTGCGGGTATTTTAGTGTGTCGCAGTATACGCGCATCAATTATCGGTGAGTGCAATAGACATCATATTGACATGTGTGCTTTTCGGCTCGATAGCCTATGGAGTGTGGAAAGGCCTGATACGTCAGGTCGCTTCGCTCGGAGGTATCGTGCTGGGGCTTATCGCATGCCGCATATTCGGCTCGCAGGCAGGCACAATGCTTGCGGAGATGCTTCCCGGCACTTTTGAATCGGCTACTTCGGCAGCTATTGTAGGCAATGTGTTGCTTTTTATACTCGTATGGCTTACCGTCAGTGTCGTGGCATCGATGCTCCACAGGCTTACCCATGCGCTCATGTTCGGATGGCTCGACCATCTGCTCGGAGGCGTATTTGCTATGTTCAAGTGGCTGTTGGTGTTGAGTATCATTCTCAATCTGTTGTATCTGGCGGCTCCGGGAAGCAGTATCTTCACTACCTCCACCCTGATGGATGGCGACATGCTCCCGTGGGTCATGAGAATCGCTCCGAAGATGTTTGGCATAGTCATTGGTACCGAATCCGTGGCCATGCCCGACTTGATATAGTATTGTTGCCCCGACTTGGACGACGCATGCAACAATTGACACGCCTGTCGCGTTTACACACTATAAATATCAGAAGTAAGGACTAAAACATACTGTCACTGTAAATATGAGCTCTGATAACAACAATAACCAGAATACAGAGAATGACGACGTAATAAAGGATGTCACCTCCGGCGAATACAAATATGGTTTTGTATCCGACATTGATACCGACGTCATACCGCGCGGCCTGAGCGAGGAGGTGATACGCCTTATATCGGCCAAGAAGCAGGAGCCGGAGTGGCTGCTTGAGTTCCGTCTCAATGCCTACCGCTATTGGCTTACTCTTGATATGCCGACATGGGCTCATCTCGACATTCCACCGATAGATTATCAGGCGATAAGCTACTATGCCGCTCCACGCAAGAAAGAAGGCCCCAAGAGTCTTGATGAGGTCGACCCCGAGTTGCTCGACACTTTTGACAAACTCGGGATACCGCTGGCCGAACAGAAAATGCTCTCGGGAATGGCTGTCGATGCAGTGATGGATTCTGTATCGGTAAAGACCACACACAAGGAGAAACTTGCCCGTCTCGGCATAATCTTCTGTTCGTTCTCTGAGGCGGTACGCGATTATCCCGACCTTGTGAGGCGTTATCTCGGCAAGGTTGTGTCATACCGCGACAATTTCTTTGCCGCGCTCAATTCGGCGGTGTTCTCCGACGGGTCGTTTGTGTATATACCCAAAGGTGTGCGCTGTCCGATGGAGTTGTCGACATATTTCCGTATAAACGCTGCCGGCACCGGACAGTTTGAGCGCACTCTGATAGTGGCCGACGACGATTCCTACGTAAGTTATCTCGAAGGCTGTACCGCTCCTATGCGTGATGAAAACCAGCTCCATGCCGCAATCGTGGAAATCATAGTCGAGGACCGGGCTGAAGTCAAATATTCTACAGTGCAGAACTGGTATGCCGGCGACAAGGATGGCCGCGGAGGCGTATACAACTTTGTGACCAAACGCGGACTCTGCCGCGGCGACTACTCGAAACTGTCGTGGACGCAGGTAGAGACCGGTTCGGCCATCACATGGAAATATCCCGGCTGTATCCTCAAGGGAGAGGGCAGTGTAGGAGAGTTCTACTCTGTGGCGGTAACACGCAACCGACAGCAGGCCGACACCGGCACAAAAATGATTCATCTCGGGCGCAATACCCGCTCTACCATAGTCAGCAAGGGTATCTCGGCCGGACATAGTCAGAACAGTTACCGTGGACTGGTAAAGGTAGCTCCCGACGCCGACGGATGCCGCAATTACACCCAGTGCGATTCGCTTCTGCTCGGCCCCGACTGCGGCGCACACACATTTCCTTACATTGATGTGCTCAACGATACCGCAGTGGTGGAGCATGAAGCTACAACATCGAAAATCAGCGAAGACCAGGTGTTTTACTGCAATCAACGAGGCATACCCACAGAGGAGGCCATCGGGCTTATTGTCAACGGCTATGCCAAGGAGGTTATGAACAAGCTCCCTATGGAGTTTGCCGTTGAGGCGCAGAAACTTCTTCAGATTTCGCTTGAAGGAAGTGTAGGCTGACGCCTCGGTTAAGTCGAGGCCCGACACCGTTGTCCATGGCTGTAATTCATGCCGCCGGACATTTGAATAACAGAAATAGAAAATATATCATATCAATGGAAGAATTACTTCTCGATATCAAAGACCTCCACGCCTCTATCGACGGCAAGGAGATATTAAAGGGAATCAACCTGCAGGTTCACCCCGGTGAGGTACATGCCATCATGGGCCCTAACGGCTCTGGCAAGTCGACTCTGTCGATGGTGCTCGCCGGTGCTCCGGGTTATGAAGTCACAGGCGGCTCTGTCGACTTTCACGGCAAACAGTTGCTCGACCTTTCGGCCGAGGACCGCAGTCACGAAGGGTTGTTCCTTTCGTTCCAGTATCCGGTTGAGATTCCCGGAGTGACGATGGTCAACTTCATGCGTGCTGCTGTCAACGAGAAACGCAAATATTTCAACGAACCGGCTCTCTCTGCGAGCGACTTCCTGAAACTTATGCGACAGAAGCGTGCCATTGTGGAGCTTGACAACAAGTTGGCCTCGCGCTCGGTCAACGAGGGATTCTCCGGAGGAGAGAAGAAGCGCAACGAGATATTTCAGATGGCCATGCTCGAGCCTCGTCTCGCCATACTTGACGAGACCGACTCCGGTCTCGACATCGATGCGCTGCGCATAGTGGCCGGCGGTGTGAACACTCTGAAGACCGACCGCAACGCCACTATCGTGATTACACATTATCAGCGTCTGCTCGACTATATTAAGCCCGATTTTGTCCATGTTCTCTACAAGGGGCGCATAATCCGCACAGGTGGCCCCGAACTGGCTCTTGAATTGGAAGAGCGTGGCTACGACTGGCTCAAAGAGGAAGTTGACGCACAATAAAAAAACGTTTTGCCTCATGAGCAGCATCGACCAATATATAAGCCTCTACCGCGACAACGCCGCTGACATCGACGCCCATTCGGCGCCGGCAATCAATGCGCTGCGTCCCGCTGCACTTGAGGCTCTGGAGGGGGCCAAGCTCCCCACCATGCGTACCGAAGGATATGAAAAGACATCTATCGAGGATATGCTTGCGCCTGACTTCGGCGTAAACATCTCGCGGGTGCATATCCCGGTCAACGTTGCCGCAACCTTCAAGTGTGAGGTGCCGCGAATGTCTACAGTCATGGGATTCGTGCTCAACGATTCATTCATACCGGCTGAAGGCAATGCCCAGCGTCTGCCGCAGGGAGTCATATTCGGTTCTCTTGCGAAAGTGGCGGCAGATTGTCCGGAACTTGTTGAACGATATTATGGCAAGACCGCTCCCTCCGGCAATGTCGGAGTAGCGCTGAACACTCTTCTCGTACAGGACGGTGTGATTGTGTATGTGCCGCGCGGAGTGCGCCTTGAGAAGCCGCTGCAGCTTGTCAATATATTCAGTTCGAGTGTGCCTCTTGCCGCTTTCCGCCGCGTGCTTGTGATTGTCGACGATGACGCTTCCGCTCAGATTCTCGTTTGTGACCACACACAGGATTGCGACCGGGCATACCTCGCGCAGCAGGTTGTAGAAATAATTGTTGGCCGCAACGCCTCGCTTGAGCTGTACGATATGGAGGAGTCATCGGCTATGACATCGCGCTGGAGCATGACATATGCTACCCAGCGGGAGGGCTCGCATCTGGTGTTGAACGGCACTACTTTGAGCAACGGCACCACACGCAATGACTATACTATCGACATACTCGGCGAACATTGCGATACATTCCTCGGAGGTATGGCCATAGGGTCGGCCAAGCAGCATATCGACAACGATTCGACAGTTAATCACCGTGCTCCTCGCTGCCATAGCCGTCAGATGTTCAAATATATACTTGACGATGACGCGCGTGGCGCTTTTGAAGGAGGAATAACCGTACACCCCGGTGCAATACTGACTGAAGCCTATCAGAGCAACCGCAACCTGCTGGCATCAGACGGAGCGCGAATGCATACCAAACCACAACTGCTGATATATTGCGACGATGTGAAGTGTAGCCACGGCGCCACTACCGGACAGCTTGACCAGGACGCGCTGTTCTACATGCGTCAGCGCGGTATCTCGGAGAAGACTGCACGCACCATGCTCATGCAGGCATTCATGGCCGATGTAATTGACACCGTAGGCCTCGAAGGCTTACGCGACCGTCTGCGCCATCTGGTCGAGATGCGCCTTCACGGACGCACATCCTTCTGCGGCGACTGCCATATACAGCAATAATCCACCCGACTACCTATGGACACTGCTTCATTTCGCAATGACTTCCCGGCTCTTGACCGCACCGTATACGGCAAGCCGCTGATATATCTCGACAATACCGCTACCTCGCAGACACCTTCATGTGTGGTGGAGGCTATCGAGCACGCCTATTACCATACCAAGGCCAACGTGCACCGCGGAGTCCATGCCCTTTCTCAGGAGATGACTCTGCTTCAGGAGAAAGCGCGCGAGCGCGTACGCGGATTTATCAATGCCTCCCATACCTCTGAAATTATATTTACAAGAGGCACTACAGAGGCCATAAATCTCGTGGCGTCTTCCTACGGGCGGCTTATCCCTGACGATGCCGAGATAATAGTAAGCGTGATGGAGCATCATGCAGATATTGTGCCGTGGCAGCTGATTGGACGCGGGGTGACACTCCGCGTAATCCCTATGGATGACAGCGGAGTGCTTGACCTTGACGCTTATCGCAAGCTGTTTAACGAAAAGACCGCGCTTGTGGCAGTGACTCATGTGAGCAATGTGCTTGGGACGGTTAATCCGGTAGAGGAGCTTGTAAGGGAAGCCCACGGTCACGGAGTACCGGTGCTTATTGACGGTGCGCAGGCCGTAAGTCATCGCCCTGTCGACGTTCAGGCCATCGGATGTGACTTTTATGTATTCTCCTCCCATAAGATGTATGGGCCTACCGGTGTGGGTGTACTTTACGGGCGCCGTAATCTTCTTGAGAAGATGCCGCCCTATCAGGGTGGTGGTGAGATGATTGGCCATGTCAGTTTTGAGCATACCACTTTTGCAGAACTTCCATTCAAATTTGAAGCCGGCACCCCCGACTTTATCGATATAGCCGCATTCCATCGCGCTATCGATTATGTTTCCTCTGTCGGATACGGCAATATAGAGGTTCATGAGCGCGAACTTCTGGAGTACGCTACCGGACGTATGACAGAAGAGATACCCGGAGTGCGTATATTCGGTAATGCTCCGGGCAAGGATGCCATAATATCGTTTCTCGTAGGCGATTCCCATCCGTATGACGTAGGCATGCTGCTCGACAAGCAGGGCATAGCTGTGCGTACAGGCCATCACTGTGCCCAGCCTCTTATGCATCGCCTCGGCGTCGAGGGCGTTGTACGGGCTTCTTTCGCCATGTATAATACGCGTGATGAGGTAGATGCCTTTATCACAGCCCTCCGCCGTACTGCCGCCATGCTTCTGTAGCCGGAATGCTTCTGCAATTTCCCGTGTGGTGTCGCATACTGTAGGAATTCACTATTATGGTTAATGGAGTCGTCTCCGATTTTCCATAGTGTGGAGATATGGAAAATTCGGGGGAAATGAGTAAATTTGTGGCGGAGGTGACATAGTGATACCACTGCATGTAAGTGGGAATAGATGTTATGTTGCCACATAGTATAACAAACTGACTGATATGGACTACAGAATATTTCCACCGGAAGAGTTGCCTGAGGCGATTATTGATTTGCCTTTGTCAAAGAGCATAAGCAACCGGGTGTTGATAATCAACGCTCTTGCCGGTGGTGACGGTGTGGTTACGAGGGTTGCCAAGTGCGACGATACCGATGTCATGCTTGCTGCTCTTGGTTCATCGGATGATACAGTGTCAATCGGTGCGGCGGGGACAGCCATGCGTTTTCTGACAGCATATTTCGCAGCCACACCCGGACGTATGGTGACACTTGACGGTTCCGAGCGTATGCGTCGGCGCCCGATAGCACCGCTTGTCGATGCATTGCGCATGTGTGGTGCGCATATCGAATATACCGGAGAAGAGGGCTATCCTCCTCTCAAGATTGAGGGCACCACTCTTGCCGGTGGCGAAATCGAACTTGACGGAGGTGTCAGCTCCCAGTTTGTGTCGGCCCTGCTGATGGTAGCCCCGACAATGTCCGGTGGCTTGAAACTGCATATAAAGGGCGATGTAGTGTCGCAGCCATATATTTCCATGACACTCGGTATAATGGCAGAGTGGGGAGTAGAAGCACAGTGCGAGGGCAATGTGATAACGGTTCCACACGCGTCATACACCCCTGTGGCTTATGCAGTCGAGGCCGACTGGAGCGCGGCGTCATACTGGTATGAACTTCAATCGTTCAGTTTCGGCACTATCGGACTGCGAGGACTTAAAAAGACCGGCAGTATGCAAGGCGATTCCGCACTTCAGGATATTTATCGCAGTTTCGGTATTGTCACAGAGGAGAGCGACGAGTTTGCGGGAGTGCTCGACCTGATGGCCGACCCCGACCTGACGCCACGCTTCGAAGCCGATTTCAGTGCCGTACCCGATATCGCCCAGACAGTGGCTGTAAGTTGTTGTCTTCTCGGTATACCATTCCATATCACCGGCCTTAAAACTCTTAAAATTAAGGAGACTGACCGTCTTGAGGCCTTGCGTCGCGAACTGATGAAGATATCGTTTGTAGTTGATATCGATGACAGCTCGATAGCATGGGAGGGCGCACGCTGTCCGGTCGACGACAATAGCCCCGTGGCGATTGACACTTATGACGATCATCGTATGGCCATGTCTTTTGCCCCTGTTGCATGGTATGTGCTGGGCTTGATAATACGCAATGCCGAGGTTGTGACAAAAAGCTATCCTGATTTCTGGAATCACATGCGCTCAGCCGGTTTTGTCATCGAAGAAATTTCAAAAGTTGAGGGCGAAGAGTGATGGGAATAATCTTTATCATAGTAATCGGGCTGGCATGTATCGCTCTCGGCAGTTGGGCCGAACGTCGTTCTTCTAAACGTAAATAGATGAAAGTAATATTGATAATATCGCTGATTCTTCTCATTGCCGGAGTTGTGCTATGGATTCACGACTGCATTACACGCAGACACAACGGCGGCAGTGTCACATCGGAAGAGGTACAGTCAGCAGCAACGGCCCAAGAGGATGAGGCCGACAGCGAGGATTGTTGCGGCATGCATATGACATGTGAGCGTGACAGCCTTCTGACAGCAGTAAGCCCGGAGGTTGTATATTACGATGATGAGGAACTCGACCGTTTCCGTGGGCGCGGTGCCGATGACTATTCCGATGAAGAGATAGAGGAATTCCGCGACGTATTGCTCACACTGCTTCCCGATGATATAGCGGGGTGGGGCAGGAGCATCCAGATGCGTGATATCAACCTGCCGACTTCAATTCGCCAGGAACTGCTGATGATTGTGGCAGAGGCCCGTGAGGCGCGTAGCCGACAGCATGCATGATACTCCTAATCCAATCCTGACACTGTCACATGAGTTTTCTTGACTATACATTCTTTCAGTATGCACTTGTCGGGCTGGTGATTATAAGTATCGCCGGCTCTATGATTGGTACGTATATAACCACCAGGCGCATGGTGTCGATAACCGGTGGCATTACCCATGCATGTTTCGGTGGGCTTGGTCTGGGATATTTTCTTGGCATTAGCCCGGTCATTACCGCCGCTGTGTTTGCTGTGGCGTCAGCCCTTGGAATCGAGAGTCTGTCTACGCGCTACCGCGTGCGCGAGGATTCGGCTATTGCTGTTGTATGGTCGTTGGGCATGGCCGTAGGTATCTTGTTCGTTTTTCTTACTCCTGGATATGTGCCTGAACTGAATTCGTTTCTTTTCGGCAATGTCCTTACGATAAGCAGCATCGATTTGATGGCGTTTGCGATATATACCACGGTTACTGCATTATTTCTGGCATGCTTTCGTAAGGTAGTGGTCGCATGTGCGTTTGACAGCGATTTCGCCAGGGTAGCCGGATTGCCTGTACGGTGGGTCAATTCCATTATGACAGCCGTGGTCGCTGTCGGCATTGTGTTGACCATACGTCTTATCGGCATAATGCTGCTGATTTCAATCCTGACAGTGCCTGTAATCGTAGCCGAGATATGGTGTCGCCGCTTTATCTCTATTATGGCTATGGCCGCCGCTGTCGGGGTGGTTAGTTCGGCAGGAGGATTGTTTCTGGCTACGGTGGTAGATGTGCCCTGCTCAGCAATGATTGTGTTGTTGCAGATTGGCGTTTATCTGCTGTCGCGTGTGTCATTCAGTCTGATGATGCGGCGTAAGATGCAATAACACAGACCCGCAAAGCGTTATATACCAATATATGGGCAGGATAAGGCTTGAACAGGTAATTATAGTGGCGCTTATAGCCATGCTGACCGTGTTATCGGGGTGCAGTCTCCGAAAGAACACGGCCGCTACACGCAAGTACCAGGCATTTATCACGCGTTACAATATCTATTATAACGGTGACGAGCATTATAAGGAGACGCTCAAGCAGATGGAGACGAACTATGAGGACGATTATTCACAATTACTTTTCGCCCATCCTGCCGATGCACGCCGCGACGAATCCGCTCCTCAGCCTTCGGGCGATTTTACACGTTCGATAGAGAAAGCCCAGAAGGCGATTCAATTGCGCAGTATCAAGAAAAAGCCCGCAAAGAAGGCCGGCAAATCATCAGATCCTGCATACAAGGCATGGATGAAACGTGATGAGTACAATCCATTTCTCCACAATGCGTGGATGATGATGGGACGCTCGCAGTACAACAATGGCGATTTTCTTGGAGCCGCCGCTACGTTCTACTATATCACACGACATTTTTCATGGTTGCCGGCTACCGTGACAGAAGCCCGTATATGGCAGGCCCGCTCCTATCTGTCGATGGGATGGGACTTCGAAGCGGAAAACATACTTGAGAAAATACCGGAGAAAGAACTTGAAGCCAATTCACAGTTGCGCAATCTGTACAATCTGGTGCAGAGTGCCTATTGGAGCCGGTCGGCCAATCCGTCCAAAGCGATTCCATATCTTGAGCAGTCTGCGCGCTCGGCCAAAGGGAGCCAGAAGTCGCGCTTGAATTTCATGCTGGGACAACTGTACCAGCGCGAGGGGCAAAGTCGCAAGGCCTACGAAGCCTACAAGCGCTCTTCGACAGCAAGTTCGCCATATCGTACACAAATCAATGCACGTATACGCCAGAGCGAGGTATATTCCGGCTCATCCATAGAGCCGGAAGTGAAAGCGCTGCGGCGCATGACGCGCTACGACCGCAACAAGGATTATCTCGACCAGATATATTATGCCATAGGCAATCTGTATCTGTCGCGACGCGACACAGCCAATGCTATCGAAAACTATCGTCTTGCTGCGGAGAAATCGACACGCAACGGAATCGAGAAAGCCATCGACCAGCTCGCTCTCGGTCGGTTGTACTTCGAGACCCACCGTTATGACCTCGCCCAGCCATGTTACAGCCAGGCTGTGCCTCTGTTGCCACAGAGCTATCCGGGGCTTGATTCCATAAAGCGGCGCAGCGATGTGCTTGACGAACTGGCCGTTTATTCACAAAACGTAACTCTCAATGACTCTTTGTTACGTCTCTCGGAGATGGATTCAGTGCAACGTCTGAAAATAATCGACCGTATTATCGACGACCTTAAAAAAGCAGAGGCGGAAGATGCGGAGCGCCAGCGTCGTGAGGAATATCTCGCTGAGCAGCAGGCCAACGGAACGCAGATGCAGAATACAGGCAATGCCGCATCTGCTCCCGCCACATTCATGATTAATAATGATGACTCCTGGTATTTCTACAATACAGCGACACGTAACGCCGGACGCACTGAATTCCAGAAGCGGTGGGGTGCACGAAAACTTGAGGATGACTGGAGGCGTAGAAACAAGGCTTCATTCAGTTTCGATGAATTCGAGAACACTGAGGAGAGTGCCGACACCGAGGCTTCGGACAGTTTGGAAGATTCCGACGCTACCGACACCTCGGCAGAGGATTCGGAGAAGGATGCACAGCTTGCTTCCGACCCGCACAACCGCGAGTATTATCTGAGGCAGATACCATCTACTCCTGAAGAGAAGCAGACGGCTGCCGATGTTGTGCAGGAAGGCCTTTATAACATAGGACTAATACTGAAGGATCAGCTGGAGGACTATGATGCCGCGGCTATTGACTGGGATGACCTTATGAAGAGATATCCCGACAACATATATCGTCTGGATGTGTACTACAACATGTATATGATGTATACCCGCGACGGAAGGCATAATCTTGCCGAACATTACCGCGCGCTCATATTAAAAGAATTCCCCGACTCAAAGTATGCGGTTGCAATGCGCGATCCTGCCTATATCGACAATCTGCGGCGCATGCATGCCGAGCAGGAGAGCCTCTATGAGAAAGCCTACGACGCTTATCTCAACAACCGTAACGATGAGGTGCATGCTGCATACCGCGACATGATGCATAGATATCCGCTGAGCAAGATTATGCCAAAGTTCATGTTTATCGACGCGCTGTCGTATGTTACTGAAAACAAGCCCGAGGAGTTCCGCTCTACTCTTAAGGAACTGCTTGAACGCTATCCCAAGACCGATATCACTCCACTGGCGTCGGCCTACCTGAAGGCGCTTGCACAGGGGCGCAAGCTGCATGCGGGAAATGCAAATACTCGAGGCATGTTGTGGGATCTGCGTCTTGGCAACGACAGTGTGTTCAACGAGAACGACTCGATAACGTTTGATTTGAATCCCGATGTGCCTCAGTTGCTCGTGCTGGTATATCCTACCGACGTGGTCAACGCCAATCAACTGCTGTATGATGTTGCTTACCACAACTTCAGTGCGTTTGTAGTCCGCGACTTCGACCTTGAACAGATGAACTTCGGACGTCTCGGTCTGTTGCTTATAAAGGGATTCGCCAATTTCGAGGAACTCGCTCATTACCGCAAGGTGATGGACGAGGAGGGACGTCTGACTCTTCCTCTTGAGGTACGGCCGGTGATGATAAGTGTGGAAAACTTCGACAAACTCATACGTCAGGGACGCAGCTTCGAGGATTATTTCCGTTATGTCGACTCCAAAGCCGAGGAAGAGCCGGTAACGGCTTCTCCGGGACTGACCGACAGCAGTGACGCACAAGTTCCGGATGACTGGCCGGAAACGGATGATGCCCCTGTTGATGATGCCTCAGGAACACCCGGTCAAGATGAATCGTACGACACATTTCCACAACCGGCAGAACCGGCAACTGATTCTGAATCCTCAATACAATCCGAATAAATATGCCAAACTCCATACTTTGGGCTGACGACGAGATTGATCTTCTGAAGCCACATATACTTTTCCTGAAAAGCAAGGGTTATGATGTAACCACTGTCAATAATGGCCGCGACGCGCTTGAGCTTGTCGGGCAGCATCCGTTCGACCTGATTATTCTTGACGAGAACATGCCCGGCCTTACCGGCCTTGAGACACTGATGCTCATAAAGCAGTCGGCTCCACATGTGCCGGTGATAATGATTACCAAGAGCGAAGAGGAAAATATCATGAATCAGGCTATCGGAAGCAAGATATCTGACTACCTTATCAAGCCTGTAAACCCTACCCAAATACTCCTGTCGATTAAAAAGAACCTTCACTCCGGACAGCTCGTCACCGAGACTACTGCCACCGGCTACCGCCAGCAGTTTGCCGAGCTGTCGCAGCTCATAGGCGCCTGCCGCACCATCGAGGACTGGCACAATCTGTATGGCAAACTTGTGTATTGGGAGATGGAACTTGCTGCAGCTCCCGACAGCGGCATGGAGGAGATGCTCATGATGCAGAAGCGGGAGGCCAATGCGGCCTTCAATAAATTTGTGCGGAAAAACTATGAGTCCTGGCTTACTACCGACAACCATCCGCTCATGAGTCCCGAAATATTCAAGGAGTGTATATTCCCACTTCTTGACAATGGGGAGAAGGTGTTCTTCATATTAATCGACAATTTCCGTCTTGACCAGTGGCGCACAATCAAGCCTCTGCTTGCTGATATATTTAACTTCGATGAACGGCTGTATACCTCTATTCTGCCAACCGCTACCCAATATGCTCGCAATGCCATTTTCTCAGGCCTCATGCCTTTGCAGATAGCCAAGATGTTTCCCGGATTGTGGGTTGACGAAGACAGCGAGGAAGGCAAGAATCTCAATGAGTCGCCGTTGATAGCCACGCAGTTTGAGAGATACCGCCGTAAGGTGAAATTTTCCTACAACAAGGTAAATGATTCCACCGGCAACGAGCGTCTGCTCAGAGAGTTCTCCAATCTTGCCCTTAACAATCTCAATGTGGTGGTGTTGAATTTTATCGACATGCTGTCGCATGCCCGCACTGAGTCGAAGATGATACGCGAGCTTGCCACCAACAATGCCGCATACAGGTCGCTGACCGAGACGTGGTTTCGCCACTCGTCGGCTCTCGATCTCTTCCGCAGGATTGCCGAGGCGGGCTACCGAATTGTTCTCACCACCGACCACGGGACCATACGTGTCGACAATCCTATAAAGGTGATTGGAGACAAAAACACCAATACCAACCTGCGATACAAAGTAGGAAAGAACCTGAATTACAATCCACGTCAGGTATACGAAATAAAGCGTCCCGACAGATTCGGCCTCCCTTCGCCTAATGTGTCGTCGACATATATATTTGCCGGAGAAGACGATTTCTTCGCATATCCCAACAATTACAATTACTATGTGCAGTACTATACAGGAACATTCCAGCATGGAGGAATCTCGCTTGAGGAGATGGTGGTGCCGCTCATAACTCTTACTCCCAAGAAATAATTATCACTCATAATATCGAAAATATGACCACAACGCTTACCATACCTTCGCTTGACGCTATCGACAGCGTAGCCCGGCAGTTTGTCGACCTTATGGACGACTATACGGTATTTGCCTTCAACGGTGAGATGGGGGCAGGCAAGACTACATTTATCAATGCCCTTTCCCGCGTGCTCGGTGTTGACGAGGACCCCACAAGCTCGCCTTCGTTTGCCATCATCAACGAATACCGCTCGTCGACTACCGCCGAACTGATTTACCACTTCGACCTCTACCGTCTTGAGAATCTCGATGAGGCTTTTGACATTGGTGTCGAGGATTATCTGGATTCCGGCGCCATATGTTTCCTTGAATGGCCCGAACGCATCGCCGACATTCTCCCGGATGATACAGTAAGGGTGGACATTGCCGAGCAGCCCGATGGCTCACGACTGCTTACTGTAACTACCCCCGACGAATAGATTGATTGTGAGCATGTGCCTTATTCCTGCCTGAGCGGGGCAGTTCAGATTATAGCTGATTATGACTATTGAGGTTGCGAAAGCCATGCTGGTATGTATATTCGCTGCGATGGGCGTGTTTTCCATCGCGGCGGGCGTATCCGGCTGGCCATGGTTTTACAACAGCATCAATGCCCGCGTACTGACCGGACGCATGCGGCGCATCCATGCACGTATATTCTATATAATTGTCGGCCTGGTGATAATCGCCATGGCCGCATATCTGTTTTTACAGCCGATAGATTCATGACATCATCCATAGCGCGCCTGATTGCTCTTGACTCAGTGAATTCCACAAGTTCCTACCTTGCCGGGATAGCGGAGACCATGCCCCACGGGACGGTTGTGTCGGCTTACGCCCAGACCGCCGGACGGGGACAGCGTGGCAACTCCTGGGAGTCCGAGCCGGGTGCCAATCTTACATTCTCGATGCTGTTGCGCCCCGACGGCATCCGTGCCGCCGAGCAGTTCAGCCTTTCGGAGGCTGTGGCTCTCGGCATCGCCTCCGCACTCCGTCATTATCTCCCCGACACGGCAGTGTGTATAAAATGGCCCAACGACATATATGCCGCCGACCGCAAGATATGCGGTATTCTTATCGAGAATTCTTTGCTCGGTAGCTGTATACGTCATAGTATAGCCGGGATAGGCATTAATGTCAACCAGACCGTATGGCGTAGCGACGCCCCCAATCCGGTGTCAATGGCGCAGATTGCAGGTCATGGTTTTGACCGTGATGAGGTGCTGGAGCGTGTATGCCGGGAAATCATGCATGAACTCTCTCTACCGTCTGCTCCACGCCATGACCGTTACATGCAGTCGCTGTGGGGGCGTTACGGCCTTACCTACCGCGATACGGCGACAGGCGAGATTTTCCGTGCCTCTATCCGTAGTATCGCACCTGACGGCATGATGACTCTCGCACCTCTTGACGGGGCGCCGGAGCGTGTGTATGCCTTTAAGGAAGTGGCGGTAATAATATGATATATAAGAGTCGGGAATCAAATATTTTCGTTATCTTTGCGATATGCCATCAATAATAAAACCATATACGCTGCTCGCGGCGCTTGTAGCACTCAACGCCTCGGGACAGTCACTTTCAAAAGAGATTACCGTAGATAAGGATGTCGTGCCGCAGGAGCGCGAGGCATCACGTATGGTGCTCACCCCCAAACTTGTGCTACCGGCCATCCAGCAGAAGTCGCTGAGATGGTCCGACCGCGGTGTTGCCGCGCCTGTGTCGCCCACAGTGGCTACACTCCCCCCGGCGGCATATGCTTCTTCAATAACTCCATCGCCTTACCGTGGATACGTAATGGCCGGATATTTCCCTGCATTCCAGCTTGGAGTATCGGCCGGGTATAAACTTATTAAGACCGACAACTCCGATCTCAACGTCTGGATGCAATATGACGGTAGTTCGGTAAAGCGCAAGGCCCCGTTCAACAGCGGAAAGAAAATAGGCTATTATTTGCCTGACAAAGGCAAGACAACATATAATACCCAGGATGTTGGTGTCGGCGTTGGCGGTTCGCATACCTTTGCGGGTGTCGGTACGCTGTCGGGCCGTGTGGCATATGACTTGTCGTCGTTCAACTTGCCTACATTAATCAGCAAGGGCTTTAACCAGAATATCAACCGGTTTGATATAGACCTTGGATGGCAGGCGCAGACTGGTGCATTTGACTATTCGGTAAATCTGGGCTATGATTACTTCCATCTTTCAAAGGTGAAGGAGGAGTCTATCATTACTTTTGACGGAAATAGAGAATTGGCATCATTGATTGATCTTTCATCAAGAAATGAAAAAACACTGTCGGTATCATTTTCCGGCCGGTATGCTATCAGTGAATTCTGGCATGTAGGAGCGGATATCGATTTCACGGATACCGACCGTTCCGCTGGTGAAAACATATTTGAAGTAGCGAGTGGAACGTGGCCGGATGATTCTGAAAATTTCAATGGCCCATATATCAGCCATGAAGGCTTTAAATATGGATTAGATGACGTTGGATACAATATCACAGAGATGCACCCGTATCTGCGTTGGAAAAACGACAATCTTATCGTGAATGCCGGTGTTGGAATACAGATTGCCGGAGGAGACTGTGGAAGCAACCGTGTGAGACCCGATTTGCGTGTTGACTGGACTCCATCCGCTTCATTCGCAATATGGGGCCAGCTTAATGACCGTCGGGTCAATATGCAGACACTCGGAGACCTCTACGACCGCAACCGATATGTCGGACGAGATTGTAACGCTGGGCCGATGTTGGATAAGTTGCATGTAGAGGGTGGTATTATAATAGGTCCATTTGCCGGAGCTTCCATTGAGCTGTGGGGTAGTTATGGGCGTGTCAGTTCCTATTATACCCCGGCCGTCATTAGCCTGCCCCAAGGCAATGTCGGTTCATTAAACAGCGGTGTCAGCGAGTCGCCGTTTTCTCCATACTTTACCATAGGCCAGTATATGGTCATAGATGATTTTACCGATATGTCCTACGGGGCTGCGTTCAACTACGATTATCGCGACATAGCATCGCTGCGTGTAAGCTGGGAGGGTGCTCCGCAGGAGTTTGACAGAGGTAATATCAACTCATTGGACCGTGCCCGTTCGGTGTTTGCTGCTACTCTTGGTGTACATCCCATAAATCCTCTTGATATATCATTAGGCTATACTGTACGCTCGGGCCGTTGCCTGTATGGTATAAAGCCGGATTATCCCGGCTTGTTTAACCCATTTGAATATAGGAAATATTCACTCGGCACAGCAGCATCGCTCGACCTTTGCGCCACTTGGCGCTTCAGTGACAGATTTAATGTATGGGGCACTGTCGAAAATCTGCTCAACCGCGACTGGCAAATCGTATACGGCATACCTAACAAAGGTGTAACGGGTCTGGTCGGTGTGTCATATCGCTTTTAAGATGCCTGAATGCCATACAATATATTTGTCAGTCTCAGGCGCTTTCCTATCACAAACCATCCGTTACAGAGGTTTGTTGTATCTTCCGGGTCAATGCATTATGCGTTGATTAAGTAAATCATAAATAAAACACAATATTCAATATAAAATCACCATGGGACAACTTGCCATCATTAAAAACGACCCCTGGCTCGAGCCTTACGCCGCAGCCATCGAAGGGCGCCATCAGGATGCAATCAACAAGGAGAAGGAACTCACCGCCGGCTCCGGCTCGCTGAAGGCTTTTGCTAACGCCTACAACTATTTCGGCCTTCATCGTACCGACAGCGGATGGGTGTTCCGCGAATGGGCTCCACACGCCACATCCATCAACCTAATCGGCGACTTCTCAAAATGGAAAGTCATGCGCAAGTATGCCCTGCGTCGTATAGCGGCCTCCGACGGCGTCTGGGAGATAAAGCTCCCTGCCACAGCCTTGCGCGACGGAGATCTGTACAAAATGTATGTCTGCTGGGAAGGCGGAGGCGGCGAGCGTATTCCTGCCTATGCCAACAGGGTGGTCCAGGATGAGCAGACACACATATTCTCTGCCCAGGTATGGTGTCCGGAGAAACTCTACAAATGGAAAGTAAAGAGATTCGCGCCCGATACCAAACCGCTTCTGATATACGAATGCCACATAGGCATGTCGCAAGAGCGCGAAGGAGTAGGCACATATAATGAGTTCCGCGAAAACGTTCTGCCTCGTGTTGCCGCCGACGGCTACAACGCCATACAGATAATGGCCATACAGGAGCATCCTTACTACGGTTCGTTCGGCTATCATGTAAGTTCTTTCTATGCTCCATCCTCACGCTTTGGAACTCCCGAGGAACTTAAGGCACTTATTGATGCCGCTCATGAGAAGGGTATTGCAGTAATCATGGATATTGTGCATTCTCATGCTGTAAAGAATGAGGTGGAGGGATTGGGACGTCTTGACGGCTCCCCTGACCTTTACTTCTATGGCGACCACCGTCGCGAACATTCCGCATGGGATTCGCTATGTTTCGATTATGGCAAAAATCAGGTGCTCCACTTCCTGCTCTCCAATTGTAAATATTGGCTTGAGGAGTTCCGCTTCGATGGTTTCCGCTTCGACGGAGTAACCTCGATGCTGTATTATGACCACGGTCTCGGCAAGGCTTTCGGCTCGTATTCCGACTATTACGACGGCAACGAGGACACCAATGCGATTGTATATCTTACCCTTGCCAACAAACTTATCCATGAAGTAAACCGTCGTGCCATCACTATTGCTGAAGAGATGAGCGGAATGCCCGGACTTGCTTATCCTATAAAGGGTGGCGGCATCGGATTCGATTATCGCATGGCCATGGGTATTCCGGATTACTGGATTAAGATACTTAAAGAAAAGAAGGATGAGGACTGGCATCCGACATCAATCTATTGGGAACTCACCAACCGCCGTCCCGACGAAAAGACAATATCATATGTTGAAAGCCATGACCAGGCTCTGGTAGGCGACAAGACTGTAATATTCCGCCTTATCGATGATCAGATGTACTGGCATATGACCAAAGGCGACGACAATGCGGCGGTAAACCGTGGCATTGCTCTGCACAAGATGACACGTCTCGTCACCCTCGCTACAATCAATGGCGGATATCTCAATTTCATGGGCAATGAGTTCGGTCATCCCGAATGGATTGATTTCCCGCGCGAAGGTAATGGCTGGAGCTATAAGTATGCACGCCGCCAGTGGGATCTTGTCGACCGCAAGGAGCTGCGCTACTGTGAGCTCAACGCATTTGACAACGCCATGGTGCAGCTTGTCGGTGATGTATATGATTTCCAGGCACTACCTGTCGAGAAACTATGGGAAAAGGATGATGACCAGGTGCTGGCATTCAAGCGCGGCGACCTTGTGTTTGTGTTCAACTGGGCTCCGTTCAAGTCGTATGACGGCTATGGATTCCTTGCTCCCGAAGGGGAATATGAGGTAATCCTATCATCCGACAACAAGGATTTCGGAGGCTTCGGCAATATTGATGAGGGTGTACATCATTTCACCCAGCCCGATCCGCTCTATGCACCCGACCATAAAGGCTGGCTCAAACTTTATCTGCCGGCACGCACATGTCAGGTACTCAGGCTTCACCGACAGAAATCCGACAACATATAGTATAATAGCGTAGATTCTGCGTAAATAACGTGACGGCATACCGGAATGCTCCGGTATGCCGTCACGTTATTTACGCAGAATCTTGTTTTAGGATTATTAAGCATCGATTATATGAAAATGACCGTATAAACCGGTAGCATTTTGCCAGAAACAGATGTGCTTGGATTAGATTCAGAGTAGATATTTCTTTATTTATTAGTAAAATATGGATGTATGATTGGAAAAATGTCAGATTCGTCGTTTTTTAGTTAAAATAAATTACTCTTAATGAAATTTTATTAACTTTGCAAATGGTACATATTTACATATCTAACAGTCGAGATTTATTTTGATGTTATATGCTCCATGTCAATTTTAAGTCTGGTGCGTTGATAAAATGACAATCTGTATATGAATAAAATTTTACAATCTGTTTTTACCGGAGCTGTGTTCATGGCTATGTCAGTGCCTGCATATGCTGTCATGGCAGATTCTTCTCCCCGTACTGTTACTTTGCCTGACGGGAATACGGTGACACTTGTGCTTCATGGCGATGAATACTTCAATTATACAACTACCGCAGAAGGCAACACGGTAGTGTTCAATACCGACAATGGCGTATGGGAGTATGCACGCGTCAGTCCTGTCGACGGAAGCCTTGTGCCTACCGGCGAGCGGGCCGTAGACGGACTCCGGTCTCTTACAGGAGTGAAGAATCTCAAGCCGGCAATAAATCCCGTGCGGCAGAATGCCGACAATATAATGCGGGTACATAAAGCGCCTGCCAGATATGATTACAGTAAATTCCGGGGGCTGGTGATACTTGTAGAGTATAATGACGCGCCATTTTCACGCCAGGATATCTATGATATTGTCAATGATATGGTCAACAAGCGTGACTATGACGGGTATATGTCAAACACTCTCATTCCGTCGAAGGTGGAATGTACCGGCTCGGTGCGAGATTATTATTATGAAAACTCCAACGGCAAGTTTGACCCTCAGTTTGATGTGGTAGGGCCGGTGCAGATAAATTATTCCCAGCATTATGCCAATCAGAGCGCCGGAGCCCAGACTCTTGTCAGCGCTGCTCTTCGTGCCGCCGATGAGCAGGTGGACTACACATTGTATGATACCGACGGCAACCGCCAGGTCGACATGGTCTACTTTATTTTCTCCGGAGGAGGCTCGAATCATTCCGGAAACGATGCCACTTTGCTTTGGCCACATGCATCCACAGTCATGAATCTCTCGCTCGACGGCGTATCGTTCGGACGCTATGCCTGCTCTACCGAACTTTACGGCGCTCCTGCCAATAAGCAGCTCGATGGTATCGGCACGATATGCCATGAGTTCAGCCATGTGCTCGGTTTGCCCGACCTCTACGATGTCGACTACGAGACCGGCGGCCAGGCGATTCATCCGCAGCGGTGGTCGATAATGGCTTCCGGCTCTTATCTAAATATGAGTCGTACTCCATGCGGATACTCGTTGTTTGAGCGTTATGCTCTCGGATTCACATCCCCTCGGCAGATAACTTCGCCGGGCACATACACTCTGTCTCCGCTTACCGAAGGCGACAACCCCGACGGATGTCGCATCAATTCCGCTGTGGATAATGAATACTTTCTGCTTGAGCACAGGAAGAAAGTGCGTTGGGATGAATACCTCCCCGGCGAGGGGATGCTTGTTCACCGGGTGGATTCGACCAATACCTCAGTATGGGAGAACAACAAGGTGAATGCTTCGCCGACACATACATATTATAGCCTGTTGCGCGCCACACCGAAGGTCAGCTCTAAAGGTGCAGTTACAGACAGCGACGGCGATCCGTTCCCCGGCAGCGGCAATGTGACGTCAATAACCAATGCCACCACTCCGTCCATCCGTTCGTGGACTATGGTATCGTCGCCTTTGGTTGTGGAGGATATTGCATATGATGACGACGGAAATATCTCGTTTACGGTCAGTGTGGATGATACTCCGACTCTTGTCGAGGATTTTGCCACGATGGAATCCACCGATGATGACATTGACAATGTCCGGGGACGTTTCACTACATGGAGTCTTACCTCCGGCGCCAGGATACAGATTGCTGACGACGGCACCGGTTATGCCACTACTGTAAAGGGGAGCGTTATTGTATGTAATCCTTTTGAAGGAGAGGTAGAGACCTGCACGATAACGATTGATAACCCTACGTCGCAGAATGCCGTGTTCCGGTTCTATTATTCCAATGACGGCGGAACAAAGTGGGTAATCCTCAACACAATCTCAGGTACATCCAATCCAACTGTTGCCAAAGGCGCTACGGCTACGCTTAATTTCAGTGTTCCGGTGGCCTCCGGCGCATCATATAAGCTGACTCAGATTAGCGGCAATGCCTCGGCGCCATGCCGGATACAGGAGATTGCCTTCGGATTGCAGCCCGGCTCGTCGGCAATCGAGAGTGTGCTCTCTGACTTCTGCTCCGACGGAGAGGCAGAGTGGTATACTCTGGAGGGTATGCGCATAGCAGAGCACGCAGGGCGTCATGGAATTTTTATTGTAAGACAAGGAGCCAAGACCCTGAAAGTAGTAAGATAAATACCGGATTGGCCAGGTTATTGTCGCCGTCGGTGTAATAGAGGACATCGGTAGCGTCTCCGGCCAATTATTCCTACAATATCCTCAGTCATATTCACATCTATGAAGAATTTTGCTTCATTAATTCTGGTCGCCGGCGCGCTCATAGGCAATTGCGGCATGGGACAGGCTCAGCTGCCTGCCTCTGCCGAGGCCTTGAACAATGAGCCATTTGTGGCATCCGCCTCTTCAGGAGCGGTAGCCTCTGCGAGCGACTTCCGGCTTGAGACTGCGCCACGGGTTGCGCTATCTGTCGGTTCCGGCGAGCTTGTTGCCCGAAGTGCCCGTAACACACTGCGCGCAGCCTCACGCGTGGCTACATCCGCAGAAAGTGTCAGCGGGTACTATGTGGGCAAGTACTCAACCCTTACGTCAAGCAGTTTTGACGGAGGGTCTACTATGCAGATTGTGCCTGACACCGAAGGCGATTCTGTCACAATCAAATCTTTCTGGAGCGGGTGTGATGTGCGTGCGCATCTTGATGCCGCCACCGGCTCTATTTCCGTTCCGCGCCAGTATATTACCAATGACGCCAGCTATGGAACGCTTGATATTGCGGTAATCAATACCAATGGCACCCCCGACTACAGCAGTCAGATAACCGGAACTGTTGCTGCCGACGGTTCTATCGACTTTTCTGAGGCATGGTGGGGAATATTCGTTCAGACTGGCACCAACAAGGATAAGTTTGTCGCTGCATATTACAATCTTGTCCTTTCCCGGCCAACCGGTCAGTTCACCTATAAGAACTCTGCCGGAAATGCTGTGGGATATTATGTGTTGATAAAGCAGACAAGCAAAAATATGCTTACTGTCAGCAATATATTCAACCGCGGATATGACATCGAGATTGAACTCAAACGCAACCGCACCGCTGAAATCAACGGCCAGACCGCTTTTATCAATGGAAGCGGAGCGTGGACTATGATTCGCTGTGTGGAATTTAACGAAGCGGGTAATCTCACCAAATACAGCAATATAATAGAGACCCCGGCCGCTGCCGACGACAATAATACAACATTGTCGTGGACCGACTGGTCGCTGCTGTGTGCCGCCGCCAGCTCATATGCGGGCAAACTGACCGATGCCGAGTTGACTGCATTCACGCCGTTCAGCTATCCTTCGCTTTCCGTTAGTGAGTTTGAGGGAGATGGCACTGAAGAAAGTCCCTATCTTATCAAGTCGCTCGACCATCTTATCTTGCTGGCCGATAAGGTCAACAACGACACAGAGTATGTGGGGGCCTACTATAATAACCAGTATACACGTACATACCTCGGCAAATATTTCGCCCTTGCCAACGATATCGACATGGCCGGCTATCGCTTCGAGCCTATCGGTTCGACATGGTCGCAGCGTTTTGCCGGTGTGTTTGACGGTCGCGGACATAAAATTAAGGGGCTTACAGTCAATGGAGCCTCGAAATATTATGCCGGACTCTTCGGCATGGCTGATACTGTAAGCGTGTTCAAAAACGTGATACTTGAAAATCCTACGGTCAGCGCTGACTACTACAATGCCGGCTCTATTGTGGCCTGGACATTAGGCTCGGTTGAGAATATCACCGTATATAATCCCGAGGTATCCACTCTGCGTGTGGTTGCCGCCGGTGTGGCCGGTATCGTAAGCGGTTCAATCAGCAACTGCCATGTCGAGGGTGGAATCATCGAAGGCGGCGGTTATGTCGGCGGTGTAGCCGGTGAGGTGCACGGCGGCATGCGCAACTGTTCGGCCACAGGCACACAGGTGTTCATGACCGGCTCGGGCAATCCCGGCGGTGGCGTTGTCGGCAACCTGATTACAGGCGATGGCGAGAATCTCGCATTCAGCGGTCTGATAAGATATAAAAATACCGACGGTCAGCAGTATCTCGGCGGTGTTGCCGGTATGGTACAGGTGGGTACTCTGCGCAGTTCTTTCTCGGCAGGCATGGTGGTCGGCTACAGCAATGAATCGTGTGTAGGTGGTGTCACTGGTCTGCTCACCGGCAAACTGGTCGACTGCTACTCTTCCGGATTCGTTCACTGCTATTCGCGTATCACAGGCGGTATCGTCGGCCAGATTCAACTCGGCTCCAACAAGATTTCGCCGGAGGTGCGCAACTGTTACACTTCCGCTACTGTAGAATGTGAGACATATCAGTACAACCGCGAGAACTGCAATGAGGTAATCGGCAAGATTATCGACGGTAGCAATCCTGTGCTTGAAAATATATATTACGACAGTCAGGTGACCAATTTCTACTCCACACGTTTCGGAGCCCTGACAAGTGATCTTACTTCGGCTTCCGGTCCCAAGGGATTCTCGGCCGACGTATGGAACTTTACTCAAGGAGCATATCCTCGTATCAAGGCTACTGCCGATTCGCAGGCTGCTATGTACAGTGCCTCGGCCGTAGATATGATTCCCTCCGACAATTTCAAGAAACTGTCTAACAACACTCCCATTACAGCGCTCGGCAATACACAGTTCAAATTCCTCAAGCAGGGACGCCTCTACGATGACGGCTATTATGCTTCCATCAAGGACGGTATGATTGTTATCGGCGAGGAGTTCGGTGTCGACACCCTTTATGTAGTCAACGGTACCTCGCAGACCTACCATTATGTCAACATCGCTCCCATACCCTTCGAAGGCGACGGTACAGTCGAATCTCCGTTTATCATAAAGAGCAAGGACGACCTTGTGGCCATGTCGTTGGCTACTACCGTGAAACGTCAGACATTCCCCGGAATGTACTTTGAGCTTGCCGGTGACATCGATATGGAGTATGACACGGCATTCCTTGGCATCAACGCCGACAATTCCGCCGGCTCGGCCTCGATAGCTTTCCAGGGCGTATTCGACGGAAAGGGTCATACAATAAACCGTCTGGTAATTCCCGACCGGCTTGTATGGACTACTCCAATCCAGGACGGCAAGCCCGGCACGCTTAATGCAAGTCAGTGTAAGGGCATATCGGGCCTGTTCGGACGTGTGGGTGTCGATGGCATAATCCGCAACGTCACCATCGGAGCCGACTCACGTCTTGAGATGTATGCTACATGTGGCGCTCTCGTGGGCCAGCTTGACGGCCGCGTGGAGAACTGCCGCAACTATGCCGATGTAATCGGCTACTCATGCTGGGTAGGTGGTATCGTAGGCCAGATGAACAAGGGCAGTGTGGTCAAGGACTGCTACAATGCAGGAAATATCACAACCAGCTACGCTAATGTCGGAGGTATTTCCGGTACTACCGGAGGAACAATCGAGAACTGTGTCAACACCGGCGATGTTCGTGCCACTCTGCTTGTCACCAACTACAGCAAGCAGCTGCAGCGTGCCGGTGGCATCTCAGGCGGTTCCAACGGAGGCTCGTTTATCAACTGTGTGAACTATGGCAATGTGTCGGCCGACCTTAACAATGCCGGCGGCATATGCGGTTCGCTCGAAGGCACCAGCACAGCCGGCTCGGGCAAGGACGACCTCACACGTTGCTTCAGCTTCGGCAATGTATATTGCGGCAACAAGGCTACTCTTGGAGCTATTACAGGCCTGAAGGGTACAAAAGATATAGCAGGCGTATACTACGATGTGCAGATGATTGGTCTGAAGGCCGGTGCTAACAGCGATATGGAGAATGTAACCCCGATGGAGACCTCGGCTCTCGTTTCCGGTGAGACAATCGAGGGCTTCGATACTGCCGAATGGGACTTTGCCGCCGGTATGTATCCTGCCTTCAGAATGTTTGCCGATGAGGTGAAGGTGAAAGCAGCAAGAAAGGTATATGCTCTTATCCCGGACGGACAGACTGTAGGCAATCTTACTGTAGCGTCCACCCTGTCGGACGGTGCCGAATGGAGTCTTGCCGACGGTAAGGTATTCTCAATCGAGGGCAACCGGCTTATTGCTCCCGCCAAGGTGGAATCGGTAGTATCCGACACCCTTGTTGCTTTAAACGAGGCCGGAGTACGTCGTGCCATCCTTCTTACTGCCAAACCATCCAATCCGCTCACCGGAAAGGGCACAGAGGAATCCCCCTTCCTTATCAACAATACCGATGACTGGAATTCACTCGTGAAGTATATGGACGGAGCGGGCGATGGTCTGGAAAATCAGTTTGTTAAGATTACTGCCGACCTTGATTTCACCGAGACTGCAATCAGCCGGATGGCAGCCGACGGAGTGACTACCCTCCTCGGTACAATCGACGGTGACGAACACGAACTGAAGGGCCTGTCGCTTAAGGCTACTGCCAACAATGCCTGCGCTATATTCGGCACAATAAGCGCCGGAGCTGTTGTCAAGAATATAGTAGTAAGTGGTGAAGCAAGCGGAGCTTATACATATGTGGCTCCTGTCGTAGATAAACTCTACGGTACCCTCCGCAATGTTAAGAGCAATGTTGCTGTCACCACTACCAAGGCCAACTGTGCCGGTGTAGCCGGAAATGCATACGATGGCGCACTGTTCGACAACGTAGTGTTTGCCGGTTCAATTACCAGCGCCCAGAACATGATCGGTGGTATTGTAGCCACTACCCAGAGCACCGGTCGCGTTACATTCAATGAATGTGCCTTCACCGGTACGATTTCACAGACAGCCACATATACAAAGGCCACTGCCGTGACAGTGGGCGGTCTGGTAGCCACATGCGGCCCGTCGACATTCTCAGGCTGCTATAGCGACGGCGAAATCAACATCGCTGACACCGAATATTCAGCCAATGTTGCCGGTTTCATTGGAAATGCATCGGGCAACAAGGCCGACGGTCTGTATTCATTCACCAAATGCTATAACGCTACTCCGATTACGGCCGGAGGAAAGGTAGCCGGTATTGTTGCCGGCGGACCTACATCGTCAAGCGGAGCGGCCAACTTCCAGTTTGTAATGACCGACTGCTACAATACGGGCGATATCACATCTGCCGCCACAAAGGCTGTAAACTCGTCGTATACCGCAGGACTCATCATGCAGTACACTCCCGGCTCGCAGTTCGTACGCTGCCACAACGAAGGTACAATCATATCAAACAAGAATGTCTATGCCGCAGGTATAGCCGGATATCTGTGCGGAACACCCGGTTCTACATCGACCCCCGCTACAGTCGAATTTACCGACTGCTATAACGAAGGTCTTATCGTGGCCGACGGAAACCAGGGTGGCGGTATTACCGGCTACGTAAGCGGTGCCGTGACCATGACAGGATGCTACAACACGGGCGATATCGAGGGCAACCAGATGCTTGGCGGTATTACATCCGCGTTTGCCGGAACCGGGCCGAAGCTCCTCAACTGCTACAACACAGGCAATATCACTGCAAAAGCACAGCGTGCCGGTGGTCTCATTGCATGGGGAGCCCCGACCAATGGAGTTGTCGAGGGTTGCTGGAACACAGGATATATATCTTCGACAAGCGAGGAGCAGGCCACAAAGGTTACAAGCTCTAATGAAATCGGAGGCCTCGCCGGCAGCAATGCGGCAAGTTTCATCAACTGCTACAATTCCGGTACTGTCGAAGGACTCTCGCGTGTAGGCGGTCTTGTCGGCAACACTACCAAGGGTAAGACCTCGTTTACCAACTGCTACAATGCAGGCAAGATTATAGCTCCCGCCGATTCTTGCGGCTCGATTGTGGGCATAAGTGTCAACAACGACAAGCAGTGGGCTGAGGGCAACGTTATGACCGACTGCTATTACATCGACACCAACAGCTGTGACAACGACGCCGATGCATCGGCAAAGGCTGTCTCTGTAGCCGCACTTGCCGCACTCGACCTCGGCGCAGGATTTGATTCTGTCGACGACTACACATTCCCCGTAGTCAAGGGCTTCGCCGATAATGATGTGGCAATGCTTAATGCAGCGCAGATTGTGTTCGGCGGCAATGACACTGCCGAAAGTGTCACCGGTCCGTTCCATGTCGGAGGCACTCCCGTCGTAGCCTGGTCGAGCGACTGTTCCGTTCTTTCATTCAATGAGAGCGTCGCATCGTTTACCGCTGCATTCGCCGGAAAGATTCGCATTACCGCTACTGCCGGAGAGCACTCCAAGGAGTATGAGATACAGGTAAGCGCAACCTCCGGTATCGACGGTGTCGACACCGATGGTCTTGAAGTAATCGACTCACGCTATTTCAACGCCGCAGGTATCGAGGTAGCAGAGCCGAGCACTTCCGACGGCAATGTATATGTAGTAGTGCGCACCTTCAGCGACGGCACAGTCAAAGTAGAGAAGGTAGCCATGAAGTAATACCACACACACTATCCAATCCATAGTCATGGCGGTGTTTCCTCGGGATACACCGCCATGACTCATTTTTATCAATATTTTTGAGGTACAATAATTTGGTCATTGGCACTGCATGGATGCTTTGGCGTAGGATTCTATGGGGCGGTGGTTTACATTTGTTTTTTAAGCGGGAAATGGCTAATTTTGCACACATAAATATAATTACGCGATGCAAAAGGAATTTAAACGCACACTGATTACTACGGCTCTTCCATATGCCAATGGTCCGGTTCATATCGGACATCTCGCCGGTGTTTATGTACCGGCCGACATTTACGCCCGTTATCTGCGCCTGCGCGGACAGGACGTTGTGATGGTAGGCGGAAGCGACGAGCACGGTGTGCCTATCACTATAAAGGCACGCCGCGAGGGTGTGACTCCACAGGATATCGTTGACCGCTACCACAAGATAATCAAGGACTCGTTTGAGGAGTTGGGTATATCGTTTGATGTATATTCCCGCACCACATCCGAGACACATTCGGCTACTGCGAGCGAATTTTTCCGTCGTCTTTACGACAACGGCCAGTTTGTAGAGCAGACATCACGTCAGCTATACGACCCTGAGGCAAAACAGTTTCTTGCCGACCGCTATGTGACAGGCAAATGTCCTCATTGCGGCAACGAGCGCGCCTATGGCGACCAGTGTGAGGCGTGCGGGACATCCCTAAGCCCGGATGAACTGATTGACCCCAAAAGCGCCATTACCGGAGCTGTGCCCGAACTTCGCGACACCCACCACTGGTATCTTCCGCTTGACCGCTGGGAGGAACGCCTGCGTGAGTGGATTCTTGACGGACACAAGGAGTGGAAGACCAACGTATACGGCCAGTGCAAATCATGGCTCGACCTCGGACTGAAGCCTCGTGCCGTAAGCCGCGACCTCGACTGGGGTATACCTGTGCCCGTGGAGGGCGCCGAAGGTAAGGTGCTATATGTATGGTTTGACGCCCCTATCGGCTATATATCCAACACAAAGGAGATACTGCCCGACACGTGGGAGACATACTGGAAAGACCCCGAGACCCGCATCATCAACTTTATCGGCAAGGACAACATCGTATTCCACTGTATCGTGTTTCCGGCGATGCTTATGGCCTATGGCGACGGATTCCAGCTTCCCGACAATGTTCCGGCCAACGAATTCCTCAATCTTGAGGGTGACAAGATATCGACATCGCGCAACTGGGCTGTATGGCTCCACGAGTATCTGCGCGACTTCCCCGGCAAGCAGGATGTGTTGCGCTATGTGCTTACAGCCAATGCTCCCGAGACAAAGGACAACGACTTTACATGGCGCGACTTCCAGGCCCGCAACAACAGCGAGCTTGTGGCGATACTCGGTAACTTCGTCAACCGCGCCATGGTGCTTACCCATAAATATTTCGATGGCGTGGTGCCCCCCGTACCAGCAGATGTAGATGCCGGACGTGCCGCTCTCGCTCCTGAACTGGAGAAGGCTGCCGCCGACCTTACAGCTGCGCTTGATACATTCCATTTCCGCGATGCCCTCAAGGCCATGATGGAAATCGCGCGTATCGGCAACCGATATCTCCAGGATATGGAGCCGTGGAAGCTCGCCAAAACCGACCTCTCGCTTACCGGTGCCATCCTTAACACCGCTCTGCAGCTTTGCGGAAATATCGCCGTGGCCGCCGAGCCGTTCATGCCCTTTATGAGCAAGCGTCTGCGCGACATGCTCGGTCTTGGTGACATATCCTGGGATATGCTCGGCTCGCTCGACATAGTTGCCGCCGGCTCGCGCCTCGCCACTCCCGAACTACTCTTCGAGAAGATTGAAGACTCTGTAATCGAAGGTCAGATGAAGCGTCTGGAAGATATCAAGGAACAAAACAAAATCAACTCTTGGGAGCCGGCGCCGCAGGCTGCCGATGTCGACTTCGACACATTCATGAAAGCCGATCTGCGCGTGGGCACCGTGCTCGAATGCATTAAGGTGCCTAAGGCCGACAAACTTCTTCAGTTCCTTATCGACGACGGGCGGAAGAAGCGCACCATAGTAAGCGGCATCGCACATTACTACAAGCCCGAGGAGCTTGTCGGCAAGCAAGTGTGCTTTATCGCCAACCTGCCTCCACGCAAACTGCGCGGCATCGTGAGCGAGGACATGATTCTGTCGGCCGAGCAGCCCGACGGCTCTCTGGTGGTAATATCGCCATCGGCACCGACGGCTCCCGGTGCGAAAATCGGATAACCGACTCTGCGCTTAGAAGTTGAAACTCAGCTATCCCAATATATCTCTTGTCTATGCATAAACCGAATATTCTCATCATATATACAGGCGGCACTATCGGCATGATTGAAAATCCGCATACCCATGCGTTGCAGCCGTTTGATTTCGACCATCTGATTGACAATGTCCCGAAAATCAAGATGCTCGACTATACGATAGAGAATATACAGTTTAACCCGCCGATAGATTCATCCGACATGAATCCCGACAGGTGGGTAGAGATGGCTCGCGCGATAGAGGAGAATTTCGACCGCTTCGACGGATTTGTAGTGCTCCACGGCACCGATACTATGGCCTATACTGCATCGGCTCTGTCGTTTATGCTTGAGAATCTCCATAAGCCGGTGATTATCACCGGCTCGCAGCTTCCAATCGGTGAAGTGCGGACCGACGGCGAAGAGAATCTTATCACAGCCCTGCAGATAGCCGCAGCTACCGACGTCAATGGCGAGCCAATGGTGCAGGAGGTGGCTATACTTTTCGAAAACTACCTTTGGAGAGGCAACCGCTCGACCAAGATGAGCGCCGACAACTTCAATGCATTCAAGTCGAACAACTATCCATCGCTCGCAAAGATAGGCCTTGGCATCCATTTCAATGAAGAAGCGCTGATGAGAGCGCGCATCAAGCGCCCTCTCAAGGTGCGCTACGCCATGGACACAGGGGTGATGTTTGTCGACCTGCATCCCGGCATTACCGAAGACATACTCAATTATCTCCTCAATGCTCCTGGGATAAAAGGTATTGTGCTCCGCACGTTCGGAGCCGGCAACGCGCCTACCTCTCCGTGGTTCATTCATGCCATAAAGAGCGCCATTGACCGCGGCATAGTGATACTTAATGTCACGCAGTGTGTCAACGGAGGCGTGCATACCAAGCGGTATGTGGCCGGCGACCGTCTGGCAGCCGCCGGAGTGACTTCGGGCCACGACATGACCTCCGAAGCTGCCATCACCAAGATGATGTATCTCTTCGGTATCGGCCTTTCGGGCGAGGATGTAAGAAAATATCTGGAGTGCAATATCTGCGGAGAGGTCACACTCTGATTATATATCGCATTGTATCTAAGTAGGTGTTTTTGTGCTTTTTATTCAAAAAAATATGGTACATATATCTCCTATGTCAAAAAAAAGTGCGATATTTGCACCTGCAAATGCCCGCAGGGATTTTGTGGGCTTCTAACTATTTGCTACCCAACAACTCAAATCATATTTTCTAAATAATACAAAACAATGACTAAAGCCGACATCGTTAACGAAATATCCAAAAGCACCGGCATTGAGAAGGGCGCTGTACTGGATACCATCGAGAAGTTTATGGAGATCGTGAAGGATTCTCTTGCACATGGCGAGAACGTATACCTCCGTGGCTTCGGCAGCTTTATCGTGAAGGTTCGTTCCGAAAAGACAGCTCGCAACATCTCCAAGAATACCACCATTATTATTCCCGAGCACAAAATTCCGGCTTTCAAGCCTGCAAAAGTGTTCATGAAAGAGGTTAAGTAAATCTCCCTACAAGAGCTATTCCTTTAAATCAACTATATTTATTAACTCCAAAACTGCATCAAGATGCCCAGCGGAAAGAAAAGAAAAGGCCATAAGATGGCCACTCACAAGCGCAAAAAGCGCCTGAGAAAGAATCGCCACAAGAAGAAATAAGCGCGAAGCGGTTCTTTATGAATATACACGAGAGCAAACGCTGCCAAAGCGGCATTCATTATTCCGCCTGGCGCCGTTTGTTCTCTGCGTATATCACGCGTGCGAAATAAAATGAAATGTGCGCGTATCAGAAGGCAGCCCGCCACTCCTGATAGGATTTATTTCTATATGGATTTTTCGGCTCGGGCTGTAGTTCCTGAATCCCTATTACCGGCGGCCGGCGCTGACTCCGCCACCGCGCCACGTTGCCGTCTGTATCTAATCAAGGCGGAGATATTCAGATAATGAAAAGCGAACTCTTCATCGACGTTCAACCATCGGAAGTGTCAATTGCGCTTACCGAGGACAATAGGCTCGTCTCTCTTCAGAAAGAGGCGCGCAACATTGCCTATGCCGTCGGCGATATATATCTGGCAAAGGTAAAAAAACTTATGCCGGGGCTCAACGCTGCGTTTGTCGACGTAGGCTATGATAAAGACGCTTTTCTTCATTACCTTGACCTTGGCTCACAATTCGCCTCTTACTGCGAATTTCTTAAGCAGGCTTTCGACGATAAAAAGCGTGTTCCCTCTCTCTCGAGGATGAAACTGCTCCCCGACATAAACAAGCACGGGTCTGTGACAGACACGCTTGAGAAGGACCAGTTGCTGATGGTCCAGATTGTCAAGGAGCCTATTTCGTCAAAAGGTCCGCGCCTTACCACAGAGATTACTTTCACCGGACGTTTTCTGGTGCTGATACCATTCAGCGACAAGATTTCAATATCGCAGAAAATAAAGACCACCGAGGAAAAGGTGCGTCTGCGTCAGTTGGTGGAGAGTATACGTCCTAAAAATTTCGGAGTAATCGTGCGCACTTCGGCTGAAGGAAAGCGTGTGGCCGAGCTTAATCATGAGCTGAAGACTCTTCTCAAATGTTGGGAGGATACTGTGGCCAATGCACAGCGTTCTACTCCGCCCACTCTCGTTTTCGAGGAAGAGAGCCGTATCGTGTCGATGTTGCGCGACGTGTTCAGTCCGTCGTTTGAGAGCATCTACGTGAACGATGCCGAGACGTTCGGACAGATTTCAAAATATGTAAGTCTGATTGCTCCCGAGCGGCAGGAGATTGTAAAACTCTATGCTAAGGACGAGCCGATTTTCGACCATTTCAACGTAACGAAGCAGATAAAATCATCGTTTGGTAAGACGGTATCGTTTCGCTCCGGCGCATATATTATCATCGAGCACACCGAGGCGCTCCACGTCATTGATGTCAACTCCGGCAATCGCTCCCGTGCTGCAAACGACCAGGAGAGCAATGCTCTTGAGGTAAATCTGCGTGCCGCCGACGAAATCGCGCGCCAGCTACGTCTGCGCGATATGGGCGGTATAATAGTAATCGATTTTATCGATATGAACAAGGCCGAACACCGCCAGGCTCTATACGACCACATGCGCGAGGTAATGGCCAATGACCGTGCCCGCCACAACATACTGCCTCTTAGCAAATTCGGCTTGATGCAAATCACGCGTCAGCGTGTGCGTCCGGCTCTTGATGTCGTTACTGCAGAAAAGTGCCCGTCATGCTTCGGCAAAGGGGAGGTGCAACCCTCGCTGCTGTTTACCGATACACTGAAAGAGAAACTTGAGTATCTTATCAATGATCTTAAGGTCAACAATTTCATTATGTATGTGCACCCTTATGTCGATGCCTATCTTAAGAAGGGACTTGTGTCGTTGTCGCGCAGATGGAAACTTGAACTCGGTGGCAAATTTAAGATAATGCCCGATCAGTCGCTGGCTTACCTGGAGTACCGTGTACTCGACCGCGATAAGAATGTAATCGAACTTGCCGAGGAGAAAGATCTCGAGACATCTTCAACAAAATCAAAAAACAAAGCCAAGGAACGTAACAAAGGAGACTAAGTGTCTGAGTGTTATAATCTATCAAAAAACTACAAATCAGATATGGCATTATCAATCGTCGATTGATAATGCCATATCTGATTTATAGAGTCGATACTGTTTGCAGCAGTCGGGTTAGCGGCGACGGCGGGTGCGGTCAGCTCCACGACGCTGCTTTGAACCGCGTCCCGACTTCGGACGTCCGGAGAGTGCCTCCTTCACGCTTACCTCTTTACCTTTTGCATCTTCGCCTACAGGACGGCCCTTGTCGTCAAGCAGTGAGAAATCTACCATGCGTTTCTCGATATTGGCACGTGCCACTTGCACGCGTACGCAGTCGCCAAGCGTGTAGCGTGTGTGGGTCTTGCGTCCGACGAGACAGTAGTTTTTCTCATCAAAGTCGTAGTAGTCGTCGGCAAGGTCGCGTATCGGCACAAGGCCCTCGCATTTGTTTTCGTTGAGCTCCACGTATAATCCCCATTCGGTCACGCCGGATATTACTCCATCGTAGATTTCTCCGAGACGGTCGGCAAGGTACTCGCATTGCTTGTACTTGATTGACGAGCGTTCGGCGTTTGCCGCGAGCTGTTCCATCTGCGAAGAGTGCTTGCACTGTTCCTCCAGCTTCTCGACATTGACCGAGCGGCCTCCGGAGAGATATTTGTCGAGAAGGCGATGGACCATCATGTCGGGATATCGGCGGATTGGCGATGTGAAGTGGGTGTAATAGTCGAATCCCAGACCATAGTGTCCGATGTTGTCGGTCGAGTAAATAGCCTTGGCCATTGAGCGGATTGCGAGTACCGACAGCAGATTCTCTTCTCCCTTGCCTTTGACGTCGGCAAGCATGCGGTTGATTGATTTGTTTATATCCTTGGCCGTACCGGTTGTCTTGATTTTATATCCGAAGTTGCGTGCTATTGCGGCCAGGTCGGTGAGGCGTGTCACATCGGGCTGGTCGTGAATTCTATAGACGAATGCTTTTGGCTTCTTTTTCCCTTTCGGGACGCCTATCTCGGCTGCTACAGTACGGTTGGCAAGCAGCATGAATTCTTCAATTAGTTTGTTGGAGTCCTTGGATTCCTTGAAGAATACATCGATGGGATGTCCGTCTTTGTCGATTTCGAAGCGTACCTCCTCACGGTCGAATTCGACCGATCCGTGCTCATAGCGGCGCTTGCGCAGTATCTTTGCAAGACGGTCGAGAGTAATGATTTCTTCAGCGAAGTCGCCATGGCCTGTCTCGATTACTTCCTGGGCTTCCTCATAGGTGAAGCGTCGGTCGGAGCGTGTGACTGTGCGCGCGATACGATGGGAGAGCACTTTGGCATCATCGTCCATGACAAATACGCAGCTGAATGTCAGTTTCTCTTCGTCGGGACGCAGGGAGCATATGCCGTTTGAGAGATGTTCGGGGAGCATCGGCACCACGCGGTCGACCAGATATACCGATGTAGCGCGTTTCTGGGCTTCTTTCTCGATTATCGTGTCGGGTGTGACGTAATGTGTCACGTCGGCTATGTGGACACCTACTTCGTAGTGTCCGTCGGGCAGACGACGTATTGAAAGGGCGTCATCGAAGTCCTTGGCGTCACGCGGGTCGATGGTGAATGTAGTCACGTCGCGCATGTCCAGTCGCGATGCTATCACTTCGGGTGTGATGCCCGCGTCGATACGCTGGGCGGCTTTATCAACATTTTCCGGGTAGCGGTAGGGGAGCCCGAACTCGGCGAGAATGGCATGCATCTCGGTGTTGTTCTCTCCGTTCTTTCCAAGTATGTCGATTACCTCACCACGCGGGTTTTTGTCGTCGGCGGGCCAGTCGGTGATTCTGACTATAGCTTTGTCGCCGGTCTTTCCGCCTTTGAGTTTGCCTTTGGGGATGAATATATCGTTGGCGAGGAATTTGGAGTCGGTGTTGAGAGTCGCTATGTGTCGTTCGACAGTGAGAGTTCCGATAAACTGCTGGTCATTCGGCTCGATAATTTCAAGCACCTTGCATTCGGGTTCCTGGCCTTTGCGGTGGGCTGCGACAAGCACCTTTACGCGGTCGCCGTTGAGAGCGTGCATAGAGTTGCGTTCGGCTACAAATATGAGGTTATCCTCCTCGCCGTCGAGTATTACACCGTTTTTGCCGTTGCTGCGGCGTGAGAATGTGCCGATAGCTTCTGTGCCACGGCTCGGAGCCTGATACTTGCCGGGTGCGACTTCGACAAGTATGCCGTCGAATTCAAGCTCGGCAAGACGCATTGCCACAGCTTTCTGCTGCGGTTTGGTGTCTATGCCAAGAGCATGGGCCACCTGCTTGTAGTTGAATGTCTTGTTGCCCTGTCGGCTGATAAAGTCATCGATTGCCGCGTGTAGTTCGCGGAATGCGTTTTTGCGGGCGTTTCTTGAATTGGCCATGTTGTGTATAAGTTTGGTAAATATATGGAGAAAGGGTATAATGCGGGCTCCCGCAGCTATGTTTTAATAACGCGCGACGAGTGGCATAAGTTGTGTGTGCCACTCGTCGTTGTGTAAAGGTTTATAGGAGATTATGCGTCGATATTTGCATAGTTGGCGTTTTCTTCAATGAAGTCGCGGCGTGGTGCGACATCCTCGCCCATGAGCATGGAGAATATTCTGTCGGCCTCGGCGGCGTCGTTGATGTTGACCTGCTTGAGCAGGCGTCCTTCACGTGACATGGTTGTGTCGCGCAATTCCTGTGCGCTCATCTCGCCGAGACCTTTGTATCGCATTACCTTTGTCTTGTCGCCGTTGCGTGCGATGAAACTTTGTACCTGTGCGTCGGTCCAGCAATATTCTTCAACCTTGCCTTTGGTGCATTTGTACAGCGGCGGGGTAGCCAGATAGAGATATCCGTTCTCGATAATCGGGCGCATGCGGCGGAAGAAGAATGTCATCAGCAGTGTGGCGATGTGGGCTCCGTCGACGTCGGCATCGGTCATGATGATGATTTTGTGGTAGGCGAGTTTGTCGAGATTTACCTCTTTGGAGTCTTCGGCCGTGCCGATTGTGACACGCATGGCGCGGAAGAGGTTGGTGATTTCCTGGTTGTCGAAAATCTTGTGGTCCATGGCTTTCTCGACATTGAGGATTTTGCCTCGGAGCGGGAGGATTGCCTGGAATGTACGGTCGCGGCCCTGCTTGGCGGTACCGCCTGCCGAGTCACCCTCGACGATGAAGAGTTCACAGTCTTCAGCCGTGCGGCTTGAGCAGTCGGCGAGCTTTCCGGGAAGACCTCCGCCACAGAGTGGTGATTTGCGCTGTACATTTTTTCGTGCGTTGTAGGCTGCATGTCGTGCGGTGGCGGCCAGGATTACCTTGTCGACAATCATTTTGGCCTGTCGGGGGTGTTCCTCGAGATAGTCGCGCAGGGCATCGCTCACAGCCTGTGATACTGAAGCTGTGACTTCGCTGTTGCCGAGTTTGGTCTTTGTCTGACCTTCGAACTGCGGCTCCATTACCTTTACCGATACTACGGCGGTAAGACCCTCGCGGAAGTCGTCGCTGGCAATCTCGATTTTGAGTTTTTCGAGCATCTTGGAGTCCTCGGCATATTTCTTCAGTGTCGAGGTGAGTCCGCGGCGGAATCCCGAGAGGTGTGTGCCACCTTCGATAGTGTTGATATTGTTGACGAACGAGTAGACGTTTTCGTTGTATGTTGTGTTGTAGGTCAGCGCTACTTCCACAGGTATGCCCTGGCGCTCGGTGTTGAGGTGGATTATGTCGTTGATGAGCGATTCTTTGCTTGAGTCGATGTAGCGTACGAAATCCTCCAGACCGTGCTCGCTATGGAATACCTCGCGGCGCGGGTTTCCGTCGGCGTCGATTGCACGCATGTCGGTAAGCGTAAGGGTGATTCCTGCGTTGAGGAATGCGAGGTCGCGCAGACGGTTGGCCAGGGTGTTGTAGTCGTAGACGGTGACTGTGAATATGCTGTCGTCGGGCTTGAATGTTATGCTTGTGCCGGTGTGTGTGCTTTCTCCGATAATCTTCAGCTCGCTGGTGGGCTTGCCGCATGAGTATTCCTGCATGTAGGCCTTTCCGTTGCGGTGTACCTCTGCGCGGAGATATGTCGACAGAGCGTTGACGCAACTCACGCCTACGCCGTGGAGACCGCCCGATACCTTGTAGCTGCCTTTGTCGAACTTTCCGCCAGCATGGAGCACTGTGAGCACAACCTCAAGGGCGCTTTTGTGCTCTTTCTCATGCATGTCTACGGGTATGCCGCGGCCGTTGTCGACCACGGTAATTGAGTTGTCCCCGTTGATGGTGACGTCGATATGATTGGCAAATCCTGCGAGAGCCTCGTCGATAGAGTTGTCGACCACCTCATATACAAGATGGTGCAGACCTTTTGCGCTTATATCGCCGATATACATCGCAGGGCGTTTTCTTACGGCCTCAAGGCCTTCGAGCACCTGGATGTTACTGGCGCTGTATTCTTCTTTCTGTTCTGACATTTATGTTTGCGTTTGATTGTTTTCAACGCCCTTGTCTTCAGGCGTCATTGCCCTGTTTAGAGCATACAAATTTACGAAAAATCCGCAAAACGAGCAAACCTAAAATGAGGCTTCAGGATGTTGATTCATTCAGTCTGACAAATAACATCGCCCCCTGAACCGACCGGTTCAGGGGGCGATGTTATTTGTCAGATAGCGAGCGGATTACATGATACCGCGCTCGCGCAGACGCTGCTGCCACTTCCATGCCGAACGCATGGTGTCGTCAATGGGAGTCGAGGCTGTCCATCCGAGTACTTCGTTGGCGTATGTCGGGTTGGCCCATACCTGTTCGATGTCGCCGGCGCGGCGTGGTGCGATACGGTAGGGAACCTTTACGCCTGTGGCGCGCTCAAAGGCGGTTATGAGTTCCATTACGCTGAGTCCGTTGCCTGTGCCGAGGTTGAAGATTTCAATCTTGGCTTCCGACTTGTCTTCCAGCATACGCTCTACGGCGATTACGTGGGCTTTGGCAAGATCGACCACATCGATGAAGTCGCGGATGCAGTAGCCGTCGCGTGTATTGTAGTCGTTGCCGAATACGCTGAGTTCCTTGCGTATGCCCATGGCTGTCTGGGTGAGGTAGGGGATGAGGTTCTGGGGCACGCCGTTGGGGAGTTCGCCGATTTCGGCAGAGGGGTGTGCGCCCACGGGGTTGAAGTAGCGGAGTATGACGCTCTTGAAGGGTGCGCCGGCATTGATTACGTCGGTGATTATCTCCTCGGAAATCTGCTTGGTGTTGCCATAGGGCGATGTGGCTTTCTTGATGGGTGACTGCTCGGTGACCGGGTTTACGTCGGGCTCGCCATAAACAGTGCAGGATGATGAGAATACAATACCCTTGACTCCGCGCTCGGCCATGATGTCAAGAAGATTCATCAGGGTGTTGAGGTTGTTGCGGTAGTAGAGTACCGGTTTTTCCATTGATTCGCCTACGGCCTTGCTGGCGGCAAAGTTGATGATACCCTTTATGTCGGTATACTTGTCGAAGAGAGCGGTAAGGGCCTTCATGTCAGTGCAGTCGGCCTCGACAAATTCGGGACGTATGCCTGATATGCGCTCGATTCCGTCGAGTACCTCGCGGTTTGAGTTGGAGAGATTGTCAATAATCACTACAGGGTAGCCGGCCTGCTGCAGCTCGACTACGGTGTGCGATCCAATGTAGCCGGTACCGCCGGTTACGAGGATTGTGCCTTTTTTCATATTGTCGGGTTAAAGTAAATGAATAATTGCTGTTGTATGATTGCAGGCTTATTTGCCGAAAGCCTTGGCCTGCTTCTCGATGAGGGCTTTGTCGGTGAAGTAATTGATTTTCATTGCCGCGCGTACTTCTTCGAGAGTCTGTGCTGCGGTTTCGCGTGCGGCTTCCGAGCCTTTGCGCAGTATTTCATATACGCCCGGTATGTCTTTTTCCCACATCTTGCGGCGCTCGCGTATTGGAGAGAGTTCTTCTTCGATTACGTTGTAAAGAAGTTTCTTTACAGTGCCGTCGCCTATTCCGCCGCGGGTGTAGTGTTCCTTTAGCTCGTTGAGCGACGCGTACTCGGGCAGGTACTTGGCAAAGTGGTCGGGCCGAGAGAATGCGTCGAGATAAATGAACGGGCAGTTACCCTCGAGATGTCCCGGCGAATCGATGGTAAGGTGGAGAGGGTCGGTATACATCGAGTTGATTTTTTTCTTGACTTCTTTTGGCGTGTCGGACAGATAGATGCAGTTGCCGAGCGATTTACTCATTTTTGCTTTGCCGTCGGTGCCAGGCAGTCGGTGGCATGCGGCATTGTCTGGGAGCATGATTTCAGGCTCCACGAGTACCTCGCCGTAGATGTGGTTGAAGCGGTTGACTATTTCGCGTGTCAGCTCAATCATTGGGGCCTGGTCGTCGCCTACGGGGACTGTCGTGGCCTTGAATGCGGTGATGTCCGAAGCCTGGCTTACGGGATAGGAGAAGAAGCCCATCGGGATTGACTCTCCTTCGAATCCACGCATTTTGATTTCGGTCTTTACTGTAGGGTTGCGCTGTACGCGGCTTACGCTTACGAGGTTCATGTAGTAGAATGCGAGCTCGGTGAGTTCGGGCACGGCGGTCTGCACGAATATGGTCGATTTAGCGGGGTCGATGCCTACAGACAGGTAGTCGAGTGCAACCTCGATGAGATTCTGGCGTATCTTCTCGGGATTGTCGGCATTGTCGGTAAGGGCCTGTGCGTCGGCAATCATGATGAAGATTTTGTCGAAGAGTCCTGAGTTCTGTAGCTCGACTCTGCGCCGTAGCGAGCCAACATAGTGGCCGAGATGGAGTTTGCCGGTAGGACGGTCGCCGGTAAGTATGACTTTTCCCATATTGTATTGTCTATGAATTGTTCTGCAAATATACCTATTTTCCTCCAATTCACCCCTACATTCTCTGTAAATGTTTGCCTCCGCTTATATGTATTGTGAGGCAGGTGTATCCGCATGGAAGGGACATACTGAATCGACGCATTCTGTTAATGGAGTATATTTTTTCAGAAGAAATGTAAAATCAATATCGATAAATTGAAATTATCACTTACTTTGTAGTAATTACAATATAGTTAAATTTATGTCCTTGACTGAATCATATACATTGCTCTCGCCATCACGACTGACAGAAATGATGCATAATGCCGGTGTGCGTCCGTCGGTACAGCGTATAGCGGTGCTTTCTCATATCGCCAATCTGAGGCGACACCCGACTGCCGACGAAATCTACACTGATCTTGTGGAGGAATTTCCGTCAATGTCGCGTACGACAGTATATAATTCTCTTCATGCTCTTACGTCCGGACGGCTTGTCAAGGAGCTGGAGATAGAGAGCGGCAACCGTCACTACGACTTTGCGCTGCAGCCTCCTCACGGACATTTTATATGTCGCAGATGTGGGAGAATAACAGATGTGGAGATTCCCGATGGGATTGAGTTGTCGCTCATGCCCGGATTCCGTGCAGACAGCATGGATGTATATTTCAAAGGAATCTGTAAGGATTGTACTGAATAATAACTAATATAATTATCTATAGAAAATGAAAGAATTAAAAGGAACAAAGACAGAGCGTAATCTCATGGAGGCTTTTGCCGGAGAGTCGCAAGCCCGTAACAAATACAACTATTTCGCCTCCAAGGCCCGCAAGGATGGTTATGAGCAGATTGCCGCAATCTTCGAGGAAACAGCCCACAATGAGAAGGAGCATGCCAAGATGTGGTACAAATTCCTTAATGGAGGCGGTATCAGCGATACAATGACCAATCTTCGCGAGGCTGCCGAGGGAGAGAACTTCGAATGGACCAATATGTACGACCGTATGGCGGCAGAAGCCGACGAGGAGGGATTCTCAGAAATCGCAGACCGTTTCCGTGCAGTGGCAGCCATCGAGCGTCATCATGAGGAGCGCTATCGCAAACTGCTTGCCAATATTGAACAGGGCATTGTATTCTCCCGTGACGGTGATACTGTATGGGTATGCCGCAATTGCGGACATATTGTAATCGGGAAGAATGCTCCCGAGGAATGTCCGGTATGCGCACATGCCAGAAGCTATTTTGAAATAGAGGCTACCAACTATTGACTTTTGATATCCATAATGACGAATGCCGTCGGGCCTGTTGGCTTCGACGGCATTCGTCATTATGGATATAGCTTATGTAGTTTATTTCTGAAACAACGACTGAATCGAGCCTATTGAGGAGAGCACCGATGATGCTTCGTAGGGGATGTATACAGTCTTGTTGTCCTTTCCTGATGTCATCTCGCGCAGAGTGTCAATGTATTTCATTGCGAGCATATAGGTGGCGGGGTCTGTGTTGCCTGAGCGTACGGCTTCGGCTACACGCAGGATTGCATCTGCTTCAGCCTGAGCATTGAGGATTATTGCCTGAGCCTCGCCCTCGGCACGTAATATCTGTGACTGCTTCGTGGCCTCGGCCTGATTGATTTTAGATGCTTTCTCACCCTCGGAACGCAATATGAGGGATTGCTTTTCGCCTTCGGCATTGAGAATTTCGGCGCGGCGGTTGCGCTCTGCCTGCATCTGCTTCTCCATAGCCACGCGTACTGATTCGGGAGGTGTGATATCCTGCAGTTCCACTCGGTTTACTTTCACGCCCCACTTGTTGGTAGCGTCGTCAAGAATTGCCTGGAGCTTTGTGTTGATGGTGTCGCGGCTTGTGAGTGTTTCATCGAGCTCGAGTTCGCCGATGACATTACGCAGCGATGTCTGTGTAAGTTTCTCGATGGCGTTTGGCAGATTGTCGATTTCATATACGGCCTTCTTCGGGTCAGTAATCTGGAAGTAGAGTAGCGCGTTGATTTCGGTGGTTACATTGTCGCGGGTTATGACTTGCTGTGAGGGGAAGTCATATACTTGTTCGCGGAGATCGATTACGCTTGTCACGGTGTTGCGCACTAAATAGCGTCCGCCGACGGTTGTCTCTACACGGCGTGTATAGATTGTCTTTGGCTTGTCGATAAACGGTATGATGAAATTGAGGCCCGGATTGAGCACGCTGTGGAAGCGTCCGAGCCGCTCGATTACCCGGGTTTCAGACTGTGGCACGACTTTTACACCGGCCGAAATAATCACTATTGCCAGTACGACAATGATTGCTGCAAGAATGTATGTCATAGCTTATTGTTTAGGGTTCTATTTATCAGGGAGAGTGGCTGTGAGTATGATTGAATTGTAGTCGGTGACGATTACTTCGGCACCGCAGGGTATCGCATAAGGTACGCCCGGAGCTACCACCTGCCATGAATCGCCGTCGATACGTGCGCGTCCGATTTCTCCGGGATGAATTACCTGAGTGACTACGGCGCGACGCCCGAGAAGGGCCTCCATGCCGGTGCGTGATGCGCGGCCTTCTTTGGCTACCTGTTTTTCGTGCCAGCGCTTTACGTATGGGACAAGAATAATGTAGGCCGCTACGGTAGTGGCTGCGAGAATGATGAGCTGCCACTCAAGGGCGACTCCGAAACAGTCGCCGACAAGGGCCGCAACGCATCCGATAGCAAGACATAGTGTCCATACCATCTGCGAGAACACTTCGACAATCATAAGAAGTGCTGCCAGAGAGAGCCATATAATCCAAAGTGTCATTACTGGAATGTTTTGTAAGGTTTTTAAATTTTTGTTTTCCCAAATTTATTAAATAAAAACGAGAAATCTATCGTTTTACAGTGATATTTTGTCGGAGAGAATCGACTGATTGTCGGAAATGGAAAGTATATGTCTGTATACGGGGGATATACGTCAGGTAGATGAGTAGGGGTAGGTGGATGATATGATTGGAAGTTTTTGTAATTTTGCACTGCAAAAAGAGATGTGCCGCTGATGGCACGCATTAAGAAACTCAATGTTTCCAAGAGGGGCGGTGTGGAGCCGCTGATAAACAATCATTTAAGGTCAACTGAAATTATGAGAAATCTTGTTATCAGGTATGCGGTGTTTGTGGCCGGTCTGTATTTTCTTTCTCTTGGAGTAGTGTGTATAGTAAAATCGACTCTTGGCACAACGCCTATATCAAGTATTAATTATGTATTATCGCTAAACACGCCTCTTACTCTCGGCACAGCAACTTTTTTGCTCAACATGCTGCTGATACTCGGGCAGTTTGAGCTAATCAAGGGGAGAAGCACTCGTAAGGATGTGGTAGAGATACTGTTGCAGATTCCATTTTCGTTTGCTTTCGGAGCATTCATTGACTTCAACATGTGGATGTGTCGCGGGATTGAGATTTCAAATTATTGGTATGCTTTGGCGATGCTCTGTGTGGGATGTATGTCGCAGGCTATAGGTGTAGTGCTTGAGTTTAAACCCAATGTGGCGATAATGAGCGCCGAAGGCTTCGTAAAATATGCATCGCGTCGATATAATAAGGAGTTCGGACGTCTGAAGGTAGGCTTCGATTTGCTTCTTGTAAGCTCTGCGGCGTTGCTCTCTTTGGCTATGTCAGGTACAATCGACGGCATACGCGAGGGTACTGCCATCGCTGCATTGACTACCGGCTATATGGTTACATTCCTTTCTATCCACATCTTCTCGCGCCGCAATCTAAACCGGTTGCTGTCAATCATACCTGTGCGGCGGTAACGTTGTCGGTAGGTGACAGGATGGTATATATAGCGGTAATTTTTTTATTGAACACAGATATTCTACATGTCATTGATTCATGTTTCAAAATATATGCGTATATTTACGGCTGTATAACCTAAATTTGATAATCATGGCAAAAATACAGTTGTTAATCTTCAGCATGGTCCTGGGATTGTGTGCTTCATGCAGTTCGTCCAATACAAATTCTCAGGCTGCCGCAGAAACGGTTCAAGACACGGAACCCCGTCAGAATAACGACAATTCCGCAATCGACATTGAATCGGGCATATATGCCGAAATCAAGAAAGAGATAGACTTTTCAAATTCAAAGTGTCCGATATCTCTTGGAATGGGCAATAATGTGACTTTGGAAAGTATCGCTTATGAGGATAATTCTGTAATATATTATTATAGTCTTGATAGAATTAATGATGGTGTTGGCAATAATGACAGTTTTAAGAGCTCATTATTGTACATGCTGAAAGGCGAGGCTGGCTTGAATGCTGCAAATAAGCGTTTTTTTGATAACATCATCAAAGCCGGGGCCAAGATAATCTATGTCTATCAGAGCCATTCGGGAAAGTCGTTGACAATCGAAATATCCAACAAGGAGTTGAGAGATATCTTTGAAGAATAAATATTGATAATATAATTTTGCCCGATACCTCACGTATGTATCGGGCAAAATTATGTTATGATGGCAAGTCGATGGATTCCATCAGTTTTACGGCATCGATGTAGCGTATGATACCGTCGGCCACACGTTTAGCGTCCTGCATGGCGTGGACTACTGTGGCTGGTCGGTTGGTTACGTCGCCTCCTGCGAATACTCCTCTGCGTGACGTCATGCCATAGGGCACATCGCGGGTGAGTACATAGCCTTTGGAATCGACGTTAATACCGTCGGTCGAGTCGACGATACGCGATGCCGGGGCCGATCCGACGGCAAGTATCACGCGGTCTACCGTCATGTCGGTCAGAGTGCCTTCGGTGTCGACTGTTATGCCGCTCAGCCGATTGCCGGCATCCCATGGCATATCGGTCGGCGCTCCATCGTTTTCAGCTCCGCGAATCTCTTTGACGGATGATTTCCACATGAATTTTACGCCTTCGGCGACGGCATCGTCATATTCGGCGCGGAGGGCGCTCATCTCGTTGACTGTACGGTGATATATTACGGTCACTTCAGCGGCACCCATGCGCAGAGCTGTGCGTGCGGCGTCGATGGCGGTATTGCCGCATCCGATTACGGCTATACGGTCGCCCCGGCCTATTACCACTTCCTTTTGGTCGATGCAGCCTGACTGATACAGACTCACGCGTCGCAGAAACCAGATGGCCTGACGCACTCCGGGATGATTAATTCCCGGTATCGGCAGTGTCTTTGGTCGTCCGGTGCCGGTGCCCATGAATATGGCGTCGAAGCCACGGGCAAAGAGGTCGTCGATGGTAAGGGTGCGGCCGATGGTGGTATCGAGGTGGAACAGTACACCGAGGTTCTCGATTTTTTTGATTTCGCGACGGACAACTTCCTTTGGGAGACGGTATTCAGGTATGCCGAACATCAGCACGCCTCCCGGCTCGGGTTGCATCTCGAATATTTCCACCCGGAATCCCTGGCGTGCGAGGTCGCCGGCAATAGTGAGCCCGGCCGGTCCGCTACCGATGACAGCCACTGCACCGCGCGATTTCTCCGGGATAGCCTCGTGGGTGAGTCCGGCCTCTCCGTCGAAGTCGGCTACGAAGCGCTCGAGTTTACCAATATTGATATGGCGGCCTTTCTTTGCGAGCACACAATTGCCCTCGCATTGACGTTCGTGGCCGCATACGCGTCCGCACACTGCCGGCAGATTGCTGCGCGAGTTGATTATTTTCATTGCGTTTCCGAAGTTGCCTTTGGCGAGTTCGGAAATCCAGTCGGGGATGTCATTGGAAATGGGGCAGCCTTTCTTACATCCGGGTACCTTGCAGTGGAGACAGCGCTGAGCTTCGCGGATAGCTTCGGGGAGAGTGTAGTTTTCAGAGACTTCTTTGAAAAGGTGGTTCATTGCGGCGTATATTCTGTTTATCGGATAATTTGTGGCGACAAAGTTAATGAAATTTTGTGTCGCGACGCAATAATAGGGCGATATAGCATCAATCGGTCGGCCATTGCCTGAGGGCATAGCCGACCGATTGATGTATAAAACGTATGTTGTTATTCCGACTCTTCGGCGGCGGGGTCGAAGTCGGTTTTGCTTATCCAGTGGTGTGGGACCTTTTTTTCTCCTGCATTGACACGATTCCAATACATATGCGATTTGTTCATACTTGGATATTGGTCAAACAGGTATCCTTCGCCGAACATGCGCGGGTCGCCTTCGTCGATAAGACGTTCGGTCATCTCGCGGTTCAGACGGGTTATGATTTCAGCCATATCCGGATTGTCGGCAAGGTTATTGATGCATTCTGCATCGGATTTAATGTCATAAAGCTCGAGTTCCGGTCGTTTGCCCATTGAAAGATTCCATAGATAATGGGATGCAGAGTCAAGGCGTGCCTTGATTATTTCGGTTTTTGTGGGTGAGCCGTCTGTATCCATATATCCGGTAGAAGGATTGCCTGACGGCCAGCGATCGGTAGCGTAATTGCGCAACAGCAGATAGCCGTCGCGCACTATTCCTCGGATAGGGTATCCTTGATCGTCGGGTCGTCCGACATCGTGGCGCTCTTTTCCGAGCATCACATATCCGCGGTCGACTTTTGGGTTGGTCTTGTCGGCGATGATGTCGGTCATGGAGCGTCCGGTCACGGGCAGCATTCCGGAGTTTACGGGGTCTACTCCTGCGAGTTCCATAAGAGTAGGCGCTATGTCAATCTGGCTTATGATTTCATTGACTTCCCGTCCGGGGTGCTTTAATCCGTCGTGCCACATCATTGCCATAGGTAGGTGTGAGGCCTGATAATATTCCTGGCCCTTGCAGCGCGGGAAAGGCATTCCGTTGTCGGATGTTACGATTACTATTGTGTTGTCAAGTTGTCCGATGCTGTCGAGTTGGGCGAGAATATTGCCGAGATGTCGGTCGAAATACTCTATTTCGTAGGCATAGTCGAGCATGTCGGTACGCACAGTCTCGTTGTCGGGCCAGTAGGACGGCACAGAGTCTATATCTGTCAGAGACTTCCCCGCCCGTATGCCTGAGCCGTATTCATATTTGCGATGAGGTTCGCGTGCGCCGTACCAGAAACATATCGGCTGCTCTCCATCCCACTCCTTAAGAAACTGTGCAAAATTGGCCGAGTAATCAATGGCGTTGATTTGCTTTGTAGGCGGAGTGCATGTGATGTCGTTATATGGGCGGCCCGTGAGCAGACGGTCGTTGCCGAGAGAGTCAGTAGCTATACCGGGGCCCCATCCTTTGCCGGTGTATCCTGTGAAGTAGCCGTTGAGTTGGAGAGCTTCAGGGAATGACATTATGTCGCGAGGGAACTCACACTAATGGTTAGCGGCTTCGCGCAGTTGCCATGAATTGCGTCCGGTAATGAATGACGCTCGCGACGGCGCCGACTTTGAGTTGCAGGTAAATGCATTGCGGAAGAGAAGTCCTTCACGAGCCACACGGTCGAAGTTAGGGGTGTTGACCCAGCGGTTGCCGTAAGCGCCCATATGGGCTGCGTCATCGGCCATGCATATCAGAATGTTCGGACGTTTACCTTTTGTCTGAGTGGCGGCTACTGCCTGTGACATAGCCGCAGATATTCCTATAGCGAGGATGGATACTGATTGGAGATTTTTCATGCTCGTTTTATATAAAGACGCGCTTATGCGGGAATATGACACATGTCTACGATTATAAAGGTGAAAAATCATATAAACAGCATGAGGGCAGAAAGTACCTTTCTCAATTCTTTGAGCGCTATGCCTATATGATACTGTACTGTCTTGTGGCTTACGCCCACGGCTTCGGCAATCTGCTGGTAGGTCATGCCGCGGGAGCGGCTCATAAGAAATATTTTGCGACGGAGGGGCGGCATTCCGGCAATTGCCGCGCGTATCATTGCCGCCATTTCGCGTGTTGAGAATGTCGCGGCCGGGTCGTAGGGCGAAATCGTGTCAAATGGCTGCGATGCGTAGTCATCGACAATACGGCGGTGCTTAAGACGGTTGAGTACGGCGTTGCGTGTCATCCGGAACAGATAGGCCGACGGCGATACGACTCCCTCCAGCACACTTCGGTGCTGCCATACAGCCATAAATACATCATGGGCCACATCGAGGGCTTCGTCGGAATCATGAAGGATACACTGCGCCAGTTCGCGCACACGAGGAGCATACCGCAGATAGAGCATAGTCAATGCACCCCTTGCGGTATCCTCTTCGCCTTGCAGAAGCTGTATGAGTCGGCTGTCGGATATATCCTTTTCTGTCATTTTATATTGTCAACACGCTTTTATGACAATCCAGCGGGCAGATTAGCTAATTTTCTATAAATATTTTCTCAGATGAGTTGCCCCGGCGGCGTACATACATACCGGATGCCGTGGGTTCGGTTGAGAGTCTGCGTCCGTCGATTGAATACCATTCGACTGGCGCTGCCGAACTGTTTTCAGAAATAACAGTATCAATAGCCGCCGACATTCCGGTGGAGAATATCATCAGACCGTTTGCAACATCGCGAGGGGTAGCTTCGGTAGTGGTGTTTATGATTTTGCCATCGTACATCATTTCGGCAGATCCTCCGGCATCGAAGTTGGCCAGATTAGAGCATCCGAAGTGGCGGGCTATCTGACACATCTCGGCGGTAGTGCAGCCACGTGACTTTCCATACACCGGATCGGTCGATTTATCAATCACGATTATATACAGCTTTCGGTTGTCGGCATCGCATCCGTAGGCTGTTCGTGAGTATATCATTGAGTTGTACTCTTCATTGTAGTTGTGTTCGGTTAGTTCGCCGTCGCGCATCACAAGAGCGTTGCCACATATGGCTTGTTCAAATTGCGGAGTAACATTGGAGCCGGTAACGAGGAATGAGTAGTTGAGCTGCACCTTGTCGCCGACTTTTAGTTCAGCAAGTCGCTTTGCTTTGGTTGTGCCGCGCGCTACCAAGGCAAGATCATGGTCTCCAAGAGTGCCTGCAGGAGCATTCTTCTTGACACTTTTTACCGTAAATGAAATGTCGCGTGCGGTCATCCAGCTTTCACCTTCATCGATATCAAGCAGTACCTCTGTAGCGTCGGCTACCTCTTCGTCGATTATGAGTTTTTTGTTCTCGTCAATTTCCACATACATGAATTTTGTGTCGCGGCCGTAGTAGCTGTTGTATATACCCAATTCTCCGGCCGTTGCGTATTTAGCGGAAACACCTTTGTTGCATACATTGATGTTCATCTCGCGGGTAGGCATTTTAAGCGTGTAGTCGGGGGTGAAGTAATCAACGTATATATGACCGTCGGATGTTATGCCTACGGCGCCGTTGCGCTTGGCTCCTCCGTCCCATTTCTCACGTCCGGTATTAAGCTCGGTCACTAATACGCCGTTGCGTATTGACAGCAGGCGCGGTATATAGTTGTATGTGGGGTATTCATTCTGTCCGTAGCAGTACCAGAAGTTGCCGTTTGCAGCTGCTACCGGTTTCAGATTTTCGGAGGTAAGACGCGAGGCGGCTGAGGTGATGGCTTCGATTCCGCGCGAGGATTCCTTGGCACACCATGTCTCTACGCGGCATCCCGGATTTGACAGGTCGGTGACAATCATGTTGACATTGAGCTGAAAACTGCTGTCGGTGAATCGCAGTCGGCTATATGTGACTCCAGGAGCCGGCTGCTCCGACTTGATTACTTCGTACTGTCGTTCAGTGCCGTTTATCTCGATGGTTTCTGCGGAGGTATTCAGCGATAACGCCATCAGCACTGTGGAGAAGAAAATATGTGTTCTGTCCATCTTGATATAATATATAGGATTAATATATATTACAGATGCCTGAGATGGAGAGGATGACAGAATAAACGACATTTTTATTCTGTCACCGCCCTCCATTGTAGGCATATCACACTTTTTGTCAGTTTTCTACTACTTTGAAATTGTCAAATAGTTTTCGGTTTGACTTATACTTGCTGTTTCCTTCACGTACATCCCAGCCTTCGCCTGTCTCCATAGTTAGATTGTCGGCGTCGCATGCGATAAATACAATACGGGTCTCGGCAGTCATGCCATCGACTTTCATGCTGAACATGCTTTCGGGATTTTTCCAGACTTCAAGGCCTGTCGGATCGGTGTCCACATCGAAATAACCATCCTTGCCGATGTAGAATCGGGCAGCCTCGGTAAGGTCAATGTCGTGCACGCCGGCTTTGCCTTCCGGCGTGTTGCCTGTGCTGTTGTACGGGATTGTGCATAGACCGGTCACTACTTCCGCGGTGCTGCTGCCGTTGGCTGTCACCTCGGTTATGCGTCCGGGTCCAAGGATTGATACCCAGAACTCATTGCCTTTTTCTTTGGCATTTTTTGCAGAAGTGAATCCGGCCATGCTCCAACTTACTGTCGTGTTGATTGCTCCTTCAATCGACGCAATTGCCGGGGAGCAGATGTTGCCGGCACATTTGTTGGATGTTCCGAAAAGGATGTAATTGTGGCGGGAGTATGTGTAGGGGCCTGCCGACTTGTTTTTTGTACCTCTTACACCTGTCCATCCCGGATTGGCCGACTTTACAGGGTCAATCCATTTGTCGATACGCAGGCTCTGATCGCCCCAGCAGACTACAGCGTCGAGATTGGGTTCGTCGCAGAAGTCGGCGGTCGTGTTCATTGGGGTAAAGCACCAACCGAAGTCATCGAAGAATATCGCATCGAGCTGGGTGACTGTGATAGGAGTGGTAATTGTGGCGTTTTCTCCAGTACCGCGTATTATGACAGTCGCAGTGCGTTCGGCTCCCGAGTGGTTTGGTTCATCGGTGCCTATGGTGAGTTTGTTTTCATTACGTTCTACACTGAGCCATGTGGCGGTCTGGTCGGGAACAACTACCCAATCATAGTTGGCCGTCACTATCACGTCGCTGAAACTGCCGCTCTGCTGGAGCATCAGGTTGTCTGCGGTAAGGGTAAGTACCGGCCCTGACGGGTTTTGTGACAGCACGAGGTGTTGGTCCATCTCGATGCCGTTTATTATTACACGGAATTCGGCCGACCGTATTTGGGCCATGGGATTGCTGACTGCATAAAAGCGCAGTATTCCTTCTCCATTTCCTTCAAGGGGATATATTTTCATCCATTCGGGCATCTCTCCGTCGATCGGAATAATCTTCCACGGGCAATTGGACCGTACTATATAATGGTCGCCGGCTCCGAACGCCCATTTGTCCTGGGCGAGTCCTTTGACGTCCATGTGTACCACACCGTCTTCAGCCCCCTCGATATAGAAATATGGTTCGCCTGATATGGTCTCGTCGTCTTCCTTACATGAGGTGACGCCAGTAGCCATTCCGGCTATTAGTGCCGAGATGGCCAGCATTCCCGGAAATCTGAATATATGTCTGAGTTTCATAATGGTTGTTGTGTGAGCGATTAAAGGATTTACTTTTGCTGGCGTACAGCGGTAAATGTACCGTTGATAGCCTTGTAGCTCCACCATACCGAAGTGTGGAGGTTGTTTTCACCACCCATGCGGTCGAGAGCTATCTGTACGTTTGTGCTGTTGGAGCCTACAGTGTTGGTCGGATAGTAAAGGCGCTGTGGATACTCGAAGTTGTTGTAACTGCAGCCATTGCCGATAGTAATTACCGGATATCCGGTACGGCGCAGTTCATGGTATGCCTCAAAGCCAATCCAGAACAAAGATATAAATTTCTGGTTGGCGATAAGAATGTCGTGGTCGGAATTTTCATCCCATCCTGCGAGTTTTCCGGCAAGAAGGTCGGCGATACGTTCATCGGTAATCTGGTATTTTTCCGAACTGTATTGGGTGAGCTGTCCCCATTTCCTGCAACTTGCAGTCACGGCATTCTCATAGTGAGTGCGTGCAGTACTTTCTCCACCGGTTATATAGCCTTTCAGTGCGGCTTCGGCGAGGATGAACTGTACCTCGGAATAGTCGAGAATCCAGGCAGGCGCGGCGTCGCGCACAAGCACGGCATAGTTGGGATAGCTTGCGCCGTCATCCTCCAGGCGTGCGTCGGATATAGCGCATCCTCCCTGTACACCTTTCCAGTCGCCGGCTCTCTGTATGGCCATAGTGGTAAGTCGAGGGTCTTCTTCGGAGTCACGTCCGGTAAGCAGCATGAGGTTGAGCAAAGTTTTGGCAATCTTATTGGCCTTTACCTGTGTCTCTGTAGTGTTGCTTGGACGGAAATTGTTGAAATACGGGTCGATACCTGTGTATTTTACAGTAGCGCTTTCGGATTCTGAAGAGATTATTGGGTACTTGCTGGAGTTGGACACAATCTCGGCGATTTTTGTGTCGGCTCCCATTTCTGTGCGTCCGCTCACGCGCATGAGCAATCGCAGATACAGTGAATTGTTGAATTTCTGCCACAGGGTCATATTACCGCCATACATAAGGTCGATGGACGGTTTGGCAAATACCGGCGATTTCGCATACAGGTTGTTGGCAGCCTCAAGGTCGGCGAACATCTGTTCGTATACATCTTTCTGCGAGTCGAAAGCCGGTGTCCAGTTATCCTGGTCGTGCTGGAAAGCCTCGCGGTATGGCACGTCGCCGAACAGGTCGGTGAGATTCGACATTATAAGGACTTTGAGCGTCAGACCTACAGCCTGTGCCGCCGGCTCGTTCTTTGTTATGCCGAGCTGTACCATATGGTCGGCGTTGGCTGCATAGCGTGCGTAGTATGTCCAGATGGTGGATACGTTGCTGTTGTTTATGCTGTAGCGATGTATGTCGTTGCCGTTGGACCCGGTACACGCAGTGAATTGTACGAGTTCGTTGTTGTACTGGCGTGTAAATGCAAGCGATCGGTTTACATAGCCGTAAAACATCGCTTCGAACACTCCATAGGGGTTAAGCATTCCCATTGGAGTCTCGTTGGGATCGGTATTTATGCTTTCAAAGCTGTCGGAGCATGACACCGAAGAGGTGGCAATTAGCGATGCTGTAAGGATACCGATTGTATATTTTTTGATTTTCATGTCGGATATGATGGGATTAGAATGAAAGTTTGATATTGAAGCCGTATGTGCGGGTCATCGGAAGGGCGCCCATTTCAAGGCCGTTTACAATATTTGTACCGTTCATTGTACCGGCCGCCTCAGGGTCGAACTGGGGCCAGTCGGTGATGCAGAAGATGTTGGTGGCATAAACGCCGATGGCGGCTCCTTGCACGACACGCAGTTTACGGCATATCTTGCGAGGGAGCGAGTAGTCGAGTCGGGCTTCGCCGAGTTTGAAGAAGTCGGTCTTGAATGTGTGCTCTTCGGCGTTATTGCGGATGTATTTGGCTTTCTGATAGTAGTCGATTACCGACGCTACCGGACGGGTGTTGGGAGTGTAGGTGATGGATCCGTCGGCATTTTCGGTGGCTACGACACCCTCTACAGTAAGTCCATCGTAGCGGCCTTCAAGCGAGTTGGTGAGTTTTCCCATGTAGGAAAGCACGGCATTTGTATGGGAGAAAGCATGTCCGCCCATCTGTGCCGAGAATGTAAGTCCGAGAGTAAAGTCGCGGTAGCGGAATGAATGTGTCATACCGCCGCGCCATGTGGGATTGACTTTTGCAATTCGTGTGTCGGCGGCATCGTCGAGCAGAGGTATGCCGTTGGAGGCATCGATAATCTTCATGCCCGAGCAGTCGACTACATTGCCGTTGGCATCGGTGTAGGTGGCTCCCTGTGGAGCACGTTTATATCCCTTGCCATAAATCCATCCCATCTCTTCGCCCACGTAGGAACGTATCGAAGCATAGCTGCCACCTGCACCGTCGTTCTGGATAAATGCGGCAGAGGGGTCCCAGTCTTTGTCGAGAGATACGAGTTTGTTCCAGTTGCGGCTCCAGTTGATGTCGAACGACCAAGTGAAGTTGCGTGTCTGTACGGGTATTACATGGAGCGCGATTTCAACACCACGGTTTCTGATTTCGCCGGCATTCATCTTGCGTGCGGACACTCCGGTGATCATGTCGGCTACAGCGCTTACAATCTGGTTGGTGGTAGATGAGTTGTAGAAAGCGACATCTACACCGAAGCGGTTGTGGAGGAACATGGACTCGATACCTATTTCCCAGCTCTCTACATTTTCAGGCTTGATGAAGTAATTGGCTGCAGTAGTGGGTAGAAGTGAGCTTGAGGGATATGATGATGATGACGCGTATGTGTCGGTAAGGGTGTAGGGGTTTGTATCATTGCCGACATTGGCCCATGAACCGCGGATTTTCAGCATGTCGATCCATGGAGCAGAGTCGTGGAGCTTGAGGGCGTTGTCGAGCAATACACTTGCCGAGACCGAGGGATAGAAGAATGACCAGTTGCCACGACCGAGAGCCGATGACCAATCGTTTCGGGCTGTAAGGTCAAGATAATATGTATCATCCCAACTCAAGTTGACAAAGCCATAAAATGAGTTGACAACCTTATGGCTACGCCAGTTGTATGGGCGGGCGAACTCTCCGTCGGGGAGGTTGGTGGTATTGTATATACCCTCTTCTCCGAGATTTTTAAGAGTCACGGAATTTCTGAATACACGGCGTATCATAGAGTTGCCGCCGAAGGCAGCGTTGAGTCCGAGACGTTTTCCGACAAGTTTGTTGTTGACATAGCGTAGCATGAAGTCGAGGTTTGTCTCGATGTCACGGTTGTTCTGTTCGCGATAGAAGCCACGGTCGTAGTCAGGCGAGCGGAATGGCTTCTTCTGCTGGCGCCAGTCGACACTTATGTCAGTGCCGGCACGCAGGTCAAGGGTAAGACCTTTTACCGGGAAGGCAATGTTTAAGGCAACGTTGCCGTATACGCGGTCTTTGTTTATGGCATTTGTTGCCTCATACATCTGACGGTAAGGGTTTACGGGCTTGGCATTTCCCATGCTTCCTACCATGGCTTTGCCGTCATAACGGTCGCCTGAATAGTTTTCGAGAGTACATTTGCCTCCAAAATATTCTTCCCGATACTGAGCAGGGCTTATGTTGGTGTTGCCCCATATAAGCATGTAGAATGGGCTCTGATTGCTATAGCCCTGTACCGGCAGATTGTCGGATGATTTGTGCAGATAGTTGACACGGGCCTGCAGCTTCATCCATTTGTTCATTTTTGTGTTGAGCGCTACCGATACTGTCTGGTTCTTATATCCGGTGTTGGGGAGAATCCAGTCGTTGCGTGTATCTGTTATAGACAGGCGTGCTGATGTTCCTTTGCCGTTGTTGGAGCTTACGGTAATGTTGTTGCGGTATGTTACACCTGTTTCCATGAATCCGGTAAACCAGTCGTCGGCATATACAAAGGGCGTGAGTGTCCACTCGCCGGTGACGGGGTTGTACGAGTTGTATTGGCTGCGCAGTTTGTCGGCGCTGTATGCTTCGCCGTAGCTCATGCGTGAGCCGTTGGCTTTAGCCGGAAATCCTTCGGGTACGTCTATGTTTTTGAATCGCCAGAATGCGTATGGGGCAAAGCCACCGTCGGCTCCCGGACCGTAGACTCCCTGGAATTCGGGATAGTATCCGGCTTTTTCCCAGGTTATAGATGAGTTGAGAGTGACTCCCACGCCTTTCTCGGCCTTTCCTGATTTTGTAGTTATGACGATGGCTCCGTTGGCTGCACGTGAACCATATAGGGCGGTAGCCGCCGGACCTTTCAGCACGGTCACTGACTCTACGTCTTCGGGATTGATTTCAGAGGCGCCGTTACCGAAATCGATAGGTGCATCTGAGTTGGAGAATGAAGCTCCACTGCCGGTGCCGGCATCTCCTGAGGTGATGGGCACACCGTCGACTACGAAAAGCGCCTCGTTGGCACCATAGTTAAGCGACTGTTCACCACGTAGTACAACGCGCATGGAGCCAAGGGGGCCTGAACCGGCACTTGTCATCGAAAGGCCTGCAACTTTACCGTTCATGGAGTTAAGCCAGTTGCCGGATACGGTATTATTAAGGTCTTCGCTTGATACCTTTGACACAGCGTAGCCGAGCGACTTCTGCTCTCGGCTGATACCAAGCGCGGTGACAACAACGTCGTTTAGTTTTACTCCTGACTGGTCAAGCGTGATGTTGACCGAAGTGCCCGGGGCGGCCTTTATCTCTTTGGGCTCGCAACCTACGTAGCGGGCCACCAAAGTAGGGTTTTTGCCAGAGATGGAAAGGGTGAAGTTGCCGTCGATATCGGTTGAGGTACCGTTGTTGGTACCTTTCTGCATCACAGTAGCTCCTATTATCGGCTCTCCGCTGTCATCGACAACGCGCCCGGTCACGGTCTTTTTATTGGCCTTGGGTGTCTTTGCGCTTCCGGATTTGGATGTTTCGGGCGCAGCCTTGGCCGGGGTGAGCATGATTGTTGTGCCTTTTATCTCCACGTCGGCTCCCGGAAGAACTTCGGCGAGAATCTCGTCGATAGGTCGGTCGGTAGCATGGAGTGTGACGCGCTTTGATGTCGGTAGACCTGCTCCGTCACTGTAGGCAAATGTATAATTACATTTCGACTCAATGTCGTGAAGCAGTTGTTTTACGGTAATGTCGTTTGCATTGATGCTTACCCTTGGTAGAGCGGCGGCTACCGATAGGGGCGACGAGGCCGACATAGCAATAATTGATGCCGCAATCAAGGCTTTTGCACGAATTTGTGAAAGCCTTCGCGTAATGCCGCAGAATTTGTAGTTTGCAGTCATGTCTGAGGGTTGGTATATTTGAATAAAAGGTTTTGGATTGGCTTATTGTAAAATACGGGAGAAGGGTTGTCATCCGGCTTTTGCCGAGGCGAGGGTGAGACTGTTTCCATCGGCAGTAATTTTTACCGGGATTATATGCTCTATAATCGATATCACTTCGTCAAGCGACTGTGAACTGTTTAGTGTTATTGACATGCGTGTGTCGACTTGAGCAGAGTCGTTTACAGAGATGTCGAGGCCATAACGGCGTGACAGTAAAATCAGAATGTCGCCAAGCGGCTCGTTGTCAAATGTGGTCACCGGCTCAATCCATCGGCAATATGCTCTGGCATTGGCAGGCTCGACAACAGCCTGTCGTGCTACCTTGTCAAGAGTGACTTTCTGGTCGGGCCGCATTATAAGCGCATCGGGCAGTAGCGGACTGTTTAGTTCTACTTTACCTGACAGCAATATTACTTCTTCAGCTCCTGAGTATGGGTATGAGCGTGCGCTGAACGATGTGCCGAGTACCTTTACATCCATTGATTCCATCTCTACAATAAATGGACGGCGCGGATTGCGTGTCACCTCAAAGTATGCTTCGCCGTCGATTGATACACGTCGTTCGGCGGAGTCGTCAAAGTCGCTGTTGTATGTCAGTGTCGAGCCTCCGTTAAGCCACAGTCGAGTGCCGTCGGGCAGGGTGTATTTGCCGATTGAGCCTTCTGCAGCGAGCAATACTGTGTCGGATGAATGACGGGCCATCATATTTCCGAGTAGGAATGAACCGACAGAAAAAATCACACAAATGGAAGCTGCGATAAACAGCCACTTTGTAAATGCCGGTTTTTCATTGACGGGCTTTATGGAGCATTCAATCGGGGGGGTATCCGCTATATATGGTTCTTCGGAAAGCGTTATGGCACTATGTGATGATGACAGTGCTGCATCTGTTCTTGATGAGTCAATATCGCGTAATATTCGCTGCAGGCCCTTGGCTATATCGGGGTCAACGGATGTGCGTCCGTTGTCATTGCCCATATTGTCCCATACGGAAAACAGAGCACCTGTGGTCGCAGCCTCTCCGCCGTGTTCTATGAGCCATTGTTGGATGGCTTTCAGAAGGTCGGCCGGGATGTCGGACGTCGAAGTAAGATAGTCGATAATTTCCTGATGTTCGTTCATGTTGAGAGTCAATGGGTTATTTCATTAGTTTATGAAATGCTTTAGGACGTTCTACAGTTTCGGTGTAGATATGCCCCCATGGATCGGTAACAGTGACGGTAACCTGTGTGTCCGGTGCCGATGCTGTTGCCTTGAAAAAGTGGATTGAGGGGTTTGATTTGGAATGGGCGTTGTGCTCTCCGTTGTTGAGCTGCGCAATCTCATAAGAGAGAATATGTAGCGGATCGCTTGCCGCCACCTGTTCGACTTTTAGCGGCAATCCGTTTTCCCGGGCTTCGACTTTCCATCCCGGACCGTAAGCGAATACGTTTATGAGCAGTTCGTTGCGCTTGTTGCGTTTGTTGTAGCCATGGGCACATTTGGCCACCTTTGATTTTGCCGCTTTATTGCTGACCAATTTGGCATTGATAAGCACGGTGTTAAGGTCGTAGACACGCATCTGGTAGTCGGCCGGATAGCCCGGTGACTTATATCGGTAGGACATATCTGTGCTGTCGACGGTCCATATTCCGTAGCCGCCGATGCATCCGTCGGCCGTTATGTGATTGCCTGCCAGCTGTTTTGTTCGCCACATGGTGGCACATATAGCCGGATATACCCATTCGGTAATTCCTTTGTGGCGTGGACTTTCTACATTATATGCACGATGATGGTGACCGGTGAACACTTTTATATTATTGTACGGGCGTAGTATCTCTTCGATTTCCTCAACATTCCGCAGACTGTTGGTCACCGTTAACGAGCCGTTGTCGTTAAGCGCCGGAGCCGAATAAAATGGTATATGAGAGCATATTACTATAGGCTCTGATGTGGTGGGGAGTGTGGCGAGATCGGCCTTGAGCCACCGGAGTTGGTCGGCATCAAGACGCCGACGGTAATCCCGGTCGCCCATCTCTGTAGGTGTGGCATTGGCGTTGATGTACACTATATCGTCGAGTACGATATAGTGTATCCGTCCAAGGTTGAATGAATAATATGTCGGGCCGAAGTTCTTGCGGAAAATATCGGTTGAATTGGTATCGCCTGATACATAGGGGTTGTAGTCGTGGTTGCCGATGACGCTGAATACCGGGCATTCGATGCGGTCAAACTCGCATGCTACGTCAGGTAGCCCGAATGAATACTCGACCCAGTGTTTCTCCCATCCGGCGTCGCCGAGCGATATGCTGTATACGTGTTTCCCTTGAGCCCGGTATTGCGCTATTGTAGAATTGAAGTCGGGGATGATAAATGAACGGAACTGTTCTATGTCGCCTGTCGGGCGTCCGGTGAGATGCTGGTCGGTGTGGACAAGTAGTGCGTAACTGTCGGGATTCTCTATCGGCGTCAGAACGAAATCATGTCGCTCGGCAACTTTCTTTGGCCTGGTCAACGATGCAAAAAACTGTGGACGTGAGCCGGATATCGGAGGCTCGTATCCTCTTGGAATACTTACCCATACGGTTCCTTTTGTTTTGTCGGAATTCATGCTGTAGAATCCGGTGGAATCAGTCAGAACGATATTTTTTCCGTCGGAAACGATTGCCCCTGCAATTGGATTGCCGTTAATGTCTGCCACAGTACCGGTTATGTTTGGTGTGTCAATCATAATCGCTCCGGATTCATTTTCCGGAGCCGTATGATTGATGCAGTGTCCCTTTGCGGAGCTAAGTATAAGAAATACAAAGATATTGAGAAATATCAGTGTCCGCTGTATGATAGTGGGCAAATGATTCATTGCAAGAAATATAATAGCATTTGAATAGAAGACAATTCATCATAATGATATGCTAAGATTTTTTTACTAAAAAAATAATAACAACTGCTGTTAGGAGTCAAATATTATTATAGTAGGGATGACAGAATCAGAGAGTTGGCATGGTCGATTACAGATGTGTCGAGGGAGGACAGATAAATCTGTGTGGTGGTTTCGGAGTCGTGCCCCATCCCCTGACTTATTATGTTGATAGGGATTCCACTGTCTTTTGCGGCTGAGGCCCAGCTGTGGCGCGCAACATACAGTGTGAGAGGGGTGGTTATATCAAGCATTACGGCAATCTGTTTCAGACGTCGGTTTATGCTGTAGCTTTGGTTGCGGTAGGCTTTGCGTTCGTCGGTCACATGTAAAGGGATTATAGGAAGAAGATAGTCAGATGCATTGCCGGGATATCGGTTGAGAATTGTTTTCATTTCCGGTGTACATGCTATCGTGAGTTGTTGCCCGGTTTTGTGGCGGCGGTATGTTATGCGGTTGTTGTGCAGAGCCGTTTTGCGTAGAAACGCCATGTCGATGAAACTCATTCCGCGCAGATAGAAACTCAGCATAAAAATATCGCGGGCATATGCGAGTGCAGGAGATTGAGATAGCTCAAGATTGCGCAATTGTCGTATTTTTGATATTGGAAGCGCTCTCTTTACAGTCTTGTCAATGCCTGTATATACATGGCGGAATGGTTTCTGCTGTTGGGTAATGCCGGCCTCAACAGCGCGGTTGTACAAGGCCCTGAGTATGCGCATGTAGAAAGATATTGAGTTAGGAACCAGTCCATTCGCACGCAGGAAAGCCTCATATGCCTCGATGGTATCTGTATCGAGTTCGTCAAGCGGGATGTCGCGCCCCTCTCTGAATTTACGAAAACTGCGTAGAGCTGCGGTATATGTTTCTGATGTGCGTATTCTCCCATTTTGTATCAGTCTGTTTATCGTGGCGTTCATAAAATTGAACAGTGAGTTTTCGGTTGTCGTACGATTGAATCTTTCGGTAATATCGTCGGCGTCAAACGTAACAGCCCGGTCGGAAAGTGTCCTGATTATTCTTTCCAGAAGCCTTATATCGCGGTTTATATTTCTGGTAATCTCGGGAATATCCGATGATTTCATGTTGATGTCGGTGAGTGGCATGTTTCGTCGGTAGTTCCATTGTGCCGGATGAATGAGATATGAGGTTGTGATACAGCGCGTTTTGTTTCCATGTGAAATCCGGTAGATGACGGTTCCTTTATTTCCTGGCATAGACGGCTCTCGGAATTTTACTTTTATAGTTGCCATAAATGTGCTTGAATTAAATTAATTAATCGGTATAGCGGAAGATGAGAATATGGATGTCAGTGCTTCCATCTTCGAAGTTACGGCAAAAACAATATCATACTTGTATGGTATTGGAGCATGTTGTCGGAGTGGGATGATAATCTCATAGCGGATGAATGCAATCAAGGTCACAAGTGAAATAACGCCTAGTCCCATCCGGTATTCCACTTGTGACGCCGGAGCATAGATTTCGCATGAGAAAGTTGAGATGAAGAGGAATTGGGGTGCGATACCAAGCAATAGTTTGGACGATTCTACATGCTGTAGCCGTGGCTCGATTGGTGTCGACGGGAGGGTATAAAAGAATCAAGGAGTCAAGCGATTTATGCTTGACTCCTTGATTTGTGTTGTCTTACCAGGACTCGAACCTAGACAGGCAGAACCAAAAACTGCAGTGCTACCATTACACCATAAGACAATCATTTACCCAACCCCTGTAGCGGGGCTTAAGCGGTGCAAAGATAGGCATAAATTTAGAAAACGGCAAATTTCCCACACATCTTTGCAGGGCAACCGCATCAAAATTTGGCTTTAAGCAGCATATCGGTCAAATAGTCGTTGGAAAGGCTCGCTTTGAAGCGCCTTTTCTTTAGACTGCTTTTGTCAACATGCTCTTTTATAACCTGCATAGCCAACTTCCTTATTGTTGAGAGGTTTAGTGACGCATACCCTTTCCTTGCACGGCAGGCATCTTCGAGGAATGTCACATCAAGATTCCAATGCAGTTGATTCTCGATAGACCAATGCCCTCGAGCCAACATATTGAAGTACGCAGCCTTAGGATAATCCTCGTCACTAATGTATCTTCTGACGGCAGTTGCCGTGTGGTCTCCATAGTCAACCGAGGAAGTGACCTCTACCAATGTTTTCAGTCCAGGCCAACGAGCCAATACATCCTTGTCTTCGATTGTATCGGCTTTGAGTATCCGGCAATCGCGTATCTCTATACGTCCGTGGTCGGCATCCATCTGCGAAGCCGAGTCAGTGGGCTTATTGTAGCGGAATGCATCGATTACCTGTTCGTTCAGAGCGCCCTGATTGTCCTTGACGGCAAGGAAGTAATGAGCTTTCCGGTCAAGGATATTCTGAGCGATATTAATCTGTGTACCAATCGCATCTATCGAGATTGTGGCACCTTCGATATCCAGTTTTTCAAGAAGCTGAGGTATGGCGACTATTTCATTTTCCTTGTCTTTGAGACGCTGCTGTCCTACTACAATGTGATTCTCGCTGACATAGGCGTTCATGATATAATCGCCTTTCGAGCCATGCTGTTTAGGCGATGTGCCTCTGAGCTTTTTGCCATCTATGACAACCTGCTTCTCAGCAAGCGTGTCAAGGAACTTCCTGCCATGCTCAACCAGACATCTCTCAATCTCATCGGGATCCACGGCGCTCATCAGCCGCTCGAAAGTGTCAGGTGACGGGCTGCGGTCAGGACGGTCGGCAATAAGACCAAAATCACGTGCCCGATAATAGGCGAACTCGCTCATGTCAACATAATCCTCGCCTCCGCAGATATAGGTCAGCAAAGCGATTGTCAAAAGGTCGGAAAGTGCATACGTGCAACGACCTGTAACTCGATGATCCGGTACTGTCATAAAGATTTCGTTCAGCATAGTCTCGGTGTCTATATTGTTGATTTTCAACCATAAAGATACTAAAAATATATGAGATACACAATTATTACAACACTAAAAATCAGACAATTATCCATTTTTTAGTGCTATAAAATTACTAAGAATTATGACTTCGGATATGCTGGATTCAAAGAATTTCGCCAACATATATCATCGTTGACTCAAAGCAACCGTTACTTATCACACATAATTTTGGTGCGGTTGCCCTGCACATCTTTGTGGGAAATTTGCCGTTTTTCATATTATTTCAGGTTCTGAAATACGGATAGAGAGCTAAAGGCAATCAGATGGCTTCATTCTCTACTGTCTAGAGTGAGTCGGTGTCAGCTGCGGGAGCGTCGGAGGTGGCAGCCTCGAGCTTTTTCATGATTGAGAATATGAATGCTGCCGAGATGAGACATATAATGATGAGGATACCCCATAGGGCTGCCGTGGAGATTTTACCCCAAAGAAGCATAGGTATAGACACGAGATAGTTGCCGACGGCTGTCGCTGCAAACCATCCGCCCATCATCGAGCCTTTCAGTTTGGGAGGTGCTACTTTGCTTACAAAGGATATACCCATCGGAGAGAGAAGAAGCTCGGCGAAAGTAAGGAGCAGGTAGGTGCCGATGAGCCAGTTGGGTGATACAGCGGCCGATGTGCCTACGATGGCGAGCGAACCGACACACATCACACCATATGCGATGGCAGCCATGAGCATGCCGTATCCGATTTTACGTGGTGCGGATGGCTCTTTCTTTCTCTTTGCGAGCCAGCCGAAGAATGCAAGGCTTACCGGAGTGAGGGCAACTACATAGAAGGGGTTGAACTGCTGATACTCCTGGGGTTGGATACCGGTAAGAGGATCAGGTGTAGTGTTGTAGAAATAGTATACGGCCCATGCCACCAGCGCGAGCAGTGCTACAGATATCAGTCGGCTGAGGTTGCTCTTTGTCTGGAACAGGTTGAAGAGGGCGTAGACACCCACGGCAATGCTGAGCAGTGCCCATACATTGAATCCTATGCGTGTCCATCCACCGGCTTCGGGCGATGTGCATGTCTTGGCAAATTCGGTGAGAGTGGCTCCGTTCTGGTGGAATACCATCCAGAAGAATATAACTACGGCAAACACGAGAAGCAGGGCGATAACGCGCTGGCGGGTCTGTGCCGGAGTGAGTTCCGGACCGGCCGATACTGCGGCTTTGGCTGTGCCGTTTTTCTTGTCGTTAAGTATGTGGGCGTATGTCTTGCGTCCGAGAGAATATATAAGGAAGCTGGCAATAAGCGACACGCAAGCCACTGCAAAGCCATAGCTGTAGCCGGTGGTCAGGGTGGTTATGTACTGTGATGCCCATGCGGTGAGGTCGGCTCCGGGTGTCATCCCTGCTTCTGTTGCGGTAGCGATTATGTCGGCGGCATTCTCATGGCCGTCAAGATAGAGGTTGCACATTGCGGGGAGTGTGCTTACATAGGTCAGGCCCTGGGCTTTCATAGCCATGTTGCACATTGCTGTCGCTGCCATCGGGGCAAACATCGACCCGATATTGATGGCCATATAGAAGAGGGAGAATGCGGCGTCGCGCTGTCCGCTGAAACGTGCGTTGTTGTAAAGATCGCCTACCATCACCTGTAGATTGCCCTTGAACAGGCCGGTTCCTACGGCGATAAGGAGCAATGCTGCGCACAGAATCACAAGCGAAGATGTGCTACGGATTTCGGTCGGTATGGCCATTACCATATAGCCGATGAACATTACGGCTATACCGGTGACCACACACTTGGAGAAGCTCCAGCGGTCGGCGACCCATCCGCCGATGAGCGGCATGAAATAAACGAGTGCAAGGAAGCCGGCATAGATCTGACCCGACACAGTCGAGTCAAAGCCAAACTTAGCCTGCAGGAAGAGGAGGAAGATAGCAAGCATGGTGTAGTAGCCGAAACGCTCGCCTGTGTTGGCAAGCGACAGCACATACAGTCCTGCGGGTTGGTTTTTAAACATAATGATTGGTATATTAAATATGGTTTATTCGTTTCGGAGGGAGCGGGCGAGCGATTATTTGCCTTCGTTTTCGAGTTTGGCCTTATAGGCTATAGCGTAGAGTTTCATCTGCTTTACCAGAGCCGCAAGTCCGTTGGAACGCGTGGGCGAGAGATTCTCCGCAAGTCCGATTTTGTCGATGAAATAGAGGTCGGCATCGGCTATTTCAGCGGGGGAATGGTCGTTGAGCACCTTGAGGAGCATGCTGATTATCCCTTTGACAATTATGGCGTCGCTGTCGGCTGTAAAGTGTATCAGTCCTTCGGGTGTTATATCGGCATGCAGCCATGCGCGGCTCTGACATCCCTCGATTATGTATTGCGGGGTCTTGTATTCTTCGGGCATCGGCGGCAATGTGTTGCCCATGTCGATTATATAGGCGTAGCGATCCATCCAATCGTCGATATCGGCGAACTCTTCGATTATCTCGTCCTGTATCTCGTTGATAGTCATTGTTTATTCTGCTTTTTCAGTGTATATTACGTTGGCCACGGTCTGTCCTACGGCTTTAAGTGTGGCTGTTGATATGGAGGTCATGTCATCGGCTACGGTGTGCCATGTCGGCGGAAATGAGCCTGTCGAGGGATGGGCTGCGTCGATTATGTCGACAGCCGGTATCCCGGCACGGTTGATAAATACGTGGTCATCTGTCACACCTCCGCCAGAGGTGTTCACGAATCTGTCGGCATATCCTGATGCTGAGGCTACGGCCCAGATTCGGTCGTTGACACTGCGTGCGAAGTGGTCGCTGATGATTTCGCGCCGGAATACAGCGCCTTCACCACCTACCATATCAAGCAATATTGCATAGGCCGGCTGCACCATGCCTTTGTATGGCTTGCCGCGCAGCCACTCCTGTGTGCCGAGGCACCATGAGTTTTCGTCGCCGTCATTGCCGCTGTCTTCGGCGTCTACAAAAAGTAAGTCGACTCCTGCAGCAGGATTCCGTTCGCCCATCAGTCGGGCAAGTTCAAGCAGTACGCCTACACCGCTGGCGCCATCGTTGGCACCGGGTACCGGTGTGCTGTGGTTGGCGGCATTCGGATCGTTATCGGCCCATGGACGTGTGTCGTAGTGGGCTACAAGTAGTATGCGGCGTCCTGTACCGGAGTTGTACCGTGCCAGAATATTTGATACCGGTATGACACCGCCTGACGGACTGTCGACTTTTGATTGCTGTATCATTACCGTATCGGCTCCGTATGAGCGGAGTCTGCCGGCAATATATTCGACACAGGCCGCATGAGGAACTGTACCGGGTATGCGTGGTCCGAGCTCTACCTGGGTTGCGATATGTCGGTAGGCTGAGTCGGCGTTGAAGTCGACTGTATTAAGACCGCTGGAGGCTGTCGTGTCTTTTCCTGAGGCTGCTTCACCTGATACAGCACGGTTGCCATGGCCCGTACAGGCCATGGCTCCGGCTAATATCATTATTGCTAATAGAAAACGTTTCATCCGTTTTTATCGGGTGGCAAGCATGGCGGGGAGAGCCTGCTGCTGATAGGCGAGTACGCCCTGAGCATCGAGTGCCACACGATGCATGTCGCCGTCGGCACCTACCATCTCTACATTGTTGTCATCAATCATAGTCATGAATACCACACCTTCCTCCATGTCGGGGGTGCGTACGCTCCATGTCTGTTCGTCGGCATTGAAGTCGAGTCGCACTACGCTGCCGTCATTTTCGCTTGTAATGGTATATCCTGTCTTGTCGCAGTCAACGAGGTAACGGCCATCCTGACCTTCGATGACACTGCGTCCGCAAGCTACGGGGTTGTTTCCGCTCCAGAATTCGATACTGTTGATGACAAGTACATCAGCCAAAGCTGATACTTCATATACGGGAACTATACAGAATGCGATGAACACGAGTTCGTTGACAAATTTATTGCCTACAGTGTGGTTCCAGCCAAGAATCTTGTTGGTGAGAGCGAAACTTCCTATACAGGATGTCGATACCATCGAACCTGCGAGCGCAAGTACAAGACCTACAAATAAATATCTTCTTTTCATAAATTCAGTTGTTAGGGATTTTTATAGGTTGTTAAACGAATAATGTATCATTCATGATTATAGCCTTATGTGTGCGGTGCTGCGTTTATAGAAATCCATGACCTTGCGCACATATGCCGTAGTTTCTTTGCCACGGAAATAACCGTATTTGCATACAGGGTCGTTGTAGTATTCTGGCTTAGCCTTCATGAGTAGAGCATCGGCTACGTTCCCGTCCCATATTTTTGGGTTTTTTCCGTATTTTTTTGCCAGGGCTATGGCGTCATATATATGTGCTATGCCTGAATTGTAGGCTGCCAGGATAAATTTACGGCGTTCTTCTGAATCGGGCACTTTTTTTGACAGGGATTTGTCGAGCGCTTTCATTATGGCCGCCGCAGTGCGGATATTAGCCTCCGGATTTGTGATTTTGGATGAGGATAGACCGTAAGCACGTGCTGTGCGAGGCATTATCTGCATCACACCTCTTGCGCCTGCCCAGCTTACCGCTGTGGAGTCGAAACGGCTCTCGGTATATCCTTGTGCAGCAAGCATACGCCAGTCCCACCCGATTTCATTTGCGTATTGCCGGAAGAAGCGGTCGTAGGGTGATATGCGTCCCTTTGAGAAATCTATGGATAGCGCCGGCGATTCTTTGCTGAGCTCGAAATAGCGTTTCAGAATCCGGGCCTGCGCTTTGCGAGGCTCGGCCTGGCCCATCCATTCGGTGATGCTGTCGGCGAGCCACGGTTTCTTAGGCGATACACCCCAGGCAGCACGTTGCTCGAAACTTACCGGGAGGCCTATATCGAGACTGTTATAGTATGTGCGGTTTATACGCGCGATATCGCTGTCGACGATAGTTAGCGGTATCTCTCCGTTTGCTACCATCTCGATAAGATCCTCGGTAATAAGTGTGTCGCTTTTTACTTGATGTATCTTGATTCCGCCTCCGATTTCGTCGTTGAGATTCTCAAGACGGTAGAGGTACTTCGAGCCGGCCTCCACGTATACCTCACGTCCGGCGAGCTGGGTCACATCGGTAATAGGGTTGTCGCTTTTGGGCTGTACAAGTACCTGGGTCGTGATATTCTCGTCGCCTGCAGCTACTACATGCGGTTTGTACTCCGCTGTGATGGGTATCTCATATGCAGCGAGATCAATAATTCCGCTGTCGAGCATCTCGACAAGTGAGGTCAGGCTGGGAGCTACATGCAGGTCGATGGCGATACCTTTGTCGGCACCGAAGCGTGTCACCATGTCGTAGTCATATCCCATCTGTTCCTCTCGGTAGATGAAATATGAGGTCGGACTGTAGAGGGTGCCTACGCGCAGGGTATCCGGCAGTGCATGTGAAGTTGAGTCGGAGTCTGAACCTCCGGCGCCGTTCCCCCGTCCGCACGAGTATATCGAGCAGATTGCAAGTAACAGTAATGCTATTGGGAGAAGAACGGCTGACTTACGCATAGACCGGATGTATTGGTTTATTAATATTCGAAAGTGCCTTTTTCCGATATGATGGTAAGTCGGTTGGACTCGGAATCCTCGACGCGACCTACTATGCGCGCCGGTATGCCCATTGATTCGGATATGGCGATAACTCGCTGTGCAACTTCCGGTTTTACATATATCTCCATGCGGTGGCCCATGTTGAATACTTTGTACATTTCTTTCCAATCGGTGCCTGATTCGCGTTGGATGAGGTCGAACAGTGGCGGCACAGGGAAGAGATTGTCCTTTACCACGTGTTTTCCTTCGACAAAGTGCATTACTTTGGTCTGTGCGCCGCCCGAGCAGTGTACCATACCATGGATATCCGCACGCATCTCGTCAAGCAGTTTCTTGATTACAGGAGCGTATGTGCGGGTGGGGGAGAGTACGAGTTTTCCGGCATTTACAGGTGCGCCTTCCACTTCATCGGTCAGGCGGCATGTCCCGGAATATACCAGTTCTGCCGGAACTGCATGATCGTAGCTTTCAGGATATTTTTCGGCAAGTTCGTGACAGAACACGTCGTGCCGGGCCGAAGTGAGACCATTGGAGCCCATACCTCCGTTATATTCATTTTCATAGGCAGCTTGTCCATAGCTTGCGAGACCTACGATTACGTCGCCTCCGGCGATATTGGCGTTGTTTATCACATCGGCACGCTTCATGCGGCATGTGACGGTGCTGTCGACGATGATTGTGCGTACGAGGTCGCCAACATCGGCGGTCTCTCCTCCGGTGCTGTAGATATTCACACCCATCTCGCGTAGTTCCGACAGCAGTTCTTCTGTACCGTTGATGATAGCAGCGATTACTTCACCTGGTATGAGCATCTTGTTGCGTCCGATAGTGGAGCTGACAAGTATATTGTCGGTAGCGCCCACACACAGCAGGTCGTCGATATTCATTATCAGAGCATCCTGGGCTATGCCTTTCCATACACTCAGGTCGCCTGTCTCGCGCCAGTACATATAGGCGAGGGCCGATTTGGTCCCGGCTCCGTCGGCGTGCATTATGTTGCAGTATTCACTGTCACCGCCCAGATAGTCGGGGATGATTTTGCAGAATGCTTTTGGGAAAAGTCCTTTATCGACATTCTTGATTGCGTTGTGCACATCCTCTTTCGAGGCTGATACTCCGCGGAGGTCATAGCGCTGATTGCTCATAGAGATTATGCTGTGATGTTGGATTGTTATATAAAAAGCAGATATGCCAGAGTTGCTACAGATACTATAAGAAGAGAGTCAATGCGGTCGAGAATTCCGCCATGGCCAGGCAGGAGACGTCCGGAATCTTTTACTCCTACCGTGCGCTTGATGAGAGATTCAATCAAGTCGCCCCATGTGGCAAACACGCATACAATAACACCGAATACTGCCATGAACCATATGTCTAACAGGAAGTAGGATGGCCAGATTGATTTTGCTGCGATGCTTGCGATGATGCAGAATGCCATTCCTCCCCAAAATCCTTCCCACGATTTCTTGGGAGATATGCGCTCGAAGAGGCGATGGCGTCCGATGGCCGAGCCTACAAGGAATGCGCCTGTGTCATTTACCCATATGAGCACGAACATCATCAGTACGAGGTGAGAGCTAAGAGCGTAGATATACTGCATAAGCATCATCGGCAGGGCGATGTACAATTGTGACATCATTGACCGGGCCAGGGAGTGCAGTGGCTTCTCCTCTTTTGAGTACAAGGTGTATACAAGGCGTACAAGTAGCAGCGAAAGCCATGTGCCCCATACCTGCATGTAGGCATAGCGCATTGACATCCATCCTGCTGTAATCAACGACAAGGCCATGGCCACATCAATCCACATGGATGCGGATGCCCAGTCAACCGAAGGGCAGACGTTGCCGTCGGGTTGTCGTTTCATGTTGCCGAGTGAAGTATATTCGATTGTGGCGAGAACGCTCAATGACATACATAGTACCCAGAACGGGATTGCTCCGAGCAGTATTCCGGACAGTATTACAGCTACATATAAAGCGCCCGTGATGGTGCGCAGAATGAAATTTTTCATTATTCAGTTCTTGACACGCAAATTTACAAAACTTTTCTGTAAAAGTGTGGTGAAAGAATTGGCAAAGTACAGCGGGCGTCGGTCAGTAATCTATCGGAGATATGGATTGGATTTCTTTTCGGCTCCGATTGTGGTGGGAGAGCCATGTCCAGGATATACCTTTGTATTATCGGGGAGTGACAGAAGTTTGCGCTTGATTCCGTCAATAAGCTGCTGATGATTGCCGGCTACAAGGTCGGTGCGACCGATGCTTCCCTCGAAAAGCACGTCGCCTGTAATGACAAATGCTGACTGCGGGAAATAGAGTACAAGACTGCCGGGGGAGTGGCCTGGAACACCGAGCACGATGGCTTCTTCACTTCCGACTGTAATGTGGTCACCGTCGGAGAGCGCTACGTTGGCTTCGACAGGCTCGACATTACTTGCATCAAGACCGAACATTCGTGCCTGTGCCGGGGCCTGGCGTCCGAGAAATGTATCGTCGGGCGAGGCTTTCAGCTCGATTCCGTAGCGGTTGCGTATGTGTGGCACGCCAAATGTGTGGTCAACATGCATGTGGGTGTTGACAAGTTGAGTGACGTTGAGTTTCTCTTTCTCGACAAAAGAGTCGAGGACAGCCTCTTCCGATCGGTTAATCATTCCGGGGTCGATTATGGCGGCATCGAGTGTTACAGGGTCCCATACCACATATGTGTTGACACCGAACATGTTAAACTGAAAAGCCTTTATATTCAGCATGGCGGGGTTTATATTTGTGCATAAATAAGTTTCTTGGTCTTGAAGAACTCTTCGTCAAACCATGTACTGAGCGATTCTTCAATAATCGGACATTTTAGCCCTGACAGTTCGCCCGCGAGTTCTCCTCCCTTGAGTACAATCACTCCGTTGGGGTATCCGTTTTTGCCGCCCGGTGCTATGTTTTTTCTGATAAGCGGTATCATTTCGTCAAGACGCATCACGGCTCTGCTTATCACAAAGTCGTAACGGCGACGGCATTCACCGATATCTCCATGCTGGAAGGTGACGTTGGTAAGACCTGTCTGGTCGGCGATATCCTGGGCTACACGTATTTTTTTTCCAATACGGTCAATCAGGTGGAAGTTGCACTCAGGCCATAATATTGCAAGGGGGATGCCCGGAAATCCGCCTCCTGTGCCCAAATCGAGAAATGTAGTGTCGGGTACGGGATGCAGGAATTTGGCTATACCCAGCGAGTGAAGTATGTGGTGCTCGTAAAGATTGTCGATATCTTTGCGTGATACCACGTTGATTTTTTCGTTCCACTCGGGATACAAGCGGCTCAGGGCCTCCATCTGCGACTGTTGTCGGGGGGTAAGTGTAAAATATTTTTCGATGATTTCTATGCCCATGTAATAACAACAATTATAAGGGTGAAAATGTTAGGTGTCGGCTGTGGGGAGAGAGGTGGTGTCGGTCAACTCGGTTAGCAATGATTCGGACTCCGGTTCGGGCAAAGGCGCTCCGGCTTTTTCTTTTGCTCCCATGTCGCGCAGACGCCTTGCCGGCACCATCAGGCTCTGGCGTCCGTTGATTAGCTTGTTGGCGCTGTCGGTGAATGCCTCCTTAGCCTTGTCGATGCGCGCTCCGATATCGGTGAATGTCTTGTAGAAGTCGCCTACGCGGCCTATCAGCAGGTTGGCCTCCTCAAATACTTTTCGCTGGCTTTGTGCCTGTACTTCCTGACGCCACGCCAGATGAATTATGCGCAGTGCGGCAGTGAGGTTGCACTCTCCGGATATAAACACACCCTCTTTCATGGCATCGCGCCATAGTGTGGGCTCCACGCTCATGGCGAGCTGGAGTGCTGCCTCGTTGGGCACGAACATGATTACATAGTCGAGCGACTGGCGCGGGTGGAGGATATAGCGGCGGTAGTCTTTTGCTGCGAGCTCCTTGACGTGGGCCCGGATACTCTTTACATGGCGTCGTAGTGCATCCTCGCGGGCCTCCTCTGATTCGGCACCTGTATAGTCGAGATATGCCGACAGACTCACTTTCGCATCGATTATCAGGTCCTTGTTGTCGGAGTAGTGGAGTATGACATCGGGAATCATGCGCTTGTCGGTTGTCTCGTTGAGCACCGGTCGGCCGTTTTTGTCGACAATGGTCGACTGTACCTCGTAGTTTATGCCTCGTTTCAGACCCTGGCTGTCGAGCAGTTCGCTGAGAATCACCTCTCCCCAGTTGCCTTGGGTCTTATTCTCATGGCGCAGAGCCCGGGCGAGTTTGTCGGCTTCAGCCCCTATTCCGGCGGTGCGCTCCATTATGTCGGATATTGCCTGATGGAGCGACGCAGTGTTGCGGATGTTTATGTCGCGCGAGGCATCCATGGCCTCTTTCATCTCCTTGATGTGCTGTCGGAGTGGCTGTAACACATTATCGATATCGCGTACGTTGGCGCGGTTGAGGTCGGCGGTACGTGCTGCGAGCAGGTCGGCGGCAGTAGTCTTCAGTTGCTCACGGGCCATGTCAAGCTGTTCGCGAAACTGTGCGGCACGTTCCGAAGCCTGCTGTTCGGCGGCTTTCATCATGGCGTCGCGCTGTTCTATTTCTCTGGCATGAGATGCCCGGTCATCGGCAAGTCTTGTATCAAGCATCGCTTTCTCAGCCTCAAGAGCGCGGATACGGCTTTCGGCTGCAGCCTCGGCACGGCCGGCTTCAGCACGCAGTTCGGCTATCTCACGCGCATGTGTTGTCTCAGCTTCGGCTTTGGCAAGTAGAATGGCGTTGCGTTGTGCTACAGCCTTGCCATGGCCCCATAAGTGACCGATGACAAGGCCTGCGGCCATGCCTGTGACAAGGAATATCAGATATGTGAGCATAATATGGTTCAGTCTTTCTTAGTGGGAACCGGCTGGGGCATAGATGGCTGCTCTTCAGGCTGTATGCCGTCGCGCTGAAGTAGTGCGTCGATTGTAGGCTCCTGTCCTCTGAACCGCTTGTAGAGTGTCATAGGATGTTCTGTGCCGCCGCGCATGAGTATGTTGGTACGGAACGAATCAGCCGTCTTCTTGTCAAACAGGCCATTGCGCTTGAACATGGAGAATGCGTCGGCATCGAGTACCTCGGCCCATTTGTAGCTGTAATATCCTGCCGCGTATCCTCCGGCAAATATGTGGCTGAACTGTGGTGAGAACATGCATCCCTCTACTTCGTCAAACATTGCTACTGATTCTGTGGCCCGGCGTTCAAGTTCGGCGGGATCATCTACATGTGTGGTTGTTGTGTGCCATGCCATGTCGGTGAGTCCGAATGCGAGCTGACGCAGGCATGCGTATCCGGCACCAAAACGTGATGTGTCAATAATCTTTTCGACGAGTTCCGACGGGATGGGCTCGCCGGTCTGATAATGTCGGGCGAATCCATCGAGGAACTCTTTTTCGGTGAGGTAGTTTTCATTGAACTGTGAGGGGAGTTCCACAAAGTCGCGGTAGACGTTGGTTCCCGACAGTGACGCATAGTTGGTCGATGCGAAGAGTCCATGGAGAGCGTGGCCGAACTCATGGAGGAATGTTTCTACCTCATAAGGTGTAAGAAGCGACGGTTTTGTGTCGGTGGGCTTGGTGAAATTCATCACAATAGACACATGGGGCAGTACGGTGTCACCGTCGGCATCAATGTATTCTTCGCGGAAATTGGTCATCCAGGCTCCGGGACGCTTTGTCTCTCTCGGATAAAAATCGGTGTAAATGACTCCCATCACCTTTTGTTCGGGGTCGATTACCTCGAAGGCACGCACGTCGGGATGGTATACTTCGATATCGGGATTTTGACGGAAAGTGACTCCGTAGAGGCGTGTGGCGAGACCGAACACACCGTCGATTACATTGTTGAGCTCGAAATATGGGCGGAGCGCTTCTTCATCGTATTTATATTTTGCCTCTTTGAGTTTATTGGCCCAGTAGCTGTAGTCCCAGGCATTGAGTTTTACCGGAGCACCGGTAGCCTTGGATGCGAATTCGGTGATTTCGGCAAATTCACGTTGTTGTGCCGGACGGTAAGCCTCGGCGAGCCGGTTGAGCAGGGCGTATACGTTGGCGGTATTTTCGGCCATGGTCTTTTCAAGTCCATAGTCGGCATATGTCTCCTTGCCAAAGAGTGCGGCAATCTGCCGGCGCGTATCGGCTATGTCGCTCATTATCTCCATATTTGAGTATTCACCTTTAGTGTTGCGAGAGTTGTAGAGACGGTAGAACCGCTCGCGCACGGCAGGAGAGTCGGCATACTTCATTACGGCCATATATGTAGGCTGGGCGAGTGTGAATCGGTATTCGCCCTCGCGTCCTTTTTCTTTAGCGGAGAGTGCGGCAGCCTCAAGCACGCTTGTCGGAAGGCCTGCGAGCTCATCGCCGGAAAGCCATATTTCATATGTGTTGAGTTCTTTGAGAACGTTTTGACCGAATTTTGTTGTAAGGTCAGAGAGTTTTGATGCCAGACGTCGGTACTCTTCGCGCTGTTGGCCTTCGAGTCCTGCGCCACTGCGGGCGAATGAATCATAGGTGCGCTGGAGGAGCATTTCATCCTCGGGATTCAGATTCAGCGAAGCGCGTTTGTCGTATACGCTCTTGATGCGTTTCCAAAGTCCCTGATTGAGTGTGATACTTGTGGAGTGGTCAGAGAGCTTTGATGACAGCCGCATGGATATTTCCATAAGTTCGTCATCGCTGTCGGCAGAAAGCAGTGGGTAAAATGTGCTGAGCACTCGGTTGAGGTCGGCGCCGGAGCGTTCAAGTGCCACTATGGTATTGAGGAATGTGGGTTTGTCGGGATTATTGACTATCGCGTCGATTTCTTGGTTCTGGAGTTTGATGCCTCGGTCGACAGCCGGCTCGTAGTCAGAATTATGTACACGGCTGAAAGGAATGGTTCCAAGTACCGTAGTGGTGTATTCAGTAAAGAATGGGTTGTCGGCCGATGTGCCTGGGGTGGCTGCGGCCGCGCTGTTCTGGTTCATAAGCATAATTGTTGAAGCCATGATGGCGGCGGTTAGCTTTTTCATATGTGAATCTGTATTGTTTCTTAAAGTTATATACAAAGTTACGCTTTTTCATGCAGTTTTGCTACCTTTGACCTCATGAAACATCCGTTTGAGGAAAAAGTATATAAAGCTATAGAGCGCGCCGGACTTATTGAGCCCGGCGCGACGGTGATTGTCGCTCTCAGCGGTGGCGCTGATTCAGTGGCACTTCTGTCGTCAATGACATCGCTCGGCTACAAGTGTGTGGCAGCACACTGCGACTATCATTTGCGTGGTGAAGAGTCGGAACGCGACCGTATGCATGCGGAATCTATGGCACGCATGCATGGCGCTAAGTATGTTGAGAAGCATTTTGATACGTCGACATATTGTGTGGAGCGCGGGATTTCGCTTGAGATGGGATGTCGCGACCTACGCTACAACTGGTTTGCCGAGCTTTCTGTCAGGCATGGCGGTGCCATGGTGGCGGTAGGTCATCATAATGACGACAATGTGGAGACTCTTTTCCTCAACTTGTTGCGTGGCACCGGGCTTACCGGCCTTACAGGAATGAAGTCTCGCCACGGAATGATTGTGCGTCCGCTGCTTGACGTTACTCGCAAAGATGTGCTTGATTATCTCGCCGACAAGGGGCTGACCTATGTCACGGACTCAAGCAATCTGCTCAATGATGTGAAACGCAACCGTCTACGCAATGTGATTCTCCCTGCCGTAAGGGCTTATTTCCCGGATGCGCAGACCACGCTGACGCGTTCGATACATAATCTTACCGGAAATCTGGCGCTCTATACGGAACTTATCGCGCATTGTTCAGAGGGCTATCGCAACAAGCATGGTGATATCGATATATCAAGGTTGTGCAGAGAGATGACTAATGCCGGGATGATGCTTTATGAGATGCTCCGTGGCTATGGATTCAATGCTGTGCAATGTGGCGATATGATTTCCTGTATTGAAGAGTCTGAAAGCCGGCGCTTTTATTCTCGCGGTTATGTCGGGGTGCTCTATAAGGGAATGCTGACAGTGAGAGCGAGGAATCAGGATGTAGCGCTGTCAGAGGAGAGTTACATCATTTCTCCGGATGATATGGCAACCTGTCCGGAGGGTTTTTCCATAGAGAGAATTCCGGTCGATTACGTGTTATACGACCGTACCGGCAATACACTTTTTCTTGACACTGACAAGGTCGGAGGCCGCAAGATTGTGGTGCGCAGGTGGAGGCTTGCCGACAGAATAGCGCCTTATGGCATGAACGGCACAAAACTGGTGAGCGATCTTTTCAGCGACGCCCATTACTCGCCTTCGGATAAGGAAAATGCCTGGATTGTAACAGTCGGAGGACAGATTGTATGGGCTGTGGGACTGCGAACATCACGGCATATGACCATTGGCAAGAGCACGGTCGAGGCTATAAAAATAACCTTCACTCCGGCGGATGCGAGGGGTGAAGGCTGACGGGTAGATATCGTGCTGTGCCGTTTATCCTTCCACGGGGAGTGTGACCCAAGTATAGGTGTGTCCAGTGGCGGGGATGATTTTTTTCAGCAGGTCGGAGAGCGACAGGGCTATAGAGGCTGTGTTGACACACGGATGGCATGCATATGTGTCGATAGCTGCAAGGTCGCTGTCGATTATGAGACGCACGCGAGAGGAGGTGTCGTGGATAAGTCCCATTGGCGATACGGCTCCTGGTGCAATATGAAGCATCTCCATCATGGCCTCGGGGGATGCGAATGACAGGCGCGCGCATCCGAGTTGCGACGACAGATATTTGGTCTTGAATGGTTTGTCTGCCGGAATCATAAGCAGGTAGTATTCGGTCTGCTGTCGGTTGGTGAGGAACAGATTTTTGAATACCGGTGCGTCAAGGCGTTTTCTTACAGCTTCGCATTCTTCCATAGTAAATGCGGCCGGATGGCACAATGTAGTATATGCTATGCCGAGGCGGTCGAGATAATCATAGACTGCGGTCTCGGATTCATTACGAACTGTGTCATCATTGGGGCGCCCGGCATATTTTGTTATGCCGGGCGCCTGGTATGAGTGGTCGGTCATGGACTCTTCCATTAATGAGAGGGGTGACTTGTTTTTATGCAAGGCCGGCGATAACCTCCTTGATGTCGAGCGCGAGAGCATCGGCTTTATCCATTGTTGAGGCTTCGGCGTATATGCGGATAATGGGCTCGGTGTTTGATTTGCGCAGGTGAACCCAGCAGTCTTCGAAGTCAATCTTTACGCCGTCGATGTCGGTTATCTTCTCGGAGGCGTATTTCTTTTTCATAGCCTCAAGAATGGCGTCGACATTGATGTCGGGAGTAAGTTCGATTTTGTTCTTGGCTATGGAGTAGGGGGGATATCCGGCTTTAAGCTCGCTTACTTTCTTGCCGCTCTTAGCAAGTAGGGTAAGGAACAGGGCTACGCCTACAAGGGCGTCGCGTCCGTAGTGGGCTTCGGGATAGATTACACCACCGTTGCCTTCTCCACCGATGACAGCTCCGGTCTCTTTCATCTTTGCCACAACATTTACTTCGCCTACAGCGGCAGCCGAATAGGTGCAACCGTGTGCTACTGTAACGTCGCGCAGCGCGCGTGAGGAGCTAAGGTTGCTTACGGTAGCACCGGGGGTGTGCGACAATACATAGTCGGCTACAGCCACAAGGGTGTATTCTTCTACAAACATCTCGCCGTTTTCCATTACAATGGCCAGACGGTCGACGTCGGGGTCGACAACGAATCCTACATCGGCACGGCCTTCGCGCATGAGGTCGGCAATCTGTGTGAGGTTTTCCGGGATTGGCTCAGGGGTATGGGCAAACTTTCCGTTGGCCTCGCAGTTGAGTTCTATGATATTTTTTACGCCAAGAGCACGCAACAATTGGGGTATGATGACACCTCCGACGGAGTTTACCGCGTCGACAGCTACGGTGAAGTCGGCATTGCGGATGGCTTCGGTATCCACGAGTTTGAGATTGAGCACTTCCTCAATGTGGCGGCGTGTATATGTGTCGTTTTTATATACGTGTCCGAGATTTTCGACTGTTGCAAATGTGTAGTCGTCATCGGCGGCGTATTCAAGCACTTTCTGTCCCTGCTCGGCGTTGAGGAATTCGCCGTTTTCGTTGAGTAGCTTCAGTGCGTTCCACTGCATCGGATTGTGAGATGCGGTGAGTATTATACCTCCGCAAGCCTTTTCCATAACAACCGCGATTTCGGTTGTCGGTGTGGAGGCAAGGCCGATATTTACTACGTCGAAGCCCATGCCGGCCAGAGTGGCGGTGACAAGGTCAGATACCATAGAGCCGGAGAGGCGGGCATCGCGTCCTACTACGATTACGTTAGTTTTACGGGTGGTGTTTTCTTTGATGAAGCGCGCATATGCGGCTGTGAATTTTACAATGTCAAGCGGGCTCAAGCCTTCGCCCGGGCGGCCTCCGATTGTGCCTCGTATGCCGGAAATGGATTTAATAAGTGACATTTGCAGCTTGTATAATAAGATTTGTGAACCAAAAATGTGCGGTGTGTATGTATTATATCTTGCTCTTTGTATAGCGTACGCGGTACAGGTAGGGGATAACCGATGCTATTTCGTCGGTCATACCGGCCTGAGAGCGGATGACAAGCTCTACTTCACAGTCGTAGTGAAGATAATCGAGTGGCAATTGCAGGCCTTCGCCCCATTGCGATGAAGATGTAATCTCCATGTTCTGGTAACGGAAATTGAACTGGGTGAGAGGGTTGTCGTTGTTGCCTTCTCCTTCCGGAAGAGTTCCGTTGGCGTAGCTGTACAGGTTGTAGCGAGTGAGACGCATGTATACAAGGTCGTTGTATTTTGCTTTCTCTCCGTCGGGATTATCCTTGATTACGCGCATGTATACCGTGCCGTCCTCGTCCATTCGGTAGTAGGGTGCATTTTCTCCCTGGAGGAAGACGCTGTCGGCGGGTACACTGCCAATCACTCTCTGGTCGGCAAGATAGGCGTTGATATATTTTGTCTCGTCATTCAGTAGCTCGGCGTAGCTTTTGGTGTGGCTGCACGAACTCATGGTTATCGCAGCAGGAATCACCACTGCGAGTAACTTCAGTATATTTTGCAGATATTTCATATGTGTCGTATTGCGGGTGTATGTGATAAGTTACTGGTGAAGATACTTTTCTATGTCGGGGAAGGTTGAGCGGAATATCTCGATGGCTTCCTCCAACGAACATTTAAGCTCACCTCCGGCAGCATTGATATGTCCGCCTCCGTGGTAGTATTTCGAGCATAGCAAGTCGGCTCGGAAATTGCCTATACTGCGTGTCGATACTTTTATCTGGTCTTTATCCTCTCGCAGATATACAGAGTATACCATATCTTCTATGCCGAGCGGCGCGTTGACAAGGCCTTCGTCGTCACCGGGATGATAATCGAATCTTTTCAGCTCATCTTTGGTAAGCACGATGAGCGAGGTATGCAACTCCGGGAATATCTGCATGCGTTCGGCGACAGCATAGGCGTGAAGTTTGAGTGTGGATGTGCTGCGGGTGTTCATTACCTTTTTGTACAGCTCGTCCTTATTGATGCCTTTACGCAGGAGTTCGGCAATTATTATATATAAATCGGGGTCGTTGGAGTTGTATGTGAAGTTGCCGGTGTCGGTCATCATGCCTGTATAGATGCATGTGGCGGCTTTGCGGTCGATGCGGTCGAAAAGCTCCAGCCGGCATAGCAGTCGGAATACAAGCACTGATGTAGATGACTGCTCGGGGTGGGATATGGTCACATGTGTGAATGGTTCCGGACCTTCGTGATGGTCAATCATCACTTTCTTAGCAGGTGATGCCGCCAATTCGTCGCGCATGCGGTCTACGCGGTAAAGTGCGTTGAAGTCGAGACAGAACACCAAATCGGCATCCTGCAGGAGTTGATGTGCGAAATCGGGGTACACGGTGTAGGGTACCACTTCTTTTACCCCGGGAAGAAACCTCAGGTTGCGTGGCGGTCGGTCGGGAGTGACCACTTTTGCTTCTTTGCCGATGTTGGCCAAAGTGTGCGCCAGACCGAATGCCGAGCCTATGGCGTCGCCGTCGGGCGATTTATGACATGTGATGACGATGCGCTCGCTCTCCTCAAGCAGTTTGCGCACAGCTTTTACGTTGTCCTCGTTGATGACGGATTTTAACATAACTCACAAAGGTACGCAAAAAAGCGTAATGCGGCCAAACGGCATATGCCGATTTTAGAAATTTTATTATGTGTGCCGGTTGTATCTGCGATTATGCGGGTGGGCGGCGGAATAAGCTCAAAGGTCGAGTATGCCTTCGGGGAGATTCATTCTGAGGATACGCCGGTCGGTGTCTATTTCCGTTATGAATTCATCGGCAACAGGGAGATAGACTGTGGCTGACGATGGGGTGGCTACGACGAACAGCACGTTTTCGGTGCTGTCGTTGATGTCGGTTATTTCTCCGACAGTCTGTCGGGTGGCGTCGTCAATTACCGTGAATCCGATAAGGTCGGAAGCGTAAAGGCCCCGGTCGTCTTCGTCAATATCATCTTCTGCAATGACATTGTCGGAGGTAAGCACATACAATGGATGGTTGGTAAGCTCGGCCGCCTCTCGCTCGTTGTTTATGTCGTCAAGCGCCATTATAAATGTGTCTGACCGCTTCTGGCGCATGGATGCGATGAAAAACGGCACATATATTCCGTCAATCATCAGTATGATTCGCTTCAGGGAGTCTATATCTATGTCGACATCGAGATATGCGTTGATTTCGCCGTTGATGCCGTGAGGTTTTCCAAGACGCCCGATTGGTGTTAGCCGGTCAAGTGTAATCATCAGAGTGTGGTGGATTTCAGGGTTATTCAGTCGGTCACACGTATGATTTTTGCGCCGATGGCATTCAGGCGCTTGTCGATGCCTTCATATCCACGGTCAATCTGATCGATATTCTGAATCTGGCTTGTGCCCTTTGCGCTCATGGCTGCTATCAGCATAGCTATTCCTGCGCGTATGTCGGGCGATACCATTGTGGTGGCTTTTAGCGAGTTGAGCCGTCCGGAGCCGATTACTGCAGCGCGGTGTGGGTCGCAGAGTATTATCTGTGCGCCCATGTCAATCAGTTTATCGACGAAGAACAGTCGGCTCTCAAACATTTTCTGATGTATAAGCACACTGCCTCGTGCCTGTGTGGCTACCACGAGAAATACGCTAAGAAGGTCGGGCGACAGTCCCGGCCAAGGGGCATCGGCAAATGTCATGATTGACCCGTCCATGAATGTTTCTATTTCATAGGAATCATGTGATGGAATCAATATGTCATCTCCTTGACGCTCTATTGCTATGCCGAGCCGACTGAAGCTGTCGGGAATAATCCCAAGGTCGTCGTAGGCAACGTTGCGCAGACGTATCTCGCTCCCGGTCATCGCTGCCATTCCTATGAAACTTCCGACTTCAATCATGTCGGGAAGCACTTTGTGGTGTGCTCCTCCGAGAGTGTCGACTCCGTGGATTGTCAGAAGGTTTGAGCCTATACCATCGATTTTTGCCCCCATGGCAGAGAGCATACGGCACAACTGCTGGATATATGGTTCGCAGGCCGCATTATAGATGGTGGTGGTGCCTTTGGCAAGCACTGCCGCCATCACTATGTTGGCAGTGCCGGTGACGGAGGCTTCGTCAAGGAGCATGTAGCATCCGTTGAGGCCGTCGGCTTTTACCTCATAGGATTTAATATCACTTCGATATTCGAGGGTGGCGCCGAGTCTCTGTATGCCGATGAAGTGGGTGTCGAGGCGTCGGCGGCCTATCTTGTCACCGCCGGGCTTTGGAAGCACCGCATATCCGAACCGGGCCACAAGGGGGCCGAGCAACATTACCGATCCTCGCAGAGCGGCGGCGCGACGTCTGTATTCCGGAGTTGAAAGATATTCGATATTGACATTATCGGCCTGTATGGCATAGGAATGCGGCGACAGGCGCTCGACCTTGCAGCCCATCTCTGCCAGGAGAGATATTAGGTTGTTTATGTCAAGAATATCGGGCACATTTTCTATCACCACCCGCTCGGGAGTGAGCAACGTGGCGCATATTATCTGCAATGCTTCGTTTTTGGCACCCTGTGGGGTGATATCGCCATGCATGCGATGGCCGCCTTCTACTATGAATGTGCTCATTTTTTCTTTTTCTTCTTTTTTGACGGTGCGGGAGGTGCTACGACCTTAAACTGGTGCAGGCGATAGCTGGCCGGGTCAAGGCGTATGGCTCCGTGGCTATAGTTGGCGAGGTCTTTGAATACTTTGGCATCATCGACACCCTCGGGGTTGATTGCCAGCAGCATCTTTTTCATATGGTTGGCAAGGAGGCTTATCAGTGCATCGCGTTCCTCTCCCGGCTCCATATGCGAGGCAGTCTCAATCATGGCTTCCAGATTATGACCGTAGTGTCGGCAGCCTATGCCGTTGCGTGGATAGAACACCGGTTGCGGACGCGACTCCAGACTGTCGGGCTGTATTACCTCAAACGGATAGTCGATGTCGAGCCGGAAGTTTGACATTATTGCCAGATGGTCCCATAATTGTTGCTCGTATCCTTCTTTCTGGCGGATATCGGGGAACAGATTGAGCATACAGTCGATTATCGAACGGGCACAGGCATTGCGCTCGTCGCGGTCTTCTATAGAGAGACAGTGCTCAACCATCTGTTGTATGTTGCGGCCATATTCCGGAAGAATCAGTCGCCGCTGCTGGGTGTTGTATTTGAGCATTCGTAAAAGAAACTTTTCCTCAAAGATAATGCTTTTTGGTGTAAGATGCAAGCGCTGTGGATGTGTTTATCCGGCTGTTTCCTCACTTTCTGCGGTAGCTGGATATGAGGCATCGGTAGATGAGGGGGCCATGTGGTTGAATCCCTGTGCACGCAGCTGCATTTCATTGCCGTCGCGCGTAACAAGCGCGCATCCCAGACTCTCTTTTGTTATATGTCCAATCACTTTTATGCCGGGGAGATTTTTTATTTTCTCATGGTCGGAGAGTGGTACTGTGAAGAGCAATTCATAGTCTTCACCTCCGTTGAGGGCGGCCGTAACGAGATTCATGCCGAGTTCTTCGGCCATTACCGCGGTCTGGTAGTCGATAGGTATGCGGTCCTCGTATACCCGGCATCCCGTGTGGCTTGCCCGGCATATATGGAGCAGTTCGCTCGACAGGCCGTCGGAAATATCCATCATGGCTGTGGGCTTTATGCCGGCGCCGGCGAGTGTGGCGATTATGTCGCGGCGGGCTTCGGGTTTCAGTTGTCGTTCGACAAGATACTCCTTTCCGTCAAATTTAGGTACGAAGTCTTTTTCTCCGGCCGATGCTATTTTTTCGCGTTCGAGCAGTTGCAGGCCCATGTATGCCGCACCGAGGTCGCCGCTTACGCAAATAAGGTCGGTGTCCTTGGCTCCGCTTCGGTATACGATTCTGTCGGAGGGAGAGTCACCGATGCATGTGACTGATATCACGAGACCCTGACGCGACGATGTAGTATCGCCGCCTACGAGGTCTACTCCGTATGCCTGACATGCTGTGCGCAGGCCGTCGTAAAGTGCATCGATATGCTCAACGGCGAACCGGCTCGAGATACCGAGCGACACGACAATCTGGCGGGGTGTGCCGTTCATTGCGTATATGTCGCTGAAGTTGACCACGGCTGATTTGTAGCCCAGATGCTTGAGCGGTACATATGTGAGGTCGAAGTGTACTCCTTCGAGCAGCATGTCGGTGGTGACGAGCACATCGGTATCGGCATAGCGCATCACTGCGGCGTCGTCGCCGGCGCCAAGCAAAGAACTTGCGTTTACCAGTGGAAACTCTCTGGTAATCCGGTCAATCAGGCCGAATTCGCCGATACTTGATATTTCGGTCAGTTTTTGGTCCATATGGCAGACTTGTATGAATTATTGATGCCGGCTGGTGTCGGGACGTAGCCCACGACGGCCGCCGGCATCATGATATGTTGCGGTTGACGGGTGGTCAGAAGCGGTTGACCAGTTCGGTCATTATTTCCATCATTTTGGGCTGTGCGGCCTGAGCGGCTTTCTGCACCTCTTCGTGTGACACTTTTTCTACTATGCCCTCGACTCCGAGGTCAGTGATTACAGACACTCCGAATACTTCGATTCCCATATGGCGTGCGACGATTACCTCAGGCACTGTCGACATGCCAACGGCGTCGCCTCCGATGATGTGGAAGTAGCGGTATTCGGCCGGTGTCTCGAATGTCGGGCCCTGTGTGCCGACATATACTCCGTGCATGACACGGATGCCTTTTTCTTTGGCGATGTCTTTAGCGTGTGCTATAAGACGCTGAGAGTATGCTTCGCTCATATCGGGAAAGCGCGGACCCCATTCCTCGTAGTTTTTGCCGCGCAGAGGATGCTCGGGGAAGAGGTTGATATGGTCGGTGATAATCATTATGTCGCCAATCTCAAATTCAGGATTCATGCCGCCTGCCGCGTTGCTTACAAAGAGGGTTTTTATTCCGAGTTCGTGCATAACGCGGATTGGGAATGTCACGGTCTTCATGTCATAACCCTCGTAGAAGTGAAAACGGCCCTGCATGGCCATTACCGGACGGTCGCCGAGACGACCGAAAATCAGGTTGCCGCTATGTCCTTCGACAGTCGATACAGGAAAATTGGGTATCTCGTTGTAGGGTATATACTGTTTGTCGGCTATTGAGTCGACAAGCGCACCCAAACCTGTGCCCAGAATTATGGCTGTTGTAGGGATAGGTGTGCTGACACGTCCGCGGATATATTCGGCGGTTTCTTTTATTTTTGCTAACATGAGATTATAACGTGATTCTTGAATGTATGGTTTTCAATATGATTTACTTTAATACGTCAGGATGTGATATGCCGTAGGTATCTATTTCCTTACCTGTGATGCCTGAGGATTATTGAAATTGCGCAGTATATGGCGTATTTCCATATCAAATGGATTAGAGTTCTGTGGCATTTTCTGCGGCATGAACTCAACCTTTATCGGCAGATAGAATGTCGATGTCTTGAGCTCAGGCGGGAAGTATGGATTATTGGCCATGCGTACCGAGTCTTTCTCGGTGGTAACAATGTATTTGTGTGTGCCTTCAAGCTGGTTGAATGCTTTAGCCAGTTCATTGAAATCGCGGCGCGAGAAATTGTGATGGTCTGGGAAGCGCACTACATTTACTTTGGCCTTGAATCCTTTTATATAGCGTACAAGCGGACGAGGGTTGGCTATTCCCGTCACTACAAGCACAGCATCGTCGGGATTGAGCCATTCAAGTCCTGGCACATACCGTACTTCGTCGGGAAATACGCTTACAAGATGCCCGTAGCGGTAATGTGAAAAATAAAGACGCTGGAATGGAAACAGCTTGAGGTTGTCATAGATGATGCTTACATCTCCGGGTCTGATGTCGGTTGGGCATTTTGTCACAATCACGATGTCGGTACGGAGCAGTGCGCGCACCGATTCGCGCAGACGTCCCAGCGGCAACATTTCATCGTTATATACCGGGCGGTGCCATTCGGTGAGTACAATCGATGTCGATGGCTTTACATATCGGTGCTGGAATGCGTCGTCGAGTACTATGAGGTTGATACGCGGATCAAGCCGCAACAACTCTTTGATTCCTTTTGCCCGGCTTTCGCATACAGCCACACGTATGTCGTGGCCATATTTCTGATATATCTGATATGGTTCGTCGCCTATGGCTGCCGGTGTGGAGCGTTTGTCGGCAAGGATGAATCCTTTTGTCCGACGCCTGTAGCCGCGTGACAGAACTCCTATATGGTATTCCTTGCGCAACAGGTCTACGATATATTCTGTATGTGGAGTCTTGCCTGTGCCTCCTACGGCAAGGTTGCCGATTACAAGAACCGGGACCGGGAATGTGTGCTGTTTGAATATATGCCAGTCGAAGAGCTTGTTGCGCACAGCTGTCACCATGCCGTAAATCCACGACAATGGTTTAAGAATCAGTAAGTCTGCTATTTTGCTGTGGCGCATATGCTTTTTAGGTTCGGATGTTGTTTTTTCAGGAGGCTACTCGATGACAGTGAACGGCATACGAGCCTGGATGGGATCCATATTGTTCAGGGATTCTATCGATTTGTATATCGGGTATGCTGTGCCGAGTTCTTTTTTAATAGCGTCCTGCTTCATTTGGGCATTGTTGATAATGAGTTTTTCCCACCAAGAGCCTTCGGGATCGGGATATTCAATAATCGAATATGAGTTTGCTCCATTCTCCTCGGCCAAGGCCATTATGCAGTCTTCGAGATTTCCAAGCCTGTCAACAAGGCCAATTTCAAGTGCCTTTGTACCGGCCCATACGCGACCCTCCGCGATGGCTTTGATTGAGTCGACAGGCATTCCACGACCTTCAGCACAACGGCCTACGAATGTCTCGTAGCCGCGGTCGATCATCTTTTGCATGGCACGGCGCTGTACAGGGGTGAAAGGCTTTGTGATGCTCATTATGGCGTTAGGGTTGGATGCGATTGTGTAGGATGTGACACCGAGGTGCTTGTCAAGCAGCCCTTCAATATTCGGCACCATGCCGAATATGCCTATCGAACCGGTGAGTGTGGTGGGCTGGCAGAAAATTTTGTCGGCACCGCATGATATATAATAGCCTCCGGAAGCGGCCACATCGCCCATTGAGGCATAGAATGGCTTGCCTGTCGATTTGAAGTATTCCAGAGCCTCCCATATCTGTTCGGAGGCGTATGCGCTTCCGCCGCCTGAATTTACGCGGAGCACAAGTGCGGATATGTTGTCGTCGTCAGCGAGTTCGTAAATGAGTGGAGTCATGTCGGCGCCTATGATGCCTTCGTCGCCCTGCTGTACTATGTCGCCTACAGCGTAAAGCACCGCGATTTTGTAATCGGCTTTTGACGTCTCTTTTTGGTATTTATGCGCATATGACTGGTTGAGGTATTCTGCAGGAGTCACGAGGCGCAGTTCGTCGTCGGAATCTATACCCGACATTGATTTCAGCAGTTGCTCTGCGTCGTGACGGTAGCGTAGCGACGACACTACATTCATGTCGGTATAATTTGCCGGGTCTTCGGTCACTATTATGCTGTCGGCCCATGTGTTGATTGTCTCGGGGCTTACATTGCGACCGGCGGCTATGACAGTGCGCACATCGGCCCATATCGGGTCGAGATATTCGCGGGTCTGGCGTATATTTGCTTCGCTCGGTTGTGTAAGCAGGAACGGCTCTACAGCACTTTTGTAGGTGCCTACCTTGAATACCTGCACGTCTACACCAAGTTTGTCAAGCAGGCCTTTGAAATAGAACAGTCCGGCACCCACACCGTGGATGTCGACTTCTCCTACAGGATTGAGCCATAGCGAGTCGGCTGCGGAGGCCAGTATATAGTCGCCCTGTGCATAGCTGTCGGCATAGGCGGCCACCCACTTCCCTGACTTGCGGAATGTATTGATGGCTTCATTGACCGACATCAATGTAGCCACTCCGGCCGATACTCCGCCGCAATCGAGATATACGCCTTCGATTTTTGGGTCGGTAGAGGCTATTTTCAATGCATCAAGCAATCGGTTTAGGGATATGGAGTTGTTCTCGATTCCTTGAAGCTGTTGCATGATTGTCGTGCCTTGCTCTCTCTCTACTATTTCGGAAGAGAGTTCAATATGTAGTATAGATTGTCTTTCTGTTGACGGATGCTCCTTTCCGAGGTTCAACAGTATCATCTGGAGCATCATGTAAATCATGCCGAACATGCTCAGCACGCCTGTGATGAAAATACCGGCTACTACAGCCAGTGTGGTCATGCAAAATTGCTTGAAGTTCATATTATTCTAAATCATTTGCAGCCTGCACGCAATGACCGGTAGATACTGGAGCAGACACTATTCCTCGCAAAGTTAGCAATTCGAAATTATAAATGCAAAAGGATTGCTCCAAAGCATTGTAATTTCTGAAACATGCTCTTATTTTTGCCTTAAAATCAGTTGTCACTGAATATGGCCGCCCTTAGTTTCTGGTATAGGAATGAGATTACAAGAAGTACTATGCCGAGCAATATGAACACAATAATTCTTCCGATGGTCGGGAGTACCCAAAGGTCGTATATGGTAAGTTTCATAAGCACGATACCCATGACACACAGCCCGATTATGCGCATAAGCCGCGTATGAACCCTCATGCCAATGATAAGCTGGGTCGCGCCGCATAACGTAAGCGCTACAGACAGGCCGGCGCTATACAGATGTGGCAGTCCAAACTGACGCAGCATATACTCGGTGGCGGCTATCGCAAATATAATTGCGGAGATGTTGAAATATACTGTATATTCGGGCATATTGATTGGCCCGACAAGTTTGTGGCGGAATGCCTTTATGGCTTCAACTGTGGCCAGAGCAATGTATACTGCGGCACCGGTCCATAGGAGAATGTCGGCAATGATTTGGTTTTCGTCGGGCACAGCGAATGGAGCGTAGGCAAACCATATCGCACCTATGCCAGGGAAAAGCCAGCCGCTGTTGCCTCCGCGTGATGTGGTCAGCGATAATATAAGCATTATGATAAAGCCTGATACCATAAGTGCGCGCGACGATGTGGTGGTGTCAAGGCCGATGTTGTAAAGTGTATCCATGCCTGACAGTGCCAACAGACCGGCAACCCAAATGAGTATGGTGTAGAATATGGCAAAACGTGTGGCATACGCCATTTTATAGCGGTTGATGGTCCAAGCCGAGGCTGCAAAGGCAATCGCACATATGAGTTCGGTGGTTGCTCTGCCTCCGGGGGTACATCTGTTAAGTCCGGAAAACTCGATGAATGGTGTCAGAGTCGCGAATATGATGATTACGGCTATCACGGCTGCTGCGGCTCCGAGTAGTGGATTGTGGAGACGCGCATATCCGAGATTGAGTATGGCTCCGTAGCATGCGATACATGACAGGATTATGGAGGGCGAAGAGAACTGAATGGGGAATATGAGGGCGATAAACAGGATTATGAGTCCTGTAAGGATTTTACGTATAATTCCGTTGTTGTCTTCGGTATAGAAACGGAAATAGAGCATGCCGTTGACTGTGGCTGCAATCAATGGTATAAGCCCTTTCATGTAATTGCCTGACGGAATGTTGGCGATTACTTCAGTACCGATTGAAAGGAATGCGAAATTATTGAGCAACACAGCCCCTATGAGCGCTATGAAGAGCCGGCGGTTGTCAATGTTGCGGTTCAGTACCAGAGCGAGTGGCAGAGAGAAGAGAATGAAATATAGTATCCCGAATATCAATAGCGGGAAACCGGATGACATCGTGGCGTGCAATGCTATAGTGGCTACAATCCATGTCAGCGGAGTCGAGGCCGCCGACAGTTCCCACCAGTTGCGTCTGATGCTGATTATAAACATAGCAATGTCAAGTATGAGCACATATGACAGCAGGATTGTAACGCTACTGTCGGGATTGCTGGCGATAAACGGAGCTATGAATCCACCTATTATTGCTGTCATGGCAAGCTCGCGGCGGTCGAAAACGAGTGAAATCGTTATCATGGCCGCGGTAAGGGCCACCAGCGAGCACATTGTAGCCAAAGGATTGATTAGTGCGTATATGTTGTGGGCAATGGCGATTGTCACGAAGCATACCGCGAATCCACCTCCGGCGAGAACTGACGAGAAATTGCGGTATGAATCACGCAGCCGGTATGCTATGCCCCAGAGACCGAGGCCCGTGGCCATGCCGAGAAGAGCGCGGGCGACTTCGTTAATCCAGTTGTTGTCAATAGCATATTTTACAAAGAATCCGACGCCGATAATCAATACCAGGATTCCTATCTTGCTGAACAGGTTTACCCCGATTTGACGTTCGATATTGTGGCGTCGCGTGTATGGTTCGATATCCTTGGACTCAGGAGATATGGATGGCTCTGTAATGGCGGCCGGGATAGGGGGAATATTTGCAGGGAGAGTATGGTATTCCTCTTCTTCAGGCTCATCCGGGTAATATAGTTCCATGGATTCTTCGCGGATAGAATGTTCCGGAATGTCGGGTATGACCGATGCATCAGCCGTGTTTTCGTCTGCACGTACGTCCGGTTCATTGCATGGTGTAGTGGATGTCTCTGTTTCCTGACGCGAATTGTTGAAGAGGAACAACTCGATATTATAAAGTCTATTTTCAAAAGCCTTAAACCGGCTGAGTAGCATCATGAGAAGCCATATCGCAATGATGATGCCAATGGATATCAATAATGTGAAAAGACTGGAACCTTCCATATGCGCGAGGAATTGAGGTGATGATAATTGTCGTGATAATCACAAAGATATGCAAAACTATCATATTATGCAAGCTGTAGAGTGAATTGGATAATACTGATTTGCGATAATTGAACCAACGCTCGGCATGAGGGGTTATTCATAGTATACGGCAGGGCTTGTTCCGGCGTTTTTTGATTATTTGATTTATAGGTGTAATGCGTTGCAAATAAAGCGTATATTCCTATGACGAATATAAATTATTCCGGTTTCTGCACCCTGTTAATGCTTTTTTACTTAATTTTGTATTTCCCGGAGAGGTGATATCTCTTTCAAGAACTGTAGGAAAATGAAAAAGATAGCGATATTTGCAGTCGGAATTCTTGTCATGGCTGTTGCGGCGTGTCACACTCAGAAAGATAATGGTGTCACGGCGGAGAATGCTGTCGTAAGCGCGCGGCCTGAGAGTATGGTTGTGGGACATAGCTCGATGATTCCGAAAGCGGTGGTCTACCGAACGAATGGTCCGTTTTACGAAAATGTGCCGATAATAATGAGCGCTAACCGCAAGGAGATTGTTTCGTTTCCGGCACCGTCCGACATACATCCTGATGTGGCTCCTGTCGAGCTTGCGGAAGGATATCTGCTTGATCGCCACGGCGTGGGTATAAATTCAGCATTTACCCGATATACCTACGACGAATATAGTACATTGCCTGTGGCCCCCTCGTTGAGACATCTGCGACAAATGGTTATTCCTGGAGCGATAGTTACCGACCTGGTGCGGCTTCCGTTTCCCTTGACTACGGCTTTGGCCGATACGGCTCGCGTCAACAGGCTCATCCGTCAAGGATTTCCCGGATGTGACGTAATGCTTGAGCGCAAGGCTGTGGCTCCGTTCCTATGACAAATAAAATTACAATATGATACTTTTCCCCAACGCAAAGATTAATTTAGGCTTATATATTACTGCAAAGCGTCCCGACGGATACCACAACCTGCTTACTGCGTTCTATCCTGTAGGATGGCGCGACATACTTGAAATCGTGCCCGCAAAGGGTAGTGAGACTACTCTTACAGTCACAGGCCGAAGCGTGGAGTGCGCGCCGGAGGAAAATCTGATTATGCGCGCTTATCGTGCGGTTGCGGAGAGGATGCCGTTGCCGCCGGTCGACATATATCTGCATAAGGTGATTCCTGATGGTGCCGGGCTTGGCGGGGGCAGTTCCGACGCAGCGTTTACGATATTCGGGCTTAACAATCTTTTCGGTCTCGGTATGTCTACGGCGCAGATGGCCGGAATAGCATCGGAGATAGGTGCCGACTGTCCGTTTTTCATCTACGACCGGCCGATGGTGGCTACCGGTATCGGTGACGTGTTCACTCCGTGCGAGGTGAATCTCGACGGAGTGCCGGTGCTTATCGTAAAGCCAAAGGTGCATGTGCCTACACGCGATGCATATTCGCGTGTCACACCCCGCACTCCCGATATCGACCTCTCCGCGCTCCTGTCGTCACCTGTCGAAGAGTGGCAGGGACGGCTGGTCAATCAGTTTGAGGATAGTGTGTTCCCTCTTCATCCCGAGATTGCCGCTCTTAAGGAAGAGTTGCTTGACATGGGTGCGGCATACGCCTCGATGTCTGGCTCGGGGTCGTCGGTGTTCGGCATATTCCCCGGTGCTGACAGTGCCAAGTTGTCACTTGTGGCTGCAGAGAGATTCCCCGAGCTTGATTTCTTTGTATCGACCAACCACGTGTGAATGAACGTTATCACTGCGATGACGTTTATATATTTAGGAATAAATAGAAATACGGCATTGTTTTTGCAGTGATAAATATGATATACGATGAAAAGAAAAAAGACTAAATATATGGACAAGAATAAGAATCACGACAATGTAACTGAACCTCAGCATGTAGCTGACAACGAAATCTCGGTCAATGATATTGATAATGAGTTTGTCGAGCAGCAGGAGGCCGAGGCCGCAAAGGATATTGCCGATGAGGAGATGAACAAGGTTGACGCTCTTCAGCAGGAGCTTGACCAGACTCGGGCGCAGCTTGAAAAGGAGAAGAAGGAGTATCTGTTCCTTATGGCAGAGTTTGACAACTTCCGCAAGCGCACACTCAAGGAGAAGAGCGAGCTGATAAAGAATGGCGGCGAAAATGCTCTGAAGGGTCTGCTTCCTGTAGTCGACGATTTCGAGCGCTCGCTTGAGGCCATTAAGTCGAGCGACGATGCAGCGTCGATACGCGAGGGCGTTGAGCTGATTTACAACAAGTTCGTAAAATATCTTGAACAGAACGGCGTAAAGCCCATAGATTCCGCACCTGGTGTCGATTTCGACACCGAACTGCATGAAGCGGTCACTATGTTCCCTGCTCCCGACGAGAGTCAGAAGGGCAAGGTGATTGACACTGTTCAGAAAGGTTATACACTTCACGACAAGGTGCTTCGCCACGCTAAGGTGGTGGTAGGCCAGTAATATATAAACAGCTGCCGTTATGGACAATAAACGCGACTATTACGAAGTGCTCGGGGTTGAGAAAAACGCTACTCCCGAGCAGTTGAAGAAGGCTTACCGAAAGCTGGCCCTGAAATACCATCCCGATAAGAATCCCGGTGACAAAGCAGCCGAGGAGAAATTCAAGGAGGCAGCCGAGGCATACGATGTTCTTTCAGATCCCGACAAGCGAGCCAAATACGACCAGTGGGGGCCGTCCATGGGTCCGACCGGATTTGGTGGCGGGGGAGGTGGTTTCCACGCCGGCGGAATGTCGATGGAGGATATTTTCGCTCATTTCGGCGATATATTCGGCGGCGGAAGCTATGGCGGATTCGGTGGTTTCGGCTCTGCAGCGGGCGGCGCGCCGCGTCGTCGCCGTCAGCCTAAGGGTAGCGACCTCCGCATAAAGGTAAAACTTACTCTGAGCGAACTGGCCACAGGTGTGACAAAGAAACTGAAGATTCCTCGTTTCGTGCAGTGTCAGCATTGCAACGGCACAGGAGCCAAGGACGGCACTGCGTTCCAGACATGCCAGCGCTGTCATGGTTCGGGTGTCATTGAGCATGTGCAGCAGACATTCCTCGGTCCGATGCAGTCTACCTCGACATGTCCCGACTGTCAGGGTGAGGGGAAGACCATCACCCAGAAATGTCAGTATTGCAACGGCGAGGGCATCGTACGCCAGGAGGAAGTGGTGGAATTCACCATCCCTGCCGGTGTAAGCGACGGCATGACTCTCCAGCTTAAGGGGAAAGGAAATGCCGCCCGCCATGGCGGTGTCAACGGCGATTTGCTCGTGGTAATCGAGGAGATTCCCGACCCTGAACTGATACGCGACGGCAACGATGTTGTGTACAATCTTATGCTCGACATCCCTACCGCCACTCTCGGCGGCTCTGTCGAGGTGCCCACCATCACAGGCAAGGCCAGGGTAAAGATTCCCGCCGGAACGCAGCCGGGCAAGGTATTGCGTCTGCGCGGCAAGGGACTCCCTTCGCCTGAAGGATACGGCAGCGGCGACGAGCTAATCAACATAATGGTATATATACCCGAAGAGCTCAACGACACCGAGCGCAAGGCTATAGAGAGCCTCCAGGGGCAGCCCAACGTGCAGGCTACCGACTCGATAAAGAAGCGTATCTTCTCGCGTCTGCGCCATATCTTTAATCCAGAGAGCTGATAATGCGGTAACACCTCCCTCGTGAGGTCTTGATACAACAGTCGGCGTCATCGGAAAATTCCGGTGGCGCCGACTTGTATGTGTTCGCCCGACATGGGCTACAGCATGGCGCCTATGTCATCGAGAGTGAGCGAGGCGAGCACACGCTTGCCGTCGGGTGTATATGCCGGTGATTGCAGTTTGAAGAGGTCGCTGAGCAGGTGGTCGATTTCCGACGATGTGAGCGTTTGGCCGGGGCGTATTGCCGCCGAGCGGGCCATTGACAGGGCTATGCGGCTCCGCATGTCGTCGCCGAGGCCGTTGCCTGTCTCCGAAGCTGTGGCTATGAGTTGCTCTACTACACTGCGCGGGTTGGCGTCGCCGATTACCGAGGGGAGTCCGTTTACACTCCATGAACTTCCGCCCAGAAACGCCATGTCAAATCCGAGTGTGGCGAGTTCATCGCAGATTTCCTCAAGCACAGCGCTGTCGGAGGCCGACATGTCGATGACTTCAGGAAACATTACCCGCTGAGATGTGAATGCCTGCATGGCCGCAAGCTCCATATATCTGTCAAAAAGTATGCGCACATGAGCGCGGTGCTGGTCGATTACGAGCACTCCGTCGTGGGATGGAGTCAGTATATACCGTCCCTTGATCTGCAACGCCGTGATTGCCGCAACCTCGTCGATTGGCTGCGACGCTTCCTCAAGGCGCATGCTGTTGAATATCGATGCCACTTTGTCGGCATTGCTTGAGGATGGCAGAGAGGCTCCCAGGTCATTGAACGCGCTTGCATGCAGTTTCATGTCCGGGCCCTCCTGCAGCGACGGCATATCGAAGTCCCTCATGCTGTTGAAGCCCTTGCTGGCCACTCTCCCGTTGCCGGATGATGACGCACGGTAGTGTGTGTCCGCTCCGTTTCCGGGAGCTGTGAAGTCGGCATACAGTTTCTCCCAGTCGGCTGCTGATGGAGTAGCCGATAGTGGTGTGCCTCCCTGTGCATCGGTCATTCCCGACGGGGGAATACTGCCGGCAAAGGGATTGTAGTCGGGGTCGAGGTCGAGTCCGTGGGCACCGTTGGCATTCGGGTCAAACACCGGTATCTCCGGCGCGTTGGTCTGGTCGAAGTCAATCGACGGCACGGCGTTGAACTTTCCCAGCCCCTCCCTGATGGTAGCTGTCAGTATCTGCCATATCGGCTGCTCGTTTTCAAACTTTATTTCGTTTTTCGTCGGATGGATGTTTACATCTATCGTCTCGGGGGCGACCTCAAGACTTATGAAGTATTGTGGCTGCTCGTCGGCGGGGATAAGCTGCTCGTAGCATTGCATCACCGCCTTGTGGAAGTATGGATGGCGCATGTTGCGACCGTTGACCATGAAATATTGCAGTGCGCCGCGGCGTCGGGCGTTTTCGGGGCGCGACACAAACCCGTTTATCTTTACAAGCGACGTATCCGACACTACCGGTACGAGCTGTCTGTCGAGCGATTTGCCGAAGAGGTCGATGATGCGCTGTTTGAATGTCGATTTGAGCAACTGGTGCACGATTACGTCATTGTGGCTGAGCTCAAGTTCGATACTGGGATTGACCAGCGCCAGGCGCTCGAACTCACGCAGGATGTTGGACATCTCCACATGGTCGCTTTTCAGGAATTTGCGTCGGGCCGGCGTATTGAAGAACAGTCTCTTTACCGTCATCGTCGAGCCGGGAGCTGTCACTGCCGGCTCCTGTAGCTCCACCTTGCTGCCGCTGATTACTATGCGTGTGCCTATCTGGTCGGAGCGGCGCATTGTCTTAAGCTCCACCTCGGCTACCGCGCATATCGAGGCAAGCGCCTCGCCGCGAAATCCCATCGTGTGCAATGCGAAAAGGTCGTCGGCATTGCCTATCTTCGATGTGGCATGGCGCTCAAAGGCCATGCGGGCATCCATAGGCGACATGCCGCATCCGTTGTCGATTACCTGGATGAGGGTGCGTCCGGCGTCCTTTATGTTTATCTTGATTATTGTCGCTCCGGCGTCGACGGCATTTTCCACCAGTTCCTTTACCACGGCGGCGGGCCTCTGGATTACCTCTCCGGCCGCAATCTGGTTTGCCACCGAGTCGGGCAGCAGCTTCACTATATCTTCCATAGAGAATTGTTATTTCCCAACTATACATGACCATGGCTCGGGCCACATCGCATGGCGTGGGCATTCATCTGCAAAGATATTAAATCCGTCGCAGATTTCCTACCGGCAGTTCTACCAATATCGCCGTAGCGGCGGCCTCAAGCAGGGGCATGTCATCGGCATGGTCACTTACGGCAATGTCAAGGACAAGCGACTTCTCCTCGGCCAGTCGCACTACTGCGTCGCGCTTGGCGCATCCGCGTGCCTCTCCCCATGCTTTCCCACTGTCGGGCTGCGGCGTGGCTATGCAGTATTCAAGTCCGAACCGGCGCGCTATCGCTGACGCATACGCCTCGGGAGCGGCCGTGGCGAGTATGGTGGCATATCCCTCGCGCCGGCATCTGTCCACGAGTGCTGTCACTTCCGGATTGGCGTGGCGCCATACCGTGTCGACTACCGAGTCGACCAGTGCCGGCGACGGCGGACAGAATCGCCCGAGGATGTGTCGCTTCATGCGCGCATGACTTATGAGACGAAGCCGGCGCGCGCCTATCCATGCGCACAGTTCCGCCAGCCGGAGCAGCCGGAAGCGATGCGCATATACAAGTTGCCTCAGGAATATGTTGAACGTATTCCTGAGGCATAGTGTTCCGTCGAGATCTACAGCAATAGCTTTGCGGGTCATAGAATGCGGATGGATATTTTTTTACGGATTGCCGGTGTGAGGGGAGAAGTGTAGTAGATATGTAGCTGTCGGGCTATAGTCGGCGCGGTGTCAGTCGGCTTCCGCCGGGCTGCTATAGTCGGCCGACCATGGAAATCTTACCAAAGTGTCGGCATACAGGCTGATGTCGGGCCGGAATATCGGGTCGGGGGTAGTGACGGCAACCGCGGCTGTCACCACACGCGCGTGGGGATACATGCTTTTGAGGCGGGTCACCACTTCCGACAAAGTCTTCCCCGAATCGACAGCATCGTCGACCACGAGCAGCACGGGAGCCTTTGCCATGGCTATCATGGCCACCATCTCGCCCGATATCGAGAATGCGACTTTACGGTCGCCTCCGGGATTGTGGCGTAACAGTCGGCTCTCGGCGCTTCGGAGCACATTGTTGACACCGCGTGGCAGTCGCTTCAGCAGCGGGGCCATCAGCGAGCGCACCGTGCTTCCGGGGCGCGTGGCGCTCGCATAGGCTATGTTGGCTATGCCGATTCTTGCGGCTATCGATTCGGCTATCGGCGCTCCTCCCGACTGTATGCCGACCACGATATCCGGTGCAGAGGCAAGCATGTCCATGACCATCTCCGACATGCTTTCGCATGCCCGGTCAAGAAGGGGCGGGGATAGTGTTATTACCTGCATCTGTAGTCGGTTGGCCGAGGATTAGAGATGAAATTTGCGGGCGGCTCCCGGAGTGCGGAGTATATACAGTCCGTGGGAGGGGAGGGTGAATGTGGCCGATTCCGAAGGCTGGAGCACAGTCTTTGCCACTGTGTTGCCGGCGAGGCTGATGATTTCTACGGCGGCAGGCGCGCTTGTTGCCGACGCTGTGACTGTGATGTCGAGACCGTTTATGTCGATTGATACCGCATTGTCGTCGGCGGCTATGCCGTCGATTGCCGAACTGCTGTCAAACTCTTCCTCGCTTACCAGGCGCAGCTCTGCATCGGCGTCGGCCGATACTTTGATGTATGCGGTATTGGCGGGAATATATTTCAGATCGGAGCCGGCGGTGATGAATGCCGGTTTGCCCGAGGCGTCCAGTCCGAGCACACGCATTGTGGCGGCATCGTATTCCACCACGTTCCAGTGGCGGGTGCTGTGTGTATTGTTGAAATATACTCCGGTGAGGAGATTGCCGTCGACATCGGCCGAGGCGGTGCCGCCGATTGTCAGACGGTTGTCGGACGGAGTGGCTCCGGTGCATTCCATCAGCATGGGAGTGCCTTCGGGTATCACGCCGGTCGCCTCACGGAGCGCGGCCATGCCGTTGCCGGTCTTAACCACGGTATACATCTTCATCCCTTCCGACTGTGTGGTGTAGGGGAAGTCGGCAAAGAATGTGGCATATCCCTTCCCTTCGGATGTCACTTCGGGTTTGATGCCAAAATACATGTCATCTACCGGGAATATGTCCCATCTCTGTCGGTTCTGTGCGGCAGTGCCTCCGGCGTCGCGCGGGAAGCTCAGTTCCTTTTCGAGGTTGGCCTCGCCGTCGCATAGATATTTTGTCATACCGTTGGAGGTGCCGCCGATGCGGTAGTGCTGACCGTTTACATCATAGATACTCGGAAGCATTTCTATAAGATCGTATACCGATGTGCCCTGGGCCTCGATATCATATCTTGAGCCGCCTTTCTGTATGAGGCGGATTATGCCTGAGGGGTCGTAGTGCGGACGTTCGTCATCCTTGATGAGCCATATCGCGTCGTAGTCGGCTGTAGTGGCTCCCACGTCAATGCGTCCCTTGTTGTCCCTTACGTATGTGTAGCGTTTTGTGGTCTGATTCTGTACTCGATAGTAGCCGGTCGGGGGCAGCGCTGCAGCAGCCGGCAAAGATATCACAGACAATAACAATACAGGTAAAAACTTATTCATATGTTCAATCCAGATCGGTTAGAAGTTGTATTGGAAAACGTTCGGCAAAGTTACGATTTATTTTGCAATTACATTACATCGTGCTGTTAATAAATCGCTTGTATTTCAATTTTTAACGGTTTTGCCGGCCGTAGCCTTCCCGTGTGTGTCGGTTCGGGAAAAGCGTGCGTGTGTATATAATATGTGTATATAATAAAGGTGTGTATATAGGAAAGTGGCTGTGACGAAATAAAATTTGTCACAGCCACTTTTATCAGAGAATTAGCGGTTTCTTGATTATTCGGCCACGCAGATAGCCACGCGGTTCTGAATCGGGTCGATGTAGGGCTGGTACATGTCGTCGCCCATGCTCTTTGTCACCACGCGGTCAGCGGCGATACCGCCGGCGATGATGGCTTTGGCCACAACCTTCGAGCGCTGGTCGGCCAGACGGAGGTTGATAGCGCGAGAGCCTGTGCCCTTGTCGGCATATCCGGTGACAACAACCTTTGCTGCAGGATTGGCCTTGAGGTATTCGATTACCTCTTTCACCTTGTACTGCTGGTCGTTGGCAATGGTAGAACGGTTGATTGCGAAGAGCACGTCGCGGCGCAGGGGCTCAGCCTTGGCCTGCTCCTGTGCGGGAGCTGCCACGGGTACTTCCACTACCTTTTCTACAATCTTCTCTATAATCTGGGGCTCGCAGGGAACCACAGGAGCGGCCACCATCTTGGTCGACTTCTTGGAGTTGCCGCCGAAGGTGTACTTCACGCCGGCGAGGAAGTTGAAATACCAGTCGGCGTTGTGGGCGAGCTTGGAGTTATAGTCGTCGTTGAGGAAGTTGGCCTGAGCCTCGAAGCCGAACTGTACGTTCTTGGCCACGTTGAAGTCGAGGTTGATGCCCATACGGCCTGCCATGCGTACCTTGGTGCCGTCCCAGATGTTGCGGAGAACGTTCTCGCCGCCGATAGTGGGCTTGAGCATATCGTTGATCTTCACAGCCTCGCCGTTGTCCCAGGCGATATTGGCGCCTACACCGGCGAATACGCCGAAGCTCACGAGACGGTCGGGGTTAAAGCCGCCGATGAGGTTGGTGATGTCGAATGTCACGTCGAGCATCGGGGCGATGTAGTTCCACTTCCAGTAGTAGTGCTCGTCGAGGCTGAGGGCCGCTTTAGAGCGCCAGGAATTGGCTGCAAGACGCAGACCTACCACCTGATTGAAGTTGTAGCCCACGGCAATTTGTGCGTTGGGAGCCATCAACTTGCCAAACGAGGTCTCGCCGAGAGTTTCCTGGAAGCCGAACTGTCCCTGTACGTACCAGTTGGGACGATATACGGTCTCCGACTCCTCGACCATTACCGTTTCCTGGGCTGACATGCCCATGGCTACTGCGGCAAGGGTAGCTGTGAGAAATATCTTCTTGAATTTCATATTTAAGCCTTGATTTGCCTGATTTTACAGCCTCTGCCGGGGGATTGTCCCCCGGCAGCATGGCGTGTATAGGTCAGGAGTTGGTGTTAGTTGTTAACTTGGAAATAGTACTTGTTGGTAGAGGTGAATCCGCGGTAGTCGAGAGCGGAGTAAGCCACCTCGTAGATGAAGCCCGGAGTGAGGTCGCCGGTAGCCACGCGGAGGTTGCGGCCGTCGATTACTTCATTGAAGAGTGTACCCTTGTTGGCCTTGTCGAGAGCAGCCTTGGCAGCGGCGTCGCCATCCTGGGCGCTCTTGCCGGTAGCTACGTTGACGGCGTTGCAGATACCTACGAATTTCTTGAAGGCGGGAGATACGATTTCGAGGTTGTAGGTAGTGGGGTAGAACATGATAGCACCTGTGCCCTTGAACTTGCTGGGAGCGGTCTCGTTGGTAGAGAGGAGGCTTATACCACCCTGGCTGTTGCCGTAGAGCATGGTCACCTGCATGTAGTGGCTGGGGTTCTCCAGAAGGGCGTTGATGCGGTTGGCGATAGAGTTGTACTTGTTGATGAGGCTGTTCACCTTGTCGAAGTACTTGCCTGTCTCGCCCTCGATGTTGTTCTTGATCTGGTTCATGAGATCCTTCATGGTTTGGTTGATCTGGTCCTCAACATTGGTGAGCATACCGTTGATTTCGTCCTGAAGTTCCTTCATGATTCTCTCAAACTCTTTGGTAATATTTGCGCTTGAGTTTGACATGGCCGTATTGAAGTCTTCCTTCATCTTCTCGACAAAGTCATCAAGTAATACGTCACCGGTCAGTGTGATTTCGTTACCGTTACTGTCTTTACCGGTTACTGTCACCTCAAGTTTAGTATCGATATTGTCAAAATTGACGCCGGAGAGTGTAAAGTTGAATTCTTTATCCTCGAGATTGATAGGATCAATTTTAATCTTCTCGATTTCGGGGATGAGCTTGTCCCAGTCGATGCTGATTTCGTCGAGGATGGGGAGCTTACGGTTGAACTTCTTGCCTTCGAGCGACTTGTAAGAAAGGGGCTTGAAGGTAGTGGCTGCGATGTCGAGGCCCGAGCGTACGATGCCGGTTTCGGTAGCGTCAACCCAAGTAGAGGTAACGTCGTTCCACTTCGAGGTGTTGTACTGCCATTCAGCCCTCACTGCCATACGGGGAAGGATGCCGTTGAGCTGGTCGTATACAGCCTTCATGAGGCTTACGAGCGAGTTCTTGTCTCGGTTGTTGTAGAAGTCCTTGGCGGCTGATTTCAGGCCTTCCTCGATAGTGATGCGGCAGCCTTCGATATCAGCGGGGAGGAGGGTAGCCTCAGCCTCGTAGAGAGAGACGTCCTGAGTAGCACGACCGTGGTTGTAGCCGAATGTGAGCACCTTGTCGCTCTTCACGGGAGTGGCGAGGGTCATGCCTGTCTGCTGGTTCTGGCTGTTGACGAGGGTGAAGGTCTTTCCTGTCATGTCGGCGTTGCCGGGGTTGACGGTCATATAGAGAGTACCGGCGTTGCCCACATAGTTGTTTTCGTCGCCCTGAAGCACAACTCCGCTATACTGCTTGGGAGTAACGCCGAGCATCTGCATATCCTTAGTGGTGAGTATCTGCTCGCCGTCAAACTCATACATAGAGCCGTCGTAGGGGAACTGTACAGAACCCATGTCGCCGCAGTAAGTCATAAGCACGTTGGATGCCACGCCCACGGGAGCTGCGAATGTGCCGAATACGGGGTTCCATGTGCCTTCAGCCACGATGCTTGTAATCATGGCGTCGAGACGCTCGCCCACGAGGTTGTATTTTTCCTGAAGAGCCTTGATGGCCGTCTCGTTGGCTGCAACCTTACCGGCGATATCGGAGCGCCACTGAATCCAGTCGGCGAGGAGTTCGTTGAGATTCGCGAAGTCAGCTTTCATGTCGAGGGGACCTGCCACTTCGTTGTAGATTTTAACGAATTCGGCGAGGTCATCCTTCAGCGAATTCTTGAATGCCTCAAAGTCGGCCTGGGTGAGATATGTCTGGGCGGCATCATCTTTAGTCAGGAGAGTACTGGGGTCGAGGTTACCGTAATCCTGAAGGAGTTTATCAAGAGCCTGCTTGTTAAGGTCTACCCAATGTGCGGCAGTGAGTGCGTCGGCGATATCCTGGGGTGTCTGAGCCCATTCGGGATATGTGATTGAGCCGTCTTCGTTCACAGTGCAACCGAGCGACTCGAGAGCGGCTTTAAGCTGCGCCTTGATTGTGGAGTCATCGTATGATGTGCCGCCCTGGCCGAGACCTGCAGCTACGAGAGCCTGATATGTCTGCGAGGTTCTATCGGCAATAAGAGTGGCGATAGTCTGGTCGAGATTGGCTTCTTTAAGATATCCGTTGAGGTCGTCGGCAGTCAGATAACCTTGTTGACCTACCCAGGTTTTGATTTTGTTTTCCAAATCAGCAAGGTCGCATCCGCACTGTTCGATGTTAGCAATCTGCTGCTCAAGAGTCGTAACTCGCTGTTCGAGAGCTTCAAACTCAGTCTTTGTAACGTAGCCGTTGGCAATCTCTGTTCTGAGGTCGTTGATTGCTTTGTTCAGCTCTTGCTGCAACTGCTGTTTTGCAGCTTCGAGATCGCCCTGGAGCTGCTGGATAAGCTGCATCAGTCTAAAGTCTTCACGCTGCAATACGGCATACTGGTCATCGTCAGTGTCCTTGCAGGATGTGAAAGAGCCCATGGCGCCAGCCAAAGAGGCGCAGATGAGCATTCCGCTAATGATTTTCTTCATCTTGAAAGTGAATATTGATTTTGGTAAAATTTGGTCTGATATGTTAAATAAGTGAAGTGTATGTTTGCTGATTAGTATGTCAAGTGTTTCAAAATTTTGATAAGATTTATGTATGCATCCATTCATACGCAAGCCCTGCGCCCAGCTGCTTTGTGCTGGATATAAGCCCTCTGTCGACTGTAGACGCAAGCAATGAGCCGCATGATTTTAGCATGCTGTGATGAAAACTATTCGGCAAAATTAGGCAAAATTTGTTTAATGAACAAATATTTTGTTGAATAATACTCAGTGTACATAACACACCCGCTAATCAAATGTTCACTAAAAGTTTGATAAATAAATAAAATTTAGGTGAACCATATCGGCGATTTATATGTAACTTTGTATGGAATTACAATTTAGAGATTGTCTAATAATAAATGTTGCTGCCAGGATATATGAGACAAAAGGTAACTTTATACCTACTACAATCTCTTGCCTGCTTGTAATGCAAATACAAAAAGATATATCAAAGATATGAAACAAATTACCTCCCTTCGGCCATTCGCCGGCATATTTCCGCCCGCTCTTCGGTCGTTATGTAACCCCATAACTCCCTCATCACAAGCGAAAACCTGCCCTACGACTGACCGACCTGACGGTAATATTTATTATTAAACAAGCTCTTAGGGTTTCTTAGACATGGGCGACGAAAACAACAATAGCAAGATATCCTCACAGAGCGTGGCGAAGGGTGGCGACACACCGCTCACACTCGGCACCAAATCGATCAGCCAGCTGCTGGTACAGTACTCCGTGCCGGCAATCATAGCGAGCGTAGCGGTGTCGCTCTACAATATCATTGACAGCATATTCATCGGGCAGGGTGTAGGGCCCATGGCCATAGCCGGCCTGGCAATCACCTTCCCCCTTATGAACCTCGTGGTGGCCTTCTGTACGCTGATAGCGGTCGGGGGCGCTACCATCAGCTCGATATTCATCGGGCAGAAAAACGAGAGCCGCGCCACCGACTGTGTCAACAACGTGATGGTGCTCTGTCTGATACACTCCGTACTGTTCGGAGGTGTCACCCTGCTGTTTCTCGATCCTATACTGCTCTTTTTCGGCGCTACCCCCGAGACTATCGACTATGCGCGCGAGTTTATGCGCATCATCCTTTACGGCACCCCTGTCAGCTATGTGTTTATCGGGCTCAACAACCTGATGCGCGCCACCGGGTATCCCAAGAAGGCCATGGTGTCGGCCCTGCTGTCGGTGGCCGTCAATCTGGTGCTTGCCCCTACATTTATATTTGTGTTTGACTGGGGCATATCAGGAGCCGCCTGGGCCACGGTGTGCGGCCAGACAGCCTCGTTCATATGGGTGCTGTGCCACTTCATGTCGAAGAAAAGTTTCATCCATTTCCGTCGCGACAACCGGTGGTTCAACCCCTCGATCATACGCCGCATCTACTCGATAGGGCTGTCGCCCTTTCTGATGAGCGTATGCGCCTGCATAGTGGTGGTGTTTATCAACCGCGCCCTCCTCGACTACGGCGGCGGCAACTCCAACCTCGCCGTCGGCGCCTACGGTATCATCAACCGCACCACGATGTTTTTCGTGATGATAGTGTTCGGTGTGACCCAGGGTATGCAGCCCATACTCGGCTTCAACTACGGCGCCCACAAGTGGGACCGTGTGAAGCGCACATTATATATAGGTATATGGATTGGAGTCGGCATTACATTCGTGGGCTTCGCCGTGTGTGAGTCGTTTCCCGACGCCATCAGCCGGTTGTTCACCACCGACGAGACCCTCACCACGATAGCCCGCGAGGGATTCAGGGTATACTTCATATTCTACCCTGTGGTGGGCGCCCAGATAGTGATACAGAATTTCTTCCAGTCGATAGGCAAGCCCAAGATATCCATCTTCCTGTCGCTCACGCGCCAGCTGCTGTTTCTGATACCCTTCCTGATAGTACTGCCGCGCTATTATGGAGTCAAGGGTGTGTGGGCCTCGATGTGCGGCTCCGACTTGATAGCGTTTATCTTCGCGCTCGTCACCGTTATAGTGATGGTAAAGCGTCTTAACGTCAGATTCAAGGGTCTGAAGCCAATCGAACAATAACGAATTATAAGCTATGTACCTGGATATTGATATGCGTGTCGCGCCCGCTGTAGCCGGACAGCCCAACACGCTGCTGAAGGCCGAGGCGGCCAGGGAGGCCGGAGTGGACGCCGACAGGGTGAAGGCCTTGAAAATAGTGAGGCGCAGCATCGACGCCCGCCAGCGCAAGGTGGTGGTCAATGTGCGCGTGCGCCTCTATCTCGACACTCTCCCAGACTCTACCGCCATAGCCGAGCCGATAGTCTACCGTCCGGTAGGCCCTGACGCCCGGGAGGCCATAGTGGTGGGCGCCGGTCCGGCCGGTCTGTTTGCCGCTCTTCGTCTCATTGAGCTTGGCATAAGGCCTGTGGTGCTCGAACGCGGAAAGGATGTGGATGCACGGCGCCGCGATATGGCCCGCATAGCCCGCGAGGGGGTTGTCGACCCCGACTCCAACTATTGCTTCGGCGAGGGAGGAGCGGGCGCTTACTCCGACGGCAAACTGTACACCCGCAGCAAAAAGCGCGGCAGTGTCGACAAGATACTCACCGTGCTGTGGCAACATGGAGCGAGCGAGGATATACTCGTCGACGCCCATCCGCATATCGGCACCGACCGCCTCCCTGAGGTGATAAAGGCGATGCGCCACACCATAGAGAGATGTGGCGGACGGGTGCTTTTCGGCACACGCGTGGAACGTCTGCTGACTGATGGCGACACTGTGACCGGCGTAGCCACCGCCACGGGCGACATATACCGCGGTGCGGTAATCCTCGCCACGGGGCATTCGGCCCGCGATGTCTATGAGTCGCTTGCCGCCGCGGGCGTCGAGCTTGAGGCCAAGGGGCTCGCCATCGGTGTGCGCCTGGAGCATCCTCAGCAGTTTGTCGACCGACTGCAGTACCACTCCCCACAGGGGCGCGGGCGCTGGCTCCCCGCCGCCGAGTATTCGATGCTCACCCGTGTCGACGGGCGTGCGGTATACTCTTTTTGCATGTGTCCCGGTGGATTCATCATCCCTGCGGCGAGCGAGCCGGGCCAGCTTGTGGTCAACGGCATGTCGCCCTCGTCGCGCGGCACCCGCTGGGCCAACTCTGGTATGGTGGTAGAGATACTGCCTGAAGATGTGGCCGAGGAGGAGGGCGCTCCCTCCTCGCTGAAGATGATGCGCTACCAGCAGCGTATCGAGAAGGTATTTTTTGAGGAGGACGGCGGCTCGCAGAACGCTCCCGCCCAGCGTATGGCGGATTTCGTGGCCGGACGTCTGTCAGCCGACCTGCCGCCTACATCGTATGCCCCCGGCATACATGCGGCGCGTATCGACCGGTTGCTGCCCAAGGAGATAGCGGGGCGCCTGAGGAAGGGATTCGCCGAGTTCGGGCGCAAGCAGCCGGGTTTTCTTACCAACGAGGCAGTGCTGATAGGGTGTGAGACACGCACGTCGTCGCCGGTGCGTGTGCCCCGCGACCCCCAGAGCCTCGGCCATGTGCGTCTGCGCGGACTTTACCCCTGCGGCGAAGGCGCCGGATATGCCGGCGGTATAGTGTCGGCCGCCATCGACGGCGACCGTTGCGCCGACTCTCTCGCCGGGGATATTGAGCCGACGCACTCCTGATAATGTAAGGATTTTGCTATGAAACGAAAATTCAATCTTAGTTTCTCCACCCGCCTGTACCTATGGGCCACACTGCTGATTCTGATTACATTCAGCGGCATAGCCGCCATATTCCACACCTATAGTAGCCAACGCGAGGAAGAGGCCGGCGGCCGCTATGCCGGATTTATGCTCAACGAGATGGTATACAGCATAAACGAGCGTCTGCTTATGGTGGAGAATGTAGTGAAGCGCTATGAGCCTATAGTGGAAAAAACACTCTCTACCCCCGACAGTCTGATGGCGCTCGTGGAGGAATGGACATTGTCTGACTCGCTTGTAATCGGAGGGAGTATCTGCTTCGAGCCGTACTATTATTCCAAGAAGGGGGAATACTTCATGCCTTACGTCACCACGACGCTCGGCAACAAGCCGGTGAGTGTGTATCTCGGCGGCAAGGATTATGATTATTTCAAGATGGAATGGTACAAGTCGGCCAAAGAGGCGCGCCAAGGCATATGGTCGGAGCCGTACTATGACGACGGCGGCGGCGATGTGATGATGATAAGCTATGTGCTGCCACTTTTCAACAAATATGGCAATATGATAGGGGTGATGACGGCCGACATGTCGCTTGAGAAGCTTGTGAAGGATGTGGCCCATCTGCGTCCGTACCACGACAGCTTTTCGTTTGTGGTGAGTCGTCGCGGCACATTTATCGTGCATCCCCGTCGCAGCGTGATACTCAACCAGACGATATTCTCCTATGCCGACTCCCTCGACAGCGAGCCGATGAGACAGCTCGGACGCGACATGCTGAGCGGTCTGGCCGGATATGACCGCCGCACTCTGCGCGGCAAGGATATGCTTGTCAGCTACACTACCATCCCTCGCACGGGATGGGCGATAGCTACGTTCAGTCCCTATTCCGAGGTGGTAAATCATCTTGGTATGGTCACGGGCTACATGCTCGCCGTGCTTGTGGTGGGGCTCGTGGGGCTGCTGATAGTGCTGCGCTATGTGATAAAACGCAATACGCGGCCACTGGAGGACCTTACGAAAGTGGCCTACAAGATAGCCCGCGGCGACTTCTCGGCGCGTCTGCCGCGCGACACTCCCGACGGTAGCGTGCGCACTCTTGTCGATGCTTTCGCCCACATGCAGCAGTCGCTTGCCGACTATGTGGCGAGTCTGCGCCAGTCGACACTCGCCCAGGCACGCATACAGAGCGAGCTCGACATCGCCCACGCGATACAGAAGGAGACGATGCCGCGCACGTTTCCGACCTCGGCCGCCGGCGCGGGCATCGATGTGTTTGCGATGCTCAATCCGGTGAGTACAATCGGCGGCGATTTCTACGACTTCATGCTCGCCGATGGAAAGTTTTATTTCTGCATAGGCACTGTGTCGTGTGCCGGCACAGTTTCGACCTCGTTGCTCATGACTGTTGCCCGTTCGGTGTTCCGCTCGTCGATATCGGCCGCGCAGGGGCCTGAAATGACTATAAAAGCCATGAGCAATGTACTCCACGACAACCCTGAGTCGGATATGAGCATAACTGTATTTGTGGGGGCCCTTGACCTCTACAGCGGCGAGCTCACCTATGCCAATGCCTCGCACAACGCTCCGCTGCTGGTGCAGCCCGACGGCATGACCGAGTTTCTCCCCGGCTCGTCGTCACTGCCGCTGGGAGTTGATGTGCTCGAAGAGTGCGCCCAGGCGTCGCTCGTGCTGAAGCCCGGCTCGCGGATGGTGTTCTTTACCGACGGCATCATCACTGCCACCAATGCCGGTGGTGCCGCCTATACCGACTATACGCTGTATCATACCGTGACGATAATAATGGCCAACTATCCCAATCTATCGGCCAGGGATATGATAAATCGTATCGGACGTTCGGTGCGCGAGCATGTGGGCGACCAGGAGCAGCATCGCGACCAGGCTTTGCTGACATTTACCTACAAGGGGCTCGGGAAGAGCGCCCCGTCCCCCGACAGGTGAGACGTTTGGAGGGAAATGGAGCAGAATGCGACATAATTTTATGTTTTTTAACCACTTTGTAAATAATGCCATAGTAAAATGTTGCTTGTTAAGAAATCTTTTCTTAGTTTTGTGACAAGATATTATTAACCTTATTAAAAAGTTACACCAATTTTTAAAATGAAAACATTAGTAGAAAAGGCTGCCTCTCTCTACGAGGCTTTCAAGAAAGAGGCGGAATCACAGGTAGAGAATGGCAACAAGGCTGCCGGCGCACGTGCCCGCAAGGCATCTCTTGAGCTCGAAAAGCTCATGAAAGAGTTCCGCAAGGCTTCTCTCGAGGCTTCCAAGAAGTAATAATATTATATAGCAAGCCTGTCAGTCCAGGTTCTATCCGTGCTTTTCATTCCGGCGGCCTCCTGCCGGTATACCTTATTATGGCCCGGCCATACGCAATGGTCGGGCTTGCTTGTGCGGTAGTGGGAATATTCCGTAATTTGAAGGTAAAAGCGGAGTGTATTCCACATTGAAATGTTAACTTTGCACATAGAAACCACATGAAATTGATTTTGTCCCCTCCTTGGAACTTTGTGTAGGGATATTAAGGTATGTGACGGTTTCAGAAAGAGCAATTATGGAAAAGCATATCGAACATGATGGCGTGCGGGTGGTATATACCGTAGAGGGAGATGGGCCGTCGGTGGTGCTGATGCACGGCTGGGGCTGCGACACCACCACTCTTGCCTCAATAGAAAAGACCGCTTTGGCCTGTGGCAGAAAGGTGGTCAATATCGATTTTCCCGGACATGGCAAGTCGGGCGAGCCGACGCAGGTGTGGGGAGTCGAAGAGTATACGGCATGTCTGCGCACAGTGGTCGAGGCCGAGGGGCTGGAGCGCCCCGCTTTGCTGGGCCATTCTTTCGGAGGGCGTGTCGGCATACTTTATTCGTCGCGCTATCCGTCGGAGGTGGAGCGCCTGATTCTGGTCGATGCAGCGGGCATCAAGCCGCGCCGTACATGGAAATATTATTACAAGGTGTATACTTTCAAGGCTATGAAGCGTCTGCTCTATCTGCTGCACGGCAAAGTCGCCGCCGAGGATATACTGGCGGCAAGGCGCGCGAAGGCCGGGTCGGCCGATTATGCCAAGGCCACGCCGATGATGCGGGCCATATTGAGCCGTGTGGTAAACGAGGATCTGAAACACTGCATGCCGACTATCGCCTGTCCGACGCTACTCGTGTGGGGCGAGGATGATACGGCGACACCCATATCCGACGCCCGGTATATGGAACAGCATATACCTGACGCCGGTCTGGTGAGCTTTCCCGGAGCCGGACATTACAGCTTTCTTGATCGCCCGGCTCAGTTTGCCGCGGTGTTGCGCAGTTTCCTGACTTCAGGAGGTGAATGAAAAAAATAATCACTATGTGTATCAATGCATTGATAATAATATTTCTTGCGGTGGCCGGTATAGCCGGTGCGGCAAGTTTCCTGCTTGAACTGAAGCGCGACCTGATGATGATGCAGCAGAACAGCTACCGCAACGAGCGGTACATGCGCTGGCTGCGCTCTTCGGGCGATATGACCTCATGGCTACGTATGGCGGCTCTTGTGGTGTTTGTCATCATACAGTTGCCGTTTGTCGGGCTGGTGACGGCCTGCACGTGCGTGCTGCTGCTGTCAATGTACAATATCCTGCGGCTCACTACGGCTAAGTACAAAAAGCCGCTGGTGTGGACTCCACGTGCGCGACGTATCTACGGGGTAGCTGCCGGTGTGGCTCTCGCTACCTGTGTGGCCGCATGGTTTGTGTCGCGCAATCCGGTGTTCGTGGCCAGGTGGACGGTAGCGCTTTACGTGCTGAGCCATGTAATAATAATGGCCGCGGTATGGATGCTGAAGCCTGTGGAGGCGCGTATCAACAAGGGATATTACGACGATGCCGCCCGCATACTCCGCTCAATGCCCGGACTGAAGGTAATTGGCATAACAGGCAGTTATGGCAAGACCTCGACCAAGCATTATCTCAACCGTATACTCCAGGAGCAGTGGGATGTGCTCATGACCCCGGGGAGCTATAATACCACGATGGGTGTGATACGCACTGTGCGTGAGATGATGAAGCCTTATACCGAGATATTCATATGCGAGATGGGTGCCAAGAATATAGGCGACATCAAGGAGATATGTGATCTCGTGCATCCTGACATGGGCATAATCACAGCTGTGGGCGAGCAGCATCTCGAGTCGTTCAAGACAATCGAGAATGTGCAGCGCACCAAGTTTGAACTTGCCGATGCCATACCGGCCGGGGGCTTTGTGCTCGTGAACAATGACTTTCCGTATGCCGCGTCGCGCGAGGTGACCAATACCACAGCCCTGCGCTATGGCATAGAGGCCAAGGATGCGGATTACTACGCCACTGATATCGTATACGGCAAGGAGGGCACGCGATTTGTGGTACATACGCCCGAGGGCGCAGAGTATCCGTTTGAGACGCGACTGGTAGGCGAGTGCAATATATCCAATCTCATTCCTGCCATCGCCATCGCCTTGCGCCTTGGCATGCCTGTAGATAAGGTGCGGTTTGCCGTGAGCAGAGTGGAGCAGGTGGAGCACCGCCTCAATATGAAGCATACGCCCGGTGGCATTACCATTATCGACGATGCTTTCAACTCCAATCCCCACGGCTCGCGTATGGCTCTCGATGTGTTGCGTGCTATGGATAGCGGAAAGCGTATAGTGATTACTCCCGGCATGATAGAGCTCGGCGACCGCCAGCGGGAGGCCAACGAGGAGTTCGGGCGCAACATGGCACGCTCGGCCGATGTAGCGGTGGTAGTGGGCGCATACAACCGCGACGCTATCCTTGCCGGACTGCGTGACGGTGGCATGCCTGCCGACAGGATACATGCTGTAGACACTTTCGCACAGGCGCAGAATGTGCTATCCTCGATTGCGCGCAGTGGGGATACCGTGCTTTATGAAAACGATCTTCCAGATACATTCAAATAATATACAATATAATGAAAACCAACATAGGCGTGATATTCGGCGGACGAAGCACCGAACACGAAATCTCAGTGATATCGGCCTCGCAGGCCATGGCCGCAATCGACCGCGAAAAGTATGACGTGACACCGATATATATCACAAAGCAAGGGCACTGGTACACCGGCGCTCCGCTGTTTGACGTAAAGAACTACCGTCACATTCCGGAATTGCTGAAGCAGTGTACCGAGGTATACATGCGCCCCGTGTATGGCGATTACAATCTGTATCCGGCCAATCCGAAGGGATTCTTTTCGTCATCGGCCATGAAGCCTGTGGGCAAGCTCGATGTGGTGATTCCTGTGCTTCACGGAACCAATATGGAGGATGGTATTTTCGAGGGTGTGCTCCAGACCATAGGTATCCCTTATGCCGGATGCGACGTGCTTTCGTCGGCCAACGGCATGGACAAAATCACGATGAAGATGATACTTCGCGCCAATGATGTGCCTGTGGTGGATTATGTATGGTTTACCGACAAGCAGTGGCACACACGCCGCGACGCGCTTATCGAGCAGATTGAGGACACTCTGGGCTATCCGGTGATAATCAAGCCCGCCAACCTCGGCTCAAGCGTAGGTATCGGCTCAGCCCACGACCGCAATCAGCTGAAAGCACGCATAGATGATGCGGAGCGCTACTCGACACGCATAATCGTGGAGCATATGCTTGCCGACATGCAGGAAATCAATTGCTCGGTGCTCGGTGACTGCGACGACTACCGTACATCGGTGCTTGAGGAGCCTATCAAGAGCGGCGACTTCCTTACATATGAAAAGAAGTACATGGGCGGCGGAAAAGGCAGTGAGGGTATGCAATCGAGCCAGAAGCGTATTCCCGCCGAGTTGCCCGATGATGTGACCAAAGAGATACAGCATCTTGCCGGAGAAACGTTCCGCGTGCTTTCTTGCCACGGAGTAAGCCGTGTCGACGTGATGATCGACCGTACCGACGGACGGATTTATGTAAATGAAATCAATACCATTCCCGGTTCTCTGTCGTTCTATCTGTGGGAGGCTACCGGGCTCAGCTTTGACAAGTTGATGGACGAGCTTGTGAAGCTCGCTCTGCGGCGTAAGCGTGAGGAGGGTATGAAGACAGTGTCATACGACCAGAATATATTCAATCTTACCGGTGGAGCCAAAGGCGGCCTGAAAGGAGCCAAGGCGTAATCGCATGTAGACTTGCATGCATGTCGGTGCGCGTCACCCCGTGTCAGCGTTTTCTTTCGGTTACGGATATTTTGAAGTCAAACGCTCCTCCGGGAGGTGTAAGCATTAGTTCTCCGGCAATAAGTCGCCCGTCGACGATTGTCGGAGAATTGTTTTTCTCCCGTGGAGAATGTGGCTCGACCGAGTATACGGCCTCGGTGTCCGGCGCAAGTATGCGTTCGGCCAGAAAGTGGGCCACAACGCCCATTGTCATGCGTAGATTGACCTCTATGCATGGTGCTATCATGCCGTCGCGGTCGAGCAGCATGTCTACTCCCAGCCATCCTGTGTAGTCGCGGCCTATGATTTCCGATAGAGCATTTGCAACGCAGTGGCGTATGGCGATAAGGGTCTTGCGGTCGGCTCCGGCGCTTACGAGGCGGTGTTCTATTGTGGCGTCATCGCAGAGCAGGTTTCCGCTATAGCTTGAGTGTGAGTTGAAGAAAAGGGAATATCCTTTCCACTGCGCTTTTCCGTCGGCGATGTGGTAGAGCATGGCGAAGTCCTGTATGCCGTTGAGAGCCTGTTCGACCATCACGCTCCCCTGACGGCGTATCATGCCGCCGATGCGTTGGAGGACTTTCTCCGAGATAGTGTCGAACCGTACTACTCCGCGCCCGCTGCTCGACCATGGCGATTTGATGTAGAATCCGTTAGGCGAAGATGCGACGGCGAGTTGCACTTCTTCAACTGTCGTTGCCTCGGTAGGTAGGAGGGGTAGGGGAATGGTGGAGTTCTGTTTCAGATATTCCATAACCATTAATGACGTACAGCGGTGACTCAGCATGCGCATCCTTTCAAGTTGCGCGATTGACGGGCATTCCGCTCCGGCGCGGCTCAGACGGCGGGCCGCATCGCCCGACCATCCCCAGGGGGCTCCCGGTTTTCCGGTATCGGTCGCAGATACGATTGACACATGCGACAGGAATGGGAATAATGCCGACATTTCATCGAGCCATTTCCTGCTGTACAGGCTGTCGTCGTCATGCACGATGACAGCATCGCCCGGCGACGACCACCACACGGGGAGCATGGCTCCCGCGCGCCGGAGTGCCTCGACATTGGGGCTGAGGGTATGGGCCGATGCGATGGTGCGCTCTGCCGGCCATTGCAGCATGATGTCGTTTTCTGGGTTGAACAGTCTGATATATGGCATATGTGTATTATTTGGGCGCAAATTTACGATGATTTGGGCTGTTGTCGAAAAGAAAAGCTATTTTTGCAGTCTGACTGTTATATATGATGCCCGACCATGTACATATAAACGGAGATTATCACGATTCCAAGCCGCCGCAGATTGGTGACGAGGGATTGCGTGTGGCCCGTCATGTCACATGGGTGGGGTTTGTATGGAACGCCCTGCTCGGTACAGCCAAGGTAGTTGGTGGCATAGTCGGCAATTCAGGTGCAGTTGTGGCCGACGGCATACATTCGTTTTCCGACTTTATTACTGACGTGATTGTGCTCGTGATGGTGACTATAAGCCATCGCAAGGCCAACAGCCGCTATGAGTACGGCCATGGCAAGTATGAAACATTTGCATCGATGCTGATAGCGGTGCTGCTCGTAATCGTAGGCATTGGCATACTCGTCGACGGGATTCACAAAGTGATTCTTACTGTGCATGGCGAGGAACTTCCCCGGCCCGGCATGATTGCTCTTGTCATGTGTGTGGCCTCAATCGTTGTAAAGGAGTGGCTCTACCATTATACGCGTCGTGCGGGAGAGCGGATACACTCCGGAGCTCTTGTGGCCAATGCATGGCATCACCGCAGCGACAGTTTTTCATCTGTAGCCACGGTTGCGGGGGTAGCCGGGGCGATGTGGCTCGGCTCTCAGTTCAGGGTGCTCGATCCCATAGCCGCTATGGTAGTGTCGGTATTCATAATAATAGTGGGGATAAAGATGGCCATACCCGCAGTGCGTGAACTGCTTGAAGAAGCTCTTCCTGCCGACATGCTTAGCGGTATACGTAAGGTAATTGCTGCAACCCCCGGAGTGGACACATATCATCATCTGCGTACACGCCGCAATGGTTCGACCATAATAATTGATGTACACTTAAAGGTCAATCCCATGCTTACGGTAAGCCGGGCGCATGCTATTGCCACGGATGTAGAGCGGAAGTTGTGTGAAACGTTTGGTCCGTCTACTATAGTTACAAGCCATATCGAACCTTACCGCGGCGAACGCATCCTTCCCGATGGCTCCTGTGCCGACTGACGTGTATTGCAGGCCACAAATCATACATTCAGTTATTATACAGAAGTGTATGTAAAAAATATTTCGATAATATTTGCATGTTTTAAGTATTTTGTATAAATTGGCAAAATCATTATCACTGTTGCCATGAATAAATACTATGGTATATTGCCACTGATTATAGCCGTATCTTTATCCCTTTTTATGTCCGAGGTAGGTATTGACCACGACCCGATATGGGACAAAATCCGTGAACGCATCGGATAACAGACACCACAATACCCCCTCTGTCAATGAATGCTAAAGCGACATATTGCCTACAGCTTGCCATAGTGCTCTTGATGAGGTTTTGGGGATGGGATATGATTTTTAGGGACGCTAAATTTCGTGGATTAAGATTCATTGATTAATTTTGTTGTGTGGCTAAGCGTAATTAAGTCATAATGATTTTTATGACTTACCAAGTTATGCAAGTCATTCTTAAATTCATATTAACAACGTATGGATAAAAGTTGCGATTCCTATATGTATGGTGTTGATATCGTGCGTGCCTGCGAGGTATTGCGCAGGGGCGGCATTATATTATATCCGACCGATACGGTGTGGGGCATCGGGTGTGACGCAGCAGACAGCACTGCTGTAAGACGCATATATGAGATAAAGCGCCGGGTCGACAGCAAGGCTCTGATACTCCTCGTCGCAGATGGCGACATGATGCGTGCGCATGCTGCTCCGCTGCCCGACGTGGTATCGCAGATGATTGCCAATCCCGATGAGCGGCCGACCACTATGGTGATTGACGGTGGCAGAGACCTGGCCCCGGAGGTGCTTGCCGCTGACGGTAGCGTAGGTATGCGCATACCGCGCGAGGAGTTTGTCAGCGCTCTGTGCCGTGAGTTCGGACGTCCGCTTGTGTCCACGTCAGCCAATGTCAGTGGAGAGCCTGCAGCGGCAAATTTTTCTGATATATCATCTTCGATAATCAAAGCGGTAGACTATGTATGCACATCGCGTCGCGACGAAGTTTCAGAGAGTTCACCCTCGAGAGTGATAAAAATCGATTGTAACGGTCAAATTACAGTATTGCGCCCGTGACGCAGATGCAACGTCATAGACTGATATATATAACTGTCGATTTTCTTACGACGGGTGTTGCTGTATTGCTTTACAATACATTGCGCTATTATATTGATAGTGGAGTAAGGCACGGATCCTTGTGCGAGTTTTTGTGTGATTCCAGCGTTGTACTTGAGCAGGCATTGTTCCCGATTCTTATGATAGGGATATATTGGCTGTCGGGCTACTACAATAATGTGTTTCTGAAGTCGCGTTCCCAGGAGTTAGGTTGCACCATTCTGTCCACTCTTGCCGGCACCTGCGTCTTTTTTGCATTGGCTCTGATAAACAATGTTGAGCACCGGCGCATGATAATTTATCTCAACACCGCATATCTGTGGGGGCTGCTTTTTGTCATTGTCTACGCCGGTCGCTCGATTATAACGGCATATGTGCGTCGCGAGGTCTATTCCGGGAAATGGATGCGCAACACAATGATTGTCGGCGATGGCGATGCCGCCGAGGTTATGGCATCGCGCTTGCGCGATGAGAGCCAATGGAGCGGGATGCGCATACTCGGCTGTCTTTCGGCAGATGATGACTTCATGCATCAAGTGGAGGTACGCAGACTTGACTGCCTTGTGGTTATGCCTCACGACGGAGATGCCACCGTAGCTATGGATATAATATGCCGCATACTGCCTCTTGGTATAGATGTGCTCACACCGCCGGATCTTTATCGTATGCTCACGTCTCAGATGCGTATCGACAAGATTGCCGGCGAGCCGTTGGTCAACATTGGACATGCCAGGGCCTCGGAGTCGTCATTGAATGTGAAACGCCTGTGTGATATCGTATTCGGCACTTTGGGGCTTGTGATTTCCGCGCCTATAATTCTTGTCCTCGGACTGGCTATACGTCGCGACTCGCCCGGACCGGCGATATTCTCTCAGGAGCGTATAGGAAAAAACAAGAAACCATTCACGATATACAAGCTAAGGTCGATGAGAGCCAATGCCGAGATTAACGGGCCGGAACTTAGCGCTCCCGATGACTCTCGTGTGACCCGTATCGGACATTTCATACGTAAATATCGTATCGACGAGCTGCCTCAGTTCTGGAATGTAGTGCGTGGCGACATGTCGCTCGTCGGTCCACGTCCGGAACGTGCATATTATGTTGAGAAAATCATGGAGCGTGCGCCCTATTATACATTGCTTCAGCAGGTGCGTCCCGGCCTTACTTCGCTTGGTATGGTCAAGTACGGATATGCCGGCGATATAGATGCGATGTTGCAACGTCTGCGCTATGACCTGATGTATCTTGAGAACATTTCGTTCTCCACCGACTTTAAAATAATGATATATACCATACGCACGGTCATTACCGGGAAGGGTGTATGATATATACAGTAAATATAATTGTAACTACACATGAATCCAGTATTACATAACATATCGACCACAGGCAACGCATGGTTTTACCGTCTGCTCATGTGGCGCGAGAAGCATATAAAGGAAAAAAATTTCGTGCTTTTCCTTGCGCTGATAGTAGGTATCGTATGCGGCTTTGCAGCTCTGGCTTTCAAATGGCTGATACATTATATATCATCATCGCTTCTGCTCAATATCGATATTACCGGGGGCAACTATCTATATCTCGTATATCCTCTTATCGGCATTCTGATAGTGAGTTGCTATGTGCGATATGTGGTGCGCGACGACATATCGCATGGTGTCACCAAAGTGCTTTTTGCCATATCGCAGAATAAAAGCCGACTGAAGCCCCACAACTGTTATACATCGGTTGTGGCTGCATCGATTACTATCGGTTTCGGCGGTTCGGTAGGGTCGGAGGGACCGATTGTATATACCGGGTCGGCCATAGGCTCTACACTCGGACAGATGTTCAGACTATCGCCGCGACTTCTGATGATTCTGGTAGGATGCGGTGCCGCAGCCGGTGTTGCGGGAATCTTCAAGGCGCCTTTGTCGGGCGCACTGTTTACACTGGAGGTACTGATGCTTGATCTTACCACCGTTTCGGTAATGCCCCTTCTTATCTCGTCGGTGTCGGCAGCCTCTGTGGCATATATATTTACCGGCTACGATGTGCAGTTCTTTTTTACCCAGAGTGAGAACTTCCTTACAGTGCGCATACCGTTTGCCATACTTCTTGGTATAGTCTGTGGCTTTGCGTCGCTATACTTTATTCGTGTCATGGCCATGATGGAGGGATTCTACGGGAAAATCAAGAATCCCTGGATGCGTGCGGCTATCGGAGGCAGTATCCTTGCGGTACTTATCTTCATTTTCCCTCCGCTGTATGGCGAGGGATACGATGTGATTACATCGATGATCAACGGTGACACGGCATCAGTGGCCGACGGCTCGATATTTTATGCCGACCGCAATGTAGTGTGGATTATCGGACTCTATATTGCGGGTCTTTGTTTGGCAAAGGCGTTTGCCACATCGTCGACCAACGGTGCCGGCGGAGTAGGCGGTACATTTGCTCCGTCGCTCTACATGGGATGCATGACAGGCTTTTTCTTCGCGTACTTTTTAAATCACATCGGACTTGGATTTGACCTTTCGGTCAAAAATTTCGCTCTTATGGGCATGGCCGGAGTGATGTCGGGTGTAATGCATGCGCCACTTATGGCGATATTCCTTACTGCCGAGCTTACCGGAGGCTACGATCTATTCTTGCCATTGCTGATTGTGAGTACGATATCCTACGGTACAATAAAAATTTTCGAGCCATACAGCATTTATGCCATACGTCTGGCCAAGCGTGGCGAGCTCCTTACCCACCATAAGGATAAGTCGGTGCTCCGTCTGCTTAAAGTCAACAATGTAATTGAGAATGATTTCAAACCTGTAAGCCCGGAGATGAATCTCAAGCAGATGGTCGATGTAATATCGCAGTCATCGCGCAATCTTTTCCCGGTGCTTGATGGGGAGGGGCGGCTTATGGGCATCGTGTTGCTCGACGATATACGCAATATCATGTTCCGTCCCGATCTTTATAAGAAAATGTATGTCAGCAAGTTTATGACTACTCCTCCAGCTACGATACAGGTTGGTGACACAATGGAGAGCGTAATGAAGACATTCGACCGCACGTCGGCATGGAATCTACCTGTTGTAGAGGATGGTAAATACATTGGCTTTGTGTCTAAATCAAAGATATTCAATTCATACCGGCGTGTGCTGCGCCACTACAGCGAGGATTAGAAGATAGATAGAAAGCATAATATAGTAAGAAAAAATGCACATTATGCGCGTTTGTCAAGGCGCATAATGTGCATTTTATTACAAAACGAATAGAATGTTTACATTGAGGGTATAATCAGTTGTCGAGTTTGTCTGCCAGATTTTCGGCTCCTGCAGCACCCTTGTGGAGAATATCGGCGGCAAATCCTTTTACTTTATCAAGGATGTCGGATCCCTTTTCCTTGATATCGCCGAGTTTGTCGGCAGCGGCGTCCTTGATATCACCGAGTTTGTCGGCAGTGGCATCCTTGATATCGCCGAGTTTGTCGGCAGCAGCGTCCTTGATATCGCCGAGTTTGTCGGCAGCAGCATCCTTGATATCGCCGAGTTTGTCAGCAGCAGCGTCCTTGATATCACCGAGTTTGTCAGCAGCGGACTCCTTTGCAGCCGATGCTGCATCTGTTACTGCTGTCTTTGCTTCGCATGCGCTTTCGCGTGCCTCAGCCATACTTACGGCTGCAGCGGCCTGTGCGTCGGCCAGTTTTTTGTCGGTAGTGTTCATATAGATACGTTTTTAGAGTGATATGAAACCGGCGGAGGAGCAGTAAATAGGAGTGCCGGTATCGACAATAAAAACGTATGACACACAATCTTTGTTTATTCCATTGGCTTAAGCGCATGTTGGCGGTTCATGCGTCGCAGTTGCCATATTACCATTACTAGAGTCACTACCGTTGCAAAGGCATCGGATGTAGGAAACGAAGCCCATACACCGTCGAGGCCCATAGTCTTGGGAAGTGTTATCAACAGCGGTATCAGGAATATTACCTGTCTGATGAGACTAAGAAATATAGATTTGCCGGCCATGCCGATAGACTGGAACAGCGTAGTCGATACAATCTGAAATCCAACAGCCCAAAATGCCAGCATTGATATCTCAAGACTGTTTACAGTGACAGATATAAGCTCGGGATTGTCGGTAAATGCAAGTGCAATCCACTTAGGGGTGAAGAGACCGAATATACATCCGGCAGTAGTTACGGCCGTGGCAATCGTTACCGAGAGCCAGAATGCGCGTTTCATTCGGTCGATATGGCCCGCACCATAGTTGTAGCCGAGAATGGGCTGTACGCCTTGACACAGCCCCACGACTACCATGCACAGAAGCGAGGTAAATGTAGAAAATATGCCTGCGGCACCTACGGCGAGGTCTCCTCCGAGATCTACAAGAGTGCGGTTTATCAGTATGTTTATTGCACATGATGCCGCGTTGATGATACTCGGTGCAGCGCCGATGCCAATTATGCCAATTATGATGCGCCATTTCAGACGGTATATTCCGCGGCGGAAATGTACTGTCGATTTCTTATTAAAGAAGTGGGCGAGCACGAATATCATGCCTACAGTCATTGATATGTCTGTGGCAATTGCCGCCCCCTTGATACCCATGTCGAGCACAAAGATGAATATGGGAGCGAGCACTACATTGCATCCTGCGCCGATAAACATGGTTATCATTGCCTGTTTAGGATATCCGGTAGCCCTCATTACATTGTTGAGCGAGTACATGACGTTCATTATCAGCATTCCCGGAAGCAAGTATGCCATAAAGTCATGGGCATAGGGCAGAGTGATATCCGAGGCGCCGAACAGCCTTAATATGTCATCCAGAAATATGGCAAAAAATGTGAGGTAGACAATTGCGTTTACGAGTATGAGCACAGTAGAGTTGCCCAACACCTCCTCGGCACCGCGCCTGTCGCGCTGGCCAAGCATTATTGACACTCTTGCCGCGGCACCGGCTCCTATGAGCACGCCTATTGCAGCGCTGATGTTCATTACCGGGAATGTGATGGCTAATCCGGCAATAGCCTCAGCGCCCACGCCGCGGCCTATGAATATTCGGTCGATTACATTGTACAGCGACATAACCACCATACCCACGATTGCGGGCATGCTGTATTCCCATAGCAGACGTCCGATAGGGCGGGTCGATAAATCGGATATGGATTTTTGTTCCTGACTGTCGGTCATGCGTGATGTTTGGTAAGCAAGATACTGTGTGTTTGATGAGGAAAGGCCGGCTACATAATGGGTGTCAATGTTCCGATGGCGCGAGCTGTCGGAACATATTGCGGCAACCGTCTTCAAGCAGATCGAGCACGAGCTCGAAACCTTCCGAGCCTTCGTAATAAGGGTCGGGAACGTGATCGTAGCGTGTGGCCATGCCGACGAATGAAATCATAGGGATTATTTTTTCGATGTCTTCGGTTGTGCGTGCCATATCGCGCAGATTGCGCTCGTTTGAACTGTCCATTGGCACTATGATATCGAAATCATCGAAGTCGGACGGGGAGAAACGGCGGGCACGGTGTGTGAGTTCATATCCGCGACGGCGTGCGTGTATGCGCATGCGTTGGTCGGGCAGTTGTCCGGCATGTCCGCCGTAGGTACCGGCAGAGTCAATTACCCAGTCGTTATCTGCTCCGTTTTCTTCTACAATAGAACGCAACACACCCTCGCCGGCAGGCGACCGGCATATATTGCCGAGGCATACAAACAATACTTTTACAGGACGTATGCCGTCTATGCGGCTGCGGAGTTTATCAAGTTTTGACTGGTTCATCGTTTATCTGAATTACTATACAAAGGTACTAATTTTTCTTTAAACAGACGTAAATGCAAGATAAAGCCGTGTACCCGGTAATTATTGGATACACGGCTAATATCTAATCGGTTATAACCGATGCATTATGTGCGTCAGTAGCTTACAATCGGCTCAAGTTCTTTAGCGTGGTCAATCATGCGCTGTATCTCGGTCACAGATGGCACGCGGTTGCATAGATTCTTCTCATCGTTGATAGCCACAAGTTTGGGCGCGAGATTATCGGCCACACGATGGCGCAGTTCCTTTACCGTATCCACTCCTGCGGCTTCAAGCAGTTCGGCAAACTGGCCGGCGACACCTTTTATACGGAACAAATCGGCGTGGTTGGTCCATTTAAGTATCAGTTTACCACTGATGCCTGTTGCCTCAGCCACTTTCTCACGTCCGCTTCGGGTGGCACATTTTTCGAGCAAATCATCCGTGGTGTTGATACCGGCTTCCCTTAGTTTGGCGGCATAAGATTCGCCTATGCCTTCCACCTGTTCAATCTTGTATGCCATGATTATAAAATTTATTAGTGTAATAATAAAACAAACTGGCATTATATTCAGTTTAAAAAAGAAAGGTATAATCATACATTATGAGACTTGACGGACGACGGCAGAGCAGCAATATCAGCGACAGACGCGGACGCTCTACAGGACGTACCCTCGGCATCGGGGGAGGTATAGTGGGTGCTATCATAGTTGCCATAATCACCCTTATGCGTGGCGGTGGTATCGGCGATATAGTTTCCAATGTCGTAAATCAGGGGCAGGGGTCGTACTCTTACGCCAGTCAGGAATATACGCCCGATGCCGAGGACCAGCGGCTTGCCGAGCTTGCCTCGAAAGTACTTGCCGGCACTGAAGATGTATGGACCGAGGAATTCCGCCGACAGGGGTGGGGCGAATATGTGTGTCCCAAGATGGTGTTGTATTCAGGTTCGATACAGTCGGGATGTGGTAATGCCACTTCCCAGGTAGGCCCGTTCTATTGTTCGGCTGACCAGACGGTATATATAGATCTCGATTTTTTCAAGCAGATGGAGCAGTCGATAGGAGCAAGCGGTGATTTCGCCTATGCTTATGTGATTGCCCATGAAGTAGGCCACCACGTGCAGTATCTGCTCGGCACCCTTGACGAGGCTCATTCTGCGATGTCGCGTCTTCCCGAGAGTGAGGCTAATAAAATCAGCGTCCGCCTTGAGCTACAGGCCGATTATTACGCCGGAGTGTGGGGTAATCTTGATAACAAAATGTTTTCTTCTATCGAGGAGGGTGATGTCGAGAATGCCATCAATGCAGCCTCAAAAATCGGTGATGACTATCTGCAGCGCAAGGCCTATGGCTATGAGCAGCCCGAAAGTTTCAACCACGGGCGGTCATCGCAGCGTGTGCGATGGCTTTCCGGTGGTATCTCCTCCGGCGATCCGCTGCGGGGCGACACTTTCTCTCCATCATATGACTATCTGTGACCTAAGGTAACTACTCAGCTATCTAAATCTATATAAATACCTGATAATCAATAGAGAGAATCTTGACTCTCCGCTTCATCCCAATGAAAATCGAGCGTTTATGCAAGTTTCTCATTTTGCACTGAGCTAATAATAATCTCGAATATATCAGCCTTTGATTTCGTATTGAAAATTTTCGGAAATTTTTCTAAAATAAAGTTGCACTGTCTAAGTGTCAAATCTGTGGTATATCCCAATCTAATCCAACAAGTTATAAATTGGGGTGAAATTAATTGTGTGCTGATGTATAAATTACCTTATCATCGCATCTCTCCGGCGCTTTTTGCCTTGTTCTTCAGTCACGTAGCTACGGCTACGCTCCTTCATCACAAGACAAAAATCACTCAGAGATATGCGACCCCAGCGTTAAGAAATATTGGGGAACGGGGTCTTAGAATGTGTTACCAGCATTCGGTCTGGTCGGCAATCTCGCGTATGGTCTCCTTGCGGTATACGGGGTCTTTCCCCTGGCGGAGTTGACTGAGATAGTCATCAAGGCATAGGCGTGCATACCGTCCGAGCACAAGTATGGCGGCTATGTTGCACAATGTCATTAGTCCCATGGTTATGTCGGCCAGCGTCCACACTATGTCGAGCGATACCACAGAGCCTACCATCACCAATGCCGCGCTTGAAATGCGTAATATGTAGCGACAATGCCGGCTACGGTGTATGAAATCAAGGTTGTTTTCGCCGTAATAATAATTTGCGATTATGCTTGTAAATCCGAAGAGCATTATGGCTATTGCAACAAAAACGGTAGCGGCTATTCCTACCTCTTCGGAAAGGGCGGCCTGGGTAAGCTCTATACCGGTAAGGCCGCTATCAAACATCCCGCTGCAAAGTATTATGAAAGCTGTGGCTGTGCATACAATCAGCGTGTCGACATATACGCCAAGAGTCTGTATCAGCCCTTGCTTTACAGGATGGCTTATAGTAGCTGTGGCGGCGGCATTCGGAGTAGAACCCTCGCCTGCTTCATTGCTGAAAAGTCCGCGTTTCACACCCATTATCATTGCCATTCCGAGAGAACCTCCGACAGCCTGATTGATGCCGAATGCATTTTCAAAAATCATTTTCATCACATGGGGGAAGTATTCGATGCGCACTACTATTACATAAAGCGCGAGAGCGATGTAAAGCAGAGCCATTGCCGGTACCACTATTTCGTTGATACGAGCTATGCGCTGTATGCCTCCGCAGATAACCAAAAGGGTGAGTGCGGTAAGCACGATGCCTATCCACATACGGCTCCACCCGAAACTGCCGTGTAGGGCTATTGCAATGGTGTTGCTTTGTACTGAGCTGAATGCAAATGCAAAAGTGATTGTAATCAGTATCGCAAATGTTGTAGCCCACCACCGTCGCCCTGTGCCTTTCTGTATGTAATACGCAGGGCCGCCGCAGAATGAGTTTTTCCCTTTCACCTTGAACAGCTGGGCAAGTGTTGACTCAACAAAGGCGTTGGCAGAACTTAACAGTGCTACAACCCACATCCAGAACACTGCTCCTGGGCCACCTACAGCGATGGCTATGCCTACTCCGGCTATATTGCCTGTGCCTACACGGCTTGCCAGAGATACAGCGAATGCCTGAAACGAACTGATGCGCCGGTGTCCGATAGGCGCCGACTCCGAGTGTTGTCGGTTTGTACCTGAGTTCAAAAGCAGTCTTACCATCTCTCCGGATAGGCGAAACTGTACACCTTTAAGTCGTATGGTAAAATACAATCCCGCACCAAGCAGGATTGCTATCAGCAGATAGCTCCAGAGAATATCATTGATTGTATTGATTATATCCATTTTAGAAGTGAACCGGTATTTACAGTTAGAGATATCTATGTAACGTAATGTTATGCAACGAATAGTATATTGGTTCTCTATTTATTAATAATATATAGGAATATTTTCTAAAAAATAAGTGAAAAACGAATTTTAATCGATATATTTGCGAATATATACATTTCTTTACCAATCATTTTCATAATATCACCACGTATGACAAGGACGACTGCTCAATGGGCTTTTGCGGCAATGATGCTCGTATCTCCCGCATTGGCCGACGCGGCCGAGTTGTGGGGAAATATTCTCTCTTCCACAGCGTGGGACAATCCGCGCGACAACTACGGTGTGTATTCTTTTCAGACCGATGCCGAGAATTTTGAATTCCGTCAGCTGAAGCATAAGACTTCGATGAACGTAAATGGCGGTGGCACATATTTCGACGGCAGGCATTATTGGATTAACTGGGAGTCGTATGGCATGGGCAATTGGTATGCCGACGATTACACCGACGACTGGCGCAATGTCGACGGAAATTTTTTCTTTGACGACACGGCTGTGCCATGGGATATTGCCTACAATCCGAAGGACGGTTTCGTATACGGTATTTTTAATGAGGGATCAAAGATTTCGACTCTTGACTTTGCCACAATGCAGACAACTCCGGTCACAACCATATATACCGGTTTCCCGGTTGTGGCGATAGCCGTGAGCAAAGACGGTGTGGTATATTGGATTGACAGCCGAGGCACATGCAGTTTCTGGAACACCCAATATGGTTTTGGTTTCGCCCAGACTGCTGTGGATACCGGCATAAACGTGGCGTCAGAGCCTCAGAGCGCTGCCTTTGATGAAGATACAGGATTACTTTACTGGACGGCAAAGGCTGACGACGGAGCTACTGCTCTATATTGCATAGATGTGGCCGGAAAGTCTTGTCAGAAATTGGTTGATTTCCCCAACAATGAATATGTTGTGTCACTCCGTGTTGTCAACGATGCTGTCGTGTCAGGCGCACCTGTGCGCGTCGCTAATCTTACGGCGGAGTTTGTCGGTGGAGAGCTTGCGGGGAATATATCGTTTACCCTTCCCGAAAAGACTGTCGTGGGCGATTTCCTCAATGGGAATGTAGAGTATACGGTTTCGGTCAATGGCAAAGAGCATTCTAAGGGGGCCGGCACACCTGGTGACCATATTTCGCTCGATATTACTCTTTCGGAGGGCATGGCCAATATCTCGGTAGTCACAGCCAATGCCGATGGCGTAGGACAGGAAGCCAAGACTTCGGTCTACGTAGGAAATGACAATCCGGAGGCTCCCTCCGATGTCGTGCTTACAGTGGCCGATGGCATCTTTACCATTAGATGGCGCGCTCCCGGGCAGATAGGCTCGCATGATGGATATGTCGATGCTGAGGCTATTACATATACCGTAGTGCGTTACCCGGGTGAGATGATTGTCGCAGAGGGGCTTGCGGCTACTGAATTTTCTGAAAAAGTACCTGATGCTCCGTTGGCCACATATTATTATAATGTGTATGCTTCTTCAAACGACAAACAGAGCCGGCCAGGACGGTCGGGTTCGCTCATCGCCGGCAATGCTTTGGAAGTACCTTGGCTTGAAACATTTGACACACGCGATGGATTCTCAATGTTTGAAGTGATTGATGTTGATAAAGACTGGTCGACATGGTTGTGGATGTCCCAAGGGTATGCAAAATGTTCCAACAGCTATTATGCTGACAATGACGACTGGCTTGTCACTCCTCCTATTCATCTCAAGGCCGACCGCACTTACACAGTCAGCTTCATGACGAGCGTCGAAGAGGCATATATGCCGCAGGCTCTTACAGTGTTGTGGGGTAGTGCCGATAGCGATCCTACCGAATATACCGATGTAATTATGCCGCTTTCCGAGCTTGACAACGAGGAGTGGACAAGTACGGAGGCCACTATACGGGCGCTGCGCGATGGCAACTACAAAATAGCTTTCCACTGCACCGCATCAAGCGGTTTCTACTCTCTGTCGCTTAAAAATGTCGGCATTGATGAAGGTGCGATGCTTTCGGCGCCGGATGTATGTGGAGATATTGTCGCTACTCCCGGCAGCAACGGCGCTTCCCGGGCCAGAATTACATTTGTAGCTCCGTCGGTGACGGTTGGTGGCGATGCCCTTGGCTCGATAAGCCGTATTGTAGTTAAGTCGGACGACCGTATTGTCGCCACAGTCGACACTCCACAGCCGGGTGTTGCTTATTCTGTAGATGACAATGAGCCTGCTGATGGATTCAACATATATACCATTGTGGCTTATGTCGGAGAACTTGTTGGTGCGCAGGCTTCAGCAAGATGTTATGTCGGTACTGACATTCCCGCTCCTGTCAGCGGAATAGAGCTAATCGACAATGGCGACGGCTCTGCTACCCTGCGCTGGGAGTCTGTGGCCATTGTAGGTGAAAACGGCGGATATGTCAACCCCGATGAGGTCACATATTCCGTATATACTTCCTCCAATGATATTGTTGAATCCGGTATTTCTGGACTTTCATACGAGATACCATCCGTTGAGCAGACACCTGTGCCATCGTCAGTAATATATCGCGTCACAGCTTCCAACTCAAAGGGAGAGAGTGCCAAGAACAGATCGAGTGTGATGCTCCTCGGTCCGTCGGCAGAACTTCCGTTTGCAGATTCGTTTGCCGGCGGCACCCCGGTCCAGCATTGGTTTTTGGAGTCCCCCAACAGCCTTTATTCATTCCGTGCCACTACTCTGATGTCGCAGGATGGCGACCTTGGCGCTAATTCATGGCGTTCCGGTGGCGCAGGTGAAGAATCATGGATAGCTTCAGCAAAGATTTCGGCCCGAGGTGCGGAAAATCCGGTACTTACATTCTGGTACTACGCATATCCTGCCACACCTAACGGACTGGGAGTGTATATGTCATGTGCCGGAAAGGAAATCAAAAATCTCGCTACGGTAAATTATTCAGAACTTGAAGGCGAAACGGGATGGCGCAAGATGCAGCTTACTCTGGATGGTGCATCGGCACTCGACTATATCAGTATACGCTTTAGGGGATTTGCCGGAGAAGAGAATGCTATCGTAGCTATTGACAACATTCTTGTAACAGATATGCCAGGAAACGACTTCGGGGTAAAGATGTCAGCACCTGTACGGGCTCGCCGTGGATGCCCGGTCTCAATTCCTGTGACTGTTGCCAACAACGGCAGTACAGCCAATGCGCCATTTACACTGAAGGTTACAGTCAACGGTGCTGACATGCCGGAGATAACCGATACATTTGATTCCGGAGAGGAACGCACATTTATGATTGAATATACACCCACTCTGGCCGATGGCGAAATGCTAAAGGTTGTCGCCGCTGTATCTTCCGAAGCCGATGAGGTGGCCGCAAATGATGTTACACCGGAAGCCGAGATTGAGATTACAGACGCCGAAGGGCTTGATGCTGTGATAGATCTTTCAGCTACAGTCAGCGGGAGTGATGTCGTTTTGTCATGGAGTGCTCCTGAGAATATAGTCGGAGGCACTGTCACAGAATCGTTTGAACATTGCGAGCCGTGGACTACTGCAGGTATCGGCGATTGGACAACGGTAGATGCCGACGGATTCCGTACATTCGGAATATACGATGTAGAGTGGCCGGGCAAGATGGAGCCTCATGCGTTCATTGTGTTCAATCCTTCGCTTGCTGCCGGACTTGATGGCGATGAGGAAGAGTTCATGGCCCACTCCGGAAAGCAGTTTCTCGCATGTTTCGGAGCCGATCCTGAAGAGCCCGTCAATGTAGGTGATGTGCGCAATGATGACTGGCTGATTTCGCCGATGCTGTCAGGCGATGCTCAGACAATATCTTTCTACGCCCGGAGTCTTGACCCTTATGGCTCACCGGAGACATTCGAGGTTCTTGCCTCGGACAGCGGCTGCTCTTTGTCTGATTTTACTACATTGGTAGGTCGCCGTACAGCCAATCGCGCAGGATGGGCGCTGTATACATTTGAACTGCCTGAGGGCACACGGTATTTTGCCATCCATGTGATATCTGTCAACTGTTATGCTCTATTTGTCGATGATATCACTTATGAGGCAGCTTCTGCAGTAGTGGAGGGATATAATGTATATCGCGACGGCAAACTGCTCGCTTCTGTCGTGGCTCCGGGATATACTGATATCCGGGCTGGTGGCAGTCATGCATATTTCGTAGGTGTACGTTATGACCGCGGTGAATCCGGTGCATCCAATGAGGTGGTGATATCGACAAGCGGCATATCGGCTGTTGTGGCCGATATGGAGGACGATGCTGATATCTTTACGCTTACGGGCATAAAGGTTGGCCATGGCGTCGCTGACTTTGACCGACTTCCGGCCGGAATATACCTTATGGGTGGCAGAAAGATAGCTGTTATGCGTTGAGTTATAATAAATTTTACCACTTACTTACTTTTTATCTATGCTTTGGCAATTCCTGCCAAAGCATAGAATTTTTATGGGCATAGATGTATTGGCTTTAGTATTCGTTATGTAAAAATATACACTCATTTGAATATATACCATAAAAGAACTAACTTTGAAGAGTGAATGAGACTTTTTTCATGCCGGATTAATGAATGTTGATTAGTGAATGGAAGCCAATATTATATATCGTATTAGCCAAGGCGATGAGCATGCATTTGATACTCTTATGGATGTGTGTTCGCCATCGCTATATCGATATGCGTTAGGTATAGTCCGTTCACGTGAGGTTGCCGAAGAGATTGTCAGCGATGTGTTTATGGAAGTATGGAAGATGCGCGGATCTCTTCTTGAAATTTCGTCGCTTGAGAGCTGGATGCGAAAGGTTACTTACTGTAAGGCCGTGACTGCCTTGCGACATGATTATTCCTGTCCGGAAGGTGTGTCTATTGACGATATTGTCAACTTCAATATTGACACAGCTCCGTCTCCTGACGAGGAAATAATCTCCAGAGAGGACGCATCGTTACTTAATCAAGCCATACAATCGCTTCCTGAAAAATGCCGACATGTGTTTTATCTGGCCAAGATAGATTGCATGCCATACAAGGAGATTGCATTGATGCTTGGTATTACAGTGGCTACTGTCAGTTATCATGTAGGCTATGCGATGGATGCTCTTCGTCGTGTGCTCCGGCATGATTGACAAGAGGGAACCATCCGGAAATAACTGTTGTCATGAAACCCTCTAAAATTCGTATTTTACTCACCCGATGAAAATTTTTTAGAAAAAATATCGTTTTTAACCTATAGATTCGCGGGGAAGTTGCGTCATATATTATAGAGACATTAATATGAATTACGACAATCGACATAACCGAAATATATCTGACAACACGGTCGACCGCCGTATCGACATGTTTCTTGACAACTATCGTTCAGGCAATGATGTTGATGTGGAACGTATCAAGATACTCACTCGCGATAAGATTCGCAGAGAGCGGATGCAAAACCGCATGATTGTGCGCCGCCATATACTTCAATGGGCAGCAGTGGCCGCAATAGTGGCTGTAGTAGTCTGTGTGTCTTTCTGGATTATGCGTCCGGTATCAGCGATTGATTTATCCGAGGCCTCTGATGCGACTCTTGCCGAGGCAGGATACACTACTGTGACTGTTCCTGCCGGAGAACGTCGTGAAATAGCTCTTTCCGACGGGTCGGTGATTATAGCAAATTCATGTACTGTTGTAAAATATCCGGCTGAATTCGATGGCGTCGAGCGTCGGATATTCGCAGATGGCGAGGTTTATTGCCGCATCGCCAAAGATGCTGACCATCCTTTTGTTGTCGAGAGCAACGGATTTGATATCAGGGTACTCGGCACTACTTTTAATGTACGCAACTCCTCTGACTCCACGGCCAGTGTGGTTCTTGTGGAAGGTGCTGTCGAGATTTACACTGATTCTCATAATTGTGTGAAAATGAAGCCCAACCACCTTGTAGACATTTGCGCTGGTAATATTACTTCCATGCAGAGTGTCAATCCGGCCGACTATACGTCATGGATTGATTACAAGCTGCATCTTGACGGTGAGCCTCTCAGCGAGGTGATAAAGCGACTGAATGCCTTCTATGACCTCAATGTGACATGCGATTCGGCTCTTGCCGGGGTCAAAATTTACGGAAAACTCAATCTCAAGGGAGAGGCTTCCGAGGTACTTAATTCTATCCAGACAATCGTTCCGATGAATATGGAGAGTCATGGACGTGATGTAAGATTGCGTCCTATACAGGAGTCTGACCTTCCGTCATGACTCCATTTGATTGTCGCCGCAAGTTAGACGATAATCACAAATCAAAGACAAGTATACACGGCTGGTTGTCCGGGATGTAAATTTCCGGAGAGCTATCACCATGTCTGTGCACTTAACCTCAACAACCACGATAACACGATATAAATGAAACCATTATCAACATTCTGCAAATCTATTATTGTCAGTAGTGCTCTTTGGGCTGCAGTCCCTGCGGTTGCCGCTTCGGAGATGACTACCGTGACTATTGAGCCTGATACAGTAAGCACTTTTCGCAATCCTCTGACGGGATGGGTGATGTATCTCGGTCGTACCTGGGACGCCGATTTCTGGACTGCCAACGGCTATGACTCGATGGTGACATCCACCGGCGATACCGTGCGGGTCAGTGATTATGCATCATGCGCATATATACGTACATCATGGGCTTCTTTTGAGCCGGAAGAGGGAAAGTATGCCTGGAACGATCCGGATTCGCGACTGATGCGACTTATTCGTTCAGTATGGGACCGCGGTATGCGTATCGCTTTCCGTGTGGTGATTGATGGTCGCGATCAGGCGCAGAATACTCCACAATATGTGTTCGATGCTGGTGCCGAGGGATACTATGACCCTAAAAATCCCGGGAAAAATTATTCGCCTTATCCTGACGACCCTGTGTTTCAGGAGAAATATACCAAATTTTTCCATGCGATGGCCCGTGAATTCGATGACCCCGACAAAGTAGAGTTTATTGACGCTTACTCTCTTGGCAAGTGGGGTGAAAGCCATTCGATGATTTACAAGGATAATGCCAATAAAGAGCCTGTTTTTGAATGGGTTGTGTCGCTTGCTACAAGCTGCTTCAAGAGAGTGCCGATGCTTGTGCACTACCATCGTATGCTTGGCGACCCTACCTATGATGGCTGGGGTGCTGTGCCTGAGAACGCCGCCCGACTTATCAGCAAGGCAGTTGACCTTGGGTTCTCTTTACGTCACGATGCTTTCGGTATGACAGGGTATTATCAGGAGTGGGAGAAAGAACAGGCTAAGAAATGGAATTTCACGCGTCCCATCATAATGGAAGGCGGTTGGATTACCGGTGCCCACCATCGCTATTGGATTGACCCTTCCGGCGAATATCGTCAGGGACATGCAGTCGACGTGCGAGAAGGCGAGTATAAAGCCTCACGCGAGGCTCATGTCAATATGATGGATTTCCGCATCAATGACGAGACGCGCTCATGGTTTCAGGAGGCATTTCCGCTTGTAAAGAAATTCATAGCCGAAGGAGGGTATCGCCTATATCCGGATATGATATCAATACCGTTATCAGCCTCACGCGGTCAGAAAGTCTCGATTACACATCGCTGGAATAATCTTGGGTGGGGATACTGCCCGACCAATATCCCGCAGTGGAATCAGAGATACAAGGTGGGATTTGCGTTGCTCGATTCATCTACACTTGAGCCTGTAAAGGTATGGGCCGACAAAAATACACGTCTCGACCTGTGGCTCAAGGGCTCGCCTACAGAGTATACTACATATATTACTATTGACGGAGTTCCGGCTGGTAAGTATGTGTGGGCTGTGGGGCTTGTTGATGTTACACGTGGGAATGAAATCGGCCTGAAAATTGCCGCCAGGAATAACGTGACTACGTTAGGGTGGGTAAAACTGTCAGACGTCATATTAAAGTAACGATTTTACGACATGCTCCAAATATTTATGGTGATGAAACGTAATATATTATCTGCGCTTTCGATTCTGTTAGGTGCCTGTGGCGCGTTCGGAGCCGAGTTGCTTGTGCAGGCCGAATCTTTTGATTCTCACGGAGGATGGAGTCTTGACCAGCAGTTTATGGACCATATGGGTTCGCCCTATCTTATTGCCCATGGCCTTGGTAAGCCTGTGGAGGATGCTGTCACCACGGTCGATATTCCGGAGGCAGGCAGATATACAGCATGGGTGCGTACCTATAACTGGACTTCTCCATGGGAACCCGACCGCAAGGGGCCGGGAGCATTCCGAGTAAGCGTCAACGGTCGCCGACTTGCATCTACAGCCGGCGACTCGGGTTCGGCGTGGGAATGGCAGCGTCTTGGAGAAGTGTATCTGAAAAAAGGGAAAGCAACCATAGCGCTTCATGACCTTACCGGCTTCGACGGACGTTGTGATGCCGTGCTATTGAGTTCTACGCCAGGATTTGTGCCCGGTGATTCTTATACTGAAACAGCGACACTCGATATTCCGGATACCGAGCAGTTTGATTTTGTAGTCGTAGGAGGCGGTATTGCCGGCATGTGTGCCGCTGTGTCGGCCGCACGGCAGGGTCTCCGCACAGCTCTTGTCAATGACCGTCCTGTGCTTGGGGGGTGTAATTCTTCTGAGATACGAGTGCATCTTGGCGGCCACTCGGAGATAGGTCCTTATCCGGCTCTTGGACGTATGATTAGAGAGTTCGGGCATAGCCGCAAAGGCAATGCACAGCCTGCCGCCAACTATGAGGACGAAAAGAAAGATTCATTTATCCGCGCTGAAAAGCTGGTCACTCTGTTTGCTCCATATCATGCGGTTTCTGTTGATACCGACGGCAATCGAATCAACGGAGTCACAATATGTCATACCTCTACAGGCGACAGGGTGCGTCTGTCAGCCCCTCTTTTCGCTGACTGTACAGGCGACGGGTCTATCGGCTGTTGGGCCGGTGCCGACTGGACCGTAGGACGCGAGGCTCGGTCTACCTATGGAGAACCGCTTGCGCCAGAAGTTGCCGATTCGCTTGTAATGGGAGCTTCGGTACAATGGTATAGCAGGGATGATGGGCGAAAGAGCGGTTTTCCGGTGTTTGACTATGGGATAACATTCTCCGATTCTACATGCCAAAGGCTTACTATGGGCGAGTGGAAGTGGGAGACGGGTATGCGTCTCGATCCTGTCCGTGATGCCGAGAAAATACGCGATTATGGTATGCTCGTTGTATATGCCAACTGGAGTTATCTAAAGAACAGGCTCGCGGACAATGATAAATTCCGCAACCGCTCGCTTGATTGGGTGGCGTATGTCAACGGCAAGCGCGAGAGCCGCCGTCTGCTGGGCGACTATATTCTTAAGCAGGATGATATCGACAAAGGTGTGACGCATGAAGACGCATCGTTTACTACTACATGGAGTATCGATCTTCATTTCCCCGATCCGGAAAATTCCCGCCACTTTCCGGGCCGAGAGTTTAAGGCTGTCACCAATCATATATTTATCCATCCCTATGCTGTGCCCTACCGTTGTCTATACTCGCGCAATATCGATAATCTGTTTATGGCCGGACGCTGTATCAGCGTCAGCCATGTGGCCCTCGGCACGGTACGTGTAATGCGCACTACGGGCATGATGGGCGAGGTGGTCGGTATGGCTGCCGGCATATGCTACCGCAACAGCACCACTCCGCGAGGGGTGTACCAGCAGTATCTTCCCGAATTGAAGGAACTTATGGCGAAGGGTGCCGGACGGCCTGCTGATGAACTTCCCGACAACCAGCGCTTCAACCTCGCCAACAAACTGCTTCCCGCTCCCCGAGCGCTCCTTGACTGTTCCGGCGACAAGTAGCGTATATTAATTCATTGACCATCTCGATATCATATTGTCACAGTCTGACCATAACCCAATCAAGCCATGTCACGTTTCATATATCCTCTGTTACTACTGTCATTGTCCACATCGGTTTCTAAGGCTTCGGAATGCTATGCCACACTTGATGGAGATACCTTGCGTATTGGCAACTCTGTTGTAGAGCGTGTGCTCGTATGGAATGACGGCGCGCTTGCTACAGCGCGTATCGCCGTCAAGGGTGCCGCCCCGCTTGTCGCTGATGCGTCGTCTCCCGACTTCATAGTCAACCGGTCGGTACCTGCCGATGCCAGACTCGACACCATTACAGTGGCGCCCGACGGAGTCACTCCAGAGCAGTTTCTCGCCACTGTTTCATATAAGGCCGGTCCTCTTGACGTGCGTCGTGTATATCGTATTGTCCCGGGTGTGCCTGCTATTGCTTGCGACACATATCTTCGCGGAATCCTTGGCGACAACATTCCGACAGGTAATGACAATGCTGCCGACCGTACAAACATCGAGAGCAAGGAGGCAATGAAGGTTACGACGGTTACCTCTGTGCTTGACCGCATACGCTTTAACGGAGCTCACTGGCATGGTCGTGCTGTTGAATTCCGTGATGTGACCGACTGGAACAATAATCTTGTATCAGAGCAGGACTTTATATCATATCGACGTACTCCTCATCGCGGCAATATCCTGATTGTAAGCGACGGCACAGGCAGTCGTGGAGGTGTAGTGATGCTCAAGGAAGCTCCATCGTCATCTTCGCAGCTATCTTATACCAATGCCGACTTTTTCTCTGATTTCGGAGACTTCACCGTGACAGGAACCGGCCTGAATGCTGCCGATGTCGTTCCCGACAAGTGGACACAGGCATACTCTACGGTGATGATTCCATATTGCGGCAGCGAGCTCGATGCGCTCACGGCATTAAGGTCATATCAGAAAACACGGCGAATCATGATTCCGGGACGCGATGAGATGGTGATGATGAACACGTGGGGCGATCGATCTCAGGATTCAAAGGTAAATGAGGCATTCTGCCTTGCCGAGCTTGAGCGTGCGTCACGTCTAGGTATAACACATTTCCAGATTGATGACGGATGGCAGTCCGGCAAAAGCCCCAACTCGGCAGTGGCCAAAGGCTCGTTTAAGGATATATGGCGCAACGCCGATTACTGGAAACCCGACACGATGAAGTATCCTCGCGGACTTCGTCCGGTAGTTGACCGCGCCCATGAGCTTGGAATCGAAATTGGCCTGTGGTTTAACCCTTCGGTGCAGGATGATTTTGCCGACTGGGAGAAGGATGCAGCCACGCTTGTCGGCCTTTACCGGGACTATGGCATACGCATGTTCAAGATTGACGGACTTGCGATAAACTCAAAGCTCGGGGAAGAGCGCTTGCGCAGACTGTTTGACAAGGTGATGCTGGAATCAGGCAATGAGGTTGTGTTTAATCTCGACGCTACCGCAGGTCGTCGCGCCGGATATCATATGCTCAACCGTTATGGAAATATATTTCTTGAAAACCGGTATACTGACTGGGGTAATTACTATCCTTATCATACTTTGCGCAATCTGTGGATGCTTTCGAAGTATGTGCCTGCTGAGATACTTCAGATAGAGTTCCTGAACAAGTGGCGAAACCCCGACAAATATCCGACAGGTGATCCGTTTGCTCCGGTCAATTACTCGTTTGACTATCTTTTTGCCGTTACAATGGCCGGGCAGCCGCTGGCATGGATGGAGGCTGCGAATCTTCTCGAGGAGGCCTTCGCTACCGGCAGTTTGATAAAGGAGTATCGCAGTATGCAACACGCATTCCATCAAGGTACCATACTCCCGGTTGGGGAGGAGCCATCGGGCCGTTCTTTTACAGGATTCCAGTCTGTAATATCACCTTACGAGGGTTTTCTGCTGCTCTATCGTGAATCGACTCCTGAATCTACTCGGATTATCGACACTTGGCTTCCGGAGGGAACCGATGTGCAGCTTATCCCGGTCCTTGGCGATACGGGGCAGACTCAAATGTCGGTGGCTGAGAATGGCCGTATCAGAGTCTCTTTGCGTAATCCCGATTCGTTTGCCATGTACAGATATAAAATAATCGGCAGAAAAAAATAATTCGCAAAAAGTTTATCGAAATATATATATATGAAGTTTCCTCGTATTTTTACACTATCGGTTCTCCTCTCGCTCCTTGCGCCGGCGATTGCCGCCGGTGGACCCGGTCTGACAGTCAATGCCTATGGCCGTAGTCATGTTTCGCTCAACGGCAAGTGGTCGGCTATACCTGATTTATACGACCAAGGCCGCCGTATGGAAGTATATAAAAACCGTACGCCGCAGGGAAACACAGATTTCTATGAATATTCTTTCGACACCGGATGTCTGCGGCTTGATGTCCCTGGTGACTGGAATTCGCAGACTCCCGAACTCAAATACTATGAGGGAACAGTATGGTATGCCCGACCGTTTGAGGCGAGGGCAATACCCGGACGACGCTCGGTGCTCCACTTTGCAGGTGTGAGCTACCGTGCGACCGTCTATCTCAATGGAAACGAAATTGCTTCACATGAGGGGAGTTTTACACCGTTTGAGGTTGACGTCACCGACTTTCTGTCTTCCGACGGTAAAAATTTTCTCGTAGTCGAAGCTAATAACCGACGTACGCCAGATGCAATACCGGCCGAGTCATTTGACTGGTGGAACTATGGCGGTATAACCCGCGATGTATTGTTGCTCGATTTACCTGAGCGGCATGTCTCCGACTATACGGTACGTCTTGCTCCGGGGACTTCCGATATTGTAGAGGCTGAGGTGGTATTGTCGAAGCCCGAGGGAGGAGTACCGGTTGATGTTGCCATACCTTCTCTTAAAAGCAAGGTCACGCTTACTACAGATGCCGACGGACGGGCAACAGGCCGATTTCGCGCAAAGGGATTGAAACTTTGGGCTCCGGGCGCTCCGGTGTTATACGATGTGGTTGTCGCATCGCCGGCCGACACTGTTACAGAGCGTATCGGTTTCCGTACTCTCGGAGTCGACGGAACAAAAATCTTAGTCAACGGCAGACCGGAGTTTATGCGTAGCATATCTTTCCATGAGGAGATACCTCAGCGCAGAGGACGTGCGTGCACTATGCAGGATGCCGTGCAGCTTGTTGGAGAGGCCGAGGCGCTTGGCGTGAATATGATACGTACGGCACATTATCCTCAGAACGAGCATATCGTGCGCCTTGCCGAAGAGCGCGGTATCCTGCTTTGGGAGGAGATTCCGGTATGGCAAGGCATCAGTTTTACCGACAGTGCGACATTGGCCAAAGCACAGCGTATGATGACCGAGATGATTACCCGCGATAAAAACCGATGTGCCGTTGCCTTCTGGAGTGTCGCCAACGAGACGCGTCCTTCTCCCGAACGCGACCGTTTTGTAAAGGCTCTTATCGATACCGTGCGTGCTCTTGATTCGTCGCGTCTCGTCACAGCTGCATTTGACAATATCGGCTACGACAAGAAGTCGGGTACATTTACCGGCGCTGACAATATACCGTCGCTTCTTGATGTGGTAGCTGTCAATAAATACATGGGCTGGTATGCCCCATGGCCTCTTGACCCTGAGAAATGTGTATGGGATTTTGCTTCCGGAAAGCCACTTCTGATATCGGAGTTCGGTGGAGAGGCTCTGTATGGCCAGTCTGGCAGTGAGGATATTGCGAGTTCATGGAGCGAGGAATATCAGGAAAGACTATATCGTGACAATCTCGCCATGATGTCACGTATACCCAATCTTGCCGGCATATCTCCATGGGTACTTTATGATTTCAGGTCTCCGTTCCGCTTCCATCCATTAAATCAGGAGGGCTGGAACAGAAAGGGGCTGGTCGGTGATCGGGGCGACAGGAAGAAAGCCTGGCATGTGATGCACGATTTCTATATGTCAAAGAAAAATGGTGCTCAGTGACAACCGGTCATCAAACACTGAATTATAGTTTATAACCAATCTTATATTTCATCCCATGATACACAATCGTATCTTATTCTCAATAATTTTTGTTGTTCTTGCCGTCATGCCGTCGGCTGCGCGTACTCTAAGAGTTCTTGCAGTAGGCAACAGTTTTTCGCGAGACGCCGTAGAGCAGCATCTGCATGAACTGGCAATGGCCGACGGCGATACAATGATTGTCGGTAATCTGTTTATCCCCGGATGTTCGCTGGAGCGTCATGTACAATGTGCGCGCAACGACCGTCCTGATTATGTATATCGCAAAGTCCGTGTCGACGGAAAGCGAGTAGAGACCAAGAGTATGACTCTTGCCCGTGCTCTTGCCGACGAGCCTTGGGACTATGTGAGCATGCAGCAGTCAAGTCCTATTTCCGGCATTTATTCTACATGGAGTGCCTGGCTCCCGGAACTTAAGGATTATGTGAAGGCACGTGTGCCTAAAAAGGCAAAACTCATGCTACACCAGACATGGGCATATTCCGGTGATTCTGGACATAGCGGCTTCAGAAATTATGGCTGCAACCAGGATTCCATGTACCGCAGCATCGTGGGGGCTGTCAATAAAGCCGCGCGACAGTATAAGATAAAGTATATCATGCCCTCCGGCACAGCAATACAGAATGCCCGTACATCATTCGCCGGAGACCATCTGAATCGCGACGGTTACCATCTTGACCTCGGTTTCGGACGATTCACAGCTGCCTGTGCGTGGTATGGTGCACTTACAGGACGTGATGTGACTGCCAGTTCATATATGCCAGAGGGCATGAATGCCGATCTTGTAGCTGTTGCCAAGGCTGCCGGCAACGCTGCGGCGAAACATCCCTCGCAGGTTACCAATCTTTCGGCGATGAAGCCGTCAACTGTACTCTACAAGGATGCTTCGGTACCTGTTGAGATACGTATAGATGACCTCCTGAGCCGTATGACCACCCATGAGAAGGTGATGCAGCTTAATCAGTACACGCTTGGTAATAATAACAATGAGAATAATGTGGGAGAGGTAGCTGGAGAGCTTCCTGCCGAACTTGGTTCTGTAATATATTACAATGATAATCCCGATTTGCGTAATGCCTACCAGCGCAGGTGTATGGAAGAGTCTCGTCTGGGCATACCGTGTATTTTCGGCTACGATATGATACATGGTTTCCGCACGATTTATCCTATATCGCTCGGGCAGGCATGTTCATGGAATGTTCCTCTTGTGGAGCGTATGACATCGTATGCTGCCGCAGAGGGCCGTATGTCTGGTATTGACTGGACATTCTCGCCTATGATTGACGTTGCCCGCGATCCTCGATGGGGGCGTGTGTCGGAGGGCTATGGAGAGGATCCTTATGCCAATGCCGCTTTCTGTGCCGCTACTGTACGCGGATATCAGGGAAAGTCGCTTGCCGATTCTACAACGATAGCCGCATGTCTGAAGCATTATGTGGCATATGGGGCATCTGAGGCCGGCCGCGATTATGTATATACCGAGGTGTCGCCACAGACACTCTGGGATACATATCTTCCGCCATACAAAGCGGGAGTAGATGCAGGAGCGCTGACACTTATGAGCTCGTTCAATGACATAAGCGGTATACCGGGTTCTGCCAATTATTACACACTTACTGAAATCCTGAAGAACCGCTGGAAACATAAAGGATTTGTGGTGAGCGACTGGGGCTCGATAGAGCAGCTTGTAAACCAAGGAAATGCAGCCGACAAGAAAGAGGCCGGATTGCGGGCGTTCAACTCTGGTCTGGAGATGGATATGATGAGCCACGCCTACGACAAGTATCTTGAAGATCTTATTGATGAGGGTAAGGTTGACTCTGTACTTCTTGACGAATCGGTGCGTCGTGTGTTACGTGTGAAGATGTTGCTCGGTTTGTTTGAGAAACCTTATACCGGCAATCATCCCGACAGATTCATGCGTCCCGACGCTTTATCCGCAGCCCGACAGCTTGCCGCCGAGTCTATGGTTCTTCTCAAAAACGACTCTATCGGAATCCTGCCCCTCAATGGTGTCGGTCGCATAGCTGTGATTGGACCGGTTGCGAAAAGCAGTGCATCACTTCAGGGCAGCTGGAACGGACGTGGCGTTTATGATGAAACCGTAACTCTCTATCAGGGTATCCTTGACCGTTTTGCTCCGGAGGCTGAAATTCGCTTTGCCAAAGGCTCCGATCTGGACAAAACCACTGAGGTAGAACTGGCACAGGCCGTAGATACAGCCTGCTGGGCCGATGTCGTGATACTTTGCCTCGGCGAGGAACGCCGCTGGAGTGGGGAGAATGCATCACGCAGCACTATCGCTTTGCCTGAGGCACAGCTTCAGCTCGCCGAGAAAATTGCAGCTACAGGCAAACCGGTAGTGATGCTTCTCAGTAGCGGTCGTCCGCTTGACCTTTCGCAGATGGAGCCACTTGCAAATGCGATTATTGAAGTATGGCAACCGGGTACTGCCGGAGGTGCCGCCGCCGCCGATATACTGTCGGGCGACGTCAATCCTTCAGGCAAACTTGCAATGACATTCCCGCGTTCTACAGGCCAGATTCCTATCTATTACAACCGACGCGGCTCTGCACGCCGCCATCAGGGTTTCTACCAGGATATCCCGTCGACCCCGTTGTATCCTTTTGGCCATGGACTCAGCTATACGACATTCGCATATGGAGAGCCGTCGGTAAGTTCATCCACTTTCAGGAAGGGCGAGAAAGTGACGGTAACGGTACCGGTGACCAACACCGGATCGCGTGCCGGAGCTGAGGCGGTACTATGGTTTATATCCGATCCGGCAGCATCAATCACACGTCCGATAATGGAGTTGAAGCATTTTGAGAAGCGTGAGTTAAAGCCGGGTGAGACAACGACATTCAAGTTTGTCATCGATCCGGTGAAGCATCTTTCATTTCCTGATGCCGACGGCAATATTATACTTGAACCGGGCGATTTCAAAATAATTGTCGGCCCACATACTGTAAATCTTGTAATGGAATAACTTTATTATCATGAATTTATACAAAAAATGCGCTGCTACACTGGCAGCCGCCACTCTCTCAACTGCACTTTTTGCGGCAGGTGTGACTGACCATGATGCCCGGGCCAGGCAACTGGTCGACAAAATGACTATTGACGAGAAAATCTCGCTCCTGTCGGGCGAAACATCGTTCTCTATACGCGCCATACCGCGCCTTGGTATCCCCAGGGTGCTGCTGGCCGACGGCCCTCAGGGTGTGCGCAATCATGCACCGCACTCTACTCTCTATCCGTGTGGCATCCTTACCGCCGCGTCATGGGACCGTGATATCGCCCGGCGTGTAGGGGAGAGCATCGGCGATGATGCCAGGGCCAGAGGTGTCGGCATTATGCTCGGACCTGGTGTCAACATCTATCGTTCCCCCCTGTGCGGCCGCAATTATGAATACATGGGCGAAGACCCTTACCTCGCATCGGAAACTGCTGTAGCATATATCCGAGGCATGCAGTCGCGCGGGGTCATGGCTACTGTTAAGCATTTTGCCGCAAATAATCAGGAATGGAGCCGCCATCATGCGTCGAGCGAGGTCGACGAGCGTACTCTCAATGAGATATATTTTCCTGCATTCCGAAAGGCTGTGGAGGCCGGTGTCGGGGCGGTAATGAACAGTTATAATCCACTCAATGGCGTACATGCCACCGAGAATGCATGGCTCAACAACGATATACTCAAGGGTGAATGGGGGTTCGACGGCATACTTATGAGCGACTGGACATCAGTGTATTCGACAGTCGGTGCCGCTAATGCCGGTCTTGACCTTGAAATGCCAAAAGCGGTATGGTTTACTCCGGAAAAACTCAAGGCCGCCATTGAGACAGGCCGTGTGTCGCAGGCTACTGTTGATGATAAGGTAGCAAGGATTCTGCGTACATATTCCCGATTCGGATTGTTCGACCGCGAGCAACGTGACTCTTCTATAGCTCTCGACGCGCAGTCATCATCGCTCACAGCTCTTGATGCCGCGCGTGGCGGAATAGTCCTGCTAAAAAATGATAATGACATGCTTCCGCTTAAGGGACGCACAGTAGTGCTCGGTCCTTATGCCGACCATGTTACTACCGGAGGCGGCAGTGGGTTTGTAAGTCCGTTCCGCACGACAACGGTTGCCGGTGGAATGAAGAAAATTCGCCGTAATACCGTTGTTCTTACCGACAGCGTTCTGTTTCGTGATATAGTAGGCTGTGACGTATGGACTGACTCTACTCGCACATCACGCGGATTTACCGGAGAGTATTTCCCCAATAAATCATTTGAGGGTAATCCTGCGGCAGTGCGTTGCGATTCGGTTATTTCATTTGACTGGGGAAGCGGTTCGCCCGACGCGTCAATCCCTGTTGACGGATTCTCAGTGCGCTGGACCGGTTGGGTAGCGCCTGCCGACAGTAAGCGTAATCTCAAGCTATCGGTCGGCGGTGATGACGGCTATCGTGTATACGTCAATGGAAAAGTGGTTGCAGGTGACTGGGGAAATCATTCTTACTCCAGACGGGAGATACAGCTTCCGGTCGATGCCGGACAGGCGTTGAATCTGCGTATCGAGTATTTCGACAATATATCCGACGCGAAAATTGATTTTGCGATGATGGAATTTGATGATGATACTTTAACGAAAGAATTAAAGAGAGCCGATAATGTAGTGTTGTGTACAGGTTTTGACAGCGATACGGAAGGCGAGGGCTTTGACCGTCCTTTTGCTCTTCCTGAATATAAAGTGGAATTTATCAGGCGTGTCGCAGCACTCAATCCCAGAGTTGCCGTAGTGCTTAATGCCGGAGGTGCGGTAGAAATGGAATCGTGGCACAATGATGTCCCGGCCATTCTGATGGCATGGCATACCGGTCAGGAAGGGGGGCAAGCCATTGCAGAAATTCTCACAGGTAAACTCTCTCCTTCCGGACGTCTGCCGATAAGCATAGAACGAACAGAGGCTGACAATCCCTCATCGGCATATTACCATGCTACTTCCAATCCGCGTTGGGAATCGGCTCGTATCGACTACGGCGAGGGCATATTTACAGGCTACCGTGGCTATGACCGTACGGGAGTGAAGCCTCTTTATCCTTTCGGTCACGGACTGAGTTATACTACTTTCGATTATTCAGGGCTGAAGGTGACGCGTATATCTTCCGACAGTGTGACTGTCGATTTTGATATAGAGAATACAGGCCGTGTTGCCTCAGCCGAGGTAGCCCAGATATATGTATCCGATTCGTCATGCTCCGTGCCCCGACCTGCCAAGGAGCTTAAAGGCTATGAGAAGGTGTTTTTACAACCGGGAGAGAAACGTCATGTCACCATCACGCTCGGTAAAGAGGCATTTGCTTTTTATGATATGGATTTCGGAGGTTTCCGCGTAGAACCGGGTGACTTTACCATACGTGTAGGCCATTCTTCCGACAATCTGCTGCTTTCAGCCACCGTCACACTCTGACTTGCTTATGAGAAGAACCGGAATATTTTTACTGTCGCTGGTCGTTATGGCCTTGAACTCAACAGCCCGGGAGATGGTTACGCTTCGAAAAGGGTGGGAATTTCATCGCGGCGATATAGCAAATATCGATTTGAAAGCCGACCGTTCGACAGGGTGGGAGAGTGTCAGTGTGCCACACGACTGGGCTATCGACCAGCCGTTTGACATGAGCAACGATCTCCAGACTGTACAGGTCATACAGGATGGAGAGACGCATCCCACGTTGAAAACCGGTCGCACCGGCGGTCTGCCATACATGGGCATAGGATGGTATCGTCGAAGTTTCGATGTGAGGCCCGGCAAAATGGCTACACTTGTTTTTGACGGAGCCATGAGCGAGGCTAAGGTATGGGTAAATGGACATAAGGTAGGCGAATGGCCTTATGGCTATGCCTCGTTTCATTTCGACGTCACCCCGTATCTCAATCCCGATGGACGAGACAATGTGGTGATGGTGCGGCTTGAAAATCTTCCGTTTAGCTCGCGCTGGTATCCTGGTGCCGGACTTTACCGCAACGTACATCTGCTTACTACAGACTCATTGTATGTGCCTGTATGGGGAGTGCATATCACCACACCCTATGTCAAGGATGATTTTGCCACTGTAAGGATACGCACATTGGTGAATGCCGTTTCGCCGACACACGGCGTACGTGTTGATACGGAGATAATCAATCCGAATGGCATTTCGTCGGGACGTATGTCGGGTATTGTGTCTCATATTGATTCGACCGGCTGTGTGGAGCAGAATATCGAAGTATCCTCTCCCGCGCTATGGTCGCCCGAATCTCCATGTCTGTATACCGCTGTGACACGTGTGTACGATACAGGAGGATATCTGTGTGACTCTGTGACAACCCGCTTCGGCATACGCACGATAGAAGTGATACCCCACCGTGGATTCTATCTAAACGGCCATCATCGCAAGTTTAAGGGAGTATGTAACCATCATGACCTTGGTCCACTCGGTGCCGCAGTCAATCGAAATGCTCTGCGTCATCAGCTTGAGATGCTGAAGGAGATGGGCTGCGATGCGGTGCGCACTTCCCATAACATGCCCGATCCTCAGCTTGTAGAGCTTTGTGACGAGATGGGCTTTATGATGATGATTGAGCCGTTTGACGAATGGGAGATTGCCAAGTGCCGCAACGGTTACCATCGCTTCTGGGACGAATGGGCCGAGCGTGACATGGTAGAAATGCTTCGACACTATCGCAACAACCCTTCGGTAGTCATGTGGTCGGTGGGCAATGAGGTGCCTACCCAATGTTCCGAGGATGGCGCGGCTATGGCTGCATGGCTACGCGATATCTGCCATCGTGAGGATCCGACACGTCCTGTCACTGCGGGAATGGACCAGGTGGCATGTACGCTCGAAAACGGCTTTGCCGCCGCTCTCGATATGCCCGGACTCAATTATCGCACTCATAAATACCACGAAGCCTACGATATGCTTCCTCAGCGTGTTGTGCTGGGGTCGGAGACGGCATCGGCGGTAAGTTCGCGTGGAGTATACAAATGGCCTGTCGAGATTTCCGGCAATGCTACGTATCCCGACCATCAAAGCAATGCCTATGAGGTTGAATCATGTGCGTGGGCCAATATTCCCGAAGTTGATTTTGCTCTTGCCGATGATTTTCCCTGGACCATGGGGCAGTTTGTCTGGACGGGGTTTGATTACCTTGGCGAACCTTCGCCTTACAATACGGATGCATGGCCGAGCCATAGCTCTCTGTTTGGGATAATAGACCTTGCGTCAATACCTAAGGACCGTTATTGGTTGTATCGCTCACAATGGCGTAAAGATGACCACACGCTATATGTCGCTCCTCATTGGACACATCCCGGACGCGAGGGAAAGATTACTCCTGTTATCGCCTATACGGATTTTAATGAAGGCGAGCTTTGGATAAATGGGGTAAGCATGGGCCGTTGCCGTAAACTGTCGGCTGTGGAAGCTGACAGTGCCGTAGCTGCAGGTGATTCTCTTGCGCTGATACGTCGTTATCGTCTTGTCTGGGACTATGTTGTTTACACCCCGGGCGAAATACGTGTCGTTGCATATGATGACGACGGACGTGCAGCAATGGAGCAGACGGTGCGTACAGCAGACACACCTTATGCGTTATCTCTTTCTTCATCGCAGGCCGAGCTGACTGCCAATGCCGATGCCGACCGGCCTTTGGCTTACATCACTGTAAGTGTTGTTGACCGGGATGGCAATTTTTGTCCTGATGACTCGCGGCTTGTAGAATTCGAGGTGAAAGGTCAGGGTCGGTTCCGCGCTGCAGCTAATGGTGACCCCACCTCTCTTGACCCGTTGCAAGAGCCAAGAATGCATTTGTTTTCAGGGCGCTGTACAGCAATCATTGAGGGCATCAATGCCGATGATGCGGACAATCCATCCGGTGTAGTGACTGTTACAGCTATTGCATCGGGGCTTCGTAAGGCTACGCTTAATATCCCTATAAGATAATTGCGTTAGACATAACTGTAAAATTGTAGAAGTGGGGTGGCCAATAATCGGGCCACCCCACTTCTACAATTTAGGATGATGTTTTGCACATGGATATTATCCGAGTGTGAATGTGCGCTTATAGATATGCTCTAATTTATACAGGGTCAATGAAGTTTTTCAATTCGTTATATAGTCGGTGTACAGGGAGTCCCATCACGTTGTAGAAACTGCCGCTGATACTTTCGATACCGATTGCACCTATCCATTCCTGGATACCGTAGGCTCCGGCTTTGTCGAGCGGACGATATTTCTCTACATAATACTGTATCTCATCGTCGGAAATGGCGGCAAACCGTACGTCGGTGCTTACCGAGAATGTATGTCGGTGGATTGAGTCGGTGAGGGTGACTCCGGTAACTACAGTCTGACTCCGGTCACGAAGTGCTTTCAGCATTTCTATGGCATCGGCTTCGTCCTTTGGTTTGCCGAGAATCATACCGTCGATTATCACCACGGTATCGGCGGTGATTATTATTTCGTCATCTTTCAGGTGGCTGCAATAAGCGTCGCCTTTTTTCTGAGAAAGATGTGCCGGCACATCCTCGATTGGCATGTCGGGGCTGTATGTTTCGTCGACGTCGATGCTTTCGGCTATTTCAAACGGAATGTCAAGCATCGCGAGGAGTTCACGTCGACGAGGAGAATGGCTTGCGAGGAGCAATCTACGGCCGTTGATAAAATCGGTAGGGACTGTTGACTTTGCCATTATGGTAGGCTGTGTATGAATTATCGGTGTCAGAGCACTACTATCTCGCAAATGTCAGCTCCTGCCGAGCTGAAGTTGACTTTAGTTGTGCCGTTTGCAAGATTGATTTTGCGCCAAGGTGTAGTAATTGTATCGGATGACACGATATTGCCTTTTGCGTCTATCTGGTCGACAGTGACAGGATTGTCGATTGTCTTGCTGAGTACAAGAATTGAGTTGGCTCCGCTCTCGGGAGTGATGTTCCAAGTGTCTCCCGCAAGGGTAGAATATGTGTCGGGATTATTGTCAAAGGCGTTGAGCATGATGTCGACTGCAGATGCGGTAGCGCTGTAGGGAAGATTGTCGGCGGTGACGGGATTTACGAAGAATTCTCTCACTGTGGTCCAGCTTGTGCGCTTGGAGTCGAGTCTCTTTATGCGCACGTAGCGGGCATCGATTCCGTTGTCATCTTTCCAGATGATATCATACGTCTCCTTTAGCGGAGATGTGAGGTCGGTCCATGTATGTCCGTCGGCTGATGCCTGAAGTACGACATTGTCGAAATAATCGGTGTCGGCTGTAGAGTTACGTCCCTGCATCACGCGTATGTTGTTGACTTTACGGAGTGTGCCGAGGTCGAGACCAATCCAGTCGCCATCTTTCTGCGCTTCAGCCGAGGTATAGTGGTTTGTGGTATCTCTGTCGGTCATCAGGCGCGACTGGCGTGTGGCCAGGTTGGGATATGAGCCGATAGGGATATGAATGGCCGGAGTGTTTCCGGCAACTCGACCGTAGAATCCGATTACCATGTCTTCGAGCGCATTCTCGATAAAAGGCTGCAGTTTCAGGGTGCCTGATTTGTGGGCGTCGTAGGCTTTGCGTTCTTCAGGAGTCATAAGCGCATCTACATATCCGGTCCAAAATATTGAGTCGTTGCCGGCGCGGTATTGTTCAATCAGGCCGATGGCTTCAACTCCGCGCTTGCCGAGTTTGCCAAATTCGGTAAGCCAGGGCTTAAGCTCCTTCATCAGCAGTTGATTGTTGCATTTCGCCTCCATAGTGGCAGGCACTTTCTCGATTTTCTCAAATTCAGCCAGCATAGCCGCGGCTTTTTCAGGAGTGTATTCGTTGAGAGAGAAGGTCGAAGTTTCCCACGATTCATCACGTCGGTATCCGTTTTCGGTGTCTGCAGAGTGTATGGCGAATGTGCGGTATGCGTCAGTGGCATCGGGGGCGAGATCGGATAGGGCGCGTTCCCAGTTGTCGATGGCATTGTAGGCGGGGGTATTCCAGGTATAGTCGGCTACACCATAAAGAGCCAGTTTAGAGGCTTCGCCATGTTCCATGGGGTTTGTCCCGAATCCTACAACATCTTCTTCTGTGATTGTAGTGTCCAGTCCGTATACCGGGCCCTGAAGTATGAAATTCCGGCAGTAGTCAGATACGGGATAGTTCCACCACCAGAATCCGGGGCGGCGGATAAGACCGTTGAAGAAGTCCATTGTTTCGTGTGTAAGGTCGCTGCAAACTACGTCGCCGGTATAGAATACTTCTATCGATTTGTCGAGCGAGCGCCCGTATGTGGCCAGTGCGCCGGCCGAATCGGTTTTGGCCCATAGGCGCGAATAATCGGTCGGGCATACTACGAGATTGCTTACATCGCCTTTCTTTTTCACAAACTCTCGGTTGAGACGGTTGAACAGGTCGACCTGTTTCACCGGATTGCGTCCTTCGCCGTCGATATCATCAAAGAATAGAGCGAATGCCCTTACTCCCAGGTCGTACATCATATCGAGCTTGTTGACAAGGCTATCGTAGTCGGCTTCGTTCCAGCGGATATCTCCCCCGGGGTGGATTGCCCAGATGAAGTCGACATGGTTGCGGTTGGCGGCCTCTACCAGTTCCTTGATTTTTTTAGCTTCGGGTTCAGGGTAGGGCTGTCTCCAGTGGGGAGTGCTGTGATAGGGGTCGTCCTTAGGCCCGAAGAAATAGCTGTTGAGCTTGTTTTTCCCATAGTAGTCAATGAGCGACAGGCGCACATCGTGGCTCCATGGAGCACCATAGAATCCCTCTATGACACCTCGGCGCGACAGCGATGGCCAGTCGTTGATAGTCATATGCGGAATAGTGCCAGATGAGGCAATTTCCGATGTGAGTATCTGGCGCAGGGTCTGCAGACCGTAGAAAGCGCCTGCCTCATCATATCCTGTTATGGTGACTCCTTTTTTATCAACGGTAAGTTTATAGGCTTCCGGTCGAAGTTCGACTCCATTTTTTTTAGCCTGTTTTTCTCCGAAATCAATAGACAGGTCTATTCCTCCGGGTACGACTTCTGCTATTGTATAAGCAAATTTTCCTTTTTTATCGTTGATTTTTTTTGTGGCAGGGAGAGTGTAGACTGATGTGCGGTCGATGTCGATGCTGTGGGGGGTGGGGTTTATTATCAGCCCCTGATGATCAATTTTTTTTCCGGGCACAGGGTTGAGTTGCTGTACCTCTGAACGTTGCGACGAAAGATCAAACGCACCTTCGTCGGCTGCAGCTGTGTTTGGTACTGTGGCGCATATGACGGCAGTCATTGCGGCTGAAATCATAGTTTTCATTAGGTTCATTTTAAGGGGATAGTTATAGTTTGAAGATTGATTGGCAAATATAAAAATCAGTAGATTATTTATTTCTTAATTATTGGCGTATTACCATCCGAAGGCTTTTTCATCTTTCATCCAGTGGCCTTGTGCACGCATTATCTCCTCAATAAGGTCGCGGCCTACACCATATCCGCCATCGCATGGCGATATGTATCGTGCAGTCTCCTTTATTTCGCGAGCCGCATCGCGAGGAGCTACCGGGAGTCCGACATGGCGCATTACTTCATAGTCGGGTATGTCGTCTCCAGCGTATGCCACCTCTTCCGGTTTAAGGCCACGGCTTTTCATCCATTCGTGTAGAATGTTGATTTTGACGCCGGCTTTCATATATATGTCCTTAACGCCGAGTCCGCTGAAGCGGTCGTATACGGCCTGTGAGTCGGCTCCTGTGATAATAGCAATCTTGTAGCCGCATTTCACGGCAAGCTGTATGGCATAGCCATCCTTTATATTGACCATGCGTTGTGGCATCCCGTCGCCTCCCAGAGGTATGCAAGAGGGTGATAGCACACCGTCTACATCGAATACTATGCCGCGTATGAGCTCCAAGTCGTAGTCAATCTTGCTCATTTGTTGAAATATTTTAGTATTGAGTCTGATAGCAGTGAATATATTTCCCGGTCATCGCCCTGGAGCATTGATTCGTGGGATGCTATTACCGACCGGTCGCCACGTCGGGCAGGCCCTGTCTGTCCGTCGCGAGGCCCGGTTGTCATCGCTTTAGTGAGCGTAGCCTCGATAAGTGGTGCAAATACACGTATGTCAAGTCCTTCATCGTGGAGAAGAGTGTCGGCCTTGAGCCACATGTAGTTGGCAAAATTGCATGCAAAAACAGCTGCGATATGAAGTCGGCGGCGCCTGTCGGAGTCGGCATCGTATATGTGGGATGTGAATATCGCGGCGGTCTTCTTCAGTTTGCCGGCGGCCTCAGGTGTGGAGGCTTCAATGAATACCGGTACCTGTGCCATGTCGACATCTACATCACGTGAGAATGTCTGCAACGGATAGAATACACCATGGGCATCGCCGACACCATCCAAAGCCGTAGCCGGTATTGAGCCGGAGGTGTGCGCCCATATGCCTTTGCGGCCTTTAAGCTGCATTGCAAGCGGGATTATGGCGTCGTCGCTTACCGAAATCAGATACAGGTCGGCTTCGAGTGTTATGTCATTGATATTTTCTACGGCTTCGGCGCCGATGTCGTGTGCAAGAGTTTCGGCATGACGTGGATTGCGCGACCATATCTGCACGATATTCGGAGCAAGCACTTTGGCCAGATGTGTGGCCACGTTTCCGGAGCCCAGCAGTACAATGCGCACTGAATCGTCTGATGACTGCCCGGTCAACGTTCCTTCCATTCGTTTATATGTACCTTCTCCCATAGCAGTTTTTCCAGATTCTGTGGCTTTTTCTCTTCTGCAGGATGTCCGATTGTTATTATCGCAACTGGAAGAATGGTGTCAGGCATATCAAGTACATTTTGTACGTAAGTTTCAGACTCGAGGTCGCGGTCGGTATATCGTCCGCGTATCTGTATCCAGCAAGAGCCGAGTCCGAGATCCTGTGCCTGAAGCTGTATGAAAGTCGCGGCGATTGCAGCATCTTCAATCCATGGGTCGCTTGCCTCCACATCGACAGCTACCACTATGGCAAGCGGTGCTTTAGCAATCGGCATTGCTCCGGCTTCTTTGCATTTGCTGAGAGCTTCAAGCCTGGCGGCGTCCTCTACTATTACAAACTGCCATGGGCGGCTGCTTTTACTTGTGGGGGCCATTAAGGCAGCCTCCATGATGGTCTTGACATCTTCAGCTGATATCTCTTCGTCGGTATATCGGCGTATACTGCGACGGTTTGTTATAAGGTCGTGGAATGAAGTCATTGTATTGAAGGATATATTTGACATATGCAATCTCTGTACGATTGCCATGAAAACTCACGGTATGAAGGTTATCTGCGGCATACCCAAGCCTGCGGGTATCGGTCGGAAAATCCTTCCTGCGACATTGGACGTCGGGCAGCCTCAAAAGTCTTGCCTGTGGCCACGTATATGCGATAACGGCCGTCGCATTCAAGCAGATGCATTTCATTGCCGTTGGGGTGCTCTTCGATATATTCCGAGGCCTTGTAAGCCGAAGGAAGGGATGCTACAACAAGGAAGTAGCGGTCGGTGGCGTCGCAGCGGATGCTTTCTACCGGAGCAGGTCCTTCGCGTTTTACGATAGGGGTGGTGATGACTGTGGCTGTGCCGTATGTCGAGTCAGGCATAGCTATCGCCAAAGTGAGCCGGCGTGTGCGGCTGTCAAGTGTCTTTAGCTCATCGCATGCCGACGATTTGCTCCGTTCGATAGACGGGGCCATTGAAGCGCGCATGGCGCGGTTGTCGACAATCGGCGTCGACAGCATGAGTCCAAGCATAATTAGCGCTACCATAGCAGCCGCTACCTGGAGTATTCCGCGCCTGACAGGCGCATATGAACCCGAGGCCTCAGTCGTTTGTGAGTTTTCATCGGCGACATGCTGCGCTGATGAATGTAAACTCAGCGGAGTGGCTTTTACTGCGCTCAATCCGATATAGCGTGGGGATACATCAGCACTTTCGAATGGCTCGAACGTCGGGACACCTTCTTCGGACAGCGACAATACTCCGAGATGTCCGAGGCCTGTTTCACCTTCCTGTTGCAACTGGTAGCGCATCGCATTCACACAATCGGTCACAATCTGTGCGGCCTGGTCGTATGTAAGGCGGTGGCGACGGGCAACGGAACTTACAAGCAGTCCGTCGTTGTGTACAAGTTCGGCATTAAAGGTAATCGAACGTCGGGGTGGAAATATGCATTCCAGTTCCGAGTCAATAGATGCGGGAGTATGGTGTGCTATAAGCGCACCAAGGCCCGGCACGACAACGCAGTCATGTCGGAGCACCAGATATTCTATATGCTCGATTATCGATATCACTACGCAAAGTTAGTCACTTCCTGTCATTTTTCAAAACGAAACGCCACGTTTTTATCTCGGCGCCGTGTGGTGCCGAGTTCATGCAGGATACAATGCGGGTTTAATCATCGAAAAAGCTGGTGAAGTATCTGCGCTCTTGTTCGGGCACTCCTCCGTTGGCTTCCCTTTGAGAGCGGATAGCTTTGATTAGAAACGCCATGTTGCGTCCGAGGTTGCGCATTGTCTGAAGTCCCTCCAGGTCATTGTCGACATCGGCGGCCTTGAAGCCGTGGACTTCATTCCAATATGTGCTTGATACTACCGGCATGGAGCTGATAGTGAAATATTTGTTGATTTCATCCATGGCCGATGTAGAGCCTGCTCGACGTGATGAGATTACGGCGGCTCCTACTTTCATTGTCTTGTCGACAGTGGTCATTGTACTGTAAAACAATCGGTCGAGAAATGCAATAGCCTGTCCGTTGGCGTGTGCGTAATATACCGGAGTGCCTACTACGATGCCGTCGGCTTCGGCAAATTTGGGTGCGGTTTCGTTGACGATGTCGTTGAATACACACTGTCCGTGCTCGCGACAATGGTTGCATGCTATGCATCCGCGTATGTCGCGGTTGGCGATATTTATAAGCTCGGTGTCTACACCATTGTCGTGGAGTGTGTTTTCAAGCTCGGTAAGAGCGCGTGCCGTACACCCGTTGATATGGGCGCTTCCGTTGAATATGAGTACTTTCATTTTGGTATGGGCCGATTATAAACAGACCGGAATTAGGATGACTCCGGTATAGATATTAACGCATGGCGGCGATGAAAATATTATATTCTGTTTCCCAATATTTGTTAATGCCGGAGGTTCCTGTGGTCATGTACATAAAGTACACTCCTTCGTCACATGTCGAAAATCGACTCAAGCTATACGACCCTGGCAGCAACATTTATTATTAAACAAGCTCTTAATTATTTTTGAGGATTTGAATGGCAGGGGTATTGAGAAAAAACGTTAATTTTGTGTAACGATATGGCGCAGTTTAATCTATATGACTCTCTGATTGACCTCTCGATGATAAAGAGTTATTGTCGCGAGAAAGGCAGTTTGTGCCTTTATGCAAAAGAGGAACACTTTGTGCAACAGGGAGAGGTCGGTAAATATCTTGGAGTTGTCGAATCCGGCTATTTCAAATATCAAGTTATCACTTCCTCCGGCAAAGAGGCCGTTGTTGGATTTGCCTTCGAGGGTGAGATTGTCGTCGATTTTTACAACTCATATAATCGCTGTCCATCTGAAATTACAATCAAAGCCGGATCCGCTTCATCTGTGTCGCAAATCCGAATATCAGAAGCGAGGGAATTGATTAATACCACATTCGATGGTAATCTTTCCTCTCTTAATGGCATCTTGTTCAATGAGATTTATGTTCGCTATCTTGAACTCTACCGCAAGACTCCGACAGAGCGTTATATTGATTTGATCAATCAGTATCCTCAGATTTTTGACATAGTTTCGCTACGCGATATAGCTTCGTATTTACTTATTACTCCCGTATATCTCAGCCGAATCCGAAAGATTATCGCAATAAATACGGGCGAATAAAACTTGTTTTACGCCGAAGTCATTTTGTCTTCCGAACTTTGCCGAATAATATCGGCAAATGAATAATCTAATAATTAAATCAATCTTATTTTTTCTAATGACCGTGATGTCGTCCGCGGCATTCGCGCACACAAATGCTACGAGTCAATCGAGAGTTGATATTGCTATATCGCCCAATTTAAAAGGAGTTGTTGTAGATGAAAACAAGACTCCAATAGATTTTGTAAATGTAGTCTTACTAAAAGTTGACTCTACATATCTCGCAGGTACGATTACGGATAAAGATGGAACGTTTGCGTTCAAGGGGGATTATGACAGTCCACGGTTCATTAAAGTTTCTTCTGTCGGTTATGCCTCACAAACACTTGACATTCCTTTGACAGGAAATTTTGGTATGATTGTCCTTGCAACCGAAAGCACCATGCTTGGTGAAGTCGTGGTAAAATCAAATCGCCCAGTAACGGCTATCAAGGGAGATGCGCTTGTGACGAATGTGGCAGGCACACAGCTTGAACATGCCGGAACAGCCGAGGATGTTCTGGTTCAAGTACCTATGGTTGTCGGACGCGACGGATCATTCGAGGTTTTCGGCAAGGGCTCCCCGGCAATCTATATCAACGGTCGTCTTGTGCGTGATTCCAACGAACTGATGCAGATAAGTTCGGCTGATATAAAAAACGTTGAAGTTGTGACAAATCCGGGTGTCAGATATGACGCATCGGTCAATTCCGTAATCCGTATAACAACGAAACGACCGCAGGGAGATGGTTTTAGCGGTTTACTTCGGAGTGTCCTCAGGGAGAATAAATATGTATCCAGTGTGAATCAAGCGAATTTCAAATACAGGACAGGAGGACTGGAGGTATTCGCCAATTTCGGTGGGGCAATAGCAAAGTTCCAGAGTAACCAATATGGTATATCCAACTCTTCTATGTCGTGGAAAGAAGAGATAACTCAGAACGGCTACGGCAACGTGAAAGATTTCTTCGGAAAGGCGTGGTTCTCATATATGTTTAATGAGAAGCATTCAATAGGAGCCTATTATAGTAATGGAATCACAAACGACAGGATGCAACACTCCCATGTAACTGACTTGTCGGCTGACGATGAAATTTTAGACGTAGCCACAAGTCTGCGCTCAGGCGACACAAAGAAGCTCCCGCGGCATTATGCCAATATGTATTATAACGGCAAAATTGGAGACCTCGGCATTGATCTGAATGCCGATTATCTGTGGAACAAGTCAAGATCCAATGTCACGGTGGATGGAATCAGCCTGACAGATGGAAAATCGTTGATACACTCCCTCGGCGCGAATCGGGGACGTATGTTTGCAGAGAAACTGGTCTTAAGTTATCCTGTATGGAACGGCACGATTGAGGCAGGTGAGGAATTCGTATCCTCTCGCTTCTCTTCCGATTATGTGACTGACGCGGAAATCGTAGATGATGCCAATACTCGTGTTGACGAAAACAATATTGCCGGATTCATTGATTTCCGACAGACATTCGGTCGCTTCAATTTCGGAGCCGGATTGAGGTATGAGCATGTGAATTTCGATTATCTTGAAAACGGGCAGAAAAAAGAGAATCAGAGTAAGACGTATAATAATCTTTTCCCCTCTTTCTTTATGTCGACAACAATAGATAAAGTCCAACTTTCATTAAACTATACAGGCAAGACAAAACGACCAAACTACGGCGACCTTGATGGCACAATCGACTATATCAACCGCTATACACTTCAAGGTGGGAATCCATATCTTAAGCCTGAGAAAATACACTCTGTAGAACTTACCGGGGCTTGGAGACGATTCTTCGCACAACTGTCGTATACCTATAAAAAGGATCCCATCATATCTACAACCGTGCCCTACGGAGAAAGCGGCGAGGTGAAGCTCATGACTCTGGATAATTTCCCGGAAATACATTCAATCCGCGCGTTTATAGGTGCGAGTTGCAATATCGGCATTTGGGACCCCCGCATAAATCTCGGCTTAACGAAGCAGTGGTTTGCAATCGACACTTGGAAAGGGCGCAAACACTTGAATAACCCACAAGGGATGGTTCAGTGGCAGAATGCCATACATCTTCCCTATGACGTTTGGTTAAACGTCGATATGGCATGGGAGAGCGCAGGCAATGACAGAAACCTGTATCGCAAGGCTTGCTCCTACGTAAATGCCAAACTATACAAGGCGTTTTTTAACAATAGCTTCAGTGTCTCTGTCGAGGCAAACGACATCTTCAATCAGCGCAATTATGGTGTTATGTCATTCAGCAGAGATATAACACGCTATGTCTGTGTCACTGATTTAAGTCGTTCATTCTACTTGACACTACAGTACACATTCAACTCAAGCCGCGACCGTTACAAAGGCCGTGGTGCAGGTACAAATGAAAAGAATCGATTCTAAATAATTAGATATAACGATACTCTTGAAAAAATGGATATCGGTTTTCTCTCCCGATATCCAATATTTTTAAACAAGCTCTTATTCTGCGGCATTCTGCTCCAGCCACTTCAGACGTGTGGCGTCGGGCAGATGCTTTACCGAGAAGTCGGAGAATGTGGCACGGAAGCCGTTTCCGTCGGGGCATGCGGCCATCATGCCGATTTTTACCGGGCGGTTGGCCTCCATCCATGCGTTGCGCATGAGTGTGTATTCCTTGTCATCGAAAGAGTAGAATATCTCGATGGCATCGAGGCGGCGTACGGCTTTTATCCATATGAAGTCGACTGGACGGTCGAGGGCTATAACACTCCAGTCGGATGTGTGATGGGTAACTACAGTGCTGAGGTTATATTTGCCGTCGACAAATTCTATTCCGGCCTTTATATAGTTTTCATGATCAATGCGTATCATCATTCCGGCCTGGTCGAATCGCACCTTGTAGTCGCCCGACACTTTTACTTTTGCCTCGAATTCGCCGCCGTATTCGGCATAATAGAAGGGTGCGTCGTCAACGGTGAATCCGTAGTGTGATATCCGCCAGTAGTCGCTCTGCGGAGTGACGTCCATAGAGAGTTTCCCTCCGCTTATGTTCCATTGTGCCGGTTCGTTAAACCAATTCATTTTTTCAAGTCTCTGCCCACAAACCGATTGAGCTGCAATAAGTGATAATGCTGTAGCTAATGTTGCCTTTATATTCATTGCTTTATTATTTTTAAATAACCATTCAATCAATTAACTTTGCAAAGTTAATGGCTTGCTTTATAGTGGGCAATGGCTGAAAATAACCATTTTTGCATATGGATACCTTTCGCAGACTCGATACCATAATGAAAAACCAGCCTCATTCGCCGGCAAGCACCTACCGGATGGCGGTGGAGCGCTATGCCGAGGCTATAGCTACGATGGAGAATGTTGTGGCGGTGCTCAGTGACCTTAAGGCCGGCACGAGCCGTATATTTCACGGTGCGTTCAGTGACAGCATAGGATTACGACGCTATATCTCTGAAAACTCAATCTGGGAAAAGGAGATACTTGAACTGATTCCGGAGGCCGACCGTGAGGAGAAGTATCTGGCAGAGTTAAGGTTCTATAACTTTCTGCGACATATGCCCCGCGGGCGCAGACATGTATACTTCCTTGCCGCCAAACTGCGTTTCTTGCCTCGCGGTGTGTCGCCGGTAGATGTGCTCCACCGTATGTACTATATATATACTCCCGACGGTGATGCTTTGAGTCACGCGCTATGTCTCTATGGCCCTCAGGCATTCGACTTTCCCGGCAGGAGTGTTGCCGTAAATTCCGTTACCGGTCAACTTCATCCTCTGACATCCGCTTCCGACGACAGTATTCTGTCCAGACGGGAAAAACAGGTGCTTGAACTGATTGACATGGGACGTTCGAGCCGTGAGATTGCCGATGTGTTGTCGATAAGTGTGCATACCGTAAGTCGTCATCGTCAGGAAATATTGGCCAAACTTCAGGTGAAGAATTCGGCCGAAGCCTGCCGTTTGGCCAGGAGTCTGTCAATTATCACCAGATGAATGTGTCGTGGGAGGTCGCCGTGTTGCCGCAAGCATCAGTAACGGTCATTGTCACCTCATGTTTTTTACCTTTTGTAAAGCGCGACGGGTCCATTACGAAAGTCGCGGTAGCCGTTTTGCCGTCGAGCTCAAACAGTGCGAACTTACCGTCGATGGTGCCATGGTAGGTCTTTACACCGCTGAGATTGTCGGAAAGCACATATTTCACGCGCCCGTTACGTCCCCAGGTTTCCGGTTTGACGGGACGTACCTTTGGTGCTACTGTATCGGTTGTGACGGTGAAGCGGCCAAGTGCCGACGGACGTCCTTCCATGCGTCCGTCGCGCCATGTGGCATCGACACGGGCAGAGCCACCCTTTGGAGTAAGTCGTACCATGCATAGCTTTTCGGTGTCGGTCGCCGGTGGACACTGAACATCTATGTTGACTTCAAACTCACCGCTAACCGGCACGGTAGCGCTCCCTACGGAATACACCGGTGTGAGATATTTTTCGGAAGGAGTGGATGTTATCGATATATAGCCGTCATTGTAGAATGTGCCTTTGGGGAATGTTACTTCTGCGCCGTCTACATTGAAAGTGTTGCGTCCGCGATGGTCTATGAGACTGCCCTTGCGCGAGCCTTCGGGTATGTCGGCTTTTCGGCCATGGATTGTAAAGGGCTGTGTTTTCCGGTTGCCATGTTCATCCACCAATATCCAGCGGCATTTGTAATCCCGCTCTTCGTTTATGAGCAGTGTGCCGCGGTCGACTGTGCGTATCATGTCGCCAAGCGGTTCGGAGTCGGGTAGCAGTGTCCACATCATCCATGAGCCGCTGTTGATTACTCCGGCATAGTCGGTGAGAGTGTTTACCGCCTTGGTGTTGTCAAATGAAAAACGGTCAATTGTGCGTCGGTATACCTCTTTGCCGTCAACTTCCAGTGAGAGATGTTTTACTCCATAGATATTTGTTGTGCCGTTCATACGGTCGTAGGCTTTTATTGCCGGAGCTACACGTCCCCAGGCTGTGAATCCCTGGGCGAATTTTGCCGGCACGAGTGTGGATGCTCCTGTAACGGTGCCTTCTCCATCGACGGCATACAGGCCAAGCGCTCTCACTTCAGGGGCTACGGCATCTTTTATATGGCGTCGGTAATATACCATAGGGTCGAGCGGATCGCCTGTGCGGGTGTCGCGTACATCCATATGCAGGTGTGGGCCTCCTGATGAGCCGGCGTTTCCGCTACGGCCTATCGCCTCCCCACGTTTTACGGGCAGCTCTCCCGGGAGAAAATTCATGTCGATGGAGAAAGTCTCACGGGCATATTGTTCGGCACGCACACGTTTGTCGATTGTCGGAGAGAATGCTTCGAGGTGGCCGTATACTGTGGTGAGTCCGGTCGAATGATGTGTTACGTATACCGCGCGTCCGAACCCCCATGGCGAGGCCACGATTCGGCTTACATACCCGTCGTCGGCGCTGCGTACGGTCAGTCCGGTGCGACCCTGGGTCTTGAAATCAAGTCCGGAATGAAAATGGTTGCGCCGCAATTCGCCGAAATTGCCACTGAGTATCAATGGTATGTCGAGCGGCAGTCCGAGTTCAGGCAGATTGTCACCGGCAGTGCGTCTGTCAGCATTCTGCTGTGCGGATGCGGTAGTCGTCCCTGCGATAATAATAGATGCGGCGGCTACAGCACAGCCTCGCAATATCATGGTGTATGTAATATCTTTCATATGTAATGGGGGTATTCCGAAACAACAAAAAGAAGGGCAGCCCGCAATAGGGTCTGCCCTTTCTTTTAAAGTGCCACATCAAAGGAATGCGATGAAACTCCGAATGACAGGATTTGAGCGCTCGCCATCCTTTGTAATCCGCCTTGGTGTCGTAGACACCTCCACTCTCCGAAAAAGAGGGATGGGGCCCGCCATCAGACAGCTAAGCTTGTCTCGGTATTTCATTATTAATTGATGAGTTTCCCAATCTACTTTGATGTGGTGTTATCATCTTCGACATCTCAGACTCGGATATTGAAAAATTGCCTATCCAGAATGTCTGTAGAGTGTCATCAGGATCTCTTTCCCTTTGTCTTTATAACGCAAAGATAGTTCTTCTGGTTGAATCCTCCAAAAAAAATGCCGGAAAAATCCGGATGTATTCACGGATAAAAGGTGCGTCTGATTGTAGATGTGTATGGTTAACACTTTTTTGTAGAGGGTTAAGTTTTGTATATATCAGCGTTTGGCATGGAATTCGTACATTTGCAAGTTAATTTGAAAAGTCAATGTCTGAACGCAATATATTAATTCAAGGGGCAAGAGTCAACAATCTGAAGAATGTAAGCGTGGAGATTCCCCGCAATCGTCTGGTGGTTATAACCGGGGTGAGCGGTAGCGGAAAATCGAGTCTTGCATTCGATACCCTTTATGCCGAGGGGCAGCGACGGTATGTCGAGAGCCTGTCGGCTTATGCCCGTCAGTTTCTCGGCAAGATGGCCAAGCCTGAGGTCGATTTTATAAGAGGTCTGCCCCCTGCAATCGCCATTGAGCAGAAAGTGAATACCCGCAATCCGCGTTCTACGGTAGGCACTTCGACTGAGATATATGATTATATGCGTCTGCTTTTCGGTCGGGTAGGGCGCACTTATTCTCCGGTTTCAGGAGAGCAGGTGCGCAAGCATACTGTAAGCGATGTGCTCGCTGTCGCCGGTTCATATCCGGAGGGAACACGTGTTGCAGTTGCAGCACCGATTGTCCTTCCCGAAGGGCGAGCTTTGCGGCAGCAGCTCGAGATACTTATGAAAGGGGGATATTCGCGCCTCGTGACAGTGCCCGACGGACATTTTCTTGAAATAGAGGAGATACTCGCCGGGGACAGTTTGCCCGGGGCGTCCGACGGGCTTATGCTATTGATTGACCGTCTGGCTGTGGCCGGTGACGGTGATGAATTGAGTCGGCTGGCAGAGTCGGCTGAGACTGCGTTCTTCGAAGGACGTGACGAGATGGTGCTTCTTGTGTGGACTGACGAAGGGTTGAAGGAGCATAGATTTTCCAAGCGGTTCGAGGCCGACGGCATTACCTTCCGCGAGCCAAGCGAACTCATGTTTAATTTCAACAATCCATATGGGGCGTGTCCGGTATGCGAAGGATTTGGCAAGACTGTCGGCATTGATCCTGCGCTGGTGGTGCCCGACACCTCACTTTCGGTATATGACGACGCCGTGGTGTGCTGGCGCGGGGAGAAGATGAGCGAATGCAAGCGCGATTTGATACGTCTGGCTCCTCAGCTCGGATTTCCCATCCATAAGCCATATTGCGAGCTTACTCCCGACGAGCTTGATATCCTCTGGCATGGGCGCGGCAAGTTTTACGGTATCGACGGTTTCTTCAAGTGGGTCGACGAGAATCAGTATAAGATACAGTACCGTGTGATGAAAGCGCGCTATCGCGGTAAGACGGTATGTCCTGAATGTCATGGCTCAAGGCTTAAGCCTGACGCGTCGTATGTGAAAATCGGCGGCCGCACCATTATGGAACTTGTAAGCATGCCGGTTGCCGACCTTCGCCGTTGGTTTTCAGAACTGGTGCTTGACGATACAGAATCGCGTGTGGCCACAAGGTTGCTTACGGAAATCAACAGCCGCATCGGATTTTTGTGCGACGTAGGGCTCGGATATCTTACTCTCGACCGGTTGTCATCGACTCTGTCTGGTGGCGAGAGCCAGCGTATCAACCTTGCCACTTCGTTAGGTAGTAGCCTTGTCGGCTCTTTGTATATACTCGACGAACCGAGCATTGGACTGCATCCGCGCGACACGGCCAAACTTGTGGAAGTGCTCCGACGTCTTCAGATGATAGGTAACACGGTGGTAATCGTAGAACATGACGCCGATATCATGCGTGCGGCCGACTATCTTATTGATGTGGGACGCGATGCCGGACGCCTTGGCGGCAATATTGTATATCAGGGTCCTGTGAATCCACTACCGAAGGATTCTACCGATTCGTATACGGTAAAATATCTGCGCGGTGATTTGTCGGTGCCTCTCCCTGCGCAACGTCGCCGTTGGAAAGATTATATAGAAGTGGTCGGTGCACGTGAACATAATCTGAAAAATATTGATGTGCGTTTTCCGCTCGGGGTTATGACTGTAGTAACCGGAGTAAGCGGCAGCGGTAAGTCTACGCTTGTGCGCGATGTATTCTGGCGTGCCATGGTGCGTCGGCTCGGAGAAGCCGGCGACGCTCCGGGGCTTCACAAGGAGTTGCGTGGCGATTTGTCGCGCATAAAGGCAGTAGAGTTTGTCGACCAGGACCCTATCGGACGTTCGTCGCGAAGCAATGCCGCTACATACCTTAAGGCTTACGACGAGATACGCAAACTGTTTGCAGATCAGCAGGGTGCCAAGCAGATGGGATTTACTCCCGCTTTCTTCTCGTTCAATACTGAGGGCGGACGATGTGAGGAATGCAAGGGGGAGGGCACCATCACTATCGAGATGCAGTTTATGGCCGATATCGTCATCCCGTGTGAGACGTGTCATGGCCAGCGTTTCAAGCCGGAGATACTTGATATACGTTATCGCGGACAGAATATCAATGATGTGCTTGAAATGACTGTCAACCAGGCTATCGAATTTTTTGGCGAGGACGCAACTTCTCTTGCCAAGAAGATAGTAAAGCGTCTGAAACCGCTCCAGGATGTAGGACTGGGATATATCAAACTCGGTCAGTCATCCTCAACGCTTTCGGGAGGAGAGAACCAGCGTGTTAAACTTGCCTACTATCTCGCGCAGGAGAAGCCTGAGCCTACAATGTTTATATTCGACGAACCGACTACCGGACTGCATCTGAATGATATAAACAAACTGATGGACAGCTTCAATAGACTTATTGCGCAGGGACATACCGTATTGATTATAGAGCATAATCTTGATGTAATCAAGTGTGCCGACCATGTTATTGACATCGGTCCTGAAGGTGGCGACCTCGGTGGCAATGTAGTGGCCTCCGGCACTCCCGAGCAGATTGCGGCATGTGCCGGCAGTTATACAGGCAGGTATATCGCGCCTCTGCTCGTAAAGTAGACATACTATAATGTAATTCCTTGTAGCGGGTCATGACTTTGTACCGGCACATGCTTGATTGTGTATTTTTGTCGGTGACACTGAGCTACGGATGGGGCGCGATATTGGCGTGATTTGCGAATATTTCTATATTTTAACAAATCTTCATTTTTTCCGGGATAAAAGTAGGTTGGAGTGGAGAATGTTTTGTAACTTTGCAGCCGAAAAAAATTGAAAGAGTTCAGAATCGATAATTGAAAGAGTTCAAAAAAGCGAGTTATGATTAATAGAATACTCATCAGAATGAAGGTAGTACAAATGCTTTATTCCTACCTTCTTACACGAAGCCGATTTAATATTATCCCGGCACCCGACGCACCTTCACGCGACAAGCGCTTCGCCCACTCGCTATACAATGAACTCCTGTTGCTGCTTCTCGACAACTCGGGTTATCGCATAACATTCGACAGCGACAACATATTGCGCATAATTGCTCCCGAACGTTCGAAATCAGGACAGCCGTACACCCGCATTGCTGCCGCACTGTCAACCAACGATGAACTCCGTCCGATTATTACTGCGCAGCGTTCATGGATTGAAGCCTTGACTCCGCTGAGAGGAGTATACAGCGCCGCTCTGAAAGAATCGGCCATATTCAAGGAATACATGCGCAAGCGCACTCCGATGGAGATTGATGATGAAGCACGCCTGTGGAAGAATCTGATACGCACTGTGCTTCTGCGCGACAAGGGTATCGACACTCTGGTGCGTTCCAATCCCGACTTTACAATCAACGGCTACAACGAGGCTCTCAGAATGTTTGATGCCACGATTGACGATTATGCCGACGTGCGCTCTTCGCTGATAGATGCCCGCCGTTCGCTCGGCACATCGCTCGATAAGGCCTACGAACTTTATCATTCGCTCCTGCAGTTGATGATAGACCTGACGCATATACGCGAGATACAGATTGACGAGGCCAAGCATAAATATCTCCCAAGCCATGACGATCTCAACCCGAATATGAAATTTGTCGAGAATCAGTTTGTGCGCGCTATCGCTGAAAATGCCGATATGAAAGCATATCTTGAGGCTACCCCCATAAGCTGGATTGACGATCAGGTGACTCTGCGCCATCTGCTTGACAAAATCATGGAGTCGGAGATATACAAGGCTTACATGGCCGATCCGGTGAGCGATATGGAAAAAGACAGTGAGTTGTGGTACGCTCTTTTCAAGAATGTGATAGCCGACAGCGACGAGTTGGCCGAGGCTCTTGAGGCTCAGTCTGTATTCTGGAATGATGACCTGGCAATAATGGGCTCATTCGTTCTGAAGACTATACGTCGCTTCGCTCATGCCGGCGACGACCTGGAGAGTGTCAATCTGATGCCCAAGTTTAAGGATATTGAGGATGAGCGCTTCGGTCCGCGTCTTTTTGATGCGGCTGTGGCCCATCAGCAGGAGTACCGCGCTCTTATCGACTCGCGCCTTGAGGGTAGCACCTGGGATCCTGAGCGTCTCGCGTTCATGGATATAGTGATACTTGAGACTGCAATAGCCGAGCTACTTAACTTCCCCTCTATACCTACCGTTGTGACAGTTAATGAATATACCGAAATAGCCAACTACTATTCGACTGCAAAGAGCGGACAGTTTGTTACCGGCATGCTCTATGGTATAATCAATCAACTTAAGAGCGACGGCACACTGGTAAAGGAGTGACATCAAGGTCGGCATAATCCTGTGCCATTGTCGGGAATGTTGCGATGGTTTGAGTATTTTGCCTCAAAAAAGGCCTTGAGTGATGGTTTCTCGGCAAATATGTGTATATTTGCAGGAGAAGAAATTTAATAATAAATACAACAACGACTTTTTAAACATGATTTACAATCTAATAGCTCTCCAGGCTGCCGGCGGAAACGGTGCCGGAATAATGAATATCGGTCTAATTGTAATACTTTTCGCCGTATTCTATTTCTTTATGATACGTCCGCAGCAGAAGAAGCAGAAGGAGATTAAGAAATTCCGCGACGCACTTGCCAAGGGCGACAAGATTATTACTGCTGGTGGTATCTACGGAAAAATCCGCAATGTAGGCACTACTACTTTTGACGTAGAGATTTCCGAAGGCGTGCGCATTACAATCGACAAGAATTCGGTATATCCTTCTTCTCAGGAAATCACCGAGGCAACTGCTCAGAAATAATTCGGCCGTCGGTATTCCGGATGCGCCTAATTTGTAATCAACCCCCTCAGATATATCACTATAGCGAGGATGGCACTGACGGAAAAAATACGTAAAATAACAGACAGAATCCACCTTGCGGTCACGTCTTCACGTGGCCGTGAAGTGGGTCTGTTTCTTTTGTTTCTGGCCATTTCCTACATATTTTGGCTGCTTCTTACTCTTAACAATGAATCGCAGGACGACATTGATGTGCCCATAGCCATTGTCAATGTGCCCGACAGCGTTACATTTATTACCGACGTACCGCCTGTGATAAAGGCAAGTGTAAGAGACAAAGGGTCGATACTGATGCGTTACCGCTTCAACAACTCCAAGGTGATGAAAATCGATTGGGCGGAGTATGTGGGACGCACTGATGACAACCGTTTTCTGATGGGCCGGCAGGATCTCGGGGCGCGTCTGCGCGACTATTTCGGAAGTTCATCACAGATTGTTACCGTAGCGCCCGATTCGCTTAAACTTATATATACTACAAGTCCGGGCCGCAAAGTGGCTGTGCATGTCAATGCTGATGTGCGCCCGGCCCTTGGCAATATCGTAAACGGTCCGCTTACTATCAATACCGATTCGGTGACTTTATATTCTGTCACCGATATGCCACATTCGCTTACATCGGTCGAGACGATGCCAATCATACGCTCAAAACTTACCGATACTACTTCCGTATTGGTCAAGATAAAGCCTATCGACGGTGTGCGTATCATTCCCGACAATGTTACCGTAACCATACCTGTCGAGCCTCTTATCGCGCGCAGCCAGATGGCATCGGTTGTAGTCAAGAACATGCCCCATGGCTATGGACTGCTTACATTCCCGTCACAGATAGAGGTCAGCTATCTTATTCCGATGAGTGCATATAATACAGAGCCTTACGATATAAAGGCTTATGTTGATTTTGCCGATGCTCTGTCGGCTCCAACATCGAAGATTCCTGTTACAATGTCGCTCATGCCTGAACTGTACCGTGATGTGACCATTTCTCCCGACAGCGTCGAGTACATTGTAGAGCAGCGTCATCAGTAATGATGTCCCATTACTATTATCTCTTTGAAATCATACCTGTTATATAATCTTTAATACCATTTATTACAAACTCTTACTAAAACACTTATTACACCATGAAGATTACCGCAATTACCGGAGGAATCGGCAGCGGCAAGTCCGTAGTATCGGAAATGCTGCGCACGATGGGCTATCCTGTCTATGACTGTGACTCGCGGGCCAAAGTGATTATGGATGGCGATGAAGAAATTAAGCAGGCTATTGCCACACAGATATGCGGCGATGCCATAGATGCCGATGGAAATATCGACCGAAAGCGTCTTGGTGCTGTAGTTTTTGCCGATGCAATTTTGCTTGAGCTGCTCAACTCTATAGTGCATGGCGCCGTGCGTGCTGATTTTCGCCGGTGGGCAGAGTCGGCAGGCGTTGAGCGTGTATGGCTTGAGACTGCTCTGCTTTATGAGAGCCGTCTTGACAGACTTGTTGATGATGTATGGGAAGTGTCTGCTCCTGAAGAGTTGAAGATAAAGCGCGTGATGCGGCGTAACTCCATGACTGCCGAGCAGGTAAAGGCACGCATAGAGGCTCAGCAGCGTACTGCGCATCCCGAGAAACATCCATGTGTCAATCTTATTGTCAATGACGACGTGCAGCCACTCCTTCCGCAAGTGCTTGCTCTGCTCTGACCCTATCAAAAAAAATGTGGCGCTGTGTCAAAATCCCGTTGACACAGCGCTGTTTGTATCGGCACAGATGGGTGACGCAAGGCGCCTTGTATTGGTGTCATATGCCGGAGTTGTGTATTGACTCAATGGCTCTGGCTATATACTCTGCGGTTGGTGAGCTGATTTCTATTGACCGGCAGTCTACGCCGTCGTCGGTTGTGCCAAGGATTCTCGGCTGTATCTCGACAATGTCATGAGTGGTAAGCTCCTCCCTTAGAAAGTTGCATATCTCTTCCGATGTAAATACATCCTTGAGATTTTTACGTTCGGAGTGGAATCCTGCTCTTGAAAATGATATACGATAGAATGTAATCATTCTGTTTTCATCGAAATAAGGATTTACTTCATCGGGAAAAATGATAAAGAAAGAGCCGTCATCAAGAAACAGCCATAGACTGATCATCACGGTTGTATTTTCCGGCAATGATTTCAGCATTTCTACAGTAGAAGCATCCGGCAGATATAGCTCAAGGCTGTAAAGATTCCGTTTGTCAAAACTGACCTTTACCGGCAGGTGATATTCCTCCCCTGCAACCATGTTTAGCGGAGGAGTAAATGTCTTGTGGCATATTATGCCATCTTTGTCTGTCACTCCTGTCTGGTAAGGCTTGTCGGAAGTTACGACAAGGTCGTAATTTCGTTTGTCAATGCCTTTGCGTTTGAAGTAATCAAGGATGCTCATATTTGAATGCGGGTATTTGCGGGTTACTTTGTATCGGGGTTGTCAAACAGTTTGTCCTCCTGGTCGAGCTTGAAATAGCGGGCCAAAAGGGATAGGAATCGGGTTATGCCTGAGATGGCCGCGGATGTTTCTTTCGAGATTTCCTTACCTTGCAGACGCATCAGCAACGTGCCGTAGAGTGCGGCGAAGCATGTCTCGATTTCACCGAGTTTGTCATCGCCCTGGCGTGCTCGCAGTTCCACGATGTAGGGTAGCGTATGGTAGAAAGCCGACTGATAGTCGACAAACTTAGGGTCGGCCATTAGCTGACGATGCAGGTCGTCGAGTTGTATTATCACATTTTTGTTGAGTTGCAGATGGCCGTTTTTCTCTACACCCTCGCGCCGCATCATGTCGATAAGCGACTCATACCATTCTTCCATCTCTTTTTTCTTCTCGGGGGGGAGGTCGTAGAGGTCGATAATGGAAGAGCGTATTTTGTCTATATCGAGATTGTTGGCGCGGATTAGGTCCTCAATCTGCCACATATATAGCAGATATTCAGCTATGTTTTCTTTGCGTTTTTGCGATGCTGTGTACATGTCTGTGCTGTTTTCTTTTGTATAACAAATCTGCCTGGCGGTTTGTCGGCATATGCAAGGAATGGCCTTAGCCTATCTAAGGCGTTCGCAGAATTCAATCTTTTCGCCGTCAGGACCCTGTATGGTAAAGAACTTCACCCCCTTCTCCCCAAAAGGGAGCGAGCATACATGGCCTTCAATAGCATTGTATCCAAGAGCAGTCACATGTGTGAACAGTGTGTCGATATCGTGTACGTCAAGGGCCACATGGTCTATGGCTCCTGTTCTGTGAGTCGCATGGCGATTTTCATATATTTCCATCACAAGGTTGCCAAGTGACATGAATGCAACGCGCTCGTCGGCGGCTTCGTTGACGGTTTCATAAATAGGGGAGAATCCAATTGAACTGTAGAATGCCATGCTTCTGTCGATGTCATCGGTGGGCAGTCCTATATGCTGCACGCCTGTTATGTGGTCTCTGATATCCATATGGGTCGTTTTTGTCAAATTTACATAAAAACAGCGAGATTTCTACACCGGCAGAATAAAAACAAGGCTGACGCGCCGATTTCTGTCCCCTCCTGCGTGCTCTTAGTCACAATTTTAGTAATTTGGAGGAATAATTTAAATTCAATGGTATGGACAGAAACCGAACAGTCGCCGGCCTTGATGTCCACAAAGATAGCATTTATCTTTGTATTATGGGGCATGACGAGGCCATCATTTTCGAAAAAACCTATGGAGTTCTTACTCCCGACCTGCGCCAGATGTGTAATGATATGACAGCCCGGGGCGTAACCGAGGCCGCCATGGAGAGTACAGCTGTATATTGGGTGCCCGTATGGAACGAGCTTTGCGGGTCGATGGAACTCAAGCTTGTCAATCCTTATTTCATCAAACAGCTTCCGGGACGCAAGAGCGATATCAAGGATGCCCAGTGGATAGCCGAATGTTTGCTGAAGAATCTTATCAGAGGAAGTTTCGTTCCCGAGACAATAGTTCAGGACATGCGCAAGCTTAACCGCCGCATCATGGATCTCAACGAAGATCTGACCTACAACACCAACAAGCTTGATGCGGCCCTTCAGCGCTGCGGGTTCAGGCTGAGCAACTACGTGAGCCGGATAAAGGGGAAAAGCTATCAGTCGGTACTTTCCTGCATAATCGACGGTGAGCGTGATCCGGGAAAGCTGATCGCCAAGGTTCATGGCCGCACCATCAACAAGCATGGCCGCCAGACGATAATGGCGGCCGTCACAGGCTGCTTCTCGGATACAGATATTATCATCTTCAGGCAGACTAAGGCGGTCATAGACCTGATAGAGGCACAGATGGCGGAATGCCAGAAGGAACTCACCGCCCTGTGCGGGAAACACTTTCCCCAGCAGTACAGACGTCTTCAGACCATCCCCGGAGTCAAGGAACGCGCGGCCACGGCAATAATTGCGGAGACAGGGGTTGACATGAAGATGTTTGCAACAGCGGCATCTCTTGTCGGATGGTGCGGACTCAAACCGCGAAACGATGTCAGCAATGGTCGCTACAAAAGCAGAAAAGTGACGCACGGAAACAGATATCTCAGAGAAATACTGATTGAAATCGCATGGGTCGCATCAAGAACCCGGAACTGTTTCTTCTCAAATTTCAGCTACGTCCAGACCACGGTCAAGAAAAAGAGCAGGATGAAAATTCAGGTGGCCATCGCACGCAAGATACTCGTCGCCATATGGCACATGCTCTCCAAAGAGCAGGACTTCATCGACATCTACCTCAAAAGACTTGAGCAGCAGAGGCTCCTGGAGGAGCAACTCAAATCTTTCGAATCGAAAATGGCCTGAGGGCCATTCGACATACCTTCCGGTGCAATGTAATTAACTTTGTGGTGCATCGCAGCCCGGTTCGCAAATTTGCAATAGCATCGGAAGGAGTTGGATACCGGCATAAGCTAACCAAGCTTGTAGAGGAAAGTAGCAATCTTATATCTATATTCCGCTGTCTAATGACTGCCGGAACCCGTGTTTATGTACATTTGTCTCAGTTCTTGTCCGTTTATGGGGATATCACATTCTTATAAGGTAAATACGTTTTAGAGGAAAGTTAACAATACGTTGGCAACTCCCCAAATTTTTCCGATAAATTCAGTCTGCTTCAATGAAATGCCCTGTTTCATGGCGAAAATGGTTCGTTATGATATGAAAATGCAATGAAACCATTTGCGAAACATCTAAATAATTTTTAAATTTGCTTCCGAATGTGAATTAGAGCATGCTCTAAGTGATTGTCTACAACAATTCTAAACTATCAACCTTAAAGTAAATTTATGAACCTTAAGTTATCCATGGCATATGCCTCTCTCCTGGCACTGCCTATGCTCGGCTTGTCAGACATTTCTGCCGAGATTGTCCATGTGTCTACACCTGCCACATCGCTTGTGCTGAAGGCTGACAAGGGCAAGGAATTACGCTTCTACCACTACGGTGATAAATTAAGTGATGAGGATATCCGGTCGATGACGTCATCCGGCGCTCCGGCTGTAAACGCATATCCTCCTTATGGAATGAACACGCGTCGCGAGACAGCCGTGGCCGCCACCCATACCGACGGCAATATGACACTCGACCTTGTTGTCGACCGTGTGGAGCGTGAGGGAAATGTCACTTCGGTGAGTCTTAAAGACAAGTATTATCCCTTCTACGTGCGGCTCAATTACCGCACTTATCCGGAGACTGATATCATAGAAATGTGGAGTGATATATCACATGGCGAGAAGGGCGATGTGGTTCTTTCTGAATACGCTTCCGGATATATTGCCCTCCCTTACGGCGACGTATGGACCAGCAATCTGTATGGCGAATGGGCCAAGGAGGGCTGGCTTGAGGAGTTGCCTCTTCCACATGGCGTGAAGGTAGTCAAGTCGCGCGATCAGCTTCGTCCCAATCATGCCGCTCATGGCGAAATGATGTTCTCGCTCGACGGCAAGCCTCAGGAACGCAGTGGCCGCATAGTCGGCGCCGCTTTATGCTACCCCGGAGCGTTCAAGCTGCGCACGCTTAACGATAACAGCAATTGGATTCACTTCTTTGCCGGTATCAACGAGGAGCATTCTCCGTATCATCTGGCAAAGGGAGAGACATTCACTACTCCCGTCCTGGCCGTTACATACAGCAACAACGGTATGGGGCAGGTGAGCCGCAACTTCCACCGTTGGGGCCGTGATACCAAACTCGCCCATGGCGACAAGTTGCGCGATGTGCTGCTTAACTCATGGGAGGGTGTCTATTTCGACATAAAGGAGCACGAGATGGTGCAGATGATGGAGGATATTGCCTCTCTTGGCGGCGAACTGTTTGTGATGGACGACGGATGGTTTGGCCATAAATATCCCCGCGACAACAATCAGCAGGGGCTTGGCGACTGGGTGGTCGATACCAATAAACTCCCCAATGGCATAAAGGGACTGACCGGTGCTGCAAAGAAGTCGGGTGTAAAGTTCGGTATATGGATTGAGCCGGAGATGCTCGACGAGAAGAGTGAGCTTTATGAAAAGCATCCTGAGTATATTATCAAGGCGTCAAACCGTGCAAATATGCCCGGGCGCGGTAAAGCGCAGGTGGCGCTCGACCTGGCCAATCCGAAATGTCAGGATATAGTGTTCACCATAGTCGACACGCTAATGACAAAGTATCCGGAAATCGCCTACATAAAATGGGATGCAAACAACGCAATGGCAATACATGGCTCGCAGTATCTGTCGACCGACCGTCAGAGCCACAACAATATCGAGTACTGGCGTGGGCTTACGAAGACGCTCGACCGTATTCGTGCCAAGCATCCCGATGTAGTGATACAGGCGTGTTCAAGCGGTGGCGGACGTGTCAACTACGGCTATCTGCCATGGTTTGACGAGTATTGGACCAGCGACAATACCGATGCTCTGCAGCGTGTATATATCCAGTGGGGCACAAGCTATTTCTTCCCTGCGATAGGTATGGGCAGCCATATCAGCGCCGCGCCCAATCATCAGACCGGACGGCGTACTTCGTTGAAATACCGTACCGACGTGGCCATGGCCGGACGTCTCGGCATGGAGCTTCAGCCTAAGGATATGACCGTTGCTGAAAAGGAGCAGACACGTCGTGCCATAGCCGACTATAAAGCCATACGTCCTGTGGTGCAACTCGGCGACCTGTATCGTCTCCAGTCGCCCTTCGACAAGAAGGGAGTGGCATCACTGATGTATGTGTCACCCGACAAGAAGCAGGCTGCTTTCTTCTGGTGGAAGACCGAGTCGATGGCTGCCGAGCAGCTCCACCGCGTACCTATGGATGGCCTCGACCCCGATAAAATCTATCGTGTTAAGGAGCTTAACCGCATCGACAACAAAGCGCTCCCGTTTGAGGGCAAGACTTTCAGCGGACGTGCTCTCATGTCAAACGGTCTGCCGATGCCGGCGTTCCACAGTGTAGATAAAGCTGATGCCACCGACTTCTCTTCGCGTGTGTTGGTGCTTGAGGCTCTGTGATTTTTTGTCTGTCTCATCAAAATTCGATATTTTTGCATGGAAGTGGCGTCCATACCGTCCGCTTCCATGCAATTTTTATAAGCTACCGATTAATGTGCCGGCTGCATGTAGCGATGTATGCCGGTGATGAAATTTTAATTATGAGAAGAATCTCTATACTTGCCATGGCTGCGCTTTGCGGAGCCACTCTTTTTGCCGAAGATGTAAAGTTGCGAATGCTTCAGACAAGCGACGTGCACGGCAATTTCTATCCCTACAATTTTATTACCGGAGAGCCATCCGACGGCAGTTTGGCGCGTGTGGCCTCTGCCGTCAGAGACGTGCGCAGCCGGATGGGCGACGATGCTGTCATCGTTGTCGACAACGGCGATATACTTCAGGGGCAGCCTACAGTATATTATTATAATTATGTCGATACCGTTTCTCCCCATATTGCAGCTCGTATGCTCGACTTTATAGGATACGACGCCGGCACAATCGGCAACCACGACGTAGAGACGGGACGCAAGGTGATGGACCGCTGGGCCGCGGAGTGCTCAATGCCTGTGCTCGGCGCCAATGTAATAAATACCGCTACAGGCGAACCTCACTTCCGCCCATATACCGTAATCAATCGCAAGGGTATAAAGATTGCCGTGCTCGGAATGATTACCCCCGGCATACCGGCGTGGTTGCCCGAGGTATTGTGGCAAGGGCTCCGTTTTGACGACATGGAGGAGACTGCCCGCAAATGGGTGCCAGTAATCATGGAGCGCGAGTATCCCGATGTGCTTGTCGGTCTGTTCCACTCGGGTCAGGCCGGCAATATTCTTGTAAACTACAAGGAGAATGCATCGCTCGAGGTGGCTCAGCGGGTGCCTGGGTTCGATGTTGTACTCATGGGACACGACCACCGCACTGAAAACAAATGGACTGTAAATGTCGACGGTGACAGCGTATTGGTGATGAATCCGGCCAACAATGCCGTGCACCTTGTGGATGTCGAGATGACTTTCAGTGTCGACAGCCTCGGACATGTTGTCGGCAAAAAAATCGACGGACATATCTCCGACATGGATTCTTATGAGCCAGACAGTCTGTTTATGGCAGAATTCGCACCGCAGATGGCTACGATAAAGGAGTATGTCGACACTCCTATCGGTACTATGACACGAGGTATAACCACTCGCAACGCCTACTTCGGACCGTCGGCGTTTGTCGACCTCATACATGAACTTCAGCTCGGCATTACAGGCGCTGACGTATCGTTTGTGGCGCCGCTGAGCTACGATGCGTCTATTCCTGCGGGAGAGATTACCGTAAGCGACATGTTCAATCTCTACAAGTATGAGAACATGCTGTATGTAATGGACCTAACCGGAGAGGAGATAAAGAATTATCTGGAACGCTCATACGGATTGTGGACACAGCAGATGAAATCGGCCGATGACCACATGATGCTGTTCAGCGACGGTACGCGCAGTGGCGACCAGACCCACTCCAAACTGAAAAACGCAAGCTACAATTTCGACTCTGCCGCGGGCATAATATACGAGGTCGATGTTACCCGACCCGAAGGCGAGAAGATTACCATACTCCGTATGGCCGACGGGCGTCCGTTTGACCTTGCACAGCATTATAAAGTGGCTCTAAACTCCTATAGGGGCAACGGGGGCGGCGAACTGCTGACCAAGGGTGCCGGCATCCCGCACTCCGAGTTGCCGTCGCGTATCATCAGTGCTACCGACCGCGATCTCCGCCACTATCTCACCGAATATATCCGTGAACACGGCAAAGTAAATCCTCGTCCGCTCAACCAATGGAAGTTCGTGCCTGAAAAGCTGGCACGCCAGGCAGCCAAGCGCGACAGAGCCATCATGTTCGGCAAGTAACAGCAAAACGCCGCACTACCGGTTTTTTCGGTGTGCGGCGTTGTTATTTTGTCGAGTATGACTCGGTGCTATATGGAGGTTAGAGCAAGCGGTCGCGGATGGCGTAGCGCGGACGATGCTTTACTTCGGTATATATTTTGCCTACATACTCACCTACTATGCCGATGGCCATTAATGTAAGGGAGCCGAGAAACCATATGGAGATAATCAGCGACGTCCAGCCCGAGATTGTGCTGTGGGAGAAGTAGCTTGCGAATACCCAGATTGCTACCGCGATGTCGATAATCAGCAGTATGAGGCCTACGACAAAAATAATGCGTATCGGCTTGGATGAGAACGACGTGATGCCGTCGACTGAGAAGCTGAGCATCTTGGCGAGCGGATATTTCGACTCGCCGGCCACACGTTCGTGGCGCTCGTAGGTCACAATCGCCGTGTCAAGGCCGAGCTGTGGTATTATGCCTCGCAGAAACAGGTTGCTTTCGCCATATTCCGACAGCAGGTCGAGAGCCCTGGCGCTCAGCAGACGGTAATCGGCATGGTCGTAGACGGTGTCGAGGCCCATATGGTGCTGCAGTGAATAGAAAGCGTGTGCGGTCGAACGCTTGAACCATGTGTCTGTGGCACGGCTTGAGCGCACTCCGTACACAATCTCTTTGCCGAGACGAAACTCCTCTACCATGCGTACTATTGCTTCCGGGTCGTCCTGCAGGTCGGCGTCAATCGATATGGCTGCATCGCACATATCGCGTACTGCCATCAGTCCGGCAAGCAGGGCGTACTGGTGCCCGCGGTTGTGGGCGAGCGATATGCCTTTGATGCGCGTGTCGTCGGAGTGAAGCTGTTCGATTACCTGCCATGTGCCGTCGCGGCTTCCGTCGTTGCTGCACATTATGAAGCTGTCGAGGGCCACAAGACCGTCGGCGGCCATGCGGTCGAGCAGAGAGAGTATGCGTGCCGATGTAATCGGGAGCGCTTCTTCCTCGTTGTAGCATGGGATTACGATTGCGATACGCGGCAGTGGAGATGACATGGCTCGGATATTTAGAAAGTGGAATGCTTATGTAGAGGGATGCATCCCTCTACATAAGCATTGTATGTCGGTAAAAATCAATAGTTGCGGGCGAAAATCACACGGCGTGCCGAAGGCTTGCCGGTGTAGATACAAGTGCCGGGAGTGGTGTCGCCGTCGAAGGGGATACAGCGTATGGTGGCCTTTGTCTCTTCCTTGATTTTCTCTTCAGTCTCGGTTGTTCCGTCCCAGTGTGCGAGCAGGAATCCGCCCTTCTCGATTTCGGTCTTGAATTCCTCCCAGGTGTCGACGGGGCGTGTCATGCTCTCGCGGAGGCGGAGTGCCTTGTTGTAGATACCCTGCTGAATCTCTTCAAGAAGTGTGGCAACATATTCGGCGATGCCTTCGAGGGGTGCGGAGTGCTTCTCGAGTGTGTCGCGGCGCATTATCTCGACAGTGCCTTCCTCGATGTCGCGTGCGCCGATGGCGAGACGTACGGGGATACCCTTTAGCTCGTAGTCGGCAAACTTGAATCCCGGACGGCGGTTTTCGGCGTCGTCATACTTGACACTGATGCCGAGCTCGCGCAGACGGTTGATGATGGGGTCGACATGTGCCGAGATGGCGGCGAGCTGGTCGGCGTTCTTGTAGATGGGGATTATCACTACCTGGATGGGGGCGATGTGGGGAGGGAGCACAAGGCCGTTGTCGTCGGAGTGGGTCATGATGAGTGCGCCCATAAGGCGGGTAGATACTCCCCATGATGTGGCCCATACGTATTCGGGCTTGTTCTCCTTGTTGACGAAGGTCACGTCGAACGCCTTGGCGAAGTTTTGGCCGAGGAAGTGGGAGGTGCCCGACTGGAGAGCCTTTCCGTCCTGCATCATGGCCTCGATGGTGTAGGTGTTGATGGCGCCGGCAAAGCGTTCGTTGGCGCTCTTCACGCCTTTTACCACAGGCACGGCAAGATACTTCTCGGCGAAATCAGCGTATACGTCGAGCATCTGGATAGCGCGAGCCTCGGCCTCTTCGGAAGTGGCGTGGGCTGTGTGGCCCTCCTGCCAGAGGAATTCAGCGGTGCGGAGGAACATGCGTGTACGCATCTCCCAGCGCAATACGTTGCACCACTGGTTGCAGAGGATAGGAAGGTCGCGGTATGAATTGATCCAGTTGCGGTAGGTGTTCCAGATGATTGTCTCGGAAGTGGGGCGGATGATTAACTCCTCTTCGAGGCGTGCCTCGGGGTCGACCACTACTCCCGAGCCGTCGGGTGCGTTCATGAGACGGTGGTGTGTCACTACGGCACATTCCTTGGCAAATCCCTCGACATGTTCGGCCTCACGGGAGAGGAACGATTTGGGGATAAGCAGGGGGAAGTATGCGTTGCGCACGTCGGTGGCCTTGAACATGTCGTCGAGATAGCGCTGCATCTTTTCCCAGATGGCGTAGCCGTAGGGTTTGATTACCATGCAGCCGCGCACTGCGCTCTGTTCGGCCAAATCGGCCTTGACCACCAGTTCGTTGTACCATTTTGAGTAGTCCTCACTGCGCTTGGTGAGGTTTTTCAGTTCTTTTGCCATTGCAGGTATATGATTTTTTGTTCTTTTCTTATAGATGTGTTGACACCTGCAAATTTACGAAAAAATGTGGTAACAGACAGACTTACCGAGCAACTTATCGTGACGTTCATCACGTGTACATATACATAAAGCACGGCAATCGGTTAATTGCCGTGCTTTGATGAGTTTACTTATGTAAGAGAGGGATATTATTTGCGGGCGATGGTATCGCTTACGGTGAGGTGGACGCGACCCTTGGCACGACGACGTGCGAGGACCTTGCGACCGTTGGGAGTGGACATACGTTCACGGAAACCGTGCTTGTTTACTCTCTTGCGGTTGGAGGGCTGGAATGTTCTCTTCATTGCAGTATAATGTTTTGTTGTTATTAATCAAGGTGTCACGGCATGCGCATAATGCGGGCTGTGGTAAATCGCGTGCAAAATTACGCAAAACATTTATATTTTGCAAATGTTGCGTTAAATTCCGTGCGCGAAAAATTTTGCGGGCGTGATGTCTGCTGTCAATCAGGATGATGACGACATAATCAGCCTGTCGGAGGAGATGGTAAATCCGCGTGCTCCGGCGAGTGCCGCCTTAAGGCATCCTGGGTCGGTAATGTATAGCTTGGGCTTAAGTGCGGAGGGGAAACGTGAGAAATATCCGTCAGATGATACGTACCACCGGCAGTTGACCGCGCCGAAGAGCCGCGGAATGTCGCGGTACATGGCGGCAAGGCGCGAACGTACCGGCACGACTATGCCTGTACGTCCGTCGGGTAGCTCCATCACTCCGACGAAACGGGGCTTTCGGCTTGCTTCGGGCGTGGCCGAAAGCCGGATGGAGATATTGCGTCCGTGTGTGCGGTTGATTTCATCCATCATGGCGCGAAACGCCGGGCCGTGGGGAGTCTCACGCGGTCCGTAGAGGTCAATCCAGTAGTGAATCATCTCATGGATTATCACATCGTCGAGGGCATCGGGCTCAAGGTCGAAGGCACTGCTTATGCTTATCGAGCGCGTGTGGACTATGCCTGATCGGCTACGCGACGTGCGGTGGGAGAAGCTCCCTGCACGTGTGGCGGCGGAACTTACGCGCAGCGGTATGCGCGGCAGTCGGCCCCCGAATATCCGCTCATTAAACCTGTTGAACCGGTCGCACAGTATCGGCAGAGTGACGGTCATTCGTCGTCGGAATCGAAGTCAAAATCAAAGTCCCAGCCGTCGTCCATGGCTTCCTCTTTGAATCGCGACAGCTCGCGGCCTTCGCGTTTGGTAGGTCGACCGAGGCCCTTGCGGCGGTCGATGAATCCGCTTATCTTCACTACCTCGAGCAGGTCGAGTTCCGACTGAGGGGTGATGTTTTCAAGATAGTCGGGCACGAGCCGGGCGCCGAGTCGGTTGGCGGTGAGTGCTTTCACTCGGAAAGAGTAGGTGACGGGCGGCTTTCGCACGCTTATCACGTCGCCCTCCTTCACTGTCCTCGACGGTTTTACGGCAACTCCACCCATCAGCACCCGGCCCTTCTTGCAGGCATCGGTGGCGATGGTGCGGGTCTTGAATATTCGGGTCGCCCACATCCATTTGTCAATCCGTTCTTCAGTCAGTGGCATTGTTGTCAGTGTTTTTTGAGGTGGCCGTCCCCTTGGCCGGGGCCGGGCCGTTATTGTTGAAGTTGCACATGGCAAACTGTATGCCGCTCAGACAGAACGCCTTGATGGCATCGCACGCTATCTCGATGCGCTGTGGCAACTCCTCGCGCTGTGCGGGGGTGAAGCGGCCGAGCACGTAGTCTATCTGGCATCCGCGGGGAAAGTCGTTGCCTATGCCGAAGCGCAGACGCGGGTAGGCGGCCGACCCAAGCATCTGGGCGATGTTCTTCAGGCCGTTGTGGCCCGCATCGGAGCCCGACGGCTTAAGGCGTATAGCTCCGAAGGGGAGGGCTATGTCGTCGACGAGCACGAGTATGTGGTTGTTGTCGATACCTTCCTTCTCCTTCCAGTAGCGCACGGCATTGCCCGAGAGGTTCATGTAGGTCGACGGCTTCACGAGCGTCAGCAGTTTGTTTTTCAGACGCATGTGGGCCACGTCGCCATAGCGGTCGGTGGTAAAAGAAATATTGGATGCCTCGGCAAAGGCATCCAATATCATAAATCCTATGTTGTGGCGGGTTCCACGGTATTCGTCGCCGATGTTGCCCAGCCCTACAATCAGGTATTTCATTGGCAGTAACCGGATGATTATGCCTTGGCAGCGGCACCACGTGCGGCACGTGTGAGCTGTACGGCGCAGACAACGGCGTTCTTGGCGTTGACGAGCTCGAGGCCTTCGAAGTGGAGTTCGCCTACCTGGAGGGTCTTGCCGAGGCCGAGGTTGTCGATGTTGATTACCACGCGTTCGGGTATCTGGGTGTAGGGAGCCTTTACTTTGAGCTTCTTCATAGAGAGCTGGAGCTTACCACCGGCTTTCACACCTTCGGCGTGGCCTTCGAGCTTCACGGGTACTTCAACTACCACAGGCTTGTTTTCGTTAACCTCGAGGAGGTCGATGTGGAGCACGGTGTCCTTTACGGGGTGGAACTGTACTTCGCGGAGCACTGCATTGCGCTTCTCACCGTTTACTTCGAGCTCAATAGCGAATACGTCGGGAGTATAGAGGAGCTTGCGCACGTCGTCGTTATTTACTACGATATCGGTAGTGATGATGCCTTTGCCGTTGCCGATCTCCACGAGCTTTTCACCGGGCTTGAGAGCTGTGGTGTAGGGGAGGGTAACGATTTCGCCGCCATTGAGGACAGCGGGGATGAGGCCCTCGGCGCGGAGGGTCTTGGCAGCCTTCTTGCCGAGGTCGGTACGGGGCTGTGCCGCAAGATTGTAAGTCTTCATTTTGTTGGAATAAAAAATTGTGTTACTCAAAATTAGAGCTTTCTAATTTCCCATCACACGGGGATGCTAAAAAGCGGTGCAAAGGTAGTGATTTCGGGCGAATTATCAAAATGCAGACGCGAAATTCTGTATAATTCCGCATGGCGATTGTCTAATGGATTGTCTGTGAGGCTATCGGCGCGGTATCCGATAGCTCGACTGAGGGATGTCCATCGGCGCTCCGTGGCGTATTATCACCGGAAATCCCAGCAGCCCGGCCTCGGTGTCAAGGCTGAGTGTGTCGCCGGTGTGTATGCGGCGAAAGAGGTCGTTTTTCAGCGATATGGCTTTGGTCTTGCCTGAGCCGACAAACCGCACATCGATGTAGTATACCTTGTAGGGCTCTCCACGGCCATACACACGGCGCGATATGCGCTTCGTGCGGTGGCGCGTCTCGGAGTAGCGTCGCTCCACCACCACAGTCTCCTTGTGGAGAGTGGTACTGTCGGCGAAAGCGTAGTTGCATACATAGAATGCGGCCATCACCACCCCTGTGGCCGTTACGGTGTGGCATGCGAGGTTAAACCACATCGAGTCGCTCTGCGAGAGCCGGTTCCAGAGCCTCCACATGCGGCTTCCCGACAGCAGGGCTATTATCAGAGCGCCACCGAATGGCACCCAGGCGTTGACCACAGTCTCGCCGTATATCCCCATCGAGGCCCCGTAGGCAGCCATCGTCAGCAGTATTATCAGACCGATTAAAATATAGCGTCCGAAAGAACGCATTTTCGTTTTGCACATGACAGTAGTTATTTATATCTTTGTTCACAAATTTAAAACTTTTTTGAGATGAAAAAAACGGCAATTAAATTTTTATTATCGTTCATGTGCGTGGCTGCAGCAGTGCCCGCGTCGGCTCAGTTCAATCTTAAAAAGGCTATCGGCGGTGCTACCAAAGCCGTACAGGCCGCTACACTTACCGATGCCCAGATGGCTGAGTATGTAAAGGAATCGGTCGACTGGATGGACAAGAACAATCCCGTCACTCCCGACGACAATCCATACACCATCCGCCTGAAGAAACTTACCGAGGGTATCACTGAAGCCGACGGTATACCATTGAATTTCAAGGTATACGATGTAATCGACGTGAACGCTTTCGCATGCCCCGACGGCAGTGTGCGTGTGTTCTCATCGCTGATGGACATTATGAGCGACGACGAACTGCTCGGCATCATCGGTCATGAAATCGGTCATGTGATGAAGCATCACTCGAAGAACGCTTTCCGCACTCAGCTGCTTACCGACGCACTGAAGGACGGTATCGCCTCGACAGGCGGCAAGGCTGCCGCTCTTACCGAATCGCAGCTCGGCACTCTCGGCTCGGGACTTATCAACGCCAAGTTCTCGCAGAAGCAGGAGAATGAGGCCGACAACTGCGGCTATGATTTTCTCGTGTCGAAGGGCAAGAATCCCTGGGGCATGGTGATGGCTTTCGAGAAGTTCCTCAAGATGGAGGGTGAGAATGGCGGCAAGTCGTCGTATGTGTCTAAGATGTTCTCTTCGCACCCCGAGACTCAGGCCCGTATTGACAAGATGACAAAGCGTTGTCAGGCCGACGGCTTCCAGCGTCCCGCCGCCGAGAAGAGTAAGTAATCGCATCGGCTGTTGCGACAGACAGATACCATAATAATAGGGCCACCCGGTCGGGTGGCCCTATTATTATGGTCGATTGGGACTTATCGTAGGGGATTGTGCCTTAGCAGAGGGGCAGAGTGGACGTCAGTCGTGGACAGGACGCACGGTAAGGCCGTAGCTGTTGTTTGAAGTGGTACATGCGGTAGCCGGAACCAGCGTGTTCCTGTTGATGTCTTCTGCCTTGTAATGACTTTGACAAGTGGTCTGTAACGCGCCGTTGTAGTAGTATTCAAATCGGTTGTCAATAAGATATACCATAGTCTGTTCGCCGTTTAATGAGGATGTACTCACATACGTAATCATACGAAATGCAGGATATGTCTGATCTTTCAGAGAATACTTGTCGGTGAAATCATCGGCTCGTGAGGCTGTGTATTTTGTCATTGTGCCGAATACTGTATACCGCAGGCTCATGTTGCGCATGCCGGTGGCCGGGAAGCGGATTGACCCTCCCGGATATGTTACCGTCCAGGCATGGTCGCTGAATTTTGCCGAGGTCTTGTAGTCAGCCAGTTGATATGCTTTATTTTCTGAGGCTTTGTCGGCCGACGCTGCAAGAGCCGAGAACACATTGGCCTGAGGCACATGGTAGCCCGCAGGACAGGGGTCGTAGATTGATTTGGTAACAGTCTGTTCGTTTGCTTTTTTATCTGTTGCAGCCGGATTCCACATCTGGAACATGTCACCATTATTGCCTGATATATACGAGGGTATGTTGACATCCTTATCCACTTTGTATAAGGTGTGCCAATGGTTTCTGTATCTGCTGAAATTTTTTCCGTTGCTGTCTTTGATTTTGTCATCATATTTGCTCATCACGAAGCGGTAGGGATACTTTATTGTATAGTCGATGGTGACGCCTCTTTCTTCTCCAAGGTCCGATATGCTTGTGCCGGGTTTGTTGCGAGAGAAGTCGTACGACACCCCATCCTTGTTGTAGGCGTTGAATGTCGGCTTGTTCTCCATGCTCATCTCTGTGTAGTTCGGGCTACTGGTATCGATATTGTATATGTCGGTCTTGTCGTTGTATATGCCGCCGAGCATCGGGTCTTTGCGGCCCCACTGGTAGTAGGTGTTGTCGCCGCCGAGCGATCCTTTGAACTCGGCCTGTGTGAATGGCGTTGTGGTGCAGTCGATTTTCTTGCCGGAGGCTTTGCCATCCTTGTAGATATAAAATGAGTTGCATGCCACGGGCGTGCTGCTACCTGTGATTTTGCTGCAGTCGAGCCTGAAGCGTATTCTTATCTTGCGAGAGTCGTTGCCGTTGTGTGGGTCGCAGTACCCGAGATTGCAGGCGGTCAGATAATATGTATTGCCGGTTGGGGTAGAGGATGTGCTGCTTCCGGTTCGCGATTCCAGTTTGTGGCACGCCGCTTTGCCCTGTACCATCCATTCGTCGCGGTGCTGTGTGACCCATATGTGCCAGCTCCACACTATCTCGCCTGCAGGATCGCGTGCCACGAGCAACGCGTTGCCCTGGGTGATTGAGTGTTTGCGCACGCGGAATCGTATCCATTTCAGTCCGGCTATTGGTTGATTTTTGTCGAGTATCTCTACTTCGTCGATGAGGTCGGGCGCGTCCTGCCAGGCAAGCACTGCATCCTTTATATCGGACTCTGCGGGTGCATGCGATGATATCTGGCGGCATTTGTAGTCGACAAAATAGGTCATACCCGGGGATGTGGTGTTTTGGTTGACGGTGTAGGCCGCGGGGTTGTTGTAGGCGTTGCCGTAGACTATCGGGAAGCAGTAGTAGCCGGGTTGGTCCACGAGGTAGCAGTTGGCGGTCTCCCCCTTGGTATCGTCGAGCAGATTGTGGGGATTCTCGCGGGTGCCCTTGCATGTGGCTCTCTTGGTCAGTGTGCCGCTCAGGGTGGTGAAGTCGGACTGCGGGGCCAGGGCGAATGTGCCCTTGTAGAGGGTAAATCCGTCGGGCGATTCGTGCCATTCCACCATGCGCTGTGCGGTTTCCGAGGCCGAAGCTGTGGCGTCGGATGCGGGGTCGGGGTCGTAGACTGCCGGGGTTGATTCCCACGATGTGCCTCCGTCGAGAGAGTATTCGATGTCGGGACGCGGCAGCTCGATATACTGTATGCCATTGACTCCGTTCTGTGTCACAGCCACATATGCCTTGATTTCAGAGTCGTGCCATGCGCCTGAGTAGGGGAGCACATCGGTGGCGGGGTCTTTGCTGAATAGCACAGTCGGGGTGATGTGGATGCTCGACGGCGACAGCGAGTAGGTGACAATCTTGCCTGCGGGCCATGTCTTTCCGGCCAAGGAGGCCGAGAGAGTGCGGGCGGTGCCTGTAAGGTCGTCGGTGAATTTTATGGTCAGTCGTGCTCCCTCGGGCAGGGTCTGGGGTATGAGCAGCATGGTGAGGTCGCCGGTCTCGCCGGTGACTTCGGTCTTGTCGGGTATGTCGCCGATTATCTCGCCCTTTTTGTTGCCGGTGTCGCCTGCTGGCTTATAGCCCGAGTTGCTCTCTTCGGGCGACAGGGTGAGGTCGCGTGTCACCTTGTAGGTGGCCTTGGCGGCGGCAGGCACCCACGTTCCTCCTGCGGGAGTGGGGGTGAATGTTCCGGAGCCGTACACTCCGCTTATTTCCACGTCGGTGATTTTGCCGGGGAGCATGTCGGATGCGGCCACAATCTTTACGGCGGTGAGGGCGTGGCGGAAGTTGAGCGTCACGTCGGGAGATGTGGCGTCGGTGCATGCGGCCATTATGTCGGTCTGCTTTTTGACGTCGGTGGGTACGGTATATGTTATCTTCGGTGAGCCGGGCTGTGTGGAGGGTGAGAGGGTGAATACACCGGCTGCGTCAGAATGTGAATTGTCGGCGATAGGGGCAAAGGCGAAGAAGCGGACTTTGCCGCCTGCGGGCCATTGCAGGGTGGTGCCGGCGGCTGTGGAGCCGTTGACGGTGTAGGTGAGGTTGTAGGCGAAGTCGGGAGTCCATGTTATGTCGGCTTCGTCGGAGGGGTATTCTCCGGGGTAGCATATGGCGCTTAGGGAGAATGATGACACCGACTTGGCGAGCGCGCCTCTCGACTGAGCGGCGGGGACTGTGGCTTGGTTGTCGGCTTCGAATGTGTGCAGATATAAAGGGGTGTCGCCGTCGGAGGTGTCGGTGGCTTCAATCGATATGCAGCGCGAGGCAGAGTTATCGGTGTCATCGTTGCCGCCGGTCCATTGTGTGGGCGCGTCGATATTGAAAATCACGTTGCCCGATGTGCGCAGGTCGTTTTCGAAATCGTCGGAGCAGCCGGTGGTGGCTGCGGATATTGCGACAGCCGACAGCATGATGATTCCTTTATATATGCGGTTCATTGTGTAATGATTTGGGTTGTGTGGAGGGATAGCAGTGCCGCTATGCGGCAGAGTGATTTGAAAGGGGGAGGCATAATGAGATGCCTCCCCTCTTTATAATGATGGTTGCAAGTGAAATCGTGTGATTAGAGGTTGACGTTGCCGTCTGTCCATTCGCTGCCGGCATTCGCCCAGTCAGAAACAGTGACGTTGAACTTGATAGGCTCTTCAAGTACTGGATCACCGACCTTCTTTCCATCAGGTCTATTGGTTACTACTTTGATTTTAGTATTGTCGCCCTCGGTTTCTGAACTGGGAATGAGTTTATTTATATAGGCTTTTACCGCATCTGTGGTTGTCGGGATATTGGGAGGATAAACACCGGCTCCTGAGCTGGCTCCACAGATATCAAGATTATAGCTATATTTTTTGCCCATTGACCATGTGGATTTTAATGGAACGCATGAGAATCCATACTCCTCTGCATGATATTTCCCATCTGTTGATACAGGGAATTGCTGATGATAGTGGTTTGTGCCATCAACGCCTATGTCTGATAGATCTGCTCCATCATGGGTAGCGCCAGGGTGCTTTAGTTCTACGCGGCATAGAAGAAGTATATAGGCATTGTTTGTGGTAATATCCTTTCCATTCCATTCGTTAAGTTGTTGCGGCATAAGCATAAGTGAACTGCTGAGCAAATCGGATGCATTGTCGGAACTTAATTCTATGGCACTGGAGAAATAGGAGCCAAAGGACTCAGTGCCGGAAAGTGTCCACTCATTGTTTTCTTTGGCTGTGTTTGTGTCTTTATCATAGGCATATCCGGCAGATAGATTACCTGTGCCATTGGCATTTACAATCCATGCACCTTTTACTTTTACGATGCGGGAGTCATTGCCTGCTTTGTCTTTTTGGATGGCATTAATGGATATCTGAGAAAGAACGTGGTTGAAATTCAGGTCGATTACATTTTTTTTTGTAGTCTGTGCAAAGGCGCATACAAGGTCTTTCTGAGAATTACCATCAGCCCATATGGTGCGATCTGTAGCAGTAAGGTCGCATTTGTTGATTTTGTATCCGTTTATCTGTGGACCTTTGTTATTGTCGAATGTTACTTTTCCGGATGAAAGAGGTGTCTTTACATCTCCTGTCACAGGTGTATTGTCGGTGTATGCCCAAAATACAACATCTGCACCGCTTAATGGTAGGTATACTTTTCGGTCAAGTTCCCATGAATTTGAGGAAGATGTATTCTTATGTGCTATCTCAGCTCCATTTTCACCGTCGGCACCAATAAGGAAAGAGTCATAAAGAACACCTTCTGGATGAACGACTTTAGAATATACGGCAAAGTCGCCGAGGTTGTTGATTGTGGTTTCGACAGCGCGGGAGTGGCCTACACCTGCAGTGAATGTGATGGCCTTGCCATCGGGGTCATAGTTGATGTCCATTACTTCCTCCTTGGAGCAAGAAGTGGCCATGATAGCGGCCATTGCTGCAAATGGGACTAATTTCAGATTCATAACGACTTGATTAGTTGGTTTTTCGATTAATATTATATTGATGATTATGATTGTTTGTAGTGATTGTTACATCGGTATTTCCTCTTCCTCTGCGTCTTCCCAAGCGCTTACGCCGGGCGACATGCCGGTGCCTCCTGCGGGATTGTCGGGGAGCTTTATGCCGCTCACCTTCACTTCGATATCGTAGGGGTCGGGGGCATTGTGAATCTGGTCGGTGATATCGAAGTCGTAGTAATATTTATGTGAGGTGTATACGCGCAGGCGATGATGGAACACGAGCGGCTCGCGGTAGCCGAATAATATCACGTTGCCCTGCAGGCAGTCGGAGCCGCAGTGCGACAGCGGGAAGGGTACAGTCACCTGCATGCCTCCCGGGCCTTGCGACTCGGCGTTCCAGCACTCGGCGGCGCCTGTGATGATGGCGCTTGCTTCGAGTCCGGGCTGTAGATTTTCTACACCTGTGATTCTTACGTGGCATTTGTAGGTCACCTCGCGTGGTGTGAAGCATACGTAGTAGGGCTTTGTGGCGTTGGCCATGATGGTGATTGTCTGCTCGTGGGTGTGGGCGTAGAGGGTGCTTGCCTGTGCGCGTACGGGCTGCGACTCGGTGTCGTCGGGACGCGGTGCGTTGTCGGCACGGTTGCTGAGGCCCGACAGCACGTTGTCCTCATATGTGGTGATTTCGTAGTCGGAGAGGGTGAGTCCGCGCTCGATGTTGTTGTCGGTGTTTCCGTTGTGGCATACCATACGGTATGTGCCTTCTGGTACATTGAGCGATGTGTTGAATCCGGCTCTTGACGAGCGCCCGTCGCCGATGATTTCGTAGCGGTGGCCGGTGGAGCCGTCGACGGGGAAGAACCATACCACCATCGTGCTTGGTTCGGCCTCGGGAGCGAGCGACCAGTCAAACTCGATGTATACGGGCGATTTGTGGGAGTGGTCGTAGCACAGCGGGCGCTCCTCGCAGCCACATGTGACGCCCATTACTACGGCAATCAGCGCGATGCGCGCAATCAGGATAGCAGTGGCTCGGCGTATCATCGGCTGCCTCCTTTCTTTATATTATATATGTCCTTGCCGAATACCCATACGAGCGATATGCCGGCGCGTGTGGGGCCGAGCCATGATCGGCGCTCTGTGGAGAGCCACACGTCGTGGTCGTCGATCGGGGTGTGGCGCTTTATTTTGCCCCACATGTAGCCAAGGCCTATAGAGAAGTCGATGTTGAAGTGGCGCGCTATGGGCAGGGAGTAGGTGTAGGATATTCCGGCGGCGTAGTTGTATTTGGCCGACATCACGCCTTTGTAGTCTATTCCCCGCTGCAGGTCGAAATATGTGAGCGATGCGTAAAGGCCGATGTGATGTCCGGCAAATGGGTCGTTGGGGCGAAGCGCGCCTATGCGCCATTTCACATCGAAGTCGCCTCCATAGATGCGGTAGTAGTGGTGGCGGCTGTCGTTCCACCAAGCATACATCCAGTCGGCTCCTACCGTCAGTCGGTCGGCGATGGCGAATTTTATACCGATATTGGGTACCAACAGTGCGTCGTAGAGCATGTTGGTATATATGGCAGTGGTGGGAAGGTTGTTTATAAAGTTTTCACAATCACATGGTTGCGTTTGATTCCGGGTGAATGAATTCACCCCCCCTATTATGTATGTATGAATTCTGGGGCTATCGGCGGTGGTCTGATAGTGTACGAAGACAGTGTCTCCCCGAACTTCAGGGACACCGGAGGCATGCGCGCAATGCGACACTGAGGTCAGGCATGCATAGAGTAAAAGTAAAATAAGCCTAAATATATCAACACGATGTTTCATCACAAAAACATCTACAGATTTAATGTACTTTCAATACTCTTTATTAAAATTGCGGCAAATTTATATAATTTTTGTTTTTAAAATATAAACATTAACATTTTTAACACAAGTGAATTTTGATAAAAAATGTTATTATTGGGTAATATCATGTTATTTAGTCAGTTAGAGCGGTCGTGTTGTTTGCTGTGAAAAATAAGTCGATGAAAATTTGCATATTCCATAAATTGGGTTTACCTTTGCACTCGTTAAACGAAACAACCCGATGGTTCCATGGCCGAGTGGTTAGGCAACGGTCTGCAAAACCGTGTACAGCAGTTCGAATCTGCTTGGGACCTCCAAAATAACAGGAATGAGAGTATCCGTCGACCGACGCACACTCTCATTTTTTGTTATATTACTATTAATACACTTGTCTTATGGGAAAGAACGAAAAGGGTCCGGCCAAGACCAATGCGGCCCGTCTTCTCGACAAGGCCGGGATAGATTACAGGCTTGTCCCCTACGAGGTGGATGAGAGCAATCTTGCCGCCGACCATGTGGCCGAGGAACTTGGCGAGGATATCAATTGTGTGTTCAAGACCCTTGTGCTCAACGGCGAGCGCAGCGGTCATTTCGTGTGTGTGATTCCCGGCAATATGGAGGTCGACCTCAAGGCTGCGGCCCGTGTGGCCGGAGCGAAGAAAGCCGATCTTATACCGATGAAGGAGCTGCTTCCGCTAACGGGTTATATACGTGGTGGATGCTCTCCGATAGGCATGAAGAAGCCTTTTCCGACCTTTTTCCACAGCACGATTAATAATTTTGACCGAGTATATGTAAGCGCTGGCGTGAGAGGATTGCAGTTTTGCATAGCTCCCGCCGACCTTATCGCCTATACCGGCGGCACGGTGGCCGACATAGCAACCTTACAGTCCTGACATAATAGAATGAGTATGAACACATTTGGCACACTTTATCGCGTGACAACCTTCGGAGAGTCGCATGGCGCGGCAATCGGTGGGGTAATTGACGGCATGCCAGCCGGAGTAAAACTCGATCTGGAGTCGATACAGCATCAGCTCGACCGCCGCCGGCCGGGTCAGTCGGCAATAACCACGGCACGCTCCGAGTCCGACCGGGTAGAGCTGCTGAGTGGAGTTATGGACGGTGTGACTACGGGCACTCCGATAGGATTTATCGTGCGCAACTCCGACCAGCATTCGCGCGACTACGACAACATGCGGCATGTGTTCCGTCCGTCGCACGCCGACTATACCTATGCGGGCAAGTATGGTGTGCGCGACCACCGCGGAGGAGGGCGCTCGTCGGCACGTGAGACGATAGCGCGTGTGGTGGGTGGCGCCGTGGCCATGCAGGCTCTGCGTGCGCTTTATCCGGATATGTGCATCTCGGTCTATACGTCGCGTGTGGGCGACATATGCATGCGCGGCGACGGAATCTGGTATGCACCATCGCTGATTGACTCCAACGACGTGCGCTGTCCCGACCGTGCCGCCGCCGATGCGATGCGTAGCCTGATACTCGATGTGAAGGGGGCCGGCGACACTATCGGCGGAGTGGTCACCGCTGTAGTGCGCGGTGTGCCGGCGGGACTTGGCGAGCCCGTTGCCGGTAAGCTCCACGCCATGCTCGGCGCGGCGATGCTCAGCATCAATGCCGCCAAGGGGTTTGAATACGGAATGGGGTTTGACGGATGTTGTCGGCGCGGCTCGGAGATGATCGATGTGATGGAGAGCCGTGGGGCGGGTGAGGCTCCACGTTTCATCAGCAACCATTCGGGCGGGATACAGGGCGGTATATCCAACGGCGAGGATATAGTGATGCGAGTGGCCTTCAAGCCGGTGGCAACGCTGCTCAGAGAGGTGGCTACTGTCGACGACAGCGGAGCCGATACTACGCTCCATGCTCGTGGTCGCCACGACCCGTGTGTGCTGCCTCGTGCGGTGCCTGTGGTGGAGGCGATGGCCGCCATGACCCTGCTCGATGCCGCTCTGCTCAACCGTAGCGCGCGTATAATCTGAATCATTCGGTTATGGCTGACAAGCGTTATCGCGACTATGCCGACTTTCTCGGCGACCGGTTTGACACGAAGATGCAGAAACTGTCGGTAAATACGGGGCGCAGTTGTCCCAACCGCGACGGCACGATAGGGCGCGGCGGCTGCACGTACTGCAACAATATGGCGTTTACACCGGGCTATTGCCTGGCGAGCGACAGTGTGGCCGTGCAGCTTGAGAAGGGGATGCGTTTTTTCGGGCGCAAGTATCCGCAGATGCGGTATCTTGCCTATTTTCAGTCGTATACGTCGACTCATGGCGGATTTGACAGTTTCAGGAGCGCTTGTCTGGAGGCTCTTGGCGTAGATGGCATAGATGGTATGGTGGTTGGCACACGTCCCGACTGTTTCGACCGCAGGGTAGCGAGCTTTCTGGGGGATATCCGCGATGCCGGCAAGTTTGTGATGATGGAGTTTGGCGCCGAGAGCGCACATGATGCAACTTTGCGCCGCGTGAACCGGTGTCACAGGTGGGCCGATACGGTGGAAGCGGTGGAGATTGCCTGTGGGGCAGGGTTGTGTACGGGACTTCACCTGATAATGGGTCTGCCCGGGGAGACTCCTGAAATGATGCTGCAGACCGTCGATGCGGTAAATCTGTTGCTACCAGATACGGTAAAGTTGCATCAGCTGCAGATTGTGGCTGATACTCCGCTTGCACGTGCTGTGGCCGCGGGTGAGGAGAGTGTGGAGCAATGGACTGTCGAGGGGTATCTCGATTTCTGCTGCGAGGCTGTAGGGCGGCTGCATCCGTCGATTGCCATCGAGCGGTTTACAAGCCAGTCGCCGGGTGATATGCTTATAAGTCCGCGCTGGGGCCTGAAAAACTATGAGTTTGTACATAGACTCGACAGGCGTCTCGCCGAGAGTGGGATACGCCAGGGAATGATGTGTAAGTACCGGCATTGAGTAAACTAAAATAGTGGATTTGTGCGTTATTAGTATACTGTTCGGAATTATTTGATAGTATTCTTTTTAACAGTGTCGCGCCGCGCGGTGTGTCCTGACTATTTGTTTTTGAGAAAATATACGCGAAATGAGATTTACGTATTGTCCTGATTGTGGGAGCAAGCTCGGTGAAAGAGAGCTTGGCGACGAGGGTATGGTGCCTTGGTGCGATAAGTGCGGTAAGCCCTGGTTTGACATGTTTTCGACATGTGTGATAGCGCTTGTTGCCAATGAGCGCGATGAGGTGCTGTTGCAGCGTCAGGCATATATCAGCACACGGTACTGCAATCTTGTGTCGGGCTATATGGCTCCCGGCGAGACAGCCGAGGAGGCCGCGCGCCGTGAGATTAAGGAGGAGACCGGACTGGATATCGAGGCTCTGGAACTTGCCGGCACTTGGTGGTTTGCGCGCAAGGGTCTGCTTATGATAGGATTTCTGGCGCGTGCGTCGGCCGGTCAGGATCTGAAACTGTCGGTAGAGGTTGACTCGGCCGAGTGGCAGCCTGCTGAAAAGGCGCTGACGATGGTGCATCCGGCCGGCAATGGCAGTACGAGCAATGCGCTGACGTCGATATTCTGTGAGCGTCTGCGTCGCGGAGTTCCGGGTGTAGCGGTAAAATGGGAGGACAGTGTATGATCAGGCTTCTTGTACGCGGACTTCCGGCCTGGACGCTCAGCATAGTGTGCTGCCTTATAATACTTTATCTGACTCTGTTGCCCGACCCTCTGAACGGCAATCATGTGTCGCTTTTCGAGGGCGCCGACAAGGTGGTACACGCTATAATGATGATGGGGATGATGCTGTGTATGGCTATCGATGCGCTTAGAAAAAAGGCGGCGCACCGATTGGATGATTCGGTGCGCGCGCCTAAGGGGTTGCTTACTGTGTATATGATAATAGTGGTGCTTTTCGGAGGTGCCATCGAGCTTCTTCAGGGAGCTATGGCCATGGGACGCGGCGAGGACTGGGCCGATTTTATGGCTGATGCCGCCGGTGCCGTCATAGGCTGGATTATATGCCTGTCGGCCTGGAGCGTTACTGTTCGGTGGCTGTTTCGGGAGCAGCAGGAGTGAATGCGTCGGCTATGGCTTTGCGCATTTCGTCGCCTTCGATGCCGCGTGTGGCGATAGTGCCGTCGGGGGCGATAAGCATCAGATGTGGTATGCCGTATATGCCGTAGAGATCGGTAGGTATTTTCTGAGCGTTGATAATCTGAGGCCAGGGGAGTTGCATCTGTCGGGCCGCGCGTTCGGAGTCGGCGGGTTCGTCCCACACGGCTACACCAAGTACTTCAAGGCCCTTGTCCTTATACTGGCCGTATAACTCTTTGAGCAACGGCATTGCGCGGCGGCATGGTCCGCACCAGCTTGCCCAGAAGTCGACGAGCAGCCATTTGCCTTTTCCTGCATAATCACTCAGCTTTTGGTCGGTGCCGTTGTAGCTTACGGTGAAGTCGGTGAACTTCTTTCCGGGAGCGGTGGCCTCGGCGTTGTGGAGGCTTGTGGCCAGGTCGGTTATGCTCTTCAGGGTGCGGAACTGCGGATATGTCTTAAGCAAGTCCTCGAGGGCGGATGTGGAGCGGCACTCCGAGGCTTTGTCTATGAATATTATGCGCCCGAGGGGATCGGAGAGATGGGCTTTCATAGTGCTGTCGGCTGTGGCGTTGAACCGGTCGACGGCAGCCTGTTTCAGAGAGTCGGAAGGGAGCGAATCGAGCGAGCGAGCCACGGCTATGTAGCGTTCGGTAAAGGCGTTCATCTCTTTGTTGAGGGCAGTGGAGGTGCATTTTCCGTCCTGGGCGATAGTGATTTCGCCCGGCTCGACGATGAACGACGGGCCTCTTTTGTCGCCTATGAGTATGCGGGCATAGTATGGGTCGGCCACTGTGCCATAGAACTTTAATTCATTGCCTGTAATAAGCATGCTGTCGACTTTATCTCCGGTCTCGCGATTTATAAGATATGCCATCTTGTTTTTGCTTTCGGCCGGAACGGGGGTTGTAATGGTAAACCCGGGCGTCGATGCATGGGAGGTAGAACATGCCGCAGAGAGCGCAAGAGCTATGACAGCGGCAGTGGAAATGGTGGATTTCATTATGTGATTGGCTTCAAGAAATATTATCAATATATGCAGGTGGTGTGGAGATGCCTGTCAGCCATCTGTGTGGAGTGTCACTGTAGTGTCTGCGATGGGATAAAGTGAGTTGCGGCCGACGGTGAGCGCTGAATCAGTGGAAATCGCTGTTGAGTTTTCCTGATTTTGCAAAATCGACCAGAGTCTCGGTGGGGACTATGAAAATCTCGATACGCCGGTTGGCGGCGCGATGCGACTGGGAGTCGTTGGGATAAAGAGGCTCCGAGGCACCGAGAGCATACGGCACAAGCACGACATCGGCCGGTATATTTCGCGAGAGCCATGCGTCAACAGCATTTACGCGAGCTTCGCTCAGTCGGTCGGTATATGGTACTGACCCTGTGTCGTCGGTATGGCATGTGAGAATGAATTTGTACATGCCGCGGCTCAATAGCGAACGATAGGGTGATAGAATCTCCTGTGCGGTAGAGCGGAGCACGGTGTCGTTGGGGGCGAAGAGGAGGTTGGTATTGATTGTTGCCACGATTACCTCGCCCGAACGCATTGTCTCGATACGTGCTACTTTACGCTGTGCCAGCTTTTTTGCCACCTCGTTCATATAGCCTACAATTACCGGCTTGAGTTTATCGTTGACCGGGGGGACGACAAGATTCTCGTCGAGCGACAGTTCAAACGGATCGGTGGTGATGTCAGCTTTATTTTTTTTATGTTTCTTCGCTTTTTTGCCTGATTCATTGGCGGCACTGATGCTGTCGGCTTTCAGTTTGGCCGGACTTGCGCCGATACGCGCTATTTTCTGGAAGATGTTCTCGGCATGCAACGACTGGCCGCTTCCCGCAAGCAACAGCGTGATGGATAATATGAGTGTTGCAATGCGGAACATCAGGCGTCGACATCAAGCGATTTTTCATAAGCGAGTTCACCCTCGACGATATAGTGAACGTCGGCGGTGTCGACAACGGCAAGTTTGTCTTTGGCAAGCATCTTGCTGACATAGGCCATTATCTGGGGGAGTTCGGGCTCGGCATCTGCAGAGTCGTCGGCGGGGATTTCAAGAAATCCGTTGTCCTCATAAAAGTCCCATATCATGTCGATTATGTTAAGTATCTCGTCGTCGCTGTATTTTGCGGCGATATTCTCGGGCATGTAGGCCCGGATGAATTTTATGGCGTCGTTTTCGTCAAACATGTTGTTATCAGACATTTTTATTGGCTTTGAGGGTTTACATCTCCGCTAAGTTAATGAAAAGTGATGAAATGTAGAGCTGTAGTTACATTATTTCACAAGAATTATAGGAAATTTAGGTGTGCATTTCATCACCGGGCGGATACTTTTGGTTGAGTGCTCTTCCTTATTTTCTAATCAGAAAAAAAGCAGCGGCGCCATATGATGACGCCGCTGTAGGAAATTATATTCATGCGCGATTATTATCCGCCGAAGTTGTCGTACATGAGATTTTCGGATGGAACGCCAAGGTCCCAGAGCATTTTCTCGACAGCCTTGCTCATGGGGCCGGGACCGCACATGTAGTATTCGATGTCCTCCGGGGCCGGATGGTTCTTGAGATATGTCTCGTAGATGACCTGATGTACGAATCCGGGAGTGTACTTCACACCTGCTGCATCGGCCGCAGGGTCGGGACGGTCAAGGGCGAGGTGGAACTTGAAGTTGGGGAAGTCTTTTTCAAGTTGGAGGAAGTCTTCGAGGTAGAACACTTCATTGAGCGCGCGGGCGCCATAGAAGTAGTTCATTACGCGGTCGGTGGTGTTGAGTGTACGTGTCAGGTACATAATCTGTGCACGCAACGGGGCCATACCTGCACCTCCGCCTACCCACATCATCTCGTTTTTGGAGTCGAATATGGGGTGGAAGTCGCCGTAGGGGCCGCTCATCACTACCTTATCACCGGGCTTGAGGGTGAATATGTAGCTTGATGCGATACCCGGCATCACGTCTTGGAATCCTACCTCGGGTTTCGGCTTGAACGGGGGTGTCGCGATGCGCACGGTCAGCATTATGCGGTCGCCCTCTTCGGGATAGTTGGCCATTGAGTAGGCACGGACTGTAGCCGACGTATTGCGGCATTTCAGACCAAACAGACCGAATTTCTCCCATGCGGGGAGGTATTCCTCGCCAATGAGCGACTTGTCGATGTCTTTGTCGTAGTCCATCTCATATGTGGGAATCTTGATTTGTGCGTATGAGCCGGGCAGGAAGTTCATATGCTCGCCGGGAGGAAGAGCCACGATGAATTCCTTGATGAAGGTGGCGACGTTTTTGTTGGAGATGACCTCGCATTCCCATTCTTTGACGTCGAGCACAGAGGCCGGTACGCCAATCTTCATGTCGTCCTTTACCTTTACCTGGCAGCCGAGGCGCCAGTTGTCTTTCATCTCTTTGCGAGTGAAGTGCACGGTCTCGGTGGGAAGTATGTTGCCTCCGCCTTCGAATACCTGTACCTTACACTGTCCGCAGCTGCCCTTTCCGCCGCATGCCGACGAGAGAAATACATTCTGGTCGGCAAGGGTCGACAAAAGGGTCTTGCCTGACTGTGCAAACACGTCTTTATCGTTGTTGATATTGATACGCACCTGTCCGGTCTTTACGAGGAATTTCTTGGCTACGAGAAGCATAGCCACCAGGAGCAAGGTGATTATCAGGAATATTGCCACTCCGGCTATCACAGTGAGCGAACCGGTTGAGGCAAGGATGGTCAGTGATAGTGTATTCATTGATTCATCAAAGTTTAATGCCGAGGAAGCTCATGAACGCAATGCCCATAAGGCCGGTGATTATAAATGTGATGCCTACGCCTCTGAGAGGACGGGGGATGTTGCTGTATTCCTCCAGGCGTTCGCGTATAGCGGCAATAGCCACGATTGCGAGAAGCCATCCGAGACCCCATCCGGCTCCGGCACATGTTGCGGTCCACACGTTGGGGAAGTCGCGCTGCTGCATGAACAGCGAGCCTCCGAGTATGGCGCAGTTTACGGCGATGAGCGGCAGGAATATTCCGAGCGAAGCGTAGAGAGAGGGGCTGAATTTCTCTACAGCCATTTCGACGAGCTGGGTCAGCGACGCTATCACGGCGATGAACATAATCAGCGACAGGAAGCTGAGGTCGACATCGGCGAATTCGGCACCGAGCCAGCTGAGGGCTCCTGCACGTAATACGTAGTTTTCGAGCAGATAGTTGATCGGTAGCGACACCACGAGCATGAATGTCACGGCGGCTCCGAGTCCGAGGGCAGTCTTTACCTTCTTTGATACGGCCAGAAACGAGCACATACCGAGGAAGTAGGCAAAAATCATGTTGTCGACAAAAATCGACCGTATGAAAATGTTGAAATTTTCCATGTGATACTACTTTTAGATATGTGTGGTTGGTTTATTCCTGAAGGTCTTTGTTGACTGAACGGTGTACCCAGATGATACATCCTGTGACAATAAGCGCCATCGGTGGGAGAATCATGAGTCCGTTGTTGGCATATCCAAGTTCATACCAGCTCTGAGGTATTACCTGTACGCCCCAGAGCGTACCACTGCCGAGCAGTTCGCGGAAGAAAGCCACAATAATCAATATTATGGCATATCCTGCGCCGTTGCCGATACCGTCGAGAAACGAAGGCCAGGGTTTGTTGCCCATGGCGAATGCCTCAAGGCGTCCCATAAGGATACAGTTGGTAACGATAAGGCTTACGAATACCGACAGCTGTTTGCTGACATCGTATTGGTATGCTATAAGGAGCTGGTTGACTATTACCACAAGCCCCGCCACCACTACGAGCTGGACGATAATGCGGATATTGGTCGGGATGGTGTTGCGTATCAGAGATATGATAACGTTGGCAAATGCGAGCACGGCAATCACGGAAATACCCATGACACATGCGGGCTCGAGCTTTGCGGTGACAGCCAGACATGAGCATATACCCAGAATCTGGACAATCACGGGATTGTCTTTCGACAGCGGATTGAGCAGTGCGCTCAGGTTTTTGTTTTCTGTGGCCATGACTTACCGTGTTGGGTTTTCTGTAAGGTTTTCAAGAAACTTGGAGTAGGCTCCGATACAGTTGTCGATCATCGAGCCTACGCCCTTTGAAGTGATTGTGCCTCCGGATATTCCGTCGACGTAGTCTTCTCCGTTGGCCGGAGCCTGTCCGGCTTTTACAACGGCGACAGGCATAAACTGTCCGTTCTTGAACATGTGTTTGCCTTCAAACTGGCCGGAGAAGGCCGGCTTTTCGATTTCTGCGCCGAGGCCGGGAGTCTCACCCTGGTGGGCGAAGTATGCTCCATATACGGTGGACCCGTCGGCATTTATTGACACGTAGCCCCAAATCGGCCCCCACAGTCCGGCGCCGTTTACCGGGACGATGTATTTTACATCGCCGGGAGCTACTGTGCACTCATATACGGGTAGCTGGCGTTCGGCTACCGGCTTTTTTGCTTCTTCTGCAGTGTTTACGTCGAATGCATTGCCGGGAAGTTCATCGCCGAGCGAGTTGACGATAAACGAGCGGGTGATGTATCGGTCGAAATCGGTTGTAACCGAATCTTTTGCCGGGGTTATGTGTACCGATGCGAGAATCTGCTTCATTTTGTCGGCATTGATATTCTCCTGCTGTCGGGACTTGAGCCCAAGGGAGGTGAATGCGAGAGCCGCACCCACTACTACTACCATCACTATTATATAGATAATGGTGTATACGTTGCTTTGCTTGTTCATACCATTCACGCTTTAGAGTTAAGACGACGCATTCGACGGCGTATATTGCCCTCTACTACGCAGTAGTCGATAAGCGGAGCGAGCGCGTTCATCAGGAGCACGGCCAACATGGCGCCTTCGGGGTAGCCGTTGTTGTATGTGCGTATAATCACCGCGATTACTCCTACGAGAAATCCGTAGATGTATTTGCCCGTGTTGGTTCGCGCCGCGGTCACAGGGTCTGTGGCCATGAATACAGCGGCGAATGCAAATCCACCGAGAGTAATCTGTTCGAGCGGAGAGAGCATTGATGCGGGATAAAGCTCAGTCGGGAAGCAGTTGGCGATAAATCCCATCAGGAATCCTCCGGCGAATACCGACAGGATTATCCGCCAGCTTGCGATGCCGGTTGCAAGCAATATGGCGGCTCCGATGAGTATGCACAGTGTTGATGTCTCGCCAACGGATCCGGGTATGAGCCCAAGGAACATGTCCCAGTAGCTCAAGGCCCGGCCAGTGATGTCGGTGAGTATGATTTTGTCGCCTACATTGGTAGCGACCTGTCCGAGGGGTGTGGCGCCGGAGAATCCGTCGACAACAGTGCCCTGACCAAGGCCGCAGATGCTGCCTGTAGATACAAACACCCCGTCGCCGCTCATCTTTGATGGATATGCGAAGAAGAGGAATGCGCGTGTCACGAGGGCGACATTGAATATATTGTAGCCGGTGCCTCCGAATATCTCTTTCACGAATATTACGGAGAATGCTGTAGCTACGGCCATCATCCACAGCGGAGTTTCAATAGGGCATATGAGCGGAATCAATATTCCGGATACGAGAAATCCTTCCTGAATCTCTTCTTTGCGCCATTGAGCTACGGCAAATTCGATGCCGAGACCTACGGCGTAGGATACTACCAGTTTTGGTAGCAGGGCGAGAAATCCATAGGCAAACATTTCCCAGAACGGGAAGCTCATGTCGCCTATTGCGACCCAGTGCTGGTAGCCGATGTTGAACATGCCGAATAGCAGACATGGCATGAGCGCGAGCACCACAATAATCATCACTCGCTTCGAATCGAGGCTGTCGTGGATATTGCAGCCTGAGCGCGAGGTGGTGGCGGGGGTGAACAGGAACGTCTCAAAGCCGTCGAATACCGACTCAAAGGCGTGAAAACGGCCTCCGGGCTGGAATTGAGGCTTGATACGATCGAGATATTTTCTAAGTGCTTTCACTGTTGTAATCAATTGAGTTCCTTAAACATATATTCGAGCGCGTCAGATAGTATCTTCTGTAGCTCAAGTTTCGAGGGGTCGACGTACTCGCACAGGGCTATATCCTCGGGTACAATCTCATATATGCCGAGTTGCTCCATGCGGTCGAGGTCGCGCGCGATACAGGCTTTTATGAGATATTCCGGCATTATGTCCATAGGGAGCACCTTGTCGTATACGCCCGACATTATCATCGCGCGTCGACCGCCGAGAATGCGTGCGTCGGGACAGAATGCTTTCTTCAGGAAATGACCGGGGAATGACCGGCTTACACTCATTTTCTGTGGCGACAGCGATGCCCAGCCGAGGAAGTCGGCCACATCGTCGCCTTCGGCAATAACAGTCACCTGGGTGTAGGGGTAGTGCAGGAATCCATCGGCAGACGATACCGGTATTCCGGTAAGCACGTTGCCGGATATGACACGATGGTGGATTGTGTCATCGTTAATCTCCCCTTTCACCAGTGTGGCCATATCGGCACCGATTTTAGTGAGCACGTATTTGGGTTCGGTCACTTCACAACCGGTAAGTGGCACCACTACATCGGAGCAGAGTTTTCCATGGCTCACGAGCATGCCTATACGCAATAGGGTAGGTAGGTCGAGTGTCCAGACTATGTCACCTTTGTTGACCGGTTTTACATTGGCTATCTGTATGCCAGCGTTGCCTGCCGGGTGTGGACCGTTTACAGTCACGATTTTCGCGCCCTCGATTGCTGCAAGGGGGCTTCCGGGCCGCACTCCGACATAGACGTCGCCATCGGTAAGGTGTCTTAAAAGTGAAACGCCTGCGTTGAGTTCCGCTATCTTGTCGGCTGCGAATGCGCTCCAGTCGGGAGCGAGCGGTGCTGAGTCGAATGTCGTGACAAAGATGTCGCGCGGAGCAGTGCCAGGAGGTGGCACAATACCGTAGGGACGCTGGCGCATCTGTGCCCATAGGCCGGAGTCGAGCAACAGACGTTGCGCCGTAGTGCGGTCGGATGGAGCTGACGGTAATGCGGCGGCCTCTTCGGGATTTTTCGAATCGGGCACGATTACGATACGCTCGAGCTTGCGGCGTTCGCCGCGCACAACGGCCTCGACGGTTCCGGCTACCGGCGAAACAATTCGGATGTCGGGGAATTGCTTGTCGTGAATCAATGGAGTGCCTGCGAGTACGTGGTCGCCTTCTTTTACATCGACTTTCGGCGTGATGCCGGGATAGTCGTCGGGAATGACAGCGCATCTGGCAGGCATACGGGTAAGGGGCTGCGACACTGTGGCTGCACCACGTATATTTATGTCGAGTCCTTTCCTTAAGTTGATAGATATTGCCATAACCATAATTATGTTGACGGGAAATTTTGTGCAAAGGTAGTTAATTTATTGCGACTTCCCTTAATATATCGTAAAATTTTATCCATTCTATTGCAATGTGCTCCGTTATTGAAAATGCTATTTTTGATATTTTCGTCAGAGACGGTGTCAGCATGATAGTGCATGTGTTATTGGGGCATGCCAATATTTGTTTAACTTTGCAGATATGATTGAGATTACAAGCAGCAATATAATGCTCGTGGTAGCCGTGATGCTGATGATGAGTGTGTTTGTGGGAAAGGCCGGAAGCCGTTTCGGCATGCCTGCCCTGTTGCTGTTTCTCGGCGTTGGGATGGTGGCCGGGGTGGATGGCTTCGGATTGCATTTCGATTCGGCGGCATCGGCTCAGTTTGTTGGTATGATTGCCTTATCAATCATACTTTTTACCGGTGGACTTGAGACTCGGTTCTCGGATATTCGGCCGGTATTGTTCCCCGGCATTACTTTGGCTACTGTAGGGGTGCTTCTTACTACCGGACTTACAGGTACATTTATATATTATGTGTTCCACTGGCTTGTTCCGGAATACTCGTTCGGGTGGGCCGAATCGATGCTGATAGCTGCAATCATGTCATCGACCGATTCTGCGTCGGTGTTCTCTATATTCGACTCGGCAAAACTCGGCCTGAAGCAGAAGTTGCGTCCCACACTGGAGCTCGAAAGTGGCTCCAACGACCCTATGGCCTATCTTCTTGTTATTATTCTTATAGGTATAATAGAGGGCAACGGTCACCACGATACAGGAGCACAACTGTTGCTTGGCTCGTCGGCGACACTGGCAGTCCAGCTGTTGTTTGGAGCTGCAGGAGGCCTTTGTCTGGGTTATGCAACGGTATGGATTGTCAACCGGCTGCGTGTGGACAATGAGTTTCTTTATCCGGTAATGGTGATATCATGTGTATTCTTTACTTTTACTCTCACTGAAATTATCGGAGGAAACAGTTATCTGGCAGTGTATATTGCCGGTCTGGTGGTTGGTAACAAACGTCTGGCGGTAAGGCGTACGATTGTGACATTTTTCGGAGGATTTACATGGCTTGTGCAGATTATCATGTTTCTCACTCTTGGTCTGCTCGTCAATCCCCACGAATTGCTCCATGTCGTAGTTCCCGGTATTGCTCTCGGTATTTTCATAATGCTTGTGGCACGTCCGGTCGCTGTGTTTCTGTCGCTGCTCCCTTTCCGCCAATATACATTCAAAGGTCGTGTGTATATATCATGGGTGGGATTGCGCGGAGCTGTACCTATTATATTTGCCACATATGCCGTTGTGTCTCCGGGAGTGGAGGAGTCATCATTCATATTCAATATTGTGTTTTTCATAACTATTCTGTCGTTGCTTCTTCAGGGTACCACCGTCAATTCAATGGCTCGCTGGCTCGGGCTCAGCGAGCCGGTAAAGGAGAGTGCATTTCAAGGGATTGATATTTCCGACGATATCGCGGCGACAACAAGTGAGCTTGAGATTACGTCGGATATGCTTGCCGACGGCAGTACGTTGAAAGAAATCGGACTTCCGTCAGATACCCTGGCTGTAATGGTGCGTCGCGACGACAGGTACATCGTGCCGAAGGGTGACACGCGTCTTTATATGGGCGATGTGTTGCTACTGGTGAGCAATGATAAATGTATATAAACAAATGAACGGAAGCATTTATTATATTTGTTTCCTAAAAATATGCTATGAAACATATATTAATGCTAAGAATGGCCCAAAAGGCTTTTAGGATTAAAAAATAGACAGATAAAATTTGCGGGATAAGAAAACTAATGATAAATTTGCATATCCTAATCCGGTTGCACCCCTTTGGGAATGACGCCGGAAGTGATATTTGAAGAGTCTATACCGGAGGAACGTTGACAGTGTAAGCTGTGTTTCTGTCCATCTCGACCTTGGCTAAACCGTGAGTGTAGTACAGGCCTGTGTGGCGCCAATGTTTCAAGGTTGCCCCTCTTGATGAAACAGTTAAGGTGGCTTAAACCACTATTACTAACCAAAATAAATAACCAACAATAACCTATAATAGTTTAACTAATCACAAAAAAACTTTCTTACAAAAATTATGGAAGCTCAAAAGCCTAATGCAGGTGCAGCCCCTGCCAAAACTCAGAATCTCCACGACAGCGGTTCTAACGTTCGCGGTATCAAGAACGCTTTCCTCGTGATTGTTGCCTGCTTTATCGTGGCAATCTGCCTCTTTATCTTCTGGTTCGGTCACGCCAGCCACTTTGACGAAGCCGGTCATCCTCAGGACCTTTGGGGTACAGTATACAAAGGCGGTTTCATCGTGCCTATCCTTCAGACCCTCTTCCTTACTGTAATCGTTCTCTCTGTAGAGCGTTGGATTGCCCTCTCTTCAGCTAAGGGTAAAGGCTCTATCACCAAGTTTGTTGCCGGTGTTAAGGCTTGCCTCAAGAAAGGTGACATCGCCGGTGCTCAGAAACTTTGCGCCAACCAGAAGGGTTCTGTAGCCGCTGTAGTAAGCGCCGCTCTCGTACGCTACGAGGAGATGGACAAGAACACCGTTCTTACCAAGGAGCAGAAGATTGCCAACCTCCAGAAGGAAGTTGAGGAAGCAACAGCTCTCGAAATGCCTGCCCTCCAGCAGAACCTCCCCATCGTTGCTACCCTTACCACTCTTGGTACTCTCGTTGGTCTTCTCGGTACTGTAATGGGTATGATCAAGTCGTTCCAGGCTCTTGCCGCATCCGGTGCTCCTGACTCTACCGAACTTTCGACCGGTATTTCTGAGGCTCTTATTAACACCGCTTTCGGTATCGCAACCGGTGCATTCGCTGTAATCTCTTACAACTTCTACACCAACAAGATCGACAACCTCACCTACGCTATCGACGAAATCGGTTTCTCTATCGTATCCACTTTCGCCGCTACTCACTAATTCCATTGTCTTTCCTACATTATAATACAGTAAACGAAGTACAATGGGAAAAGTAAAAATTAAAAGAAAGAGCACCCTCATCGACATGACCGCGATGAGTGACGTGACTGTTCTTTTGCTTACTTTCTTCATGTTGACCTCGACCTTCCTTCAGAAGGAACCTGTTACGGTTATTACTCCGGCCTCTGTGTCGGAACTGAAGGTGCCCATCAATAATGTGACTACCGTACTGGTGTCACCCAAGGGTGAGATATTCCTTGGAGTGCTGGGCGACGCCGACTCAACCTACTCTTCAGAGAAGGTTAGAGCCGATATCCTCCAGAATGCCGTAACCGAGTACAACAAGACCCATAGCAAAAAGGTACAGCTCACGCAGGAGCAGGTCAACAAGTTCGCCAAAATGAACATGTTCGGCATGCCCATCGCCCAGCTCCCGGCATTCCTCGACGAGTCGCAGGTACATCAGGATGAAATCATGCAGGGCAAACGCCCCGAATGGAAAATCGGTATTCCTGTCGACGGTAATCAGGATCTCGCTAACCCCAATGAGTTCCAGATATGGATGCGCGCCATCTATAACTCGAACGATAACATGGAGAAGACCATCAAGAGCGGTGAAGGTATCGCTGTGAAGGCCGACGCGGACACTCCCTACGATATTGTCCACACTGTCCTTGACAACCTCCAGACCCTCAAGATGAATAAGTTCAGCCTCCTGACTGCATTAAAAACTGAGAACGACTAAACATCATGGCACAAATAGAACAATCCGATAAGGGCGGCAAAAAGAAAAAAGGCGCCCAAAAGAAGATGTCGATTCACGTGGACTTTACGCCCATGGTGGATATGAACATGCTTCTGATCACGTTCTTCATGCTTTGTACTACGATGATTAAGTCGCAGACTCTGAATATCTCGCTCCCCTCCAACGAAAAGGTTGAGCAGGAACAGCAGAACAAAGCAAAGGAGTCCCAGGCCGTAACGCTCATTCTCGATACCGAGCGCGACGCTGACGGAAACGTGAAAACTGACCCCGAAACCGGCAAACCCGCCCACGTCATCTACTACTACTTCGGCAAGCCCGATATCGCCGACGAGAATAAGGATGGTCTTCTTGACAATTCTATTCTCAAGGCTGAGAAATTTGTAGGCAATGTAAATGGTCAGGAGCAGGGTATCCGCAAAATCCTTCACGACAAGAACAAGACTGTACTTGAGAAAATCGCTGTCCTCAAAAAGGACTGGAAGGATAAGAAGATTAACGATGACGAGTATCAGGCCCGTGCTAAGGAGATTCGCAACGACTCTCTGATTCAGGATCGTCCGGTAGTCATCATCAAGGCCGGTCCCAACGCCTCTTGGGAGAGCCTCATCGGCGCTCTCGACGAGATGCAGATTAACCAGATTTCCCGCTACCAGATCGACAACATCAATGGTGTCGACTCTGCGATGATCTTCGACTATATCGCCAAGAATCCGAAGAAATGATGACGGTCTATATGTTTAACTATTAAATCAGCAAGAACAATGGCAAAAGATGTAGATCTTTCATCAAAGGAATGGCGCGACATAGTCTTTGAAGGCAAGAACCAGCAGTTTGGCGCATATGAGATGCGTAAGAACTCTGATGCCCGCCACAATAAGGCGATGATTGTAGTTGTAATCGTAATTGCAATCGCCTTTATACTTCCACTTCTTGTCAACACAGTGCTTCCCAAGGCCGAGGAAAAACCCGAGGACCTTACCGAGCAGGCACTGGTAAATCTTGACAACACTGTGGATGAAGAGCAGGATCAGCCTGAAGAAGAGCAGCAGCGTGTAGAGGTAGAAATCCCCGAAGCACTCCCCGAAGAAATCCTTAACACTGTGAAGGTGACCGAGCTCGCCATCGTTGAGGACGAGAAGGTAAATGCTGAGGACGAAATCAAGACTCAGGATGAACTTAAGGAAACTACTACCGCATTCGGTCAGAGCGACTTCGACAAGGGTACCGACGACCGCAACGTAGTACGTGAGCACAAAGACGAGATTATCGTCGAGGAAAAGAAGCCGGTTGAAGAGAACAAGGTGTTTACTGCCGTAGAGCAGATGCCCCAGTTCCCCGGTGGCGAGGCCGAGCTCATGAAGTACATCCAGAAGAACCTCAAGTATCCTCCCGTGGCTATGGAGAACAATATCCAGGGCCGTGTGGTAGTACAGTTCGTCGTTACCAAGACAGGTAAAATCGGCGAAGTTAAGGTGGCCCGTGGCAGGGACCCCGATCTCGACAAAGAAGCCGTACGCGTGGTTAAGTCGCTTCCCGACTTTATCCCCGGCAAGATGAACGGTCAGTCGGTGAACGTGTGGTATACACTGCCTATCACCTTCAAGCTCCAGGGAGTATAAACTAGTATAATTACTACAGACTTTATAGAAAGACGTTGCCATTATTGGCAACGTCTTTCTGTATATATACTGTCGTCACCATCATTTTCACCTTTTATTTTTAAGCATGCTCTAAATATCATGCACTTATGCGTTATTATATATGTAATTTCTTATCTTTGTCATCATTAAAATGACTTTTATTGTTCCAGATATGGATAACGTATTGAATATTAGTATTGAAAAAATGCTCTCGCTCGGATATGAGTTGGAGGGACTTCTTCTTTCGGCCGGGAAGCGCGGCGACGCCACTCCTGTAGCCATATGGAATCTGATTTCGGAAAAAGCCGATGAAATCCATGCGGCCGCCGTCAATTTGTCGAATATCGTAAAGAAAGGAGCCACATGTGCTGTGACCGATATCACTGATGTGTTGTCTTCGTCCGCTATGGTCGTGTCGCAGGATGAAGATTCAGTTGATGTCTCCGCAGGATACGTGCCTGACCCCTATGATGCAGACTGTGATATAATATGTTCAAATCCACTTACTGTCGAGACGGTTGATTCTGCCGATGAGATTGTTTCTGATGATTATTGTTCCGTAGAGGTAAGCGAGGATGATACTTTATCGCAGACAGATGTTGACAGTGATGTGTCGGAGGAGGCTGAATATTCTCCTGAAGAAGAGGTGGCGACTGCTGACGAGCCATTGCGCCTTGATGAGAAACTTGCCCGCGAGGGGTCGAGAAATCTCCGCAAGGCATTCTCGCTTAACGACCGTTTCCGTTTTCGTCGCGAACTTTTCGGTAACTCTGACATAGAAATGAGTGATACTCTCAATCTTGTAGAGGCTATGTCGAGCTATTCCGAGGCTGTCGACTACTTTATGACCGACCTTCAGTGGGATGCCGATAATCAGGAAGTAAAAGATTTCATGGAAATTATAGAAAAGCATTTCGCCACACGATGAGCGGTAAACTCTATATTGTACCTACTCCGGTAGGCAACCTCGGTGATATGACTCCCCGAGCGGTGGAAACGTTGCGCAACGTTGATATGATACTGTGTGAGGACACCCGCACGAGCGGCGTGTTGCTGAAGCATTTCGGCATAACCACTCCTACGTCGAGCCACCATAAATATAATGAGCATGATACTACTTCGCGTGTCGTGGCGCGTCTGAGCGGAGGAGAGAACATAGCTCTCGTAAGCGATGCAGGCACCCCCGGCATATCCGATCCGGGCTTTATGCTTGTAAGAGAGGCCCGGGTGGCAGGCATCGATGTGGAGACTCTCCCCGGACCGACTGCGCTTATTCCGGCTCTTGTGAATTCCGGTCTTCCGTGCGACAGGTTTACATTTGAGGGATTTCTGCCACCGAAAAAAGGTCGACGCACTCGTCTTGAGGAGTTGTCGGTTGAGCCGCGTACGTTTGTTATATATGAGTCGCCGTTACGCCTATGCACTACTCTGAAAGAACTCGCTGAGACTTGTGGCCCTACGCGTCGTGCCGCGGTGTGTCGTGAAATATCAAAAATGCATGATTCCACACATACCGGTACACTTTGTGAACTTGTCGAATACTTTTCCGCGAACCAACCGCGCGGAGAAATCGTTATAATTATTGAAGGAATGGCAGGAAGTGCACCAAAGAAGGTGCACCGAAACAAATATCGAGATTCCTCCGAAGCATCGTCTGACAATCTATAAATCTTCATTATTCAATCAACCTAATTGCACAACTTCTCTACCTCACACATTCTCTGACGTTTAACAATTCACTCAACATCTGATTATGAAAAAGATTCTATCAATCGCAGCCGCTGCCCTTATGGTATTGTCGGGCTGCAACGGCGATAAGCTGAAGCAGGCTGAATCGCTCAATGGTGAACTCAATGATTCGTTGCACGTTGCTTTGGCCAACCAGGACAGTCTCCTTGTCCTTCTCAATGATATCACCGACGGCATGAACCAGATTAAGGACATGGAGAAAATACTCTCCAACACTTCGGATCTTAATGCTGAATCGGCATCGCGCAAGGCACAGTTGCGCAATGATATGTCGGCCATACAGAAGGCCCTTCAGGAACGTCGCGAACGTCTGGCCCAACTTGAGGAAAAACTCAAGAAAAGTCAGAGCTATAGCGGTACATTGCAGCGCACTGTTGAAAACCTGAAAGCCGAGATTGCCAATCAGGAGGCCACTATCTCGACTCTGCGCAATGACCTCGCAGCAGCCAAAATTCAGGTAGCGGATCTTACTACGCGCGTCGACTCGCTTAATACCACAGTAGCTGCTGTGACTGAAGAACGCACTCTTGCTCAGGAGCAGGCTATTGCCGCTGAAAACGAACTTAACACATGCTTCTATGCTATTGGCACCAAGAAAGAGCTTAAGGAAGCGAAGATTATCGAGACCGGTTTCCTCCGCAAGACAAAACTTATGCAGGCTGATTTCCAGCAGAGCTATTTCACTACCGCCGACAAGCGCACTCTCACCACAATCAACACACATGCCAAAAAGGCCAAGGTGCTTACAAACATGCCTCAGGACAGCTATGTCATCGAGGATGTCGACGGCATCAAGATTATACGTGTCACTAATGCGCGTGAGTTCTGGAGCCGAAGCAACTATCTTGTAATTCAGGTCGACTGATTCGATAGCAAGTTAACATAGTTACGATAAAACATGCCGTATCGCCTTTTTTGCAGGGCGATACGGTATGTTTTTTGTATTTTTGCGGATATGTGTGCAACCTTTTTCCACTGTCGCGCATCAAAAGATAAAATAATAAAACGATACATGAATATGATAATATACAACAGAATAGCTGTTATCGCGATACTTCTTCTGTCGCTACTGACCACATCGTGCAATACAGGTTACACCCGTAATCACGCCGATGAAATCAGAGAGAGTATCACTGATGTCGTGAACGGATTGCGCGACGGCTTCTACGACAGTACGGTTGTGGTTACAATCAACGACACCCTGGCGTCGGCAGCCGACGCCGAGATGGTGGCAAGCACCATCTCGATGACCACAGCCGACTCCGGACGCAGAGGAGGAGGTGTCACTACAATAAATATCGTATTGCCGGATTCCAATTATGGCCCGGATATAGACAATGACATACCTTCATTCGTACCACCTGTGGCAATTGTAGGCACTGTCTTGATTTTCGGTGCTCCGGTACTTGCGGTATTCCTGATATGTTACTTCATATATCGTACAAAGCGTGCTCGCTATCAGGCGGTCGCTCAGATTGTGGCGTCAGGGAAAGATATACCGGAGGGAATGTTCCCGCAGACAGATTCGCGGGCCAAATGGAATAGCGGTATCAAGTATGTGGCGTGGGGATGTGCTTTGATGCTCTTCTTTTTGGTAAGATTACAGATAGAGTGGGCTGTGCTTATGATTGTGCCGATTGCCATAGGAGCCGGCAAACTTATCGCCTACCGTAACGAGCAGAAACAGAAATCCTCATCCATTGTAGAGAGCAACTGTGGCACTGTTGCGCGCGACAATGATGATGATACTACTAACTTTCCTCCCATACCGCCCAGACGCTAATGCTTACCAAGTGGGAAGAATTACGGCTTGTAGCCAGATGCGTGGCCGGTGATGACCGGCGCGCATTTGAGCGGCTTGTCGAGGAGTATCAACAACCCTTGCGGCGCTTCTTGCTCAATCTCACGATGGGCAATGCCTCGCTTACCGATGATCTTGCCCAGGATACGTTTCTGAAAGCGTATCTCGGGCTCAGATCATGGCAGGGAGTGGCGCGCTTCAAGACATGGCTGTTTCGTATAGCCATGAACGAGTATTACGGTTATCTCAGACGTAACCGAGAGATACTCCCCGATGACCCTCCCGATAGCATTCCGGTCGATGAGCGTGTTGATACGGCCGGCGCCACCGAAGCTCGTCTGGATGTTGAGCGATGTCTGAGTGTGCTTTCTGCAAATGAGCGTGCGGCTGTGCTCCTGTTCTATCTGGAGGATAAACCTCTCAAGGAGATTAGCCGTATATTGGACATGCCTGAGGGTACTGTGAAGAGCCATTTGTCGCGTGCCAAGGTAAAGATGGCTCAGGTAAGATAATTTAAAGAAAGAATGTTATGAAACAACAGAACGATATTTTCAGCAATGATGACGCGCTTCGTCGCGCATTTCAAAAGGGATTGCCCGATGCTCCGGTGACAGCGTGGTTTACGCGTAAGGTGATGAACCGTCTTCCACCCCGGCGACGCCGAATGCTCAATGGTATGGAGTGGGGAGCGTATGGAGTCGCCATATTGGTGCTTGCCTTATACTGGATAGGCTGGATTTCACACATAATGAGCAAGGGGACGGTGACAGTAGGCGACATAGGCGACATGGCTGTACTCCTTGGATTTACACTGCTGCCGGTGGTGGCCATATTGGCTCCTAAAGTCGTGGCATGGATAAGGGAATAAGAGGCAAATCATGCAATAGGTACTATTATAGGTAGATATGACAAGCGGGCGGCATATTGTGCCGCCCGCTGTCTGCATGATTGCTATATGTGAATGTATTATTACATATTCATGCCGCCGTCGACTTGGATTACCTGGCCGGTAACATACGATGACATGTCGGAAGCGAGGAATACGGCAACGTTTGCAATATCCTCAACCTGGCCTCCACGGCGCAGAGGGATTTTCTTAACCCATTCGGCACGTACGTCATCGGGAAGAGCCGCAGTCATGGCAGTCTCGATAAATCCGGGAGCAATAGCGTTGGCACGGATGCCGCGTGAGCCTACTTCCTGGGCGATAGATTTAGCCAGAGCGATAAGGCCGGCCTTTGATGCAGCGTAGTTGGACTGTCCGGCGTTGCCGTGTACACCTACTACCGATGCCATGTTGATGATAGAACCGCTACGCTGGCGGAGCATGATGGGAAGTACGGCGTTGATGAAGTTGAATGCGCTCTTGAGGTTTACAGCGATAACTGCGTCCCACTGGGCCTCGGTCATTCGCATCATCAGGCCGTCTTTAGTAATGCCGGCGTTATTTACGAGAATATCGATTGACCCGAAATCCTTGTGCACTTCGGCTACTACTTCTTTAGTCTGGTTGAAGTCGGCGGCATTGGAAGCATATCCCTTCACCTTTACTCCGAGAGCTTCTATTTCTTTTTCTGTGGCCTTGCCGTTTTCGTCGATTACGAGGTCGGTAAATGCGATGTTTGCGCCTTCAGCGGCGAAACGCAGTGCGAGAGCTTTGCCGATACCGCGTGCGGCACCGGTTATGAGTGCGGTCTTGCCTTCTAACTGTTTCATGTTTATTAGGAATATATATAATTAGTTTTGTGGTTGATGCAATTGTATTGCACTGTCAGGCCCATGGCAGAGCCTTTCGAAAGAGGGACATGCAAAATTAGTAATTTATTATATCTCGACCAAGAAAGCTCCGCAGGAATAGCCTCCGCCGAATACGGTAAGGCCTACGCGCTGTCCTTTACGGAATGTATCGCGGTTCTGGGCAAAGACAAGAGCACATGATGCCGAGCCGGTGTTGCCGAGTTCCTCGATATTATTGAGGAAGTGGTCGTCGGTAAGGTCAAGCTGGTGTGCCACTTGTGCTACAATTCGTTTGTTGGCCTGGTGGGTTATTATATAGTCGAGCTGTGCGGGAGTGATGCCGATAGGCTTGGTCACTTCATCAAGCGCGCGTATCATCTGCTGGCAGGCGTTAACAAATACATCGCGGCCGTCAGGCATTTCTATGCCACCTTCTTTGGGGCGCAGAACCACACCGTCGGGACCTTTGCCAACATTTCCGAGACCGCAGGTAAATATGTCGGAAATCTTAAGGTCGGTCTCTGCTACTTTGTCGGCTGAGAGGAAATATGCTACCGCTGCGTCGCCCCACAGGTGGCCTGCCTTGGGGTCGGATTCATTAGAATAATATGTGTTGTGCTCCGAGCATATGAGCAGGGCTTTGCGGGCTTTGCCTGACTTGAAGTAGGCGTCGACAATTTCAAGGCCGTTGACAAACGATGAACATGCTGCACTGCAATATACAGCCTTGGCGCCGTCGATATCGTATTTCTGTTGTGCGATATGAGCGAGAGTGGCTACTGTGTCGTAGGGTGAATATGAGGCGCTTACGATGAGATCGATATCTTTTATAGGATAGGGAAGCGATTTCAGTGCGTCCTCTATCGCATTAAGACCCATCGAGTTGTGTCCTTCTCCCTCTCCGGCTTTGGAGCGGGTGCGGATGCCTGTGCGTTTCTCGATCCATTCGCTTGTGAGACCGTTGACATTGAGGAAGTAGTCGTTGTCGACACGTGCTTCCGGCACGTAATATCCTGTGGCGTTGATATACATACTGAAATTTTTATCTTTGTTTCTTAATGTTTATTGTCGGTTGGTTGCAGTGGCGGATTATTGGTGGCTTGCGTGTCATCGCGTGTCAAGGCGGCAAGAATAAAATTCTTTGCCCTAACACGCACTTCATCACGTTCAATTCCGTAAAATGCAAAATTATTGCGCATTATAGACAACTCGATTCCCTGAAACATCATTATCATTGCCATGAAAGCATCATTGATTCGTTCTCTTGAGAAGAGTCCCATGTTTACACCGTCGTCCATAATCTGCCGGAGCATTTCAATCTCTTTTTCTACAGCGAGATTGCGGATACGCTCCATGCGTCGCACATCGCGTACCATAAGCGTGCGCAATACCGGGCTTTCGCGTTCGTGGCGTATTGTTTCTTCGACGATGTCTATGCGTACGTCGATAAATCTCATCAGCTTTTCGAGCGGGTTCATATCGATTGCGAATATTTCCCGCAGGCGGCCTACCACCTGTTCGCTCTCTTTTTCTATTACGGCATTGTAGATCTCGCGTTTGTTTTTGAAGTAGGTATAAATTGTGCGCCGTCCCTTTTCCGAGGCGGTTGCAATGTCGCTCATCGTCGTATTCTCTATCCCTTTGTGGGCAAAGAGCTGGCGGGCTACTTCAATTAATTTTTCGCGGGTCTTGCTGGCCATTTATATTGCACAAATTTGCTTTTAATGTGCGAAATTAATCATTTTCTTCGGAATAAGAGCAAAAGAACGGGAGTTTTTGAGGTATATTCCGGGTAATTTGAATTAATTTTGAAGCTCTAAACATGCTTTTACAATTATGAGGAATATAATTCTGACTTTTATAATATATGTATGTGCCGTGTTGCAGGCTTATGGTTCGCAGCCTCTGGATTTCCCCTCTGCCGAGGGGGCTTCTGTAGGGATACGTATTGTGCGTATCTCCGATGGGAAAGTGATTGCGGATTATGATAGTGAGCGACTGCTTGTGCCTGCGTCGGTGCAGAAGTGCCTTACCGCTGCTACAGCCCAGCTGTCGCTACCTGTTGATTTTCGCTTTGTTACGAGGCTGGCAGCGTATGGAGCATTGTCGGCGGACGGTGTGCTCAATGGCTATCTGGCCATAGTGGGCGGTTATGATCCCACGCTCGGCTCTAGGTTTTTCAACAAGCGGGAAGCATTTGATATATGGGTGGCAACAGAGTTGGACAGATTGGGTGTAAAATGCATGAACGGTGATGTATCTGCTATACCTTCCGACATTCCGGAAGATGCACTTTCCCCTTACTGGCTTCTTGAGGACCTCGAATGGGAGTATGGAGCAGGATGTTATCCAATAAATTATCGCGATAATTCATTTGACAGCAAGGAGGGGCGTATGGCAGATTCTGATCCGGCGGCCGTGTTGTGTGATGTAGTGACAGACCGTCTGGCTAAGGAAGGAATTGCCATGGCGATGGATGCTGAGATGAATTACACTGAGGTTGTATTGCCGGAAGATTTATCACCGATAAAAGTTTGGCGATATTTTTCGCCGGATAGGGATGATATATTAAAAGTGATGATGCACCGCAGCGATAATCTCTACGCCGAGGCTATGCTTCGTGCACTTCTGCTGCCTGCATGCGACGTACGGGATACGGAAGTGGCGCTTGTGCGTGCCGATTCAGCTATTGTCGTTCAACGCGACCTTTGGAAGGCTCGAGGTATCGATCTTTCCCGCGGGCGTATTGTCGACGGTTCCGGACTTGCACCGGTCAACCGGATGTCAGCCCGCATGATTTCCGATATACTTCACTCTATGGCCCGTAGCCGTAGTTATGCGGAGCTTTTTCCGATTGCCGGCCGAGATGGCACTGTAAGGAATTTTTTAAGACGCACGCCCTTGGAGGGGCGTATGGCCTTGAAGTCAGGGAGTATGACGGGTGTATTGTGTTACGCCGGATATATGCTCGACAAGGATGGCCGGCCGACTCATTCTGTAGTAATAATGGTTAATAACTTTACATGTACATCGACAAAAGTCAGAAGTGCGGTATCTACTTATCTGAACGGGGTCTTAGTGTCCCGTTAGGTTTTTGTAATATTTTGACATAAAAGGTGTTAATGAGCGTGGTAAAATATTTTGTGAAAAAAGCACTAATTTTATTTGTTTTTATTTAAAAAATATATTACTTTCGCAACGAAAGCATTTGACAATCGTGTCTTAAAATACCAATGATATTGATTTGCAAGGTTTTCACCCGGATGTTCTCATTTGACTCTATAAGATTATATCCGGTGAGTATATATTCTGAAGATAACCCACTATACAACCCTATTTTTACCATCCTGACAAAGCAATCCTGTATACTTTCCGGCAAACGGCTTGTTTCGTACCGAAAGTATAATGTATGCAGAATAATCAAAATCTGATTGTTATGAAAAATTTTGAGAAATACATTACTCCGATGTCGCATGACGAACTTATGCAGGCATGCCGACGTATAAAACATGTCGCTCTTGACATGGATGGCACAATATACCTCGGCTCAAAATTATTCCCGTTTACAAAGGATTTCTTAAAAATGCTTGATGAGAACGGCATAGGGTATTCTTTTCTCACAAACAATCCCACCCGTAGTATCAAGGATTATCTTAAGAAGCTGGAAAAACTTGGTATTGAGGCTTCCGAGGAGAATATGTATACTACTGCAGTGGCTACTATTGAATATCTCAAGTCCAATATGCCTGAGGTGAAGCGAATTTTTGCGCTTGGCACACCAAGCATGCTCGCTGAGTTTGGGGCTGCCGGATTCGAGTTGACGAAAGCTGACTCTGCTGACCGCCCGGATGCTCTCGTAGTGGCGTTTGATACTACTCTCCAGTATGACCGTCTGTGTCATGCCGCATGGCTTGCCTCGGAGGGTATACCCTATATAGCCACAAATCCCGACCGTGTGTGCCCGACCGATTTGCCTACAATACTTGTCGACTGTGGCTCCATCTGCCGTTGCATCGAGCATGCTACGGGGCGCGAACCGGATATCGTAATCGGAAAACCCAATCCGGATATGCTTGCAGGTATACGCCATCGGTATGGCTTGGAGGCCGATGAGATTGCCATGTGTGGCGACCGTATTTATACCGATGTGGCCATGGCTAGAAATGCCGGTGCGTTAGGTGTGCTTGTCCTTTCCGGAGAAACCACACTTGACACTGCTATCAATTCCAATCCTCAACCTCCTATTACAGCACTTAATGTGATGGAGTTCGGGCGCATTCTCGTAGATGCCAGAACTTGATTGCCATATAGTTGCTGCTGTTTCCTCACTCCCTGACATAAGTTCAAGTACATTCTTATTTGATTCAGTTGTGCCATATCCTTGTTCTGTTGCAAGGATGGTATTTGTTATTACTTTACTGTAATTTTCTGATAATAAATCATTTATTCTATATTAATCCAATAACGTTACAACTTAAAACCAATTTGAGTTATGAAAAAAATCTTTGCGATTATGGCATGTTGCGCAGCTGCGACTACCATGTATGCCTCAGATGTGACAGAATCGTCTTATGATGTACTCAATGCACCCATGGAGACTCCCTCTTCGGCATCAGTGCCGGCATCTTCTGCCGCAGGCGCCACTGAGGACTGGAAATCTCAACTTGCAAAAATGGTAAAAGTATCAGGCTATCTACAAGCCGGTTATAACTACAATAGCCTTGGCTCAGGCTCTTCGTCATTCCAGGCCAAGCGTCTGCGTCTTATCCTTGACGGACAAGTGTGCAAAAACGGTTCGGTACGTGTGCAGATTGAGGCATTCAATGGTATTGCCGGTTCGACCAACGGCAACGGCCAGAAGAATATCCAGGTAATGGACGCATTCTTCACATATAAGTTTAATCCGGCATTTCAGGTACGTGTAGGTCAGTTCTATACTCCGTTAGGCTATGAGAACTACGATATTTCTCCTGCAACTCTCGAGACTGTCGACTTCTCCAATATCTGTTATCGTATGGCATGCCGCAATGCAATCGGTTATGATTTCGTTGATTACGGACGAGATTTAGGCATCATGTTGATGGGTGACCTTCTGCCCAGCGCCGAGGGATTCAATTACCTGTCATATAATTTCGCTGTAACAAACGGCCAGCTGCCTTGTAAGGATGACAACAACAAGTCTAAAGACATTATCGCAGCTCTCACAGTGCGCCCGCTTAAGTATTTCAATGTAAAGGCTGCATATAATTATGGTGAGTACCAGACTAATAAGGATCTCGAAAATGAGGAGGGCGAAGAAATCCCCGGCAAGTATTGCCCGATGCACCGTTTTGTAGGCGGCTTCTGGTATAACAATCCGACCGGTCTTGACGTTCGCGCCGAATATGGCTATCTCAGAGGCAAGAAAGAAGGCATTTCTCTTGCTCACGAGACTGGTTTCTACGCTCTTGCCGGCTATCATTTCGGTAAGTTCCTTCCCGTAGTGCGCTATGATATGTATCATGACAGCCTTAACAAGCTCTCTCTCAATAATTATGACCGAGTGCTTTTGGGTTGCACATGGGAACCGTTTGGAAATCTGAAGGTTCAGCTCAACTATATGCTCTCTATGTATGGCAAGGATGTTCGCGAGGCTTCAAACAATGGAAAGAGCACATCAAGCCAGCTTCAGCTGATGGGTCTGTTCAAGTTCTGATATGATTTCCTATCTGATTAACTCTGACTGTAAATCTAAATAATCTACGAAAACTAAAATTTTATGAAAAAGATTTTATTGATGATGTCAATGCTCATCGCAGGCATCTCCGTAAGCGCACAGCATGTAGGCAGCGAATACCGTCTGAAAAAAGTAATCCCTGTAGCCGGACGTCAAGGTATCGCTATCGACAGTACTTATTACTATGTATCTGATACAAAGGTTCTCTATAAGTATGACAAGGATGGTAATCTTGTAGCAAAGAACGACCAGCCCTTCCAACATCCAGAAATCGCCAACCACTTCGGTGACATTGATATCCACAATGGAGAAATCTATTGCGGTATCGAGAAATTCGAGTATGGCCGCGGCTATAATATCGCTGTTTCTATCTATGACGCAGAAACTCTTAAGTGGAAGCGCGACCTGCCTTGGACACCTGAGTCAGGCCAGGTAGAGGTATCCGGTCTTGCAGTGGACCGTGATAAAAACATGGTGTGGATGTCTGACTGGGTCGACAGCCGTTATGTATACTGCTACGATCTTGCTACCGGCAAGTATTACACCAAGATGCAGTGTTTGCCGACTCCTTACTGGTGTCAGGGTATTTTCATCGCCGACGGAAAGATGCTTTTCACTTCGGACGACGGTGAGTCGCTGTATCAGATTCCCGACAATATCTATATCGCCGACATTACCGAGGTGCCATTTACCGGTCTCGTTGATGGCGAGGAGGTTGTGAAAGATACTCCTTTCAGTGTACAGCTCGACAAGAAAGGCAAACCTGTAATGCGCAAAGGAAAGATTGCAGGTGGTGCAAAGAAAGGCCGTGTGGAACTTTTCCGCGAGATGAGCGACTTCAAGCGTGCCGGTGAGATTGAAGGACTTTCCATTGATCCTGTAAACGACGACCTGGTTGTGCTCAACAACCGTGGCACTCAGATTGTGCTTGGCATGAGCCAGGGTCCGTACGAAAACGAAGGTTATACAGGCGAAATTCACGAACTCTATATCTACGAAAAGGTAAAATAAGGACTGTTAAGAATTTAGGTAAGCAATATTGGTAAAATGATATAGAATTCCTGACCGCTTCTTATAATCAATGACAGACCCCGTCGGATGCCGACGGGGTCTTGCTTTAGATAATAACTCACATATACAGCAATGGAACTTATTCCCCAATAAGTTCCATTGCTGTATATGTAGTCCGGTTATTCTTCCGGCTATTCTTCGTAGAGAGTATGGTCGGGAATGCCGGCAATGCGGAATGCCTCACGCCGCTCCACACATGTGCCGCATCGTCCGCAATGGCGCTCGCGTCCCTTGTAGCAGGAGTATGTCAGCGAGAAATCCACACCGAGTTCTGCTCCGCGTGCGGCTATGAATGTTTTGTCCTTGCCGGTGTATGGAGCGAGTATGGATATTCTGTCGTAGGTACCGGCCTGCATGGCTTCGGACATGGCATCTATGAATGCGGCCCTGCAGTCGGGATATACTGCATGGTCACCCGAATGATTGGCGATAAGCACCTTCTTGAGTCCGCGGCTCTCGGCCATACCGCAAGCGACGGCAAGCATTATGCCGTTGCGGAACGGCACTACTGTTGAGCGCATGTTGTCGTCGGCATAATGTCCTTCAGGGATTGCATCGGCACCGTCAAGCAGCGAGGAGTGGAAATACTTATGCATGAAGTCAAGAGGTATTACGATATGCTCAATGCCAAGACGTTCGCAATGGATGCGTGCACATTCTATTTCACGTGCGTTATGATTGCTGCCGTAGTCAAAGGTGAGGGCAATGGCTATTTCATCCTTGTAGTCGTAGAGAAGGGTCGTGCTGTCCATGCCACCCGACAATACTATTATGCATTCTTTTTCCATATTCTGATGCTTGGTGTTTTACGTATGCAGTACGTGTTAAACTGCCTGTCAGTATTAAAACGTGGCATTCTCTATTCTATTGTAAAAAATATATATATATTTGTGATGTTTATGTCATTGCATAGATGATTATCACTTTCTGCAACACAAACTCTTATAAGTTATGTTATTTACCGAATCAGTACTTGGAATTATAGCATCGGCAGTAGCTGTAGCATTGAATGGCATGTTGATGTATAAGATCGGATTTTCCCGATGGATGATAAGTCAGACGGCTGTATATTGGACTCCAAAGCAGCCTCGTAATGTCGGCGTGGCTATAATGTCGGTGTTTGGTGTCATAATATATTTTGTGTTTGGAATGTATCTTTATGACTGGTCATTATGCTGGTGGATTAATGTGGCTCTGACTATTATAGCAGCGGCGGCATTGTGGATATGCGGAGATAAACGCATGGATAGATTGTCGTGCATGACGAATTGCGATGGTGTAGTTGACAGTCTGAGCCCCGTATTGGCAGATAGGAGGAAGTATATAGTGCAGATTGTAATGATGATGGTTTATATTTCACCGTTGCTTTATATGGGTGTTGAATCCTTGTTGAAATGGATTGTTCCGGATGTCACGGTAGTTAGGATTGACGAGTCGGGAAAATCAGATTTCATAGTCCTACATGATTACCGGGCCGGGAAGGGGTTGCAGGTCAATGGCAGTTATGTCGAAAATGATACCTCCGATACCCTTTACAGGGTGGTGGTGTCATATGCAATTCCGGGTGAGCATTTTTATAATGCATATTCGATTACCGATACTGTAATGCCATGGTCGTTTACTAAGATGAAAGGTAATGTGGCTTACTCTATGCGGCTTATTCCTCCGTTGATGCCTCCGTCTAATAGTAAAGGCACTAATTATCGTACGAAGAGAGTGTTTCTTGTGGATGCATCGGAACTCAACCGATTTGTTTCCGGGTATGATATGTCGAGATTGGGGCTTAAGCCCAATAAATATGTGAAGGAAATCGACGAGCGAAATGCTATTCCTGTCAAGGAAGATAGCTGGCGTCTGGAGATATGGAGAAAATTTTATACAGGCTCTTAGACCCCGTTCCCCAATATTTGTTAACGCTGGGGCGGTCAAGCGTCGTGCAGATGTGTTCGCGCAGTGAGGGAGCAATGCGGTTGCATTGTGACCGAAACAAGCGTACGCAGATGCATGAGGATTGGCCGAGGCGAAGGTAATTTCTGCCACGGACAGCTGAGAATAAATATGACTGTGATGAACTCGGGATGAAGCTGAATTGAACGAACCGCAACATAAACATTGCACACGCTGCCATCGCAATCGCTTTGGCGGTGTGAAGAAACTGTTCGTAATTCCTGTTTAATCGTCTGAAAGATTCAAGCCACGAGAGGGTGCGTTCCACAACCCACCTGCCGCTAATCGGCTTGAATTCCGATGTGCCGAAATTCGATTTCACACACTCCAATTCCACAAGCAATCCTTCTTTCAAGTTTTTTACTAAAGGTCCGCGATAGCCGTTGTCTGCCTTTAATAATCTGATCGTCGGATATTTGCAGACCGTGTCAATTGCCAATCCAATCGCACCCTTGCTATCGTGGACATTTGCGCGTGATATAACTATAGTCAGCGGGAATCCATTTGAATCTACGGCAAGATGTCTTTTTATACCCTTGATTTTCTTTCCTCCGTCTATTCCCTTTACTGATTTGGCCAGTCCGGTACGCATGCTTTGGCTGTCTATGACGGCAACAGTCGGTTGAGCCGATTTCCTTAGCGAATCCCTTGTGCCATGGCATTCAATTCTTGGGTCATACGGTCAAAAAATCCTATAGAAATCCACTTGCGGTAAAATTCATACACTGTACGCCATTTTGGAAAATCATTTGGCAGAAGTTTCCATTGACACCCTGTTTTGATCAAGAAAAACAAGGCATTAATAATCTCAAATATATCAGCCTTTGATTTCGTATTGAAAATTTCCGGAAATTTTCTAAAATAAAGTTGCGCTGTCTAAGTGTCAAAGCTGTAGTATATCCCAGTCTAATCCAACAAGTTATAAATGCTTAAAATCACATAACTGAATTGGGGTGGAATTAATTGTGTGCTGATGTATAAAATTACCTTATCATCGCATCTCTCCGGCGCTTTTTGCCTTGTTCTTCAGTCACGTAGCTACGGCTACGCTCCTTCATCACAAGACAAAAATCACTCAGAGATATGCGACCCCAGCGTTAACAAATATTGGGGAACGGGGTCTTATATGAAACAATCAAGAGGTGCATCGCAATAAGTGGATGCACCTCTTGAGCAGGCGGGGCACCTCTGTCGTTTTATCCGTCGACAGAGGTGTCGATTTATTCGGCAGCATTGTCGGCTGCTATATTGTGTTTCTCTGCATATGTTTCTTTGATAGTGAATACACAGAATGCGCCTATGATGAGGAGTGCGCCTGCAAATACTATCATATTAAGCTGGTGGAGGCCACCGAATAGCTTGAAAATTACGCCACCCAATACGGCTGCGACAATCTGAGGTATGGTTATCGTACCGTTGAACAACCCGAGGTACGCACCCATGTGCTTTCCGCTGATTGAGTTGGTGAGTATGGTGAATGGCATGGCGAGCATTGCGGCCCATGCGGTGCCGACGAGGAAATAGCTGATAAACAGCAGCCATTTGTCGGAGAATGCCAGGGTAGATATGAATCCGATTCCTCCGATTATTAGCGAGGCAAAGTAGGCCATGCGGCGGTTGCTGAAGCGAGGAAGCACAGCCGCCCATATTACCGATCCGATAGCCTGGACTGCGAAAAGTATGCCGTTCCAGTTGCCGGCCTCCTGATAGAGGGCCTTGTTGATGGGGTCATTGGCAAGCTGAGGGTCGGGATTCCATCCGAATGCCTGTTCGGCTATTCCGCCGGCATTGTAGGTCCACATGTACATGAACGCACACCAGCAGAAGAATTGTACGAGACCGACAGTCCAGAATACTTTGGGGGCTTTTACCAACAGATGTATGCAGTTGGCTTTCTCCTCTTCCTGCTCATCGGTTATGCCGTGGTAGGCGGCATATTCAGCGGGTGGCATTTCCTTCACCTTAAAGAATGTATAGGCCACACAAGCTATGAGGATAGCTGCTCCTCCGTAGAATGAGAAAGTGACGGAGTCGGGCACCTGATTGCCCGGAGCGTCATTACTGATTCCTACCCATGCCAGCATGAACGGGAATATTAATCCGACTACCGACCCTGCATTGCACAGGAAGCTCTGGATGGAGTATGCGAGGCCTTTCTGCTTTTCATTGACCATGTCGCCGACAAGCATTTTAAAGGGCTGCATTGATATGTTGATTGATACGTCGAGCATCATCAGGGAGAAAGCACCGAATATGAGCGCTCCGGCTACCGCAAAGTGGAAACTTCCGGCATTGGGGAGGAGGCACATTACGATGACGGCCAGAATGGAGCCGAACAGCAGGTAGGGGAGGCGGCGTCCGAAGCGGTTCCATGTGCGGTCGCTCATAGTTCCGATGATGGGCTGTATGATTAACCCTGCAAGCGGTGGCAGAATCCAGAAATAACTCAGATTGTGGGGGTCGGCTCCCAATGTCTGGAAGATGCGGGAGATGTTGGCGCTCTGTAGCGCATAGGCTATCTGCACTCCGAAGAATCCAAAGCTCAGATTCCATAGTTTCCAAAATCCCAGATCGGGCTTGGCCATAGTTTTCATGTCGACGGGTTTAAAATTAACTATATCTTTAGAAACACTTGTCTTGCGACGGGCCTCTGTCGCAAATACCTGTGACAGGCCTACCGCAAAAATACATAATTTATTTCTCGCGGGCAAGAATCATCGCCGAGCGTGGCGCTACGGTAAGGGTGCCGCCATTGCTATTGCCTAATCCTTCGGCTTTGAGAGTACCATCTTCGGCGATTACAATCCATCGGGCTTTGGGTATCTTCACGGTGCGAGGCTGGTCAGAGCCATTGAATATCACTTTGATTTCTTTCCATGAGTCGCCGTTGGCGTTGTTTTTTATCGAATATGAGATGAGATTGTTTTGGCCTTTTGTGTCATCAAATACAATATTTTTTGCGAGTTCCTCGGAGGTAGTCATGCGGAATGCCGGATGGGTCTTGCGAAGTTTTATGAGTTCGACGTAGTAATCGAACAGGTCGGCGTTCTCGTTTTTTAGATTCCAGTCTATCGCATTGATTGAGTCGGGCGACTTATATGAGTTGTGTACACCTTTCTTGTCGCGGAATATCTCTTCGCCGGCAAAGATGAAAGGAGTCCCCTGGGATGTAAACACGATTGTCTGGGCAAGTTTGGCAGCGCGCTGCCGGTCGGCTACAGACTCTTCAGGAAGTGACTTGGCGAGTTTGTCGGTAAGGGTGAGGTCATCGTGGCAGGATACGTAGTTGATTACCTGTGTTGGCGACAGAGCATACGGCGCCTTTGAATTGTTGCCTTTTGAGTAATCGACCTGAGGATGGGCTGTCGCTCCTACGATGCCTATTTTTACGGTTTCCTCAAGTCCTGGTTTTCCTGTGGCGAAGCCTCGGTCGGTCTCGTCGGTATAATGGCCTTTGATAGCGTCGCGTATATCGTCGGAGAATACCGCTATCTGTGGCATTGCGCTTACATTGTCTTTAAGCGCCCGTTGTGCTACCGGCAGGGGTGAGTCTCCGGCAGTCCAGCCTTCGCCATATACAAATATGTCAGGATTTATTTTTTTAAGTTCGCGCGCCACCTCGTTCATTGTCGTGGTGTCGTGTATCGCCATAAGGTCGAAGCGGAATCCGTCGATATGATATTCCTTGGCCCAATATTTTACTGAGTTGACAATGAAGTTGCGCATTTGTTGGCGTTCGGATGCAGTTTCGTTGCCACATCCCGATGCATCGCTGTAGCTTCCGTCCGGGCGATGGCGGTAGTAGTATCCGGGCGCTGTAAGAGAGAAATTAGAACCGTCGTTTTCAGCTGTGTGGTTGTATACCACATCCATCACTACGCCGATACCGGCATCATGAAGGGCCTTTACCATCTCTTTCATTTCCGACACCCTGGTAGAAGGATTTGCCGGATTGGTGGAGTATGAGCCTTCGGGTGCGTTATAGTTCTGAGGGTCGTATCCCCAGTTGTAGGTGTTGGCGGGCAGATTGGCTTCGTCCACGCTGTTATAGTCGTATGAGGGGAGTATGTGTACGTGTGTGACTCCGAGTTCTTTCAGATGGTCAATGCCGGTTTTATCACCTTTGGGATTTGTTGTTCCATGTTCGGTCAATGCCAGAAATTTACCTTTTGAGGCTATTCCGGATGATGGATGCATGGAAAAATCACGATGGTGCATCTCGTATATCACTGCGTCGTTGATATTCTTTATCGTCGGACCTTTATCGTTGTCCCAGCCTTCGGGATTGGTGGCGTCGAAATCGATAATTGCACCGCGGTTGCCGTTTATGCCAACTGCCTTAGCCCATACTCCGGGTGTTTCGTCAAGCCATTTGCCATTGTGAAGTATCTGGAATGTATAAAATTTACCATATAGTTTCTGTGGAATACCGGCAGTCCATGTGCCGTTCTTGTCCCGGGTCATTTCTATGGTCTGTTCCGAAGCGGAATTGCGCCCGGTAGGATATATTTTCAGCCGTACGGCCTGTGCCGACGGCGACCATAGCCTGAAGTGTGTTCCGGAGGCGTTTAGTGTCATTTCAAGGTCAGAGCCGTTGTACGTCTCGTAGGTTGAATATATGGCGTCGGGATTCTGCGCTAACGCATCTGTGGCCGAGACCATAGGCAGGGATGCAATGAGAGTGCTCATGCAGATAGGGATGAAATGGATTTTCATGTTGTGCTATAAGACTATTGAACTCAGTTGGTAGGTTGGCCGTACAAGGCTCCTCTGAGACTTGTATGAGATAACATAGTGTGTCCGTGGTAGATGCCTTGATTAAATGACATCGCCCTCGGGAATCACTCTACTTACTTGTTGAAAAACTATCTTATAAAATCTGGTGTATATTATTATAGTAGGGCAATGATGGCTGAAAAAACAGTATCATGCAAGAGAGGGGAGGAGAACGTTATTTTATAATATAGCCCGTCTATTCATCGATAATATACGGGCCAGTCATCAAAATCAAAACAGTCATCCAACATAATATTGGATGCTGCAATAGTACCGATTATCTTACAACGACTTTTTTTGACCAACTGGCGCATTTGATTATATAGCATCCGCGCGGGAGGTCGATGAATGTACTGCCGGATATGTCGACTGATTTTACCATCTGTCCTGTTATTGAATAGATGTAGAAAGTGCTTGTGGATTCTCCCTGCACCGTAATCTCAATGCCGCCGCTTGACGGCCTTACAGACGGGGTGTTGTCAATGGCCGAGATGCGTTCATCGGCATTGGACTGCGCATTGGCTGTGACCGACCCGAAAGCCAGTCCAGTAACGAGCATCAATGTCATAAATGTTTTTTTCATTCGGCAATTGTTGGTTTGATAATCTTATGAAATGAGAGATTTATCCTCTCTTTTCGATGCGAAATTAGTAATTTTATTGTGGATATCATAATTCGCATTGGTTAAACTCTGTTAAATGCTCTTTTTGACACAATAAATGGTCATATCTTTGAAATATGAAGATTGTCAATAATATTCTTTTTGCTGTCATGCTGTCCGCGGGCAATTGTTTTGCGATATATGGCCGGGAATCGGATGACAAGGATAATTATCCCCATCCGTATAGCCGGAGTGAGTGTCATGTTCCGGGTCATTACGGACATGGAGGCCGGACTTTGCGTGACTGCTGTCCACAATATATTATAAGTAATGGTCGGGTGTATTTTGACGGCCGTGAGGTTAAGGATGCTTCGGCTTCCGGATTCAAGTCACTTCCCGACGGTTATGCGCTTGATTCATGGAATGTATATTATTGCGGCAACAGGATTGATGGTGCGGCATCGCAGTCGTTCAGAGTACTTGGATATGGCTATGCAGTTGACTCATGGAGGGTATATTATTCCGGAGAGGTAATGAAGGATGCCTCGTCTGCATCATTTGAAATACTCCATGACTGGTATGCCAAAGACAGGTGGAATGTATATTTCGATGGCAAAAAAATTGAAGACGCTTCTCCTACCGATTTTGAAGTCCTTGGGGCGGGTTATGCCAAAGATAGGTGGAATACCTATTATTTCGGGCATAAGATAAATGAATAGCCGATGCGTACACGTAAGACGATAATATTTATACTTCTCGGAATTGCAGCTGTCATTCTTTTTGTGATTGACATGGCTACGGGGGCGATTCCGATACCTTTAAGTCAGGTTGTCGCCGCCATTGCCGGCGGCGACTGTCCGGAGATGACGGCACGTATCGTAATCAATATACGTCTTGTAAAGGCTGTCGTGGCTCTTCTTGCCGGAGCAGCGCTCAGTGTGAGCGGTCTTGAGATGCAGACTCTTTTCCGTAATCCGCTTGCCGGACCTTATGTGCTTGGCATAAGTTCCGGTGCATCTCTGGGTGTGGCTTTGTTCATCCTTGGCGCTCCTCTTGCCGGATTGTCAGGATACGTTGATTCGATAGGAATTGTGGGTGCTGCGTGGATAGGGGCGTCGGCGGTGCTTGCTGTGATAGCGTTTGTTGGCCGAAGAATTACCGATATAATGGTAATACTGATTCTTGGCATTATGTTCTCGTCGGGGGTCAGTGCGATAGTTCAGGTGTTGCAGTATCTTAGCCATGAGGATGCACTTAAGTCATTTGTAATATGGACTATGGGATCGCTTGGAGAGGTGACTATATCGCAACTTATTGTTGCAGTTCCGGCTGTTATTGCTGGTCTTGTGCTTGCTGTGGCTGCCGTAAAACCGCTCAATCTCTTAATTCTTGGTGAGGATTACGCACGCTCTATGGGGCTTAATCCGTTGCGGAGCCGCGCTCTGTTGTTTATGTCGACAACACTCCTTGCGGGCACTGTTACTGCGTTCTGTGGCCCTATCGGATTTATCGGTATGGCACTTCCGCATGTCGCACGCATGCTTTTTTCAGATGCCGACCATAGGGTACTGATTCCGGCCTGCATGCTTGTAGGAGCCGATGTAATGCTTGCCTGTGATATAATATCCAAATTTTTCACCGTGCCTGTCAATGCCATTACCGCGCTCTTCGGGATTCCTATAGTGGTGTGGGTAGTGGTCAAAAATAAACCTGTTACTGCCTGACATTATGATAAAGCTGACCGATTTCTCCATAGGATATGGCGACAGAATGCTGATAGAAGGCGTCTCGACGAGCATTCCTGCCTCATGCCTTACGGCACTTATAGGGCGCAACGGAGCAGGAAAGTCGACTCTTCTGCGTGCGATAGGCGGCCTTAATCCACGATATAATGGACGGATTGAGATTGACGGACATGACCTGCGCACACTGCAGCCGCGCGACATGGCCCGGATGATAGCTTTTGTTACCACAGAGCGTGTGAGGGTGGCGGGGCTTACGTGTAGCGATGTTGTGGCATTCGGACGCGCTCCATATACCGGATGGTCGGGGCGTCTGTCGGAATCTGACCGTACGGTTGTGGCCGATTCTCTGTCTGCCGTAGGGATGGAGCAATATGCACTGCGCAGAATGGATCGCATGAGTGACGGTGAATGCCAGCGTGTGATGATTGCAAGGGCATTGGCACAGGACACTCCGGCCATACTGCTCGACGAGCCTACATCATTTCTCGATTTGCCCAATCGGTTTGAACTGTGCTCGCTTCTCGCCTCACTGGCTCATGACAGAGGCAAGTGTGTGATTTTTTCAACTCATGAGCTTGATATTGCGCTTCATATGGCCGACTCCATAATGCTTGTCGACTCTCCGGCGCTATTCAATCTGCCGGTAAAGAATATGATTTCCGAAGGCCATATCGACAGGATATTCCATCTGCCTGAATGGATGAAAGCCGGAATGCCTGTATGACGGTACTCGGATATGCCGTGTCAGTTTATAATCAGATTCTCTTCGGGATATTCTACCGGAGGATCGCGTCGGTCACCGGCCACGCCAACAAGCAGGGATATTATGCCTACACGTCCGAGAAACATGGCTGTGCAGAGCAGTATCTTGGATGAGGTGTGAAGACTGTCGGTGATACCAAGTGATGAGCCTACAGTAAACAGACCGGAGATACTCTCGAATATAACAGCCTTCGGAGGCAGTTCCGGTTCAAGTACCAGCATGGCGACTACATAAAACAGCAGACTCACTATTGAAAGAGTTACCACTGCATTGGCGCGGCGTATCGACCCGATTGATATTTTACGGTTGAATGCCGTCACGCGTGTCCGCCCTGTCACTATGGCCCGTAGATTGAGCAATATGGCGGCCAGAGTATTTACTTTTACACCTCCGGCAGTGGATTGTGCGGCTCCTCCTACCCACATCTGAAATATCACAATCACAAGGGTGACATCAAGAAACATTGCCGGATTTACCGATACAAACCCGGAGCTTCGCGGAGTGGTTGAGTTGAACAGCGCTTGTACCCACTGTACCCACGGGCTCATGCCCTCAAGAGTGTTGTGCCGTTCAAAGAACCAGAATAGCAATATGCCGGCCACAAATATTACTGTGGTGGTGTACAGTGCGATTTTTGTATTGAGATTGCATATGTGCACATTGCGCTGGCTATATCGTCTGCCTCTGATTCGGTTCCATATCCGGCGCAATATATCTATTGTCATGTCGCGGAAGTTTACGAGTATCGGAAATCCGATGGCTCCGGCTATTACTATTAGGCTTATTACTATATATACCGACTGGTCGGAATTCATGAGACGCGGATTGCTCAGTCCTCCCGGCAGATTTGAGAATCCGGCGTTGCAGAAAGCCGACAGTGAATGAAATAGCGAGAACACAACCTCTTCCTCAGGACTCATGCCAAGTAGCCCGTGTACCGACAGCCATACTCCTGCGGCTCCTATAGCTTCGATTGTAATGGTGAAGCCCAGGATATACAAAAGTGTCGGCAACAGTGAATTGATGTTTTGAGATGATATCATGTCTTTAATCATCATCTGGTTGTAAATCGATGTATTGCCGCTGAAGAACAGTGCAAAAAAACTGGTGAATGTCATTACTCCAAGTCCGCCGATTTGTATCAGCAGTCCGAGCACGAGCAGCCCAAGGGGGGTGAATGTCGTGGCCACATCAATGGTGGTCAGACCGGTTATACATACTGCGCTGGTGGCTACAAATAAAGAGTCGGCATAACTTATAGGGTAGAGTGTACACTTTGGCATCATCAGCAGAAATGAGCCAAGGAATATAAACACAAGAAAACTAACCGACAGTATGAGAGACGGGTTGGTGTGTTTCCCCATAGCCTGTACGGTAGTATAGCATATATCTGTAAGCGCATAGGCCAAGAGTACGGCTACCAGGAATTTACGGCTGTATAGTATTGTCGACAGCCATGGCAGCCAGGGGGCGTCGGTACGGGGATATATGGCTGGAAGCAGAGTCACGAGTACCGCTATGTCTACAATCCATTTTATTACTTTGGTGTAGGTGATGGTACGACGGTAATCGAATATCAGGCTGAACAGTATCCTCACCACATATATCCACTGTATGGCCTTGAACCATACCATCATTGACTTCACTTCTGCAGGAGAACGGTCGTAGCCGAGATAGGCAATGAAAAGAGCCACACATGCCATTGAGCCCAATACGGTCGCTACTCCAAGAATACTGCCGGCGATATCTACCGCCGGCCGGTTGCGGCGCAGAGTTCGCTGCCACCGGTGTGACAGTGTGAGCTTTGCTATGGCTGATAACCGGCTCTTTATATTCATCGTCCTGACGTATATTATGCCTTCGAGTCCTGTCGGGCCGCTTCTTTCTTGGCTTTTATGGCTGCTTTTCGCCGATCTTCGGCGGCATCGCGTACAGAGCGCTGCGACAGTGAGTTTGTAATGTATACCGTGAATACAGGGAATAGAATGAGGCCTTCTGCCGCAAGAATTACGCCGAGCACTTTTCCGGTAGGGGTTATGCAGTTGATATTGCAACCTACGGTGGTCACATCCATAAACGCCCACCACAGGGCCGACCAATATGTGCTGACACCGGGATTTATATAGTGTTCCTCTATAAAGAACATCAGACTGGCGAAATACACTGTGGCTATTAAAAGTCCGAGGTATGTGGCAAAAAGCCCGGATATTTTATTGGAGAACAGAACGCCGAGTACCAGAGCAAGCACATACCCGGCGCGTATCATCGGCACAAAGCGTATCAGATACTGCATCTCCGGATTGAGTTCTATGCCATAATAGGCTATTATATTTATGTATGGAATGCTTACCAGCAGGAAGAATATGTGAGTGAGTACATAATGCCATTTTCGTGGATATATGAAAAATTCCACTACTATATCAAATATGAAGAACATGCATATCCAGAACTGAATATTCATGTACTGCTGGCTCGCAAGGAAAGAGATGTTGTGGAAAGAGTCCCAGGAAATAAGCACAATAAGGCCAATTGAAGCTATCAGCACGAGTGTATGCAATATCTTCACAATTCTTATCTTGTGTGGCGATAGACGGTCTTTACCGCTTTTCCCGCCAGATACGGGCGCCTTAGATGTATCCGGTGCGGTTGTCGCATTAGCTGCCGGAGTCGTTTCAGTGGTTGCCATTTCCTAACATTAAATAGTTGAATACATATACGTAATAATTTTTACGACTTACTTATGCCGAGGCTACTGTATGTGTGGTTACGGCTATGGTTAGATAACGCCGCGGACATGTCAATGGTTTTACCGGTGTGGTGCAACTTGCATAAATTCCGCAAATAGGCTAACTTTGCATGCGTGAGCATATCAGGCCGTCGCATATCCGTAATAAGTCTGCTGGCTGTCGTGGCTCTGGCTGTTATGTTTGCAGCCTGTAGTTCGACACGCCATGTGCCGCAGGGACAGTACCTTGTGGACAAGGTGGATATTACCGTTACAGATAATGCGGATATAAGTGAGGAGCAGCTGGTAAACTATCTTCGCCAGACACCTAACCATAAGGTGCTCGGCTTTCTTAAACTTCAGCTTGCCACATACAATATGTCGGGACGCGATACAACCAAATGGTATAACCGCTGGGTGCGCAAGCTGGGGCGTCCGCCTGTAATTTATGACCAAGAACTTACCGATGCCTCGGTATATCAGCTTCACCATGCTCTTATCAACAAAGGATACCTTGATTCCGAGGTTACAGTCGATACCGTGCATACGGGCAAAAACCGGAAGGTAGAAGTGGAATACATGATAAAAGCCGGGCTTCCACATTATGTCTCCACTATAGATTACAACATACCCGATTCGGCCATAGCGGCCCTTGTGGCCCAAATACCTCGGCGTAATCGTCTGACTCCAGGCGATCTGCTTGACAGAAACCGTCTTGAAGAGATACGCTCAGGCATATCCGACATGTTACGTGACCATGGCTACTACGCTTTTTCAAAAGATTATATAACATTTGTAGCCGATACCGCCGAGGATGCCCGCGATGTAAATCTCACGCTTAATCTGCGGCAACCGTCAGCACAGAGTCCCGACAGACGGCATCTTACATATCTTGTCGACAAGGTGGTGTTTGTCACTGACTATAATCCGGGTACCGATTACGGCAACTATGATTTCAAGGGGCAGGATACAGTGCGCTATCGCGATATCACAGTGCTATATGGCTCTGACCATTACCTTAGGCCACAGGTGCTGTATGAGGCTTCGCACATCATGCCCGGACGTCTGTTCAGTCAGCATGAGGTCGACCTTACATATGAGGCGCTTGGGCGTCTTGGCATACTGCGCTATGTAAATATTGACATGCGGCGGGCGGGCACCTCTCCCGACGGGCAACCGCTGCTGGATGCCTATGTGCTCCTTACGAGAGGAAAGAAGCAAGGTGTGTCGCTTGAGCTGGAAGGCACCAATTCAGAGGGCGATTTGGGTTTCGGTATCGGCCTGACATACCAGCACAGAAATCTCGCTCATGGTGCCGAACTCCTGTCGGCAAAATTCCGCACGAGTTATGAGAGCCTTTCGGGCGACTTTAACGGATTGATAAACAACCGATATATGGAGTATGCCGGAGAAATAGGCATAACATTTCCACAGTTTGAGGCGCCGTTCCTGTCTTACGATTTTAAACGCCGAATCAAAGCCACGACTGAATTTTCCGTATCGTTCAACTACCAGGAACGTCCCGAATACACTCGCATAATCGCAGGTGCGGGATGGAAATACCGATGGGCAAACCGTCAGAATACATTACGCCACCGTTTTGACCTCGTGGATGTGAACTATGTGTATCTGCCAAAGTCGACAATCGATTTCCTCAACCAGATAGCACCGTCCAACCCACTGTTGCGCTACAGCTACGAGGACCACTTCATATTGCGTGCCGGCTACAGCTATTATCGTACAAATAAGCGTCAGCCGTCGGGTAATACGCTTGGACGAGTTTTGTTTCAACCGAGTGTGTTTACTATCAGAGCCAATTTCGAGCCTGCCGGAAATCTTCTGTATGCTATTTCATGCCTTACCGGACAGAAGCGTCATGACGACGCATACCGTATTTTCGGAATACAGTACGCACAGTATGTCAAGGCCGATGCCGATTATACGTTTACCAAAGCCCTGGGGCCGCGCTCGTCGGTATCGTTTCATGCGGGACTGGGAATCGGGGTTCCATACGGTAACTCACGTATGCTGCCTTTTGAAAAGCGTTTCTATGCCGGAGGTGCCAACAGCGTGAGAGGATGGGGGGTACGAACTCTTGGCCCCGGACGCTATGCCTCACGCAATTCAGTCACTGACTTCATCAACCAGTGTGGCGACATCCGTCTTGATTTGAGTATCGAGTATCGTACCAAGCTATTCTGGATACTTGAAGGTGCTTTTTTTATAGACGGTGGAAATATATGGACTATACATAACTACGATAACCAGCCCGGCGGATTCTTCCGTTTCGACTCATTCTACAAAGAAATTGCCGCCTCATATGGCATAGGATTGCGACTCGATTTCACGTATTTCCTTTTGCGCCTTGACCTCGGTATGAAAGCTGTAAATCCTGCGCTTGACGAATACAGATGGCCTATTATACGCCCTCGCTGGGGACGTGATGCAACTTTTCACTTCTCTGTCGGTTATCCTTTCTGAGGATTTTGATTTCTCGACAATACACTACATCATTAAAATTTTTTCCAGAGATGAAACAACTCGTAATATTTGACCTTGACGGTACTTTGCTGAATACTATCGACGATCTTGGTACCGCTACAAACCATGCTCTGGCCACTCTCGGGTTTCCAAAGCATCCGATATCTTCATATCCGGCTATGGTAGGCAACGGGGTGAGGCGCCTTTTGCAGCGTGCTCTGCCCTCCGGGCTTGATACTGATGAAAATATAGGGAAGATGAGGGCAGCGTTTCGAGAATACTATGATGAACATTGTACCGATACTACTGTAGCATATCCAGGCATACCCGAGCTTCTTCATGAACTTCAGTCGCGTGGTATAAAACTTGCTGTCGCATCCAACAAATATCATGAGGCTGTGGTAAGATTGATAGGACATTTCTTTCCCGATATTGACTGGGCCGTGGTTTCGGGGCATAAAGATGGAGTCCCTACAAAACCGGATCCTTCGGTGGTATTTGAAATTCTCACGGTAGTCCCTACGCCTAAACTTCAAGTGCTTTATGTCGGTGATTCAGGTGTGGATATAGAGACAGCGCGGCGTGCTTGTATCGAGTCGGTAGGAGTCACATGGGGATTTCGCCCGGTGTCTGAGCTGAAAGCGTTCTATGCCGATCATATTGTTTCGTCGCCTGATGCTATTCTGGCACTTACCGAAAAAGATATCAATATATAAAATCATTTGTCGGGAGGTACGCTTGGCTTAATAATATGGATTCAATATACATGAACGAATAATTGATGTATAAATGTGATTTTGTTGAAATATCCAGGCCGTTTTGATGGCAATAATTGGAATAAAAAGCGTAACTTTGCACCGTCAAACTTAATTTGAATATAAGCGACTGATAATTAGTAAATTCCAAAGTTATATTAATTCGTATGGATTGGTTGCAAAATCTGTTGGCTCCGGGCGCGAGCTCATTGCCAAGCACCATTATTCTTTATGCCTTTGTCATCGCTGCGGGTGTATGGCTGGGTAAATTAAAAGTGGGCGGTATCTCCCTTGGGGTTACGTTCGTGCTTTTTGTAGGCCTGCTGATGGGCCATTTCGGTTATATTGTAAATCCCGATGTGCTACACTTTGTGCGCGAGTTCGGACTTATCCTGTTTATATTCTCAATCGGTCTGCAGGTTGGTCCGTCGTTCTTTTCCTCGTTCAAAAGAGGCGGAGTGGTTCTTAACGGTCTGGCTGCGCTTACAATCGCGCTAAATGTTGTAATCGTACTTGCTATATTCTATATTGATGGCAATACTTCCATTACTGCCCTTGTCGGAGTGATGTCAGGTGCTGTGACCAATACTCCCGGTCTTGGTGCAGCACAGCAGGCGATACTGCAGGTTATGCCTCAGAATTACAACGCTACAGAAGAGATGGCAATGGGCTATGCCGCTGCATATCCTCTTGGTGTCGTTGGTATCATTACCGCGATGTTCCTTGTGCGTGCATTGTTCCGTGTAAAAATGGATAAGGAAGTCGAGGCTATAGAGGCCGAAAAGGAGGCTGCACAGCAGAAACCGTTGATTCTTACCTATGAGGTAACCAACCCTCTTATCGACGGAAAGAATATGATGCAGTTGCATGATATTGTCAACTGCGATTTCGTTGTATCGCGTCTGCAAGACAAGGATGGCAATATCTTCATACCTAATTCTCAGACTGTAGTACACAAGGGTGATAAACTGTACACTGTGCTCTCGGCCAACGATGAGGAGCGCTTTAAATCGGTTATCGGACCGGAACTTGACATTGACTGGGAGAGCAATCCCGGGCCTGTGGTATCGCGCCGAATACTTATTACCAAGACTGAATACAACGGCGTTACGCTCGGTTCTCTCAAACTGCGCCATGGCTACAGCCTCAACGCCACACGTGTCAATCGTGCCGGTATTGACCTTCTCGCATCTCCCGATCTCCGCCTGCAGATGGGCGACCGTATCACGGTGGTTGGTCAGCTTGAGGATATACGTCGTTTGGCCGAGAAGCTCGGCAACTCGGTGAAGCGCCTCAATGAGCCTAATATGTTCACTCTATTTGCCGGTATATTCCTTGGTATAATCGTGGGTTCGATACCCATTGCGTTCCCGGGCATAAGCGTGCCGATGAAGCTCGGTATGGCCGGAGGCCCGCTTGTAGTGGCTATCCTGCTCAGCCGCTTCGGATACAAGCTCAAACTTGTCACTTATACCTCTTCGGCCGCATCACTTCTTATGCGTGAGATTGGCATCTGTCTGTTCCTTGCGTCGGTAGGTATTGCCGCCGGTGCTAATTTTGCATCCACGGTGTTCAACTACACAGGTATGTGGTGGGTAATATGGGGCTTTATCATTACATTTGTACCGCTTGTGGTAGTAGGCTCTATTGCCCGCGGAGTATATAAAATCAATATGCTTACTGTAATGGGCCTGTTCGGTGGAAGTATGACCGACCCTCCTGCACTTGCTTTCGCAAATAACTCTACCGGCAATGACGCTCCCGCTGTAGCATATTCAACCGTATATCCTCTTACGATGTTCCTTCGTATAGTGGCGGCCCAGGTGCTTGTGCTTGCGCTTGCTTCCTGAGGCTTGAAATAAACCTTCTTATATCTCAGGCTGCATGAAATATAATCCTCATGCAGCCTGTGTTGTATAGATGTGGCAAAAGATGCGGAATATATTGAAGTCTGTCGTTTTTTCTGCAATGAGATTTCGAATATCTCGCATTTAGTTTGGCAGGTACGGAATTTATGCTAATTTTGCGTCAAAATAGATGAATCGTTGGCATAGTGCCCGTTTCTGTAGAATAACGGCGGTCGAGTATACGATAGCCGATAAGGGGAGGAGAGTATGCTGCTCTTGCCAAAGAATCCATTAGCTCTCTCCTCCTCCTTTTTTCGCAACAAACAATATTTTTTATTTAATCTCACAAAAAGATGACTACAACCAATAGTTATGGCGCACTCTTTGATCTTGATGGGGTGTTGGTTGATACAGAAGGAACTTACTCGCTTTTCTGGGGCGAGGCAGGGCGCAGATATCATCCTGAGATTCCTGACTTTGATATGAAGATAAAGGGTTCTACTTTGCCACGTATACTTGAAGCATATTTCCCGAATCCTGATATATCGGAAGCTGTATGTGCCGAACTGGAGGTTTTTGAGAATGCGATGGACTTTCCATTGTTTGATGGAGTGATAGAGTTTCTCTCAGACCTTAAAAAGCATGGCATACCGGCTGCGATAGTGACCAGCAGCGGTCCGGATAAGATGAAGCGTTTGTTCGAAAGGAATCCGGAGTTTGCTTCGTATTTCGATGCTGTTGTCACCTCGGGAGATGTCACTCTTTCCAAGCCTGACCCTCAGTGCTATATTATTGGCGCCAGCAAGATTGGTATTGATATCGACAGGTGCTATGTGTTTGAGGACTCTATAAACGGACTTATATCGGGTATGGCCTCAGGGGCTACAGTAATCGGTATTGCGACAACATTGGCCGCTGCGGAGCTTGAAGGCCGTGCACACGCTGTGGTGCCTTCGCTTGCTTCGATGTCGGTCGACAGAATGCTTGAGGTAAAGCGCTGACCCACTCTTGCCGGAGTGTGTAGGTTATTTTATACTATAGACACAAGACGGTATCAGTCTGCATGCACGAAATACAACGCCGTGATGCGGACTGATACCGCCTTTGTTATGGCTTAGATGTAGTTATTTTTTCATTGGTCGTCGTTGCTGTCACGCACGACGGTAAGCATATGGGCTGCGATATAATCGGAGAATTGCTGCTTATAGCTGTCGCTTACAGGGATTGCATGACGTCCGAAGAGTATGCGGTTGCGCTCGATGACGCGTATCTTTGTCGCGTTTATGATGTAGCTGCGGTGAACCCTTAGAAATATGTTGGACGGCAGAGTACGCTCAAGAGTTTTCATGTTCATGAGTGTCATTATGGCTTTTTCTTCACCGTCAACATAAATTTTTACGTAGTCCTTCACCCCTTCGATGAATATTATATCGCGTACAGGAATCTGCACCAGACGATATTCGCTTTTCACCATGATATACTCGCGCGAGGTATCGGATGCTTCGGCGCGGCGACGCAAATCCGACCATGCAAGGGCACGGTTGGCCGAGCCTATGAATTCCTCGTAGCTGACAGGTTTCAGCAGGAAATCCAGTGCACCGACTTTGAAGCCCTCGATTGCGTACTTGTCGTAGGCGGTAGTGAATACTATGCGGCATGTGGGAGGTACTATTCTTGCAAATTCCATACCGTTTAGCTGCGGCATGTTGATGTCGAGGAATATTACATCAATAGACTCTTCAATTACTGTCTTTACTGCCTCTTGGGCCGAGCCGAAACTTCCGGCAAGTTCCATAAATGGAGTCTTTTCGATATATGATGCGATGAGATTGCGGGCAAGGGGCTCGTCGTCGACGATGCAGCAGCGTAAGATTGTCATAGATAATTTTATGGGGTTAAGTTAAGTCTTATAAAACAAATTTTGATGAATCAGGATGTATGATGGTATTGGCATATAGGGTGCCATGTCAGATATCGTCAGTGTCCCTAAGGTCGATAGTCATGCATACTTTGTAGATTCCATCTTGTACGGTGGTGTCGATTAGCGCTTTTTCACCATAAATGAGTGTAAGGCGTCGCCGGAGATTGGCGTCACCTATTCCGTGGCCTTTGTCGGTTTCCGAGTAATTGGTGGCGTCAGATATCGCACATCGGTTTGCAAAACTGGCTATTATTATGCCTTGGCGGCAAGTGATGTCAATATCGACAAACGCGTCGGGCATTCCTGTATTGCCATGTTTGAATGCATTCTCGACTGGAGATATGAATATCAGCGGTGCAACCCGTAGCTCCGGAGAGTCATTGCTAAGAGTCACTTTTATTGGCATCCCTATGCCGAGACGCATGCGCATCAGCTCGATATAGCTGCTTATGAACGACAGTTCGTCGTCGAGCTGTACTGTCGGTGCATTTTCATATAGTACGTATCGCAACATCTTGCTTAGTACATGTATGGCTTTCTGAGCCTTGTCGGGGCTGATGGCAATCAGTGCATATATGGAGTTGAGAGTGTTGAACAGAAAGTGTGGGTTAAGCTGTCGTTTAAGGCTTTCAAGTTCATCGTGCTGCCGTAGGGTTTCTATTTCCTGCTTTTGCTGTCGAATCTTCATCCAGTAGTCGCTTAGTTTCATTGCCAGGCTGAGGCCGATGGTGAGAATAACCATTATTATGTCGCGCACTGATATGGACACTACTCTAAGCCATGGACGGATGGTGTCATCGGCAACATATGGGGCATGATGGTGTGGCGGCATTCCTCGTGGAGGTGCTGTTATCAGTATTATTGCCAAAAACAGTATGATTACTATTATGTTCCATCCCAATAGCTTTACAAATCCTCTTGGACGTGGCAGGCAGCGGTCGATTATTACGTAATAGTTTAGAAAAAATACCGCTATATATAATGCCGACTTGATATACATGCGCCATGGCCATGCATTATGGTGGTGGTGATTGGTCGTCATCAGCACTTCCGGCAGGATGAATATCATGGCTACAATCAGAAACTGGGTGATTATCTTCACCAGGCGTTGCTGTCTGGCCGATGGTTCGCTGTTGTCAGGAATATTTTTTATCAAGTCGGTCGGCATATGTCAGAGAACTGTAATATTACTGATGATATCGATGGCGTTGTCTTATAAACGTATAGGATATATCTTAAATTGCATAAAAATCTATTCGTAGCGAAGAGCTTCTATCGGATCAAGCGATGCGGCTTTCTTGGCCGGATACCATCCGAAGAAAACTCCGGTGACTGTGCATACAACGAACGATAGAACCATCGAATATACCTGTACCGATACCGGCCAGTGCATTATTATATTGACGCTCCAAGAGGCGAGTATGCCAAGTCAGGGCTGGCGCATGAGATTTAACTATCCTTAAAGACTTTGTACAGATATTCAGTGCTCCACATACATTTTTTGCGTCTTCGTTTAAGGCTGAGTTTATCGTTCTGCTTTTTAAGCATTTCCAATGCATACTTGCGCATCGCTGAAAAATTGACAGCGCCATTCTTGGCGCGTACGCGGCACATATCTTCCCGAAACGTCACGTCGAGATGCCAGTGCAGTTTGTTCTCGATACCCCAGTGCGCACGAATACGCATCGCATAGTAAGAAGCCTCATCTTTCTCCACGCTGCTGAGATAGTAGATTGTTTCACGCGAGCGGGCACCGTTCTCAGTACGCTCACGCTCCATCTTTATGATACGTTTAAGACCGGGCCACTTCTCGTACATTCCCTCCTGTTCCAAAAGTGTCGTATCCATAATTGAACAGGTTCTCTTCTCAACTCTTCCGTGCCCCTTTTCCTCGGTTGTGTATACCGATATTGGAGTAGTGCGACTAAAGATACTTTCCGTCAAGCCCTTGAGTATCGGCTGATTGTCTTTAAGCGCCATCAGATAGTCGCCGCCCTGGAGTATGATCTGTTCTGCGATATTACGGTGGGTCCCCATTGCGTCGACTGAAACCAATGCCCCTGTAAGCCATAAAGAGGACAATACGGACGGCAGAACCGTAAGTTCGTTGGTCTTGCCATCCACCGGCTTTTCGGCAACGCAGATTTCTGTTTCAGATACCCACGCATTGAGGATATACAGTCCGTGGCATCCGGGACTCCTGGGATTTTCACCCCGCAGTTTCTTACCGTCAATGATGACCTGATTGCCGCACAGGGATTCGATTATGTGGCCTCGGCAGCAATCAAGACTTGCCCGGAGCTGAGCGGGATTGACAGACTCTACAACACGAAGTATCGTGTCACCACACGGGACGCCGTTGCTAAGCTTCAGCAATCCGGCGGCCTTGAATTCTTCCTCTCGGTCTGTAACCATATCCGATATGTCGTCACAGTCCTCACAATCACACAACACGCCGATGAGTGCCATTCGGAGCACATCCTCGAGCTCATGTTTAACCTTGCCCAAGTCACGCGGGTCTTTTACTTTGCTGAAAATTTCTATTTGCATACCTCTAATATATCCATTTTCAGCAATATATGCAATATCTGAAAGTTTATTTCACATAATCAGGTGAATTTTTGACTGAATTTGAGTTAAATCTCATGCGCCAGCCCTGATGCCAAGTATCACTCCGATGATACCTCCGGTGACACTTATTATTACAGCCTCGATAAGGAATTGCGACAGAATATCGATACCGCGTGCTCCAAGCGACATGCGGAGTCCTATCTCGCGTGTGCGCTCTGTGACGGACACATACATTATATTCATTATGCCGATACCTCCTACCAACAGGGAGATGCCGGCAATACATGCAAGCAGTACGGTAAGCATATCGGAGGTCGAGCTGAGCATTTCGCTGAGTTCTTTCTGGGAGCGTATGTCGAAGTCATCGTCGGCACCTTCCTTTAGTTTATGCTGTTCGCGCAGGATTTCTGTTATCTCGTCGATAGCCTGGTCGGTGTATTCTTCGTCAATGGCGCTGGCAAATAGTCCTTGAAGATGATCGGTGGCCAATATTCGCTTCATCACCGTTGTGTATGGGGCAAGCACTACGTCGTCCTGATCCATACCCATCGAGTTGGTTCCTTTGGGAGTAAGTGTGCCAACTACCTTCATCGGAATCTTGTTGAACCGCACTATACGGCCTATGGGGTTGCTGCCGTCGGGAAACAGATTGTCTATTACTGTCTGGCCAAGGAGGCATACTTTGGCAGCTGATTTGATATCCTGTTCGGTAAACATCTCTCCGTCGGCTACGGATACCTTACGTATGTCGAGATAGTCGGGTGTGATACCATAGACCGTTGACGGATAGTTGTTGTTGCCGTTTATGAATTGTCCGCCGCTGTTTACCGACGGTGATATGGCTGTCACATACCGTGCCTTGTCGCGTATCGCCTCATAGTCGGCGACTTCCAGAGTCTGGGTGTCGTCGGCACTTTGGCGCACACCTCCGCGCTGCATATTGCCGGGGTGTATCATTATCATGTTTGAGCCCATTTCACTTATCTGGGCCCTGATGCTGTCCTTGGAGCCTTGTCCGATAGCGAGCATGGTTATTACCGATGCTACGCCAATGATGATTCCGAGCATCGTCAGAAAACATCGCAGTTTGTTGTTTGATAGCGCTTTGAGAGCTATTTTCAGAAGATTGGCGAAGTTCATTGCAGGAAAATATCAGTCGTCGTCGCGTGGAAGTGATTCATAAATTGCTTTTGCCGATTCCGGCGATGGGTTGAGGATGTCGCTTACTATACGACCGTCGCGGAGCACAATATTGCGTGAAGAATATGCTGCAAGGTCGGGGTTGTGGGTCACGAATATTATCGTGCGTCCACGTGCGTGCAATTCCTGGAAGAGCACAAGTATACTGAACGAAGTGCGTGTGTCAAGATTTCCGGTAGCCTCGTCGGCGAGGATTATCACAGGGTCGTTGACGAGCGCACGTGCTATGGCCACACGCTGTTGCTGTCCTCCCGACATCTGGTTGCTCTTGTGATAGAGCCTGTCATGAAGACCGACAGCCTCAAGGGCGCTTACTGCACGGCTCCGTCGCTCTTTTGCGGATACATTGGAGTTGTAGAGCAGGGGGAGTTCGACGTTTTCGATGGCTGTGGTCTTAGGGAGAAGATTGTAGTTCTGGAAAACGAATCCAATCTTGCGGTTGCGAGTGAATGCCCGTTTGTTTTTGCTCATTGAGGCTACCGATACTCCGTCAAGCAGATAGTCGCCGCGGGTAGGTGTGTCAAGGCATCCCAGGAGATTGAGTAGAGTCGATTTGCCTGATCCTGATGTGCCCATAATCGTTACGAACTCTCCCTCATGGATTGTAAATGACACTCCGCGTAAGGCATGTACCTTTTCTCCTCCAACAATGAAGTCGCGCTTTAAGTCCTCCACACGGATTATCTCTCGCTTTTCTTCCTCGGATTTTAAGTTATAGTCCATTGTCTTATTTTTTTCTGTGGGGAGGCTGTGGCGCAAATGGGCTCTGTTCGGTATTCTGATCCGATGCAGGTGCGCTCATGCCGGCAGTGTCATACTCCAGAGCTATTGTTTCGCCTTCGTTGAGTCCGGAGACAATCTGTGTCATATTGCCGTTGCTTTCGCCAACGGTGACTTTGACAGGCACGAGTGTGTCGCCGCGTACGACCCATACTGTATGCTGTCCGGGTGCTGTAGCTTGTGCTGCCGTAGGGCTGCTTTCGGGATGGGGAAGTCCCTTGGCATCGGGAAACTCCCGGGGTGTAAAGCGCAGGGAGCGGTTGGGTATGGCAAGCACATCTTTTTCCTCGGTTACATTTATAGAAAGATTGGCAGTGAGTCCGGGTATGAGTTTATGGTCGGGATTGGGTGCCGCAACGATTACCTCATAAGTGACTACGTTGCTCTCTGTTGTAGGATTGAGGCGTACCTGTGTCACTTTCCCTTCAAATTTGTCGTCGGGATATGCGTCGACAGTGAATGTTGCAGTCTGTCCCATTTTCACCTGGCCTATGTCGGCTTCATCCACATTGCCCACAACCTGCATGTTGTCAAGGTCGGCTATTACATAGAGATTCTGCACGTTCATCGACGATACAACGGTCTGGCCTACCTCTACCTCGCGGGATATCACTACTCCGTCGATTGGTGAATATATCTCGGCATAGTTGAGATTTTTGGCAGCGCGCACGCGATCGGCCTGAGCTTTCTCGTAGGCAGTCTTTGACACCTCGTATTCTTTTAATGATGTCTGGTACTCATAGTCGCTTATGAGTTGTTTGTCGTGGAGCTGGCGGTCACGTTCGTAGTTGGTGCGGTTATATTCATATGTCACGCGTGCCGACTCCATGCTTGCGTCGGCGCTTCTCAGCTCGCTTTCGAGGAGCGTCTTTTCAATTTCGGCAATAAGCTCACCCTTGGTTACAACGGAATTGTAGTCGGCGTAGAGTTTGTCGACGATACCTGTGACCTGAGTACCCACGTCGACTTGTGTCACGGATTCTACAGTGCCGGTGGCTGTCACCGATTCGCTTATGTCGGCCCGCTCTACCTTAGCGGTCTCAAGCCGTATTTGCGGTTTTTTTGAGCAAGATACAGCGCTAAGGGCCAAAAGTGTTGTGAACAGGAGAATGTGGGGGTTCGGTTTCATATACTGATTTGATAGGATTGTTTTGAAAAATTGTAGTGCGAGATTATAGGTTAATCTCGGCTGTGCGGTAGAATTCTATGAGTTTGCGGTCGAGCATAGCCATGAAACGAGCCTGAAGAAGAGTGTGTTGCGCTTCAATCAGATTGTTGTGGGCGGTAAGAAGTTCGACTGTATTTACCAGTCCGAGGCTAAACTGTTCATCGACAAGTTCCGCGCTCAACCGGGCGCTTTCGAGCTGTTCTTTGGCCGCTGCAAATCTCGACTGGGTAGCACGTAGGTCGATATATGCCGCCTCTACATTCTGGGCTATGTCATTGCGTCGGGCTTCTTCGTCAAGAGCAGCGTTAAGTTGCTGTATTTTTGCCTTTGCAATGGCTGTCTTTGCCTTCTTTCCATCAGTTATCGGCAGTGAAAGAGCTACTCCTATCTGTTCGTTGAGCGACTGCTTCAATTGGGTGCCGACAGCCTCACCGGGTGCGAAGTAATTCGTGCCGACACCTGCGGTGATAGATATATTGGGCCGGCGCTGGGCATTTGCGATATCTACATCGAGGGCTGTCGCGTCGCGCTGAAGACGTAAGGCCTCGAGTTTCTTGTCGGTATGCAAGGCCAGGGTATAGCTTTCTGCTATAGGTGGGAGTGAATCAGTCACCTGTGAGTCGGTCCATACTACAGGCGCGAGCCGGAGGTCGGTATCTATGCCAAGTTCGAGCAGACGTTTCAATTCCATGCGTCGGGTGTCGTAGGTGCCTGTGGCGTTCGACAGATTGTAGCGTTGCTGTTCGGCCTGAGCCTGGAGTTGTGCGTAGTCTACGCGCGACACGCGGCCGGCTTCCATCAGCTGGCGGCATCTCTCAGCCTGGGCATCACTGAGTTTCACGGCTTCGCGGTATATTTCAATCGATTCCTTGCAATACAGGATATTAAGATATGCACGCAACAGGTCGGTTTCAAGTGTACGCATTACATCGTCGGTCTCGAGCGCGGCAATCTGTGTGTCGAGTCGGCTGCGTTTTATCTGTGCGCTACGGGCACCACCGTCGTATGCTGTCCAGGCGGCATTGAATCCGATGGTGCCGTTGTATGTGTTCTTGTCGCTCTCGCTCCAGGGTGAGTTGCCTACAGTGTGGCGTGTGGTAAAATCAAGTGTAGGCTCCCATTGGGCTTTTGCTTCCTCAAGCGACAGGCCGGCTGTCTCGCCGACCAGGCGTGACTGCTGTAAAGATATGTTGTTGGTGCGTGCGTAATCCACACATTGGCGGAAAGTCCATTCTTCAGCGGCAGCCGATATGCTCCAGGCTATAAGAGTCGGTATACACAAGCGGATAATACGATGGTTCATCATTATGAAGATTGTTGATTTTTCACGGCAAAATTATTGTTTCATCGACGTAGCTGCAACTTGAATAGATGTTTTGCCATATCATGCGAGCAATTAATATGCTATTTTTTAGATAAACCCCTGGGTAAGATATCGGAATGTTAATATGAGTGAAATGTGACGTTTGGATTCGTCGAAAATATACACATTGATTGTTGTAGCTATTGTAAACTATAAAATTATAATGACATGAATGAATATCAGACTCTGACAGAGAGCGCTCCGGTTGTGCTTGTGGAATTCTTTGCAACTTGGTGTCCTCATTGCCGGCATATGATGCCGATTGTGGCAGATGTTAAAGAGCGAGTTGTTGGTATCGCTGAGATATATCAGCTTGATATCGATAAAAATTCGGAACTTGCCGACGCGGTGGGTGTAAGCGGTGTCCCGACTTTTATCCTTTACAAAGGCGGACGCGAGGTGTGGCGTCAGTCGGGTGAAATTGCTGAGGATGAGCTATTGTCGCGCATTGAACGCTGACCTGAAAAATAAGTAAGCGCCGTGGGCAAGGTAACCGATACCTTTGCCCACGGCGCTGTTATTCATTCTGATTGGGTAAATCAGATGTGATATTCGCGGAATGCCTCCATGGCCTCATAGCTCGCAAGACCGAGCGCATCGTAGAGTCGGGCGGTAGCGCGGTTGCGGTCCTCGGCACGCTGCCAGAACAGGCGCGAGTCATTGCCGAGGTATGGAGCGCTCTCCATCTGCGACGAGTGCTTGAGAATGGCATTACGCTTCTGAAGCAACTCTTCGGGGCTGATGGGCACGCACATCTCGATGTCCTCGATAGGCCATTCAGCCCATGCTCCTCTGTACATCCATACACGGCAGTCGGCAAGCCAGCTTTCGCCACGTTCCTTAGCCTGGGCAAGAGCGGCCAGTACAGCCTCGGTACATTTTCTGTGAGTGCCATGCGGGTCTGCAAGGTCAGCGGCTACGAAAATCTGATGGGGCTTTACTTCTTCGATGAGCTTTGCCACGATGTCGACGTCGGCCTGAGTCATGGGGAGTTTCTCCACGCGTCCGCTTTCATAGAAGGGGAGGTCGAGGAAATGTACGCGCGACAGAGGTATGTTGTTGAACGAGGATGCCAGACGAGCCTCGCCACGACGTATCAGACCTTTGATTGTAAGCACATCGCGGTTGTCCATTTCGCCGGCTTTCTTTTCTTTGAGGAATTTCTTGATTTCCTGATATTTGGCCGGGATAACGGCACCCATGGCATTGTTGTTGCCAAACAGCTGGTTGAAGCCGTTGATGAAGTGCATGAAGCGGGTCACTTCCTCGTCGTTTACGGCGATGTTGCCCGAAGTCTCATATGCAACGTGCACCTCATGTCCCTGGCGTACAAGGCGGTTGAGTGTTCCGCCCATAGATATTACATCGTCGTCGGGGTGGGGGGAGAATACAATTACACGCTTGGGAAATGGAGTGGCGCGTTCCGGACGATGAGTGTCGTCGGCGTTAGGCTTTCCACCCGGCCAGCCTGTGATAGTATGCTGTAGATGGTTGAAAAGACGTATGTTGAGGTCGTAGGCTGAACCATAGATGTCGGTAAGCACTTTAAGACCGGCCTCCTCGTAGTCGGCATTGGTGATTTTAAGGATGGGCTTGTTGAGCTTCTGGCTGAGCCATACTGCTGCGGAGAATGCCAGACCGAGAGTCCACTGGTCGGGCGATGTCGGACGGGCTTCGGGATTGAAGCGTTCTGCCGAGGTTATTTTTGAGGTCAGATTAAATTGCATTGTAAAGTATATTTATTGTGGTTGATGATGAGAGGTCGGAAATCAGGCGTTCTCAATCTGGGTGAAATAGCGGTATGTACCAACCTTGAGTTCGTAGGTTGCGGCTTCGTCGCAGACGATTATTGCGTGGGGATGCATCTGAAGTGCGCTTACGGTCCAGGCTTGAGTCACAGGGCCTTCGATAGCTGCCTGAAGGGCGCGGGCCTTGCCGTGGCCATTGCAGAGAATGAGTACCTCACGGGCATCCATCACAGTGCCGACACCTACTGTGAGAGCATGCAGGGGCACGCTTTCGGGGTCGCCTCCGAAGAAGCGGGCGTTGGCTATGCGGGTGTCGTTGGTAAGGGTCTTTACTCGTGTGCGCGATGTCAGTGAAGAGAATGGCTCGTTGAATGCAAGGTGTCCGTCGGGACCGATGCCGCCGAGAAACAGGTCTATTCCGCCGAAACTTTTGATGGCTGCCTCGTAGGCTGCGCACTCTGCTTCGAGGTCGGGAGCGTTGCCGTTGAGAATGTGGATGTTGGCGGCCGGTATGTCGATGTGGTCAAACAGGTAGCGGTGCATGAAGGAGTGATAGCTTTCGGGGTGGTCCTCGGGAAGTCCGACATACTCGTCCATGTTGAATGTCACTACGTTCTTAAACGATACACGTCCCTCTTTGCATGCCTTTACAAGCTGTTCGTACATGCCGATGGGAGAACTTCCGGTAGGGAGTCCGAGAACAAAAGGATGCTCAGGTGTCGGACACGCTTCGTTGATACGCTTGATTACATGTTCGGCTGCGGCACGTGACAGTGCGTCGTAGTCCGCTTTGATGATTACTCGCATAATAATGTAGGGGTATGGTTATGAATTAATATTGTATTAGGTTTCTTGATACTCAGCGTACACCGATTTCGTCGATAAACAGGAGCGGGCGTGCCGTTTCACTGTGGTCGCGGTGCCATACAGGCAGCAGAGGCGACGCTTTGAGATTTATACGTACTTTTTCGGCCTTGACAGGGCTGAACCGAGATGTATGACGCTCTACTTCATTGTCGGGCTGGTCGGCTCTGCGCTCGGGCAGACTCTCCGACGCGGTTTCAATCCATTTTGGCTCACCGTCTGGTCCACAGGTAAGCACCTCGATGGAGTAGGCGCTTGCATCGGCAATCCATGCGTTCATATCGACGCATGTGTTGAATGTCACCTCGCTTATCGTGGCAGGCTCTGGAAGGGTCACTGTTACCGTAGGATTGCAGTTGCCGAATCCTACCCAATGTCCTGTCTGGAAACTCGGGCCTCCGGTCTGTGCATCGGTGAGGGTTGCCTCTCCGGCCGGAGCATGGTGCTTCTCAAATGGGTGGGAAAGCTCGACTTTGCCGAATGTAGCCGGATTGAATGTTACAGAGTCGGAACGTGTGCGTCCGGCTTTCCCCTCAAAAATGGCTGAAGATTTCAGCATAGTGCTCTTGTCGAGAGAAATGGGCTTAGAATATGGTAGAGCTGTCGGCGACGGTTGTCCGTCAGAACCAATAGGCTCCGAACCGTCGGTAGTATAATATATTGAGGCTGTGCCGATTGACGTCAGCTCTGCGATTACCTTGCGTGCATCGTGGTCGGTAGTGAGGCGGGCGTCGACATCGGCCATATGGCGTGCGTAATTGTAGTCGCGCGCATTATATAGACGCCAGAGGGCCGGCATTCTTTCGGAAAAATCCTTGTAGTCGCGCATCGATTGCGGAGTCCATCCCACCTCGGCCAGGGCCGACATGCGCGGGAGCTCCATGTATTCCACTTTAGGATAATTGTCGATGTATTCAGTCCATAGATTGACCTGCGGGCCCAATACCAGTTTGCTCTGTTCGGGAGTCATGCCTTCGGTCGGGTCAAGTCGGTAGGTGCGGCTTACAGGCACATATCCGCCCCATGCCATGGGTTCGAGAGCCTGGTCGGGGCTTTGGTAATAGTCGAGATAGCAGTAGGATGCAGGCGACAGCACCACATGGTGTCCTTTGCCTGTGCCTTCGATGGCACCGTCTACACCGCGCCATGACATTATGATTGCATCCTGTGGAATATCCCCTTCAAGTATCTCGTCCCAGCCTATGGCGTGGCGTCCACGTGCTGCAAGAGTCTGTAGAGCATGGGTGGTGATTACGCCCTGGAGTTTGTCTTCGGCCGAGAACCGGCCTTCGGGCTTTATGCCAAGTTCCGATATGCGCTTCTGGCATTTAGGACACTCCTTCCATCTTGTTTTCGGGCATTCGTCACCTCCGATATGGACATATTTCGATGGGAAAATGTCCATTACTTCATTAAGCACGTCGTCGATAAATGTAAGGGTAGAGTCATTTCCCGCACACAGCACGTCGGGCGACACTCCCCATCGGCCCCATACACCGTATGGCCCTCCTGTACAGCCAAGACTGGGGTAGGCCGTAAGTGCTGCAAGCATGTGTCCCGGCAGGTCAATCTCCGGGATTACGGTGATATGGCGTCGGGCCGCGTACTCCACGATATCGCGTGCCTGCTCTTTGGTGAAGTATCCTCCTACCGGCTTGTTGTCATATACGCCTGAGTTATGACCTATCACGGTTGAGTCGCGACGTGACCCCACTGCGGTAAGCAACGGATATTTCTCAATTTCTATTCGCCATCCCTGGTCATCGGTGATGTGCCAGTGGAATGTATTGAGATTGTGAAGAGCCATCATGTCGATGAAACTCTTTACATTTTCTTCAGTAAACGGGTGTCGCGCTACGTCGAGCATGGCGCCACGGTAGGAAAAGCGGGGCGCGTCGGCTATTGTAGCGGACGGAAGTACGGGAGACTCTCCTTTTGGCGCTGTATATGCGGCCTTGCGAATGGTCTGTATGCCATAGAATACACCGGCCGGTGAGGCACCGTCAATTATAAGGAGCCCGGGGCGCACACTGATACAGTATGCTTCCGGACTGTCGGACGACAATGTACACCGGAGAGCAATCTCGCCCGGGGCATTGCCGGTTGGTATATTTGGATTCTCTTTCAGATATCCGCGTAGCATGTCGGCTTCCGATGACAGTGAATCGGGAGCGGATATTTTTACGTTGGAATACAGCGCAAAGCCTTCGGCGTCTGCTTTCTCCGATATCATCGACGGTAGCGGGATTATTTTGAAGCTGCCGTTGGGGCTGGCCGCATGCAAGCCTGCCGCTCCTAAATATAATAATGAGGAGACAAGCAGTATTCCGGAAAGTTTATTCATGGCTACAAAAAGATGATTAAGTAGTCTTTAGGTGAAAATGATTCGTTTGAGAAGATTGGTCTGTGCAAATGTACATTAAAATTTCCATACTTTCAACATTAAAATTATGACATATCCTACTTTTATAAATTTTTATAGTTAAGTAAGTTCTGCATATATTTCGGGTAAGATGAAAATGTAAACCGTAAATTGATGTCTTTAACATTATTTTGCTCGCTGTGTGGCGAAATTTTAGTAACTTGCGCCTCCAAAACCGGGCGGTAGTCATCCGCTCATGGTGTGGGTATAGAATTCCCCATGAAAAAACTGCAATATAGTCAATTGTAATGAACCAAAAGAAGTCTCCTATCACATGGATTCCAACGGCGTATTTCGCCATGGGACTTCCATTCGTCGTGCTCAACATGGTGGCCGTGCTTATGTACACCGACCTTGGTGTAGATACCGAGACCATCACATTCTGGACATCGCTTATCCTTATGCCTTGGACATTCAAGTTTCTCTGGAGTCCGTTTATGGAAATATTCGGAACAAAGAAGGCTTATGTGGTGGCAACACAGATTATATCCGGAGCGGCATTCGGATGCGTTGCTCTTGCTCTTGGTCTTTCCGACTTCTTTGCCATCACGATAGCGCTGCTTGCTGTAGTGGCATTCTCCGGAGCTACCCACGATGTGGCGTGTGACGGAGTGTATATGGGTGAACTTTCATCGGCCCAGCAGTCGAAGTACATAGGATGGCAGGGCGCGTTCTACAATATTGCCAAAATAGTGGGCACCGGTCTGCTTGTGTACCTTGCCGGCGCCTTGTTCAAATCATTCGGCGGGAGTGGCTCTGAAGCCACAGCTGTAAATTATGCGGCCAATCAGAAGTCGTGGATGGTGGTGATGCTGATTATAAGTGCTGTAATGATACTTATTGGTGTCTATCACATATTTTTTCTCCCTTCGTCGCAGAAGGCCGAAAAGGCCGTTCGTCGCAGCGGTGGCGAAGTGATGCATGAGCTGGGCAGTGTGCTGATGCAGTTCTTCCGCAAACGTTATATATGGTACTATATAGCGTTCATTATCCTTTACCGCTTTGCCGAAGGATTTGTAGTAAAAATTGTGCCTATATTCCTTAAGGATGCTACTGCTGTCGGTGGCCTGGGTCTTACAAACGAGCAGATTGGCTTGTACTACGGCACATGCGGTGCAGCAACTTTCGTGCTTGGCTCGCTGCTCGCCGGATACTATATATCGGCACGCGGACTGAAGAAGACTCTGTTTTCTCTTGCACTGATATTCAACCTTCCGTTTGTGGTCTACACCCTGTTTGCGATATTCCAGCCTACCAACGGGTTGCTGATTGCCTCAGGTATCGGTATCGAATATTTCGGCTATGGCTTCGGATTTGTAGGTCTCACTCTCTTCATGATGCAGCAGGTGGCTCCCGGCAAGCACCAGATGGCACACTATGCCTTTGCCTCCGGAATCATGAATTTCGGAGTGATGCTTCCCGGTATGCTCAGCGGATTTGTGCTTAAGTATCTCGGCGGCTACGAAAACTTTTTCATATTCGTGCTTGTGGCAACCGTGGTGCCTCTGCTGATTACATGGTTTGTGCCGTTCAAATACAATGACGACGGCACTCCGATAGACGGCGCTGTTGAGGGAACCCTTACCGGCGATGAGGGCACCTTGCCACCTTCCGGAAAATGACATCGACACTACTACATATTATATATTAGTTAATAATATTGTATTAAAGAAAACAAAAAACTAAAGTGAAACAGAACAACAATTTCCCCTGGCAGGACCGTCCTGCAGGCTGCAATGAAGTAATGTGGCGCAAGAGCGACAACCCCGTCATCGACCGCTATTCCATACCTACCTCCAACAGTATATTCAACAGCGCCGTAGTGCCTTTCGGTGATGGATATGCCGGAGTTTTCCGTTGTGACAACCGTGCCGTGCAGATGAATATATTTGCCGGACACAGTGCCGACGGTGTGCATTGGGATATTGAGCACGAACCGATTCATTTCGAGGGCAACAAAGAGAGCGACTACAAATATGACCCCCGTGTGACCCGTATCGACGACCGTTTCTGGATTACATGGTGCAACGGTTATCATGGCCCTACAATCGGCATCGGCTATACCGACGACTTCAAGACATTCGTGCAGTGTGAAAACGCATTCCTTCCGTTTAACCGCAACGGTGTGCTTTTCCCCGAGAAAATCAATGGCAAATATGCAATGCTCAGCCGTCCGAGCGACAACGGGCACACCCCCTTCGGTGACATCTGGCTCAGCTATAGCCCCGATATGGTATACTGGGGTGAGCATCGCCACGTAATGTCGCCCTCGCGCTTTGAGGACAGCGCATGGCAGTGCACAAAGGTTGGCGCCGGAGCTGTGCCCATCCGTACATCCGAGGGATGGCTCATGTTCTACCATGGCGTAATCACCACCTGCAACGGTTTCCGCTACTCGATGGGCGCCGCGCTGCTTGACCTTGACGACCCCTCAAAGGTAATCGCCCGCACTCAGCCCTATCTCCTGGCTCCTGCCGAAATGTACGAAATGACAGGCGACGTGCCTAACGTAGTGTTCCCGTGCTCGGCTCTTACCGATGGCGACCGTGTGGCCGTATACTACGGAGCCGCCGATACCTCGGTATGCCTTGCATTCGGATATATTTCAGAGATTGTAGAATTCATCAAGCGTAACTCTCTATGATGATAAGCCGTTTCCGCGCCCCAATTATCGCCGGGGCGCTTATCGCCTCAGGCGTGCTTTCCGGCGCGGCGGCAAAAAAGCCCCAGGAGCCGGCAGGCGATCCCGTGGACTTCGTAAATCCCTTTATCGGCACCACCAACTTCGGCACCACCAACCCCGGTGCCGGAGTGCCCAACGGGCTGATGCGTGTCACCCCTTTCAACGTAATGGGGTCGGACACCAACCGCTACGACAAGGATGCACGCTGGTGGTCGACACCTTATGACAATACCAACTCGTTCTTCACCGGGTTTGCCCACGGAGCGTTAAGCGGAGTAGGGTGCCCCGACCTCGGCTCTCTGTTGCTTACCGCCACAACCGGCAAGCTTGATGTGGATTACCATAACTATGGTACGGCATACTCCGACGAGCAGGCTGTGCCCGGATGGTATTCGCTCAATCTCGATGCTTACGGCATAAAGGCCGAGACAACCGCAACGGCCCGTACGGCCCGCACGAGATTCACATTCCCTGCCGGAGAGGGCAACATCCTGCTCAATCTCGGAGAGGGACTTACCAACGAATCCGGAGCCACCTTGCGTCGTGTCAGCCCTACTGAAATACGCGGATCAAAACTCCTCGGTACATTCTGTTATACCGCTGACCAGGCAGTATTTCCGGTCTACTTTGTAATGCGTATCAGCCGCGTGCCCTCCAGCCAGGGAATGTGGAAGAAGCAGCGCCCCGGAGCTGAATGGGAGGCCGAATGGAACAAGGATCAGGGCAAATACAAGCTCTATCCCGGTTATTCCAAGGTTATGTCGGGCGACGATATCGGTGTATGGTACAGCTACGATGGCATGACAGCAGGGGAGACTGTCGAGGTATCAATGGCCATATCCTACGTAAGCGAGGAGGGCGCTCTGCGCAATCTTGAGGCAGAACAGCCTGCCGGCACTACATTCGATGATATCCGCGCCTCGGCACGCCGTATGTGGAACGACGATCTGTCGCGTATATCTGTCGAAGGAGGTTCGCTCCGCGACAAGGTGGTGTTCTACACCGGTCTTTATCATGCGCTTATCCATCCCAACATCCTTCAGGATGTCGACGGCGCATATCCGGTGATGGAGAGCGACAGTATTGCGTATGTGCCCGAAGGCCACAACCGCTACACTGTGTTTTCTCTTTGGGACACATACCGCAATCTCCACCAGTTGCTGACACTCGTATATCCCGAGCGCCAGACCGATATGCTCAATACGATGCTTGCCATGTATCGTGAGCATGGCTGGTTGCCAAAGTGGGAACTGTATGGCCGCGAGACATATACTATGGAGGGCGACCCGTCGATATCGGTTATCGCCGATTCGTATCTCCGTGGTCTGCGCGGATTTGACACCGACCTCGCGTGGGAGGCTATGCTGCGCGGAGCTACTGCTCCCGGGGCCGAGAACCTTATGCGCCCCGATGCTGACGACTACTTCAGCCTGGGATATGTGCCTTTGCGCGAGCAGTACGACAACTCGGTGAGCCACGCTCTCGAATATTACACAGCCGACTATGCCCTCAGCCGCTTCGCCGCAGCTACAGGACGGGCCGATTCCACCCTGTTTGCCGAGCGTGCGGCCGGATGGCACAACTACTTCGATCCAGAACTCGGTGTGCTTCGTCCGCGTTTGTCCGACGGTTCGTTCCTCACACCGTTCAATCCCCGCCAGGGAGAAAACTTTGAGCCTTCGCCCGGATTTCATGAAGGGAACTCGTGGAACTATACCTTCGCCATTCCCCACGATGTAGAGGGAATGATTAAGGCCCATGGCGGCGAAAAGGAGTTTGTTAAGAGACTCCAGGCCGTATTCGACAACGGACTTTATGACCCCGCCAACGAGCCCGACATCATCTATCCTTATCTCTTCTCCCGCATAAAAGGAGAGGAATGGCGTACACACCGTATTGTAGGTGAACTGCTCGACAAATATTTCACCACAGCTCCCGACGGTATCCCCGGCAATGAGGACTGCGGTACTATGTCGGCATGGGCCATATGGTCTATGATGGGTATGTATCCCGACACCCCCGGTGATCCGGCGTTTACTCTTACCGTGCCACGTTTTGACAAGATTACCGTGAAACTTGACCCGGAGATATGGGGAAAGAATTACCTCGAAATCAAACGACGTAATGCCAAGGCCCACTCAGGGCGTATATCTCACGACGAGATGCTCCGCCGTTATGGCAAATGATATTTTTACGGAGGGTGTCATGAGCATCCCTCCACCGGCCGACTGATGCCGACCCGGCGCCGCTGTCACAGCGGCGCTTTTTTTATATACATGTGTGTAGTGATGCGTATTTCTTCGGATAACAGCATGCTGAGGTGGGTGTAGATGTGATACATTAGTAATGTTGCAGCATTTGCATATGAATTATTGCGATTTGTAGAAATATTGTAAAAGATGGAGATATCGTATGACGGATTGCAGTGGAGGGGAAAGTCAAAATATTATCTTCGTTAACATCTCTTAACAAAAAAAACTTTTGTTTGCATTTTTTGATTGCCTAACTTTGTATCTGAAAAAATAGAAAAAGCAGTGTGAAATCAGCAGTTTAGGATTTGTTTATTGTCATTTCGGCTCTCTCCGGGTTGTGTATATTTAGCTAATTGTAGGTATTTAAACTTAAATATTGTAATACCTGATGCCGGAATAAAATCCTTAAATCTCTCTCCTTGCAAAAGCCTGTCCGGATGTATGATGCTTCATCGGCGTTAACATGATTTTGGCATTATAGCCTTTGGCTTTATTACATCTTCGACTTGCGACATGTAGTTCATTGTCATTGAACACAGATAACCATCATTGCCTTGATTGTATCGTACTCATTTTGCGGCACATAGAGGCAAAGACGATTATAAATGTAGTAGTTTTTTATTAATCCATTGTTAACCAGTGCCATGAATCTATGAATGTAGATTATGTAAAAGCAAGTTTATTGGCAGCGTCCGTGATAGCATGCGGACAGATGCTGAGTGCAGCACCCTCCAACGCTCCCGAGCCTCAGGCAGCAGTGGCATCGTCCACCGCCGGCACGGCTACAGGCGTGGTTCTCGATGAGGCAGGCGATCCGCTTATCGGCGTGTCTGTCTCAATCGAAGGTAAAGGTGCAGTTGGCGTTACCGACCTCGACGGCCGCTTCTCTGTAAAGGCCAAGCCGGGTCAGACGCTTAAATTCACTTATGTGGGTCTCGCGCCCGAAACAGTAAAGGTGCCCGCCGACGGACAGCCCGTTACAGTCGTACTCAAGGAGGACTCCAAGCAGCTTTCAGAAGTTGTCGTTACCGCTCTCGGTATCAAGCGTGCCACCAAGTCTCTTACCTACAATGTGCAGGAGGTGAAAGCCTCTGAGCTCACTACTGTGAAGGATGCCAACTTTGTCAACTCTCTCGCAGGTAAGGTGGCCGGTCTTAATATCAACGCATCATCGTCGGGCCCCGGCGCATCTGCAAAGGTCGTTCTGCGTGGTTCCAAGTCGCTTTCCGGCAACAACAACGCTCTCTATGTGATTGACGGTATCCCTATGCCCAATCTTTCCGACCTCGATCAGCCTGAGGATAACTTCTCAGGTATGGGGCAGTCGGGCGACGGTGCTTCAATGATTAACCCCGAGGATATCGAGTCGATGTCGGTGCTCTCCGGTGCAGCCGCTTCCGCCCTCTATGGTAGCCAGGCCTCCAACGGTGTTATTCTTATTACAACAAAGAAAGGTAACACAAACGGACTTCGTGTCACCTACAGCAACTCGACTCAGTTCTACCGCGCAATGGCTACTCCTGAGTTCCAGAATACTTATGGAGCAGCTCAGGGGGAGTTCGCAAGCTGGGGCGAGAAGCTGAACACTCCCTCTGACTACGATCCTGTCGACTTCTTCCAGACCGGTTACAACGAGACAAATGCAGTGACCGTGTCTACGGGTAACGAGAAGAGCCAGACATTCCTCTCGCTCGCCGCCACCAATGCCGAAGGTATTGTCAAGAACAACACTCTGGACCGTTATAACTTTACTGTGCGCAACTCGACACAGCTTCTGAAGGACAAACTGCGTCTTGACGTGAGTGCTTCATACATGAATGTGCGCGAGCAAAATATGGTGGCGCAAGGTCAGTACATGAACCCCATTGTGGCTACTTACCTTATGTCGCCCGGTTATGGCCTCGATCCTTATAAGAACTATGAGCGTTACGATGCCTCGCGTGGTTTCAAGGTACAGTACTGGCCTTGGGGTAATCAAGGTCTTGGTATGCAGAACCCCTATTGGGTTACAAACCGCGACAAGTTTGTCAACCACAAGAACCGTTACATGATTACAGCCGGCCTTTATTGGGACAATGTGTTGGGTGTAAAGGGACTTGACCTCTCAGGACGTGCGAAAGTTGACGGCGCTGATGCTATTTATGAGAAAAAATACTCTGCCACAACCGACGCTATATTTGCCAATGAGTTTGGCGGTTATTACAAGAATGATGCTAATACCCGTCAGATATATGCCGACGTAATGGCCAAATATGACCGTAATTTCGATTTCCTTGCTCTGACCGCTGTAGCAGGTGCCTCAATTGAGGATACCCGTTATCGTATGTATGGCATCGGAGGCTCCCTTAACTCAGTAGCCAATAAGTTTACACTCTTGAACATAGATTATTCTACCGCAAAGCCCGAACAGGAGAATCTTCGTCAGCAGGTACAGTCAGTATTCGGCACTCTTTCTCTTGGCTTCTGGAATAAGGTTTATCTTGATGTTACCGAGCGTGTAGAATGGAACTCCAATCTCGGTGGTGCCAACACCAACCACTATAGCTATCCTTCGGTAGGTGTGACCGGTATTCTTACCGACATCTTCCCGATGATTAAGAACGATGTACTCTCGTTCCTTAAGATTCGTGGCGCATACTCTGAGGTAGGTAATGCATTCATTGAATTTATACCTAACCAGACATATCCGTTCGAACTTGGTTCTCCGTCACCATCTACAACATATCCTAACCGTGACCTTGAGCCGGAGCGTACCAAATCATGGGAGGCCGGCCTTGAGGCTCGTCTGTGGATGGACAAGATTCGTCTTAACGTTTCATTTTATAAGACATCTACTTACAATCAGGTATTCAAGGCTCCTATGTCTTCGGGCTCAGGTTATGAAGCCGTATATCTCAATGGTGGCCAGGTCGACAATAAGGGTATCGAGCTTTCTCTCGGTATCAACCAGCCCCTCGGTCCGGTTGAGTGGACATCCAACTTCACCTATACTCTTAACCGTAACAAGATTGTCAAGCTGCTTAAGCCCACTACACTTGCCAATGGCATCGTCGTTTCGCAGGATGTGCTCGATGTTGTAAGTCTCGGTAATGTCAAGAGCCGCCTCATTGAGGGTGGTTCAATCGGCGACCTTTATGTGACTGTGCTCAAGCGCGACGTACATGGCAATGTAATCGTGGATTATCAGGATAATACTGTATATAAAGACGATATGGCAGGCCCGAGAGGTGACGGCTGGGTATATGCCGGTAATGCAGAGCCCAAATACACTATGGGTTGGCGCAACGACTTCTACTGGAATGGCTTCAGCCTCGGCTTCCTTATCAATGCCCGTATCGGTGGACGCGCTGTATCGATGACCCAGGCTTACATGGATGCCTATGGAACATCGCTTACTTCGGCTATCGCCCGCGATAACAACGGCATTATTATCAACGGCAACAAGATGCCAAACGCCCAGAAGTACATTCAGTTTGTAGGTAACAACATCGGTGAAAACTACGTTTACTCCGCTACCAACGTGCGTCTTGGCGAGCTAAACTTCGGCTACGACGTGCCCGTACATAAGTGGGTCAACTGGATGCAGGGTCTCAACGTTTCGTTCATCGGTCGTAACCTCTTCTTCTTCTACAAGAAAGCTCCTTTCGATCCTGAGCTTACCGGCTCTACCTCAATGGGTATGTCGGGTATGGACTACTTCATGCTCCCCTCCATGCGTCAGCTCGGTTTCTCAGTTAAAGTTACCTTCTAATCCCTTCACACAGCAATTTATAATATGAAAAATAAAGTTTTTTCCGCAGTCCTTTGCAGTGTGTTGGCCGGAGGCGCACTCAGCTCCTGCACCGACTCCTTCCAGTCATGGAACACCAACCCCAATGAGGTGACTCCAGAGGAGATGATGTATGACAACCTCGCTACCGGCTCCAACTATGCCACCATGCAGCGCGGTGTCTACACCGTGGGCCTGGACAATGGCGGTACATATCAGATTACCCAGATGCTTACCGGCGATATCTTTGCCGGTTACTTCGCCGACCTCAAAGGCACATACAATATAGGCAACCTCCACCTCGACCACTATTTCATGGTCGATCACTGGTACAACATGCCATTCAATCTGGCATATACCCGTATCATGGAGCCTTATCGTCAGCTTTGCACCTATGCCGATGAAAATTCGGTCGACCGTGCCATGGCTACCGTTGTACGTGTATTCGGCATGCATCGTATCACTGACAAGTACGGCCCGATTATCTACTCTAAGTTCGGTACCGACGTACAGACCGGCTATGACTCGCAGAAAGATGTGTACAACTCATTCTTCGAAGAACTTGACCACGCTATCGAGGTGCTCGGCACATATGTCGATCAGAATCCCGGAAAGACATATATGGCCCGCTATGACAATGTATACTCTGGAGATGTAGCCCGTTGGGTGAAATTTGCCAATACTTTGCGTCTGCGTCTGGCTATGCGCGTCAGCTATGTAGACCCGGCTCTTGCCACTGCTCAGGCTACTGCCGCAATCAACGAGGTTCACGGCCTTATGAGTTCTGTAGCAGATGACGCCATCCTGCATCAGGGCAACGGCCTTACCTTTACAAATTCTCTTTGGGAGGTTACTCAGTCGTGGGCCGACCTCGGCATGAGCGCTACCGCCGACTGCTACCTCAACGGCTACAACGACCCGCGCCTTGAGAAATATTATGTAAAGAATACCGAAGGTGTGTATCGCGGTGCCCGCAATGGCGTTGTCAATCCCCAGTCTGCTCTCCTGCAGACCAAGGTTTCTGCCGCCAATTTCAGCCAGAACAGCGACCAGCCTTGGATGAAGCATGCCGAGGCATACTTCCTTCAGGCTGAAGCCAAGCTGCGCCTTGGTGTCGGCAACGGCGATGTACAGAGTCTGTATGAAGAGGGTGTGCGTGCTTCGTTCTCAAGCGCAGGCGTAAACTCAGGCGTAGACTCCTATCTTGCAAGCACAGATCTGCCCGTGGCTTCATGGGTCAATCCTCAGGGCGAGCGCTCGGTCGATGTATCGTCGATGCTTTCGCAGGTGACCCCTGCGTTCGATGCCACTGCATCGCAGGAGAAGCAACTTGAGCAGATTATCACCCAGAAGTGGATTGCACTCTATCCCGACGGACAGGAGGCTTGGAGCGAAATCCGCCGTACAGGTTACCCCGGCTGGGTGCGCATCGACAGCTATGCAAATACAAGCGAGGTTGTAAACAACGACATCATCCGTCGTCTGCGCTTCCCCTCTACCGAGTATTCCAACAATACCGCTAACGTGAGCGAGGCCGTACGTCTGCTCGGCGGTTCGGATATTGCAGGTACTCACCTATGGTGGGACGCTAAATAATCATTATCCCGTTAATTTTACTCTGAAACTACAATGAAATCATATAAATTCATTCTTCCCGTCCTCGCTCTCGGTGCTTTCGCTACATCATGCGACACCGATATCGAGACTGTACAGGATCAGGGCGGTAATGTGGTAGAGCCTGTCAATGTTTCCGAGCTTTACTATCAGAATCTCCGCGAATACAAGGCTACCGACCATGAGATTGCTTTCGGATGGTTCTCGAAGTATGGCGGTGCCTCTTCGATGGCTCTCCGTTTTGCCGGTCTGCCTGACTCAATCGACCTTGTTTCCCTCTGGGGCGGTATTCCCAAGGATCCGATAGATATCTCGGAGATGCGTATGTGTCAGCAGAAGAAGGGCATCAAGTTTATGCCTGTAGATATCTGCCGTATCAATAAAGCCGATGTATCTCTTGACTTTAAGAAGCACTGGCTTGAGATTATGGACAAGGCCGAGTCAGGCGAACTTACCGGTGACGCTCTTGATGAGGCAAAGCATCAGGTAATGGTAGAAATGGGTCTCTACAATGTCGACCTCGTGTTCAACAACGACCTTGACGGCTTCGACATTGACTTTGAGCCGGAAGGCGATCCCGTACAGGGCGCTCTTTTCTACACAATGCTCGACGAGATGGCCAAGTACCTCGGCCCGAATCCCAACATAACCAAGGAAGAACGCTACGCTCTTATCGAGGCCCGTTACGGTACTGCCGTTGCCCAGAAGCCCGGCAGCTGCGACAAGCTCCTCTGTATTGACGCTTATGGCCAGGACCCCGGTGCCGAACACTGCGCTCCGCTTATCAACTACTTCCTGTCACAGTCATATCATTCAATGATTTCACGCAATGCATATCCTCAGGAGAAGGTGGTTCACTGCGTGTCGGTGGGCGAGGGATGGAATGTTGATCCCGCTACCGGAGCCACCCCTCAGGTAGGCGACTTTAACACCAAGACCGGTCTCCTTTATGATTATGCACGTTGGAAACCAGCATCAGGTAAGAAGGGTGGTTTCGGTGGATTCATCATCAATGATGACTACAATATCTGCAACCTCAACCCGTATCCCTATGCACGTTTCCGCGACTGCATCCAGATATGTAATCCTGCCATCTATTAATTGACCGAAGAATATGAAACTATATAAATTCTTTACAGCAATCGGAGTCATTGCTCTTACCGCAGGTTTTACTTCCTGCTCTGACGACGACGATGTTTACACCGATGGCTTCGGTGGAGTTGAAGGTCAGGTAGTGCTTGCTCCGACTTACAATGAATCCTACAAGTTCGTCAAGATACCCACAGGTGTTGTCACCCCAAATATCACATGGAGTGTCGCTCCACGTTCGCGTGTACGTGCCGCCGAGGATCTCACTATGAAGTTTGAGATTGACAACTCTCTTATCGAAGCATACAATCTCGAGAACAATACTGAGTATGTAGCGCTTCCTGACGGAGTAGTCACTATGGCTGTGTCCGAGGCTACCATCACTCCCGGCAATACTTCCGCAGAAACTCCGGTTTCGCTCACTGTGACAGATGATGCCGCTCTTCTCGGCCGTCTTGAGGTCGGAGCGGAGTATATCGTGCCTGTACGCATGACTGCAGTCACTCAGGGTTCCGCCCGTATCGCTGTCAGCGCCACAAACGTCTCTTACATTACGTTTAATGTCTCTGAAGAGTTGATTAATAATAGCGGTAATCCGACCGGAACAATAGTACCTAAGGAAGACCGTGCTTCTTGGACAGGCACTCCGGGTGACGGTGCTTCAGAATGGAATACTTGGAATAATCCTATCCAGGAGAATGGTGGCTATAACTATGGCAACTATCCTGCCGGTTCGAGCGTAACCTTTGATCTCGGCAAGGAGTACTCATTCGATGGCATCTACTCCTATCCTTTCTATGGTCAGAGCGTTTATGCACTGTTTAAGGCAAACTCTGAAATTTTCATCAGCTCCAACGGCAACGACTGGACTTCGCTCGGAGTACTCAGCAGTGCACGCACTACTGTCGCTCTCTATGCGGCAGTGCAGGCACGCTATATAAAGGTTGTTCTTGGTGCCGGTAACCAGATTGCCACAACAGCTTTCTCAATCTATGAGAAATGAGATTATTTGATGTATAAATGTCAAAACTCAATCAAAAAATGAAGTTTAAAGCTATATCATATCTCGCAGTAGGGGCCATGGCGGTCCTTACCGCTTGCTCCCACGAAGGTGATAACTTCGGTGACCGTGTGCTGTTTACAGGCACCGAGACTTCTCCTGTGGTGAAATTCCTCTGCGACGGAATGTCGAGTACAGCTCTTACAGTTACCTCGACAGCAAAGGCCACTACCGATGTGCACATCACCGTAAAGGCGGCTCCCGAGCTTCTCGATGCATACAACAAGAAGTATAACCGCTCGTTTGTGGCCCCCGAGCCCAACATGTATCAGCTTGAGAACACTGACCTTGTAATCAAGGCCGGCTCAAACATGTCGTCGCAGGTGAAGATTACTTCAAACAGTGAAGACCTTGCCGAGGGTGTGGGTTACATGCTGCCGATTACTATTACTTCTGTGTCAGGCGATGACCTTGGTGTTATCGAGGATTCCCGTACAGCTTACGTACAGTTTACCAAGGTTATCACAATAAAGGCCGGATTCCTCAACGGAAGTTCGTCTTATGAGATTCCCGGCTTCAAATGCACGGATGCATCTGATCCTCTGAGCAGTCCTGTTGCCGCTCTCAACCAGATGACAATCGAGATGAAGGTGCTCCCCCTCCGATTCGGTACCAATCCCAACCAGGCGAGCGGTATCTCTACACTTTGTGGCAACGAGGAGAACTTCCTCTTCCGCTTCGGCGACGGCGGCGGTCAGCCTACCGATCAGCTTGAGCTCGTGAAGGGTGCTATCGGCACTGATCCGAGCCCCGACAAAAAGGAGCACTATGCCGACCCCAATATCCACATGGGTACATTCGACACAGGTCACTGGATTCACTTCGCGGCTGTGTACGACGGCAGCATGCTTCGTGTATACCGCGATTGCGAGCAGATTGCAGCCATCGAGACCGCCGGCGGTCAGATTAACCTTTCTACCGCCTACAATGGTTCGTCGGGCTGGTTTGACACCTTCACAATCGGTTCTTCCTGCCACAGCCGTTTCTTCAATGGCTATGTCAGCGAATGTCGCGTATGGAATGTGCCCCGCACTATCGCCGAACTGGAAAACGGTCTCTGCTATGTCGACCCGACTTCCGAAGGCCTTATCGCCTGCTGGCGTTTTGACGGCGAGACCAATGCCGACGGTTCAATCCGCGACGTTACCGGACATGGTTATGATGCGACCATGCTTACAGGTAGCGCTACCTGGGTTGATGGCCAGAAGTGTCCTTATTGATATTGATGCCGGCTTTTCGGCATAGAATATTAACATAAAAGAGTTCTCTTTCTCTCTATTTTTTTGACATCTTCTCCTCTCTTTATATGATTTATTAGCGGGGCAAAAGGCTCTCCCGATTCCCCGGGAAGTCTTTGCCCCGTTTTTGCTAAATGCGGATAGCGTTTCTCCGTTATAATCCTCGTAATTCTTTCCTCGACAATACATACGATAAATTATGAAAATCCGTAATCTCGCCATATATCTCCTCTCTGCCCTTCCTCTCGGCCTGTCGTCCGCCACTTACCACCATGAATTTGGCACTATCGCCGAGGATGGAGGAGTCGTGTCCCATACATTCACTCTTCCTGCCGGCACATCGCCGCTGTCGGTGATAAATGCTTTCCCGGGATGCCCGTGTATAAGTGTGGATTATCCCAAGCGTCCGCTCAAAGCCGGAGAGCCGATGAAAATCACTCTGAAATATAATCCGGAAAGGCAAAAAGGCCACTTCACCAAGTCGGTATATCTGCGATTGAACGGCGACCGGCGCGACACACTTTTGGTGACGGGCACGGTAAAGCGTTTTCGCCCGCGGGTAGATAAATCGAAATATGCCCATGAGTATGGTCTTGGACTATGTCTCGACCGGAAAGCGATTGATTTCGGCGCGATGCGTGCCGGTACAGAAAAGACTCTTACAATACCTATGGCCAACAGCTATCAGATAGGGATGGAACTTGACCTGCGCCCGGCCGGACGCGATTCGTCGATGCTGTCGATTCCGTATGGGCTGAAACTCGAACCTGAGACTGTGTCGCAGTTCAGGATTGATATAAAAGTGCCTGATAATGCCGGTACTATGGCACCAGAACTTTATGTGCGTCCGGTAATTCATGGAGTAGAGGTAGATTCGATTCCGGTAAAAGTGAGAATTATACGTTGATTCTTTCTCATTTGTAATGTAATCTGACCGGAAGTTTGTAATTTTGTAAAAAGATTATTTTCTTGTACCATTTATACTTTGAATAAGGAATAAAAACCTTGTCAACATGAAAAAAATATATACAGCTCTGCTTTTTTCTTTAGGGATAACCGTTGCATCGTATGCCCGCACTGAAAAAGGCGCATATCTTGATGCAAACCTTCCTACCGAGCAGCGTGTGGCCGATCTGCTGTCAAGAATGACAGTCGAGGAAAAAGTAGGCCAGCTTTTGTGTCCGCTGGGTTGGGAGATGTATGAGATTACCGGCCCGAAATCGGTGGAGGTGTCTCAGAAGTTCAAAGATCTTATTCAGCAGACAGAAGCCGGAATGCTCTGGGCCACTTATCGCGCCGACCCCTGGACCCGCAAGACTCTCGACAACGGCCTCACCCCCGAACAGGCAGCCCGTGCCGGAAATGCAATCCAGAAATATGTAATCGAAAATACACGATTCGGTATTCCTGTCTTCCTTGCCGAAGAGGCTCCGCACGGTCATATGGCCATCGGTACTACCGTATTTCCTACCGGTCTGGGCATGGCTGCTACATGGAATCCGGAACTGATGCATACGGTAGGCGAGATAATAGGGCGCGAGGTGCGCAGTCAGGGCGGCCACATCAGCTATGGGCCGGTGCTCGACCTGTCGCGAGACCCGCGCTGGAGCCGTGTCGAGGAGACATTCGGTGAAGACCCGCTGTTGGCCGGACGTATGGGCGGTGCTATGGTAGGCGGCCTTGGCGGAGGCGATTTATCGAAGCCTAATTCCACTATTGCCACGCTTAAGCACTTTCTTGCATATGCTGTGCCCGAAGGGGGACAGAACGGCAATTATTCTGTGGTAGGCAAGCGCGACCTGCTTCAAAACTTCCTGCCTCCATTCCGCGAGGCTGTCGATTCGGGCGCGCTCTCGATTATGAGTTCCTACAACTCGATTGACGGTATACCCTGTACTTCCAACAAGGAGATTCTCTTCGACGTCACTACCGACTGGGGCTTTAAAGGCTTCGTCGTGTCTGATTTATATTCCATCGAAGGCATTCATGAGACTCATCATGTGGCTCCCACCATAGAGGATGCCGCCGCAATGGCTCTTAACGCCGGTCTTGATGTAGACCTTGGCGGAGACGCATACCGCAATCTCGTATCCGCTGCACGCTCAGGCAAGCTCGATTCGGGTGCGCTCGACCGTGCGGTAGGACGTGTACTCACGCTTAAATTTGAGATGGGTCTGTTTGAGAATCCGTACGTGAAGCCTGAATCTGCCCGTAGTGTAGGCGGTTTTCGTTCAGGCGAGGTGGCACGTGAGGTGGCCCGACAGTCAATCACTCTCTTGAAAAATGAAGGCAATCTGCTTCCTCTTGAGGTCAGACCGTCGATGAAGATAGCTCTCGTGGGCCCAAATGCCGATAATGCTTATAATATGCTCGGTGACTACACCGCTCCACAGCCCGAAGGCCGTGTTGTGACTGTGCTAGACGGACTGCGCCGTCAGCAGCCGGGTATAGAAGTGAAATATGTAAAAGGATGTGCCGTACGTGACACCTCTACTGCCGACATCGCTGCTGCGGTCAGAGCAGCCCTCGAGGCGGATGTGGTAATCGCGGTGGTAGGCGGTAGCTCGGCCCGTGATTTCAAGACATCGTACAAGGAGACTGGAGCGGCTGTTGTCGATGCCACAACCGTGAGCGATATGGAGTGTGGCGAGGGATATGACCGTGAGACACTTGATTTGCTCGGCCTACAGCCTCAGCTTCTTAAAGCTCTGAAGGAGACCGGCACCCCGCTTGTAGTTGTATATATTGAAGGCCGTCCTCTCGAAAAAGAGTGGGCTGCTGAAAATGCCGATGCTCTTCTTACAGCCTATTATCCCGGGCAGGAGGGTGGCAATGCCATTGCCGAGGTTATTTTCGGCAAGTACAATCCTGCCGGACGTCTACCGGTCACAGTACCACGCTCGGTAGGTCAGATTCCGATTTACTACAATCGGCGCGCTCCTCAGTTGCATCCCTATGTAGAGGGTGAGGCCTCTCCACGTTATCCGTTTGGCTACGGTTTGAGCTATACTACATTTGACTACTCGGGGTTGAATCTGCTACCGGGTGATGACGGCACACTTACTGTCGAAGCTACCGTGACCAATTCCGGTGACCGCGACGGCGAGGAGGTGGTGCAGCTCTATCTGCATCCGGAATATGCGGCTACCGTACAGCCCCTCATGCGTCTTGCCGATTTCCGTCGTGTGTCAATACCCAAGGGCGAGTCGCGCAAGGTATGTTTCAAACTTCCGGTATCTGCATTCGAGATTATCGGTCCTGACTACAAGCCCATGCTTCAGAAAGGCAGCTGGGATATAATGGTCGGAGCCTCTTCGGCAGATATTCGGTTGAAAGGCTCTCATGTGATGTAGCCGCCATACCTAATACACTTCTGAAAAGAACATAATAACGTGTTATACATGCAATAGTTATATTAATTTAATCTGTTTTATTTTCAATAGTTAGTCTGAATGTCACAGATCAGGAGGCGCATCATCGTGATTGATGGTGCGTCTTCGCTTTTTATGGCATAGTTGTATGTGGGTGATTGCGATAACAAGCTCTTATTCTGTATGTCGGTAAAAAACGAAAGGCCCCCGCCACACGTCGCGAGCCTTTCTTATGCCAAAAAAGTAGATAGATAATTGGCATGTGCGAATTATTTTAGGCTAATTATAGATTTTGTTCTATGCTGGTAAATCAGTCTGATGTCTTAGGCTGACAGTAGTAATAGATGATATTAGTCAAATAAAATCTTTACGGTGCAAATTTAGAAATAAGATTGATAATATGCAAACATTTTTGCGATTTATTATTCTCTTGTATTTCGGCATTATTCGACATAATGTCATCATTGATTGTAGATTCATCATAATAATCCGATTATCTGCCTTTGCCAAGAATTTTCAGGAAGCGACGACAGAGGGTGGTAAGTTCTTCGTCGGTAATCGTATATGGCGGCATTACATATGCGTTGCGTCCGAATGGACGAATCCAAATGCCTTCTTTTACACATGATTCCTGAAATGTCCCGACATCGACAGGCTCTTTCATCTCCACTACTCCGATTGTGCCGAGCACACGCACTTCGGCGACATCAGAGAGCTCAGAAGCCGGCGCAAGTTCCCGCTCAAGTATCTTTTGTATATGGGCGATGTGCGACTTCATATCTTGCTCTTTGAGCATTTTTAGAGACTCTACAGCTATGGCGCAGGCAAGTGGATTGGCCATAAATGTTGGGCCGTGCATCATCACACCCGCTTCTCCGCGCGAGATAGTATCGGCTACCTCGGCAGTTGTAAGTACGGCGCTCATTGTCAGATATCCTGCTGTAAGTCCTTTTCCGATACACATTATATCGGGTTGTACGCCGGCCCATTCCAATGCGAAAAATTTGCCTGTTCTCCAGAATCCTGTCGCTATTTCGTCGAATATCAGGTATATGTCATATTTGTCACACAGGCGCCGTGCCTCCACAAGAAATTGCGGATGATAGAAATACATGCCACCTGCGCCCTGCACTACCGGTTCGAGTATCATGGCGGCGATATCGTCGGCATGTTTTTCAAGCAGTTCCTCCAGAGGTTTTATATCGGCTTGGTTCCACTCGGTGCCGAATCGTGATGAGGGGTGGGGGATGAAATAGCGTATCGGGAGCGACGTACCGAACGCGCCATGCATGCCGGTGACCGGGTCGCACACACTCATGGCATTCCAGGTGTCGCCGTGATAGCCTGACAGGATAGTCACGAAGTTGGTTTTTGTGTGGTTTCCGGAGCGTGATACGGCACCCTGTATAGCCATTTTCATGGCTACCTCCACCGCTACGGAGCCGGAGTCGGCATAAAAGATGTTATGCATCGACGGAGGCGCTACTTCAAGGAGCATCTTTCCGAGCTCGATTGCCGGCTCATGAGTAAGTCCTCCGAACATTACATGCGACATACTGTCAAGCTGTCTTTTGGCGGCTTCGTTGATGCGCGGGTTGTTGTATCCGTGGATTACACACCACCAGGATGACATGCCGTCGATAAGCTCTGTACCGTCGGCCAGACATATTCTGGCGCCATGTGCGGATTTTACTTTATATGTAGGGAGAGGATTTATTGTTGATGTATAGGGATGCCACAGGTGTTCGCGGTCCCATGCGTCATGTAATAATGATTGGTTGTCGAGCATTTTTGATTGGCTGTTTATTTCATGCGTTATACAGATAGCGTTTGATTGAACGTTTGGGAGTCTTTTCAAACTCGTTGGCAATGAGTTGTATTTTTGACACGCGTTCGTATGGCGCGACGAGTTTATTGAGGTCGGCCAACACATTTTCCATCTCAGCCGGGAGCTGGCTGTTGGAGATACCGAATTTATCCATTGCCTCGTAGTCGGGGTATACAAGTGCTACAAGCTGGTTGTTGCGTTCGATTACGAGGCTCTCGGCCACAAGCGGCATATTATTGAGCTTAGCCTCAATTTCCTCAGGATATATGTTCTGGCCGTTGGCTGAGAGAATCATCGTTTTGTAGCGTCCGCGTATGAAGATGGTCGCATCGGATGAGCGTGTGCCCATGTCGCCGGTATGGAGCCATCCGTCTTTATCAAGCACGGCTTCTGTCGCTTCCTGATTCTTGTAGTATCCGTTCATTACATTGACACCTCTTACACATATCTCTCCGGGGACGTTTTCCGGGTCAGGGCTGTCAATGCGGCTCTCCATGAATCCGGCGAGTGTACGTCCCGACGAGCTTACAATAAATTGTCGCCATGGGGTGTAGCTGATAAGCGGGCCACATTCGGTCATGCCATAGCCCACTGTGAACGGGAATTTAATACGGTGTAGAAACTCTTCGACTTCGCGGTTGAGAGGGGCTCCACCTACGATTACTTCTTCAAATTCGCCTCCGAAAGCCTCGACAAGTTTGCGGCGTATCATTACATACAGCGCTTTGTCAAGCCCCGGAATTGCAAGCACCCATCGCATGCGCTTGCTGGTAATCATGGGCAGAATCTGCTTACGGTAGATTTTTTCGAGAATCAGCGGCACGCATATCACAAGGTTGGGCTTTACCTCTGACAGCGCACGCATCAGCACATTCGGAGCCGGCAGCTTGCCGAATACTGTTATGTGCGTTCCGGTAGCAAGAGGTACAAGCATGTCGAACGCACATCCGTAGGCATGCGCCAAAGGCAGGAATGCCAGACAGCGTGAGCCCTGGAAGTGAAGCCTCGACTGCACTCCGAAAGTCACATTTCCCCATAGATTACGATACGACAGCATTACCCCTTTGGAAAATCCTGTCGTGCCTGAGGTATAGTTCAATACCGCTATGTCGTCGGCCGATGTCTCGGCATATTTTATATCAGCGGGGCCGAATCCGTTCTTATAGCGGCGTCGGAACTTACGGTTTATGTTTTTGAGTTCATGGGCTATTTTCCCTTCATTAAGCGGATGCTCGGCGAGAAGTTTTCCGTTTGTAAGGGATATTACACCTCTTACGTTAGGCATCTGCTCAAACTCGAGATTCTCCCAGATATGGTCGTCGACAAACAGCAGTACCGACTCGGAGTGGTTGAGGATGTGGGTGGCATCCGTAGGATTGAAATCCTGTAGTATCGGGACGATAGTCGCGCCATAGGTGATAGTTGCGATGAAGACTACAATCCACCCGGGCGAGTTGCGCCCGATAAGTGCGATTTTATCCCCCTTTTTTATTCCTGACAACTCGAAGGCAAGATGTGTGCGAGCTATGTCGAGTGCCAGATCGGCATAATTCAGAGTATGTTTCTTTCCATACTCTGTAAGAGCCGGCAGGCCCCAGTTATCGCGGAAACTTTGTTCATATATGGGATTGAGCAGCTGGGTATCCATATTATTGTAAAGGTTGTTTCAGCTATTCGGCTGATTGTTTATATCTTGCAAAAATAACATAATTATCAGAAATATATACACTCCGTATTGATAAAAGGTTTAGAAACCTTTTCTGCAATAATACCTTCGTTGTTGTTATATATAAAATACGTGAGGCAGACCGGTGAATGCGGTATCGGAAATAGTGATGGATGATATCGTAAAAAAACTTGACCGATGCTTTACAACCCCGCTCTTCAAGGGTAATTTTGCCCAGAAATAAAAAAACATTTCAATTATGAACGAGCAAATGATTATATGGTGTGCAATAGTGGGAGTGCTGATGTGCACATTTGTGTTGAGAGGATTCTTATATCATCGCAGACATACTCAGAAATCGGCAATGCGTCACCATCGCATTCATCTGATTGAAATTGGTAAGGAGAATGAGATATTCTATCTGCCTGGAGACCGATATGATGAAGAAGATTACTGATGAGACCGGTACATTTCTGGCCGAGTATGCTTCATTATTGTGGGGCAGCGGGGCAACATGCACACGAATCGAGAAAAACATAGGCCGAATGGCCCATGCTCTTAATCTTGATGCCGATATCGAGATTATGCCTGGACATGTGCAGGTGGTGTTACCCGACGGATCGGTAATCGTAAGGAAAACACGCAAGTGCGGTATCAGTTTCGATATAAACGCCAAGCTGAGCCGTTTGAGCTGGGAGCTTGCCGATGGGAAAATCGGGTTCATAGAGGCTCAACGAATGTTCAGACATATTGCGAGAACACGTCCGACCAATGCCCGCGAGGTGCTTGTCCTCACATCATTGGCCAACGCATCTTTCTGTCGGCTGTTCGGGGGCGATATTGTAGCGATGCTGATAGTGTTTGTCGCTACTTTGGCCGGCTATAGACTTAAACAGGTGATGCTTTACGACGGGCGCGATGTCAGGCTTACATTCCTCTGTTCGGCATTTTTTTCTGCGACTATAAGTGCGGGCGGGCATGTGTTCGGCTGGGGTACGACTCCTGAGATTGCGCTTGGCACAAGCGTCCTGTATCTGATTCCGGGTGTCCCTTACATAAATGCCATAAGCGATATTATCGGGCGACATTATCTGTGTGCGCTGAGCCGCTTTATGGATGCATGTGTCCTTACCTGCTGTCTGTCGGCCGGACTCTGTATCGGAATGTTTATACTTGGGCTTAACTGGTTTTGAATATGCTGGATAATTTACTCGTAAATATTTTTGAGGATGGATTGTTTGCGGCGATAGCGGCAATCGGTTTTTCAAGTATCAGCAACACTCCGCGTCGTGCCTATCTGTGGTGTGGCGGAATTGCGGCGGCAGGCCATGCCGTAAGATACGTGCTTACTTCCTCCGGAATATGCCATATGCATATAATCGCGGGAAGCACTATTGCGGCGCTTGTAATAGGATTTCTTAGTGTTATCTGCGCAAAAAAAATAAAATGTCCTGCTGAGGTTTGCTTCTTTCCGGCATTGCTTCCGATGATTCCGGGCATGTATGCCTACCGTACTATTGAGGCTCTGGCGGCGTGTCTGATGCATACCAGAGAGGAGGTGTTCAACCATTATCTGTATCTTTTGTCATTCAACGGATTCACATGTGTGTTTATAATAACCGGAATGGTAATCGGAGCCAACATTCCTGTATTCCTGTTGAAAAAGATATCGTTTCAGGCTACCCGATGATATAAGTCTGCTATATACAAATTCTTTTTTAGACAATCTCTTAGTCCGGTTTATTAGTATATATTGTACCTTTGCGGATTATGGAACTCCGACAACTTAGATATTTCGTCAAGACAGCCGAGACGCTGAGCTTTTCTGATGCGGCGCGGGTATTAAACCTCGCTCAAAGCACGCTTTCCCAGCAAATCAGGCAACTCGAGGATGAACTCAATGTGCAGCTTTTCGAGCGCAGCAGCCATTCGATGAATCTTACAGAGTGTGGCAGAGAATTGCTTCCGTTGGCCATACGCACTCTCCACGATGCAGAGACATGTCGCGACAGAATAAATGATCTCCAGAAAATTCTTACCGGGACTCTTAATATCGGAGTCACCTATTCGTTCAGTCCGATACTTACCGAGACGCTGATGTCGTTTATGAAACAGTATCCTCATGTCAGAATGAATATATACTATAAGCCGATGGCTGAACTTATGGAGATGCTTACAAACCGCACCGTCGACTTCGTGCTGGCATTCCGCCCGACTGTGCGCAACGAGGAAATTGAGTCACACGTGCTTTTCGACAACCATTTGGCTGTAATCGTAAAAGACTCCCACAGTCTTGCCTCGCGAGAAAGGATTAGTCTGACTGAACTTGAGAAATTTGATATGGCGCTCCCGACAAAAGGACTTCAGGCCCGAAATGCGCTTGACCAGTATCTGTCCAGGTCGATGGTGAAACTGAATATCCGTATCGAACTGAATGAGGTAAACATACTGCTCGAACTGATAAAAAAGAGCAATCTTATCACTATCCTTGCCGAGGCAACCATCTACAACGCTACCGGAGTAAAGGCAATCCCAATCGAGATGCCGTCAAACGAAATGGACGGATGTGTGCATATGCTTAAGAATGCCTATCGCAAGCGTTCATCTCTTGCTTTTATCAAACTTCTTAAAGATTCAATTGCAGTAAGAGAGCGTGTGCTCGATTTCTAATTGTAATGAAAGAGACGTGCTGTGTCACAGCAATATGGCACAGCACGTCTTTTTACCATTATTATTTCGGTAGCCGTTTTACCATTCTGGCCACCAGCCTCCGCCAGTGGAGCCATCATCGGCTTTTACTTCATATTTGAATAGGGGAGTGGTGGCAATGCCCGCATATCCGAATGTGAATATATAGTATGTATCTCCGTTGACAAGAGTATTGCCGGTATAATCTGTGGTGGTCTTGAATAATGCAGGTGTGGAGAGGGAACTGTTGTTTTCCCCCATGTAACAGTTCATCATAATAAGGTCACCGGCCTTGGCGATTGCATCGGCCATGAATGCCTTGTCATCGGGAAATGTATCGTAGTCGCTCTTATTTACTACTCCTGTGTAGTAATATTCATTGTCGACCGAGGGTGTGATGCCGTATGTAAAATATGGGATTGTATTCCCAAACCAATCGTTGGGGTCAGTCTCTCCGCCGGCGGTCACATCCTTTATACTAAGTGTCATGGTCGACTCGGTTGGGGACGGAGTGGTGACATTTAGTGTGGAAACGATCGTTGTGCGTACGCCCTCGGCGCTTACTCCGAAAGCATATACAGTATATTCGGTAGATGGCACTATGGTTGTAACACCAAGATTTTTTCGCGAATTAAGAGTCTGCTCTCCGGTGAATACACGAGGGTCGGTAGTCCAGTCAACAGGTGGATTAAACCCGTTGTTGAATGCCAGTTCGTTGTCCGCGACCTGTGTGGCAGTCAGTCCTGCTACGTCAGATGTCTTTTTTATTGTCAGGAAGTATCTGGTTGATTCGTCGGTAGGCTTTACATTTACATTGATAAACATAGGCTCTGCCGAAACAGTGGCAAGAGCAAATGTGCAGTCGTCGGTTACTGTTACCGGAGTAGTCTTGAATTCGGCTTTTGTAAGATGGCTACACGCATTTATGCTCTCATCGATGCCGAATGCCAGCATATAGTACTCCATGTCGGGCGTCAGGCCGGTGAGTTGCAGCAAACCGTTGCCTTTATGTATTGTCGGTATCTGGTCGAGTGTGGCGCCCCCTGATGCAGCCATGCGCACTGTAGCGAGAGCATTGTTGACAACATGCTCTTCATTGCCATTGAATTCATTGTCAAATTCATTTTTTGTAATGAATCCAAGATAGTAATATGTGTCATCATTGTCGGGGCGGGCTGTTATCGTAGCCGTGGTAGAGGTGATGCCGGAGGCCTGAAGGTTGAACGCGATATCGATAAGTCCGGCAGTATGTACAAGCTGCTTGAAAAGTCCGGTTGTGAATTCTCCTTTTGTATTTATACCATATGCGTAAATGTAATAGTCGGTATCGGCTTTGAGATTGTCGCGATTGAGCACCTGGTCGGCCGGGTCCCACCATCCGAGAAGGAAATCCAGATATTCTTCGAGAGTATTTGACCACGGATCATTGGCTACTTCTGAATTGAGTCTGCCAAGTTCATACTCAAGAAATGCTCTATCGTTACCAAGTTTGTCAAACTCGGCTTTTTCGATTAAGCCGAAAAGAAATGTTGCGTCTGAATTGTCAGCGGTAAATGTCGCTTTGATAGAGTTTACAGTAATCTGCGTTATATTGATTGCGATATTAACGAATGGGTCATTACTGATGTCGCTGCGAAAAGTAAGATGGTCGATATCCGATAGCACGTATTCGATGGTAGTACCGTTTTTTAATGTTACCACCAGGGCTGAAGTAGTGTTATCCTGGGCAGCAGCACTTACTATTATTGCAGAGGATATAAATAGCGATGACAGCTTTTTCATTGTTATTTAGTATGGTGTGATTATCGGTTTAAGTATTTTATTGTCTTGTCGCCACAGAGTATGATGTATACTCCGCTTTTTGCTCCGGAGAAGTCATAATCTGTTGAGCCCTGTCCCGACACCTCTGCCACTTTTCGGCCCGAGGTGTCATATATATGCAGTGATAAATGAGATTCCGATACGGATGTCGCTGTAATGAGTGTTCCGGCTACGGTGAAAGAGATATCGTCGCTGAGTGATACGGATGTATCGTCTATTGATGAGGTATGCAGGTCAAATACTATTTTGTCAATGTCCTTGACTTCGATAGTAGTCTCGCCTGCTGTCTGTGCAATGCATATTGTGGAGTTGTCAAATGTGATTTTTGTATTCTCGGAGATTTCCACTTGCACAGGGGTGGAGGAGCCATTGATATGAACAAGCATATTGTCACCTGTGGCTGAGGCCGTGAAGCCATAGACTGTACATCCAAGCAAGATTGCGAGTCGTGTGATGATTGGGTATCCTTCCATATTGTATGATAAAAAATATGCCACTATTCACACGTTTGCTAAAATTGTTGTGTGGATAGCAGCAATTATAAATGACAGAGTCTTGCTTTGGTTAAAGGCTTTGTGACTCCTTGATAGGTAGAAGTGACTCGCACAGGATTCAAACCTGTAACCTTCTGATCCGTAGTCAGATGCTCTATTCAGTTGAGCTAGCGAGCCGTGGATTTGATTAATAACAAGCTATTGATTGAGTGATTCGCACAGGATTCAAACCTGTAACCTTCTGATCCGTAGTCAGATGCTCTATTCAGTTGAGCTAGCGAACCGTATTGCCTTTTAAGGCCACCGGTGGATTTGTTGCCGATGTTGAGTGATTCGCACAGGATTCAAACCTGTAACCTTCTGATCCGTAGTCAGATGCTCTATTCAGTTGAGCTAGCGAACCATTTTTGCATGGGATATCTGTCCCAAAGGGATTCTCTCATCCCTTTTGCGATTGCAAAGGTAGATATAATGTGTGAAATATCCAAATATTTTTCGGTCATTTTTTTGATGTCCGGAATGCCTGATTGGAAAACTTTCAGGCAATTTCGGTGCGCGTGTGGCCGTAAGATATTGTTTATTAGTTGTTAATGAAGCAATTTCCTTGACAGATATCTGCGTATAGGAGCGTCATACCACTTCATGGCTATCCATGCTTCGAGTATGATTACGACAAATAATGCCATACATACCGGCCATGCGTCTGCGAAGGTGATGCCGTTGTTCCATACCCATGCGTAGAACATGTACATGACAGGATAATGAATAATGTAGACAGGATAGGAGATAGCTCCTAAAAATTCACATACTTTGCTCGAAAATATATCGGAGGTAGTGCCGCATGCGCCAATGTATACTATTGTAGGGAATATGAGGAGTGTACAGATTATATCATAAACTCCGTTGGCGATGGATGGATTGCCATCGGTAGAGCCGATGTATGGACATGACATAATAGCCGTTATGAGTGCCGCACATATCCAGAATGCACCGCGTATGCGCATCGGACGGAAATCACGGGTGAGCATAAGGCCGATGCCGAATGAGAGTGACAGACGCAGGAAGCCTCCAAGCCATCCCATGTCGGCCATGGACCATCCGACTCCAAGATGAAATGCTCCTGACATGTTGCATAGCGCGCATGCCGCGAGTCCTATGCCGGATACCGCTACTACTGTGCGTAAACCATTTTTCGAAAGGCGGTGAAGAATCACAGCATACAGCACGCTGCCGATATATTCAAAAAACAGAGACCATGTCGGACCGTTGAGGGGAAACATCTCGCCGTTACCTCTCACATCGGCCGCAGCCCCCGGAAGTACAGGTATCATGAACAGTCCGAGAATCAATGCCACCAATACCCAGTGGAACGGCACCGGCGTGCCATCCCAGTGTACACTTCCCTGAAGCAGATATGCTATGGCACCGATTATAACACTGAGCACGACCATTGGCTGTAATCGGATAATGCGCCGGAGCATAAATCGGCCTGTAGTCATTCCTTTGTTTTTCCAACACCGGTCGTAGGCATACCCGATGACGAATCCTGACAATACAAAAAAGAAGTCGACTGCCAGATATCCGTGGTTCATCATCTGGTCGACAGCAGATGTGGCAAATCCCTCACCGAAATGATAAAGAATTACAAGTACGGCGGCTACTCCGCGCAGTCCGTCGAGAATTTCATAACGAGGCTGTGCGGATGTCTCCGGCTGTAAGGCGGCAGTTGAGGTCATAATGGGAGTGGTTGTTTCTGATTATGATTGATTGTGAGTGTGCAAATTTAAGGCAATATACGGCGCTATTTTTTGACGCAGGACAAAATGTGTGGATTGGTTGGATTAACGCTGTGCCCGGATGCGGCTTAGTGTGGCTTGTGTGATGCCGAGATACGAGGCTATGTCGCCGAGTCGTGCGCGCCGGCATACCTCGGGAAACTGTTTTGAAAACTCGATGTATCTTTCTCGTGCAGGCAGCGTAAGCCGTTCCTTATGTGATCGGTGTATGCGCCGGTATTCATCCTGATGTATCTTCCTCCACCAGTTGCATAGTCCGAGGTCGGTGCCTATCATTTCCATAAGCCTGGGTATATCTATGGAATATGCTTTCACCGGGTCGACGGCCTCGACATATTCTTCGCTTGGCAATCCGTAATACACTTCATCCATGCTGAATACAATGCTCCCTTCGGTAGAGAACGAGGTGGTAAACTCTTCTCCGTCTACGAGCCAGTAGCTGCGGGTCATGCCATCTTCGATGAAATATGCGCGGCCGCACTGCGTGTTGGCTCCTACGATGATTCCGCGTCGTGGAAAGTCTTTGCGTACAATCAATTCGACAAGTCGGCGAAGGGTGCTATCGCTTACAGGCCACGCATTGCGTATGAATGCTATTATATTAGGTATTTCGGATAAATCAGTCATTAAAACGGAGGGTATATATGTTACAATGATTCGGTAAAAATTACCGAAGTAGTTGAAACTTAAGTTAATATGTCGAATTGTCAAATACAAATGAATCGCCAAAGCGTTCATTATAAAACTCTTATACCATGAACGTATTGGCGATTCTCAAAGACTTCACCTTAAGGTGCAAGTCGGTATTTGAAAATACTACAACCAAGATGAGCAAAAGGTTCCTCAACTGGCTGATTTTAACAATACGCACTGTAGCGTTGATTCCGGGTAAAGTCAATTTTACCAGGCTGTCGCGCTATGGCGGTCGTACAGCCAAGACCTTTGCTTCCAATTTCAAAACATCCGTAGACTGGATGAAAGTCAACATAGGTATGGCGCAGGATTGTTTTGGGCCGGCCGATGACATGGCAGTGGTAATCGATCCGTCGTTCATTTCAAAAGCAGGCAGACTGACGTATGGCATAGGCCGTTTCTGGTCAGGGGTGGCACAACGTGTGAAACGCGGTCTGGAGATAATGGCAATTGGGGCAATAAGTCTGAGTAAACATACATGCGTGATGCTCGGTGCTGTCCAGTCACCGAACTTCAGGACTCTTGAATCCGAGAAACAAATGTCAATGCTTGACTGGTATGTGGCACTTGTCAGGTCAAAGGCGACAGAGATGCTCTCACTGACGGATATTCTGGTTGCCGATGCCTTTTTCTCCAAATATGAGTTTGTAAATGAAGTGATTGGCATGGGATTCCGATTTGTAGGGAGATTACGTGCCAACTCATATCTGAGGTATCTGGCCATACCGGATTCCTCCGCCACGCGAAGACGCGGCAGAAAGAAAAAGTATGGAGAGAAAGTGGATTTCTCCAATCTTGATATGTCCGTGTTCACTTCATTCATATATGAGGATTCCAAAGGAAACAAAAACCGATGTCACACGGCGGTCATACATTCGAGGGCATTGAAACGCGACATCCGTATCGTGGTATGTCCGGTTGAAAACGCAGAGCCTCTTCTTTACTTCTCTACCGACACCAACATGAGGCCTGAAAAGATCATCGGTTTCTACCGCACCCGATTTCAGATTGAGTTCGGCATACGCGATGCCAAGCAGTTTACCGGACTTCAGTCACAGCAGACCCGGGACAGGGAGCGGCTTGACTTTGCGTTCAATCTTTCCTTCACAGCCCTCAATGTCTGCAAAGAGGTCATAAGGAAGGATTATCCGGATCTTTCGGTAGCGCAGTTCAAACGGCTCATGTTTGAATCTTATCTCGCCTCAACAGTTATTTCGACTTGCGGAAAATCTCCGCATCTCAAAATAATTCAGAAGATAAATCATCGGTTGGCTCTGTTAGCGGCTTAGCCAAGGCTGAACAACCTCAAATTTTACCGAATCATTGTATGTTACAAAAATACAATATCATTGGTGGCGATGCAAGAATTATTCGAAAGTTGTTATCTTTGTATTTCTTAGAGAATCCACTTTTAGAGAATCCATTTTTAGATAATATATTAAAGCGAAATAAAGTTTTCTTTGATTTATGAAAGTCCAACGGAAGAAGCTGATAGTTTTGGCGGTATTTGTTACGGTACTTGTCGCAGCAGCCGCATCAATAGTGTGGAGAGTATACACCGGGACGAAATATGACGGCGAGGAGCCATGCTGGGTGTTTATCCCTAAAGGCTGTGATGCCGACTCTGTTTCGGCTATTCTTGCCCGCGACCTTGGCGATAGCGGTCGTCGGGCTGCTACGTTATGGCGTCATTACGGCTCGTCGCCCTCGGTGGCGCACGGTGCCTACAGGATAGAGCCGGGCACCCGGTCGATTGACATATTCAAACGCATAGCTCGCGGCGCACAGACACCGGTCAAGCTCACTTTCAATAACGTGCGGCTCCTTCCTCAGTTCGCCGGGCGTATCGCGGCCCGTCTGGAGGCGGATTCTGCAAGCATAATGTCGGCAATCGACAGTGTGCTTTCTGCTCAAGGCTACAAACCGGCTGAATATATCGGAGCATTTTTCCCCGATACATATGAATTTTATTGGACGGTCCCGGCAGGTGGTGTTGTATCTACGCTTGTGAAGTCGCATGACCGCTTTTGGACGGATGAACGGCGCACAAAGGCGTCGGCTCTCGGTATTACACCGGCCCAGGCTTCGGTAATAGCAAGCATCGCCGAAGAGGAGACCAACCGAAAGGATGAGCGAGGTGTGGTGGCGCGGCTCTATCTCAACCGGTTGCAACGAGGGATGCCTCTGCAGGCCGACCCTACAGTGAAGTATGCTGTGGGAGATTTCTCGATAAAACGCATTACAGGCAAACATCTCGGGGTCGTTTCTCCTTATAATACATATAAGCGCACGGGATTGCCTCCGGGGCCGATACGTATGCCGGAACGTGCTACGATTGACGCGTTGCTTCAGAGCAAGCCCCACGATTACATCTATATGTGTGCGTCGCCGGATTTTTCAGGACGGCATCTGTTTGCCCGCGACCTGGCCACACACAATCGTAATGCCGCGGCATACCATCGTGCTCTGAATCTACGTAACATTAAATAAATACCTCTGTCATATGGAAACATTCTCGGATACGACAGGCAATGACCTTGTCCTTTACAAACAGTACGGCAACAGTTCCGACGCCTATATAGCCATGGGGGTGCTCGAGACTAACGGTGTGCCGGCCGTTGTCGACAACTCTATCATGGGCACGCTGCTCGGAGGTATTCCGGCTGTAGGCAGTTTCCGTCTGATGGTGCGTCGCAAGGATCTTGATCTCGCCCGCAGGCTTATGTCGGGTACCGAGCCCGGTGATGAGTGATTAAGGCAAGCAGTTTAGGGCAATGGGCTACATAAACATATCGGCTCCGTCGTAATTGTCACGACGGAGCCGATGCGTTTTTAGAAGGTTCGGGTTATGTCTGATGCCGTTTAATACTCATTCCATGGGCGTATCTCTATGTCGTCGGGCGACAGGTGGGTAAATGCGTCGATGAATGCCGAGGCCAGACGAGCATTTGTCAGAAGAGGAATGTTGAGGTCTATAGCTGCACGGCGTATGCGGTATCCGTTAGTGAGCTCAGTCTCGGTAAGATTCTTGGGCACGTTGACAACGAGGTCTACTTCTTTGTTGTGGAGAAGTTCGAGTGCCTGAGGCTGCATGTCGGGCTGGCTTGGCCAGTATACCTTCACTGCAGGGATGCCATTGTCGGTAAGGAACTGGTGTGTACCGCCGGTGGCATAGAGTCTGTATCCGTTGTTGTTTAGTTCATGGGCTGCTTCGAGCATGTCGGCCTTCTGCTTTGGTGTGCCTGTCGACAGCAACACTCCTTTGCCTTTCGACGGTATGCGCAGTCCGACCGACAGCATCGACTTGAGGATAGCCTCGTCAGTATCGGCTCCGATGCATCCTACCTCGCCGGTCGACGACATGTCTACTCCGAGCACCGGGTCGGCGCCCTGCAGACGTGAGAAGCTGAACTGGCTTGCCTTTATGCCCACATAGTCGAGGTCGAATGCGTTTTTGTGTGGCTTCTCCACCTCCAGTCCGAGCATTACACGGGTGGCGATGTCGATGAAGTTCAGCTTCAGTACCTTGCTTACAAACGGGAAAGAGCGCGATGCACGCAGGTTGCATTCGATGACCTTTATGTCGTTGTTTTTGGCGAGGAACTGGATATTGAACGGGCCCGATATGTTGAGGGCCTTTGCAATCTTCTGGCTTACTTTCTTGATGCGCCGTATGGTCTCTACGTAGAGTTTCTGGGGCGGGAACTGTATTGTGGCGTCGCCTGAGTGGACTCCGGCAAATTCGATATGTTCTGAGATGGCGTATACCTTTATTTCTCCGTTCTGGGCCACGGCGTCCATCTCTATCTCTTTTGCAAACTGGATGAACTCTGTCACAACTACAGGGTGCTCCTGCGAAACATTGGCCGCGAGGCGGAGGAAACGTTGTAGCTCTTCGTTGTTGGAGCATACGTTCATGGCGGCTCCTGACAGTACGTAGCTCGGACGCACAAGCACGGGGAAACCTACTTCGCCGATAAATTCCTCGATGTCGGCAAACGATGTGAGCTCGCGCCAGCGCGGCTGGTCCACACCGATGCGGTCGAGCATGGCCGAGAATTTGTGGCGGTCTTCGGCGTTGTCGATGGATGTAGCCGATGTGCCGAGAATCGGTATCTTTGCATCATCGAGGCGTGTGGCCAGGTTGTTGGGTATCTGGCCGCCGACCGATAATATCACTCCGTGGGGTTGCTCGAGTTCGAGTATGTCCATTACACGCTCGTAGGTGAGTTCGTCGAAGTAAAGACGGTCGCACATATCGTAGTCGGTCGACACGGTCTCCGGATTGTAGTTGATCATTACCGAGCGCCATCCCTCGCGCTTGACTGTCATCAGCGCATTGACCGAACACCAGTCGAATTCGACCGAACTGCCTATACGATATGCTCCGGAGCCAAGCACTACTATCGAGCGGTGGTCGTGGAGATAATTCACATCATCCTCCGAACCGTTATAGGTAAGGTACAGATAGTTGGTCTGTGCGGGATATTCTGCGCCGAGGGTGTCAATCTGCTTTACTACCGGTACTATGCCGGATGCCTTGCGGAATGCCCTTATTTCATCGGATGCTTTTATATTGGAGATGATATTGCTCTTGAATATTGCGCGGGCTATCTGGAAATCGCTGAACCCCTGCTCCTTGGCAAGCCGCAACAGTCCTTCCGGCAGTTCTTCCGGCGAATTGTATCCCTCGAGTTCGTCGGCTGTGGCAACGATATTATGCAGCTTGTATAGAAACCATCTGTCGATTTTTGTAAGCTCATGTATCTGGTCGACCGTATAACCCTTGCGCATGGCCTTGGATATGACGAATATTCGTTTGTCGGTAGGCTCGCGCAACGATTTGTCGATATCGGCGATTTTGAGCTCTTTGTTTTCCACGAATCCGTGCATTCCCTGGCCTATCATGCGCAGGCCTTTCTGTATGGCTTCCTCGAATGTGCGTCCGATAGCCATTACCTCTCCGACCGACTTCATCGAAGAGCCGATTTCGCGCTTTACGCCGTGGAACTTTCCAAGGTCCCAACGTGGAATCTTCACCACCACATAGTCAAGAGCCGGCTCGAAGAATGCCGAAGTCACCTTGGTGACGGAGTTCTTAAGGTCAAAAAGTCCGTAGCCGAGCCCGAGTTTGGCGGCTACGAATGCAAGCGGATATCCGGTGGCTTTTGAAGCAAGAGCCGACGAACGCGACAGTCGGGCGTTTACCTCGATTACGCGATAGTCCATCGAAGCCGGGTCAAAGGCATATTGTACGTTACATTCACCCACTATGCCGATGTGGCGTATGATTTTTATGGCGAGTTTGCGCAGATAGTGGTAGTCCTCGTTGGAAAGTGTCTGCGACGGAGCCACGACAATGGATTCGCCGGTGTGTATGCCGAGCGGGTCGAAGTTTTCCATGTTGCAGACGGTAATGCAGTTGTCGAAGCGGTCGCGCACTACCTCATATTCGACTTCTTTCCATCCCTTGAGTGATTTCTCGACAAGTACCTGCGGAGCAAACGACAGGGCTTTCTCCACCAGCTCGACGAGTTCCTGCTCATTGTCGCAGAATCCGCTTCCGAGACCTCCGAGCGCATAGGCGGCGCGCACGATTACCGGATAACCGAGTGAGGCTGCCGCTTTCTTGGCGTCGTCGACCGAGCCGACGGCCTCGCTTTTTATGGTCTTTACATTAATCTGGTCGAGTTTCTTTACGAAAAGCTCACGGTCCTCGGTGTCCATGATGGCTTGCACAGGAGTACCCAGCACTTTTACGCCGTATTTGTCAAGCACGCCTGACTGCTGCAACTCGACGCCGCAGTTCAGGGCTGTCTGTCCGCCGAATGCAAGCAGTATTCCGTCGGGACGTTCCTTCTCGATGACTTTCTCTACAAAGTAGGGTGTCACCGGCAGGAAGTAAATAGTGTCGGCTATACCTTCCGAGGTCTGTACGGTGGCGATGTTGGGATTGATGAGTACTGTGTGGATTCCCTCCTCCTTCATGGCTTTCAGCGCCTGAGAGCCTGAATAGTCAAACTCACCGGCCTCGCCGATTTTCAGCGCCCCACTGCCAAGAAGCAACACTTTCTTAGGGAGAGATATATCTGTATTCTGTATGGTAGCCATTCTGATTAGAGCATATTGATAAATTCATCAAATAGAAATTCCGTATCCTTTGGTCCCGATGATGCTTCGGGGTGGAACTGGGCTGAGAAAAACGGTTTTGATTTGTGGCGTATGCCTTCGTTTGTGCCGTCGTTCATGTTGATGAAGAGCGGTTCCCAGTCGGAGGGCAGTGTGGTGTTGTCCACAGCGAAGCCGTGGTTCTGTGAGGTTATGTAGCACTTGTCGGTTCCGGCTCGTCGCACAGGCTGGTTGTGGCTGCGGTGTCCGTACGGGAGCTTATATGTGGATGCCCCTGCTGCACGTGCCAGCAACTGGTTGCCCATGCATATGCCGCATATCGGTTTGCCTGTCTCCATAGCCTTGCGGATATTATCGACAGTCACGTCCACCATATCGGGGTTTCCAGGGCCGTTGGAGATAAAAAGGCCGTCGTAGGGTATAGATGTGAAATCGTAGTCCCAAGGCACACGCACTACTCTTACTCCGCGGCGGGTAAGGCAGCGTATGATATTGTGTTTTACGCCGCAGTCAACCAGTACCACTGTGCGCGGCCCTTCTCCGTGTACCTCTACGCCGCGGCAACTGACTTTTGCTACGAGATTTTCCAGATTTGGGTTGTAGAATGGTATGTCGTCACATCCTTCTACTATTATCTTTCCGAGCATCGAACCGTGGTCGCGCAGATGCTTGGTCAGGGCTCGGGTATCGATTCCGTATATTCCGGGTATCTTTTCCTCACGCAGCCATTCCGAAAGACTGCGGTCGGCCTGCCAGTGGGAGTGATCCCACGAATAATCCTGGGCTATTATTGCTTTGGCATGTATGTGGTCGCTCTCGTAATACTCGCTGACGTCATCTTTTTCCCTCCGAGGAGGCACACCGTAGTTGCCAAGGATTGGGAAAGTGGTTACGAGAATCTGACCTTCATAGGATGGGTCAGTAAGGCTTTCAGGATAGCCTGTCATTGCCGTGTTGAACACAACTTCGCCGGCAGTCGAAGACTCATATCCAAATGATTTGCCGTGGAATATGGTTCCATCTTCCAGCACGAGTGATGCCTTTTTAATGTCGCGCATAGGTTTACATTTTCTCTGATGAAAAATCAAAAGGTTGCAGTAGTTGGCTAAAACCTCGCAAAGTTAAAGAAATATTCTGATAAAATGCGTTTTTTTGAAAGGAGATATTGCGTTATGGTGGCAAAAATCTTTCATGGGCCAGCGGTGCCGCGTTGAATATGCTTGGGGGATACGTCTTTTTTTCTCATTGAAGTTGCAAATTATCGTCCGTCAATGTGAAATTAACAGAGTTAAATTTTGGATATACGGATATTATGTGTACTTTTGTTATAGTGTTTGCATTCAATCACGTTTAAAATCTAACTTCAATGAATCAGAACAATAATTATTCTACCCCTAACATGGGCGGTCAGTGCCCCAACCCTCCCCAGGCCAACGATGTGTTTGCTTCCGACCGTTACGGCAAGAGCCGCGGCGTATGCGCTCTTTTGGCTATTTTTCTGGGTGGATTCGGTGTTCAGTATTTTTATCTCGGGAAGACTACTGCCGGTATCATAGCTCTTATCGGCACATGGGTACTTTGTGGCATTCCAAGTATTCTTTGGCTTATCCAGGGTATTCTTATGTTTGTGATGTCGCCTGAAGACTTTGAGCGCAAATATGAGGCAACCACCTCTACTTTCCCATTGTTCTAAATAATAATATTTGAAACCCCGGCGGTTGGTTTATAGCCATGAATGGGCCGCCGGGGTATACTCTATAGTGGATGTTAATTCCTTTATTGATATGCGTCATGACGTCTTGTCGGCATATTGATATTGTGCGATTATTGTAATCCATTCATGGGTGTGCAGTCCCGCTGTCGATGTCAGTTATATCGGCATTAGGCGGGGCTGCGTGTCGTTTATGCGAGTTCTTTCGGAAGTTTGGGCTGTATTCAGATTGAAGACGGTGTTTTTTCGCCTATTTATGCCGCTTTTATTAAAAAAAATGTGCAAATTTGCGCATTAAAACTTTTTTAACAGCCTAATGATGGAATTCTCAGCCAATCAGATTGCGTCACTTGTCGGTGGTACAGTAGAGGGCGACGGCAATGTAGCCGTTTCTACATTCGCTAAAATCGAGGAGGGACATAAAGGTGCACTTTCGTTCTTAGCTAATCCGAAATATTCCCATTACATATATCAGACGCAGAGTTCTATCGTGCTTGTGCGTCGCGATTTCGTCGCCGAGCATCCGATAGAAGCCACTCTTATAAGGGTCGACGATCCATACGCCACCATAGCACAGCTGTTGCAGATGGTGGCTGCCATGACGGCGCCACATCCGTCGGGTATTGAGCAGCCTTCATTTGTAGGAGAAGGGGTAGAACTGCCGGAGGATGTGTATATAGGAGCGTTTGCCTATGTGTCGGCCGGCGCTAAAATCGGCAAGGGCGTAAAGATATACCCGCAGGTGTTCGTAGGAGCCGGTGTGGAGATAGGGGAGGGTACCGTTCTTTATCCCGGAGTGAAAGTCTATCATGGCTGTAAGATTGGTTCACGCTGTATTGTCCACAGTGGAGCTGTAGTGGGCGCCGACGGATTCGGATTCGCTCCTACAGATGGCGTTTACAATAAGATTCCACAGCTCGGTAATGTCGTTGTCGGTGATGATGTGGAAATCGGTGCCAATACCGCGATTGATCGCGCTGTCATGGGCAGCACCCGTATCGGCAACGGGGTGAAACTTGACAATCTCATTCAGGTGGCCCACAACTGCGAGGTAGGCGATAATACAGTAATGGCATCCCAGAGCGGTATCGCCGGATCGACCAAAATCGGTCGTGGCTGTATGGTCGGAGGGCAGGTGGGATTTGCAGGACATCTGCATATAGGCGACAACGTACAGATTGGAGCACAGTCGGGAATAAGCAAGAGCACACCTGATGGCGCCCGCATAATGGGTTATCCGGCGGTGGAATATGGCGAGTTTGCCCGACAGACTATCAATCTCCGTAATCTCTCGGCTCTGTACCGGCGCGTCGCGGATATTGAGAAACGCCTGTCTGACACCGACCGCTCATGATGCGGTGATTATATTAGAAAATAAAGTTAATAAATTATACTCCTCGAAATAAATTCCGAAAATGAAACAGTGTACACTCAACGATTCCTTTAAGGTACATGGCAAAGGGCTTCATACCGGTCTTATGATTGACGCCGAGTTTTGCCCTGCTCCCGAAGGCCATGGCTACAAGATACAGCGTACTGACCTCGAAGGCGAACCTGTAATTGATGCTGTAGCAGAGAATGTAATAGCTACCCAGCGTGGTACTGTAGTGGCTAAAGGCGACATAAAGATAAGCACTATCGAGCATGCCCTCGCGGCTCTGTATGCAGCCGGTATCGACAACTGTCTGATAAAAGTAAATGCCCCTGAGATTCCCATTCTCGACGGCTCGGCCAAGGAATATTGTGAGAAAATCGCACAAGTAGGCGTCAAGGAGCAGGCAATGGAGAAAGACTACTATATTGTGCGCCAGAAAATCGAAGTGCGCGACGAGGCAACCGGCGCGTCACTTGTTGTATTGCCCGACGATGACTTCTCGATTGATGCGATGATTGATTTTGACTCTCCTGTGCTCAACAATCAATATGCCACACTTGACAACCTTGCCGAATTTCCCAAGGAGATTGCCGCAAGCCGCACATTTGTGTTCGTGCGCGAGGTTGAGCCTCTTGTCAAGAACAACCTTATAAAGGGTGGTGACCTCGACAATGCCATCGTAATCTACGACAGCCCGATGGAACAGAATGAGCTCGACCGTCTGGCCGATCTCATGGGTGTGCCCCACAAGAATGTCAATGAATTCGGATATATCAACAACATTCCTCTCACCTGCGACAATGAGCCGGCGCGCCACAAACTGCTTGACGTGCTTGGCGATATAGCTCTGATTGGACGTCCTCTCAAGGGTAAAATCATCGCTACACGCCCGGGCCATTCACTTAACACTGTTTTCTCAAAGAAGATACGCAAGGAAATCAAGCGTCAGGATGTGCAGGCACCGCTCTACAATCCGTCGGCCGAGCCTGTAATGGATGTGAACCGTATCCGTGAGCTCTTGCCCCACCGTTATCCTTTCCTTCTTGTAGATAAGGTAATCGAGGTCGGCGACAGCCACATCGTTGGTCTGAAGAATGTGAGCGGCAACGAACCCTTCTTCCAGGGTCATTTTCCGCAGGAGCCGGTGATGCCCGGTGTACTCCAGGTTGAGGCTATGGCACAGACCGGAGGTCTGCTTGTGCTGAGCACTGTGGATGATCCCGAGAAATACTCTACATATTTCATGAAGATTGACAATGTGAAATTCCGCAACAAGGTTGTGCCGGGAGATACCCTTCTGTTCCATGTCAGCTTTATGACTCCGTTGCGCCGTGGTTGCGCCGTGATGAAAGGCTACGCTTTCGTAGGCGATAAAATCGTTACCGAATGCGAGTTTATGGCTCAGGTAATCAAGAATAAATAAAACACACTGACATATGAAACAACCGTTAGCCTATGTGCATCCGGCCGCCAAGATTGCCCCGAGCGTGGTGATTGACCCGTTTGTCACTATCGACCAGAATGTGGAAATCGGAGAAGGCACCCGTATCGGCAGCAATGTTACTATCATGGAGGGTGCACGTATCGGTAAAAACTGCACGATATTCCCCGGAGCTGTAATCGGCGCCGTGCCGCAGGATCTTAAATACAAAGGTGAGGATACTACCGCAATCATCGGCGACAACACAACCATCCGCGAGTTTGTGACTGTCAACCGTGGAACCGCAGCCAAGGGTAAGACTGTTGTCGGCAATAACTGTCTGATTATGGCTTACTGCCATGTAGCTCATGACTGTGTGGTAGGCGACAACGTTATCATGTCAAATGCCGTGCAGCTGGCCGGCGAGGTGCAGGTCGACAATTATGCCGTAATCGGTGGCGGTGCTCTTGTGCATCAGTTCTGTCATATCGGTCCTCATGTGATGCTTCAGGGCGGCGCTTTGGTCAACAAGGATATACCTCCGTTTGTAAAGGCCGGTCGTGAGCCGATTGCATATGCAGGTGTTAACTCTATCGGTCTGCGTCGGCGCAACTTCACCAACGAGCAGATTAGCGAAATTCAGGAAATCTATCGCTATCTCTATCTGTCGGGCATGAATTTCTCCGATGCCATAGACCGCATCGAGGCCGAACTTCCCGCCACAAAAGAGCGTGACGAGATTATTCTTTTCGTGCGCAATGCCAAGCGAGGCATCATCCGTGGCTACGTATAAATACCGCATTGTCAATATCATGGCTGCCGCTCTTAATGTAGTGTCGGCAGCCATGATTGCGCTTGTACTTCTGGTAGTCGGTGGGGTGACGGCGGTTGCTGAGAATCCTGCGGTATCTCCCGAAGTAAGAGGTGTATGGCTTACCACCAATGGCGGTCTCGATTGGCCGCGTGGTGAAAAAGGTGCCGAGGCGCAGAAGAAGGCTCTTGTAGATATGCTTGACAGATTGGAGAAGGCGCATTTCAATCTTGTTCTGTTTCAGGTGCAGGCCAACGGTGATGTGCTCTGGAAGTCGCGCCGTGAGCCCGCTATGGAAGCCGTTACAGGCAACGGCAGTTCGGCTCTTGATTTTGATGTGTGTCGCTTTGTCATAGATGAGTGTCATAAACGTCGTATGGAATGTCATGCATGGATAGTCCCCTTCCGTATGGGCTCATCGTCACACATCGCCCGATACAAGGATAATGCAGTTAAGCATCCCGGACAGTCACGACGGAAATATTGTGTGAGCTATCACGGCACAATGTGGCTTGACCCGGGAGTGCCCGATAACCGCAAATGGCTTGTAGGTCTTTATCGTGAACTTGTGCGCGCCTATGATTTCGATGGGCTGAGTCTTGACTATACCCGTTATCCCGGCGCGGATTTTCCCGACAGCCGTACATATAAAAGATATGCGCCTAAACATATGTCGCTTGCCGAGTGGCGGCGTACTAATCTCAATAGTTTTGTCGCTGAATTGTATGATATGGTTGCTGAAGAGCGACCCGAGATGATGGTAGGGTCGGCGCCTATCGGCACATATAAGAATGTCGGAAAATTGCGGAATTCCACTGCCTACGATTCGTTTTATCAGGATCCGGTTGAATGGATTTCTTCAGGTCATCATGACTTTATCGCCCCACAGATGTATTGGGATGAAAAATTCGGTTATTCTGTAAATCTTGAGACATGGGTGCGCGAGGCGGCCAATTCGGCTCCTGTGGCGGCCGGACTTGCCGCTTACAAGATGATGGACGCGGGATGGAGCGATGATGTAATTGTTGATCAGATAGCGAAGGCCAGAAAAATGAACGGCGTGAGTGGTGTGGTATTTTTCAGGGCCGAGCATGTAGTCGGCAACGATTCCAAGGCCAGGAGGCTTTACAGCCGGCTTTGTGATAAAATATTTACGTCTCCCGCGCCTCTTCCGTGGTTTTCCGGCGTTACAGAGTGACCTATACACAATGTTACAATACATAGGCATAGATAAAAAGTGAGCAATTTGTAAGGCCAAAATTTGTGGCTCGAAGTGAAATTGACTAACTTTGACAAGATATTCGGTTCATTTCAGAATCATTAAAATATAATAATATATACAAAATGGAAGTAGAAGGCAAAATCATATTGGCTCTTCCGGAGCAGTCGGGCGTTTCGCGTGCCGGCAATAACTGGAAGAAGCGTGAGTATGTGCTTGAAACGCACGAGACATATCCCAAGAAAGTGTTTTTCGTACTGTTTGGTGACCGTGCCGATCAGTATCCTCTCAATGTCGGTGATGAGATCCGTCTTAGCTTTGATATCAATAGCCGTGAATACAATGGCCGTTGGTTTACATCTATCGACGGATGGAAAGTAGAGCCTGTGGCCGCACCTGCGGCTCCCGGTGGTATGCCGGCATCTGCCGTTCCTGCATATGGCGCACCGTCAGCACCTGCAGCTCCAATGCCTGATCTTAGTCCGGAACCAAACGACGACCTTCCTTTCTAAAAACTTCGGATAACGTCGTAATATCTCTAAAAACAAAGCGGAGAACGTAGATGAAACCTTACGTTCTCCGCTTTGTTTTTAGAGATATTTATGCATCCTTGCTGCTTCTGTTGTTGCCGTCGGATGGACGGCGGCGGGGCTTATAACGTCGATTGCGAGGTTTCTTCTTATTGTCGGCTCCGTTGTTGCCCGTTGTCTGGTCGGATATTGCAGGTTGGCCATTGGGCGTATCGCCGATAGTGTCCGGTGATGGTTTATTCCTTCCGTCTTTTCCTTTTTGTCCGCGGCGATGTGTATTGCGTTCTTTGTTCTGACGGCGGTCTCCGCTGTTGCGGTCGCTGCGCCCGGTGTCTGCGCCGGGGATAAGGTCTTCGAGAGGAATCTTTATTTTTAGAGTCGACTCTACCCGGGAGAATGCACGTCGGTCGCGAGGAGAAACGATTGTTACGGCCATTCCCTCGGCGTTGGCGCGGCCTGTGCGTCCGATGCGGTGTACATAATCCTCGGGTTCACGCGGCACATCGTAGTTTACAACCATGGATATATCGTCGATATCTATGCCGCGGGCCAGAAGGTCGGTGGCTACGAGCACATCCAGGCGTTCGGCTCTGAAATCGTGGATAGTGTCATCTCGTTCCTTTTGTCCGAGATCGGAGTGTATCTCTGCCGCTTTTATGCCTGCCCTGCGCAGTGAGCGTGTGAGATCGCGCACTCCGAGTTTGGACGATGCGAATACGATTACTTTTGAGCCATGGCGCTCCTTAAGCAGTTGTCGGAGGATGCTTTCCTTCTGATTGTCACCACACATTACGGCCGACTGTACGATTTTTTCTACAGGTCTTGACGGGGCAATCTTCACTTCAGCTGGATTGCGCAGGATATCTTTGGCGAGTTTCCGTATGCGCGGTGGCATTGTGGCCGAGAACAGTAGTGTCTGTCGCTCTGACGGAAGTTGGGTGGCTATGCGCATGATATCGTCATAGAATCCCATGTCAAGCATTCTGTCGGCTTCGTCAAGTATGAAGTATTTTACCTGGCTAAGGTCGATTCCGCCCATCTGCAACAGAGCCTGGAGACGGCCGGGAGTGGCGATGACTACATCGGTGCCTTCTTTCATTGCCCTTTGCTGGCGTGCGAATGTGGCTCCGTCGGTGCCGCCATAGATTGCGAGCGATGATATAGGGAGGTAATATGAAAATCCGTCCATCTGCTGCTCAATCTGCTGTGCAAGTTCTCTGGTCGGAGCCATCACGATACAGTTTACTCCTGTGGCGGGCGCCGGCAGGTCGGCGAGAAGGTCAATTACCGGCAGCAGGTAGGCGGCTGTCTTGCCGGTTCCGGTCTGTGCTATCGCTATAAGGTCGTGTCCTTCCAGTACAAGAGGTATAGCCTGTTCCTGTATGGGGGTGCACTCGTCGAAGTGCATCGCATAAATTGCGTCGAGTATGTCGTCGCTTAAATCAAGATCTTCAAAATGCATGTGCAAAGTTACAAAGTATACCCCGATTATACAATGAATCGTTTGGTAAAACCTGTGATGTATGTCGATACTGATAATCGATATTATTCCATAGAGGGTTAATATAGATTATAATTTCTTTGGCTTTTTTATTTCAACCTAACTGTCGTCACAGTCGTTTTTTTATCTGAAAGTGAATATAAACAAGGTAAAACTCTAATTCTATTATTATGGACAAAGAAAAGAAATCTTATCATTTCAATATCACTGAGGTACAGGATGGTAAAATCCAGGAAGTTATGAACTTCAACTTCGGAGGTCATCATGATTTAGCTGTTATGGTGAAGAAACTTGAGGCAACCGGTATGTTCTCTGACAAGCATTCCAGGGAGCTTGTCATCGGTCTGCGTCTGCTTCATCATGTCGCCAAGAAGTATCCTGACAATGAGATTATCAAGGCTTTTGCTCCTGCTCTCGATGCCTTTAAGAAGAGTATAAAGGCTAAGGCCGGCGGAGGTTGCGGATGCTCATGCGAAGGGAAGTGATATAATTCGTAATCAGATAGAGTGACAAGCAAAAATAAGCCCGACCATGTTGGCCGGGCTTATTTTTTGACTATGATATAATATTATCAGAGTGCGCTGAGGTTGAAGTTGGCAAACTCGAGGTCGTTCTGAGCACGCTTGAGCATGTTGTTGTCGAGTTTTACAGCCTGACGCAGGTTGTTGTACACCATGTTGTTGTTGTTAGTGCGGGCACCGAGTACAGCAGTAAGGTAGAATGTTGTAGCATCGGGATTCTTTACGCCGGCGAGTGTATTCTTTGCCTTGCTGTAGTCCTTGTTGAGAATCTGGGCAAGAGCGGCATTGTTGGTCTTGCTGTCGCCGAAAGCGCGTACTGCCGAGTTGTAGTCGCCCTGCTTGAGGTAATATACTCCGAGAGCATCGCCAAGGGCATCTACGCCGGCTGCATTGCCGAATTTAGAGGATGCGTCCTTGTAGTTCTGGTTGAGAAGAGATACCAGACCGAGGTTCATCTGCGATTCGGGTGCGTTGGGAGCAAGTTTGGCGGCCTGTGCGAAGTTGGCGGCTGCAGCCTCGTAGTCCTTGTCGATATACTGGCACATACCGAGGTTGTTGTATGTGCGGTAGTCGTTGGGGTAGAGCTCTACAGCCTTGTCGTAAATCTGGAGGCGCTTGTTGTTGTCGTCGGTGAGTGTGGCGGCATAGAGGAGCTCGTCGACAGTGAGAGCCTTGGGGTTGGAGAGGAAGATGTTCATGATTTCCTCGTCGCTCTTGCCGATAACATCGATAGAGGCAGTGATGCGTGAGTAGCGGAGCTGGGGAAGGATAGTCTCGGCGAGCTGGTCAAATACCGAGCTGAGGTTGCGGATTTCCTTCTCGCGCTGTTCGGGATCCTTGTACATGGAGAGTACGCTGAGGATAAGGTCTTTGTCCTGGATGTTGCTGGCGGCAACGAGCTTCTGGAAGCCTTCCCAGTCCTGAGGAGTGAAGTTGGCGGTAAGTTCGCCGAATTCGGTGATATTGTCCTTCTTGAGGCTCTTCTGCATGTATGCGAGAGTGTTCTTCTCGCGGTTTTCAGCGAGTTTGGTGTTGAGTTTTACACCACCGTCGGGAGATGCAGTCGACTTGATGTTGATTTCCTTGATTTCGCGGCGGCTGTCGTCGTTGGCTTCCACGAGTTCTTTGTGGAGGTCAAGCATAGACTTGGAGCCGAGTTCACCCTTGCGCAGGTTGGCCTGGTTGATGAGGAACTTGATGTCGGCGTCGTATTTTTCGTTGATGATGCGCTGGAACTTGTCGTTTGCGATGGCGGGTGTCACAGTGCCGGCATCGGCGATGGCTGCGGTAGCCACAACGCCTTCGGCCACTTTCACGCGGGGAAGTGCATACTGCTTGTTGCCCTGACGCACGGTGAACGCAAGAGTAAGATCGCTGCGGTTCATCTCGGGGTTGTATACATACTGTACGGGAATAGTGACAGAGCCTCCGTTGTTGTAATTGATTACCGGGTTGTTACCGCGTACTTTCTCGCCCTGGAAAGTGTAGGGAGCGGAAGCTACTTCCATTCCGTTGAATTCAAGGTAAGGAGTTACGGTCACCTCGGCGTTCTTCTGGAAGAACTTGGCCGGAATATTGCCGGTAACAGTTGCGGGAACTTTGTCACCTACTACTTCAAGAGGATTGGGATTTACCGAGAAGTAGTCGGACTTGAACTGATTCATCTTCTTGCCGCAACCGGTAAGCATCACGGTGCCGGCGAGGATGATTGAATAGCATACTTTGCTGTTCATGATGTGATAAATGTATTGGTAATTAGTGTTGAGCAGATGGCTTGCCGCGCCAAGGAAGACGGGTCTGTCGCGACCTGGCTCCACTTTGACATTCGACAACACAAAATTACTTTTTTTTCCTATCAATACAGCATTTTAGGGTGGATAAAATTGCAATAAAATGTTAAATATATTAATTTAGGTAGAATAAGACGACTCCGCTAAATTTTGAATATACCTCAGAATGTTGTATGGAAAAAATGTATTAACTTTGTGTGTTAAATAATTATTAATTAAATATACGTTTTCTGCCAATGAGAAAATGGCGTATCGAGGACAGCGCGGAGCTGTATAATATCACCGGATGGGGTATGAAGTATTTCTCCATCAACGAGAAAGGTCACGTGGCCGTAACGCCTCGCGAGGGTTGTGCGGCGGTGGATATTAAGGATGTGCTTGACGAGCTACAGGTAAGGGATGTGGCCGCGCCTGTGCTTTTGCGTTTTCCCGACATTCTCGACAACCGTGTCGAGAAAATCTCACGATGCTTCCGCCTGGCTGCGGATGAGTATGGCTACGAGGCCAAAAATTTCATTATCTATCCCATCAAGGTAAATCAGATGCGGCAGGTAGTTGAGGAGATTGTGAGTCATGGTAAGAAATTCAATATCGGTCTTGAGGCAGGCTCCAAGCCTGAGCTTCATGCTGTGCTTGCTACCAATATAGCCGAAAATGCCCTTATCATATGCAACGGATATAAGGACAACGAGTATATCGAGCTTGCGCTGCTTGCACAGAAGATGGGTCGCAACATATATCTGGTGGTAGAGAAACTCAATGAGTTGCAGGCTATCGCCGAGGTGTCGAAGCGTCTTGGCATATCGCCGAACGTAGGCATGCGAATCAAACTGTCCAGTTCCGGTTCCGGAAAATGGGAGGAATCAGGCGGCGATCAGTCTAAATTCGGGCTCAACTCGTCGGAACTCCTCACCGCACTCGATTTTCTTGAACGTCACAAGATGAAGGAGTGCCTTAAGCTGATACATTTCCATATCGGAAGCCAGATTACCAAGATTCGCCGTATAAAGAATGCTTTGCGTGAGGCTACACAGTTCTATGTACAGCTTTCACGTCTTGGCTACAATATCGACTTTATTGATATCGGAGGAGGTCTGGGTGTGGACTATGACGGCACTCGCTCGTCGTCAAGTGAGAGTTCGATGAACTATTCAATCCAGGAGTATGCCAACGACTCTGTGTCGGCGCTTGTGGATGCGTGTGTGAAAAATGGTCTGAAGCAACCCAATATCATTACCGAGAGCGGCCGTTCGCTTACCGCCCATCATTCGGTGCTTATATTTGAGGCTTTGGCTGCAACGTCTCTACCGGCATGGGATGATCGCGAGGAGGCCGGACCCGATGACCACGAACTTGTAAGAGAGCTCTACGATATATATGACAAGCTCAATCAGCCGCGTATGTTCGAAAGCTGGCACGATTCTCTTCAGATAAGGGAGGAGGCGCTCGACCTGTTCAGCCTCGGAATGCTTGACCTTCGTTCGCGGGCGCAGGTTGAAAAACTCTTTTGGTCTATCGCACGAGAAGTAGGCGATATCGCAAGTACGCTTAAGCATGCTCCTGAAGAGTTGCGCAAGATATCAAAAATGCTCCCCGACAAGTATTTTTGCAATTTCTCCCTGTTTCAGTCTCTTCCCGACTCATGGGCTATCGACCAGGTGTTTCCGATAATGCCGATATCCCGTCTCGACGAAAAGCCTACCCGCACGGCTACTCTTCAGGATATCACATGTGATTCCGACGGGAAGATTGCCAACTTCATCTCTTCACACGGCAACTCTAACTCATTGCCCGTGCATCCTCTCCGCGAAAAGGAACCATATTATATCGGTGTATTCCTTGTCGGAGCCTATCAGGAGATTCTCGGCGACATGCACAATCTCTTCGGAGATACCAATGCCGTGCATATAAGTGTCTACAAAGATCGCTATGAAATCGACCAGATTATCTATGGCGAGACAGTAGACGAGGTGCTTGACTATGTGCAATATAATCCGAAACGCCTTGTGAGGAATGTTGAGACATGGGTTACATCATCGATGAAAAACGGCAAGATTTCTCCCGAAGAGGGTCGTGAGTTCCTGAGCAAATACCGTTCGGGACTGTATGGATATACATATCTCGAAAAAGACTGACCGACGGCGTGCGCTACTTTATGAAACTTGCCTACCGTGGCGCTCCATACCACGGATGGCAGATACAACCAAATGCTGTCAGTGTGCAGGAGTCGGTAGAGAAAGCGTTGTCTGCATTACTGCGCGAGCCTACGCCTGTTGTAGGGGCCGGACGCACGGATACCGGAGTAAATGCCTCAATGATGATGGCGCATTTCGACACCTGCCGCGAGATTGCCGACCGTGCAGGAATGGTGCGTGCGCTGTGCTCGATGCTTGGTCCCGATATCGCAGTCTACGACATAATACCTGTACATGACGACGCGCACGCGCGCTTCGACGCTGTATCGCGTACGTATCATTATTATACATACAGCGGACGCTCACCGTTTCTCTATGCTCTTGCATGGCAGGAACCTGTCGCCGGGCTTGATTTCGATGCAATGAACAGGGCGGCATCCATGCTTCTTGAGGTCGATGACTTCACATCATTTGCAAAACTGCATTCCGACGCAAAGACAAATATATGCCGTGTCACCCGCGCCGAGTGGATTGAAACCGTGGCGGGCGATTCCTCACGACATACATTTGTCATTACTGCCGACCGTTTCCTCCGGAATATGGTTCGTGCGGTTGTCGGGACATTGGTCGACGTAGGGCGAGGCAAGTTGACCGTCGACGGATTTCGCAAGGTTATAGACTCCCGCGACCGCTGTGCCGCCGGCACCTCGATGCCTCCACATCCTCTGTTTCTACACGATATAAGATATCCATACCTATAGCATTACGGCGCCGGAATTCCGGCGCCGTAATGCTATAGGTATTATTACTGTCCGCTAAACCATAAAAAGGCGAGTCCAACTTCCTGAACGGCAGAAGTTGGGCTTACTTTTTGTATTTGACAAGCCCCCTCAGCAGTTTTCAGGAACTTCGGGAGGCGATTCCGATGCTTCGGCGAGCATGATTTTCAGGTCTGCATCGGGCTGATTGAGGAACTTTTCGAGATTCAGGTAATACATCAGCACAATTCTGACGATTGTAGCCAGCCCGGAGAAGCTCCAACGTCTTTCGAGTTTGCTTTGAAGTACTGACAGCAGCAGATTTGCGATGAGTGTAACCCATATCTGGATTTTGATGGCGTTGGCGCTCTCGCCATAGAAGTATCTCAAGGGGAAGTTCTGTTTGATCTGCTTGAAAAGAGACTCTATCTGCCATCGGCGGCGGTATATCGCCACGATTGTCTCTGGCGGCATGTCGAAGTCGTTGGTCAGAAGCGATATGAGTTTTGGCTTCCCGTTCTTCTTGATGTCAACGTATGTAATTATTCTGGCGATGTGGTTTATGCCGTCTTTACGGAACACCACGACCTGTTCACGGTATTCCATCAGTCCCTGCGGGTTCTGATGCATACAGTCTACAAGTACCTCATAACTTAGGTTCTTCTTCATTTTGGTGACATATACAACGCCACGGTCCGTCAGTTCCTCGAATTTGGCATAATTGATATAGGCGCGGTCAAGAGCGACTATCTCGTTGTGGCTGTAATGGCTCGGAGCAAGCATGAAAGAGTCATTGGTCGCCGCCGAAGTGAACTGCACGTCGCAGGGGACGCCCTCGTTGGCATGTATTACCGAGTGTACCTTGATACCTCCCTTCTTCTTTCCGGTTTTGGGATGTCGGCCAACACCCTTGAAAATGGCGTTGGAGAACAATGTGATTGTAGTGGAATCGATAATCCTAAGCTGCTTTATCCACTCTTCCGTGCCGTTGCGTCTGCTGTCCGATGAAAGAATGTCTTTGTTGGCTGCATACAGGTCGCGATAGACATCCTCAAAGAACTTCTCTGACCGTCGGGCATTTGCATCCGACAGGGTGCTGCGCTTTGGTACAGTATCAATTCCGACATGGTGCAGTTTGCGAACCTCCGCTGTCATAGATGTCTCTATCTCACGCAATGAGTCGAAGCGCTGGATCACGGCATAGAGCATCGTAAGCAGATGCGTATAGCCGTCAAAGCTCTTTACATACTTCTCTCCGCCGTGTTTTCGGCTGAATTCAACAATTTTTTCACGATTGAGTGATTTTATCAGCTGTCCATATATCGGCTGTCCGAAGAAATTACTACTTTTACTCATGGTTATTCATGGATTGTTTGGCGACACCAAAATAACCATTTAGGGCTGACTCCTGCAATAGGTGTCAGCCCTAATTTTTCAATCGCTCAAAAAAAGTTTAGCGGACAGTAATATATAGGTATGGATTCTATGTGTCGGTCAAGGCTCCTGCCATACCCCTTCTTCCTTAAGAAAGGACACCAGAGCCTCGATGGCTTCGCTCTGAGGAATGTTTTTGCGAATGCACTCTTTACCTCGGTACAGACTGACGTGGCCCGCAGCCGCACCTACATAACCGTAGTCGGCATCGGCCATCTCTCCGGGGCCGTTGACAATACACCCCATAACCCCTATTTTCAGGTTTTTGAGATGGCCGGTGGCCTCGCGCACCGCTTTCAAGGTGCTTTGCAGGTCGAAAAGAGTGCGGCCACATCCGGGGCAAGCGATGTATTCCGTATGGCTGAAGCGCAGACGGGTAGCCTGAAGTATGTTGAGTGCGAGGGAATACAGTTCGTCGTCGGTCATCGAATTGCTTTGAATCATGATGGCATCCTGTAGTCCGCTGAGGAGCAGTCGGCCGAAGTCGGTCGCGGCCCGAAGTTTCACTTCATCCTTTGGCAGGTTGTCGTAGGCGATACATGCCACTACGGGGACATTTTTCCCTTCATTATCCATGCGGGACACTTTGTCGAGGATATCGGCTGCCGGATTTTTTCCGCTGCCGGTCACCAAGGTCACGCCTTCGGGCACCGAGGCAACCTCAAGAGGCGATATTACAACGACAGGATTACTCCCTCCGATGTTGCCTGCCGTTTCTGATATACGCCGTTTGGGCGAGAAGTCGGAGGTGGACTTAAACCCGCTGTCGCCGTTAGTCTCGCTGAATCCGGCGATGTAGTCGACGAGGGCCTTTGCCACAGGTATTTCGTTTTCTGGGGCTTCGCTGAGAGACACGCGGATTGTATCGCCAATGCCTTCGGAAAGAAGTGTGCCAATGCCGACGGCGCTCTTTATGCGGCCATCCTCTCCGTCGCCGGCTTCGGTGACGCCGAGATGAATCGGGAAGTCCATGCCTTCCGCCTCCATCGCAGCAACAAGTCTGCGCACAGTCTCGACCATTATGACGACGTTGCTGGCCTTTATTGAAATCACAATGTTGAAGAAGTCGTGGCGTACGGCTACGCGCAGAAATTCCATGGCGCTTTCCACCATGCCTGCGGGAGTGTCGCCATAGCGGCTCATTATGCGGTCGCTGAGGCTTCCATGGTTCACACCGATGCGGATAGCCGTATTGTGGCGACGGCAAGTGTCGATAAACGGCACAAAAGCCTCCTCGATTTTACGTAGTTCGCCGGCATACTCTTCATCGTTATATTCCAGCTTGATGAATGTGCGTCCCGGATCTACAAAATTGCCCGGATTGATGCGGACTTTGTCTACGCCGGCTTCCGCCGAGGCAAATGCTGCCTTCGGATTGAAATGGACATCGGCTACCAGCGGAATGTCATATCCGCGCTTGCGCAGCTCCTGACGTATCTCTCCGATATTGGCTGCCTCTCGGATACCCTGGGCTGTAAGGCGCACGATGTCGCCTCCGGCCTCGGCAATTCTGATACATTGCTCCACGGATGCGGAGAGGTCGTTGGTCGATGTGTTGGTCATCGACTGTAGCGCTATAGGCATTCTGCCGCCGATACTGACATTGCCTATAGGCACCTGGCGGCTCAGTCTGCGTTTATAACTGTATTTCGACATTATGATTGCCTTTTGCTCAGTTTGTCTTGAACTTATACTTTACTTCGGCAAGCTCGGCGTTGGCTTTTACGATTTTACCGGAGAGCGACTGTTTGTATTCGCTCAGGCGGTCGGCTATACGTTTGTCGCCAATGGCGAGCATCTCTACGGCGAGTAACGCGGCATTGAGGCCACCGTTGATGGTGACAGTGGCTACCGGTATGCCCGGAGGCATCTGTACGATGGCCAGAAGTGCGTCCATTCCTCCCAGGGTAGATGCGATAGGCACACCTATGACCGGAAGTGTAGTGTTTGCGGCGATTACGCCCGGGAGGGCGGCGGCCATTCCGGCGGCGGCGATTATCACCTTGATGCCGCGGGCGGCGGCTCCAGATGCGAATTCCTCTACTTGAGCCGGGGTGCGATGGGCCGACAATGCGTTGATTTCAAACGGTATCTCAAAATCGTCGAGAAGCTGGGCTGCTTTACCCATTACGGGGAGGTCGGAAGTGCTCCCCATGATGATACTTACTATCGGGGTCATGATGTATGTGATATTGGGTTTATTATGTTGCGTGATGTTACATTGTGAGGAGGTAGACCATCAGGAAGCCGTTGGCCGAGCCTGCAGTGACTTGCCAGAATGTGTGACGGTCAAGCAGCATTCTGGATGTACAGAGTGCTCCACAGAGAAAAATCGATGCAGCAATGTATGGCCATATGGGCACTATGGCGATGTGGTCGGCGGCAATGCGGAAAAGCATGGCTGTGAATCCGGCCATTGCTGCGGCATGCGCCGAGATTTTCCACCATGTGTTGATGATGCACGATACTACAGCCGTGCATGCCCCTGCTACCATGAACATCCACATCCAGTGGGGAGAATGAATTGAGTAGAGATACCATGCGCATGCGCAGTAGCATAATATCGTCAGCACATATGGTGCAAGGCGTTCGGTGCGGTTGTTCAGTCCTGGATCCGATATGATTTTCATCCAATATAGGAGCATTATGGCAAATGCCGGCAATACGCATGTGACGAGTGCCGTTACAATCACTACATTCCATCTGATATCGGCAGGAAGCATGGCCAGCGGTGTAATCCACAGGGCGGCAAACACGGCATATGTAGGAATAAGTATCGGGCTTAGCACCCACGATAATATATGTGCAATTCGGTTCATGTGGCAATTGGTCGAGGTAGACGGAATATGTTCTGTAATATTAACATTGGCCGTAGTGTTATGTTTAGATTTCGCGTCGCATGCGTGCTACAGGGTATCCAAGGCGCTCGCGGTATTTCGCTACTGTACGGCGTGCGATTTCATATCCTTTCCCGGCGAGGGATGCTGTAAGGGCTTCGTCGCTTAGCGGATGTTTCTTGTCCTCATTCTCTATTGTGTCGCGCAGAGCGGCAAGGATAGCATGGGTAGAGGTGTCGGTATCGTCGGTCGGACGTTCGTTGAAGAATAGCTTTAGCGGATACACGCCTCGTGGAGTAGCCACATATTTCCCGGCTGTCGCACGCGATATCACCGATAAGTCGTATCCTGTCATGGCGCTGATATCTTTCAATATCATCGGGTGTATGAGGCTTTCATTCTCGCCTCCGGTAAAGAAGTCGCGCTGTATCTTTACGATTGCGCTCATCACGTTGAATAGAGTCTCCTGTCGCATGCTTACCAGGCGTATGAAGTCGCGTGCTTCGTCGCGTTTCTGCTTTATGAATACTGCGGCTTCCTGATTGTGACGTGCTACTACCGAGGTGGCGGCCGCAGTGGCATCGTCGCGGAAACTTTCCTCGATTACGAGTTCCGGTATGTTGTTGAGCAGGGTGAGAGTCAGGGTTTGTCCGTCGGTCTCTACCTGGAAATCCGGTATGATATGGCGTGTGCGTTCATCGGCTATGTCTGAGTCAATGTCACCTCCCGGTTTGGGATTAAGAGAGCGGATTACATGCATTGCGTCGCGCAGTGTTGTCTGGTCTACTCCGAGGCTTGTCGCCAGACGGTCGTAGTGCTTGAGCGAGAAGAGGTCGAAATAATGGTCGACAATCTCAATGGCAAGTCTTGTGTTAGGAGTAGACGGGCGGCGGCGAAGCTGTATGAGCAGACAATCGCGCAGGTCGACGGCTCCGACACCAGGAGGATCCATCGTGCGCACAAGCGCAATCATCCTTTGCACTTCGGCAGTGGTGACGGTAAGTCCCGTATGGGCTTCGATGTCGTAAGCCATACTCGCGGCGTCGCGGGTGAGATATCCGTTGTCATCAAGATTTCCTATCACATACAGGGCTATCGACCGTTGTGTGTCGGTAAGGCTGTGTTCTGAAAGCTGTGCGCCAAGTGTGTCGAAGAGTGATTGGGCCGAGTCGGCGGCGAGGGGTTCGTATGTGCGTTCGCTGTCGGAGCGCCCCGGCGCTTCAAGTCGGTATGAAGGTATGTCATCATCCCGGTAATCGGCCAGTTGTATGTCTTCGGCGGTTTCTTTGAATTCCTCGGCACTTGTGTCGGCTATCGTATCGTCAACGTCGAGGGCGGGATTGTCGTCAAGCACACGTTGTATCTCATCCTCAAATTCCGGACCGTTCATTTCCAGCAGACGCCCGTAGCGCACCTGCATGGGCGACAGCCGTTGTTGCATTTTCTGCTGCAATGAGATATTCAGTGACTCTTTCATACCCGGGTATCTGTTGAAACTGATTACAAAGATAACATATAACGGGTTATTTTGCAAACATACTGCCGCAGTGTATGGAGTATGCATGAAGCACGAACACCGTATCGGTCAGATGCCGATACGGTGTTCGTGTGAGTATTTTAGTAGATGCTTGCGTGTCTGAATCAGAGATCCCAGATAACGTATAGCGCACCCCATGTGAATCCGGCACCGAATGCGGTAAGGATAATCTTGTCGCCTTTTTTCAGTTTGTCCTTGTATTCGTCGATACACAGGGGGATTGAAGCGGCTGATGTGTTGCCATAGTGCTCGATGTTTACAAGCACCTTGTCGTGGCCGAGGCCGGCACGTTCGGCTACAGCCTCGATGATGCGCATGTTGGCCTGGTGGGGTATGAACCAGTCGACATCGGCAACATTGATATTGTTGCGTTCGGCAACCTCCATTGAGGAGTTGAGCATGTCGGTTACTGCATGTTTGTATACCGCACGTCCTTCCTGATAGAGATAGTGCCATCCTTCGTCGAGGGTCTGCTGTGTGGCTGGATGTGCTGAACCTCCGCCTTTCATTACCAGATGAGGCAGTCCTTCTCCGTCAACATGGAATACGCCGTCGATAATGCCTGTTTTTTCTTCGGTTGGCTCTATAAGCATGCATGCGGCGCCGTCGCCGAAGAGTGTGCATGTAGTGCGGTCGGCATAATTGACCATCGACGACATCTTCTCTGCGGCTACTACCACTACTTTCTTGTACATTCCTGAACGCACATAGGCGGCTGCGTCCTGAAGGGCGACGAGAAAGCCTGCGCAGGCAGCCTGGATGTCGTAGGCATAAGCGTTGCTTAAGCCGCATCCATGGGCTATTATCGAACCTGTAGAGGGGAAACGGTAGTCAGGATTGGAAGTGGCGCAGATAAGAAGGTCGACCTCTTCGGGAGATGTTGAAGTAGATTCCAGGAGCTTGTTTACAGCATTTATGCCGAGGTATGAGGAGCCGGCATCTTTTTTGAGGATTCGGCGTTCCTTGATTCCTACGCGGGTTGTAATCCACTCGTCGGAAGTGTCAACCATTTTCGACAGCATCTCGTTGTCGAGGATGTCATCGGGCACATATGACGCAACGCCCGCGATTCTTGGGTAAAGCATTTGGAATGATTGATTTATGTTCTGCAAAGTTGGGTGTGGCACAGTTGCTGTGAGCTGTTGCCGCCTACAAGCCGGATAATACACATATCGCCCCGGGCATCTTTTTCATACCCGGGGATATGTGTATATTTCTTTTTTGACTCGCAGACGGGTCGGGCATGGTATATGCAAGCACGTTGTTACGGCTCTACTATGCCATAGCACTGATTTATACTGCAGCCGGCTTTTCGATGGCGATTTTACCACGGTAGTATCCGCAAGCGGGGCATACAGTGTGGTAGATGTGCCATGATCCGCAATGAGGGCAGATTGCCAGCGTGGGTTCTACGGCCTTGTCATGTGTGCGGCGCTTTGCGGTGCGGGTCTTGGATTGCTTTCGTTTAGGATGTGCCATTTCGTTTTATGAGTTTTTAATTTATTGTCACTTTAGTTTCTTTAATTCGTCCCATCTTGGATCGGTAGGTACGTCGTCGTCATCGGCAGTGTCAGGCTGCATCTGCTCTGTCTCCACTTCCTCAATCATCTCGTCCATCATTTCGTCATCGTCGCCGTCCGACTCGATATGTCCGGGAGCGCGGTGCTTTTTCAGCAGCGAACTCATAGCGCGGTTGCATTTTCCGAGCGGATGCACGTGCTTGATGGGTATTGTAAGAGCTACGGTGTCGTAAATCATGTAGGCGATGTTGAGCTCGGCGTCGCTTTCCGGTATTTCCAGAAGCTCGTCGGAATCGTCGTTGTAATCAGGGCCGTATTTTACAAAGATGTGAAAAGTGGTATCGACGGGCCATTGAAGGTCGTCGAGACAGCGGTCGCAGATGAGCGTAATCTCACCTTTGACGGTAAGAGTGATTTCATACAAGTCGCCTTTGTAGTTTACATCAACATGTACGTCAAGGTCGGCATCGCGGATGTCGGCGCTTTCCATATCGACGAAAAACTGCTTCTGCAACTTGTAGTCGAAGGCATGACTGCCATGAGGCAGTGTCTTTAGAGGGAGCTTGTATGCTGAAAACTTTCCCACAAGAAATTTTATTGAAAAAACCGCTGCAAAGTTACTTATTATCCGCAAAAAAATCAACTTTTTGCAAAAAAAATGCGGCTTATGGACCGGGTATCGGGGTGTCAGGCATTAAAATGCATGTCGATAGCTGTTTTAAGCCGGTGCATGGCATCGATAACCATACTTCGGGGACATGCGAAGTTGAGTCTAATGAATCCTTCTCCATGAGGGCCATACATTGTGCCGGGATTCACCATCAGGCCGGTGTGTCGAAGCAGCATGTCGGTGAATGCTTCCGATGTCATGCCTGTGTCGCGTATGTCAATCCATGCAAGATAGGTTGACTCCAGAGGCATTACCTTCAGTGATGGCATTTCTTTGGCAATGAAATCGCATATTTCCGTATAGTTGCCATGAAGGTACTCCACGAGCTGTCCGAGCCAGTTGCTGCCGTAGCTGTATGCGGCGATTGTGGCAGCTATACCGAATGGATTTACATCGCATACTTCATTGATATTTATCGCCCTGTCGATGCGCCGCCTTACAGCGGGGGCGGGTGTGATAATATTGGCAATCTGAAGCCCGGCGATGTTGAAGGCCTTGGAGGGGGAGATGCATACGGAGGCATTGCTGCGGAATGGTTCAGGCAGAGTACCGTAAGGGGTATATCCACTGTCGGTGTATGTCAGCTCGCAGTGTATTTCGTCTGACACTATATACACATTGTTGCGCAGACATATTTCGGCAATGCGTGTCAGTTCACCGGATGTCCATACTCTGCCTCCGGGGTTGTGAGGATTGCAGAGCAACATTATCTTGGCTTTAGGGTCGGATGCCGCTGCCTCAAGCCCGTCAAAGTCAATCTCATACCTGTCGCCGGTGTATATAAGAGGATTGTGCGCGGGGATGCATCCGTTGTTGCGTATTGAGGAGAAGAAGCAATTGTAGACCGGGGTCTGTATGATTACTTTGTCGCCGGGTTCGGTGAGCGCCTTTATGATTGCTGATATCGCGGGTACGACTCCTGAAGTATAGATAAACCATGAGCGGTCGCTTTCCCAACTGTGGCGATTGTGGAACCAGTCGATAACTGACCGGTAATATTCTTCCGGCACGTGTGTGTAGCCGAATACTCCATGCTCGACGCGTTTGCGCAGAGCGTCGATTACGGCAGGGGCTGTTGGGAAGTCCATATCGGCCACCCACATAGGAAGCAGGTTGTCGCGCTCCGGAGTATCCCATTTGTAAGAGCCGCTGTTGCGGCGCTCGGTTATTTTGTCAAAGTTGTATTTCATCACATGATTGTTTTTTGTATTAAACAAACTCTAAGAGATTGTCTAAAAATTAGTGCGAAATAATGTTATTAGGCATAACAAACCCTCAATCAGAGTGTTGAAAGAGAAAAGGCTAATATTATGCACGAAATCAATCTCTATCAGACACATCTGACCGAGGGTCAGTGGTCTTATATAAACAAAGAATTCCTTGAAAATGATAGACGCAAGAGAAAATATTCACTACAATCAGTTTTTGAAGCTATCCTCTACCTATTGGCCAGCGGTTGTCAATGGCGAAGGTTGCCTCACGACTATCCCGCGTGGAAAAGTGTCTATTATTACTACCATAAATGGAGACAAGAGGGTCGTGTCGAGCATTTCCTTGAGAAACTCGTCAGAAAGATACGTCGCAAACGCGGCCAGGCATCAAGTCCGAGTGTTGGCGCGATGGATGCCCAAAGTGTCAGATGGGGTAGCAGACAGGGAGATAACGGATATGACGGCAACAAAAAAGTCAAGGGTGTCAAAAGGAATATCATCACCGACCGCAATGGCTTCATCCTTGCGAGGAAAGTCTGTAACGCTGGTATTCACGATTCAAAAATGGCTCATGATCTATGCGGACTGGCGGATGATGTATGGGAAGACCTGCGCAAGGTATTGTCCGACCGAGGGTATCGGGGAGACGTGGACAAAGACATTGAAAAAGACTTCGGCATCGAGCTTGAGGTATCCAATACCCCCAATGGAGTTAAGGGATTCCTGCCAAAGCCGCTCAGATGGGTGGTTGAGAGGACTTTCGCATGGCTTGACTCTTGCCGCAGACTCGCCCGGAACTATGAGATACTGAATGAATCAGCGGAAGAAATGATTGATTTCGCTGCCATAAAATTTTTAATCAATAAAATTTAGACAATCTCTTAGAGATTGTCTAAATTTATATGATACCGATTTTGAGAAGGATTGTCTGATGGATTTTTGCTTGTGATGAGGGAGTGTAGCCGTAGCTACATGACCGAAGAATAAACAAAAAGACGCGGACAAGACTCTCAAAAGCAAAGTAATATGAATTTTAGACAATCTCTAAGTATCTGTCTCTTTGCGCCATCGCCCGAATGCCAGTAGCTCAAGGAATATGAGGCCACGGAAACAGAGCTCGATACACATGGCGAGCCATACGCCTTTCAGTCCCATGGCCGGTGCCAGAAGTGTGGCGAGAGTGAGTCGTACGCCCCATATGCTCAGTAGATTCATTATGCTTGGCAGGACGGTGCGGCCGAGTCCTACGAAAAATCCGTAGCTTACTATCGCGGCCCCGAACATAGGCTCGGCCCAGGCCTCGATGCGCAGGATTTCTGCTCCGAGAATCCAGATTTCCTCTACGGGCGACATGACACTGATAATCTGAGGCGCGAATAGGTAAAGTGCCACACCCATAAGTCCCATTACGGCCATGGCTGCCCCGACTGTAATGTAGCCGAAGCGTCTTACCAACTTGTGTCTTCCGGCACCATAGGCTTGTCCGGCGAGAGTTGTTGCAGCCTCGCCTATGCCATAGCCAGGCATGTAGCACAGACTCTCTGCTATTATTGCGAATGCATTGGCCGCTATTGCAACAACTCCGAGTGGCGCTACTATGGTGGTTATGATTATCTGGGCACTGCATATGGCTATGTGTTCGAGCCCCATGGGCATCCCTATCTTCAAGGCCTTGCGCAGAGTGGAGGCTTGTGGCATAAAACTGCCGGGACGTTTCCACAGTCCGAGTATCGGCGAACGGCACCATAGGTACCATAGCATTATAGCGGCCACAATAGTCTCGGCAAGTACTGTGGCGAGAGCCGCACCCTCGACTCCCATGCCTGCGCCCCATATGTGTATGTGCCACGGGCCTAAAGCGATGTCGCGCTCAGGGAAAATAAGAATGAAGTTGAGTACGACATCGATAAGGCACATCATCACGTTGAGCATGCTCGGTATCTTCATGTTTCCGGCACACCGCAGCATTGAACCTGCAAGGAAACTTATCTGCAATGCGGGTAGGAACGAGGCGAAGATAAGGAAGTAGCGTGAGGCATCGCGATGGATTATCTCCTCGGCTCCAAGCCATACCGGTAGAAAAGGACTTATAGCTACGCCCAACAGCGCTATCGCGGTGCTGAATATCAGAAGTGATGCGAATGCCTGCCGTACGACTTTGCGAGCTTTCTCAAAGTCGCCGCTGCCGATGAGGTGGGCTACCTGTACGGAGAATCCGGTACCTGCGGCGCTAAGTACGCCCCAGAAGAGCCATGTAGTGGTCGATACCAGGCCGATAGACGCTGATGCGTTAGCCCCGAGCGAGCCAACCATCGACGCATCGATGTACTGCATGGCTATCGACGACAGCTGTGCCACGATAGCCGGAAGACTGAGCAGGGCCGTGAGCCTCAGCTGTGTGCGAAAGTCCATCGGATGCCCGTTGCGTATCAGTGCGAGCAGCTGTTCGGTATTTTTGCTCCCCGTGCTCACTTGCGTATTTCTATCTTACAGTCGGCCGGACTGTGGATATTTTCATCAATGATTAGCTCGCCTATATTGTCGGCGATGATATGGCCAAAAGTCGGATTCTTGATGCTTGTCACACAGCCTCGGATATCGGCCTTCAGGGTCGAGCCCTCAAAAGCGAGATCGGCATCGGTGTCGAACGTGCAGTTCTCAAGAACGAGGTCGTGGGCGTAGCATAACGGCTGTGTGCCGGATATGTGGCAATTGACCAGTCTCAGACGCCTGGAGTGCCAGCCCAGATATTCGCCTCTGAGGGTCGAATCGCGCACGGTGACATCTTCCGTATTCCAAAAGGCATCCTTGGAGTCTATTGCGGCATTACGTATCTCGACATTACGGCAGTACTGAAACGAATAATTGCCCTGATGTCGGTAGCTTTCAATGTCGATGTCGGATGAGTGCATGAACAGGTAGTCGGCTCCGTGGACCTCCACCTCGCGCATTCTGACATCTGAACAGTGCCACAATGTCTCTTGTGCGTCGGGTATCACGACACGCGTGAGATTCAGACGATGCATTTCGCGAAACATCTTTGGCGCCTCGACACGGGTGTCGGTCATTTCAAGTCCGGAGGAGTACCATAAGGCGGCGCGTGCCCCCGGTGTGAAGAGGCATTTTCTTATGATAAATCCATCAACATGCCAGAAGGGATATTTGCCTTCAAAACGGCATTCTTCGGCTATGATATCGGAGCATTCCTTCAAGGCCGACTCTCCGGGGTGGATGGTGACATTGATGAGATGCAGATGTCGGGAGGCGAAAAGCGGACGTTCGCCACCGAATTCACTGTTGCTTATAATTTCCATTCCAATAATTCATTAAGGCGCATGGCCGGTGTGTGATAATAGATTGGTTGTCGGTATGTTGCTTTACAACCGACGGCTGTATGGAATCGAGTCAGAACGTATTCCATACAGCCGATATGTTTGCAGAGATGCAATCTCTGATGGTGAAGGTCAGATGCGGGTATTACTTGTCATCGCCATATTCCCAGGCGGTTTCGTCCCAGTCAAACTCTTCGTCGTCATCTTCGAGTTCGGGAGCGGTCTCATCCTCGGGGAGCTGGAATATGAATTCATCTTCTTCGCGTACGCGATGATGTCCGTCGAGCGGCCGATGGGTGATTGTAGCGTTTTCGATACGGTTGCTTTCATCGTTTATGGCGCTCCAGAGCATGTCTTTCAGTGTGTTTATTCCCATACCGGATACGGCAGATATGAATACATGCGGAAGGTCGTCGGGTAGTTCGCGCTCCATCTCTGCTATGAGCTCATCATCAAGAAGGTCGGACTTGCTGATGGCGAGTACTCTGGGTTTGTCGACGAGGTCGGGGTTGAACTGTTCGAGTTCACGAAGCAGAATCTCATATTGCTCGCGGATGTTGTCGGCATCGGCAGGCACCATGAAGAGCAGTACGGCGTTGCGTTCGATATGACGCAGGAATCGGAGTCCGAGTCCTTTCCCTTCGCTTGCCCCTTCGATAATACCCGGTATGTCGGCCATCACGAATGATCTGTTGTCGCGGTAGCTCACAATACCCAGCTGAGGCTCCATGGTAGTGAACGGGTAGTCGGCAATCTTTGGTCTGGCTGCAGATATCGCCGACAACAGGGTTGACTTGCCGGCATTGGGGAATCCTACCAGACCGACATCTGCAAGCAGCTTAAGCTCCATGATTATGGTTTTCTCGATAGCTGGCTCTCCTGGCTGCGCGTAGCGTGGAGTCTGGTTTGTGGCGCTTTTGAAATGCCAGTTGCCCAGGCCGCCACGACCACCTTTGAGGAGCTTTATCTCCTCGCCGTCGTTGGTTACCTCGCACAGAAATTCTCCCGTTTCCGCGTCGAATACCACTGTGCCGCAGGGTACTTCGATAGTCTTGTCCTCACCGTCTTTGCCCGAACTGCGGTTGCCGGTGCCCGAACTGCCGTTGCCTGCGAATACATGGCGCTGGTATTTAAGCGGTAGCAGGGTCCACATGTTTTTGTTGCCACGGAGTATGATGTGGCCGCCTCTTCCGCCGTCACCGCCATCAGGACCTCCTTTAGGGATGTATTTCGCACGATAGAAATGGCGCGATCCCGCACCTCCTTTGCCTGAACGGCAAAGAATCTTTACGTAATCTATGAAATTGGACTCAGCCATGACAGATATACTTTATAATTTTAGTTATAAGGAGTAAGCCCGGCCCAAAGTTCATTGGCGAGGGCGTCACTAAACCGTAAATTTCCCGGAATTCATGAACGATGTAATTCAGGATGCCGGGGATGAGGCGCATGAGTTTTACGGCTAATACGGTACAAAATTAACCAAAAATCCTGATTTAATTATGCTGACTGAACTTTATCGACATAAAATCATTAAATTAGCATATAATTTAGCCTCAGATGAAGTCAATTTATGCTATAATTTCCATATCGGGCATTGTCGGTGCGACACTTGCCTCTTGTGGGGGGTCGACACCTCAGGGCAATGTCATCTATCAGTCGGATGAGTTTTCGGTATATACCGACAGTGTGTGCCAGGATGGATATAAGGCTTATGCTGTGAGCCCGTATGAGATAGTTACTGACTATAAGAGTACGGAGGAGGGCACGATATCAAAACTATTGCATTTCCGTCTATCAATCAACAGTCGCGACAATGAGTTGCCCGGTGGTGTGTCGCATACGGTAGAGGTAGGCGCCGATACCGTGTTTACTTTCGGCGAGGCGCTCCATGAAGTGGATTCTCTGAAGGCTAAAAATGCACATCTGGCGCATGATACCAGATGGACTCTTAAAGTGAATATGAACCCTGTGTTCGACAGCTTCAAGAGGTATGGATATTATGTGACACCTACCAACGACACTATATACAAGGACGATTTCAAGGGTGTATGGGTGGCAGGAGACATACCGCCTCTTACATGGGATTTCGAAAACCTTCATGCACGCCCGGCACAGCAGTTGAAGGACAAGGGTAACGGCATATATGAGGTGACGCTGACTTTGAATCCGGACAGTGCCCGTCGCGCAGATTCCGGACACTGGCATATTGATTCGCTTGACGTGAAGTTTCCGACATATTCCTCGAACCAGACGCTTGTCAACGCTCTCAATAATATGGCCATGCATGAGATTGCCTCAAACAAGCGCTCGGACGGCACATACCGCGCCGGTAAGGAGTGGGATGGAGTATGGACCCGCGATATAAGCTATTCGGCATATCTGTCGCTTGCTTTGATTGACCCTTATGGCACATGGAAGTCGCTGAAGTCGAAGTTGAAAGACACGCCCGACGGCAAGGTTATCGTGCAGGACACCGGCACGGGCGGCTCCTGGCCTGTGAGTTCCGACCGTGTGGTATGGGCTATGGCCGCCTGGGAGGTATACAAGGCAACCGGCGATAATGAAATTCTAAAAGAATCACTCAAGGCTATAGAGAATACCCTTAATGCCGATATGAGAGTGGTGTGGAATCCGGATTTCAAGATGATGCGCGGCGAACAGTCGTATCTCGACTGGCGCGAGCAGACTTATCCGCGCTGGATGCAGCCCAAGGATATCTATGAGTCGATGTGTCTGGGGACGAATGTGATGTTTGTCGAGGCTTTCAGGGTGCGTGACGCTATGATTGAGGCTCTTCCGGACGATGATGTGGCTCCGCTATGGAACGGCATTGACAGCGAGATATCCAATGCGATAAATAATAATCTGTGGATTCCCAATCTCGGATATTATTCGGAATATCTCTATGGAGGGGTATATCCTATACAGTCGCAGGCTACCGACAACCTCGGACAGGCATTGGCGATACTTTTCGGAGTGGCCAACGACGATATGGCCCGCTCAATCATTAGCAAGACCCCTTATACCCCTTACGGCATATCCTCGGTATATCCGCAGTTGCCGGATATTAAACCTTACCATAATGACGCCGTATGGCCTTTCGTGCAGGCTTACTGGAATCTGGCCGCAAAAAAAGCCGGCAACATGGCGGCGTTTGAAAAAGGGTTTGCCTCGATGTGCAGGGCTGCGGCATTGTTTGGCAGTCATAAAGAGCTTTTTGTGGCGTCGAACGGTGATTACAGCGGTGCAGCCGTCAACTCCGACGCACAATTGTGGAGTTGTACCGGTATGGCGGGTATGATAATGAGAGTGATAATGGGCATAGAACTTAAGACCGACGGCATGTACTTCAGTCCGTTTGTCCCGTCGTCTCTTACCGGGCCAAAAACTCTCACCGGACTGAAATACCGCGATGCTACGCTCACCATTCAGGTCAACGGTACCGGCAATCAGGTGAAATCGTTTACAATCAACGGCAAGGAATCATCGGATTTTATGCTTCCGGCCGATACGGAAGGTGATGTCGAGATTGTGATAGAGATGGCCGGCAACACTGTAGAGAAACAGTCGGTAAACAATCAGCCACAGGCATGGATGCCTTTGACTCCGGAAATCAACTGGAACGGCCTGCAGGGTGAGATAAAAAACTATACTGAAGGAGTAGAATATGAGGAGTATATGAATTCCAACATGCTGCAGGAGATATCAACATCTTCAATAGCGTTTGTGCCGCAGGACAGCTATACTCTGATGGACGTGGTGCCGGTAAGTCAGGAACATTATGTGGGATATACCTGCAAGCCTTATGAGTATATCCCTGATGGTGCTCTTATCACAGTGCCGGCTTCCCGTATGGGAGTCGCCGGAACTGAGCTTATCGCTGACAGAAAGAGGGCCTCACAGTTTGTTGAAACTTCAAAGAAACGTAACAGACGTATGGATTTTTCTGTAACAGTCGACGACAGTGGCGATTATTTTGTAGATTTCCTCTATGCCAACGGTTCGGGCCCTGTAAATACCGACAACCGCTGCGCGTTGCGTATCCTGTATGTCAATGATGCGGAGGCGGGAGCTATAGTGATGCCTCAGCGCGGCAGTGGCGAGTGGATGTCGACCGGATTGTCGAATATGTTGCGTGTGAAACTCCGCAAGGGGAGGAATGACATGTCTCTTCGTCTGGATATGGATAATATGAATGGAGAGGTCAACCGAGCGCTTATACGTTATGCGCGAGTAATCCGTGTGCAATAATCGAGGCCGTTGTACGTACTAATATCAGTTACTCATTATTGCGTATGATGAATTAGCGCTACTTGCTATTATGAAACGTATAGGACTTCTTTCAGATACCCACAGCTACTGGGATGACAGGTATGCCCTGCATTTTAAGGATTGCGACGAGATATGGCATGCCGGTGATGTCGGCGACATGTCTATAATCCGGCGTCTTCTTGAGGTGGCTCCTACAGTAAGGGCTGTGGCCGGTAATATAGACCATGGCGAGGTGCGCCGCAAATGTCCGGAAATGATGGCTTTTGAGGTGGAGGGAGTGCGTGTACTGATGACTCATATAGGTGGATATCCCGGCAAGTATTCGACAGGAATCAAGCAACTCTTAAGGGAAAATGGTACGCGCCTCATGATTAGCGGACACAGCCATATTCTGCGTGTAAAGTATGATCATGAACTGGAATTGCTGCATATCAACCCGGGTGCGGCCGGGGTGCATGGCTGGCAGCAGGTGCGCACTCTTGTGCGATTTACTCTTGACCATGGTGCTCCTCGCGACCTGGAGGTAATAGAACTTTCAAAAAATTATACACAAAGATGAAAATATATCATATGCTGGCAACCGCGGCAATCGTGGCTGTGCCATTTGTGTCGTGCAAGACAAATGAAGCCAATTATAAGGCTGCTTACGAAGCTGTAAAGGAAAAGACTGAGACGGATTCGGGTATCGAGGGTACCATATATGAAAAGATACGCAAGGAGTCTGTGAATTCGCATACGGTAATCGGGCGTGACACAGTGCCTACAGTTACTGTGGCTGTTAAGTGTGTGAAAGGGGTGTCGCTCCCGGCAGATATAAAGTCTTACAATATTGCTGTGGCTCAGTTTAAGCAGGTGTTTAACGCTCGCTCGCTTATGGAGCGTCTTCGTGGTTACGGCTACAATACGGCTACGCTGGTAGAAACTGCCGAGCCGTTATATTATGTGATTGCCGTAACTACCGATTCGGCAGAAGAGGCGGGGGCCGCATATGAGATTGTCAAGGCCGACAAACGTGTATTTTCAAAGACGCCTTATCCGTTGCTTTTGCGTCCGCAGCGTTATCCATTGGCGGAATAGATGTAGTCAGCCGGCTACTGTACACACCATGCGCCGCATTATCAGCCATTCTGATAATGCGGCGCATGGTGTGTATAAGGACTATGGAAAAATCAGGCGTTTGCTACAGAGCGGTTGAGAGATGCCCTGCGCGACTCGGCAATGCGGTTGGCCATGGCTACGGCTTTGGTTATGTGGTCGCAGATGTGGTCGTGGCCTACGAGGTCGTCGATATGGCTCTTGATGAGGGTCTGACGTACTTGGTCGTTGACACCTGACAACACGATATGTATGCCTACTTTCTGCGAGGAGCGAATCAGCAATTCGAGATTGTGCACACCGGTTGCGTCGATAAAAGGCACACGGCGCATGCGTATGATACGTACTGCCGGTACATTGCCCATCGAGGTGCGCATCATTTCGTCGAATTTTGTAGCGACACCGAAGAAGAATGGACCGTCGATTTCATATACTTCCACACCCGGTGCTACGTCGAGCACTTCATGGGCTGTGGCCTCGGTGCCTTCGGCTACATCAAGTTGCTCGGAGTAGACACGTATCTGCGTGTTTTCCATGACTCGGCGCAGGAATAGGATTATGGCCAGAAGCAGTCCGATTTCGATGGCGATGGTGAGATCGAATATCACAGTAAGGAGGAATGTGACTACCAGTACCGATATGTCGCTTTTGGGCGCTTTGAATATGCCGACTACAGTGCGCCAGCCGCTCATGTTGTATGATACTACAATAAGCACGGCGGCAAGACATGACATCGGCACAAGGTTAATCAGAGGCATCAGGAAAAGGAATATGAGCAGCAGCACGAGAGTGTGCACGATTCCCGCTACCGGTGTGCGGCCTCCGTTTGTGATGTTGGTCATTGTGCGGGCGATTGCACCTGTCACCGGTATACCTCCGAAGAACGGTACCACGATATTGGCTATGCCTTGTCCGATAAGCTCGGTGTTTGAGTTTGTACGCGAACCTGTCACACCGTCGGCAACAGTGGCCGACAGCAGCGATTCGATAGCGCACAATATGGCGATTGTGAAGGCAGAGGGGAGGAGGAGGTTGATGGTGTTCATCGAGAGATCGAAACCTTCCGGTGTGGGGATGTCGGTCGATAGAGCTCCGAAACGGTCGCCTATAGTCTCTACATGTATGCCCGGGACTGCATTGCTTAGGATATATACCACAGCGGTAATCAGCACGATTGCTATGAGTGAGCCCGGCAGTTTTCGCGATATTTTAGGAGTTATGATGATAACTGCCAGAGAAGCGAGTCCTACACCCAATGTCACGGGATCGATATTTCCGAAGTTGGCCAGGTATACACCCCATTTAGATAGAAATTCGGAAGGTACGTCTGTCAGTCCGAGTCCGAAGAAATCGTTAATCTGAGTAGAGAATATCGTCAATGCGATACCGCTTGTAAAGCCTACCACGATAGGATAGGGTATAAACTTGATGACCGTGCCAAGATGGAAAAGCCCGAGGAGAATCAATATCATTCCGGCCATGAGAGTGGCTATTGCCAGCCCTTGCAGTCCGTAGTTCTGAATGATTGAGTATACAATCACGATGAAAGCTCCAGTAGGGCCTCCAATCTGCACGGAGTTGCCTCCGCAAGCCGATACAAGGAAGCCTCCGATAATGGCAGTGATTAGGCCGATTGTAGGGCTTACACCGCTTGCTATACCGAATGCTATGGCGAGCGGCAGGGCTACGATGCCTACCACGATGCCTGCAATAAGGTCGTCCTTGAAGCGTGAAAGAGAATAATTGGATAGTGTGGATAGTAACTTCGGTCGGAAGTCAATTGTACCTGATAGATTCATCTTTGCACAATAAATAAGTGATAATTGGTTGGTTGTGTGACGAATATCTCTATTCGCCGCGGAATGAGAGTGCAAAGGTAATGAAATGTTTTATTATTTTAAGTGTATTTTTATGATTTTAACATTGCTCATGCGGGTGAGTAATACATGGCGGTATTTATCGTGGAAAGTGTCAGCGGTCAAGTGTGTAGGTATATACGATGCCATCGGCGGGGGAGGAGTATTCAAGAACAATACGTTTTGAGGAGAATGACACTATATCAAGCAATGATACGGATGCGGGAAGATGTGTGGCCGGTAGTGGCGCATATACGTCCGTGCCGGAAGGACGTTCTAGGTCGCTGTGGCTGAAATTCAGTTCGAGTTGATTGTCAGAAATCTGGCGCCATGTACCGAACGAGTTTATGTACTCGTGGTGTGGATTTATCTGAATCATGTTTATTACCGTGGACTGGAATTTCCATGTAATGGTGGATGTAGAATAATCTGTGACCGGAATTCCGTCGGCTTTGATTGAGGTCATCGTCCACGCTCCGAACCATGGGCCTATGTCGCCGTTATTGCGTGTGCATGCGGTTGCCGCAAGCAATATCATTGCAAGCAGGATTATTGCCGGGTTATGTGTTGAAGTTTTTTTATTTGCCATGATTGCCGAGAGTGAAAGATCCGGTGTAAGTAAGAGATATTGCTCCTCCGATGTTGTTTCCAATCATATCTCCGTGGTCCATGGCCGCTATGGCCGAGACTTTCAGTCCGGGAACATTGCTGACATGCCATGCTGCTTCGAGCATCCATGAGAAGTCATGTACTTTGTGGGCTCTCGGTGCATAGTAATCGCCCCATCCTTGTCGGTAGGACAGCATTACTCTGTAGTCGAAATTCGATGCAAGCCATCCTTTTGCCGCCATATGGAAACCTCTGACACGGGTGTCGACGTAGCACATGTATCCGTCGCGGTTGTATATCGTACCGGGAAGAAATGGGGTGCCGAGTCCCATGCCGAAATATGTATAGCCGTTGTAGTTTGCATTGTTGTAATATGAGTCGGAACCGGTGGCTTCGTCAGTGATTGTTGTGCCCGGACGGTCATGAGGCGCCCAGTGTGTCGGACCTGACTGGTTGGTGAAGTCGAGATATTCGATTACAGCTCCGCTGATTATGCTTCTCGGGGATGCGGCCACATATTCTATGCCCCAGATTCCGTCCCATCCGTTGCGGCGTCCGATGCCTGAGCCGTCTTCCCAGGGCCACTGGAAATATGCTTTCAGCTGATGTCCGGACGGCATTTGCCACCTGGTCATTAAATCCCATGAGCCGAGATGGTTTCCGCGCCAGTATCCTTCGCCGGAGCTTGGCAGAAGCATTTCGAGAGTCTCCCAGAGATTTACATGGTCGACCAATGAATAACCGAAGTTGCCGCCGAAATAGTGTCGGATGTTGTAGCCGAGCTGACATGCAGCCTGCATGCCGAATGTTACGCTTACCGGAAGCGACGGTTTGGTACGGAAGTATAGCCGTTTATAATTGTACCACCAATTGGTGTTTATGAATGAGGAATAGTAGTTGTAATGGTCCTCAAGCCATCCGCTGTCAGTAGGCCGGCCATAAAATATCTCGCCTGAAATCTGTAGTGCTCCACGTGTAAATGGAATGTCGACAAATCGCCATAATCCGAATGATACTCCCGGCATCGGACGCGCGTTTATGCCGCGTGTGAAGTCGCCGCTCGACAGGGAGTCGTTGAGGATGGCCGAGGGATATTCTTTGAGTCCGACGATAGCAAATACACTACGGTATCTTATGCCTGCAAACAGTTGCTGTATATGGGCTGCCGACGGGCGCAGATCACGTTCGATCCAGCTTTTCGACGATTGTTGGTAGCGGGCATAGTCTGTTGCCGAAGATGCCTGCGCTATTATGTCGGCACCGGCTGTCCAGCTCCATCTTGCAGTTGTGTTCCATTCATGCTTTAAGGCACCACGCACCATTATCGATGATGGCTGGGTTGTCACTCCGTAGCGGTTCGACATTATACCGTAAGGCGCAAAATCTCCGCTTCCGGCATTGAGCCATATCTCGCCTCGATAGTCGACAGAAGTCTGCGACAAGGCTTTATGGGCCGGAGTGGCGGCGATTAAACCGGACAAAAGACAATAAATACCTATGTTATGTGATATTTTCAAACCGTAAAATTATAAACAATATAGAGTCAACGGCAGATGGGTCAATTCTTTGAATATCAAAATACGGATTCTTGCCGTTTTTGCTTAATCCGGATTCGGGCACTGAGGGCCACCTGATGTAACGATATTGTTATCCCTCACATTAATAACAGTATAATCCGGCATGAAGTTTACGCTTCATTGTTGCGGAAAGAGTAAAGTAATGGCCGTTACTTATCTTCCGGAGATGGATTTATGGGGATAAAGGTGCCGATATGTCGTCCTTTTTTTTCCTCAAATATCTCGTCGATAACAAAGAAGATGCCGCTTTCCTCGACGTTGCCGAACTCGTCGTTTATCGCGGTCCCAAACATTCTCATGGATGGCGACAGACTCATATATGCGTTGACCAACGGAGGGATATTGTATCCGTGGTCGCGGATGGCTTTGTTGAGAATTTTATAGTCATCCTTGAATGTGTCGTGGATGAAGAGCTTGCGCATTGCCTCGTTGTCCATATGTGTGGTAAGAGGGGTCATGGGCCACACAAGACGATCAGGGTCAGGGAAGTGTTTTGTAAGGAAATACAGAATCATGTTGCGGCAGTCGGCATTGTAGCTCGGATACATGGTCACCTTACCGAAGAGATAACGCATGTCGGGATATATTACCGTCAGCGCGCCGAGACCGTCCCAGAGATTGTCGAGGGCATACAGTGCCTTTACGCCTACGCGTGTAGTCTGATATTCAAGTCTGACAAATGAGCGGCCAAGTTCGATTGTATGAGGTAGGTAATCTTTCAGAAATCGCTCTGAGAAAGAGAACATGTGGCTTGTGGCGATACGAGGCATGCCGTCGGGGCGCATCTTTATCTCGTTGCCGGGTATGAAGCGGTATCCGCCGATTATCTCTCGGGCCTCCGGATCCCACACTACCAGTTGGCGGCATGGAGGCTCCATTGTGTCAAATTCATCGATATCACAGTCTTTGCCGGTTCCGCCCCCGGCCGCACGAAAGGCGATTTCTCTGAGTCGTCCGACCTCGCGCATTACGTTGGGCGCCGAAAAGGCGTCGATGATATATATCTTGTTGCCACCCTTGTTGGTGTCGCGCAACAGCCTGTCGGGAGTGAGTTCCATTTCGAGGAGCTCTACAGGTACAGGGTCAATCACATTCTGATTGGTCGTCGTCATCATCAGGTAGGAATGGTTGATTGCTTAAACTATATAATATCTTTTTTATTTTCTGCGCCTGTCGTGAGGCTTTCCGTCCGCCTTCAAGCGACTGCCATGCGATGGGGTCGCCGACAACCAGCCTGAAGCATGCGTTGCGGCTGCGGAATATCTCGCGAGGGAGATACATCATCTCGAAATTGAACCGCAGGCCGATTCTAAGGCGGAATTTTGCAAAATTATAAAAAAACGGCGAATTCTGCGCATCAAAATATACAGGAATTATATCGCGTTCATACTGAATGGCTTTATTGACAAACATTTTGTGCCATTTCAGGTCGCTGATTATTCCATTGCGGCGTTTGCGACTTACCAGCCCGGCAGGAAACATTATTATCGGGGTGTTGCTGCGGAACACGGCGTCGATGTCGGTGGAGGAGTGGCGCGACTGGCGTCCGTAGAGATTTACCGGCAGGAATATGTCCTCCAGCGGTTTGATGACCGTAAGTATGTCGTTGACTATGAAATGTATGTCGGGTCCATAGGTCGCGGCTGCCCAATGTATCATTGTGATTCCGTCGAGAGCGCCAAGCGGGTGGTTGCACACGATTATCACTTTTTGCTTGGCGGGGTCGGGCAGTGTGCCTTCAGTAGTGTATTTTACATTGAGGTCGCGCAATACAGATCCGCAGAACTGAGCATTGCGTGTACCTTTTGTACGGTCAAGGATTCCGTTCAGTTCATCCTGGCAGATGGTTTTTTTCAGCCAGTTGATGGCACACCGCGGAATAAAGCGCCTGTAGCGTGGAAGCCTGGTGTTTATAACGGCTTCTACGTCGACATGGAGCGAGTCGGTAGTGGGCTCCTTTGAATCTTCATTCTGGACATTCATGGCGCAAAGTTACTCATTTGCCGATATATCATAAAGAACATCGTGCATTTTGTGTGGGTGCGCACACGAGTGAGTATCTGTCAGAATAGCGATAACTGCACAGATGCGGCGGTAGGCGCAAGCATAAGCGAGCGGGCGAGAGTCCAGCCCTGGGTGCTGTTGCGTAGCCTTACATTCACAAGGCCGATACATCCTGCGGCAGCGTTACGAATCTGACGCAGGAGATCGGTCATTGTGGTCATGCCGCTGAAACGATAGGCGGCGATTTCCCTCCCATGCTGTGAGAGGGTGGCATAAATTATGTCGGAAGTGTGGATAGCGCCCATATTTGCAGTATTTTAGATTGATACTGCAAATGTATTTCCGAGGGTGGGCGACTATGATGTACTGCTGTGTTAATAAATGATAAATCAGTTGTGCTTTTTGCTGTGGAACAGCCGAATCAGTTCGCCAATCCACAATACCGACGATGTAGTGGTGATGATAATCACCCAGTCGGTCAGCTTAAGGGGTACGACGTTGAAGAATTGGCCGCCGATTTCTATAATAAGAATCTGACCGGCAAATATGGCGCCAGCTATAGCAATGAATCCTCCACACCCTTTCATATGCAGTGCCGAACGTCCGGTGGCGAATGCGCGTGCATTAAACATGTTCCAGAACTGCAGGAAGACAAATGTGGTGAAGAACAGACTGAGTTCGTAAGGGTCCAGGCCTTTGTTGTCAGGTATGAATCCGGCATGTAAAATATCGGTCAGAGAGTCGATGTCGATATGCTCCATGTACCACATTAGTCCGAATAGGAATATGAAGAACAGGAGGCCGGTGCTTATTATACTCTGCCACATGGCGCGGTTGATTATGAACGCAGTGCGCCGGCGCGGGGCCTCGTCCATAACTGATGCCGATGGTGGCAGAGATGCGAGAGCCATGGCCGCGAATGTATCCATAATCAGGTTTACCCACAGCATCTGGGTTACGGTAAGCGGTGACTGCAAACCCATGAATGCCCCGGAAAGCACAATGAGGCAGGCCACGATGTTTACCGTCATCTGGAACATTACAAATCGCTGTATATTACGATATAGAGAGCGACCCCACATCACGGCTCTTCCGATTGACGAGAAAGAGTTGTCGACGATGGTGATGTCGGAGGCTTCCTTGGCCACTGATGTGCCGTCGCCCATCGACAGTCCGACATGTGCGCTTTTCAGTGCCGGGGCGTCATTGGTGCCGTCGCCTGTTACTGCCACCACTTCATTATTGGCCTGAAGAGCCTCGACGAGACGTTTTTTGTCGAGCGGACGTGCGCGGGCTATTATCTTTAGGCTCTTGACACGCCGGCGCAATTCTTCGTCGGAGAGTTGCTCAAATTCCGGGCCTGTTATTATGTTGCTTTCGTTGTCGGATGACTGCCACAGGCCGATCTGTCGGCCTATCTCCTTGGCGGTGGCCGGGGTATCGCCGGTGACTATTTTTATCTGTATTCCAGCGCGGATTACATCCGATACAGCATCGGGAACATCCGTTCTGACAGGGTCGGCTATGGCCACTACGCCGAGGAATGTCAGGCCCGAGGTGTCGAGTCTGGTGCCATCGATTGGGTTGGCTCCGTCGGCTACTTTCGCACATGCGAATGCCAGCGTGCGCATGGCGTGGTTTTGGTATTCCGACAATATGTGTTTTACATTGTCGGGTGTGGCTGTCAGAGGGTAGTCGGTACACATGTCATAGACAATCTCCGGAGCTCCCTTTACGTGCAGCATGCGCTCTCCCGAGGGATTTTCCACAAGTGTAGCCATGAATTTGCGCTCGGTCGAGAAGGGAATTTCCGCGATGACGCGCATGCTTTCCTTTATTTGTGTGAAATCGATGCCTGCCTTGTTGAGCCACAGCAGCAGGGCTCCTTCGGTGGGATTGCCAAGCACTTTTGGTGTCTGAGGCTCTGACATGTCGAGAAGTGCGGTAGAGTTTACGGCGATACCCTCTCTGATAAGGCTGAGGGCGTCGGTGGCGAATCTCTTTTCTCCAAGTCCGAAGAAAGTGATGTCGGCCACCTGCATACGATTCTGCGTCAGGGTGCCGGTCTTGTCGGTGCATATCACAGTCGTGGCGCCCATTGTCTCGCATGCATGCATCTTCCTGACGAGGTTGTTGGTGCGGAGCATACGGCGCATAGAGTAGGCGAGCGACAGAGTCACGGCCATGGGCAACCCTTCGGGTACGGCCACTACCACCAGCGTGACGGCAATCATGAATGTCTGTAGCAGGTATGCTATGAAATGAATCCATTCAAAATCGGCTGTCAGCGAAGTGAAATACATGATTGTTCTTCCAATCACCACCAGTGAGGCTATGGTGTAGCTCACTCGGGTTATGAGTTTGCCAAGGCCATCAAGTTGCTCGTTGAGGGGAGTCTTTACCGAGTTGTCAATCTGGGAAGCTACAAACACGCGTCCGTTTTCGGTGTGGTCGCCGACGGCGCATACTTCCATCATGCCGTGTCCCTCCATAACTTTTGTGCCGCGCATCACATGGTCGGATGGGAATGTGGCGTCCTTGTCAAACTGAGCAGGGTCTGTGGTCTTGTGGGCAACCGGCTCACCGGTGAGAGTGGATTCGTCGACATTCATCGACACTGCTTCAAGCAATATTCCGTCGGCCGGTATCTCTTCGCCGGTGTTGAGTATCACGATGTCGCCAACAACGACCTCTTTACGCGGCACTGTTGTGGCGCTTCCGTTGCGAATCACTTGCACCGGCTCATCGTCGTTGACCTGGTTGAGCAGGGCAAACTCGCGGTTGGCTTTTACTTCGAAGAAAAAAGCGAGTCCGGTGGCGAGGATTATGGCTATGAATATGCCTACAGGCTCGAAGAATACGCCGGGCCCTTCGTCGAGCATGGTATATTCGTATATTGAAATTCCTATCGACAGGATTCCTGCCACGCACAATATTATTATAAGCGGGTCGCTGAATTTGTCGAGAAACTGTCGCCACAGAGGTGTTTTCTCCGGTGGTGTCAGTATGTTCATGCCATGTTGGAGCCGGCTTTGTTCTACTTGATTGTCTGTAAGCCCTTTCGGGTGAGTGATGTTATTCATGTCAGTGTGAATCACAGGGTGGATGAGTCGTTGTGTCAATTGGCTTGATTAAGAATCGGACGTGTCGCTTCGAGTATGGGCAGATTGGTTTCTGTGGGCACATATATTACCGTCTTGTTGCTGAGGTCAGACTGCTGTCGTACCCAAAGATACTGTATGTATGTGGGTGTTATCGATCCATTCTCTATGCGTATGGCTTCGGCAGCGCCTTTTGCGCGTTCTATCTCGGCCTGCGCGTTCAGCTTTTCAGCTTCGAGATTGGCGCGTGCTTCCTCGATTTTTATCTTGCGGTTCTGCTCGGCTTTGGCGAATTCGGCCTTTCCGGCCATTTCCTGTTGCCATACATTGTACCAGGGCACCATGAAAAGCATGGCCACTATAAATACGGCGATACATACTATTGCGATTACTGCTTTTTTTACTATCCCTTGAGGGAGCTGAGGCTGATTCTGTGTGTACATGCTGTTTCTGATTGTAGTTCCATAAGTTATGAAAGTGCAAAAATATGCAATTCTTTACATACACCCAATATGTAATTGTTGCGAGAATGTGAATTTTTTGTGAAATACTTGACATCGGCTTTTTTATGTATTAATTTTGTGGCGAATTTTCGGTATGCCGCTTATCGGTGTGCTGTGATATCTGATTTATGAGACAACAAGGTCGCAAAGGTATCCCTATATTCACATCCCAGTTGACCGCTACGCTGAGCGTAGCGATGGTATTGCTGTTGCTCGGCTTGATAGCTCTGCTTGGTATCGGCGCACATACGGTGACCGACGGCATACGTAGTAGTGTCGGTTTTGATGTAGTGCTCTCCGACAGCGTCAAGACTTCCGAGGTCAATGCTCTCAAGCAGGTGTTGACTTCATCTCCATATGCTTTGAGCGTGGCCTATCGGTCGAGTGACGACGCTATGGCCCGATGGCAGCAGGACACCGGTGAAGATCTCATGGAGGTGCTTGGCGTGAATCCGTTTAATGGAGAGATTGAGGTAAAGGTAAGGCCACAATATGCGGCTACCGACTCGCTTGCTCTTATCATAAAGCCTGTGGCAAAAATGGCCGGTGTAAAGAAGGTCACGGTCAATGCCCGTATGATTGACGATGTCAACCGCAATCTGCGTGCGGTGTTTGTGGTGCTGGGAGTGGTGGCGCTGATATTGCTTGTGATATCGCTTGCGCTTATCAACAACACTGTGCATCTTGATATATACTCTCAACGGTTCCTCATACACACAATGACGCTTGTAGGCGCTACGGGTGCGTTCATACGCCGACCGTTCCTTGTCAGCAATGTAATCAGCGGACTGATTGCCGGACTGATTGCGGATATGATACTTGCAGGAGGCATCGTGGCCATAGGCTCGGGCGATCCTGTGATTTCATCGCTGGTGACATGGAACGAGGTAGCTGTCGTATTGGCCGGAGTGGTACTGGCGGGTATGCTTATATGCCTTGTGGCATCAGTGTTCTCGACCAACCGTTATCTATATGCGTCGTACGACGACATGTTTAAATAACCCGTATTTAATTCAGCAATAATAAAACTTTAAGATATGGCAACAAAGCCTTTTGCAACAAAGCCCGGAGCCGATACCGGCACAGCTATCGAACGTGAGTTTCCGTCGCAGTTCCCACTGATGCGTGTCAATTTCATCATGATGATAGCGGCGGCTGTAATGATTGTGCTCGGGTTCTGTCTGATGTTGGGCGGAAGTACCACTACCGAAGCGTTCAATCCCGATATCTTCTCCACTCGCCGTATTGTTGTAGGACCTACAATCGCATTTCTTGGATTTGTGGCTATGGCAGTCGCTATAGTATGGCGTCCGAAGACCTCTCATGTCCGGGAAGAAGAGGTGTAATCCCGACTCCTGCGGTCTCTGTTCATGAATCATCTCTGTAGTATTTTTTTATCAAAACTCCATTTATATTCAACTTATGGATTGGCTTGACGCTCTTATTCTTGGCGTAGTGCAGGGATTGTCCGAATATCTGCCTATAAGCAGCAGCGGACATCTTGAAATTTTCAAGCAGATACTTGGTCTGGATCTCGATCCGGATTCTTCGCTTGAGTTCAGTGTGATGCTCCACGTCGCTACAGTGCTTAGCACTATCGTTGTGCTATGGCGCGAATTTTATCCGTTGTGTGTATCGTTCTTCACCATCAGGCGCGACTATAACTTCTACTATGTGTGCAAGATACTTGTATCATGCATACCGGTGGCTATCGTGGGCTTATGCTTCAAGGATTTTGTAGAGTCGTTCTTTGGCGGCGATTTGTTTGTGGTAGGCGTGTGTCTGTGTGTCACAGCCCTGCTTCTGTGTTTTGCCTATTTCTTCCGCACTCGTCCGGCATTGCTTGGCCATACCGCGGAGGGCCGCGACATCACATGGATTGACGCATTCGTGATAGGTTGCGCCCAGGCTGTGGCCGTACTTCCCGGTCTGAGCCGTTCGGGCACCACTATAGCTACCGGTATACTCCTTGGTGACAACCGCAAGAAGATGGCGTCGTTCTCATTCCTCATGGTCATCATCCCTATCCTCGGAGAGGGACTTCTTGACATGAAGAAGATGATTGCTCCTGCCGCCGACGCAGTGACTCAGGCTTCTGGCGCCGATATTTCACTGACAGCTATTATTGTAGGATTTGTGGCTGCGTTTCTTGTCGGATGTGCCGCCTGCAAGTGGATGATTTCCATCGTCAAGAAGGGCAAGCTCGTATGGTTTGCCGTGTATTGCGCCGTGATGGGCATCGTGTGCATGTGCTGGTAATAACCCCTGCGTTAATACATATATGAATTTTACAAAAGGCGAGATTCTATATATCGACAAGCCTCATGGCTGGACTTCGTTTGACGCGGTGAAGCGCCTGAGAAGCACGCTGCTGAGACGTTTGAAAATTAAGAAACTTAAGGTCGGCCATGCCGGCACTCTTGACCCGCTCGCTACCGGGGTAATGCTCGTGTGTACCGGAAAGGCAACCAAGCAGATTGACACTCTGCAGGCTCATGTAAAGGAATATGTGGCTACGATAGCGCTCGGCGCCACCACTCCTTCGTTTGACCTTGAGACAGAGATTGACGCCACTTACCCTACGTCCCACATAACCCGCGAACTTGTGGAGGAGACGTTGAAGAAATTTACCGGCGCAATAGAGCAGGTGCCTCCGGCGTTTTCCGCATGTAAGGTCGACGGCCAGCGGGCCTATAAGATGGCTCGACGCGGCGAGGAGGTAGTGATACGTCCCAAATTGCTTGTAATCGACGAAATCGAGCTCATGGAGTTTTCTCCCGAGAGCATCACTGTAAGGGTAGTGTGCAGCAAGGGTACGTATATCCGCGCTCTGGCCCGCGATATAGGAATCGCCTTAGGCAGTGGAGGCCATCTTACGGCCCTGCGCCGCACCAGAGTAGGCGATGTGTCGGTATCCGATTGTCTGACAGTGCCGCAGGCGGTAGAGCTGCTGAATACCGTTGTCATCGAATCGGATGATGACTCCATTCCTGAGAATTAATGTAACAGATATAATAGAGGGGATTCGTCCCTCTGAATCTCTCACCCCATAAATATGAAACTCTCACAATTCAAATTCAAGTTTCCCGAAGAACTGATTGCCACCGAGCCGACTCCCGTACGCGATGAGGCGCGTATGATGGTTGTACATAAATCTACAGGTGAAATCGAACATCGTATTTTCAAAGAGATAATCAATTATTTCGACGACGGCGATGTGATGGTGTTTAACGACACCAAGGTGTTTCCGGCCAAACTTATCGGCAACAAGGAGAAGACAGGCGCCAAGATTGAGGTATTTCTGCTGAGAGAGCTCAACGAGGAGCATAAGCTGTGGGATGTGCTTGTAGAGCCCGCCCGCAAGATACGTATAGGCAATAAACTGTATTTCGGCGACGACGAGTCGATGGTGGCCGAAGTAATCGACAATACCACTTCGCGTGGCCGTACACTGCGTTTCCTTTACGACGGGCCTCATGAGGAATTTAAGGAAGCTCTGTATAAACTTGGCATGACTCCGCTGCCTCCATATATCAAGCGCGAGTCGCTTCCGTCGGACGCCGAGGACTATCAGTGTATATTCGCTGCGAAAGAGGGTGCAGTAGTGGCTCCTGCCGCCGGTCTGCACTTCAGCCGCGAGCTTTTGAAGCGTCTTGAAATCAAGGGGGTGAAGGATGCATATCTTACGCTCCACTCCGGTCTCGGCAACTATCGCGACATTGACGTGGAGGACCTCACCAAGCATCGCATGGACTCAGAGGATATGGTTGTCACCCAGGAGCTTGTCGATATTGTAAACGCTGCAAAGGATGAGAACCGCAATGTGTGTGCGGTAGGCACATCCGTGCTCCGCGGCATTGAGAGCGCTGTAAGCATGGGCGGTCATATGAAGACATATGCCGGCTGGACCAACAAGTTCATATTCCCTCCCTACGATTTTACAGTGGCCAATGCTATGGTGAGCAATTTCCATCTTCCGTACTCCACCATGCTCATGATGGTATGCGCTTTCGGGGGCTACGACCTGGTGATGTATGCCTACGACGAGGCCATCAAAGAGAAATACCGCTTCGGAGCATACGGCGATGCCATGCTCATTGTCGATTGACAGTCGTCACACTTATAGATACATAATATACGGCTCTGTTGCTTCTGTGATAATTCATACCGTCTCTCTTAATCGGTGTGATGCGGAGGTGGCAGAGCCGTGTGTCTGCTGACATGCCGGATTGGCAGATAGCACGATCAGTCAGCAAGGCGTTTTGGCGATGTTGATTATGTAGTTGTCATGAGTGGATTCGGCTACATCGGCGCTGAGCCCGTTCAGACGTAGCCATGCCGCCAGCTCGGATGCGGGAGGCAGTATGTCGCTCTCGGAGTGCTTGTGGCGGTGGATGGAATTGATGAACTTCTCATCGGAGGGGAATGCCACAGTAATCGTGCCACCATCGGCCAGATTGACCCCGCGCAGCCATTTGAGTGTGTCGACAGGTGTGTGCAGGTGGGGGTATACACAGTAGAGGATTATGTGGTCGTATTCTCCCGGGATAGTCTCTGTCTCGAAATCCATGCATCTGAATTCCGGTCGGGGAATAAGGTCGGCAAACTTGCTTCGCGCGATGTCGAGCATCCCTGTCGAGTAATCCACGGCTGTTATGAAGCCGCCTGGGCCTGTAATTTCGGCTATTGCGGGGAGTAGCACCCCTGTGCCTGTGCCGAGGTCAAGCACACGGTCGCCGCGCTTTATGCCGGCATGTGACAGAATGTGGCGTACATGTGCCGGAGTAGAGAGAGTCTCGTTGGCGTCCCATGTAGGGGCCAGACGGTCGAAAAAATTGCGTTCATCCATAATAGGTGTGTGTTTATACCAAACATCCGCGCTCAAGCAGGTCGCGGTTTTCGAAAATCGTTGCAGTCGGTCCGTCGGCGAGTATGTGGCCGTGCGACATGACTATTGTGCGCTGACACAGCTCCCTTACCATATCGAGGTCATGTGTCGCAATCAGACAGGTGTGAGTGAAGCCCGCCAGCCTGTCGAGAAGCAGTCGCCTGGCGTGAGGGTCGAGATTGCTTGAGGGTTCGTCGAGCACCAGTACGTCGGGCTCCATAGCCAGCACTCCGGCTATCGCCACGCTTCTCTTCTGGCCACCCGACAGCTCGTATGTGGCTCGTTGGCGCAGCTCGTATGCACCCACCTCTTTCAGTGCGTCTCTCACTCTCCGCTTTATTTCTTCGTCCGGGAGGTTCATATTCACAGGTCCGAAAGCCACATCCTCCTCTACGGTAGGCATGAACAGCTGGTCATCGGGATTCTGGAACACGATGCCCACCGTGCGGCGTATTATCGGGAGAGTCTGTTTTGTTACCGGCACATCGCCGATGACCACATTACCCTCCGAGGGGGTGAGTAGCCCGTTGGTGTGGAGTATAAGGGTAGACTTGCCGGCACCGTTGGCACCCACAATCCCGACTTTCTCTCCGTGTGTGATGTAAAACGACACATCGTCGAGGGCCTTCATACCGTTGGGATATGTATATGTCACATGGTCGAATTTTATGTAATGGTGGCTCATTGCAGATACTTTTGAGGAATATTATCATGCCGGAATATTTATGATGGCTCCTATGTCGACAAGCCGGCATGCTATGATACACCCGCATGCCGCTATCAGAAACCATGTGTCGCTGCTATGCCATTCAGTACGGGCAACCGAACGTATCTCGCCGGAGAATCCGCGCGACAGCATGGCCATATGTATGCGCTGTGCGCGGTTTACGGTGCGTATAAGCAACTGCCCTACGAATATGCCCCACATCCTGAGCCTATAGCCTTTCTTGCCGTAGCTACGCGACTTGCGTGCGCGGTCCATATCGATGGCCTCGTCGACCAGAACGTAGATATAGCGGTATACAAGGAGCATCTGGGTGGTGAACACAGCCGGCACACCAATGCGGTTGAGTCCGCGGCACACCTTGTAGAATCCGGTGGTCATAATCAGCACTATTACCATCTGCACGGTGAATAATCCGCGCAGCAGTATGGCGATGAACTCCACCCATCCGCGCGATATGGCTATAGTTCCGGCATAGAGCACAGGCTCGCGATGCAGCATGGGGTTGAATATGCCTATGAATGCGATGAGAGGGAGTGTGTAGAGTGATTTGTGCATTACCTCACCGTAGCCGATTCCACCCATTGCGCTTGCTATGATAGGAAATATCCAGAAGAGCAGCAGAGCTGGGAGGGAGTCGAGTGATATAGAAAGCACAGTGGCAATATACACGACGGTCACGATGGTCTTGGCACGTGGGTCGAGCGAGTGGAGCACGCTCTTGCCCTGTGCGGTATGCTCAACAGAGCGGAATTCGGTCAATGCCTTTTCGAGAGCCGTCATAGTGGCGTGGGTATCAGTTGGATTTTACACTACGGGCCCTGCGGGTGGCCAGCGTGCAGACAATCCACACCAGAGCCACCACGATTATGCAGCCTATTATCCCTGACCAAGTGCTTCCGTAGTCGGGAAGAAACGATGTGGCCTCCTGCACGTGGCCTATCGTGTGTGCCACTGCGCTTGCGGATGCGCCAAGTCCGTTTTCGCCTGCGATATTGGCTATCGACCATTCAAGGCCGTCGGGGTACGACGAGGCTATCCATGTGAATGCCACACCGAGCACTGCCGCTATCGACAGGAATATTAGTGCTGCCTTGCGGTAGCTGCCCGTCTTACCTCCCGTGCCGTTCCGGTAGTCGGTAAGCAGCGATGGCTGATACTGTTTCACAAAATATAGCACGGCGGCTGTGGCAAGCCCTTCGCCAAGTCCGATAAGCAGGTGTATCGAGCTCATCAGTGTCAGGAATTGTCCTGTCGGCAGAGCGGTGACACCTGACAGTTCGGTCTCTGCCGTGACCAGCAGCGCTCCGAGTTCCAGTCCTACAACCGAAGCCGTTATGGCTGCCGCCGCTATGCGCCAGCTCTTTGTGCTTGCGCCCGCTATGGGCCGGTATACCAGGGGATACGCTATTAGCGTGGAGCATACGCCCATGTTGAGCAGGTTGCAACCGAGAGCCATCAGTCCCCCGTCAGCAAATATCAGACACTGTACCACAATTACCGAGGCGAGTGTCAGAAATGCCGCCCAAGGCCCGAGGATAGCGCCGAGGAGTATGCCGCCTACGATATGTCCGCTTGAGCCTGTGCCGGGTATGGTGAAGTTGATCATCTGTGCCGCAAACACAAATGCACCCATCACCCCCATGAGTGGAACGATATTTTCGCTGTCCCCACGCTTTATCTTTCGTGCGGACACTGCAAGCAGCGTCACCGACACTGCTGCGGCCGCGCCTGCTACCGCCGGCGAGACCAAAGCATCAGCCATGTGCATCTTTTTGGAGTCGAATTACGTATTATATTTACCTAATTAAACATCGCCGTCGGCGGATATGTTTAGAGCTTGTTTAATAATAAATGTTACCGTTAGGGCGGTCAGTTGGCGAGCAGATTTTCGCTTGTGATGAGGGAGTTATGGGGTTCCATAACGACCGAAGAACGGGCGGAAAGATGTCGGTGAATGACCGAAGGAAGGTAATTTGTTTCATATCGTTGATATATTTTGCATTTATCTTACAAGCATGCAAGAGATCGTATCGGTTATGAAGTTACCTTTTGTCTCGTATATCTTGGTCGATTTTCGTCCTGTTCCTCAGTCATGTACATAAAGTACACTCCTTCGGCACATGTCGAAAATCGACTCAAGCTATACGACCCTAACGGCAACATTTATTATTAAACAAGCTCTTAGAGATGGCTGTTGCAAACATTTTATACTTCGGTGTGTTACATCATTATATTTTATTCACTGCACACACATTAATTGATTGCTCTAATGATTGATTTATCGAGAAGTCTTGTTACTGCCATTTTTGCCGGATGTGCGTCGGCAGTGGTTGCCGCGCCACATGAGCCCGCAGATTATCCCGCCGAGGTTTCGCCTGCGGAACAGGATACGGCAGCCATGCGTGTTTCGCTTAAGGATGTCGACGTAGTAGCACGCGTGAACCATCTGAGCGAGGTCTCCCGGGTCGACCTTGCCGCCAACCCTGTGAAATCATCGCAGGAGATACTGCGTTCGGTGCCGGGATTGTTCATAGCCCAGCATGCCGGCGGAGGTAAGGCCGAACAGATGTTTCTGCGTGGATTTGACCTTGACCATGGCACCGACATAAACGTGTCGGTCGACGGGATGCCGGTGAATATGGTGAGCCATGCCCACGGGCAGGGGTATGCCGACCTGCATTTTCTGCAACCCGAGGTGATAGAGAAGATTGATTTTGACAAAGGCTCCTACGATATGACCAAAGGCGACCTTGCCACAGCCGGTTATGTGGCGTTCAAGACGCGCGACCGAATGCCCAACGAGGTGGGTGTCGAAATCGGCATGCACGACTATCAGCGCTACCGCGCGTCGATGTCGCTCATCAACAATCGGAGCGAGAGCATGTATTTCTCCGGCGCCTTCCTTACCGACAATGGCTTCTTTGACAGTCCGCAGCATTTCAAACGTCTGAATGCTATGGCCAAATATACTAAGTGGAACTCGACGTCTAGGTTCAATATAATCCTGTCGCACTTCAACAGTTCGTGGAACGCTTCGGGCCAGATACCGGAGCGTGCTGTCGACAATGGCATGATAGGGTGGTTTGGGGCGCTTGATGCAAGCGAGGGCGGCTCGACGTCGCGCACAAATCTTCAGTTTCTACACCATGTCGACCTGTCCGACGGCACAATCGTCAACAGCGAGTTCTATCTCTCATATTATACGTTCAACCTCTTCTCCGATTTTACATTTCAGCTTAACGACCCCTACAACTGGGATGAAATAAACCAGAAGGAGAAGCGGATGCTCGGTGGAGGGCATGTCGATTTGAGCAACACGTTCTATGTCGGCGACCGTATGTGGCGGTGGGCAGGAGGTGCCGGATTCAGATACGACGACATCAGGGATATCGCCCTGTACCACGCACGAAAGCGTGAGATAATCGGCACATATTCCCTTGGCGACATCGGGCAGAGCAATCTGTTTGGTTATGCAGGCGTGGAGATAAATCTCGGCAACTGGATGATAAACCCGTCGGTACGTGTCGACTGGTTCCACTTCAATTATGCCGAGAAGACTGCCGCCGAATATACCGATCCCGGTGTCGGCCAGGCTTTTGTAAGTCCCAAACTGAATATCATATACAATCCGAGCAACACCGTGCAGCTATATGCCAAAGGTGGCCGTGGCTTTCACAGCAACGATGCCCGTGTGGTAGTGGTGCGCGACGGTAAGGATGTTATTCCTGAGACGTGGGGTGCCGACCTTGGCATTCACTGGAAGCCTGTGCCTACGGTGATGCTGAATGCCGCCTGCTGGTATCTGCACATGAATCAGGAGTTTGTCTATGTGGGCGATGAGGCTGTCGTGGAACCTTCCGGGAAGAGCCGCCGACTTGGTCTGGATGTGGGCTTGCGATGGGAGTTTCTTAAGAATTTCTATTTCCAGGCCGACTATACCTACAGCAATGCCCGCATGACCGAGGAGCCTTCGGGGGCTGACTATATACCCCTCGCTCCCGTCAACACCCTGCTTGCCGGACTGACATACAAGACCGACCGTTTCTCTGCCGGCGTGCATTGCAGGTGGCTCGGCAACCGTCCGGCAAATGAGGACTATTCACTCACGGCCAAGGGCTATTGCATAACCGATATCAATGCCTCATACACAATCGGTAAACTTACTTTCGGAGCTGCTGTGGAGAATCTGTTTGATGTGAAGTGGCGTGAGGCACAGTTTGCCACCGAAACCATGATACCCGGCGATGATGCTCCCGTGACGGATATATGCTTCACACCGGGCACTCCGTTTGCATTACGCGGATTTGTGTCTTACCGTTTCTGAACAGACGGTTATTAACATACACGCGGAGTGGCGAGCATATATGCGTGTTACATAAAAAATATGTACATTTGCACCCCATTTATTATTTATATGTCAGATTATAGTCTGACAGCCAAAATTCAAGAAAAAGTTAGTATGAATAAAGTCGTTGTTTGCGCCATGACATTGTTCGGCATGTGGGATGTCACTGCCATTGCTGCGGATAGCATGTTGAATGATACTGTATCGCTTAAGGATGTTGTCGTGTCGGCTCCGTATAAGACCACCGTAGAGCTTACGCCTCTCACTGTTACTACTGTTACGGCGTCGACCATAGAGAAGAGCGGCGAGTCGTCGCTCTTGCCGGTGCTGCAGAATCAGGTTCCGGGTCTGTTTGTAAGCGAGCGCGGATTTGCCGGCTATGGAGTGTCGGGCGGCGCAGCAGGTTCGGTCAGCATCCGTGGAGTAGGGCAGGGCAATAAGGTGCTTTTCATGATTGACGGCCAGCCGCAGTGGGCCGGAGTGTTCGGCCATGCCCTGTCGGACACCTATGTGGCCAACGGTGTGGAGCGTGTCGAGATAGTGCGTGGACCCTCGTCGCTTCTCTATGGCTCAAACGCCATGGGCGGCTCGGTCAACATCATCACCAGGCGTGCTGTCGCCGACGGCATAAACGGTCGCGGGCAGGCCATGTTCGGCTCGTTCAATACACAGAAGTTCCGTACCGGGATATCATACCGCAAGGGGCGTTTCGGAGCCACAGCCTCCGGTCAGCTCGACCGCAGCAACGGCAACCGCAAGGGGAGCGACTTCTGGCTCGCAAACGAGTATCTGCAACTGTACTATACTTTAGACCGCAACTGGCAGGTGGGCTCCAATGTCACCATGACACAGACCAAGGCCCACAATCCGGGCACTCTTCAGGAGCCGCTTGAGAGCATGTGGACCGATATATTCCGCGGCACCGCCTCTGTGTATGTCCATGACAACTATGGCGTTGCCAACGGCGGCGTGCAGGCCTATATAAGCTGGGGGGCGCATACGGTCGACGATGGCTGGAGCGTAGGAGAGGAGCCTACCGACTATCTCTTCCACTCCCATGACTACAATATGGGTGTCACGGCCTTTCAGACCATACATCCCTGGGAAGCGGGCGACATATCGGCGGGAATCGATTTCGTGCACTGGGGAGGCAGTACGTGGAACTCGCCCAAAGCCGACCCCGGCATGCGCGACGACAGATTCAAGGAGTATGAAAACGAGATTGCCGGATATGTGATGGTGCAGCAGGGATTTTTCGACAACCTACTTGATGTCAACGCCGGTGTGCGTCTGCAACACTCCTCGCAGTACGGCAACGTGTGGGTGCCTCAGGCCGGCTTCATCGTCAAGCCTACCGATGGTTCGTCGGTCAAATTTTCATGGGGCAAGGGATTCCGTGCGCCTAATCTGCGCGAGCTGTATCTCTATCCTCCCCACAATCCCGACCTGCGTCCAGAGCGCTTGTGGAACTATGAGGTGGAGTTGCGCCAGAAGGCTCTCGGCGGTCATCTCGACATGGGGGTGAGCTTCTACTTCATCGACGGCAAGGATATGATACAGACACAGCGTGTCGACGGGCGTCCACGCAACATGAATGTGGGTCGGTTTATCAACAAGGGATTCGAAATTGATGCCTCATACCTTATCAACAGCCGATGGCATGTGATGGCCAACTACAGTTATCTCCACACCGACGCCGAGGTGCTTTATGCTCCGAAAAACAAGTTGTTCGCCCGAGTGGGATATACCCCTGGGCAGTGGGATTTCTCGGCCGAGGCGGTGAGCATATGGGGGCTGCTGACAGGTGGCCCCGAGAAGAGCGACTATGCCATGGTCAATCTCAGAGGAGCATATACACTCGACCGTAGCGACGGCCCTGTGACCCTCTTTCTGAAACTTGACAATATCAACAACAAGCATTACGAAATCACCTACGGATGTCCGATGCCCGGATTCACCATGATGGGAGGCGTCGACTTCCGTTTTTGACCAATTCGGTTATGGGAATAAAGACAAGACTGTCGATACTCACTTTTTTGCAGTTTGCCGTATGGGGATGCTATCTCGTGTCGTTAGGGCAGTATCTTGGTGCGGCAGGGCTTGGCTCGGGCATACCGTGGTTTTACGCCGCAGGTGGCTTTGCCGCCCTGTTTGCGCCCGCACTGATGGGCGCCGTGGCCGACAGGTTTGTCCCCGCCCAGAGGCTTCTGGGGCTGTGTCATGCCGTGGCTGCGGTGATGATGATGCTCACATGGCACTACGGCTACACGCATCCCCACCCGCGGTTCGCTGTGATTTTTACACTTTTCGCCCTGTCGGAACTGTTTTTCATACCAACGGTGGCGCTGTGCAACTCGGTGTCGTTCGCCCTGCTCAAGAGCCGTGGCCTTGACCCCGTGAGGGCATTCCCCTCGATAAGGGTGTGGGGCACAGTGGGATTCGTGGCCGCAATGTGGACTGTCAACTCCATCTGGACCGACGGAAGTGCCGTGGGCTTTACCCTGTCTGAGAGCAGCCCGCATGCCATGCAGCGCTTTCAGTATACGGTAATGCAGCTTTTCGCCGCCGGCGTGACAGGAGTGGTCACTGCGGTGTATGCAGCCTGCTTGCCTGAGGTGGCGGTGTGCCGACGCAATACTATATCCGGCGACTGGCGTACGTGGCCAGTAGTAGGGTCGCTGCGTCTGCTCGGCGATGCGCGTCTGTTGCCGTTTTTCCTCTTTTCGATGCTTATAGGTGTGGCGTTGCAGATCAACAATGGCTATGTGGCGCCATTCCTCACCCACTTCCGCGGCATGCCGGAGTTTGCCGGCACTTTTGGCGCGAGCAACGCTACATTGCTCTCGTCGCTTTCGCAGATATCCGAGGCGCTGTGGATTCTCCCGGTGGGGTGTGTGCTTGCGCGTGCCGGGGTAAAGCGCACGGTAGCGATGGCCATATTCGCATGGGTTGCCAATTTCGCTCTGTTTGCCATGGGCGACACGGGGCGAGGCATATGGCTGATAGTCGGGGCGATGCTGGTGTATGGCGTGGCGTTCGACTTCTTCAATGTGGCCGGCGCGCTGTTTATCGACCGCCAGGCTCCTGCGTCTGACAGAAGTGCTGCACAGGGACTCCTTATGATGATGACAAAGGGCGTGGGAGCGTCGGTAGGCATGATTGTGGCCGGATGGGTGGTCAACCGGTTCTGTCGATGGGAGATAGCGGCCGACGGTCAACGCTACTTCATGGGCGACTGGAGCACGGTGTGGTGGATATTCTCCGGCTACTGCATGCTTGTGCTGGTGGCGTTTGTGGTATGCTTCAGGATAAGCGGAAGCGACCGAGATTGCCGTGCTTAGGCGGAAATCCCGTAGATGTGTTTATCGTTTGGAGGCGAAGAATGAGCGCATCAGAGAGGCGCACTCCTCAGCAAGCACACCGGATGTAACCGTACACTTCGGATGAAAGGGCGAACGCGACATGATACGGGAGTAGCCCCGTTTCTCATCCGAGGCTCCGTACACCACTCTGCGTATCTGACTCCAGCCGATAGCGCCGGCACACATAGGGCATGGCTCTACGGTGACATAGAGTGTGGCGTCAGGCATATATTTGCCTCCCAGTGTCGATGCGGCCGCGGTAATCGCCTGCATCTCGGCATGGGCTGTGACATCGGAAAGAGTCTCGGTGAGATTGTGTCCTCGGCCGATAATGCGTCCGCCGGCCACTATCACAGCTCCGATGGGTATTTCGTCGGCCTCCATGGCCCGGCGAGCCTCGTCAAGGGCTGCGCGCATCCATCGCTCGTCATCTCCCGTATGGCGTATATCAATAGTCTGTCCCATAATGCATTACAATAAATCGATACGCAGGCCCTCATTGGCGGCTATGGTGTCTGGAAATATGGCACGAGCCTCTGCAAGATGCCCCTCCTCGTCGGCATACTGCTTTGAAAAATGTCCGAGCACAAGGCGCTTTACACCCGCAAGCTGCGCCACCCGTGCGGCTTCGGCGGCTGTAGAGTGGAAACGCATATGGGCTTTCTCGTGCTCGGCGTCGAGGTAGGTGGCCTCGTGGTACAGCACATCCACCCCCTCGACGGCACGGGCCACGGCTTCGCTGAAAACGGTGTCGGAGCAATAGGCGTAGCTCATCGACGGGTCGGCGGGACGTGTCAGCCGCTCATTGGCAATGACTGTACCGTCGGGCTTTACGAAATCGGCCCCGGCCTTTATCGCCTGCATCTCGCGTACCGGCACCTGATGGAATGCCACTGCGTCACCTATGATATGGCGCAACTTGGGTTTCTCCTTGAAAATGAATCCTGTAGTCGGCACACGGTGGATGAGCGGGAAAGCGCGCACCTCAAGCGCATCCGACTCCCAGATGACATCGTTGGTGCCCGGTGCGATGATGTCATACTGTATGTCAAACGGAGTCTCGCGGCAGAAAAAGTCCATTATACGGCGGAATATCGCGGCACCCTCCTTGAAGGTGTGTATGGTGATGGTGCCCCCTTCCTTGCCGGTAAGAGCAAGAGTCGACAGAAGCCCCGGCAGCCCGAGACAATGGTCGCCATGTAGGTGCGACAGAAATATGTGAGACAGGCGCGAATACTTCAGACGCGCACGCCGCATCGACAGCTGGGCGCCCTCGCCGCAGTCGACCATCATCAGATTGTTGCGGAAGTCAATCACCTGGCAGCTGGGCAGATGCCTGAGGGTAGGAGTAGCGGAGCCACATCCGAGATAATTTATTTGAAATTGTGCCATACCTAAAATTTATCGTTGTCAATGCCGCTGACAGGTGCCGGGCCCATCGACAATCGGTAAAGAGGCTGCAAAGTTACGAAAAAAATGTCGCCGGCACACACATATATGCCGGCGACACCACTATAGTCGAGATTGATTAAAACACTACTTTCTCAGCCTTGGAGCCTATGCGCTTTATGTAAAGCGAGCCCTTTACCGGATTGGCCGTCACGCGTCCCGTCAGGTCGTAGTACACCGGGGCCGACATGCCGCCTTCGGTATCCTCCTCCACATCCTCGATTGCCGAGGTGGCGGGGAGCACAAAATTCATACGTGCGTTGCGGTTGACCACATATGCATTGGGATTGCCATGCTCGTAGAATACCAGACTGTTGGCCGGGAATGATATCACACCATTCTTCAGTGTGCCGTAAAGGTTTCCCGCCGGGCATCCGAGCGATTCATTGAATGTCGGCAGCGACTCCACAATGCCATATCCGGCAAAGGTGACGTTGACACCGAGATTGGAACTGCGCATCACCACCTTGTCGGGGTCAGAGGCGTCAATCTCAATGTAGTGGGTGTGGTAGTGGCGGTCGAGATGCAGGTTGAAGCGCGTATAGTACTCCCAGCTCGTGTAGTAGGGATTCTTCAGACGGTAAAGACCGGGATTCTTGATGTTGCGCTCTATTATCACCTTGTGCGACTGTGTGAACGGTATCACCGACTCATACGCCGAGCCATAGATATCGTCGGAGTAATCTACCGTGCCGATATCCTCCCATGCCGACTTGTCGTCGTTGTATACGAAGAAGTTGCTCACCTTGCTTGCGGCCACATTGCCGTCGGCGTCAAGCAGGATTACGAAGAATGTGTACATGCCGTCGGAGAGACTGTAGCTCTGCTCGCCGCCGGTCAGTTCCTTGCCGGTCTTTGCCACCGACGCGATATTCTCCTCACTGCCTGCATAGAATCCCTTGTATACCCCGCCTACCGCTTTGGCCGCAGAGGCGCCATAAGTGAGTGTAAACTCCACGTCGGAGCTCACCTGGCAGAAATCGAGCGAATAGTGTATGGAGTAATCGGTAATCTTTGCTCCCGGAAGAGCAATCCTCACGCCATCGTTGAACGATGTGAGCATCCACTCTCCATAGATGTCGATATATGCCGAAAACGCATTGCGCGGAAAGGTTATTATCCCCTCCTCCAGCTTGCCATACCCCTTGGAGGCATCCTCGCTCCATCCGTTCTCAGGCACGGTATGGCTCATAAGGAAATAGTCATACGGAGCAAAGTCCTTGGCCACCACCTTCTCCGGATCGGTTGCGTCGATATAGATGTAGTTCCAGTCGGCCTCCCAGTTGAGCTCGGCTATTATTGTGCCCTCATAGTAGGGCAGTATGCGGTAGTAGCCCGGCACGGTCTCGCTCTCCTCGATGTCTACCTGCCAGTTGGTGCCGGTGGCGTCCATAAAGTCCTCGTAGGCACAGAGGAGGTCCTCATACCACATGCCCTTGCCGATATTCTTCCATCCGCCTTTTACTATGGCCTCGTCGACCTCGCCCGGTTTCTTGGCGGCCTCGTCGGCACGTGAGGGAGACGCAGGCACCACGGCAGCGGGCGACGCGCCGACAGCAAGTTGCACGGGACTTAGCTCCGCGCTCACGGTAAATGCCGCAACAGACAATGCGACAGACGACAACGTTGTGTAGATTCTATTCATTCGGTTAGATTAAAGAAGTTAAAATTTATCAAATTTAATCAAATGCGCATCATTATGCAACTGCATGAGCGGTTTTGTTTGCATTTTGTCCGATTCACCCGATATAATCGTGAGTTGTGGCATACAAAACAATGAGTTTTGCTACCTTTGCAGCATAATCAAGATATGCTCATAACAACATCATAACCGTCATATGAGATTTACGATACTCAGCGCCTCTCTCTTTCTTCTGTTTACCATGGCCTCGTGCGGCAGCCGTAACGCCTCTGCCGTGTCCGATGTCCTGACCACCGAGATGTATACTCCGGAATATGCCGGAGGATTCCGCATACTCGGCGACTCGGCCCACGAGAGTGTGATAATCGAGTCGGTCAACCCCTGGCAGGGAGCCGACAGCATAGTGCGCCGCCTCTTCATAGAGCGTGGCGGAGAAAAGGCTCCGGCGGATTTCGACGGGCAGGTAATCAGCGGCAACGCACGGCGCATCGTCACCATGTCGTCGACCCAGATTGCCATGCTCGATGCCATCGGAGCTACTGGCAGAGTCTGCGGAGTGTCGGGCATCGACTATATCTACAACCCCGCCATACAATCGCGCCGCGACAGCATAGCCGACGTAGGCTTTGAGGGTGCCGTAGACTACGAGCGTCTGACAGGCGCCGGCCCCGACCTGGTGATGCTCTATGGGGTCAACGGTCCCAATCCGATGGAGAGCAAACTGCGCGAGCTCGGCATCCCCTACATATACATCGGCGACTATCTCGAGGAGTCGCCTTTAGGCAAGGCCGAATGGGTGGTGGCACTGGCTGAGATAACCGGGCAACGCCAGAAGGGCGAGAGCGTATTCATCGGGATACCACAAAGATACAACGACCTCAAGGCACGCGTTGACTCCACCGTCGGTGAAGCTCCGACGGTGATGCTCAACATGCCCTACGGCGACTCATGGTTCATGCCCTCGACCGACAACTATACCGTGCGCCTCATAGCCGACGCCGGAGGCGACTACATATACAAGAAAAACAGCGGCAACGCTTCGCGCCCTATTGACCTTGAGGAGGCATATATGCTCACATCCTCGGCCGACATGTGGATCAACACCGGCACCGCCACCACTCTCGCCCAGGTAAAGGCGGCATGCCCAAAGTTTACCGACACGAGATGCTACCGCAACGCACAGGTCTACAACAACAACCTGCGCACTACCAAGGCCGGAGGCAACGACTACTACGAGTCGGGCATAATGCACCCCGACCTCATACTCCGCGACCTCATCACCATATTCCACCCCGGCATATTGCCCGCCGACTCCCTCGTGTATTACCGGCGTCTTCAATAGTGTCTGCTGTTAAATAATGTTATTATTTATACTGGTTTTAAATAATATCCCTCTCTGCCGGATGAGAATTGAAATGAATTTCGGAACTTTGCGGTAACCAACTGAGAATATGCGTCTATCTGAATTAAAGACCGGCGAGACCGGAGTGGTAGTAAAGATATTGGGCCATGGTGCATTCCGCAAACGCGTGATGGAGATGGGCTTCGTCAAAGGGCAGGAAATAAAATCGCTGCTCAACGCGCCATTGAACGACCCCATAAAATACAGCATCATGGGCTACGAGCTGTCGCTGCGCCGCAGCGAGGCCGACCTGGTGGAGGTGGTGAGGCTCAAAGCATGCGACATGGATGCAAGGCCGCGTGCGCAGCAGGGCGCCGACATGTCCGAATCCATGCAGGAGGATACCGACGGCTCTGCCGCCGCCGACCCGCATGAACATGCAAGGCGCACCCAGCGCACCATCAACATAGCCCTTGTGGGCAACCCCAACTGCGGCAAGACGTCGCTGTTCAACATCGCCTCAGGAGCCAAGGAGCATGTGGGCAACTACAGCGGAGTGACTGTCGACGCCAAGCGCGGCCACTTCAGCTACGGAGGCTACCGCTTCAATATCGTAGACCTCCCCGGCACATACTCCCTCGCATGCTATTCGCCCGAAGAGCTGTATGTGCGACGCTATCTGCGCGACGAGATGCCCGACATAGTGGTCAACGTAGTGGTGGCCTCCAACCTTGAGCGCAACCTCTACCTTACCACCGAGCTTATCGACATGGACCGTTCGATGGTAATCGCCCTCAACATGTACGACGAACTGGAGCACTCTGGTGCCACTCTCGACTACCGCATGCTCGGCGAGATGATCGGAGTGCCGATGGTGCCCACAGTGTCGCGCACGGGCGAGGGCCTTCACAATCTTTTCGACACCATAATACGGGTATACGAAGGGAAAGAGCAGGTAGTGCGCCATGTGCATGTGAATCTCGGCCCGGAAATCGAGCCGAGCGTCACCATGGTAAAGGACGCCATCAAGGCCGACCCTGCTATCGGGGTGCACTTCTCGCCGCGCTATCTTGCCATAAAGCTCCTTGAGCATGACTCGGAGGTAGAGGCAATCGTAAAGGAGTCGCCCGACCACAAGAAGCTGTTGGAACTGCGCGACCGGTGCGACGCCCTCATCGAGAAACGTACAGGCGACGACGTGTCGGCCATCATAGCGAGCGAGAAGTACGGATTTATCGACGGAGCGCTGGCCGAGACATTTGTCGACTCAACCAAAGAGAAAGCCAAGACCACACATATCATCGACGCCTTTGTCACCAACCGTCTGTTTGGCTTCCCGATATTCCTCGCCATCATGCTCTTCATGTTCTGGTGCACATTCGAGATAGGCTCATATCCCATGGCATGGATAGAGAGCGCCGTGGCGTGGATAGCCGCCCTGGTGGAGACATACATGCCCGAAGGACCGCTGAAAGACCTCGTGGCCGACGGCATAATCGGCGGTGTAGGCGGTGTCATCGTGTTCCTGCCCAATATCCTCATCCTCTATTTCTTCATATCGTTTATGGAGGACTCTGGCTACATGGCCCGCGCGGCGTTCATCATGGATAAGCTAATGCACCGCATCGGCCTCCACGGCAAGTCGTTCATACCCCTGGTGATGGGATTCGGCTGCAACGTGCCCGCCATCATGGCCGCCCGTGCCATCGAGAGCCGTTCAAGCCGCATCATCACCGTGCTCATCAATCCGTTCATGTCATGCTCGGCGCGCCTGCCGGTATATGTGCTGCTCGTAGGCACATTCTTCTCAAAGCATGCGGCATTGGTGTTCCTGTCGCTGTATCTGCTAGGGATACTCGTGGCCGTAGTCACCGCCCGACTGCTGCGCCGCTTCTGGTTCAAGACCGATGAGACTCCGTTTGTAATGGAGCTGCCGCCATACCGTCTGCCAACCATGAAGTCGTCGCTGCGCCATATGTGGGGCAAAGGAGAGCAGTATCTGAAAAAGATGGGCGGCATCATACTGGTGGCGAGCATCATCGTGTGGGTGCTCAACTATTTCCCGATTCACGACGCTCCGGCAGCCGACACCACCGTGCAGCTCGCTCCCGGCGACGATTCGCGCATTGACCCCGACCGCGACTCCTACCTGCAGATGCTCGGCAAGGCCGTCAACCCCGTGATGGAACCTCTTGGCTTCCATTGGCGCTCTACAGTGGCCGTGCTTGCGGGTGCTCCCGCCAAAGAGATTGTGGTGTCGACCCTCGGAGTGCTGTACACCGGCGACGAGGAGATTGACGACACAGCGCTGTCGGCCCGTCTCACAGCCCCCAATTGCGCCACCGGCCGCCCCGACTTCAACGCCGCCAACGCCCTCAGCCTGATGGTGTTCGTGCTGCTCTACTTCCCCTGCATGGCCACTGTGGTGGCTATCGTCAGAGAGACAGGCTCATGGCGCTATGGGGCATTCTCCATCATCTACAACACTATGGTGGCGTGGCTGGTGGCATTCCTGGTATATCAGGGAGCATCGTTTATCATATAATCAACGCTTTAACGAAGACCCCCACACATATATGGACTACCTCACCCTGGCCGAGCCTTCCGAAGCAAAATATACCGAGAAAATGAGCAAATTTCTCGCCTTTGCCCATCCCGTGGAGAGCACCGAGGAAGCCAAGGCCGTGATTGCCGGATACGCCCGTAAGTACCACGACGCACGCCATGTGTGCTGGGCCTATATGCTCGACGCACGGCGTCTCGACTATCAGAGCAACGACAACGGCGAGCCATCGGGCACCGCCGGCAAGCCTATACTCGGGCAGATCAACTCGTTTGGCCTCACCGATGTGGTGATTGTGGTGGTGCGCTATTTCGGCGGCATCAAGCTCGGCACCTCAGGGCTTATCGCGGCCTATCGCGAGGCGGCCAGAGAGGCAATAGAGGCCGGGAGCATAATACAGCGGAGCGAAATGGCACAGCTGTCGTTTACCTTTCCCTACCTGTCGATGAACGATGTGATGCGTCTGGTAAAGGATACCGGCGTAAAGGTAGTGAGCCAGGAGTTTGACAATGCATGCTCGATGACCGTGGCCATGCCCTCCGACGATATGGAGCGGTTCACCGCCCGTTTGCTCGACATCGACGGCACATCCTTGTGACTCCCGCCATGTGTGGTGTGTCGCATCATTTCGGTCCATCATGCCCTGAATCACCGTCTGTCCTGTCCTAAAACTATGTGGACAATTGTGGACACTGTCCCGGTTTTGTCCAACTGTCCGGGTTTGTCCACACAGTTTTAGGACAGGACACTCTCCAACCACCCGGCGACAAAACATCATACCAACCTGCCTCGGCGATTGAATCGGCAACATTTATGATTAGACAGTTTCTTAATTCGTGGCAAAGGTGTAACTTTGTGGTGTTATGGCATATATAGACAGCTTGAAAATGAAAGATGCCTCAGCGAGGCTTGTTGCTTCAGTTAAGGAAAGAATAATAGTGCTTGATGGCGCAATGGGCACTATGATTCAGGATTATGCGCTGACCGAGAGCGACTTCCGCGGACAGGAGTGGGCCGACAGCCCGGTCAATCTCAAAGGGTGCAACGACATCCTGTGTGTGACCCGCCCCGATGTCATCAGCGAAATACACACGGCATATCTCGATGCCGGAGCAAGGATTATAGAGACAAACTCGTTTAACTCCAATGCGATATCCTTGTCGGAATACGGATTGCAAGGTGAGGCGGCACGTATCAGTCTGGCGGCCGCACGGCTTGCGCGTGATGCAGCCGACCGCTTCATGCAGCAGAATCCAGGCCAAGAGGTATGGGTGGGGGGCAGTGTAGGCCCCACGAGCAAGTCGCTGTCGATGGCACAGTCGATTGGCGATGCCGACACGGATTTTGACTGGGACGTGCTTGCCGCCGCCTACTTCGACCAGATGAAAGCGTTGATAGAGGGTGGGGTAGACATCCTTGTCATAGAGACCATATTCGACGCTCTCAACGCCAAAGCGGCTATATTCGCCTCGCGCCGTGCCATGGAGGCAACTGCTGTGCGTGTTCCTCTCATCATATCTGTCACGCTTACCGAGAGCGGACGCACCCTGTCGGGGCAGACTCTGGAGGCATTTGTCGCCACTGTGGCCCATGCCGACCCTATTGCCCTGGGGCTTAACTGCGGGTTTGGAGCAGAAGGGATGATGCCCTATCTTGAGTCATTGTCGCGCTATCCGTTTGCCGTGTCGGTATATCCCAATGCCGGTCTGCCAAACGAAATGGGGCTGTACGACGAGACTCCCCAGGTGATGGCGCCAAAGGTGCGCCGCATGATGGAGCGCGGGCTGGTCAATATCGTGGGCGGTTGCTGCGGCACTACCCCCGACCATATCCGTGAGTTTGCCCGTACGGCGGCATCTTATCGGCCACGCCCCATACCGCACGATGGCGGCGTGATGACTCTTGCCGGACTTGAGCCTCTTGAGGTAAGCCGCGAGCGCAATTTCCTGAATGTAGGCGAGCGGTGCAACGTGGCCGGAAGCCGTAAGTTTCTCAGGCTTATAAAGGAAGGCTCGATACAGGAAGCTGTCGACATAGCGCGCTCTCAGGTGGGGAAAGGCGCCCAGGTGATTGATGTGAACATGGACGACGGCATGCTTGACACTCCTCAGGAGATGGCCCGCTTCATCAGCCGGCTCGGCGCCGAGCCCGATGTGGCCCGGGTGCCGGTCATGGTCGACTCATCGTCATGGGAGGCGATAATGTCGGGACTCAAGCGCATACAGGGACGCCCTGTCGTAAACTCCATAAGCCTTAAAGAGGGCGAGGAGGCATTTCTGGCTCATGCCCGCGACGTGCGCGACATGGGTGCCGCCGTAGTGGTGATGGCATTCGACGAGAATGGCCAGGCTGTGACATTCCAGCGCCGTACCGAGGTGTGTGCTCGGGCCTACCGTCTGCTTGTGGATAAGGCGGGGATACGGCCCCACGACATAATTTTCGACCCCAACGTGCTCGCTGTGGGCGCGGTGGTCGACAGCGGCGATGGCTCTACCGATGCCGACGAGCTGATGCAGAGCCGACGCTCGGCCCTCGACTTCCTGCGCACGGTAGAGTGGATAAAGACCAATCTCCCCGGAGCTAAGGTGAGCGGCGGCATAAGCAATCTGTCGTACGCTTTTCGCGCCAACAAGTATGTGCGCAAGGCAATGCACAGCATATTCCTGCACCATGCCATACGGCTGGGGATGGACATGGCCATTGTGAACGCCGCCGAGGCTATCCCTGTCGACGACATTCCGGCTCCCCTCCGCGAGGCTATCGACGACCTCTTGCTGTGCAGGCGCGACGATGCCACCGAAAGACTTATGGAGATTGCGGCCCGGATGATGGAGCCGCAGGCGACATCCGGCGCCACTGCCGCGGAAAAGGAGGATGCCGCCGCTGTGCAGACCCCTTCGCAGAAGTTGCAGAAAATGGTGGAGCGCGGAATGACAGAGGGCATCGACGAGGTGCTTGCCGAAGTGCTTGCCGAGTGTGGCGGCAGTCCGTCAGCAGTCATTGACGGCCCGCTGATGAAGGGTATGGACCGCGTGGGCACAATGTTCGGCGAGGGACGCATGTTCCTGCCCCAGGTAGTCAAGAGCGCCCATGCCATGAAGCGTGCCGTAGAGTGGCTTACTCCCTATATCGAATCGGAGTCGAAAGAGGCCTCCGGTCAATCCGACACCGCTGTATCCGCCCGTCAGACCATGGTGATTGCGACTGTAAAGGGCGACGTGCACGACATCGGAAAGAATATCGTGGCTACCGTGTTGCGCTGCAACGGACTGGAGATAACCGACCTTGGAGTAATGGTTCCGGCGCAGGATATCGTAGACCGCGCTATTGCCGACTCAGCTGTGATGATAGGTTTGAGCGGACTTATCACCCCCTCGCTTGAGGAGATGTGCGGTGTCGCACGCCTTATGGAGGAGTGTGGTCTGACAATTCCGTTGCTCATAGGTGGCGCCACCACATCGGCTGTGCATACGGCGGTGAAGATAGCGCCATGCTATTCCGGGCCGGTAGTCTACACCCGCGATGCCGCTATGCTTCCGTCGGTGGTAAAGTCGCTGCTGAATGAATCCACGTGTGCCTCTTTTGTCAATGAGAATGCCGAGGCGCAGCGACGACTGCGTGAGGAGTACGAGGCCGAGCAGCTGAGGCGTCGCTCGAAAGCATCCGGTATTACGCTCTCTCCCGATAAAGCACTGGAGATGCGCCCTGTATGGGATTTCCCTATCGAGAAACCCTCATGCCCGGGCCTTACCGACGTAAGGATTCCTGTGGCGGAAGCGCGCCGCCTCATCAACTGGCGTGCATTCATGACGGCCTGGGGGCTCGACGCATCGTTGTCGGCTGTCGCCGAGATTCAAGGTTGCGATCATTGCCGTGCTCAGTGGCTCGCATCCGTACCGCAGCAACGTGTGGCTAAAGCCGCCGAGGCCATGCAGCTCGCCAAGGAGGCACGTGTGGCTCTCGATTATATAGAGCGCACATTGCTCCCTGATGGCATTGCGGCGCGTGTGGCACTCCTTCCCGCCGGAAGCCGCGGTGATGACATCATAATCGGACGCGGTGATGAAGCGCTGACCTTCCCGACACTGCGCCGTGTGCCGTCGACACCGGGCGACACCTCTATGGCCCTATCCGACTTTGTCGCCCCGCTTTCCCCGGATGGACACCCTGTGGATTATGCCGGTCTCTTTGCTGTCACCACCGGAAATAAAGTGGAGGCGCGGGCCGCAATGCTTAAGGAGCGCGGCGATGACTACCATTCGCTGCTCTACCGCACACTCGCCGACCGTCTCGCAGAAGCAGCCACTGAATGGCTTCACTGGCATGTGCGCACAACCCTGTGGGGATACGCTCCCGACGAGGCTATGCCCAAGGGCGCTCTTGCCGACAACTCCTACCGCGGCATCCGCCCGGCATTCGGCTATCCGAGTCTCCCCGACCAGTCGTTGATTTTCATTGCCGACAATGTGCTCGACTATGCGTCTATGGGCATAACTCTCACGGAGAATGGAGCGATGCACCCTGCCGCCTCGACTTCAGGACTGCTGTTCTCCCATCCCGGGAGCCACTACTTTGTGGTCGGGCATGTCGACGCCGTGCGCCTGTCGGACTATGCCTCCCGCCGTGGCGTTGCTCCCGCCGAGCTGTCGCGTTTTCTTCCGGGAGTGTAACCCTGAGCAATAGCAAAAGAAATACCCGGGCTTGCAGCCTGCACTTAGGCTTGCAACCCGGGTAAATGTGTATATCTTAGAATGAATTCTTATGATGAGCTCAGAATCCGTTGATTGCAGCGCGTATCACCGAGAGGCGGCGCAGAAGGGTGGGGAGCTGGGCCAGAGGCAGCATGTTGGCGCCGTCGCTCTTGGCGCATGACGGATTGCGGTGGGTCTCGATGAACAGACCGTCGACACCGGTGGCTATGCCTGCGCGGGCGATAGTCTCGATGAGGTCGGGACGTCCGCCGGTGACTCCCGCCGGCTGGTTGGGCTGCTGCAGGGAGTGGGTGGCGTCGAGTATTACCGGCACACCGAACTTCTGCATCGCAGGTATGCCGCGATAGTCGACAATAAGGTCCTGATAGCCGAATGTGGTGCCACGCTCGGTCACGGCCACCATGTCATTGCCTGCGTCGCGAATCTTGGTCACGGCATGCTCCATGGCTTCGGGAGAGAGAAACTGGCCTTTCTTGATGTTAACCATACGGCCTGTCTTTGCTGCGGCTACAAGCAGGTCGGTCTGTCGGCACAGAAACGCCGGAATCTGGAGTATATCCACATATTCGGCTGCCATTTCAGCCTCTTCGGCAGTGTGTATGTCGGTCACTACCGGCACACCGAAGGTGTCGCGTACTTTTCGCAGGATACGTAGAGCCTTTTCGTCGCCTATGCCGGTAAACGAGTCGATGCGCGAGCGGTTGGCCTTGCGGTAAGAGCCTTTGAACACGTAGGGTATGTTGAGTTCCGAAGTAATTGCGCATATGTTCTCGGCAATGTCGAGAGCCATCTCCTCGCCTTCTATCACACAAGGGCCTGCGAGCAGGAAGAAATTGTCGGACGATGAGGATTTGAGGTATTCTAAAGTATTCATTATTTCTGTTGGGTTTCTGACAATTGATTGAGAATATGGATTGTGTCGACGGCGACAAGTGCGGCGGTCTCGGTGCGGAGTCGGTTGTCGCCGAGTGTCACGGGGCGGAAGCCGGCGTCAAGAGCGCTCTTCACTTCCACAGGGTCGAAGTCGCCCTCAGGGCCGATAAGCACCGTAGCGCTGCGTGCCTGCGGAGTGTAGGCCCTTACCAGCGGCACCCGCTCGATATAGTCGTCGCAATAGCATATGAACCGGCTGTCGGCTCTCTCAGCCGCGATAAACTCGCCTATGGGAGTGAGTGGAGCAATCACCGGCAACGTGGCTTTCAGCGACTGTTTCATGGCCGACACCGCAATCCGCTCAAGACGGTCGGTCTTCATCACCTTACGCTCCGAATGGCGGCAGAGCAGCGGCACGATTCTGTTGACTCCGATTTCAACTACCTTCTCGATAAGCCACTCCATCCGGTCGGCATTTTTAGTCGGGGCTACAGCCAGGGTTATATCGGTGTGCCATACCGGCGGCTGAGGCTCGGTCGAGATGATTTCGATATCGGCGTGGCGCGGATTGTCTGACAGAAGGCGGCATGTATAGCGCATGCCCCGTCCGTCGACTATTGTGAGTATATCTCCGGGATGTGAGCGCAACACCTTTATGGCATGGCGCGCCTCCTCCTCCGGAAGCATTTGGGTGGACGCTATGTCGGGCGCGAAAAACTGTATCATGATTCTGTTTACAGGGCTGCTGAGTCCTCGGCTTCGATTATGTCGCGTTTGGTCACTTTCTCCTTCGAGTCGCGGAAGATGAATATGAACAACAGGGCTACCACAAGAGCATATGCGGCAAATATATACCATGACTCCCGCCATCCCTCAAGCTGTTGCAGGGGTGTCAGGCCGTCGGCGAGCGCAAGACGGTTGACAACATATTTGCCGGCAATGAATGTGCCGACGGTAGCTCCGATGCCGTTGGTCATAATCATAAACAGGCCCTGGGCGCTTGACCGGATTGACGGATCGGTCTCTTTGTCTACAAACAGGCCTCCCGACACGTTGAAGAAGTCAAAGGCCACACCATAGACTATGCATGACAGCACGAGCAGCCATACACCGTCGCCTGTGTCGCCAAGACCGAAGAAGGCGAAACGCAACACCCAGGCAAACATCGATATGAGCATCACTCCCTTTATTCCGAAACGCTTCAGACAGAACGGTATGAGCAGGATACACAGAGTTTCGCTTATCTGCGATATGGAGATGATGGCTGTAGCATTGCGTACACCCCAGTCGCCGGCAAACTCCGGTATGAGGCCGAAACTGTTGATAAACGATGTGCCGTAGCTGTTGGTAATCTGCAGCGACACGCCCAGAAGCATGCTGAAAATGAAGAATATGGCCATGCGGCGCTGTTTGAACAGACGGAAAGCCTTTAGCCCGAGCATATCGCTCACAGAGCGTGACTCACCTTTGTTGACCGGACATTGCGGCATTCCGAGGGCATACATGGCCAGTATGATGCCTATTGCTCCGGACGTGAAAAACTGATTGTAGTCCATCTGGAACTGTGTGAAGTTGACAAACAGCATCGCACAGATAAAGCCGACGGTGCCGAACACCCTGATTGGAGGGAAGTGGGTCACGGTATCAAGGCCCGCTTTAGTGAGGGCATTGAAAGCTACTGAATTGGCCAGTCCGATTGTTGGCATGAAGAATGCCACTGATATTGTGTACAGCGCAAACAGATGGGCAAACTGAGGCGTGGGCATCATCATGCAGTAAATGCCGCATGCAATCATAGCAGCCCCGGCAAGTGTGTGGCATAGCGAAAGCATACGCTGGGCCTGTATCCATCGGTCGGCCACAATGCCCACTACGGCCGGCATGAACAGGCTTACTATTCCCTGTACGGCGTAGAACCAGAATATGTCTTGACCCATCCCGATGTTGGCCAGATACTGGCCGAGCGAAATCAGGTAGCTGCCCCATACGGCAAACTCAAGGAAATTGAGTATCGCCAGGCGCACTTTTAATGTTGATGTATTCATTGCAAGTATTTTGACTTAAAGTTTTTGTTTCATTGGTCTGCTACATCTTGTCGTTCTCTCTCTTCGACGCGATGATTTTTGAGATTCTTGCGGCCTCTTCGTAGTTTTCCTGTTCGATAAGGCGAGCGAGGGTCTTCTCGAGTTCTTCAATGGAATATTGTTCTACACGGGGCTCTTTGAACATAGGGCTTTCATCGCTCTCCTCCTCATGATTACGCTCTGACGGCGGAGTGCTGTCGTCAGTTGTGTCGGAGTCGGAGGCAGAAGTCTCTTCCATGATGAATCCGGTCTCGTCAAGTATTGACCGTGTAGTGAATATGGGCGACTTCGTGCGCATTGCGATGGCTATGGCATCGGAAGTGCGCGAGTCAAGCACCACCTCCCTCTCTCCGTCGGTAAAAGTAAGTTCCGACGAGAATATACCATCCTCAAACTTATAGATGAACACCTCTTTCAGCTTTACCCCGAATGCGTGGGCGAAACTCACGAAAAGGTCATGGGTCATCGGGCGTGGCGGGATTATCCCTTCCATGCGTATGGCGATGGACTGAGCCTCGCTCGCACCGATTACTACCGGTATGCGGTATGGCCCGTCGGCCTGGGCGAGTATGAGTGCGTATGCCCCCGACTGTATCTGGCTATAGGATATGCCGAGCACCTTTAATCTTATCTTCTCGCTTTCCATTGTAGTCTTTTTATCTGTATGGTGGGGATTGCCAGGCGTCTATATGATTACATTCTGACCGGTAATGATGCCGCTCCCGTAGCACAGCCGTGACGACGCATCGTATATGGCGGCGAACTGCCCCGGGGCTATGCCCTGCACCTTGCTTTCCGATTCGATTACATATTCTCTTTCGTTAAGGCGGGTGAGCGTGCCTGACAGAAATTCCGGCATATGACGGTTCTTGAATGTAATCCTTACGGGCGACGATACATCTTCCCACGGATTGCCCGATATGAAGTGCATCTCGTCGAGATGAAGCGTGCGGCCATATTGCTTTTCGGTGGAATAGCCTTGCGACACATACACTACATTGTCGTGCACATTCTTCTTTACCACATACCATGGGCCTCCGCTCAGGCCGAGCCCTTTGCGCTGGCCGATTGTGTGAAACCAGAATCCGTTGTGCTCGCCCAGTTTGCGGCCTGTCTCCAGCTCGATGATAGCTCCTTTCCTGATGCCGAGATGGCGCTTGATAAAATCGTTGTAATTGATTTTGCCGAGGAAGCATATCCCTTGGCTGTCTTTTCTGAAAGCATTGGGAAGGCGTGCCTCGATGGCTGTCTCGCGCACCTTGGCCTTGGGCATAGTGCCGAGCGGAAACATCAGGTGCGACAGCTGGCTGTAGGATATGCGGGCGAGAAAGTCGGTCTGGTCTTTTACCGGGTCGACTGCCGTTGCAAGATATTTGGTGCCTCCGATTACTTCGGTCGAGGCATAGTGGCCTGTGGCGGTCTGGTCGAATTCGTGGCCCCAGCGCTCTTCGAAGAATCCGAATTTAATCATCTTGTTGCACATGATATCGGGATTGGGAGTAAGCCCTTCGCGCACTGTGCGGAGCGCATATTCCATAACATTGTCCCAATACTCCTGATGTAGCGACACTACATCGAAAGGCAGTCCGTACTGACGTGCGATAAGGCGGCACATCTCTATATCTTCTTCGGCCGAGCAGTCGCCTGAGCCGTCGTCAAGTCCTATGCGTATATAAAAAAGGTGAAGGTCGTGCCCTTCTTCCTTCAGGCGGTGCACAACCACGGCGCTGTCTACGCCGCCGGAAATCAACACTGCGATATTCATCGTCGGAGGTGGATTTTCTATATTTGATTGGTTATGGGATTATGGTTATACTTCTTCAAGCTCTTCTGTCTGGGTGTCGTCTTTGCCTCTTGTCGACACTATATACAGCGATATGAAATAGTCAAGCGATATTTTGCCGGGACCGGCAAGCGCAAGAAACAGGTATATGCCGATAAACATCAGTGGCAGATATCCCGGCTGGGTGCTTGATATGGTATATATGTTGGTGTCTGGCATAAGCACATTGAGTATATGGCACTCGGCTATCACCATGGCCACCAATGGTGGTATCAGCGAAAGGCGCGTAAGGAATCCCACCATTATGCATAGTGAGCATATCACCTCGATACAAATCATCACTATAAGCGCAGTCTCGCTATCCATACCCAGGGCGTTGGGAAATGTGGTGCGCAGCATATCGAAGTTGATAAGATGGCGTATGCCGAACTGCAGTAGCATCACTCCTACAAAAAGACGCATGAACAGGCGTGCCATGTTTGTGTAGGTGTAGCCGGTGCCGCAAAGAAACAGAGACTCGAAAAAGCGCTTCATAATAGGCAATATTGTTGACGTTGGATTGAAATAATAAATGTATGGGGCGCGGTGGTGTAAATCGGCCTCCGGACATACATATTAACTTCTTGTTGACGGTTATTGTTCGGCCCCGGCACCCTTTGCATCAGTGCGGTCGCCGTCGGGGTTCAGTACCTGGTTATGGTTGATGGTTGCCATAAGCCCGATCAGCTGGTTGATGTCAAGACGTTTTGCTATGATATGAAAATCCTTGTCAAGCAGATAGGTGGCGGGGAGCACTCGTATGTCGACAAGGTCGCCTACATTGGGCGCACTGCCGATTTCCCATTCATACGGATAGCCTTCCATGTCTTTGCGCCATCCTGCCGTAGGCTCTTCGGGGTTGATCAGCACGATTTTTACTGTGCCGTTTTTCACCAGACGTGTGGTAGCCGCATCGGCATTCAGTCGCAGACGGCTCATCGAGCAGTCGCTACAGCTCTCGGGCTGGAACATCACTACTACGTACTCTGCCTTGTTGTCGTAGAGAGCGTGTTTCGCACCGTGGCGGGTAGTGTAGTCGAATGCAGACATGTTGCTTCCGGGCTGCGAGGAGTTGAGCATGCGTATCTGTGTGAGATATTTCTCCTTTTCAGCCGGCTTTATCTTTTTGTGGCTTAAAAGCGGACGCAGGAACATCAGGTAGCAGTCTTCGCTCCAGAACTCCGCCTGCGGGCCGAAAAGTGTACGCTCGGCCTCCGAGGCAATCAGCGACAGGGCTTTCGGGTCATTGGCATATCGTCCGGTAAGAGACGAGATGGAACTGCGCACACTGTCCTTTGAGGCATATGGGATGAAGCCTACGAAATCGGAAAACGCTTTATGGAATTTTGCTGTGTCGGCCATTATCTTCTTCATGTCGGCCTTGTCCCAGAAGTGGGTCATGACGTAGCTCGTGCGTGCTTCAAGCGAATTGAGCGTGTCGGGAGCCTGCGGATACTCAAACGGTGTAGCCGGCATTCGGTGGCTGTTGTCGTTGTTTTCCGCGGCGGCGCTGATATATCCTGCGGCTGTTGCGGCAATAAAAACAAGAGTATATAGTATTCGGCGCATAATTGGCATGATTTTTGAAAACAAAGATACGAAACTTCATACAAACGGCAAAACACCCCCATCGTGGCGCCATTAAAAAATACTGTTAAAATTTAAAACACTCTCTTAACTTTATAAAGGAGTGGCTTGTTAATAAAACAGAATCATAAAACAATACATTCATATTATCCTGTAATTATGAATTTCAATAACTTCACAATCAAATCGCAAGAGGCTATCCAAAAAGCCGTCGAGATTGCCAAAGGGGCAGGAAACCAGGCCATAGAACCGGTACATCTGCTGAAAGGAATCCTTACGGAAGGCGATTCGCTGCTTACCTTCATATTCCAGAAGGTAGGTGCCAATGCATCGCAGGTGGCAGGCTCGATTGACAGGTCTATCGAAAGTGAACCCAAAGTGTCGGGCGGCGAACCTTATCTGAGCCGTACCTCGAACGATGTTCTCCAGAAAGCACTTGATGTCGCTAAAAAGCAGGGCGACCAGTATGTCACAATAGAGGCTATACTTCTTGGCATATTCCTGGTGAAGAGTTCAGCCTCGCAGATACTTAAGGATGCCGGACTTACCGAGCATGAGCTTACCGCAGCGATAGAGGAACTGCGCAAAGGCAAGAAAGCCACCGACCAAAGTGCGGAGGACACCTACAATGCGCTCAGTAAATACGCTATAAACCTTAACGAACGCGCACGTTCCGGCAAACTTGATCCGGTCATAGGACGTGACGACGAGATACGCCGCGTGTTGCAGATTCTAAGCCGCCGCACAAAGAACAATCCTATGCTGATTGGTGAGCCGGGTACCGGAAAGACCGCTATTGCCGAGGGGCTTGCCCATCGTATAGTGCGTGGCGATGTGCCTGAGAATCTGAAAGACAAGCAGATTTACTCTCTGGATATGGGAGCGCTTGTGGCCGGTGCAAAATATAAAGGTGAATTTGAAGAACGTCTCAAGGCCATCGTGAATGAAGTCACACAGGCCGACGGCGACATTATATTGTTTATTGACGAAATCCATACTCTCGTAGGTGCAGGAAAAGGCGAGGGAGCCATGGATGCCGCCAATATTCTTAAGCCGGCTCTTGCCCGCGGCGAGTTGCGCAGTATCGGCGCCACCACGCTCGACGAGTATCAGAAATATTTTGAGAAAGATAAGGCTCTTGAACGTCGTTTCCAGAAAGTAATGGTAAACGAGCCTGACGAACTGAGTGCCATATCCATACTCCGTGGCCTTAAGGAACGCTACGAAAACCATCATCAGGTGAGAATACGCGATGAGGCGATTATTGCAGCCGTGCAGCTCTCCGAGCGATATATTACCGACCGTTTCCTCCCCGACAAGGCTATCGACCTTATCGACGAGGCCGCCTCAAAGCTGCGTCTGGAGCGCGACAGTGTGCCTCAGGCTCTTGACGAAATCACACGCAAGATTGCCCAGCTTGAAATTGAGCGTGAGGCCATCAAGCGCGAGGGTGACAAGGAGAAGGTAAAGACTCTTGAAAAAGAGCTTGCCGACCTGCGCGACACTGAGAAGGAGTTTAAGGCAAAATGGCAGTCGCAGAAAGAACTGATCAATCGCATTCAGCAGAATAAGATTGATATCGAGCAGCTTAAATTTGAAGCCGACAGGGCCGAGCGTGAAGGCGACTATGCCAAAGTGGCAGAAATCCGTTACTCTAAGATTCAGCAGAAAGAAAAAGAGAACGCCGATGTGCAGGAGCAGCTGAAATCCATGCAGGGCGAGAAGTCGCTCATAAAGGAGGAGGTCGATGCCGATGATATCGCCGACGTTGTATCGCGATGGACCGGTATCCCAGTGACCAAGATGGCGCGCAGCGAGCAGGAGAAACTGCTACATCTTGAGGAGGAACTTCATCGCAGAGTGGTCGGACAGAACGAGGCTATAGCAGCCATTGCCGATGCGGTGCGCCGTAGCCGTGCCGGACTTAATGACCCGCGACGGCCTATTGGATCATTCATATTTCTTGGAACCACCGGTGTAGGAAAGACCGAGTTGGCCAAGGCTCTCGCCGAATACCTCTTTGACGATGAGAATATGATGACGCGTATCGACATGAGCGAGTATCAGGAGAAGCATACCGTGAGCAGGCTTGTCGGAGCGCCTCCGGGATATGTAGGTTATGACGAAGGCGGTCAGCTTACGGAAGCCGTGCGCCGCAAGCCTTATTCGGTCGTATTGTTCGACGAGATAGAGAAGGCACATCCCGATGTATTCAACATCCTGCTTCAGGTACTCGACGATGGCCGTCTTACCGACAACAAGGGACGTCTGGTCAACTTCAAGAATACGATTATAATCATGACCTCAAACATGGGCTCCAATGTGATACGTGAGAACTTCGCGTCGATTACCGACGGAAACCACGATGAGGTCGTTGAGAAAACAAAAGAGCAGGTGCTCGAAATGCTTAAGAGTACAATACGCCCTGAATTCCTCAACCGTATCGACGAGATTATAATGTTTACCCCGCTCAACGAGCGAGAGATTCAGGATATCGTTGGTATTCAGGTGAATTCTATAAAGAAGATGCTGGCTACCAACGGTGTAAACCTTGAAGTCACACCGTCGGCTCTGAGCTATCTGGCAAAAGAGGGGTATAACCCTGAATTTGGCGCCCGTCCGGTCAAACGTGTTCTGCAGCGTATGGTGCTCAACCGCTTGTCGAAGGATATACTTGCACAGAAGGTGGATCGCGAACATCCTATCATTATTGATGCCAAGGATGACGAACTGATTTTCCGCAACTGACAAAATCCGCATATAGAGAATGAAGCCCGTCCACCCGTGTGCAAGCCGCATAGGTGGACGGCCTTATTTTTTTACTCAAGGATGGAGATATAAGAAATCCCGAAGACTGCACTGACAGCCTCCGGGACTTGGAGCTTGTTGAAAAAAACTCTTATTATAGTTGATTGAAACCCTCGGTATTATTATTCGCCTGCTGCTGTTTTGGCAATAGGGGCGCTCATGGGCGAGGAGTAGCTTTTTGCGTAGTATTGGTGGAGCTTCTTTTTGAGATTCTTCACTACTGACGCATATGCCGGGTCGTTGGCTACGTTGTGGCGTTCCTCTGGGTCCTTGTTGTAGTCATAAAGCTCATAGGCCACTACCTTCGATTCGTCAAAAGGCATATAGGTCTTGAATCCTTTGGTCCATTCTACAAGGCGGTAGCGGGAGTCACGCAATGCGTATCCTGTGATGTCTTCTTCAAGTTCCTTGGCTTTACCTTTCAAATCGGTGTCGGTCGATATGGTATAATTCTCGGTGCAGCTTCGCGAGAACTGGCTGATGGCATAATCCTTGGTCTTCGCTTTCGGATTTTTAAGGATAGGCACGAGGCTCTTTCCGTCGAGCTGCTGTGGATGTTCTGTCTTTGTAAGTTCACACACAGTAGGGAATATGTCGAGAAACTCTACTATGGCATCCGACTTCACGCCCTTCTTCATGCCCGGAGCCGATACAATTAGTGGCACGTGGGTCGACTGCTCGAAGTCGGATAGTTTGTTCCACATACCGTGGTCGCCAAGGTGGTATCCGTGGTCGCCAAACATGATTACGATAGTGTTGTCGGCCAGACCTTCTTTTTCAAGCGCTTCAAGCACCTTGCCTATCTGGGCGTCGGTATATGATATGCATGCGTAATATGCATGGAGAAGACGTTTCTGAGTCTCGGTGTCAAGATGTTTGGTGTCGACGAAGCTCTCAAACGGGGGTATGTCGGAGTATCCTTTCAGCTCCAGTGAATTATGATAGGCATATTCCACCGGGTCGGTCGACATCTCCTGGAACTCGGCCACCGGCATCGACTCGCGGTCATACATGTCCCAGTATTTTTTCGGAGCGCAGAATGGCAGGTGGGGCTTTTTGAAGCCGACACCCAGGAAAAACGGCTTGTCACTGTTCTTTAGCTTTCCAAGGGCTTTCACGGCCTCTTCGGCAATCACTCCGTCGACATAGCCGTTGTCGGGCACGTCGGCGCATTCGGTGGCTACGCGGCCGTTGGAGAGGGCATATTGCGACCCCGAAGTCTTTATATAAGGCAGGCTCCATGATATGGGGTCATCTTTTACCTCCTTGTCTTTTAGAGGATGGTACACCTTGCCTACACCGACTGTCTCATAGCCGTTGTCTTTCAGCGCCTGAGGCATGGTCACGATGTCAGGGTTGTTCTTGCGGAATGAGCCCATGAGCCACCATACTCCCGTATGGTCGGGATTTAGGCCTGTCAGAAGCGACGAACGTGTAGGCCCGCTGAGCGATACCTGGCAATAAGCGTTGTTGAATGTAGTGGCTCGAGATGCCAGTGCGTCCATTGCAGGTGTCTTGGCGATAGGGTCACCGTAAGGGCCAATCCATGGCTTCATATCGTCGATGGCGATAAGAAGTACATTGGGCCGGTCATCGGCCTTTTTTGTGTCGGCCGGCTTGGCATCGGCTACGGCCGGCACCATGGCTGCTACATTGACTCCGCAAAGCAATCGGTTTAAATTTTTTCTGTAATTCATGATTAGGCGCTAAAATTTTTTGAATTTATTAACCCTTTTTGCTAATTTTGCACAAAGATACAATTTTTCTTCAAAACATAACATTATTAGCTGTAATTTTAGTCATGACGAAATTTAAAGCCATCATTTCGACATTGGTATTAATCTGTGCCACCTCTGTCTCTGCGCAGACTCTCGACACAAAGGCTCTTGCGGAATTCTCCCCTGCTACTATGCGCCAGACATTTGATGTGTGCAGGTATGTGAAACTTACACCCGAGCAGCAGGTGAAACTTGCCAAAGCCATAGAAAAGGAAAATGCCTTTTTTATCAAGGCGATTAATGATAATGAAGGTGTGCTTACAACAAAGGGCAACAATCAACTCGGAAAGATGCGCGACAACACTCTGAAATCAATTCTTGACGATGAGCAGATTCAGCAATATTGGCGTGGTGTATACAATGCCGAGGCAATGGCCGAAGGAGCTGCTATCGCAAATACTCTTCAGAAGAAGTATGGACTTACCGACCAGAACTGGAAATTTATCAATGTCGCGTTCTATAAAATAGCTCTTGACACACGCATGTTGAAGAAAGTGATGGCCGACCAGCCGAAGAAAGCAGCCAAAATGATTGCCGAGCTTCGCGACGAGCAGCTGAAAAGTATCGAGGAAAAAGGTGGCATTCGTGTGAATCTTGACAAAATGACCGTCAAGGTAGTGCGGGAGTTCGACCCCAACGCCTTGATTAAAGAGTAATATTGGGGAACGGGGTCTTAGAGCTTGTTTAATAATAAATGTTACCGTCAGGGCGGTCAGTCGTCGGACAGATTTTCGCTTGTGATGAGGGAGTTATGGGGCTCCATAACGACCGAAGAGCGGGCGGAAATATGCCGGCGAATGGCCGACGGGAGGTAATTTGTTTCATATAGTTGATATATTTTTGCATTTACCTTACAAGCAGCCAAGAGATTGTATAGGTTATAAAGTTACCTTTTGTCTCGTATATCTTGGCCGCTTTTCGCCCTATTCCTCAGTCATGTACATAAAGTACACTCCTTCGTCACATGTCGAAAATCGCCTCAAGCTATACGACCCTGTCGGCAACATTTATTATTAAACAAGCTCTTAGTTTTACGAATAAAAAGCGCATCGCAGTGGAGCATTGTCCCGGCGGTGCGCTTCTGTTATTGCCTAATGTAGGTCGTATAGTATAGAGTGTCATGCAAACAGTGCACGGAAAGCCTCCTCGACTTTCGCCACTTCGGTAATCTGTATCTTGAGTTTCGACGTATCGAATCCCTTGAGATTATGGCGAGGCACTATGATGTTGCTGAACCCGAGTTTTTCGGCTTCAAGTATGCGCTGTTCGATACGGGTGATAGGTCGTATCTCCCCCGTAAGGCCCACTTCGCCCGACATGCATACATCGCGTGCTATAGCCATATCTACGTTTGATGACAATATGGCGCATATTACACTGAGGTCGAGCGCCGGATCATTGACTTTAAGGCCGCCTGCAATGTTGAGAAACACATCTTTCTGGGCCAGTTTGAATCCGACACGCTTCTCGAGCACAGCGAGCAGCATGTTCATCCGTTTGGCATCAAAGCCTGTTACCGAACGCTGTGGGGTACCGTATGCGGCCGTCGACACAAGAGCCTGGGTCTCGATGAGGAACGGGCGCACGCCTTCGAGCGTGACGCCGATGGCCGTTCCCGACAATACCCCTTCGCCCGATTGCGATACAAGCAGTTCTGACGGGTTGGTCACTTCCCGCAGACCACGTTGCACCATCTCGTATATGCCGAGTTCAGATGTCGATCCGAACCGGTTTTTAATAGACCGGAGTATGCGGTACATATAATGCCGGTCGCCTTCAAACTGCAACACGGCGTCGACGATATGTTCCAGCACTTTGGGTCCTGCGATAGAGCCTTCCTTGTTTATGTGGCCGATAAGGAGCACAGGCGTACCTGTCGATTTGGCAAATCGCAGCAGTTGTGCCGCGCATTCCCTCACCTGGCTTACGCTTCCGGCCGACGACTCAATGGAATCTGAAGCTATGGTCTGTATCGAGTCGACCACCATGATTTCCGGATTGAGCGACTCGGCGTGTCCGAGGATATTCTCAAGCGAGGTGTCGCACACTATGTAGCAATTATCGCTTAGCCGCCCTATGCGGTCGGCACGCATCTTAAGCTGGCTTGTGCTCTCTTCGCCGCTTACATACAATATGCGCTTGCCGCGTATCGATAATATGTTTTGTAATACAAGTGTCGATTTTCCGATGCCCGGCTCGCCGCCTATCAGCACTATCGAGCCTGCTACAAGCCCTCCGCCAAGCACACGGTTGAGTTCTTCGCTTGGCATGTGTATGCGTGTCTCGCTTACAGTCTCTACCTGCGAGATGGGTTTCGGCACGCTTTTTCGCGACGGGTCGAAAGTCGCACTTTTGCTTTTGGAGCCGCCCGCCGGCAGTTTTTCCTCAATCATGGTGTTCCATTCACCGCATCCCGGGCAGCGTCCCACCCATTTGGGCGATTCGGTGCCGCAGTTGTTGCAGAACCATGCCGTTTTCTGTTGTTTGGCCATAAATGGTAAGGTTTCTTGATTATTATTCAAGCAGGTTACGGCGGAATTCGCTCAATGTTATGGCTGTAGCCATACCGACATTAAGCGATTCGCTTGTCGGGGCGCCGGGAGGGTAGGAGGGTATCAGCAGACGTCGCGACACGGCTTGCTCTACTTCCGGTGATATCCCCTGGCCTTCATTGCCCATTACTATCATTGCCGTTTCGGTAAGGCGGCATGAGTATATGTTGTCTCCGTCAAGAAATGTCCCGTACACCGGTATGCCCCGGTGCTCGCTTATAAAATCAGGCAGCGGAGTGTAATGGCATTTCACCCTGGATATTGCTCCCATTGTCGACTGCACGACTTTTGGACCCCATACATCGGTTGTGTCCGGCGAGCAGATAATCTGGCGCACTCCATACCAGTCGGCAATCCGTATGATTGTGCCCAGATTACCCGGGTCCTGCACTCGGTCGAGCAGCAGTGTGATGCCGGGCGACAGCATCTCTGTGTCTATGGTGTACTGTGGAATGCGGTATATCGCTACCACTTCAGGTGCGGTAGAGAGATGGCTCATGCGTTCGAGTTCATTACGCTTTACCGTAATAATCTCTACTTGATGTGGAATTTCGTGTCCGTGAATGGCAAGCCATTTATCTGTGGCGCACAGCGACCGTACCTCGAAATGGCCGATGGTATCGAGCACACACTTTGTGCCTTCAGCCATGAAGAGTCCGTGTTCACGGCGTGTTTTGGCTCTGTCGAGGTCGGCATACAGCTTGCGGTCGTTGTTGGTGAGCGGCATAATATATTGAGAGAAAAAGCAAAGGAGGCGGGTATCGGCCACCTCCTTTGTAATATGTATAAACGGTTTCGGGGTATTTATTACATCGACTCGATGCGCTTGAGGTTTGCTTCGTCCTCAAGGCTGTAGTAGATGCTGCGGAGCAGACGGCGGGCCTCCTGTTCTGTCGACTCGTTCTTGAGGGCGTTCTCCAGATAGGGGATTGACTCGCGGAGCAGGGGATCTACTTTCTCTTTGCGGATTTTGGCGTATTCCGCGTTGGGAAGTGTGGCCGAAGCCTCGTCGATTTTTGCACCCTGTGCGTATATCACGCGGCCCATGTCAAGCTGGCCTTTGGGGAAAGTGGGGTCGATGGTGACGGCCTTGGTCAGATACTCCTGAGCTTTGTCGAGTTCGTTCTGGCTCTGATAGAGGATACCGAGCACATCGTAAAGTTCGGCATTGTTGGGCGATACGGAGATAGCTTTTTCAAGAAGTTCCTTGGCCTCGTCGTATTTGCGGTTGTTGATTTTGTCGTTGATGATGATGTTGAGATACTTCACGGTAGTGTCACCGCAAGCCTTGTTGCCGAGGTCGGCATAGTATACAACCTTGCGGTTGGCTTTTTCCTGTGCTACGCTGTCGGTCTCGGCGGCTGCTTTCTGGGCTGCTACAGATACTGCGTAGTCATACAGGTCGCTCTTGTTGTACCCTTTGCTCAGAGCATAGTCAAAAGCATTGAGGGCGGCGTCGAGTTTCTCAGCCTGCCATGCGGCGAGGGCCTGGAAATAAGAGATTTCGGCCGATACACTGTCGGGAAGGGCTGCGGGAGCATCGTTTCCGAGCATCTTGTTGGATGGCATGTTAAGATAGATATCCCATGCACGATATGCGCCGTCGAAATCTTTGGCATCCCACAGATACTGTCCGGCCGATACATAGTCCTGATGGTGTGCGGCCATTTTCTTGACCATATACTTAGAGTATTTGGTCTTGATTTTCTTGCTGCCGTCCTTGTTGAGCTTGGGAGCGCCGGTCTTGTCGGTCTCTACGATAGAGTCGAGAGGAAGGGCTTTCATGAAGTAGTCGTAGCCGAGCAGCAGGTCGTTGCCCATTATCTGGCCGTCTGCGTTCTGGCCTACGGCTTTCTTGCCGAGCAGATTGTCATAGTCGCCGTATTCGATAGTGCCGGCTACATACCATGTCTGAGCGTCGTTGGCGGTTTCCGGATTGGTCATGGCGGGCTTCAGCATGTCGCGTGCTGCCGCGAAGTCGGCGTTAAAGCCTTTGGCCTTTCCTTCTACCTCTTTTACAAGGCTTTTCTGGGCCGATGCGGAAAGCGCGGCCACAAGGCACAGACCTAAGATACTTAATTTTTTCATATTTAATGACGTATGGTTATTGGTTGATTTTTGATTTTCATTCGGTAAAATGGCGCGTACCATATGCCTGATTATGGCGACCCGCCGTAATTCAACGTGCAAATATAGCTGTTAAATGTGGAAGCACAAAATTAATGATAGTTAATTTAATGTCAGTTATGGCTGTCCGCCTGATACGCAGGTTCAACTGGCAAGTGCAAAATTAGCGATTTGTTTGAAGAACTCGGTTTTCGGGTTTGAAAAACCGAGTTTTTTCCGTGGTCTGAGGTTTAGTTTCTTTGCGACATTCTTGATGTATAGGTCAGTGAAATCATTGAAATTTGACTTTTTGGGGATGTATTGACGGATGAGTTTGTTGATGTTTTCGACCGCTCCTTTCTGCCATGAGCAGTAGCTGTCGGCAAAGTAAACAGTCACATCATCGAGACCTTTGATGCGTAATCCGGCGGTTATGTCGAGGTGTGCCGCGAACTCGCTGCCGTTGTCAGTAGTGATGGTTTTAAGATATTTACGGTATGCGTACAGCATTCTCACGACAGTCTTTGACAATGGCTTGGCTCTTTTTCCGTAAGGTAGTTTCTCCATCATCACAAAGCCAGTCATGCGTTCAAGCAGCACTAGAATCGCGTGCCCGTAGGCATCAACAATAAGATCCATCTCAAAATCGCCAAAGCGTTTGCCGTCGGCCTCGGCCGGTCTGTCGTGTATGCTTGTGCGGTTTGGTATGTTGGTGGCTTTAGTGGGTTTGCGTTCGCCTTTTGGTCGTCGTCGGAAGTCGGGATGTCTGCGGTGACGGCGCAGTTCTCCGCTTTCATCAGCGTTTATAATGTTGTAAATGGTCTGTATGGATACGGAAACACCTTCCTTGGCCAACACGCCACGAATTTGTTCTGGTGACCATTGGTGGTCAATAATCATCTGTTTTATACGCCACACCAACACGCTGTCGAGCTTCTTGTTGGATGTGGTGCGCTTTCTGCGTTCAAGGGCTTTGGCATGAGCCTTTTCCCACAGATAGTGGCCTTTGGTTGTGGAATTGCGCTTCAGTTCACGACAAAGCGTTGACTGACTGCACCCTACTATGAGGGCAATTTCTTCTCTCGAAGTTTTTCTTTGCAGTAAGGCGAAAATTTGCGACCTTTGCTGCGAGGTTAATTGTCTGTACATAAGCAATACAAAATTAGTTAATCTCAGGGAGACTTCGGTCTCCCTTTTTATTTTGTATTGCCAGTATGTTCTGCTGCTGTTCGCTCTTGGGGGCGGTTTAGGCCGCCCCCGCCGCTTGGGCATCCCCTCGCCAGAAGGAGAGAGGAGAATGACTAATGCCCATCTCAAAGTTTTGCACTTCGATTTGGAATCTTCACTGTCCGCCTGATATATCCAGTCAATCATCCCTGCTGAAGGCATATCGGTGAAAATGATTATCTTTGCTCCCCGGCTATTCTGTAGTAGCCGTGATAAATTGAGAAATTGACTGGAATGCTTGATATACTCTGTAATACTGCTGTTTCTGCCGGATGCGGACGTTGGAAAGGCCGCTTTGCGCCTTCTCCCTCCGGGCGGATGCATCTCGGCAATGTCTATGCCGCTTTGATGTCGTATGTGTCGGCCAAAGCTAAGGGCGGAAGCTGGCTTCTGCGCATAGAGGATATTGACCGTCAGCGTTCGCGGCAGATGTGGGCCGATATGATAATGTCTGATCTCGACTGGCTTGGACTGGGCTGGGATGAGGGTCCGATATATCAAAGTGCACGCGATGACGCATATATGTCATATCTTGAGCGCCTTGCGGGGATGGGACTTGTATATCCATGTGTATGCACGCGCGCCGACCTGATGGCATCGAGGGCTCCACATGCTTCCGACGGACATGTGGCTTACTCCGGGCGTTGTCGCCCGTCGACGCCATGCTATGGTGCTGTCGCCGCAGAGGCGAATCTACGTCTCATGGTGCCCCCCTGTCCGGGCGGGCCGGATAGTGATGAGGTGTCATTTGACGATTTGATTTGTGGGCGTCAGAATGTGGCGCTGTCCTGTTATTTCGGCGATTTTGTGCTCCGGCGCAAGGGAGGTGACTGGGCGTATCAGTTTGCCGTGGCTGTCGACGATGCCGATATGGGTGTCACGGAGGTGGTGCGTGGAGATGATTTGCTTATGTCTACAGCCCCTCAGCGTTATGTCATGTCATTGCTGGAACTGCCGGAGCCTGTGGTATACGCTCATCTTCCACTTCTTAAAAATTCCGATGGCGTGAGGCTGTCCAAGCGCGACAGAGCCTTGTCAATGGAATGGCTGCGGGCCAATTGCTATCCTCGCGATGTGATTGTAGCTGTATGCAGAGCTGCCGCGGTCAATCCGGAAGAGATGCTGTCGGTGCTTGAACGGCTGAGGTAAACGCTGTTGTACGGACATATCTGCTTGAAATAGTGTGATAGAATTCCTTAAAATTTGCACAAGTGCGGCATAATTGGTAATTTTGTCGTCGTTACCTCTCGGATAGGGGTTCGGATGCCTTTTTATGGCATCATGTTGCGACTCTTATCTTGGAGAATTTGTGCTGTAGGATTTGAATAGACAATTATTGTAATGAATATAGCGATAGTCGGAACAGGTTATGTCGGTCTTGTCTCGGGAGCATGTTTTTCCGAGATGGGGGTTGATGTGACATGTGTCGACATAGATACTGAAAAGATAGCGCGGCTTAATGCCGGTGAGATACCTATCTACGAGCCGGGGCTCAGGGAGCTTGTGTGTCGTAATGTAGAGGCCGGACGCCTCCATTTCGTCACCTCGCTTGCCGAATGTCTCGACAATGTGGAGGTGGTGTTTTCCGCGGTAGGCACCCCTCCCGACGAGGATGGAGGCGCCGACCTGAGCTACGTCCTTGATGTAGCCCGTACATTCGGACGCCACATCAACCGATACACTCTGCTTGTCACCAAGTCGACTGTACCGGTTGGCACCGCTGCAAAGATTAAGGCCGAGATAGCCGCTCGGCTTGCCGAGAGAGGCGTAGATATAGATTTCGAGGTTGCAAGCAATCCCGAGTTTCTCAAGGAGGGAGCCGCTATCAAGGATTTCATGTCGCCCGACAGAGTGGTTGTCGGTGTGGAGAGCGAGCGGGCAAAAGCTGTTATGACAAAACTTTACCGTCCTTTCCTTACCAACAATTTCCGTGTCTACTTCATGGATATTCCCTCGGCCGAAATGACAAAGTATGCGGCCAATGCGATGCTCGCTACCCGCATTTCCTTTATGAACGATATTGCCAATCTGTGCGACCGTGTGGGCGCCGATGTCAATATGGTGCGCAAAGGTATCGGTACCGACGCTCGCATCGGTGGCAAGTTCTTGTACTCCGGCTGTGGCTATGGAGGGTCGTGCTTCCCTAAGGATGTAAAGGCTCTCGCCCGCACGGCGCGCGAAAACGGATGCGTGATGCGTGTGGTCGAGGCTGTCGAGGCCACCAACGAGGCTCAGAAAAAAGTCGTTTTTGAAAAGCTCAGTTCTGCGCTCGGTACTGAGTTGGCCGGGATGACCGTGGCCGTATGGGGTCTTGCTTTCAAACCGGAGACCGACGATATGCGCGAGGCGCCATCTCTGGTGGTGATTGAAAGCCTTGTCGCAGCTGGTTCGATTGTCCGTGTATATGATCCGGTAGCTATGGCTGAATGCTGTCGGCGTCTGGGTGATGGATGTTCTCTGCCTGGCGACGGGCGTATCGAATATGCATCCGATATGTATGATGCCGCTCTTGGAGCCGGTGCTTTGCTGTTGCTTACCGAATGGAAACAGTTCCGCATGCCTTCGTGGCCTGTATTGCGCCGTGTTATGACAAATCCGTTGATTGTCGATGGCCGTAACATATATGACCGTTCCGAAGTCGAATCGGAAGGCTTTATATATTATGGTATCGGCCGGTGATTTTTAAATTGATGTTTTACCCACAGTAAAAAGTTAATATAGATTCAACTTTACTAATTAATAATACTACACACTAATGTTATGAATTTCTGGTTACTATGTAATTTTGTCGTATTTGTACTTTGCGTGATGTTTGCGGGTATATTTATTCCGCAGATTTTGCTTGTCGCTTTCAAGAAAGATCTTTTCGATATGCCTGATGAGCGCAAGATCCACAAGGGTATCGTGCCTCGGCTCGGAGGCATCGCATTCACTCCTGTGATATGTTTTACCGTATCGCTCATTCTGGGCATTACTATGCTTGTTGGCGACTCCAGGCTCATGTCGCTTGTCGAGGCGCAGACTCTTCCCCTCTCAATGGGATTCTGCTCCCTGTTCCTAATGTATATTGTCGGAGTAGGCGATGACCTTGTCGGAGTGCGCTATCGTGCCAAGTTTGTGGCTCAGATACTTTGTGCCGTATTTATCATCATGGGCGGCTTCTGGATTAACTCGTTCCATGGATTTTTATGGATAGATTCCATTCCTGCATGGCTCGGGTGGCCTCTGACCGTGCTGTATATCGTATTCGTATGCAATGCTCTTAATCTTATCGACGGAATCGACGGTCTCGCTTCCGGTCTGGCAATGACAGGCTTCATTATCTATGGCGTCACATTCTATCTTTTGGGACAGTATGTATATGCCATGCTTTCGTTTGCTTCGCTCGGAGTGCTTGTGCCGTTCTTCTATTACAACGTATTCGGCAACCCTGCAAAGCGTAAGAAAATATTTATGGGCGATGCCGGCTCTCTTACTGTAGGCCTCCTGCTCTCATTCCTGAGCCTGCATCTGTTTACAGCCCCGACGCTCAATCTCGAAGGATTCTACTGCAACTCGTTCGTTGTAGCCGTGTCTCCGCTTATCGTGCCTTGCTTCGATGTAGTGCGTGTGTTTATCGGACGTGTGCGCAAAGGCAACAATCCGTTCCTCCCCGACCGTACCCACATCCATCATAAACTCCTTTCTTTAGGCATGCCTTCGCGCAGAGCTATGGTTACAATCGTTGGAGTAGCACTGTTTTTCTCGGTGGCTAACATTTGTCTTGCCAATATGCTCAACATCACTCTTCTGATTATTCTCGACATCGCATTCTGGGCGCTTGCCAATATGGCTCTTTCCCGTGCGGTGAAGAGTTGCGACAAGAATAAAGTTTCAGTGCCCGCCTGATTAAGTTAGAATATAATACATCGCGCCCCTGCATGGACTGTCCATGCAGGGGCGCGATGTTTGTGATGATGTGACTCTGTTGCGGCGCATGGTCAGTTGAGCGACGGATATTGTGGGTGATAAAGCCATCCGCGGTATTTCGCACCCATTGTACGCACCTGGCCGTGCCAGTATCCGTCCTCCGAACCCTGAAGTATTGTATCGGCATCCTTCATGCTGGTTACAGCCCACACGTTGTTTTTCAGCTCGTCGTCAAGCTGCCCCACATCCCAGCCGCTGTAGCCCAGACAGAACCGTACGAATCCCTCCAGCGGATACCCTGCGTTGACATAGTCTATCATGCAGTCGAAATCTCCGCCTATATACATCCCGTCGGCTATATGCTTGGCTCCGGGAATTATGTCACCGAGGCGATGTATGAAATAAAGCCTGTCGCCCGAAAGCGGCCCACCGCAGTATACCGGTACCGGTTCGCGGCGCGTCACATTATTCAATAAATCCGACAGCAGATAGTTGGTAGTCTTGTTCATGACAATACCCATCGATGACTCTCCGTCGCCGTAATCTACGAGGTATATTACCGCATGGTTGAAATAGCTTTCGCGTAAAAAAGGCTCGGCCACAAGTAAGGCTCCTGACGAGGGGTTGATGCGCGGCAGATCTATGCGGTTGAGAAATTGGTCGAGATCCTTCATAGCTGTATACTTTCCTTTTATAAAACGATTCACTAAGGGCATGTTTGAAAATAAATGCAAATTTCATCCTGTTGGATTTTTACAAAAATATGGCAGGAATGAGATAATTATTCATAAAGCATATTCATGGGCAAAATAAAATATGTTATAATGCATTCTTCAGTTCGCATTTATGATTAAACAAGTTCTAAATATGCTCTAAGTTACAGATATTTTTTGAAAATAGCCAAATGCTATTGGCTTAATCTCGGGTTATTGATATGTAAATAATGTTAACGGAGCCATTTGGCTGTTATTTACCTATGGAGTGAAGGCACTGTTAGAAAGAGAAAAATCAAAATTGGCTATTAGTATTATTTAACGTTGTAGTGCCGATTTGTTGCACAGGTGTCTGTGTACCTTTGTGGAAAACAAAAGTTAATATCATCTGACTATGACTACACACACCACTACCACCGTGAACTGCCGGGACAGACCGGTCTGACTGCTATGTCCCGGCATCGTTCCCGTTCCCCGTTCCCGTGATGACTGCCGCATATGATAAAACTGCCCGGCGTATATGGATTTGTGCCGGAAAAGGTGTATCTTTGTAGGTTGGTTAATTTAACCGCAATAGTTCTATACTATCACATACTGAATAAAAAAATCAACTAAATACCGCCTCATGAAATTTAATGTTTCCAGCAAGACACTCTACACATTTGTGTCAGCCGTCAGCAAGGTGATTAATTCGAAGAATGCGTTGACTATCCTCAATAATTTCCTCTTCGAATTATCCGGTGACACACTTACTGTCACAGCCTCCGACCTCGAAAATACTCTCGTAGCCCATATGGAAGTTATGGACGCTGAGGGCGAGGGTCGTTTCTGTGTCGACGCACGCCGTCTGGTCGACCTCCTCAAAGAGATGCCTGACCAGGGGCTGGAATTCAACATCAATGATCAGAATCTTTCCGTAGAACTGACTTATGCCACCGGCAATTACAGTTTTATCGCTCTCAACGGCTCGGAATATCCCTCCAACGAAGCCGATGCCGAGGCTTCCGATGCCAACTTCTCGTTTGTATGTCCTACCGAGCAGGTGCTGAAAGGCATCGACAACACTCTGTTTGCAGTAGGCAACGATGACCTGCGTCCGCAGATGATGGGTATCCTCTGGGATATCAAGCCTGATGGAATCGTATTTGTGTCAACCGACACACGCAAGCTCGTGCGCTATCGCAACAACATGTCAGAGCCCGGACAGGAAGGCTCGTTTATATTGCCCGTAAAGCCTGCCACGGTAATCAAGAATGTGTTTGCCAAGGAAGAGGCTATCAAAATTACGGTAGAGCCCAAGAGCGTTACTTTCGAAAGCCCCTCATATCGCTTCAACTGCCGATTTATCAAAGGCAACTTCCCCGATTACAACCGAGTGATACCTCAGAACAATCCTTATGTTGTCACTCTCGACCGTCAGCAGTTCCTTACCGCAATACGCCGTGTGGCTGTATTCGTTGACCAGGGCCACGGTCTGGTAAAGTTCCGTATCAACGCCGACAAGCTCACAATGAAGGCTACCGACAACAACTTCTGCACTTCAGCCCGCGAGGAGGTGCCCTGCGACTTTACAGGCAGTGATATGGTAATCGGATTCAGCGCGCCATATCTGATAGAGATTATCAATACAATCTCTACCGAAAATGTGCTTCTCAAGCTCTCCGACCCGAGCCGTCCCGGTGTGTTTGTTCCCGCAGAACAGAGCGCCGACTCCGACTTGCTAATGTTGCTCATGCCAATGACTGTTTCTGAATTCTAAGAAATGAATCTTGTACTTACCCGCCCGATAGTATTTTTCGACCTCGAGACCACAGGCACGAGCATCATGCGCGACCGCATTGTGGAGATTTCGATTATAAAGGTCATGCCCGACGGCTCGGAGATAGAACGTACCCTCCGTGTGAATCCGGGTATGCCAATTCCGGCCGAAGCTACCGCCATACACCACATTACTGACGCCGATGTGGCCGATGCTCCTACCTTCAGCATGATTGCCGCCGAACTTATGGAGCTTTTTGCCGACGCGGATATCGCCGGATTCAATTCCAACCGCTTCGATGTGCCTCTCCTTACCGAGGAATTCCTGCGTGCCGGAATTGCGTTCGACCTGTCAAAACGCCGTTTTATCGACGTGCAGACGATATTCCACAAAATGGAGCAGCGCACACTTGTCGCCGCATACAAATTTTATTGTGGAAAGGATCTCACCGAAGCCCATTCCGCAAATGCCGATACACGGGCCACATACGAAGTGCTGAAGGCTCAGCTCGACTGTTACGACACGCTGAAAAACGATGTAGCATATCTTGCCGAGTTCTCCACACAAAACAGGAATGTGGATCTTATGGGACGCATAATCCGTAATGACGCAGGCACCGAGGTGTTCAATTTCGGAAAATACAAGGGACAGCCTGTCGAAGAAGTGTTTCGCCGCGATATCGGATATTATTCCTGGATGATGCAGGGCGAGTTTCCTGCCAATACCAAACAGGTGATTACTGCTATAAAAATGCGCCTAAAATAATGACACACCCTCTAAAAGGCAAGCATATCATACTCGGCATCACCGGGGGCATAGCCGCCTACAAGTCGGCCATGCTTTTGCGACTGCTGGTCAAGGCCGGAGCGGAAGTGCAGGTGGTGATGACTCCCAATGCAAAAGAGTTTATCACGCCTGTCACATTGTCGACACTCAGCGGAAAGCCGGTAATAAGCGAGTTCTTTACCGCCAACACCGGTGAGTGGCACAGCCATGTCGACCTCGGTCTGTGGGCCGACGCTATGGTCATAGCCCCCGCTACCGCATCGACAATAGGAAAGATGGCCAACGGTGTGGCCGACAATATGCTCGTGACCACATATCTCTCGTCGAAGGCTCCTGTATTCGTGGCGCCTGCGATGGATCTCGATATGATGGCCCATCCATCGACAACTCGCAATCTCGCGCTGCTAAGTTCGTATGGCAATCATATCATCGAGGCCAGAGCCGGAGAGCTGGCGAGCCACCTTACAGGCAAGGGCCGCATGGAAGAGCCTGAGCGTATAGTCGAGGTGCTTGACCGTTTCTTCGGGAAGAGTCTCGACCTGGCGGGTAAGCACATACTGATTACTGCCGGTCCTACCTACGAACGTATCGACCCTGTGCGTTTTATCGGCAATTACAGCTCCGGAAAGATGGGATATGCTCTTGCCGAAGAGGCCGCGGCGCGTGGTGCCCGGGTCACTCTGGTGAGTGGCCACGTAAGTATCGCGCATGATTTCAGCCCGTCGGTCGATGTAGTACGCGTGGAGTCGGCCCGTCAGATGCTTGATGCCTGCGAGGCGGCTTTTGCCGATGCCGATGCGGCCATCATGTGTGCGGCTGTGGCCGACTATGCGCCCGCCGCCCCTTCGGATACAAAGATTAAGCGTGAAGGCAATGAGCCTCCGGTGATAAGGCTTGTAAAGAATCCGGATATCGCCCGCACTCTTGGTGAGCGTAAACGCTCCGGACAGATACTTGTAGGATTTGCCCTGGAGACAGACCATGAAGGTGACAACGCCATATCCAAGCTGAAATCCAAGAATCTTGATATGATTGTCCTTAACTCATTGCGTGATGCCGGCGCAGGTTTTTCGACAGATACCAACAAGATTACGATATATACTGCCGACGGACGCACTGTTCCATTCCCGCTGAAGGACAAGCGCGAGGTCGCCGACGATATTCTTGATATAATGCTTACGCTCTGACATATGAAGTGTGTTCTCCTCGTTTTACGCTATGTTATGGCTGTTGCCATGCTGTCGGCAGCCTCGCTGTCGGCTGCAGCCCAGGAACTCAACTGTAAGGTCGAGATTGACTATTCGCAGGTGGCAGGTACAAATACCGCGGTGTTTTCAACTCTTCAGGACGCCTTGTCGGAATATATCAATACCCGCAAGTGGACCAATGCCCAGTTTTCGACAAACGAAAAGATAGAGTGCAAGCTCTTCCTTACTGTCAAGACCTATGAGGACCCGCATATCACCGGCGAACTTCAGATACAGTCGTCGCGACCTGTCTACAACAGCAACTATACCACTACGTTAATCAATTTCAAGGACACAAAAATTGAATTTGACTATTCGCAGGGCGAGCCGCTGATTTTCTCTGAAAACACGATGGAGAGCAATCTTACCGCTATAATAAACTACTATGTCTATCTGATTCTCGCTATCGACTTCGACAGTTTCTCACCACGTGGCGGCGACCAATACTGGGAGATGCTCAAGAATGTGGTGCAGATGGCACAGTCGGCCGGAGAAAGCGGATGGAAGGCATTCGAGGATACAAAGAACCGTGCCGCGGTGCTCAACGCGTTTACCGAACCCTCGACACAGAAGTTGCGCGACATGGTGTATGCCTACCATCGCACAGGTCTTGACGAGATGTCGGTAAGCCCCGACAAAGGACGCCAGCGCATCACTCAGTCGCTTGATATCCTTTCTGATGTAAGCCGGGTGGCTCCGATGTCGGTAGGGATATCCATGTTCAAGGACGCTAAGCTCGACGAGCTGGTAAATGTCTACTCCAAGGCACCTCAGGATGAGCGCGACCGTGTATACGAGTTGCTTTACAGTCTCTATCCTACCGAGGGTAAGCGCCTGGACCAGATTAAGAAGGGTAAAAACAAATAGAGCCGCGTCACAGCGACTGACTTAGAAGACCCAACGTTATGTTAAGATCTCTTCATATATCAAACTACGCTCTTATCGACACTGTCGATATCACATTCCACAATGGGCTCAACATAATCACCGGAGAGACCGGCGCCGGTAAGTCAATCATGCTCGGCGCTCTGTCGCTCATACTTGGCGAGAGGGCCGACCTGAAAGCTGTGCGCGATTCGGGTCGCAAATCGGTAATCGAGGCCACTTTCGAACTTCACGACTACAAGCGGCTGAAAGAGTACTGTGTGGCAAATGATATCGAGTGGGATGATAATGTCTGTATCCTGCGCCGGGAGATTGCCCCTGCCGGACGCTCGCGGGCCTTCATCAACGACTCGCCGGTGACGCTCGACCTCCTCTCCCACGTGGCCATGCTTCTGGTAGATATCCATTCCCAGCATAACAACCGTCTGCTTGCGTCGCCGGAGTTTCAGCTTAGCATTATCGACACTCTTGCAGGAAATGAACAGCTGCTTGCCGACTACTCGCGGCGCTTTGTCGCCTATAGGCGCGCATTGAAGCGCTTGCGTGATACAAAGAAACTTATCGAGCAGAACCGTCAGGACGAGGACTTCACCCGCTTCCAGCTTGAACAGCTCGATGCAATGAATCTTGAGGCAGGCGAGCAGGATCAGCTTGAAAAGGACCGCGACGTGCTCGCCAATATCACCGAGATAAAGTCGACACTTGGCGGTGCTCTCGATTCTCTCTCCAACGGTACCAGCAATGCCATTGCCCTTCTTGGCGATGCTATGGAATATTGCGAGCAGCTTTCTCAGGTGCTCGACGATGCCGACAATATCGTGGAGCGGCTTAATACAGTTCATATCGAGCTACGCGACATAGCAGATACCCTGTCTGATTTCGACCGCGACCTCAATGCCGACCCCGACGAGCTCGAGGCCGTGGAGCAGCGTCTCAACGACATATATTCCCTGCAGTCGAAGCATCATGTCAGTTCAGTCGAAGCCCTTATCGAGCTGCGCGAGAATTTCAGGATAAAGCTCTCCTCGCTCGAAAACAGTTCTTATACCATCGAGGAGCTGGAGAAGGAAGCTCGGCGCGCCAAGGCTGCGGCCAAGGAGATTGCCGCCGAGCTTACACGCCGTCGTACTGAAGAGGCCCGCCGCTTCGAGAAGCTGCTGTGTGACACTGCCTCTCCGCTCGGCATGAAGAATCTGCGCGCACAAGTGGAGATTACCACAGGCGACATGTCATCGACCGGTATGGATACTGTCGAGTTTAAGTTTGCGTTCAACAAGAACCAGCCGCTTATGCCTGTTGGTTCGACTGCGTCGGGCGGCGAGATTTCCCGTCTGATGCTGTCGGTAAAGAGCATTATCGCAAGCCGCATGCAGTTGCCGTCGATTATTTTTGATGAAATCGACACTGGCGTGTCGGGCGATGTGGCCAACCGCATGGGTCTTATGATGCGCGATATCTCACGCTCTATCCAGGTGATGGCTATCACACATCTGCCTCAGGTGGCTGCTTTGGGCAATGCGCATTATAAGGTGTATAAGATTGACGACGAGGACGCGACCCATACCCATATACGCCAGCTCGACCGCGAGCAGCGTATCGATGAGATTGCCGTAATGCTGAGTGGGTCTACCGTCGATGCTGCCGCCCGTGCCAACGCCCTCTCTCTGTTAAGTGCAAGCAATAACTAAGAAACAGTTTATAAGAGCATGTTATAACTGTCTAACAAAAAATATAATGGAATCAACCGACTATATATTCGGCATACGCGCCGTAATCGAGGCCATAGAGGCCGGAAAAGAAATTGACAAGGTATTTATCCGCAAGGATCTCCAGGGGGAGGCCCTTCTCAAAGAGTTGCTCGACAAGTTGCACCGGAGCCGTGTGCCGGTGCAGCGAGTGCCGGTCGAGCGCATCAACCGTATAACAAGGAAAAACCATCAGGGTGTGCTCGCGATGCTGTCGGCTGTCACATATCATCGTCTTGACCATATAGTGCCTGCATTGTATGAGGATGGCGTGCTTCCTTTTGTGGTAGTGCTTGACGGCATTACTGATGTGCGCAACTTCGGAGCGATAGCCCGCACATGCGAGTGTGCCGGAGTCGATGCTATCGTGATTCCCGAGCGCGGGAGTGTGAGTGTCGGAGGCGACGCTGTTAAGACCTCTGCCGGCGCGCTGCTTCATATCCCTGTATGCCGCGAGCGTTCCGCCGCGGGAGCCGTGCGTTTCCTCAAGGATAACGGCTACAAAATTGTAGCTGCGTCGGAGAAGGCCGATATCAATTACACCCAGGCCGATTATACCGGTCCGGTAGCCATCGTGATGGGTGCCGAGGATGTTGGCATATCGCCTGAGGTGCTCAAACAGTGCGACACATTTGTAAGCATACCACAGTTCGGGCATATCGGCTCGCTCAATGTGTCGGTGGCGGCCGGTGTCATCATATATGAAGTAGTGCGCCAGCGACTTGCCGGCAATCTTGAAGTGATATGACCAAAGAAGATGACTATCTTTTGCAGCTGAATGACCAGCAGCGCGACGCCGTAGTCTACAATGATGGCCCGCAGTTGGTAATCGCCGGTGCCGGGTCGGGCAAGACACGTGTGCTCACATATAAGATTGTACATCTGCTGCACCATGGCTATGAGCCATGGCGTATATTGGCTCTTACATTTACCAACAAGGCCGCCAAAGAGATGCGGGAGCGCATCCAGCAGATGGTCGGCCCTGCTGTGGCCTCGCAGCTGTGGATGGGGACATTCCACAGTATTTTCGCCAGACTGCTGCGCTTCAACGCCGACCTTATCGGGTTTAAGAGCAGTTTTACGATATATGATGCGGCCGACACCAAATCGTTGGTAAAGACTATACTGCGTGATATGGAGCTTGACGACAAGGTATACAAGCCTGCCACCGTTATCGCTGCCATATCCAATGCGAAAAACGCGCTGATATCGCCGGACATGTATATTGCCGATTCCGCTCAGATGTCGGCCGACGAGAGAGCGAAGCGCCCGGCGCTCGGTGCTATATACCGTGCATACTGCGCGCGTTGCCGCCATGCCGGAGCCATGGATTTTGACGACCTGCTGTATTACACGAACGTGCTGCTGCGTGATAATCCGGATATCCGCAGGAAATATCAGGAGTATTTCAGATATGTGCTTGTCGACGAGTATCAGGACACCAACTTTGCCCAGCATGTCATCATACGTCAGCTTTGCGAGGAGTCAAAGGCCCTGTGTGTTGTGGGCGATGACGCTCAGAGCATATACTCGTTTCGTGGAGCCAATATCAGCAACATACTCAATCTGCATAAGTCGTTTCCGGCATTGCGCACATTCAAACTTGAGCAGAACTATCGCTCGACCCAGAATATCATAAATGCCGCCAACACTCTGATTGCAAAAAACAAGGAGCAGATACCCAAGCAGGTATTCTCGCGCAACGATGTCGGCTCGCGCATAGAGGTCGTGCAGGCCTACAGCGACTATGAGGAGGCCATACTTGTGGCCAACAAGGTGTCGCAGATGCAGATGCGTAGCCACGACCCTTATAATGAGTTTGCCATTCTTTACCGTACCAATTCTCAGTCGCGACGCCTTGAGGAGTCGCTGCGTAACCGCAATATCCCTTACCGTATCTACGGCGGCCTGTCATTCTATCAGCGCAAGGAAGTGAAGGATATCGTGGCATACATGCGTCTGGCTGTCAATCCTGATGACGACGAGGCTTTCAAGCGGGTTATAAACACTCCTGCCCGAGGCATAGGGGACACGACCGTAAACAGGCTGATACATACAGCCATGCACTGTGGCGTGAGTATGTGGAATGTGGCTACATCGCTCGATTGCTACGATACCGGACTGAAATCGGCTGCAATCAAGAAGGTGACGGGTTTTGTCGAACTGGTGCAGAAATTCGTCGGAATGATCACTGCCAACGCCTCGGCTTACGATGTTGCCCGCAGTATCGTCGAGGATACCCGCATGCTTGCCTCCCTCATACATGACAATACTCCGGAAAGTATCTCGAAGCAGGAGAACATTCTTGAGCTCCTGCAAGGCATATCGGAGTTTGTCGGCGAGCGCATGGAACAGTCTGCACAGGAGACGACTCTTGTCGATTTCCTTGCCAACGTGTCGCTTTCCTCCGACCAGGATATGAGCGACAGCAACGGTGAGGCTGTCACACTGATGACTGTCCATGCCGCGAAAGGTCTGGAGTTCAACAATGTGATTGTAGTAGGAGTTGAAGAGGAACTATTCCCCTCGGCAATGAGCTGCGACACATTGCGCGGTATAGAGGAGGAGCGCCGGCTATTGTACGTAGCGATAACTCGTGCGCGCCGCCATTGTGTGATTACATATGCCGCGAGCCGCTACCGCAACGGGCAGACAGCCCCGACACGCCCTTCAAGATTCATAGGAGACATAGACCGGGGATATCTGTATATTTCGCCCGGCAGTGAGTTCTCCCGCTCTGACAGTGTAATAAATCCTCTCGACAATTACCGAGATTCGATGGGGGGCAGAATGGCTGACGACCGTCGCCGTTCGTTCCGCCACCCGCTTGTCGATGACGAGCCGGCAAGGTCAAATATCCATCCTGTAAATCTGTCATCAAATCCTGTCGGTAGCAGTGGCGGGACTCAGGCTGATGGCGGCACCCACGATGTGGCAGACATAAAAGTAGGCATGCGTATCGAGCACTCGCGCTTTGGAGTCGGCACTATCTCGGCCGTCACATCAAATGCACCAAGTCCGACGATTACCGTTGCATTCAATGTCGTAGGCGAGAAGAAACTCCTTCTGAAGTTCGCCAGATTTACTATACTCGACAGCTGAACCAGGTAAGTGATAACTCAAAATAAAAGTATATAAGTATATATGAAAGCCACTGAGCTCACCACACCATATTATATAGTATATGAAGACCGTATACGCCGCAATCTTGAATTGATTACCTCGGTTGCGCGCGATGCCGGTGTAGAGATAATAATGGCATTCAAGGCCAATGCCCTCTGGCGTACATTCCCTGTAGTGCGCGAGTATGTGCGTGACTCCACGGCGAGCTCTCTCAACGAGATGCGTCTCGGCAACGATGAGCTTGGCGGAGAGGTACACACTTATTGTCCGGCCTATACCCCCGACACTATCGGTAAATTTCTGGCGGGGAGCACCCATCTTACATTCAACTCACTCTCTCAGTGGGAGCGGTTTCGCAAGGATGTGGAGGAGTATAGCGCCGCGCATCCCGACAAGCGTGTCAGCCCCGGACTGAGGGTCAATCCCATGTGTTCGGTAATCGAGACAGACATATACAATCCGGCTGTTCCCGGCTCCAGATTCGGAGCTACAGCCGAGCAGATTGGCGATTCTCTTCCGGAGGGTATCGAGGGGCTGCATTTCCATGCTCTGTGCGAGTCTACCTCACATGATCTTGAAAAGGTGCTCGAAGCATTTGAGAAACAGTTCGGAAAGTATCTGCCGCAGGTTAAATGGGTAAACATGGGTGGCGGTCATCTTATGACCCGCGAGGGGTATGACACAAAGCATCTTGTCGGACTCCTGCGTGCATTTCGTGAGCGCTATCCCTGGCTGAAGGTAATCCTTGAGCCGGGAAGTGCGTTTATGTGGCGTACCGGCGATCTGATTACTTCAGTTGTTGACGTCGTGGAGAACCAGGGAGTAAAGACCGCGATTATCGATGCTTCATTCGCGTGTCATATGCCCGACTGTCTGGAGATGCCCTACAAGCCGGCTATAACAGAGAGTGTGGAGACGTGCGAAGGGATGCCTTCTTACCGTCTCGGGGGCAATTCCTGTCTGAGCGGTGATTTTGTCGGTGAGTGGACTTTTCCTAAGCCTCTGAAAATAGGAGATATTCTTACCCTGGAGGATATGAACCACTACACGACAGTAAAGACCACGATGTTCAACGGGATACAGCATCCCGATATCGTATGGTGCGACGCCGGCGGTGAATGTTCGGTCCTGCGCCATTTCACTTACGAGGACTATAAGAATCGCATGGACTGAGCCTGACACCAATCCGGAGATGCCGTAGCCTGCAACCTGAATACCAGATATTGACTTTTACCATACACAATGCCTAAATATTCTGTAATCATACCGGTATACAATCGTATTGACGAGGTCGACGATTTGCTTAAAAGCCTTTCGCAACAGACGTTTGCCGACTTTGAGGTAATAATTGTGGAAGACGGTTCGTCGCAGCCGTGTGACGGGGTGGTAAAACGCTATGCCGACAGCGTTGATGTGAAATACTTTTACAAATCAAATGAGGGGCGTTCGATTGCGCGCAACTACGGAATGGACCGCGCATCGGGTGAATATTTTATATTTTTCGATTCCGATTGTGTGATTCCTCCGGGATACTTCGAGCATCTCGACAAGGCATTGGGAGAGCGTCCTCTCGACTGCTTCGGCGGTCCGGATGCCGCTCACGACTCGTTTACTCCTACCCAGAAGGCAATCAATCATTCGATGACATCGTTCCTTACCACAGGAGGCATACGTGGCGGGAAGATAAGTCTGGAAAAGTTTACTCCGCGTACGTTCAATATGGGATATTCGCGCAAGGTTTACGAGCGGATAGGGGGATTCCGTGAGATGTTCTCCGAGGATATCGACATGAGTACCCGTATACGCAATGCCGGGTTTTCGATAGGCCTGATACATGATGCACCGGTATATCATAAGCGACGTGTCGATTTCCGCAAGTTCATGCGTCAGGTATACGTGTTCGGAATGTCGCGTATCACACTGTATCTTCTGTATCCCGACTCGCTCAAACTCGTGCACTGGCTCCCTGCGGTGGCTGTGGCAGGTGGCATGACTCTGTTGCTGCTCGGTATATTGGTGTCGCCATGGTTCCTGCTTCCGTTGGCCCTTTATCTGCTTGCGATATGGGTGGCCGCTCTTGTGTCGACGCATTCGGTGAAAATCGCCACGCTTGCTGTCCCCGCAAGCATAATACAGCTTGGGGGATACGGATGTGGTTTCCTTAAGGCATACACTACAAAGATATTGCTCGGCCGCGGGCGTAATATCGCGGAAGAAATCGACATGCGCCGCGGCAAATAGCCGTGTATCTGCATGTCGGTAATAACATCAAAAACTTTCTTGAACATGGAATCTCCTCAACCCGAAGTGCGCGACTATATCCTTATCGAGGATATCGCGCCGTCCGACCGCCCGCGTGAAAAGGCCATGCGCGACGGTATCGGTTCATTGTCGACCGCCGAGCTTGTAGCCATAATCTTCGGCAACGGCATGCGTGGAAAATCGGTCCTGACAATGAGTCAGGAGTTGCTGCGCCGTTACGGCAGTCAGCTGTCGGATATCGCCTCGCGCTCTGTGCGTGAGATTGTGCGAGATAATCCCGGTGTCGGCCCGGCCAAGGCAATCAGTCTCCTTGCCGCATTCGAGCTGGGCATGCGGTGTCGCGACGAGGAAGTTGAGCGCAAGCCTGTGATAAAGGGGAGCGACACAGTGTATGCCCTTATGCGCCGGCAGCTACAGCATATTCATCATGAGGAATTCTGGATAGTAATGCTGTCGCGCAACAACAGTGTCATTGACCGCGTGCAGATAAGCAGCGGCGGCACAGCCGCTACGGTAGTGGATCCGAAAATTATATTCAAGCGGGTGATGGAGCGCGGCGACATGGTGGCGGGAATCATACTCGTGCATAACCATCCCTCGGGCAATCTGCGACCCAGTCAGGAGGATGATGCGCTCACACGTCGGTTGCGAGATGGAGGCGCATTGCTCGACATAAGGGTGCTTGACCATATAATAATCACCCATGGAGGATATTTTTCTTATTGTGACGAGGGTAAAATGTAAAATTACCTGTAAATCGAGATAATATTTTGTAATTATCATCATCTTTTTCTTGCGAAAGTTGGCGCGAAACGTTACCTTTGTGAAATACCTCTCTTAACAGAATTGTCCAAATACCTTAATACCAAAAAATTTCAAGATATGGAAAATGAAAACCTCATCAAGATGGTGACCGAAAAAGCCCAAGGATGGCTCGCCGACGGTTACGATGAAGAAACTCGTGCCGAGGTGCGTCGCATGCTTGACGCCGACGACAAAACCGAACTTATCGACAGTTTCTATCGTGACCTCGAATTCGGTACCGGCGGTCTGCGCGGTATCATGGGTGCCGGCACAAACCGTATGAACATCTATACGGTAGGAGCCGCCACACAGGGGCTTGCCAACTATCTTAAGGTCGCTTTCAAGGATGAGCCCCAGATATCTGTAGTCGTAGGCCACGATGTGCGCAACAACTCGCGCAAGTTTGCCGAAATTGTCGCCGACATATTCTCGGCCAACGGAATCAAGGTCTATCTCTTCGACAGTTTCCGTCCCACTCCCGAGCTGTCGTTCGCTATCCGCGAGCTCGGCTGTCAGAGCGGCGTTAATATCACCGCTTCCCACAACCCCAAGGAATACAACGGTTACAAGGCTTACTGGAGCGACGGCGCACAGTTTATCGCTCCTCACGATGTAAACGTAATCGAATATGTAAACCGCATCAGCGGTATCGGTGAAATCAAGTTCAAGGGCAATCCCGAGCTTATCACCATCATCGGC